>JAHHHM010000007.1 GCA_019359355.1 Microcoleus vaginatus WJT46-NPBG5 | reverse complement strand
GAGCTAAGGCGTCTTTGAGATTCATGCTCAGGGATTTTTTGAGCTGTCAAAATCGGGGATAGAAGATAGTCTAGGCGATAAAGTGGCCGGATTAATTTTCTCTCCTTACAATGAATTAGCCCTGCCTCTATGCCGGCAACCAAGAAATATTGACAAAACCCGGCTGCAGCCAATCTATCGCGCCGGCTCAAGACACTGCGGTGAACTACCCCGCCCACAAGGGGACAGGGCTTCCCAACTCAACAGCAACAGCCTCTACGGATGACTTGCGCCCCCGCTTTGGTCTGACATTGCCTCCTTGGGCAGTCGCGCTGGTTCCCAACGCTAAGACTCGTAAGCCTTCATCTCGAATATTGATAGCCGCATTCACATCTCTATCGTGATGAGTCTTGCAGTTAGAACAAGTCCAACTGCGAATCTCAAGGGACAGGCTATCAACTTGATGGAGGCAAACATGACAAGTTTTACTTGATGGGAAGAACCGATTGATTTCTAAATAGGTCTTCCCATTTTTTTGGGCTTTGTACTCCAGTTGCCTGGTAAATTCCGACCACCCACAATCACTAATTGCTTTTGCTAGATTGTGATTTTTCACCATGTTCTTAACCGCCAGAGTCTCTACAATGATGACTTGGTTCTCGTTCACCAATTTGCGCGAGAGTTTGTGATGGAAGTCTTTACGGGTATTGGCAATCCGTTCATGCACTCTGGCAACAAGCCGTCTCGCTTTTGCTCTACGTTTTGAACCTTTTTGTTTACGGGATAACTTGCGCTGCTTACGTTTCAGGTTTCGCTCATGCTTTTTGAGATGCTTTGGGTTGTCAAACTTAGAGCCATCAGATGTAATCGCAAAGTGAGTTAAGCCAAGATCAATCCCAACAGCTTTCCCTTGGCTAGTTATTTCAGGTTCATCTGTTCCATCATCAAAAAGCAAAGAGGCGTAATATTTGCCTGTTTTGCTTAGGCTAACGGTGACAGTTTTCAACTGACCATCAAAAACACGATGTAGTTTGACTTTGACTTCACCGATTTTAGGAAGCTTAATCACGCCATCGTGCAGCCTGACGTGCTGAGGATATTGAATTGACTGCTTACCATGCTTGCTTTTGAAGTTAGGATATTTAGAGCGCCCTTCAAAAAAGTTGATAAACGCCTGAGACAGATTCAGAGATACTGATTGAAGTACCTGAGAGTAGCACTGGGCCAACCAAGGGAACTGCTTTTTGAGTGGCGGCAATTGGTCGTTATACCCCTGCCTTGACAGTCCTTTCCCAGTTGCTTTATAAGTTTCGTTGTTCAAAGAAAGCGCATAATTCCACCACCATCTAGCGCAACCAAAAGCTTTTGACAGGGCTATCTGCTGCTCAGAGGTCGGATAAATTCTGACTTTGGCAACGTTTCTCATGTCCTAATTTTAGGACGAAACATATTAATGGCAAACTACATAGATAGTTGTCAATCTACGCGGAATAGAACCGCTTGATTGACTTGCCTTTCATCCCTACCCGCAAGGGGAAGGGGAATTCCTGACAATCTTTTAAAATTCTCAAGCCAAAGTAACGCAGTCATTTTCTATGCAAATCAACTGGCAAACCGCCAAAACTTACGAAGACATTCTTTACCACAAAACCGACGGCATCGCGAAAATTACCATCAACCGGCCCCACAAACGCAATGCCTTTCGCCCGAAAACAGTCTTTGAACTCTACGATGCCTTTTGCGATGCGCGTGAGGACACCGGCATTGGCGTCGTACTCTTCACTGGCGCGGGACCTCACACCGATGGTAAATACGCATTTTGCTCTGGTGGCGATCAAAGTGTTCGCGGGAGTGCCGGCTACGTGGATGATGCCGGCGTCCCCCGCCTAAATGTGCTGGACTTACAGCGCCTGATCCGTTCCATGCCGAAAGTGATCATCGCCCTCGTTGCCGGCTACGCCATCGGTGGGGGTCACGTCTTGCACCTGATCTGTGACTTGACAATTGCCGCAGATAACGCCGTGTTTGGACAAACCGGCCCGAAAGTTGGCAGCTTTGACGGGGGTTTTGGGGCGAGCTATTTGGCCAGAATTGTGGGCCAAAAAAAGGCGCGGGAAATCTGGTTTCTCTGCCGGCAATACAGCGCACAGCAAGCATTGGAAATGGGCTTAGTTAATTGTGTCGTGCCGGTGGAACAGTTGGAAGCAGAAGGCATCAAATGGGCCAATGAAATCTTAGAGAAAAGCCCGATTGCGATTCGCTGCCTCAAAGCCGCCTTTAACGCCGACTGCGACGGACAAGCCGGTCTTCAAGAACTGGCCGGTAATGCCACCTTACTTTATTACATGACCGAAGAAGGCGCTGAGGGCAAACAAGCCTTTCTCGAAAAACGCCCTCCCGATTTTCGCCAATACCCCTGGCTGCCATAATTCTAGAGTGCCAAAAGTTAAGGTTTTTTCATAAAAAATCGCACCGGCACTTAAATCCGGTGCGATTGAAATGAGAATTTTTACTCAGTTCTTCTTTAGACTCAAATTTTGCTCTGCTTTGAGGTCTATCTAACCCTTACAAAACCTGTAATCCTGAGCCAAATTTTTCTAAATCGAGTCATTCCGTAGATGCATCTCCAGCGTCTTGACTTGTCTTCGGCCGCTACCGGCCAGCAAGCTTCATTAATAAAATATTTTCAGTTACACTAAAAGCGCCGAGGTCAACCTTGACGGGGTCACGTTGTTTTCTTGACTGCAAGCATCTGCCTGAGAACAAGCTAATGAACCCTCGATGGAAAGCGGTTCCTGACAACTCAGCATTTCCTGATGCCAAAGTCTGAGTTCTTCCAGTGCTTCCCAAGAAGGAGCAAAGGGAGGAAGCGCTAATGAGCAAGCTGTCCAGCCGCCTCGCACCGGCACATCCAACTGTTGGCAATGACCACCGCGTCTTCCCACTGGCTGGTAAAAGCGGCAGTGGCGGCAGGCGGAAGCAGAGCAATTAAGGGTTTTCATAAAGTTCTCGTTGGAGATGCGAATGATCTTCTTCTTTTATTTGTAATCGATCGCTCTCAACGTTATTTAGCCTGTAACCACCGATCCCGTATAGATTTAAGCGATCCCCGAGGTGTTTCTCCTCTTAATCTTTTTTTTAGATTTACTTTAAAAACCGATACATATAACTTTAAAAACAAAAGCGGTTTATAGGCTGCAATAGGCAAATTTAGGACAAAACTCAACGGGGATCAAGTAAAACGCTAAACATCTGACAAGGGCATTACAGTAAATATCATTAACTAACAAGATCTAAGAGGAATAAATTATACTCTGATTTTGTCATTCGTAAGGAGTAAATAATTACAATTTTTAAATCTTGCGAAAGGCCACATCCAGAAAACCTCTAAAAGAATGGCTTTGGTCGGTTGCAGGCCGGCAGGCTGGCCCAGACAAAGCACGCCTTCACCTCACCAGCCCTTCGTCGCACACAAGCCACAAACCCCCCAGCGTTGAAGCTCTCCCGGTGGCGCAGGACACTGACACTGCTCGCAAAGCGGTAAAGATTGCGTCCGCGCCTGTATGCCCTCAGCCCATTGCTGAAAAGCCGCCTTTGGCTCCTTAACCATCTGCTTCGGCTCAATTTTAGAGGCGATTGGAGTATCAACAACCCGGCTCGGATGCTCTCGCCACAAGACTGTTTGCTCTTGGGTTGCCGGCCCATCGCTGAGCGGGTTGTGCCACTGAGCGGTCGAAAAGCGAATATCTACAAGGGGTGCGGACAAACGCAAATTTAACTTAGCTAAAATCTGCCGCCGCTGGAACATGAGCTGTTGTGCCCAAACCGCACTTGATGTCGCTACTTTTAGCACCCCGCGATCCACGGCAAGCGGTCGAGTTTGAGCCATCACCGCTGCACCAACCACTTCGGGCCAACAGCGCAGCAAACTTTGAAAGTCCTGTGATTGCTGCAACCCAGCGTGATTTTCTAGAGAGCCTATCACCTGATTGAGAGCTTTAAAAGCCATCGCGCCCCTCTCAAATTTTTGCAAACGCCCGGTTATCAGCAAAGCTCCTCAGCGATGCCTCCCTTTATATTCTGATGGCTCTGTGACGTATCTAGGTAGCCGTTTTGGCAACAAGAAAGCCGATTGCAGTTAAACCCATCAAAAAAGCCTCAAAAATGATAGAACCTATTGCCGGCAAAAATCTTGAAGGGAGATTTAAAATAAAGCATTGATGAATCGGCGTGGATCACTGTTCAGCAATGGCTAAACATCTGCACCAAAAGACCCAACCCACGGAAACAGCAAACGCCATCAAAAATTCTTCACCTCAGCCATTGGCTTTAACCCTTGTCAGTGGCAACAATGGGGGAGCAAAAACCGGCTCTGGTGTAAGATATCAAGTTAAGCTTTTAAATCGGTACAAACAGAACTGCCCAAAACAGGTCGCCCGCACCTGAGGGATAAATTACTTCACTACATGATGCGCGATCGAAACAGCCGGTAGGAGCCGCACGCAATGAGCAAAAGTCCCGACCTTGTCTCAGCCACACCCGCCTCGCCAACCCATTCATTGAAGCCGGCCTTAAAAGCGGCTCTCGGCAGTTTGGATGTGCAGCTAGAGGAAGAATTAACCCGATACCGACGCCAGCGACGCCGGGAACAAACGCCCACGGCTAACCGGGGAATTGGCCAAAACCAAAGCCGTGATCCCTTAGATTTAATTTACGTGACAGCCACCGGCGGCAGAACCCAGCCGAATGCAGGCTCACTGGCAGAAATGCCGCCCCCGTCGGTATCCATTGACCCACCGGCTCCAACCTGGCAAAAAGAGGAGCTATCACTGCCCCAGATATCGATCCCCCCCTCAGCGGCGGAGCTAGCCATTGCCTCCAAAGCGCTAGAAGCCTCTCCAACCGCCAACGGCGAACCTAGCCCCACCAGCGAAATTGCTGCCGGTGAAAGTTTAGGCCATCCCAACAACAGTGAAGCTCCAAACGGCTATTTGGAGTCCTCAGAAGAACTGCTCAAAAGTCTTGGTGACCCACAAGCAACCAAAGCAAGACAAAGGGAACGGAGCACCGCAGACAACTTGCTCAGCCCCTTGGGCATCGGGTCAATGTTGCTGTTTTTAATGGCCAGCGCGATCTTCGGGTACGTGGCCACCAACCCGTCCGGTCTGAAACACCTCTCAGCGAGCCGGCTTTTTAACCAGCAAACGCCCAACACCGCCCAAAATTCAAACAATACAACCGTCACCACCGGCGGTGCGGCGGAAGCCAGCCTGCCAACCTCCCCAAATTTAGCCTCTGAAGAATTTGTGGAACTCGATTTGGGCACACTCAGTACAGTGAATCCCTCGCCCACGCCACTATTCGCGCCAGTCTTACAATCTTCTGTTCCACCGCCAACCGCCAGTGCTACCCCTATTCCCCAGGTCACTGTCAAATCAGGGCCAGTGCCCACTCCCAGCCCAGCCGCCAAATCCAGAGGTTTGGGGAGCCTGACAGCGGCTTTATTGCCTCCGTCAAACAAACCACAAGGGTCAAACAAGCCGCCGGCGAAAGGACAGCCCTTGGCTCCCCCAGCCGCGCCAAAAGCACCGGCACCTACAGTAACGGTTGTAACACCCAGCCCAACAGTAACCATAACCACAGCACCAGCAGCCACGCCCACGGCCACACCAACAGCCGCCGCAGCAGCGAACGCCGAATCTGTGACAGACGATTACTTCTATGTTGTCTTGGATTATGACGGCGAAGCCAGTCTGGAAAAAGCGCGGCAAGTCGTCGCAGATGCCTACGCACGCGACTTCCCAGCCGGCTCTCAAATCCAGTTAGGGGCTTTTAATGATGCGGCTACTGCCCAAATTTTGGTGCAGGAACTGCAACGACAAGGACTGGCAGCCAAGGTTTACCGGCCTTAAGTGGGCCAATGAGAGCCGGCAAGATCCCGTAAAACTACAAATCGGTTTTTCGCTTCTTGCCGGCATCAAAACAAGGGCCGGTTTTTATGGTAGACACGGCAGCGGCGAAGTCACAGGCTACAAAAAAGCTTGAAATACGCTCATAGCAGTTTTTTGGTAAGATTAACCTGTTGGTGAATTCGCCATCACCATGCGATAAGCACCTTTGGTGAAAATGCAAACACCTCAGCGGTTTGCATAATCGTGCGAGTAATACCCGCAATTCATCCTAGGCAGTAAGACTGATAAGGTCTGAAAAGAAGACATTCATTCAAAAAGCTAGGAAGAATGCGGTCAGTGCTGTTCCTTCAACTGCCTGAAAATCCGGTACAAGGAAGAATCCGTTATGGGATTATTTGACCGTGTCATGCGGGTGATTCGCGCCAATATCAACAGTCTGGTTGGCAGCGCGGAAGATCCAGAAAAAATTCTGGAGCAGACTGTGATTGATATGCAAGAGGATCTGATCCAACTGCGGCAAGCGGTAGCCCAGGCAATTGCCACCCAGAAACGCACAGAGCGCCAGTGCAGCCAAGCTCAATCCACAGCAGATGAATGGTATCGCCGCGCCCAGCTAGCGCTGCAAAAAGGGGATGAGAATTTGGCCCGCGAAGCCCTAATGCGGCGGAAAACCTACCACGAAACAGCACAGGCAATGAAGGCGCAGATCGAACAGCAAAGTGGGGTTGTAAACCAGCTCAAGCAAAATATGCGGAGCCTGGAGAGCAAAATCGCTGAGGCGAAAACGAAAAAAGATTTGTACATTGCCCGCGCCCGCTCTGCCAAAGCTTCTGAAAAATTGAACGAGATGATGGGACAGTTCAACACCGGCAGTGCCATGAATGCCTTCGAGCGCATGGAAGAGAAAGTCATGCAACTCGAAGCCCGATCAGAAGCAATCGCACATCTGGGACACGATGATTTAGAAAACAAATTTGCCGCTTTGGAAGGGGGTGGTGGTGTTGATGCTGAACTAGCGGCGATGAAATCTCAAATCATTAAGGGGAGCGATCCAGCTAAATTGCCTCCCGGTGAGTCATCGAATCCGTAAACGATTTTTAATAAACGGGAAAGAGAAAACAGCTTCTCAAACCCAGCAATCGCTTGCCGGCACCCTAAACTGGGCAGACTAACCTTTAAAGCCAGTTCTTTGACAACGGAAAGTAGATGCCGGCTAAATACAAAGAAATTCCCTTGCCTCTACCGATTAAAGCCTGAAGTTTTTACACTGAAGTAAGAGAATCCTCTTTGGAATCTCCACCAAGGCTGTGTGCCTCCCTGAAAATACCAACTTAAACTAGATATTAAGTTGAGGGCAGCCGTCTCAGACTGAATCCATTGAGACGCTGGCCACCTAAATTAAACCCAACGGGCTGACACCAGAAGCCTGACATACCTTGTAAACCCCAAAAGGAAAGACGAAATCATGGGATTGTTCGATCGCATTAGCCGCGTCGTCCGGGCAAATATGAACGACATGGTCAGCAAGGCAGAAGATCCTGAAAAGGTTTTAGACCAGGCCATCATAGATATGCAGGAAGACCTGGTGCAGTTGCGTCAGGCCGTTGCCAGTTCGATTGCCACACAAAAACGCACCGAGCAACAGTACAATCAGGCTCAATCTCAAGCCAACACCTGGCAACAACGCGCCCAGCTAGCTTTGCAAAAAGGGGATGAAAATCTAGCCCGCGAAGCACTGGTTCGGAAAAAAAGCCACGCTGAAACAGCAGGAACGCTAAAAGCCCAGCTGGATACGCAAGTGACTCAGGTAGATACGCTCAAGCGCAACCTGATCGCTTTGGAAAGTAAGATTTCTGAAGCCAAAACCAAGAAGAATATGCTCAAGGCGCGGGCGCAAGCTGCCAAGGCGAACGAACAGCTACAAAATACGATTGGCAATTTGGGCACCAGCAGCGCAATGGGCGCTTTCGAGCGCATGGAAGAGAAGGTTTTGCAAATGGAAGCCCGATCTCAAGCGGCTGCTGAGCTGGGTGGTAGCGATTTAGAAAGTCAATTTGCCTTGCTTGAATCTGGCAGCAATGTTGACGATGAACTCGCAGCAATGAAAGCTTCCCTTAGCGGTGCTCCTCCCACCCAAGAAGCTCTACCCGCTTCTGGCCAAACGAGTGCCCCCAAAAACAATCAAGCCGTTGACGCTGAATTGGAAGAACTGCGTTCGCAACTCAACGATATGTAGGTCTCACCGGCTCTTGATCGTTTCTCCAGCAACCCAGGTCTCGATAAACCGCTGTGCATTCAGTCTCTCACCTGTTCCGTTTCAAGCGAACGGAGAGGGGATGGATGAATTCAGTGAGTCTAGCGGGGCCTGATTGCTAACTGCTGGCCGATAAAATCTGGATAAGATAAAGTTTTAAGCTGGAAAAATTTAGGGAAAATCAAAGAATAATCAAACGGCTAGGATAATGTGGGTTCACCGGCTCGGTTTATTGTTGCGCTCACAGATTTGCCTTGAGGTCACAAAAAGCTTCACAATAATGAAACTTTAAAATTCTGTTGCAGATTGAGTAACGGGAGTGCCATGAGCAGCCTCATTTCCATTAGCGATACCGAGTTTGAAACCGAAGTCCTACAATCCACAACGCCCGTTTTAGTTTACTTTTGGGCGTCTTGGTGTGGCCCATGCCGGCTCGTGTCACCCTCCGTGGACTGGGCCGCAAATAACTACAGCGATCGCCTCAAGGTCGTGAAAATGGAAGTTGATCCCAATCCCGCCACCGTCAAGCAATATAAAGTGGAAGGAATTCCGGCTTTGAGATTGTTTAATGGGACTGAAGTGATTGAGTCCTATGAAGGAGCGATCAGCCAGCAAAAACTAGCCGGTCTGCTTGACGCTCATTTGTAAAGATAGAGTTATGAGTCTTTTGTCGTTTGTCCTGCGAAGGCAGCCGGATCAATGACAAAAGACCAATAACAAAGGATATGTGAATATGCAATTTGCGAAACGTTTAGATCCCCTCCGTGCTAACGTCTTTGCCGATATGGATCGGGCCAAGGCAAAGGCAAGGGCAGCCGGCCAAGATTTGATTGATTTATCTCTGGGATCTTCTGACTTACCGGCAGAAGATCGCGTCCTCGACACGATCGCCGCATCTTTGAAAGATCCCAGCACTCATCAGTATTTGCTGTTTCACGGGACTCAAAAATTTCGCCACGCAGCCGCCAAATGGTACACGCAGAAGTTTGGCGTGCCGGTTGATCCGGAAACGGAGGTACTTTCTCTCATTGGATCTCAGGAAGGAACGGCGCATTTGCCTTTAGCGATTTTAAATCCGGGAGATTTCGCCCTGCTGCTCGATCCGGGCTATCCCTCCCATGTCGGTGGCGTTTACTTAGCTAGCGGGCAGATTTACCCGATGCAACTGCGGCCAGAAAATGGATTTTTGCCGGTGTTTGAGGAAGTACCAGGGCCGGTTTTAGCCCAGGCGCGGATGATGGTGCTCAGCTACCCCCACAACCCAACCGCCGCGATCGCTCCCCTCTCATTTTTTCAAGAAGCTGTAGCGTTTTGCCGGCAGCACAACCTTGTCTTGGTTCACGACTTCCCCTATGTAGACTTGGTGTTTGAAGGCTCAGCCCCACCCTCTATTTTGCAAGCTGACCCGGATAAAACGGTTTCTATAGAATTCTTCACCCTTTCTAAGTCATACAATTTAGGTGGTTTTCGCATCGGTTATGCCATCGGCAACCCCCAACTGATTCAGGCATTGCGACAGGTGAAGGCGGCGGTTGACTTTAACCAATACTTAGGAATTCTCAATGGTGCGAGCGCTGCTTTAAGTGGCCCTCAAGACATTGTCAAGCAAACGGTAGAAACCTTTCGTCAGCGTCGCGATGCTTTCATCACAGCACTGCACCGCATTGGGTGGTTGGTAGAGACCCCACCGGCAACCATGTATGTTTGGGCAAAACTGCCGGCACCTTGGGAAAATAATTCGATGGAATTTTGCGCCCAACTGGTGGAAACAACCGGCGTTGCCGCCTCTCCCGGTGCCGGGTTTGGGAAAGGCGGCGAAGGGTATGTTCGCTTTGCCTTAGTCCACGAACCGCCGATCCTGGAAGCAGCAGTGGAAAGAATCGCTAAGTTTGTCCGCTCGTAATAATTCTTGACTAAAAACAGAGAAGCGTTGCGAATTTGCTAACAAACCTTGTGTTTATGTATTTTTACGCAAAGTTTGATGAATGAAACACGTATTTGATTATCGGTCACGGTGAAAGGACTTATGATATCTACAGAGGGTGAGAGAAATAGCTCCCGCTAAATGCGCTACAAACATCAGGGATTGCAAACCCGGATCAGTGATAGTTCTGAGATAGTTCTGAATATAAATTTTGGATCGAGCCTTTTCCCGCACAATTCGCGGGATCACAATTTTATGTGAGTGCAATCACACCTCAACTTAAACATTAAAGGCTCAAATGGAATAAAGCAGATATCCTATCTCTCACCAGCTAGGATGAACCGGCCTGACTATAGCCCAGAGAAATTTGAGGAGGCACCCAAGATGGCAGGAACTGTCAAAAAATTTGTGTTCAGCACTTCGTTGGCTGCCGGCATGATTACGATCTCCGGCACCTCAGTGTTCGCCGCCAGCCTCACAAATGCAACCGTTGCTGGTAGTGATTATTCGCTTTACGATTCTAACGGCACAAGTACCTTCTTGCAACCATCTGCAAAATTGTCAACTATCTTAACTGGCAATAGCAGTTCTCCGGGGGGAAATGTCGAGTTATTTTCCAGTAGTGAAAGACTCAGTGATGGGGAATTCGCAGAATATGCCGGTGTTACCAGCCTTGCCGGCAAAATAGGGGGAAAAGACATTATCTTAAGCAGTCTCACCGCTTCTGACTGGGATACCAAAGTTGGGGGCGTGACACTGGCAAAGAGATGGTTCAATGATGCTTTGAGTGCCAACGGTTTAGGTAGCTTAGTTGGAACACGACAAGGGGGTACACTTTATAACTCTTTTATCGTCAATGGAGGCCGGCAACGGTTTAGTGACCCTAATATTTCTTATCTAAACCAAGATGACATC
The DNA here is from genome assembly GCA_019359355.1 of Microcoleus vaginatus WJT46-NPBG5. Taxonomy (GTDB): domain Bacteria; phylum Cyanobacteriota; class Cyanobacteriia; order Cyanobacteriales; family Oscillatoriaceae; genus FACHB-68. The sequence goes on along the minus strand of JAHHHM010000007.1, from coordinate 218,465 downwards.
ACCGGCGAAATTAAAATTGGGCTTGCCGGTCACTATGATGCCAAATCTTTACTGCTAGGTGTGATTCCGGCTTCACTAGAGTCTTTGATTTCAGATACAACGGTGCAGGCTAGTGAAATTGTCAAAGTTACTTATAACGGCCAGACTCATTATTTGTATAACTTTAGGGCCACCAATTCTGGGCTATTTGCGCTAAACGATGGTTTCTCGCACAACGGTAACTATGAATTACTGCTGGCGGGGATGCCTCCAGCCAGAGTGCCAGAACCTTGTGCAGTATTGAGTCTCATCGGTTTGGGGGGCGTTCTTGCTACCAAACGCACGATGAAGAACGTTTGAATCAGATTTGGATTTGAAGTTGTAACGATTGCCTGGAAGCCGGGAATCGAGGATTTTGCTTATCTTGTGCCGCTGATGCTTCTCTGCTCGTTTTTTGAGTTAGCAGCCGGCAGGGTTTGACATATTCATCCGCTATATCGGGAATTCAAGCGTAGAGGCAGCTCCTCATTGCGCCTTAAAAGATGTATCTCACCGAATTGAGAATTGCTATAGATAAAACTCTATTGTTTTAATTATCTCAACTAGGGGGATTTAAAAGAATTTTTTTGGGCGGAAAATCAGAACGATTTTGTATAGATAAATTTTTATGGTTTCAATAAGGCTGATAGGGTAAATTCAGCAAAACCCTTAAGACTAATTACTTATCGGGGATTTTAAATGGTTTCAATAGGTTGAGCTACATAGATTAAAAAGCTTATTTTATAAGGGTTTTAGGTGATCTATCAATTTGCTTATAGATTCAATTTAATATTTAATTAATTTTTGCAGCTCCTACATCTATGCATTCTAGGTTAAAGGCAGTAAGCTTACTTTTAATCGATGTTTTGCACGACGCGAACGCACCCCACCAAGGTGCTTGAAAGCGATTGACCGGCATTCAGCCGATAGTCAAGTGCAAAATATCAAACAATGACTTGCGCTGAATTCAGCGAATTCGCTGGATAAAGCGCCTGAGGTTTCTTAAAAATGCTCGCTTAAACTCTGAAAGTTTGGCTTAACTTTAGTTTACTTAAGTCGGACTGACAGAACTATCTAGGCGAACCATCATCAAAACCGTGAAGTACGCTTTGTTAACTCACACAAAGTGACGATTTTCTTAACCTAAATTTAGGAAAAGAGAGCCGCCGCAAGGAGATTTTATGTCCAATTTTTCTGCTCAATATTCCCGAAGAAAATTTCTGATAACTGCTGGAGCATCTGCTGTTGGATCGGTGTTTCTCAAAGGCTGTTTGGGAAACCCTCCTGAATCTATCTCTGAAGTTACTCGAACCCAAAAAGTAGAAGCACTTACTCTGCCGGCAGAGCAAATCCCGGAAACAAAATCAGCAAATATCGGCTTTATCGGTCAAACTGATGCTGCGCCGCTGATTATTGCTCAAGAGTTGGGTTTTTTTGCTAAGTATGGGGTGCCAGATATTAAATTACAAAAGCAACCCTCTTGGGCAGTGATTCGAGATAAGTTGGAACTCGATCCAGCCGGCGGTGGAATTGAGGCGGGGATGGTTCTCACGCCGATGCCTTACTTAATGGCATTAGGTGCTGTCACCAAAGGAAATAAAAAGATTCCCATGTACTTACCGTTGCGGCTGAACGTTGACGGGCAAGGCATTACGGTGGCTGATAGCCTTAAGGGTACAGGTGTTAAACTCGATACTTCTGTATTAAAGCAGAGAGTTCAGGAAGCAAAAGCTGCCGGCAAACCACTGCGTTTTGCCCACACCTTTAAAGGTGGCACCAGCGATATTATGTTGCGCTATTGGTTGGCTGCCGGTGGCATCGATCCAGAAAACGATGTTGTGATTCAAATTGTACCGGGCGCTCAACTTGTTTCCAATATGCAAACGGGTGACATTCAAGGCTTCTGCGTGGGAGAACCTTGGCACCTGCGTGCGATTAATCAGAAAGTGGGTTATACCGCTTTAATTACCGGCGAATTCTGGAAAGATCATCCAGAAAAAGCACTGGCATTCCGCGCTGACTGGGTAGACAAACATCCCAAAACAACGAAAGCCATTCTTAAAGCGGTAATGGAAGCTCAGCAGTGGTGCGACAAGATGGAAAACCGCGAAGAAATGGCTCAGCTTCTATCAAGAGATGAGTATGCAAAAGTACCTGTCAAAGATATTATCGACCGGCTTAAAGGCAAGATTGACTACGGCGACGGTCGCCCAGTTGCGGAAAACAGCCCTCACATTATGCGTTACTGGGAAAAGGGTACAGCTTCTTACCCTTACCAAAGTCACGATCTATGGTTTTTAACGGAAAATATGCGCTGGGGAATGCTGCCGGCAGATACCGATACAAAGGCAATTATTAAGCAGGTAAACCGCGAAGATTTGTGGCGGGAAGCGGCAAATGAGATGGGCGTTACTGCTGCTGAAATTCCTAAGAGTCCATCAAAAGGCGTGGAGAAGTTCTTTGATGGTGTTGCCTTTAACCCCGCCGATCCAGTGGCTTATTTGAAGAATGTGAAAATCAAGAAGATTTAAAAACGTTAAAACTTAAGAATCAAGCAAGTTTTTAAGTTCTAACTTTTGTAGGTTGTTTCCCAGCATTCTCTGTTCATAGTTTTCAGTCAAGTCTTTCAATCAATCAGAGGAAAAGCAAATGGTTGTCAATTCCAGACGTAATAAAGCTACTCAGGCAAATCTGCTTGACAGTGCAGTTTCTTATTTGAAAAAGCAATTTCCTGATTTAATTCCGCCCCTTTTAGCGCTCGCAACGTTTCTAATTGTGTGGCAGTTATTTACGCTCAGTCCAGAGTCTACTTTGCCGGGACCCATTAAGGTATTTCAAGAAAGCTGGACAAAGATATTTTGGCCATTTGCCTATCCTGACAGAGAAGGCACTGCGAAAGGCTTGTTTTGGCAAATCTGGGCTAGCCTACAACGGGTGGCAGTCGGTTACTCCTTGGCAGGAATTGTGGGGATAACAGTTGGCATTATTGTCGGCGTTAATGCCCTTCTCTTCAAAGCTTTAGACCCACTTTTCCAGATCCTTCGCACCATTCCCCCTCTAGCTTGGTTACCCATTGCTTTAGCAGCTATTAAACAATCAGAACCATCAGCGATTTTCGTAATTTTCATCACCTCACTCTGGCCAATTTTAATTAATACTGTTGTGGGTGTGCAGCAGATTCCGCAAGATTATAAAAACGTTGCTAGAGTCTTGCGTTTACCTCAGAAAAAGTATTTCTTGAAAATAGTTCTACCGGCTGCGGTTCCTTACATCTTCACAGGTCTAAGAATTGGCATTGGTTTAGCTTGGCTGGCAATTGTGGCCGCAGAAATGATCACCGGCGGTGTAGGAATTGGCTACTTCATGTTTGACGCCTATAACGTTGGCCGCACCAGTGACATTATCGTAGCGCTTGTTTATGTCGGAGTTGTGGGTTTAATTCTTGACAAAGCAATGGCTTTCATCGCTAGCAAAGTGGTTCCAGAAGAGCGTAAATAAGCGACACAAGAGAAGTAAAGTCATCCATTTCCAATTCCCCATTCCCAATCCCCAATTCCCAATTCTTAAATACTATGTCTGTCTTTGTTGCTATTGACCAACTTGAGAAAGTCTTTGACTTAGCCGGCGGCGGCCAATACATTGCCCTTAAAGGAATCGATCTTCAAATTAAAAAAGGAGAATTTATCTCCTTAATCGGACACTCCGGCTGCGGCAAATCGACGCTTTTGAACACAATTGCCGGCCTGGATTTACCGACCGATGGGTTAGTGACTCTAGAATCCCAAAAAATCACCGGCCCCGGCCCAGATCGCATGGTGGTCTTTCAAAATTATTCACTGCTGCCTTGGTTAAATGTGCGCGAAAACATTGCCTTAGCCGTTGATGAAGTCCTTAACCATCTTCCCAAAGCGGAGAAGCGCAGCATCATTGAGCAACATATCGATATGGTGGGACTGCGACCTCATGCTGATAAACAGCCGGCTATGTTATCAGGAGGTCAGAAACAGCGAGTAAGTATTGCCCGCGCCCTGGCAATTCGTCCGAAACTGCTCCTACTAGATGAACCTTTCGGCGCTTTAGATGCACTCACACGCGGCAATTTGCAAGAGAAATTAATGCAAATTTGTGAGGAGAACCAAGTCACTGCTGTGATGGTGACTCACGATGTCGATGAAGCAGTGCTATTGTCTGACAGAATTGTGATGTTGACCAATGGCCCTGAATCAAAAATTGGTCAAATTCTAGAAGTCGATATTCCCCGCCCTCGCAAGCGCATGGAAGTTGTAGAACATCCCAGCTATTACAGCTTGCGGAGTGAAATGATCTACTTCCTCAATCAACAGAAACGGATTAAGAAACTTCGCGCTAGAAAAACGGCGGCGATTGCTCGTCATGGCTTGGAAAAAGTTAATCTGGAAATAGGCTTTGTTCCCCTAACGGCTTGCGCCCCCCTCGCAGTTGCCAAAGAAAAAGGTTTCTTTACCAAACACGGTTTAGATGAAGTGACCTTGGTGCGAGAAACCAGTTGGCGGGGAATCACCGATGGCATCACCGGCGGCTATTTAGATGCGGCGCAAATGCCTTCAGGAATGCCGCTATGGTTAACTTTGGGAGGCCATGAAAACCGGCCTATTTCCACGGTTAGTTCCCTCACCATGACGCGCAACGGGAATGCGATAACCTTGTGCAAGCGCTTCTACGACCAAGGAATTTATACCTTGGCAGATTTTAAAAAGATGCTGCAAGCGTCGCCGGCACAACAGCACAGAATGGGCATCGTGCATCCCTCTTCCATGCACAATTTGCTATTGCGTTACTGGTTGGCTGCCGGTGGCATTGACCCTGATCGCGATGTCTCCCTCCAAAACCTGCCGCCGGCTCAAATGGTGGTGGATCTGCAAGCGGGAAGTATTGACGGCTTCTGTGTGGGGGAACCTTGGAACCTGCGCGCTGCAATGGAAGGAGTTGGCTTTACCGTTGCCACAGATTTAGAAATTTGGCCTGGACATCCCGGCAAAGTGCTGGGCGTTCGGGAAGATTGGGCCAATGCCTATCCCAACACCCACATCGCTTTAGTGAAAGCGCTGCTGGAAGCTTGCAAATACTGTGCGGATGAAGCCAACGCCGAAGAGGTGCGCCAGATTGTTGCTGGACGCGATTATGTTAGTACGGATGTGGCTTATATCCAAATGGGCGACCCCAACGCCGCAACCTGTAGCTTAGATGAGCCAATGCGAGAATACGCCCATCACCTGTTTTTTGGCGATGGCGTGAACCGGCCTAGTCGCACCGAACATTTGTGGCACATGGTACAAATGGCACGGTGGGGTGACGTTCCTTTCCCCCGAAACTGGTTGGAAATTCTAGAACGGGTATGCCGAGTGAGTGTATTTAGCACCGCAGCGCGAGAAATTGGGGTACTAGATGTGAAATACAATCGCGGCTCAATCCAGCTATTTGATGGCACCACATTTAATACAGATGACCCCATTGGCTATCTCAACAGCCTGGAAATTAAACGTGATTTCAGCATAGCCGAAGTGATCCTCGACTCACGCTCCACAGCCGCTTAATTTGATTAGAGGTAAGGGCGAATACGAGCGTTATCGCACTGAGAACTTCAACTAAAAGCAATAGGCTATCTACGCCAATCCTATCCCCTGGGCACACTGCGAATTGCGCCCCTACTGCAAACAAAAGTAAGGGCCAAGCATCGCGCTAAAAGTTTCTGCTCAAACCGATAGGCTATCTACGCGAATTGCGCCCCTACTGTAAACAAAGGACAAAGGACAAACAAAACCTATGACATCTTTAAATCGCAACTTCGCCTACACCGGCACCCTCACACAGCCGGCTGTTACCTCAAAAACTCGTAAGGACACATTCCTCGTCATTGAAGATGTTTCTAAAGTTTATAAAACCCCGAAAGGGCCTTACACGGTGCTTGATGGCGTTAATCTCACCGTTAAGGAAGGCGAGTTTATTTGCGTCATCGGTCACTCTGGCTGTGGCAAATCAACTCTGCTGAACATGGTATCCGGTTTCGCCACACCCACGAGCGGCAAGGTGGAATTGCAAGGTTCACGCATCACTGAACCGGGTCCTGATCGCATGGTAGTCTTTCAAAATTACGCTTTGCTGCCTTGGCTGACAGCCTTTGAAAACGTTTACTTAGCCATTGACTCGGTTTACCCCAACAAATCTGGCGCAGAAAAAACGGCGATCACACGGGAACACTTGGCAATGGTAGGCTTAACAGAGGCGGCAGATAAAAAGCCCAGCCAGATATCTGGGGGGATGAAGCAACGAGTTTCGATTGCCCGTGCTTTGGCGATGCGTCCGAAAGTCTTAATTTTAGATGAGCCTTTTGGGGCGCTGGATGCGATTACCAAAGAAGAGTTGCAGGAGGAATTACTTAAAATTTGGAATGATCACCGCGCAACGGTGCTGATGATTACTCACGATATTGATGAGGCGCTGTTCCTAGCAGACCGATTGGTGATGATGACGAATGGGCCGGCTGCTAAAATTGGGGAGATTTTAGAGATTCCTTTCCCCCGTCCCCGTGATCGCGCGCGCATTATGGAAGATCCAGAATACTACAAACTCCGCAATCACGCCCTCGATTTCCTCTATCACCGCTTCGCTCATGATGAGGATGAGTGAATTTTCAAGGCAGACACTAAAATCCAAGTTATGCCGGCAAAAGGCTTTCGTGAACAACCCAAATATGCAAATATGAAGGGGATGAAAATGAGAAGCCTACTCTCCTAGAGTTTATCTGCTTCTCTATTTCTATAGTTTCTGCCGGCATAACTTTTTGGTTTTGCTTGTTTTGACTAAAGCTCTCACAGCTAATAAGTTTGTTGAGAATGGGTGCAAGCTCAATGAAACGACAGCTTTCTCAAAGGAATCTAACAACGGTTTTGCTAGCAGCAAACCTGATAACAATGTGGTTATTTAACAGCCTATACAAAAAACTGAGACGAGCCAGCCAAGATAAAAATTTCCTACACGGGCTGGAAAGTTTAGAGGGAGTTGTCTCCAAAATTCTTTCTGTGGGGATGATTATTGTTATATTCGTTTCCCTTTGGAATTTAGGAATTTTTTTATTTCAAGAGCTACTGACAACACCACCAGAAAATTTTGGTGCAACTTTATTTAAAACTTTTGGATTATTTTTGAATGTTTTGATTGCTCTCGAAATTCTAGAAAATATTACAGCTTACCTCAAAAAACACGTAATTCAGGTAGAGTTAGTCATTGTCACATCGGTGATTGCAGTCGCGCGTAAAATTATTATTTTAGATTTAGAAAAAATAGAAGGTATCCAAATTATTGGGTTGGCTTTTACAATTATTGCCCTTTCAATTAGTTACTGGATTGTTCGTAGCCAAAACGCCAAAAAGTATGACTAATACATTGCCCTCTGGTAGGCGTCGCGCACTGCTGTTAGTCAATCGTGGCGCTAGGAAGGGAGATGAAAGTATCTCTAAAGCAGTTAAGCAGTTGCAATACTTAGGGGTTGAGATTCTAGAGGAATCAGCAGAGCATCCTCTACAAATCCCCGATCTAATTCGGCGCTACCGGCATCAAGTGGATTTGGTGATTATTGGGGGCGGCGATGGCACTCTGAATGCAGCCGCAGAGGGATTGATAGACTCTCAGTTACCTCTGGGAATTTTGCCTTTGGGAACGGCAAATGACCTGGCTCGGACTTTAGAAATTCCCACTTCTATACCCGATGCCTGCCAAATTATTGCTGCCGGCAAAATTCGGCGTATTGACTTGGGTTGGGTGAATGGCAAATACTTTTTTAATGTGGCAAGTTTAGGGCTGAGTGTGCAAATTACCCAACAGTTGAGCAAGGAGGCGAAGCGCAGGTGGGGAGTTTTTGCCTATGCTTTGACTGCTTTTAAGGTGCTTTGGAAATCTCGACCTTTTAAAGCAGAGATCCGCCTAAAGGGGAAATCAATAAAGGTGAAAACAGTTCAAATTGCCGTCGGTAACGGGCGTTATTATGGGGGTGGCATGACTGTTGCTGAGGATGCGACAATTGACGACCGACGTTTGGATCTCTACAGTTTGGAAATTAAACATTGGTGGCAAATGATTCTCTTGCTGCCGGCAATGCGACAAGGAAATCATGCTGATTTGCGGGGTGTTCGCGCTCTCAACGGCACTGAATTTGAGGTGTTTACTCGCAAACCTCGTCCCATCAATACCGATGGCGAAATTACTACCCACACGCCGGCTCAATTCCGCGTCATTCCTCAAGCTTTAGCTGTTTTGGTTCCTTAAGCAGTTCCTTCTCAAACTCATTTTTTCTTTTAAGTCTAAAAGTCAGATAAGTCTAGGTTTATTAAACCGGCTAAAATTCAATAAATTTTGCATCGACTGATTGCAAAAATTCTGAAACTCGCTGAACTACTTTAAAGCTCAGGAGCTAGAGCCGAACTTAGATGTTGTTAAAAAAATCTCTCTTATTTAAAAATTATTCATCTATTAGAAGTTTAGCTATATTGCCAATTATGAATGTTTACAAATTTTAACAAAATATTTTATTAACTCAGAAAAATTTATGTGGTTAGCGTGAGCGTTTTAAAGTTCAATGGATATTGCTATCGGTGCGGCTTTAAGGGTTTGGGTGCTTGAGGGTGAACCGTGTCCATTTAGACTTCAAAGGTTGAAGAAGAAGGGGAAGGGTGACTTCCCAAGGGTGCAATGATGCCATAAGCTAACTGGACGCCTTCAAGACGGCAAAGTGAATCAATGGCCACCACCTGATGTTAAGTGCCGGTGCCGGCATGGCTGCTGGATCAATCCGAACAGGGACAGATGCCTTGCATCTACAAGCCTGAGCCGGGGATAGTGATAGCACTCGATGGCACCGGCAGCAACAAGCTGAGAATCTGCAAGCGTCTTGTAACACCTTCAAACTCTCTGTTGCCGGTGCCACTGCACTGGCAGTCGAGGCCAAGCACAATCTGTTTGAGATAAACCCGATTAAGCGATCAAATGTCAGAACATATCTTAGTCTTCATCTCTTCCCAAATGGGGGGATGGGACATGATAATTTTGAGGCTAAGTGAGATTAGGAGTTCTAATGAATAGCCAACAAAACGCTGCTACCCCGATGAATGCCCCGAAGTCAACGACGACTTCGTTGAATAATGCCAAGCCAACCGCTAATTTGATCAACAAATCGATTCTGAGCGTCGATCTGGGCCGAACATCCACAAAAACCTGTGTCAGCCGCGAGCCGGATAGTGTCATTTTCATCCCGGCCAATATCGTCGAGAAGCCGGTGCAAGAGCTGCGCGGGGGCATCTTTGAAGCTCGCACCACCGATCCTTTACTGGATTTGTGGGTAGAGTACCAAGGAAGTGGGTACGCCCTTGGGCAACTAGCAGCCGACTTTGGGGCGAATCTTTACTCTAGCGCCAACCAAGAAAAGCAATCTAAGACTGAGGACGCTTTGCCAAAAGTCTTAACTTGTATCGGTTACTTTAGCGACAAGCTCAAGGATAAGGATGATCTGTCCGTTGTGATCAGCCTGCCTTACTACGCCCAAGAAGAGTTTGAGCGCGAAAAAGAAAAGCTTGTTAACTTGCTAACCGGCCCTCACACAATGAGCTTCCGGGGCGAGCAGATGTCAATTAACATTACCAAGGTGTGGGTAATGCCTGAAGGGTATGGCAGCCTCATCTGGTGTGAAGGCGAATCGAAAAAGCCGGCAACGACAGATCTGTCAAAAGTGCCGGTGGCCATTATAGACATTGGACATCAAACGACCGATTGTTTAATGGTCGATAGTTTCCGGTTCGCACGGGCTGCATCTAAGAGCGAACCCTTCGCCATGACTGAGTTTTACAAACAAGTCGCTGCCCAGATTGAAGGGTCAGATCCCCAGTCTCTGTCTCTGATCGAGGCAGTCAACCGAGCCAAAGGTGATCGCTTCTACCGGCCCAGAGGGGCAACCAAACCGACCAACCTTGATGATATTTTGCCGAACCTGAAAGAAAGTTTTTCCCGTGAAATGTGCGCTCGTGTGCTGGCATGGCTGCCAGAGCGCGTTAAAGCCGTGATTCTGACTGGTGGGGGAGGAGAATTTTTCTGGGAAGATATGCAACTCTTGCTCAAAGATGCCCGGATCGAAGCACATTTAGCCTCGCCGTCTCGACAAGCGAATGCCTTGGGACAGTATATTTATGGAGAAGCACAGTTAGCGACATTCCCTGCTCGCGCCAATAATAAGGCTTGAACCTGATGTTCCAGAGGTCAAATAAGACAAATAAATCGGTCACGTTCAACCAAGAGGTTGCTGACCAAACCTTGTTGACGGTGATTGAAACCGAGTTGGCCAAACAACCGCACAAGACCTTCAGCGACCTCTGTAAAGAAGCTCTGTGGCAATTTTTGTGCGTCCCTGAATCTTTACGGCCCAGCCCAAAAATTGGGGAAATGGAACAGCAAATCGCTGACCTCCAACGTCAATTTGCTGAGTTTGAGAAACGGGGATCGGCTAAATCATCTGCCGGCGCGGTGTCGGTATTTGAACCTCAGCAGCCTAAGCCGGGTGCAAGCCAGACGGAACAACAAGTGGCTGAGGTGCAACGCCAACTTGCCGCGCTGGAGCAACAGGTAATGGCGAAGGAATCGGGCCGGCTGGAAACCCTGGAACGCCAACTGCATCAACTTAGCCAGCAGATGATGCAGTTGGCTTTGCAAGTCAGTCAGGGTTCCCCTGTTAAGAGTTCTCCTCTGCCAGAACCCCCGCCACAACCAGTGACTCCTGAACCTGAACCTCCTATAGAAGAAATCGATCCTGAGATCGCTCGTCTTAGAGGGTTACTAGAGGAGTTCTGAGGCTACTCTACTGCGTTGACCGGCATCTACCTGAGATTCTTCGCGCTAGAAGGGTGAAGCGAGTCACTGCCCTGCCTGTACAGGTGTGAAGGGTGAAGGCTAAAATTTCCCACTTGTATGGGCACAGACTGCAAAAGCTTAACTTCGCTCTTCAGTTCTATTCATTGGATGGCTGAAAGCGAAGAAGGCATTTGCATCTGCTCAAGCTCATCTGAGTCGCTGAAGAATGGAACCTCACGGCAGGGTTGAGGAAATCTCCGTATTTCAGGCGGGGAGAATGTCAATTGACCTCTGTGGTAATTTTTATGACGTAGGGGTGATATTTATTTGGCTCGTAGGAACCGATCCAAACTTGGTAAGTTCCTTCGAGCCACTGGCCTGCAATCCCTGGATTTTTACTTCTACCGGGTGAGTCATCATTGCACCAACTCCCCCCAGGGCCACGTATCAAAAGGGTTGTGTCTGCACTGCTTTCAACTTGAATGCTGAGATAGTTAAAAAAAGCAGTCAGCGTCAGGACGTGGTCAGGTTCTTTGTCTACAAAACCAACGCAAGAGCCATTGGCTGTCTCTTTGCGACCGGCAATCCCTTCTGCGGAGATTGATCCGCCACTAATGCCACTAATCGCTTTCGGGTCGGGTTTAAACTTAGGACTGAGGGTAATCGTTTCAAATAAAGGCACCGAAGCCGGCTGCGCTCGCAAATCCGAGTCGTTCCCGAATCCAATCGCCACAACCGAAACCGCTACGGCAAATGTCCAGCCGCACACCTTCAACCATTTCGAGCGTTTATATAGCCCTCTGTCGTGCATTGCGATTGTCTATTGCGCTTTGGAAATCAGAGGTTTTAGCATTTTAGGTTTAGATTTTAGATAAGAACTAAACCGCCGGCACCTTAAAAAATTAAAACCTTTTGAGTTAGGATATTTGACTTATTCCCGGCAACTTTAACACAAAATTCGTTAAAAGTGCCCCTAGGGAGTTTCTGCCGGCGGGTACTGAACTCAAGTTTCCTCTCCCCTTCTCGCGATTTCCCCCTCAATCTTCATTAGCCGGGCCAGCAGTGCCGGCCCGACGTTTCAACTTCAAGGGTTATTGATTGGCGGAATGTTTACCGGCAATTTGTTCCCTGATCGATTGAACCTGCTGGGCGAGTTCTTGGCGGTGAGAGGCTTGCAACAAATAGCGGTAAATAAACCAACCGGAATATCCCATGCCAACCACTTCAAAAATTCCCCCCAGGAGCGGGATACTGTTGAACACATCCAACAGTGCCTGAAGCACTCTCAAGCCGAGCAACACACCGATGATCAGACCGAAGGAGTTGAGCAGCTTTTTATTCTGTGCGAAAAACTCAGTCACGGAAGTCGGCAAATCGGACAAAGTTGAGAGAACTTGCTGTTTGATCTGCTGAAACTGGTCTTCAGTGGGGGCGGGTGCCGGTGTTTCCTGTTCAACCCAGGCATCAGGGGGCGGGGGTTCAGTCACCATACCGGCAACTGCTGGATCTGGCAAAGACGTTGCAGACGGCGTCTCATCGACTGGTTGCTCTGGAGTTGGTAGTTCGGTCATGGCACCCTCCTGTGGGTCATTCACACCTAAGACACTTTGCAAGCGGGTTTTATCCCAAGAGCGCTGATGAAGTAGTAGCCAAGATTGTATCAAATCTGGCCCGTGTACTTCGCCGGTCAGTGCCGCCCGCAGGGAGCGCATCAGCATCCCCTTTTTCACATTTTGCTCTTTTGTCACCTTTTTGATCGCATCTTGGGCGTCAGACTCGGTGAGGGGCTGCTGGCTGTCTAATATAGCCAGAATCGCTTGTAAAACTTTGGGGGCGTCTGGTTGCTGGAGTTGGTCGGCTGCTTCCTCATGGAATTCTACCGTTTCCACAAAGAATACTCGGCTCATGGCTACGGCTTCATCGAGCCGGTTGAAGCTTGGGCCAATGAGGGCAGTGAGCTGTTCTAGCCAAGGGCGTTCACCGACTGGATCAAATTGATACCCAGCTTCTTGCCAGTAGGGAATGAGCAAGTCAGTGAGCTGGGGCACCGGCATCGCTTGGATATAGTGCCGGTTGAGAGAGTTGAGTTTGTCCCAGTCAAACTTAGCACCGGCTTTATTGACGCGGTCAAAGCTAAACTTTTCTGCTGCCGGTGCTAGGGTGAATATCTCTTCATTATCGGGGGATGACCAGCCCAGCAAGGTCATGTAATTGACCAGCGCTTCAGCCGTATAACCCATCTGCTTAAAGTCAGAAATTGAGGTGACGCCGTCGCGCTTCGATAGCTTTTGGCCAGATTGATTGAGAATCAGGGGCGTGTGGGCAAATTCTGGAATTTTTGCCTCAAACGCTTCGTAAAGCAAAATTTGTTTTGGCGTGTTGCCGATGTGATCTTCGCCTCGGATGACGTGGGTGATTCGCATATCAATGTCATCCACGACGACTGCCAAGTTGTACAGGGGTTGGCCAATGTCGTCTTTAGTAGAGGCGCGGGCGATCACCATATCGCCGCCGAGATCGCTGCCTCGCCAGCTGACTTCGCCCCGGACTAAGTCATTCCAGCTGATTTGCCGATCGTCGTCGATTTTAAAGCGAATGACTGAGGTGCGTCCTTGGGCTTCAAAGGCGTCCCGTTCTTCCTGTGTCAGGTTCCGATGCCGGTTGTCATAGCGGGGGGCTTCTTTGTTGGCTTTTTGCGCTTCCCGCATTTGAGTCAGTTCTTCTTCTGTCGAGTAGCAGCGATAGGCTAGCCCTTTATCCAGCAGAGTTTGAATCATCTGCCGGTAGTAGTCAAGGCGCTGCGATTGAAAAAATGGCCCCGCATCCCAGTTCAGCCCCAGCCAGGTGAGACCTTCTAGGATATTCTCGGTATATTCGGGGCGCGAGCGTTCAAGATCGGTATCTTCTACGCGCAAGATGAACTGGCCGCCGTTGTGACGGGCATAGAGCCAGTTAAAGACAGCCGTTCTGGCTGTTCCGATATGTAAGTTGCCGGTTGGGCTTGGGGCAAGACGAACTCTAACAGTCACAGCAATCTCTCTTAAACGCTGGATTCAAGTAGGCCGGCCAAAATTAAGTATAAGATGGCCTTTCTACTTCTCTCTAAATTCAAGACACTATTGTTAAGCGTCTTGATACCAAGCTTACCAGAACGGGACTGACGGGGCTCGAACCCGCAACTTCCGCCGTGACAGGGCGGTGCTCTAACCAATTGAACTACAGTCCCTTTTTTTCGCCAAGATTTATTATGCACACATTTCTGAGCTTTGTCAAACACTTTTTTTAGAAATGGCTGAATTGGGCATGGGGCATTGGGCATTGGGCATGGGGCATTGGGCATGGGTCGCCAACCTAAAGGTAGGGTCAAGGCTTCGCCAACCTAAAGGTAGGGGCATTGGGCATGGGGTAGATATTAAGATTTGAACCGGCATCTGTGGGGAAACTGTGTAATAAGTGAGGATTGAGTCAAAAATCTACCTTTGCGCCGGCAGCAGATAGTGTCTCAGTTCTTGGGTGCGGCAATGGGATGCCGACATACTTAAAAGCGGGTAAACCAGCAAGATATTTACTTGCCGTCGCAGTTGTTCAAAATTTGGATAAGGATGCCAAAAATATTAGTAGTGCATTTTGCTCCCATAGATGACAGCCTACGGGCAAGATGCCCGCACTACAAAAAAGTGACAAAAATGGGATGTACCCACGAGCTTTGCCTGCGATTGCATCTCCTTCTCGACTGTGATCAGAACTTTTAACGATCAATTGGAACCCCTTAAAGTGATTTGAGGTCTGGTCTAAATGATGCCTCATTAGATATGATATGAACCATTTAGGTTAAGGGAAGGCCGGCAGCAAACCTACTGCAAAACAAATAACCTGATATCGCTTCTAACCTGATCAAACATCTTTGTGGCTGAATTTGAGTCAATTTGCTGCAAAGGCTTTATTATAAGATTCGTTAACTTTCTATTGAACGCCTGCCACCCGTGAGGAGCCATAAACATGAAAACTATTCAAAATTTGTTTATTTTCCCAGTCACGTTTCTTGCTTTACTTTCAGCTTTAAAACTTCAAGCGCAAACCAATCAAACTTATTTGTTTAATCTGGAGTGCCAGAGCCGAACTCCTGAGATTCAGCAACCTTTAAAACCTGTTGAACAAGCAACAAAGGTGAAATTTGGAAAAAATTCTTTCCCAGAAATTGCTTATTTATATAATAGATATGTATTGAAGGAATCGGGAGATATTATAAATAACAGTGTGGCAGCATCTGAAGTGGTTTGTGGGGTGCCTTCTGGATTTTCTCAATTGAATTTGGAGTTCGGTTTAGACAGAAATAGCAAGGTAACTGACAAAGAAGATATTATCTTATTAGAAGTTTATAGAAATCGGCAGTTGGTGGAGCAAAGATATATCACGCGTTCAGAAGAAAAGCAAACTTGGTCAATTGATCTCCAGAATGCTCAAAGTGTTACGCTTAGAGCGGACTGCATTAACCCTGACTGGTGGAATAATTGCCCTCGGTTATCTTTTACGGATATTAGCTTAAATTGAGGCAAATTTGATTTGCCCAATGAATCTTTAAAATGTTAAAAGTGCTTGATGAGATTGGCTAGGAAAGAGGTGCAAGTGTGCGATCAGCATTTTGCAAAAAGTTGACTAGCCAATCTTTAACCACGTAAGTGGCGCGGCAGTCATCTTCGTTGTAGCGCCGAATTGCGTCAAGAAACGTGCGATCGCCGGTTTCTAACCAACGATCATACCAGAATATACATTGAGCGCCATTTGCCTGCCGGTCGCGCCATTCAAAACCTACCCAGCGGGCAATCGCTTTGAGGGCATAACTTTCCACCGGCAATATGGCTGCGCGTGTCACCCGTTCGTGTACATCCACAAACCGACTCAGCACGGGACGCCACAAATGAGAGGGGGTATGATAACGCTTGGCAAACTGTTTAAAAGTTTGAACTTCGTAATCACAAAAATGAAAAATGGGCGCATCGGGATACGCCCAAATTAAGTTTAAAAATTGCTCCCAGATTGCGCCTTCCTCTGCCGGCTGTTCTGCCAAAAGTGGATAAAATGTTTCGGTTTTAGCTTGCCGATCAACCACTAAAACTCCGTGTAAAAATGCCAGATTCAATTCCGGCTGCGCTTCGATATCAAAATAAAGCTCAACCGGCGCAGTGGGTAACTCTGAGGGAGAAAGGGACAAACCTGCCGGTGTGGCAATTGCTTGATTTTGCAGAACTGATTGCGCTTGCAGCACCAACTGCCCCGCGACTTCATCGGGAAACTCGGTTAAACAAGCAAGTTGCCCCGGATCTATGCCGGCAAGGGCTTCCACTGTTGTTAAATTCAGCGCCTGCAACTGGGTGTAACGAACCGGCGTCACTCCCGGCAATAGGGACAGGTGTTTTGTTTCTGTGGCGATCTTGTAGCAACTGCTATACCAATGGCAATGGCTGCAAGGATGACGGGCGATGAAAACTTCAGGTTCTTGCCGGTGGTGCAGCATCTCAATACATTCTGTTAGCATCTGCTGCATTTGAGGCATTCGTTGCCCCAAATTCACCCGATAAGCGCCTTTTTCTCGCAATAGCAACCCAGCCGTCTCTGGGCTAACTCCCTGCACAGATGTCAGCACATAGGCGTGAAAAGCCACAATAATTTGATAGTCTAGCTTCGGACGCTTGCCCAGTTTGATATCTGTGGGAACGTAAAGCCAGTTGCCAAAAGATGATTCTCCGGGCTGTTTGATCAGTAAATCGGGGCTGCTTGCCAGTGTAAATCCTGGCGGCCCTTCTGCCCGCAGTATTCCCAGATAAATGCGATCAACACCTTGGCGCATCAATTCTAGCGTTGCCTCAGTACCGGCAATGAAATCTCGCCGTGGGTACTGGGGTTGGTGGTACGTCATGTCAGCAACAATGGCTTGCCGGTGTGCCCAGCTATTTTGTTGCAGTTTCAACAGAAAGTCACTCTCGCACCCTTGCTGTTGGGCGTCTCCATAGGTATCTAGAAAAGACCGACGTCGGCACCGTTGGTAATTAAATAAAAGTTCAGCAGTCAAAAGCATACTTTTAGGCTAGCAAAAAATTGAGCCGACCGCATTGTTTCAGTGCCCTTCGAGAAAAACTTTCTGCCGGCTAACATTTCTTCTTGACTTCTTACTTAGCGAATTTACTGGGTTTTGGATAAAGTTTTCTAATTTATGCTGTTGAATTGTTCATTTTACAACTTTTCATTTTGTTTGTTGCAAAATTATTTTTGAAGTTAACTATAACGCAAAAAATATTTTATTTGAAAAAATTAACTTAACTTTTTATTTGTCATGGTAAAAAGAAATTACGTTGAATCTCACCCTTACCTTCATAAATATCATAAATAGTCGGTAAAGCCGGGTAAAACAGTAAAATTTCCCTTAAGTCTAGGCTGGTGAAGACGAAAGTATTCAGGTAAAAACCGGTCCCGAGAAATCAGGCGATATTATTTGTCAGGTTATTTCAATTTTTGAAAAAAATTCCAGGTAAATTTCACCGGCTGGCTCTTACAATGTCTAGAGCGCAATCCTAGCATTCTAGGCATCCGCAAGCGCGAAATGCTATAACCTCCTTTGAACTGATTACTATGACGGGATCTACCCCACAACAAACTTCCCTAGAACACCATCGGCAGCACTTCCCAGCCTTGGTGAATAAAGCTTATTTTAACTACGGGGGACAAGGTCCGCTGCCTCACGCCGCATTGGAGGCGATCCGGCAATCTTATGAAGAAGTGGAACGCGTAGGACCATTTTCGGGAGAGGCGAATACTTGGATCAATCGAGAAGCCACCCAAACGCGGCAAGCGATCGCCACAGAACTTTGTGTGCCGGTAGAAACGATTACTCTCACTGAGGATGTCACCGTTGGCTGCAACATTGCCTTGTGGGGGATTGACTGGCAACCTGGGGATCACCTGCTGCTAACCGATTGCGAACATCAAGGCATTGTAGCAGCGGTGGGGGAACTACAGCGCCGGTTTGATATCGAAGTTTCCACCTGTCGCCTAATGGCGACATTGAATGATGGCGATCCGGTAGCCGCCATTGATCAATATTTGCGATCTAATACTCGACTGGTGGTTTTAAGTCACATCCTATGGAACACCGGCCAAGTTTTGCCGCTGGCTGAAATTGTCCAGCTATGCCATAACCATTCAACTTGGGGAAAGCCGGTTCGAGTCTTAGTTGATGCCGCCCAGTCTGTCGGCGTCTTGCCGTTGAATTTAACTGAAATTGCCGCAGACTTTTATGCCTTCACCGGCCATAAATGGTGGTGTGGGCCAGCCGGCGTTGGAGGACTCTACGTGCAGCCAGAAGCTTTAGAAAGCCTGCATCCCACGTTTATCGGCTGGCGCGGCATTATTACCGATGGGAGCGGTCAGCCGGCCGGTTGGCAGCCGACGGGGAAGCGATTTGAAATTGCCACTTCAGCAGTGCCACTCTATGCCGGTTTGCGGAGTGCAATGGCACTTCATTACCAGTGGGGAACCGCTGAGGAACGCTATCAGCAGATACAGAAAGGTAGTAAATATCTTTGGGAACAGTTACAAAATTTAGCCGGCATTAACTGCCTGCGAACATCACCCCCAGAAGCCGGTTTAGTTTCCTTTCAGCTAGATCCAATTCGCCGGGATGCCGGTGCAACACATCAGCAACTTGTGCAATTCTTGGAAACACAAAAAATTATGGTGCGCACACTCCTTAATCCCGACTGCATCCGCGCCTGCGTTCACTACTTCACCTTAGAATCTGAAATAGATCAGCTAGTTGCAGAAATTTCAAATTTTAAAGTTTAAGAGGTTTGGAAACGTAGCTAATCGCTAAAGTTCACTAAATTATAGTGAACTGTATTTTGTATCGGATGAAGCAGACTTTAACCATTAGCCCCGAAATAAATTATTGAACGGGTTAACAGGCTAGTACAAAATGTGTGCGGACAAAAATTAACCCTCCCTTCTAAGTACCTGAGAAACTAGAAATGTCACGACCTGTTTTATATATCGCAATTACCAATCATGGATTCGGTCATGCAGTCCGTGCTGCGTCTGTTGCCGCTGCAATTCAACAGATGAATCCAGAAATTCTACTCGTGTTGGTCACAACCGCACCCCGCTGGTTACTAGAATCTTATATTTCTGGGGATTTTATCGTGCGCCCTCGTGCGTTTGATGTGGGCGTTGTGCAAAGCGACAGCCTGACAATGGATAAAGATACTACACTGAAAGAATTGAAGCAAATCCGTGACCGGCAGCGTTCTATTATCGCCACAGAAGCTAGTTTTATTCATTTAAATAAGGTGAAATTAATTTTGGCTGATATTCCTCCCTTAGCAGCACCCATTGCCAAAGCTGCCGGCATTCCTTGTTGGATGATGAGTAACTTTGGCTGGGATTTTATCTACCGCCCTTGGGGAGGAGAATTTATAGAAATGGCTGATTGGATTGGTGAGTGTTTCAGCCAGTGTGATCGTCTATTTCGCTTACCATTTCACGAAACAATGAGCGCTTTTGCCAACATAACCGATGTGGGCTTAACGGGAGGTTCCCCTCGTTATAACGAGGATGAAATCAGAGGCATTTGGGGCTTAACTGCACCGCAGGAAAAAATTGTTTTACTGACTTTTGGTGGATTAGGTTTAGCTCAAATTCCTTATAGCAACCTGCAAAAATTTTCCGACTGGCAATTTATCACCTTTGATCAGCAAGCTCCAGATTTTCCTAATTTAATCAAAGTTTGTGGGCAGCCTTCAAAAACTCCTCCTTTTTCCCAACCTCCTCTCTCTTCTTCTCAGAGTCTTTCTATCCGTCCCGTAGATTTCATGCCGCTGTGCGGACGAGTTATTTCTAAGCCTGGATATAGCACATTTGCCGAAGCTTTAAGGGTGGGTGTTCCGATTGTTTCTCTAACGCGAGAAGAGTTTGCTGAATCTCCTTTACTATTAGAAGGAATTGCTGATCACGCTTACCATCAAATTATTTCATCGGCAGACTTTTTTGAGGGGAGTTGGGAATTTTTGCGGCAACCTTTACAACCGCCTCGCCTCACCGCCTCAATTCCTAAAGATGGAACCGAAACAATAGCCGGCGCTGTTGTTGATTATTTACAAAATTGTTAAAGTTTGAAAAATATCAGAAGATGTGATTTGTCGGCTTTCAAATTGTCCGGCTGGGGAGTGTGTGGGGTTCACCGGCACATTCCCCAGCCGTTTATCAACGACTGAAATTTCTTCATGTTTAAGCTTTTGAAATCAGCAATCAATCGGCTTATAAACGCTGCCAGCAGAATGATCGGCATTAATTTCAACCACTAAATCCACCCACTCAGAACAGCTAATCAAAGGCTTAATAAATAACTCTGGATGCAATGCTTTCCAGAAATAATAGACAAATTGCTTAATTTCTAAATCGCTCATCCCCGTTTTACCGGCAGCGATCATTTGATGTTCTGCCTGCTGTCGCCACTGTATAGAAAGCCGATAATCTACCGGATACAGCACCATTAAGCGATCTAGGCGCTGCCACAGAGGTAAATAATCGTGCAGTTTGACATTCATATCACGGGCGAAACAGCGGTCAGCCGGGGTTATAATCGGTGCCGGTGCTGTGTCAAAAATACTTGGATCAATCGCTCGCGCCCCGACAAACCAACCTTCAAACAAGACAATATCAGCGCCGGCAACTGTCTGGAAGTCCGTTCTGTCACCGGCACCTCCCCAAGCAGACTTATCAAAGCGCGGAACCTGAACAGCGGGACGATCAAGCCGGCGCAACTGATCCAAAATCTCAATTCCTAGCTCAACATCGTGGGTTCCCGGTGGCCCACGCCAGATCAAACGCGGGTCTTGCTCTTTGAGACGCTGCCGTTCGTGATAAGTTTTGTAAAGGTCATCTAGAGACAGGCTGACAGTGCGATACCCTAAAAGGCCAAGAATCATCGTTAGACCGGCAGCTAAGGTCGTTTTGCCGGTGCCTTGTCCCCCCAGTATCCCTTGAACTACAGGACGCCCCAAAGCTTGCAGGTATTCCGCCAACTGCATCGCCAAAGGCAGCCAAAGATGCCATAAGGTGTTTAATAAAGATGGATTTTCCGCAACGGCTGGACGGAAACTGGGATAGACCGATTGAAAAAGCAGCCCTCGCTGTTGAACAATTCTACGGGCATTCTCAGGCGTAACGCCAAATGCTTTGGCCCGCCGTTGATCTGAGAGTTCCCACGCTTCTAGCTGTTGCCAAACCTCTGCCGGGGGTTCGCCCTGATTCGCCCACTGTGTAAGAATTTGATTCAGCGATAAACTCGGTTGCTCCATGCCATCAGGAACCTAGCTTAAAGGCTTCTACAAACAGGCTGTAAGTCAAACCAATTTTGAGTGCATTTAATATTTGGATGAGCAGCGAGTTGGCTATGCGCCGGTTTGTGCCGTAAACAACCCAGCTGAGCGCTTCGGTCAGCACGACCAAAATCGCAGCCACACTAATATCTAAGTTAGCTCTTTGTCCGGCGATGGTAGAAATAGCGCTTCCCAAGAAGACGCCAAACAACACACTGATTACCAGCAGCGAGATTCGCCGCCAAGGATTGCTTAACCATTGCCCAAACCGCCCAGAGGCGACATCAACCAGGCTGTTGAGACGGGTATTCTGCATACACAGGGCTGAGTGGGGAAAACATTCTTTTGCTAGGATATCCTGCTTTGTCGCAGCCGGATTGAAACCGGCTTAACGGCTGCTGAATAGTAAATACCCAGCAGGATCATAAAGACAAACTTATTTGCCTAACAGCTTGCCGATAAGCCCAATCAAAAACTGACCCTTTTCATCAGAGACACAACAGGGGACAGATCCAAAAAAAATTACACCGGCGAATGCATCCGCCGATGGAAAATTGATGCAAGGCCTAGCGCTCTACACCACACTAAAAAATGAATGTTAATTTCAGTCAACACCCAGCACGAACCTTGGCTGAGGGCTGCCGATATTGATAATTGCCTATTCGATATTGGCTATTTACAGCCGGCACAAAGCGAAATGAAAGAATTTCGGGCGCTTAGCTAGAGTTTTTCTCCACCCGATCTCCTTATTTTGCCTTGCGATTTACTCGCTTTTCTTCCCAACAGATACTTAAGAGCAGTTTTATTAGGCACACCCCTGGAGAGGCCAACCTCTCGATAAACTCTGGCTTACAGCCCGTCGCCGGCAGCACCCTAATTAGAAGTAAGGCTCGACAGCAAGTCGTTGACTGCCAGACTAATCGAGACAACTTGAATATCCCGTCACACGATCAGGTATTCTAGTTAGACTTAAGCTCACTTATCTCTAAGCAAGCTTGAGCTTTTTCAACTCGCTTCCCCGGTGGGGTGTGTTTTCAAGGCGCGGTCTTTGATTTCAACGGACACTGAGTGCTAAGCTCGGATTTGTGCCCGGACTGCCCTCCAGCACTTTTAAGCTAGGGAACAGGAAATGATTTTCTTCAACGTATTGCGCCCCAAATAGACCCTTTTCTGCCCAGAAATATCGGTCAGTGGTGTGTTCGTTCCTTTTAACTAACAGCAAGGCAGGTGGAAGGATACCCTCGGTATGGATAAACTTGCGAGCAGCTGTGACTGGTTTATCTTCGCCACTTTCGATACTATACTGAGGCACGTGCTCAAGAATTCGACGCCCTTCTTGCCGACGACGGCTCTTACGTTTACGTCTCCTGGCCAACCTCTTTACCTCCTCTTTCAGCCGACGGGTGTAGTGATAGTTACAAAAACCGTCGCAAGTATATCTGTTCCCGTACAAAATATCAATCTCTCTTAACCTTTGTACATAATTTTTCTCAACCCAGTGTAGATATGGCTTCTGGCGATTCAGAAGCAAGAGAGGCCGGAAAAAAAGCTACACTATCTTTAACAAAAAAAAATATTTTTTAATAAAAGTTAAAAATTTACTCTTGGCAGAGGGCAAATCCCGGATGGGAAGCGACAGAGAATCGACCAGTGGCGTGACAAGTGGGTGAATAAGGGCGGCTGCGTGTCCATCCCAATTGACCGGCAACGGAATTTTCCTGTTACATTTGCCTCGCTTAGCCGCAAACCTATCACAATCATAGTAGAGGACAAGTCTACTTTGCCTGAGACAAAAGCCCTTAATTTGATCGCCGTTGTTAAAAAACCCACAGTCACTTCATGTTGATGCCTGCGAGTTCAGAATTTGTTGCGCTTTGCCGAGCGCAGTTAGCCCTGTTAACTCAAGGACTGAGAGCGTCCTTAAGTGTGGTGTACTTGACCGAAGAACTGGTAGAAGGGGCAGAAGCCAAATTAATTCCAATTGCGGCTTACCCAGAAACGGCTGTGGTGTGGGAAGAAAACGATCCTTTAAGGCTTTTACCGGAAAGAGCCGGCGCGGCGTTCCCTCGCTTACTCTCTGCAGCACCGGGCATTATCCCATCGGTAGACGCATTAATTGATTCGCAAACACCTTTTTTTGACCAGAAGGCAGATCGGGGGCAGGCGGAGGAGGGCGATGAAGATTCCTGGCGGCAACAGCGCCAAATTATCCTGCCTCTCATGCATGAGGGGGTAGTGATGGGATTGTTGGTCACCAGTCGAGAAGACCGGCCTTGGAATAAACGAGAGCGCTCTCAAATCGAACGAATTGCCCACACCCTTGCACTGGCTTGTATTTTAGACCAGCGCTCTGAGTGGTCTGATCATAACTATCGCCAACAGCAACTCATTCACGCTCAGCAACACGACATCCTAGATAATTTGCTGCACCAGCTTCGCAGTCCGCTTACAGCTTTAAAAACATTTGGCAAACTGTTGCTAAGACGCCTACTACCCGGAGATGGCAACCGCGATATTGCCAGTAGCATTGTCCGGGAAAGCGATCGCTTGCAAGAGTTGCTGCAACAGATGGATCGAACCATAGATCAAGACCGGCTGGAAATCGAGCCGGCACCTTTAGCAGTGAATTGGGAAGCGGTGCGAACCTCAGAAGGCACTTCTAGGCAAACCGGCGAACCGGCACCCAATTCCCAAATATTACCTCTGCTGCCGGCATCCCCCCTAGAATTGTGTTCCGTCGCCCAAGTGCTGGAACCCTTGTTAATATCAGCCAGAGCAATTGCCGGTGAGCGCCAACTGAGTATTATCACCGGCATTGTGTCCGATTTACCGCCGGTGCCGGTTAATCCCAAGGCATTGCGCGAAGTATTGAGCAATTTAATCGACAATGCCTTGAAATACACACCTGCCGGTGGGCAGATTTATATCCAGGTTGAGAAGCGAGCCGGCGGGGGAGACAATCAAGAACAATTGCGCCCTTTATCCCATCACGCCATCATTCCCTCAAATTCCCCCTCTGAGTGGATCGTGTTTAGCATCTCAGATACCGGCCCTGGCATTCCGCCACAGGATTTGGAGCGGCTGTTTGAGCGGCATTTTCGAGGCGTTCAGGCAGAAACAGAGATTCCCGGCACAGGTTTGGGCTTAGCCATTGCTAAAGATTTGGTAGAACAAATGCAGGGTGAAATTCAAGTTTTTAGTCCAGCTAAGTTAGAGAAATCGAAGGCAGATATTCCTAATGCGGGTTCTGGAACAACTTTTGTTTTGTCGCTGCCGGTGAGAGAAGAGTGCTGAGTGGGAGAGTGGAGAGTGTGACAGTGGAGAAGAAAAGAGTTTAATCTGTTGTCTGTCGTTTATTTCTTATTTTTGAAAAAATAGGCAAAATTGAAATATATAGATGCGAACTATATTTAAAAATAAAAGCGTTCGCAACCCGTTAAGATTGCGAACGCTTAATTAAGTGACTTTACAGAAGTTAAGAAGCGCGGCGGAAGACTAAATCTGAGCGTAAGGTGAGATTTAGATCCTTGTTGGGGTCAACTGAAATCAAATTGACTTTGTCGCGACCTTGGAACACGCCAATTAGGGTAAGGACGGTGCTGAGACCGGCACCTAATAAAACTTCTTCAGTAGCAATAGCTTTGTCGCCGGTTACAGCGGAGATCGCTGCTGCTGCTGCTGCACCTAAGGCTGTATTCCTCAGCACTTTGGCGATGTTAATCCCTTTGGTAATTTCTTCCGTTCGGGTAACGAGTGCAGAATTTGCACTGATCGCGCTGCGTGTGCCATTGGGCAGTACGAGTTCTTTTGCGACAAACTGAGCGCCACCTTGAACTGATTGCAGTTCACCGACAATTTGGCTTCCTGAAGGAATCACCACCGTGTTTTGAACCGTGATATTTTGAGCGACTGTCAAGGTTACAGGTACGGGTTTGGGTTCGTTCGGAGCAATCAGAATTTTTTCGGCTTTTGAGTAGTTGACTGGGATAGTTGTCCCTGTCTTAACAATGACGCGATCATCTACGGGCGGGGTTGGGGTTGTTGCCCCAGCCACGATGTAAGGTGAGGTGAGGGCGGTTGCTTGACCGGCACTCACTAAGGCTTGGTAGATGAACGCTGCCACTTCGGCTCGTGTGGCGACTTGGTTGGGATTTAAGTATTTAACATCGGGATAGTTGACGACAATGCGTTTTTCTGTGGCTGCAGCAACACTGCCACGAGCGTAGTCTGGGATAGCTGTGGCGTCAGTGTAACTTTGCAAGACTGTGCCGGCGGCGGCAGTGCTGGTGTAGTTCAGCCCGTTTGCCAGCGACACCAAGGCTTGTGCGCGAGGAATATTTTGTTCTGGGTTGAAGACATTGCCAGGATAGCCGGTGAGAAATCCCATCTCATAGGTATCTTGAATCGCAGTGTAAGCCCAGTAGTTGGACGAGACATCGACAAAGTTGATGCCGGTGCGAACATCGGCTTTATTAAATGCTTTACGCACCATTGCGGCAAACTGTGCCCGCGTCACCGGCTCATTCGGTCGGAAGCTGCCATCAGGGAAGCCTTTAATAATATCTCGCGATGCTAGCGCTTGTATAAAATCTCTAGCCCAATAGTTGGTACTGACATCAGAAAAGCTGGTTTGAGCAAATGCTGGGGCCGTAACCACGATGGGTGCGGCAGCACCTGCAATCATACCAAAAGCGATTAAGGCAGCGGTTCCTGATTGCAAACGATTCATGGTCATAATCAATGTTCTCCAGAATACATGAGAGTGAGTAGAGGCACGGCCTGCTGTGTTCTTGCCTAGCTAATTAAATAGACATAAGGATGCAACACTTGTTCCTAGGCTGAGTTTGGCAGATAAATGAAGTTAATTTAGCAAAATAACGGGGTAATTTCGTGATTTTGCATGGTTTTTCTTTAACTTTCCTAATTGTTACAGACGCATTGCTGTGAAATTTGTTGCACTCAGTTGCTAGTTCACCGATAGCCGGCCCATGCTTAGCAGTGATGTCAGAAAATGTGGGAATTGGGTTGATAAAATTGTATTTAAATTGAATAATTATCAATCGCTTCCCGTCATAACCAATACCTACGGCAAGGTACGGGGGTGATCAGGCAGGTTTTGGTAAGAATTGCTACCCCCCTCCGGTGAGCTTACCGAAAAATTTGAGAGCATTTACCAGAGGTGCTCCTGCTTTGGTGTGATGATGAACAACCGTATCTATAGCGGTTCTCAATTGGATGAAAAATTTGGAAAAGTCACAAAGGCATTGGGGGGTTCCCCCCAAACCCCATCTATAGCGGTTCTCAATTGGATGAAAAACTTGGAAAAGTCATAAAGGCATTGGGGGGTTCCCCCCAAACCCCCCATTGGGGGACGGTTGCGTCCCCCAAACCCCCTCCAAAAGGGGTGATCTGCTGAGCCTTATATAAGTGAGCGCTGCTATATTTCAGGGCTGACGCACCCAATGTTGAGGGTGGCCGGCTTTGTTTGGCCGTAGTTAGCGCAGTGCTAATTCAGAACGTAAGGTTAGATCCAGATCGGTGTTGGGATTGATCACGACGACGGTATCTTTTTTGCGCCCAAGCAGCAGTCCACCGAGGGCACCTAAACCGGCACCGCCAAGAACTTCTTCTGTGGCAATGGCACGATCTCCGGTGATTGCTGAGATGGCGGTTGCTGCGGCTGCACCGATGGCTGCACCTTTTAATATGTTGCCGGTACTGGCACCTTTATCGATCTTTTCGGTTTTTGTAACGACCTGAGAACGGGCATTCAAGGGGATAGGCCGGCTATTACGCCCCATTACCAGTTCTTTGGCGACAAATTGAGATCCGCCGTTTGCCGGTCGCAGTTCCCCAATAATTTCGCTGCCGGCAGGAATTAAAATGGTGCCGGTGGATGATTTGATGTTTCGGGCAACTCTCAGGGTTAGAGGCGCGGTTTCATCGGGCAAAACAAGGATTTTCTCAGCATCGTCATACCGAACTCGAATCTGTGTGCCATAGGGAAGGCTGGCATTAGCGCTTGATGGCGGCGCATTCCACCGTCCGTTAGTTGGACGCGATGGGGATTGGTTCTGTTGTCCGTTTTTCGGGCGTGTTGGCGGCGCGTTCCACTGTGCATTAGCCGGCTCTATTTGCACAAGCGGTGCGCCGGCAGCAAGGCTCATTGCCACTGCCATTAGCGCAGCCGTTTTAGATTGCCATTTTTTAGTTTTAAACATAGATAGCTCCCTCAGGAGACGCCTGTATTGGTAGCGCAACTTATGTGTTGCTTGTATTTAGGTAGACCTGAAGTTTGCTGAAGTGTTCCTGAGCTTTTCCTATTTTAAATTGAATCGTTATTAAGGTTATTTAATTGAGAATTAATGCTTAGATTTCTTGGAAAAGTCGATAATTTTGCTAATAGCTTAGGTGCGTTTTTTTACTTTGGTTTCTGAAATTGAAACGGGTGTTGGAGTCAGAAATGCTCTGCTGCCGGCAGTCGTCATCAGCTTTGGTAACGAGCAACTCAGGCTTTTTCTTGAAAAAAGGCCGGTATCTCAGTGGGCATCACTAAATGTCACACCTGAATTGTTAGAATCTGTTAGGAATTTTTGAGACGTTCCAGGAGTTGATCGAATCTGGCTGTCGCGACTGCCATGTCATGAGGCGGCAGTGCTGCTAAGTCGTCGGCTTGCTGGTGACTCATGCGTAAGTCTTTATCGTCGCTGAACCAGTTAACTGCACCCCGCAGTCGGGTGGAAAGAAATTTGGTAATTGCGCGATAAAAACGTAAAGCGAAAAGTACGTCTAGTTGTAATTTTTCAGTTAAGGGTTGTCGCGGAATCGACAAGACAACCGAGTCTTCAATGGCTTTGACGGTGGCTGCCGGCGGGCGATCGTCTACGAAAGACATTTCTCCCAAGACTTCGCCGCAACCAATTGTGCTGATTTCTCTGTTGCCTAAAGCTGCCATCGAAACGGTTAAGGTGCCTTCAAGTACGATGTAGAGTGCGTCAGTGGGTTGTCCTTCTTGGATGAGTACGGTGCCGGCAGCGATTTCTTGCCGGCTGCCGATTGTCAGCATCCAATCGAGATCCCGATCGTTTAACTCGCCGAGGATGAATAAAACTTTTCTCATAGATGGCTCATTGGCAACAGCTTGTTTGCCGTTATCTCTCAGATGCGGATAGGGTCTATACATATTCTCCCTCGATTCTCACATAGACAACAGCTGCGCCAATGCCTTCTTAGGCGAACGAGCGGGGTGCCGGCTTCACAGCCCCGCGCTTTCAGTAGTTTTACAGTTGACAGCAATCTTTTGTTTGCAGCATAGCGTGCGGGGGAATTGCCACCTAGAGGGGTCTGACCCCCCATTTGTGTGGGGTTATGCGGGATGTCGGTGTTTTTCAATCTCTGCAATGGGTAACAACAAGGTATCCTCTATTTCCTGCCGCACCTCACGGGACACATAGCAATCGCTATTTAAGCAATCGATTAGCAACAAGTTGGCATCGTAATACTGCTCAAGCAATTTCTCCTGCTGTTCATTGAACTGCCAATCGTGACCAATGTTGCGATATTTAATCATCACGGCCCTTAATTGCTCAGCCCACGCCCGACCATTATCTTTCCACCATTGTTCAAATATTTTTTCCTCAGCATTGATAATAGGTAATTGTTCCTTAAGTTCTTGCAGTGCTTCCTTGAGGGATAGGTCGAGGGCGCGGTCGAGGGCGAGGGAGAGGGCGAGGGAGAGGTCGAGGGCGCGGTCGAGGTCGAGGACGAGGGAGAGGTCGAGGTCGAGGTCGAGGGCGCGGTCGAGGATGAGGGCGCGGGAGAGGATGAGGGAGAGGTCGAGGTCGAGGGCGCGGTCGAGGGCGCGGTCGAGGACGCGGGAGAGGTCGAGGGTGCGGGAGAGGATGAGGGAGAGGTCAAGGATGCGGTTGAGGGCGCGGGAGAGGATGAGGGAGAGGCCGAAGTCAAAAGCCCGAACTGCTGATTTGTAGGGAACCTCAACTGAATCAGATTTCTCTCTTACCCATATCCAGAACTCCTGCAACTTCTGATCCTCTTCTATAAGCTCTCCAGGCGAATCAATCTGCTTTTTCATTAGCAGCAACAGCCGATCAGCACTTGGCGACATCCCAACCGCGAGTAAAAAGACTTCCCGCCAGCGTGTTTCGGTAATGTGGTTGACCAGATTTTGCAATGCTTCATCTGATGATTGTTTCACATCAACGATTTCTCTGGCAGTGAAATACTCATGAAATGTCAGGTGGGAAAAAGAATAAATTCCCTTAGCTCTTTCTACTAATAGCCCGTGTTGAGCTTCTATTGATTGCAGGACTTTCTCACTCTCTAGTTGCAATGCGTCTGGATCGCTATCGGCATCGGGTAAATTGCGGATGTAATCTGTGATGTAGAGTTCTGCTGCTTTCTGCTTGAAGAAATAGTCTCCCTGCTCAAACGCAGTCAGAGCTATTTTGCTAAGTAAATCTTCCTTGCGCTGAATCGATAGCTTTTTGTAAATTTGATAGCGCTGAATTCCGCGCTTAGCATCCCATTTTTTCAGTAGTGCATCCAATCCTTCTTTGTACAGTTCAGACCGATTCGCCGGAAAATCTCCTGATTCTTCAAATACCAAACATAAGAGCGTCAGCAACAGCGGATTTGTGGCAAGCTCTCTGATTCGTCGATTGTCTTCAATGCGTTTAAGAAAAGTTTCCGGTTTTATCGCTTTACCCTTAAACCAGTTATTCGTAAACGTGGCAATTTGCTGCTCATCAAAATCAGCGACTTCTACTTCTGTAAATTTCACAAAGGTATATTCTTGCGCTGCAATGCGGCAAGTCATCACAAAGTGACTCTCACCATACTCGTCAGAGAAATCACGAATTTCGTTTAAAACACGTTCGTTGTCTTCTTCTCTAACTTCATCCAAGCCATCAAGCAAAATCAACGCTCTGCCGTGAGTAATCACCTCTTGCATAGACGCGAAATTTTGCGTTCCTGCGCCAACCTTGGAAAATTGCTGACAAATGTATTCCAGTAATCCGGGTTTATTTGTAGCTTCCGCAAAGTTTTTGAGGGTGATAAAAATTGGCACTCGGTCGGCCTGAAAATTTCCCGCAATACATTGAATCGCTACATACTTTAAAAACGTGGTTTTTCCCGCTCCCGGCTTTCCCAAGATCATCAGCTTGGTATGTTTCTCGACAGCTTCCAGCCCTGGCACTCGTTCTTCAGCGATTTCACCAAGTCCAAAGCGCTCAAAATCTGCTGAGTTACACTCTTGCAGTAGTTCCACAATCGCTTTGCGCCGGCGTCCTATGATTTTCTCCAGAATATTGACGTTGGTGTAGATATCATTCAACCCAATGGGCTTAGTCATATCCAGCACGCGCATTTTGCCGCACCGTTTTTGAATAATGGGTTTTACCTTTCCTCGCACCTCTTTCACAAGCGCGTCAATATCAATTTTGGGGGTTGGCTCTGGCTCAGGTGGTGCCGGTTCTTGTTCTTTGGGTAGATCGGCAATCTCCTCCCACTTCAGACCTAATTTTTCGCATAGAGCGACGAAAATCTGGTCGTCAACTCGTTTGCCAGTGAAAAATTTGGAAACCGTAGAACGACTTGAACAAATCTTACCGAGTAAATTCGTTTGATTCCATCCCTTGCTGATTAGAGCTTGCTTTGCCAACCGCTTGCCTTCTGAAGATGCCTTGAGTGAACGACTTGCCATAGGTTAACTACAAAACTTTCATCTATTTTACTCGCTTCAACAGGTCTGTATTTTCCAACTCATGCAAGTCATGCAAGTTGTACATGAACTCAGACATAGCGCGTACCTCACTCATACAGGCCAGTTGTAATCATTAAAGAGTAGTGATTCAGCATCGATTTATGACCGCAATTACACTCCCACATATATGCGACATTATATTTGTCTTGGTAGTAGAAGAGTTAGCAAAAGCCGGCTACCGAAAGCTCAAAAAGAGTAAAACTGTGAGACGGATAATTTGGGTGATGCGTTCTTGCATTATCAGCCTTTACAACCGATGGAGATCGCGCAAGCGCAAGTAAAAATTGGACACATAAAAGTTACGGAGATTAGGCGCACACAGAATAAACCAGCCTTGATAGGTTTAATTGTTTTAAAATAATCCTGTAGCGTGAGCGCCTAACCACCGAGGCTAACCCATGACAAAAACAGAAATATTGGAACACTCAAGCAGATGAGTGCAGAAGAACGTTTAGAACTTATCGAATCTATCGCGCGGATGATGCGCGAAGATATAGAAGAAAAGGCTAGACTCAAAACTGAAAAATAGCCAAAGTTAGCAGTAGCACCAAAAGCCGCACGTCCAGACTATATGCCTGGAAATTCGCTGCATGATTTATGGTCCTCTGACAGTGAAGATGATTACTAATTTACTAAGAAGTAAATTTAACGCGTGGCTACCCTTCCTCTAACTTTTCAATCAACTCTGCTGCTTCAATTAAAGAGGCAACCGGCCTTTCACCAAGATAAACTTTATCTAATAATTTTATGGCTTGCCGGCTGAGAATCCAATGACCGGCATCTTCTGGATCAGGTTGCAAGTGTGCTTCACCTCCCGCCGCATACACCAAATCAAACATCCAATCAAGATTTTCCTCAGTTTCTTCCTTTTCCATCATTTGAAACAGTTTGCCCAAGCGTTTATTTCCTTGCAAACGCGAAGACACTAAATCCACCACCGAGATGCCGGTACGCGCTTCGACTCCCTCAAAAATGTTATATAAATAAGTACAAGCCTCACTATCGGTTAAATCGGGAAGCCGGCGCTCAATTCGTTGCAGCAAATTCTCCACAAAGGGCACTCCTAACTGCGCCTCTAAGACATCAATGGGCGATTCGTCTTGAATGACAATCACACCTGATCTCAGCATTTCCTCAAAATTCGCTTGAAAGTCTGCCGGCAATTGTTTTAATAGCGTCTCACTCGCTTGCCGGCTCATTTTTAATCCCTGCTCACTTGTGCTGAAATCTCTGCCGGCTTCAAATCCGTTTTCGATTAAAATTTTATAGAGAAGCGTTATCGCTTCTTGATACATTTCTTGCAAAGCGTCCTTTGGCAATAAATTTGCATAAGCCCAAATTTTATCGTCAGCCGGCAGCGCTTCTATTACTTCAAACAAAAGAGACGCCATCTGTTTTGCCGGCATAATCTTCTCAAATTCAGTAAGTTGCTTATCAACCACCGCCATATTGTGAGTCTTGATTGCCTTAGCAATTAAATTCTTTTCACGGCTATAGCCAAATCCTTTCATACGATCATTTTCCTTTAATTCGGTAGAGTTGTTAGGGGCATGGGGGATGGGGCAAGGCTGCGCCAACCTAAAGGTAGGGGCATGGGGGATTGGGCATTCGGAAGATTTGATAGAATCTTATGGGTTGTCGGTAAAAATGTAAACAATTGTAAAATTAATGACTAAATAGCTGTAATCCTTAGTCTGACTGACACACAATAGTTATTTGGAATGCTCAAAAGTCAGACAACATGGAAAGCAACAACAGCCGGTTAGGAAAAACTGAAAACGAAAAAGACAAAAGATTGCTGCTCGTTTTAAATTTATAACCTTGACTTTATTATGATTCCGCATCAACTGATCCTAAAAAACTTTCTAAGTTACTCTGACGCAACCCTAGAGTTTGCCGGCCTTCACACCGCTTGCATTTGTGGCCCGAATGGTGCCGGTAAATCATCCCTCCTCGAAGCGATCGCCTGGTCAATTTGGGGTCAAAGCCGCGCCGCCTCGGAAGACGATATCATCCACATGGGAGCCAAAGAAGCCCGTGTCGATTTTACCTTCCAGAATAACGATCAAATCTATCGCATCATACGCAGCCGGCAGCGAGGACACGCATCAGGATTAGAATTTCAAATCGCCACCGGAGACGGTTTTCGGGCGTTAACCGAGCGCGGCGTTCGGGCAACGCAAGAGAAAATTATCCAACATTTGAAACTCGACTACGAGACATTTATTAACTCTGCGTATCTGCGCCAAGGTCGAGCTGATGAATTCATGCTCAAGCGTCCCACCGAACGCAAAGAAATTTTAGCAGAGTTGCTCAAACTCAACCATTATGACGAATTGGCAGAGCAGGCAAAAGATCGTTCGCGCCAATTTAAAGGTCAGATAGAAGTATTAGAGCAGAGTTTGCAATCAATTCAGGCGCAACTGCAAGTCAAGCCGGCAATTGCTCAAGAACTCACTCAACTTGAAGAAATCATCGCTCAGTTGCATCACGAACAAGATAGTGATCGGCAACAATTGCAACAACTGCAAGCTCAACAGCACCAGCGGCAAACGTGGCAACAACAGCAAGTATGGCACCGGCAGCAATATGATCAACTCAGCAGCGAATGCGATCGCTTGCAACAAGAACTTGCCACCACGCGCCGGCGACAACAAGAATTAGAAGCACTTTTACAACAGCAACAACAAATTGATGCCGGCTACGCCCAATTTTTGCAACTGCAAGCCCAAGAAGAAATTCAAGTTTCCAAGTGGCAAACCCACCAAGATATTCAAGAACGCCGGCAGCAAGTGCAACAACAGCTTACGCAACATTTGTCTTACCTGGGCGGCCAAATTTCCTCAGCAAAAGCCCAGTTAGACGCCTTGTTGCAACAGGAAGAAGAAATTCAGCAAACCCTGAAACAAGCCCCAGAAATAGAAGCCGGCATGGCTCAATTGCAACAAGCGCGGGATCGACTGGCCGGTTTAGATCAATTGCAAACCCAAGTTGCCCCCCTGATCCAGCGTCGCAACAGTCTGCAAACCGAACTAGAACGCGCCCACGCACGGATGAATGCCCGTCTGGAAGAAGTTTATAACCAAGCTTACCAACTGCAAACACAGCAACAACACCAGCCACAACTGCAACAAGCGATTATGGAAGTGGGCGTTCAGTTGGAAGATTTGGAGAAAAAGCGCGTTTACCAGCAGCGCGTGCGGGAAAAAGGACTGGAACGGCGCAGTTTCATGGAACGCCTGCAAGCGCATCAGCGAGATTATGAGATGAAGCTCTCAGAAATGGAGCAAAAAATGCTGATGTTGCAAAAGGGAGCGGTTGAGCAGGAAAGTCGGGGAAATTCTGCGATTTCACTGATGAATTCACAATTTCCGCCCTGTCCCTTGTGCGATCGCCCGCTAGATGAACATCACTGGGACTTGGTGATGGAAAAACATCAAGCGGAACAGCAAGAAATTCTCAATCAACTGTGGGTGGTGCGCGAGCAACTAGCTACTTCCGAACGGGAAATTCAAGTGCTGCGGACGGAATATCAGCAGCTAAGCCACGATCTGGCCGGTTATGACACGCTGCGAGAACGGCGGGGCAGTTTGCAGGCACAATTAGATGCCACAACTTCCCACCGGCACCGGCTGCAACAATTAGCAGAGGAAAAAGAAAAGCTGGAGCGATCGCTATCCACCGGCACCTATGCGGCTGAGGTTTATGCAGAACTGCAACAACTTGACCAGCAATTGCAACAGCTTAACTATGACGAGAAAGATCACGCCCTAACTCGCGGACAGGTAGATCGCTGGCGCTGGGCGGAAATTAAGCAGGCGGAAATTAAAACGGCAACGCGCCGGCAAGCGCAAATTGACGCCCGCAAGCCAGAATTGCAAGCGCAAATTGCCCAACTCACCCAGGATCTCGAACAGCAGCAAACAACTTCTGAATTCTCCCAACAAATTGCCGCCCTTGAGCAGCAGTTGGCTGAACTCGGTTACGATCGGCAAGTGCATAAAGCGGTGAGTGAAGCCAGAGGCAAGGCGCAAACTTGGCTGGCGCGTTACCAAGAATTGCTATCTGCCCGTGAACAGTACCCGCAACTGTCTGTTAGGGCAGAGGAATTAACCAGCCGGCTGCAAGTGCGAAATCAAGACCGGCAAGGGATTGCCAATCAAATTGAAAGCATTAACCGGCAGCTATTGGAAACTCCCGATGCCGGTAGCAAGATTCTATCT
Organism: Microcoleus vaginatus WJT46-NPBG5; assembly: GCA_019359355.1. Taxonomy (GTDB): domain Bacteria; phylum Cyanobacteriota; class Cyanobacteriia; order Cyanobacteriales; family Oscillatoriaceae; genus FACHB-68. Next base: position 183,201 of record JAHHHM010000007.1, on the reverse strand, counting down.
TTAGAACAGCAGATATCAGCGCGACGCACTCAGCTAGATAGCCGGCTGGCGAGTTTGGGACGTTTGCAACAACAACAGCAGCATCTTGAAAACCTCCAGAGGCAATTGAGCGAACAGCAGCAACAGTTGCAAACCGGACTCAGGCAACAGCGCGTCTATCAGGAACTCGCCGCCGCCTTTGGCAAAAATGGCATTCAAGCGCTGATGATTGAGAATGTGCTGCCCCAGTTGGAAGCAGAAACCAATCAAATTTTATCGAGGTTGAGTGCCAATCAGTTGCACATCCAGTTTGTGACACAACGAGCCGGTAAAAGCAAAAAAGCATCCTCTAAGAGTGCCGGTAAACTCATCGACACCTTAGATATTTTGATTGCCGATGCCCGTGGCACACGCCCTTACGAAACCTACTCTGGCGGGGAAGCCTTCCGCATTAACTTTGCCATTCGTCTCGCCCTCGCCCGTTTGCTGGCACACCGTTCTGGCACGGCCTTGCAAATGCTAATCGTGGATGAAGGCTTCGGAACCCAAGATGCAGAAGGATGCGATCGCTTGATTTCTGCAATCAATGCCATCGCCCCTGAGTTTGCTTGCATCCTCACTGTTACTCATATGCCGCAATTCAAAGAGGCGTTCCAGGCTCGAATTGAGGTGATTAAAACGCCAACCGGCTCTAAAATCAGCCTTTCTGTTTAATTAGGGATTGAGCATGGGGCATCATGGGTCAAGGCTTCACCAACCTAAAGGTAGGGTCAAGGCTTCGCCAACCTAAAGGTAGGGGCATGGGGGATTGGGGATTGGGGATTGGAGATTGGGTAACTGTTTATCTATTCCTTATATTCCCATCGATATTTATCAATGGTTGATGTGCGTGTATCTGTCCCATATCTATGCCGATATACCAAACTAAATTAAGCTCAAGACCCACAATGTATTGGGGCTTTTTTTTCTGAGAGGATGCTGGGTTGCAGAGGCGTTTTATTTGTTTACTAAGATGGTATAATATCAAAAAAGTGTTTCCTCGACTCACCGTGAGCGCAGCTCTACCCCATTGAGAATAGACTGTGAGCGACGTAAGGGGTTCGCGTGAGGAATACGCAGGCGGAAAGTCAAGGAGTTAATTAAGTATTGGGAAAGCTCAGGAGGTTTATGACCAAGTTATGGAGAAATCCCTGTCTGATTTGGTTTCACCTACTTTGCCGTGTTGACAGCTTTCCTAGCTTTACGCCAAGTTCGCCCACAGGATTTCTGTAAAGAAGTAACTCGAACATTATGTGCTTACAACACATTAATCCAGCTTAACTGCTCGATTAACGTGTTGCCGAAGAGGAATCTGAATGGTGAACTCAGTTCCTTCTCCGGGGAGTGAAAAGCACTCCAATTTGCCGCCATGTTTCTCTATGATTATTTGGTAACTGATGGACATCCCCATTCCAGTACCTTTTCCAAGCGGTTTGGTCGTAAAGAAAGGATTAAATATTCGTTGTTGAATCTCTTTAGAAATACCGACCCCGTTATCAGCAATCGCTACTTTCACCCATTCTGCATTCACAGTTGATGTGCGAATTGTAATTCGATTGGGATGCTCTATAATATTTTGATAGGTACGCTCAGCATTACTCTCTTCTATTGCATCAATTGAATTCACTAAGATATTCATAAATACTTGGTTGAGCTGTCCGGCATAGCACTCGACGAGCGGCAGTTCAGCATAATCTTTGACCAGTTCAATTGCTGGTCGTTCGGATGTAGCTTTGAGGCGATGTTGCAAAATCATCAGGGTGCTGTCAATCCCTTCGTGAATATCAACTGCTTTGAACTCAGCTTCGTCCATGCGTGAGAAGTTTCGCAACGAGAGGACAATCTGGCGAATGCGCTCGGTTCCCAGTTTCATAGAAGCCAGCATTTTTGGTAGGTCTTCTTGCAAAAACTCTAGATCGATATCTTCAGCTAGCGATTGAATCTCAGGAGCAGGGTTAGGATTATGCTGCTGATATAATTCCACAAACTCCAATAGACTCTCGGTACATTCCTGCACATGGGTAAGGTTGCCATGAATGAAGTTGACCGGGTTATTAATTTCGTGGGCAACTCCGGCGACAAGCTGCCCAAGACTTGACATTTTCTCGCTTTGAACCACTTGAGATTGAGTGCGCTGCAATTCCTCTAATGTGTTCTTGAGTTCGGCTGTGCGCTCTTCTACCCGGTCTTCCAATTCCTCCTTGCTTTTCTCTAAAGCAGCAAAAGAACCGCGCAGTTGCCCTGCCATGTGGTTAAAGGAATTAGACAGTGTGTTAAGTTCTCGGATACTGCTTGTTTCCACTGTCTGCTCTAAATTGCCAGAGGCCATTGCCTCACTTGCCTGATTTAGGCGAAGCATCGGACGAGCAATCCAACGAGACGTGAACACACCCATCACACAAGCAAGAACCAATGCGCTCAGACAAAGTGCGATTGTCGTGCGCGCATTGGCATTGACTTGTCCCATAAATGTGCTTTCTGGCACACTCACGACCACAAGCCAATCTAAGCCATAGTTGTCGCGCCAGGGCACAACATTGACAAAGTGTCTTTCTCCTTGCACCTCAAGCTGAAAGGCTGTGGATTGGGTAATAGACTGAAGCCCTTTGGAGACTTGAAGGTAGGTGGCAATGCTCTGAATCGTTGAATTAGGGCTATTGATCGCCTGTAATCTCTGGATTTTTTGACCGGCGAGGGTAAAAGGCTGTGCTGTTATGGAGTTAGCGATTAGAGTGCCATCTCGCTCCATAATGAACACTTGACCAGACTGACTGATATCTAAAGTGCGTAAAAAATCACTGAGTTTCAGCAGATGAAGGTCGATTGCAATCATTCCCACCAAGCGGTTTTGAGCATCATAGATGGGACGACTGGCAGAAGCTGCAATATAGGGACCTGTAGGATAATTGCCGGTAATGATCCTCGCCCAGATCGGTCTAGCAGCAGCAATCGGCTGGGTATACCATGATTCATCCGCATTTCTGTAATCCCAGCGAGCATTGACTTGAGTTCGATTGCCCTGGTTGTCAGTGGCGTAGGTAATCACATTGTTGGGAGGTTTGGCAGTCCAATCATCAATAGTGATGGTTTTGCCATCGTAGCGAGCCGCTCCAACCCCCTCGCCTGTGGTTAAGCCAATCCCAATGTAAGTGAAGTCATACGCCTGCATCTGATCCCAGAAATACTTGCCAACGGTTTGGCGATCACGCACATCCAGCATTCCTCTACGAACGGCATCTGCATTGATTTGGTTGAGGGTTTGGGGAATTGCCAGATAGGACTTCAGGTGTTCACCCACAACATCGCTAGTGCGAGCCATCAATTGTTCTGCTAAGTCATTGACTGCTCTCTGTCCATTTTTAAAGGACAAGTAGCCTACTAAACTAACGGCTCCAAGAATTTGGAGAATGAAGGGAATAATCAGAACAATTTGTAATGGAAACGCGTTAACTCGGCGAAACTGATGAATTTTCATTGTAGGGAAGACGATACTAGTTTTAATAGACGATTCCTATGATGCCCCCGTATCTAACATTCTATGAGCTTTGCCTGAAGTTTAGGATACTGGAAGGGAAAATTAAAACGACCTTTTCATACATGGAACATTGTGCAATTGCACTTAAGCTAACCCAGCCTCGCGCTCTGGTCATTGCCACAAATCGTTGGTTTCGCCAAATCCGATACTTTCATTGTTCCTACCTTATCTGATCTCACTACACAAACGATATTTGCTTCATTCCCTTTAGCTTAGTAGATACTCAATCCAGTAACAGCTGCTCATTTCAAAATTTGTTTAAATTTGCTCTTTGGCTGTTGGAAAAAGAATTATTAGTAGTAGCAGTCGGATAGACAGCGTTTTCTAAGCTGGTGAGGTACAATAACAGCAATGAGTGAACCAGCTTTTTAGATCTTCTAAAGAGACTTGAGAGAAGGCTTCTTCAATTGCTTTCAATAACTCTGGATAAGTACGGGCACCGATAGAGCGGAGTGTATTTTTGATTTTTGAAAAACAGTTTTCTATCGGTGAGAAGTCCGGTGAATAGGGAGATAAGTAAATTAAGATGGCTCCAGCTGCCTCACTTAGAGCTTTAATTTCTTTCCCCTTGTCGATGGAGGAGTTATCCATAATCACACAGGCACCCTTCCAAAGCTTCGGGACAAGTCTTTGAGAGATAAAAGCTTCAAATGTTAACCCATCTGTGGTCCCGATGAGCTGACAATTGTTGGGGGTCCACTGGTGATGGGTACATTATTAGTCGGGGGTACAGGTCTTGCCACTTGGGGAGGTTATAAAACTCTAGAATTCACTGCTCAACAGTTTGATGGTTTAGCAAAAGAATTTTGTACTCAGCAATCCCCTTGATGATTTAGGGCTTTGGCAAATACCCTATCAAAAGCCCCATGCTATATGCCCAAAACCGAACCTGAAGGGACGGCAACCACGCTAGTGGAAAACTTAAAGCCTTGTTTACGCTTCGTTACAATGGAGAAGTCGAGAGGCGAAACCAAGCTTCTCCTTCTCCAATGTGTACTAAAAAGGAGCCGAGAATGAACGGCAACATCCGCGTAGGCAACTTATTCGGGATTCCATTTTTTGTGAATCTCTCCTGGTTTTTAGTTTTGGGCTTAGTGACGTTCAGCTATGGTGGCGGACTCGCAGCTCAATTTCCGGCAATGGGCGGCGCGATGCCCTGGATTTTGGGATTTGTTGCGGCGCTGTTGCTGTTTGCTTCTGTGTTAGCGCACGAGTTGGGACATAGTTTTGTCGCCATGCAGCAGGGAATTGAAGTTAAATCGATTACGCTGTTTCTGTTTGGTGGTTTAGCAAGTCTGGAAAGAGAGTCAAAAACACCGGCAGAGGCGTTCTGGGTGGCCATTGCAGGGCCGGCAGTTAGTTTGATGCTATTTGGTATCTTCACCGCGATTGGCACCGGCATCGGTCTTACAGGGCCGGTTGCAGCGATTGTGGGACTTCTCGCTTCGATTAATTTAGTCCTGGCTGCCTTTAACCTGATTCCTGGTTTACCCCTTGATGGTGGCAATATCCTGAAAGCCGCAGTCTGGAAGTTCACCGGCAATCCTTATAAAGGTGTTGTGTTTGCCAGCCGCGTCGGTCAAATTATTGGCTGGATTGCAATCGCTACTGGAGTGTTCGGCAACTTCTGGAATTTGTTAATCGGTTTCTTCTTGCTGCAAAATGCCGGTCGTTCTGCTCAGTTTGCCAGAGTGCAAGATAAATTAGCCGGTTTGACGGCTGAAGATGCGGTGAATCCGAATAGTCCGATTGTGCCGGCAGAATTGACCCTCAGAGAATTGGCAAATGAGTACATCATTGGCAAAGCAACTTGGCGTAAGTTTTTTGTCACCGATACTGAAGGGCAAGTTTTAGGCGCGATCTCGGTTGACGATTTGAAAGCAATTCCAACTGATCAGTGGCCACAAACTCAAGTAAAAGACTTGATGAAACCCATCGAATTTGATACCGCAGTTAAACCAGAACAATCGTTACTCGAAGTTGTAACATTACTGGAAACGAAACAGCTAACTGAGCTGCCGGTGATTCGTGAAAATGGGGCGATTGTCGGACTGATAGAAAAAGCTGCGATTATCAGTTTACTTGAGAAAAGAGCGCAAGCCAATCCTGCTTAATTAGCTTTCTTTAATTCGTCACTTATTATTTCCTCCTGATAGTTTCCATACCGTCTGGAGGAATTTTTTGTAGTCACTTAATTTTCTTTCTTAGAAGTAAAGTGATTTAATGTTAATGCCAGATGATAGCGCTGCGTTTATCTGTGGTTAATTGTTCCAACACCGGCACCGGCAGATAGGGTACTAATCCTATTTTCTTTTTCCCCGGCTACAGATCCCCCCACATCCTAAAAGAAAGGTAGGGGGGTTCTATTTGTAGCGCCTCAAAACAAAAACCGTATAACTTTTAGTCAAGCATCCAACTATTTGTCCCAGTGTCTGCCTTCTCCTGACTTAAGGGGAGAACAAACCGCTCAAATCTTCCTGGCACTTTGGTGAATTCTTGTTTTTTAACGATTGCGCTGTCTTTTGGTTTAGCCGGTTCCTTCTCTTTTTGTTTAACGGGTTCCTTGTCTTTTTTCATAGTCTCGATTTCTTCAATGAGTTTTGAGTTGGCGTCTGCCAGTTGCAAGGCTGCTTTTTTAGCTTCCTCAAATTCATTTTTCTTTTGCTGAGCGCGATCTAGCTTTTTCTGCAAATCACTAACGGATGTTGTTTGCTTGTGCAATTCAGACTGCAAGTCAGCAACGGATGCTTTTTGAATGTCTAACTCAGACTCTAGGTCAACAATTTGTTGCTGTAGAGAATCTACTGTTTGGTGAGCTAAAGCTAGAGAGGTCGTTAATTCAGTGACAATGGCTTGTAATTCAGCTTTGGTTGGGGCTGTGCGTTTCGGGCGAGTGTCGTCATGTTCTTCTGTTTCAGCCTCGTCTTCTGTTTCAGTTTCCTCTGCTATCAGTTCATCAGCCTGAGCTTCTTCAACTCCCTCAGTTTCTGAATTAGGGAATTTATCCGCTTCTTCATGTAACAAGTCTGCTAGCCGTTTTTTAGCCATTATTTCCTCCAGTCACGCTGTATTTCTTCTGCTACGCGGCGATAATCTGCTTCAGCTTCTCGTGCGTTTTTTCCTTTCGCTTTTGTAATCGGAACTCCATCAAGCGCTGCTCTTTCGTGGGCTTTATAGGCACGAACAAAGGCATTGCAAGCGGGGATTCCTAATTCGAGAAGTGTGTTTTGAGCCTCTAGTGCTTCTCCTAAACTCCGCGTATCCACTCTAGTTAGAAGCACCCGATGGGCGGTTCCCACCGGCATGATGGCTTCCCGTACGGTTTCAATCAGCACAGCGAGATCCATCGGCGCTGGAGGTGTGGGCAAAACCACATAATCCGCACTTGCCACCACCGCCGCTAAAGCTTCGGATCTCAGCGCCGGCGGCGTATCTACGACGACTATCTCGTAGCCTTCTACCTTCCGCAAACGACCCAAAAGTTTGGGATCTGTATTTCGAGACAGATCGAAGCCCATTTCGTCGTCACTGCGATCCACCCACCAAGAGGCAGATGCTTGCGGATCGGCATCGACTAAAAGAACCCGTGTCTTCTCTGAGAGGGCTGCAGCCAAATTGACTGCCGTCGTGGTTTTCCCGACGCCTCCCTTACCGTTGATGATAGCGATGATTCTTGGCACTGCAAATTCTGACGCTGACTTCCCTGAAATATACCGCTTTATGCGCTCGGATTCTCTCAGCCGATGGTGTTACTTAATAGAACTAAACTTGAAACATCACTTAGCAGTAACAAAAGGAGACAATTTATGGCGCTAGGTATGCTAATTGATGGCAAATGGACGAGCAAACGAGAGCAAGAAGACTCGCAGGGTAAGTTTATCCGTCCTTCAACGACGTTCCGCAATTGGATTCGGGCTGACGGTTCTAGCGATTATCTGCCAGAAGCCGGTCGTTACCATCTTTATGTTGCCCTCGCCTGTCCTTGGGCACAACGCACGCTGATTCTGCGAAAACTGAAGGGTTTAGATGAGGCGATCTCGATCTCAATCGTTGATCCGTTTATGGGGGATGAGGGATGGTTTTTTTCTGAAGCACCGGCTTGCATTCCTGATAGTGTGAATGGGGCAAAATATCTCAGAGACATCTATCTAAAGGCAGAACCTAATTTCACAGGACGGGTGACAGTGCCGATACTGTGGGATAAGAAAACCGGCACGATTGTTAATAATGAATCCCGCGAGATTATCCGGATGTTGGATACGGAATTTGATGGGATAGCAAAATCAGATATCAATCTTTGTCCCACAGATTTGCAAGAGAAAATTGACCAAACCATTGATGCGATTTACCAGCCGATTAATAATGGGGTTTACCGTGCCGGCTTTGCGACGAAACAGGAATCCTACGAAGAAGCGGTTACAGAACTCTTTGACAATCTCGATTATTGGGACGAGGTATTGAGCCGGCAGCGCTATCTCTGCGGTGATCGCCTCACTGAAGCAGATGTGTGTATCTTCACAACCCTATTGCGATTTGATGCCGTTTACTATGGGCATTTCAAATGCAATTTGCGCCACATTTGGGACTACCCAAACCTGTGGAATTATTTGAAAGATATTTATCAGCAGCCAGGAGTCAAGGAAACGTGCGACCTGAACCACATTAAGCAACATTATTACAAAAGCCACAATCAAATTAACCCAACCGGCATTGTTCCGAAAGGGCCGAAACTTGATTTAGATGCGCCCCACTCTCGCGACCGCTTTTGAGAGTTGCAAAACTTCTGTCACGACTCTTATTCTCCCCTGACAGTCTGGGGAGTATTTTATGGAGAATTTTGCCACCGATCTCAGCAGGAAATTCGGGCATCATGATAACAAAAACCTTCTGACAAAATTGAGCAAACAATTATTTGAGGCCAATCACCCTTTTATAGTAATAAGATAGAGCTGTGAGCGCTGTTCAAAAAGGAGAGGCGAATGCCCGGTCACGACATCATCGTTATTGGAGCCTCCGCCGGCGGGGTGGAAGCCCTGAATAAACTGGTGGCTGGTTTGCCTAAAGACTTGCCGGCAGCATTGTTCATCGTCCTTCACATTCGAGCCGAAACTAAAAGCTTTCTCCCGGATATCCTCAGCCGATATGGGCCTTTGCCGGCGGCTCACCCTAAAGATCATGAGATGATCGAACACGGACGCATTTATGTAGCACCGCCAGACTACCACCTGCTCGTCAAAAGCGGCTACATTCGTTTGGTGCAAGGGCCAAAGGAGAACGGCACGCGTCCGGCAGTCGATCCTTTGTTTCGCACAGCAGCAAGAGCATACGGACGTCGCGTGGTAGGGGTAGTGCTTTCGGGCACGCTCGACGATGGCACTGAGGGACTTATAGAGTTGAAGCGGCTGGGTGGCGTCGCTATTGTTCAGAACCCAGATGATGCGCTTTTTTCGGGGATGCCCAGCAGCGCTATCGAATACGCAAACGTTGACCATATTCTGCCACTCTCATCCATAGCACCGGCGTTGGTACGTCTAGCCCATGAACCAGTAGTAAAGGAAGGAGGAGAGGCTGTGTCTAGCGAAAGCGGAATTGATCGCGAGATCGACATTGTGGAAGTGGATGGGGCCGGGATGCGGCAGCAAGGACACCCTGGATCGGCCTCAAATTTTACTTGTCCAGATTGCGGCGGGACGCTGTTCCAAGTGGAAGGCAAGGGTTTGCTGAAGTTCCGGTGTCGTGTGGGCCACGCCTATTCAGGGCAGACTTTGGTTGCGGGGCAAAGCGAGTCGCAAGAGGTGGCGCTGTGGGCCGCAGTTCGCTCTCTAGAGGAGCGTGCAGAGTTGATGCACAAGATGGCTAAGAACGCTCGCGAACGCAACAATATCAAATCAGCAGAGCGTTATGAAGCGCAAGCAAAGGAGGCCGAACAACGTGCTGACTCGATCCGGCGAACGCTGTTCGAGGGTCAAGTGCCGGTGATTGAAAATCCAGAGGAGCGGGCAGTTTCATCCAGTGAGGGTGAGGCTGTAGAGGTTGCTTTTAAAGTGGTGGTGTTAGTGGGGGAAGCCGGCGGGCGTTTGGCTTTAAGTTATATCCTGCCGGCTTTACCCGCCAACTTGCCGGCAGCCGTCATCGTGGTGCAGCGCCTTGATACCCGGTCCGATTCTAGTTTGATGGCGGATGCTATGAGCCGGTCTAATAGCTTGCCGATCAAACAGGCACAAGAAGGAGAGCAACTGCAACCGGGCGTTGTCTACGTTGCGCCCCCAAATGAACACTTACTCGTGACTGCCAATGGCACTTTCTGCCTTTCTCAGGCGGTATTTGTAGACTTTGCGCGTCCCTCAGCCGACTTATTGCTTCAGTCAGTTGCAGCGAGTTTCAAAGATCGCGCGATCACCGCAATTCTTTCTGGCACCGGCAGTGATGGGGCGTCGGGGGTGCGGGCGATTCACAAGATGGGTGGCAAAACAATTGCCCTGGATGAAAGTACAGCTCAATTTTTTGAAATGTCTAGTGCTGCCATTGCCACCGGCACTGTAGATTCGATTCTGCCACTCGATGAGATTGCGCCGGCGCTTGTAAATTTAGTCATGGCAAATAGCGACGAATAATCTATCGAGAATTCGTCTGCAAAATGAGTAGGCAATTGCTTTTTCTTTTAGCCGGCTAACCTTCTTCAGGAGATTTCAAAGCGCGATCAAGCACTGCACGCGCATCTTCTGCTTTAGATCGGGCTTCTTGATAGCGCAGATTGGCTTGGGCAAAGCTTTTGAGAACTTTAAAACCGTCCTTGAGGGTGGTGATTTCTTCCTCACTTACGGATTTATCAGAAAACAGGATATCGACTTGAGCGCGAACCTTGAGCGCTTCGGCGCGGGACTCTTGCACCTTTAGCTTGAGGGTGGCGAGGTTGCTAAGCGTCTGTATTGCTTGGGTTACAGCGTCCTCATCACCCGCAGTATCGCTTACTTGCTCTTTCACTTCAATCAGCTGTTGAGGGCCAAATCCATCTGAGAGTTCAGTGGGGAGTTTGCCGGCATCCATCAGTTCCATTAGCTGATCCATTGCTTTGTCACGGGCTTTTGTGGAATCTTTGCCGGAAACAGTGAGGACAACTTCTGGACACTGAGCGAGCGTGTACTGAACCATATCTGTGGGGAAAAACCTTTTGTCAAACCTAATGGGCCGATTATTTAACAAAGTCTTATAACCCGCCCATGTATTTATTTTAACTTAAAAGAAAGCGGTTGATATGCATTTGCGCTGTGTAGGGAGGGCGCAATTGTAAACGGTAGAGGCGTCTTCCCAGACGCCTCTGGGTTGTCAAAGGCAGATGCGAGAAGTAAATAAGCAGTCGTCACCTCTGCCGGCAAAAACTTGAACAACTGGTTAAAAAAAGCAGCGAGTCATTGCTGAATTAATGGCGGCAGCCGTCATTTTCTGGGGAGAAATGTTAGTTAATAACTTTCTTCTCCGGGAACTCCATCCTGATCCACTTGGGTTAAAAACTGATTCAGTGATCCATCCCGGATCGCCTGCCACAAACTAAGGAGTTCACTCCCGCTAAGATCGCTGGATTTGTAGCGCTCAACCGCTTGTTCCAATTCTTGCAGGGTGCTGGGAATGGAAAGAGTATAGGTTAAGTCTGACATAAAGAAGACCTCTACAGACAGGACTGACACGGAGTAAAACTTGTTCTAGATATATTGTATTCAAATTAAATAATTAACCGTATCAGAATTAACATTTTTTATTGAATGTTTGAATTACTGTCTAAATGCGTTAAATATTGATGAATATTTGAAAAAAAGCTAAATTTTAAAGAAAGAGGCCAGCACAGAGCCGGCCTATCAATCAAGGAGATTCAGTTGGTAGACGGGGAAACTTTTTGCGACTCAGGAAGGAATACAGTAATGCCGACTACCGAATGACGCTAGCAATCGTAGCAGTTGCGGCAGAGTCCGTTACCGTCCTGAATAGGTGCGTCCCAGCTTGGCAAACATATTGGGGGAATCGGATCAATAGGCTCCCGGAAATCAGAGCAACCAGGCAAGATGCCGGCACTCAAAACTTACTAAAATGAGATCAAATTAAATCAGCCATTTCCTAATTCCTTCTCTGTCTCAAATCCTGCTTTTGGATCATCAAACAGGTTACGGAAACCTTGATTGACGCCTTGATAATTCAGTTCAGGACGTTCAAGAAAACTCAATTTATTGCGAAGTTTTGCAAAATTGCCCTATCTTGGACGCGATGAACTTGTTCAATCAAATAATGGCGGGCAGCGTTTATTTGATCAGCAAATTAGTTAATTTTTTTCCGAAATATCCTCCCCTTGCAACAGCCGGGACATTAAACAAGAGATGGTATGACTCTTGGTTTTTTCGGATCATCCTATATACTTATAGTGCTTGTTTAAAGAAAAAACTAACTCCGTCTAAGGGCAGAAAGTGGAGACAGCTAGCGTAAAATTCCCCAGAAAGCGAGATAGGGCCGGCATAAAAAGGGAGCGCACTCTACTATAAAAATATTCCTAAAGATGAGTTTGTGAATTTATATCTGGTTCGAGTATTTAGGGTGCGGTGGCATCAAAGTCTTTTTTTTACCACAGATGGGTTCGGGCGTTGGCAATAAGACTTTTGCCCGTGGTTTAAGGGGTGGATGATGAAAGGGGATCTCGGCAGAGAACCTGAGAATCCCCTGTTTAACTTCTTCTCAAACTCAGAAGTTAAGATTACCGGCCTGAACCTGCTTTGCGACTGTCATAGCCTAAATCGCTGAGAAGTTTACCGAGTTGTGCGAAATATTCATCGCGATCGCTGCCGGTATAAACTTGTTGCAAGACTTGCCAGCCTTCCACATTTTCATTGAGCAAGAATTTATTTGCTAAGTAAGCGGCTAAAACGCCTTTAACCTCCTGATTTAACGCCTGCCGATCTTGGTACTCCTGCCACAGCTTTTGGTTGTGTTCAGAGACTAATTGGGGATACTCCCGGCTGACATCAACCATCTGTCCTTGCCGGTAATGCCAAATGCGTTTCGGCAAGCGAGCATCTGCATCGGGAATGTTGAAGGCATTGATAAACTGGCTGTCCAAACTCTCAAATTCTGGAATTCCATCTGCCTCAACATCTTTCACTTCATACCCCACATTTGCCCAAGATTGTTCAATGTGGGTGTAACGTTTTTGCGCCGGCTCGTAGCGATAAATATAGGAATAAGCGCAGCAGTTGTTGCCGCTCTTGGTGGAGAATAAATCGGCGATGATTTCTGGTTCGCGATCACCGTCAATATCTCGGACTTCTAAACCGAGAAACCGACCTTCTGATACCCGTTCATCTGAACGTCTTGAGTTTTCTGCGAGTCCCCCCACTGGCAAAAGTATCGGCTTATCTAGCAGCGTCTGACCGGCACGTGCAATTCTTAATCGCATATTATTGCCGATGCCGGTGCCGGCGGTGCCTTGCGGATCATAAGAAAATTCAGCCCGGACATTGCCAGATTCCACGGATTGGATTTTACCTGTCACCCTTGGCGCTACAGTCACCGCCGGCTGTTGCTGTGGTTGTTGTTGGGGTTGTTGTTGTTGCTGTTGCTGTGGTTGTTGCTGCGCTTGTTGCTGCGGCTGTTGTTGCGGTGTTAACTGGGCGATATACTGCGCCGGCACCAAAGCTGTTTGCCCTCTGCTCAACGCTTGACAGACAAACGCTGCCATCTCCGCACGAGTGACTGGCTGATTGGGGTTGAGCTGCCTGACATTGGGATAGTTGACAACCAGCCCTCTTTCTGTAGCGGCGGCAATTCCAGTTTTGGCGTAGCTGGGAATATCAGCAGCATCCTCAAATGCCATTGTTAACATCTCAGTTGCCCTGGAACTGGGCGCATATCTCAAACCGCTCGCCAAAGAACTCAACGCTTGTGCCCGCTCAATCTTGCGGTTGGGGTTGAAAATTCGCTCAGAATAGCCCGTCAGAAAGTTGGCTCGATATCCTGATTGAATCGCACTTGCGGCCCAGTAATCAGTGGGAATATCGACAAAAGTAATTGGATCGCGCACCGGCGCTGTATTGGGGAACGCTTTGTTAATTAAAACGGCAAACTCCACGCGCGAGACGGGTGCGGTGGGGCGAAAGGTGCCATCTGGATAGCCGCTGATAATTTGCCGATTGGCCAGTTGTTCAACGCAGGCTTGCGCCCAGTGACCTTGGATGTCGTTAAACCGGCTTTGAGCGTGTGAGGGCGCGATTGCCCAAGGCATGAACGTGCCGGCGATTGCAATTCCTGCTGCCGGTAAGGCCAGTCTAGAGTGCCATTTTTTCGCGTGTATCATAACCCAGCCTTTTAAAACAAAGTGAGACATCAGAAGTCACAAGCGATGATAGAAAGTTGAAGCTTACAAGAGAAGGCAAGAAGAAAAAATCTTCACTTCTCTCTTCTTGCTTTCTCCTCCATTTCCGCTTCCCCTTCCTGATGAGTTGCCAATCCCCCTACAAACGCCCCAACAATCGTTCCCACCCACAAGCCGGTGGTACTGCCTCGCATCGCTGCATCTGGCGTGACTAAAAGGGCGCACACGCTTTTGAATCCCTCCGGAAGGGTTTGGCATTGGTTGGTGCGATCCACGACACTAATTTGCCCACCCAGGTAGGCACCAAATAATCCAGAGGCAATCGCAACTAAGCTGCAAATCAAGGCTCGTTTCTTAGCGGTCATCAGTCGGGTTTCAGTTGCGCTGTTTTATGGGGCTTGAGCGGAATCTCAATGATAAACTCAGCACCAGCTCCGGGTGCTGAAATACATTTTAATTGTCCGCCGTGTTTTTCTACGACAATCTGGTAGCTGATAGATAACCCTAAGCCGGTGCCGCTGCCAACGGGTTTGGTTGTGAAGAAGGGATCGAACAGCTTTGAGCGGATTTCTTCTGTCATGCCGGCACCATTATCGGCAATGCGAATCACCGCCACAGAATTCTGGCTTGTCCCGACGGCAGATCGCCCGTTTGAGTGGCCGGCACCTTCAACCCCCAACTCTGTGCGAATCCAAATTTTGCGGGTTGGAGATTGGGCACAACCCTCTTTGCCAGACGCTTGCAGCGCATCTATCGCATTACTCAGGACATTCATAAACACCTGATTCAACAAGCCGGCGCAACACTCAACTAAAGGTAGTTTTCCATATTCTTTAATTACTTGAATTTCTGTGGCAAAATCGTCCCCCTGCCCGTGGCTACGCTCTTTCAAACGATGCTGCAAAATCAGCAGCGTACTGTCAATGCCTTCATGAAGATCAACTGCCTTAATCTCTGATTCATCAAGTCTAGAAAAATTTCGCAAGGAAAGGACAATTTCGCGGATGCGTTCGGCTCCATACTTCATCGACTCCAGCATTTTTGGCATATCTTCTTTAACAAAATCGATGTCAATTTCTTCGATTTCCGCTTGCAATTCTGGTATGGGGCACGGCTGATTTCGCTTGTAAATCTCAATCATTCGCAACAGATCCAAGGTATATTCATGGGCGTGGATGAGATTTCCATAAACAAAGTTAATGGGATTATTTATTTCATGGGCTATCCCGGCAACCATCTGTCCCAAGGAAGACATTTTTTCCGTTTGAATTAGTTGAGTTTGGGTTTGCTGTAGCTGTTTTAGTGTTTGATTTAACCGCTCATTTTTGTCTTGTAACTCTAGGGTTCTCTCTGAAACTTTGACTTCTAGAGTCCGGCTGTAATCTTCTAATTGCTCATTGACCATTTCTAAGTTGGCATACAAGCGAGCGTTTTCAATTGAAATGGCTGCTTGAGATGCCAAGATTTTTAAAACTTCTATTCGATTGCTATTAAAAGCACCTTTGGTCAAATTATTTTCTAAATAAAGTAACCCGATTGAGCTTCCTTTGTTTAAAATTGGAATACAAAGCACTGACAGGTTTTGGTTTCTAATAATATAAGGATCGTGGCTAAATATTCCTTCATTTTTCGCATCAGTTAACACAACATTTTTTTGAGTTCTCCTCACATAATTAATCACCGTCATTGGCACAGCCTGAGAAATCTCTAGGACAGAAGATTGCTTCACGATAACATCGTTACCCTCAACTTTCCCAGTTGCTTCGATGACAAGAGTATCTTTTTGATTCAGAATGAGACAACCTTTTTGTGCGCCGGCATTCTCAATCGCTAGTTTCATTAATTTGCTCAGCAGTTGACTCAGAACTATTTCACCTGAAATTGCAAGAGATGCTTTGGTCACGGCGGCAAAATCTAAAAGTTCTGAAGTGCCGCTACCGGTCGTTGTGGCTGTATGGCTGAGTTCGCTGCTTGCCGTTTTTTGAGTGAACGTTTTAGCTAACAACTCCGGGTATCTTTCTTCTAAGTCTTTTACTTTTGCGGTTGCTCCCCAGTGAATATAGCCGTAGTAAGCTTCTGTAAGATAAAACCTCGCCATATTTTCTTGAGCGCGAGCGAGATGAAACTCTCCTGCTAACTCACAGGCAAGCGCTTCTTCTTGGATATAGCCTTCTTTTCTGGCTGCTGTTATGGCTTGCTCATAATGTAAAATTGCTTGGGCGATGTCTCCTAAAACTCGTGCTTTTTCTGCTTCTACTAGCTCGTACTTATGGGCGAAGTTACACGGTGCATGAGCCGCCCACTGCTGCATTTGTTCCTGATTAGCCTCTACTTGCTTCATGTACTGTTGTTGTTCAATTTTTAAAGCTTTGGGATAAAAAGCGAGGAGAGCCAGCGAATAATAGAAATTGTGGCCGGCAGAATATAACATTCCGTTGACACAGGCTAGATGTTCTGCTGCTAATTCGGCGCTGGCAACAGCTTTCTCAGGTTCTTTAAACAAATAAAGCAGAATTGTTTTAGCAAGATAAATAAGCAATAGCAAAGTTCCATTATTATTTGATCGAATTATGGGTAAACTTTTTGCTTCATTAAAGCTCTCTCCAATTAATTGAACTTTGTCCTCCGATAACCCTTGGAGATTTAAAGTGAGTTGTCTTAATATCTGATTGAAATTAATCGAGTATTCTTGTTTAAGTTTCACGGCTAAATCCAGATATTGCCCTTGCTCTTGCTCTACAACATCCAGCCGCTCTCCTGTAAAAAACAAGTTAAAACAGTAATTATTCAGACAATAGCCGACAGATTCTATATCTCCGGTTTCAATACCTGTTTGAACGGCCTCCAAAAATGGTGCAAGCGTTTCCCGAATATGCTCTTTCCAAGGTTTTATAAAAAGGTTGATAAGATTGTAAACTTTTGATTTCACCGAATTGGCATTAAATTTATCCAGCAAACTCAAAGCTAGTTGTCCAGCGTGATATCCAGCATCAGTATCTCCCATCACCGTACACAAGATCATTCCATAAAGAGCGTAGCCTACGGCGGATAGAGGAGAATGACCATGTTTGAGACAGAACTTCACCTGAGTCAATATCAGCACCGGCAGCATTTCCGGCTTCACAACAGGAACGGGAGTAGCTACAGTGACGAGTAGCCGTAAGACTGCTAATTGATAGGGTTCGGTCATTTCTGCGATGTTTTCTAAATCTTTCACAGAAGGCAACTCAACCGCCAAACAATCGTCAATGCTAGCCGCAGAAAGAGAAACCCCTAGCGTTTCCAGCACTTGCAATCCAGTTTCTAAGGCTTTCAACATCTGGTTTTGAGCCATATAACACTGTATTTGCAACTCGTGCGCTTTCACCTTGTCGAGTAAAGTTGTGGCTTTTTGCAAAATAATCTCAGTCAACTGTTGCGAACGCTCGAAGTAGGTGTTTAGATACTCTATTTCTGCGGCTTCTACATAAAGTGTCAGTGTCAAATCATAGTCAGTGTGCCAGCTGTCTGCCGGCAACAGTGCTAAACCCACATTCACATACCTGAGAGCGGCTTCATAAGCCATTGCTACTTTTGCTTTTTGGCCGGCTATCAAATTTAACTGGGCTAGCTCATCTT
Organism: Microcoleus vaginatus WJT46-NPBG5; assembly: GCA_019359355.1. Lineage (GTDB taxonomy): Bacteria > Cyanobacteriota > Cyanobacteriia > Cyanobacteriales > Oscillatoriaceae > FACHB-68. The sequence goes on along the minus strand of JAHHHM010000007.1, from coordinate 165,679 downwards.
TTTCTGTGTTAGATGTGAGTAAATTGCTTCCGTAGTTGAGTTGATTTACCAGAGCGAAGATATTTTCTTTGCGTTCTTCGGGATTCGTTTTTTGCAGTAGCAATTTGCCGATGTTTAGGTGAGCCGCTTGTTTATCAGATTCAGGAATGAGAGAATAAGCAGCTTGCTGGACTCGGTCATGCAAAAACTTATAAGAGATAGGCGTTTGAGGATTAGAAATGTGCGAAACGGAATCTTCACTCAAAAACTCCCATTCTCCAACCAAAGGAATTTTGTAAGCATTGGACAGAGGCAAAATCAGACCGGCTTGAAGTGCCGGCCACAGATGAGCTGCCGTAGTTGTCGTTGATTCCTCATTCACAATCGCCAGAACATCTAAGGTAAATCGGTTGCCGATGCAAGCCGCCAATTTTAATACCTTCTGCGCTGTCTCTGGCAATTTGCGAATATTTTTTGCCATTAATTCAACAACAGTATAATCAGCGATCCCAATCGTTTGAATTTTTTTTATATCCCAGCGCCAAATACCAGAAATTGCATCATAAACCAGCAACTTTTCTAAATACAAAGTTTTGAGCAACTGGGTTAAAAAGAAGGGATTACCCCCAGTTTTGTTAAAAAGTAGCTCAGACAGAGGCTTTGAACGATCAGAAGGAGTGAGAGAGTTTGAAGAATCGGTCTGAGCTTCTTCTCCTTTTTCACTTTCTTTTTCGCCCAAAGTCTCTACGACTAATTGACTGACATTTTTAATATCTAAAGGCCGGAGGACGATATTATTCACAACAGCGCCGGCTTGTTGAATCTTCTCCAGCGTTTGAATTAACGGATGCGTGGGATTAACTTCGTTATCTCGATACGCCCCAATCATTAACAGATAGTGGCTGTCCGAGTCAGTACTTAGCAACTGCAGTAATTTCAGCGATGCTGAATCTGCCCACTGTAAATCATCTAGAAAGAAAACTAGGGGGTGTTCAAATTGGCAAAAGACATGAATGAATTGTTGAAACACTCGGTTGAAGCGATTTTGCGATTCCGCAGCACCTAGTTGTGCTAATTCAGGCTGTTTACCGACGATTAGCTCAACTTCAGGAATCACTTCAATAATTACATTCCCTTGCTGTCCTAAAGCTTCTAAAAGGTTTTCTTTCCAAATTGCAATTTTTTCTGAGCTTTCTGTTAATAGTTGGCGAATTAATTCTTGAAAAGCCTGAATCAGAGCCGCATAAGGAATATTTCGTTTAAACTGATCAAACTTGCCGGCAATAAAATACCCACGCGCTCCTACAATCGGTTTATGAATTTCATGAACCACTGAAGTTTTACCAATTCCCGAATAACCGGAAACCAGCATAATTTCAGATGCTCCTTCACTAACGCGCTCAAAGGCGTTCATGAGCATCTGTACCTCGATCTCCCGTCCGTAGAGTTTCTGTGGGATTAAAAGCTCGCTTCCCCGATCATGTTTACCCAAAGAAAAGCTTTCAATTGTTCCGGATGCTTGCAATTGAGACAAACATATTTCTAAATCAAACTTTAAGCCGGCAGCAGTCTGATATCTGTCTTCAGCCGTCTTAGCTAATAACTTCATGACAATATCAGAAACTGCTTGCGGAATTCCTTTTACTTTCGAAACTGGTAGAGGTTGTTTAGCCAAATGACAATGAACTAATTCCATTGGATCGGTTGTTGTAAAAGGTAACTGGCCTGTTAGCACCTCATACAAAGTTACACCCAAAGAATAAAAGTCTGTGCGGTAGTCAACCGAGCGATTCATCCTTCCAGTTTGCTCCGGTGACATATAAGCTAGAGTGCCTTCTAGCAAATTAGAATGGCTGCTCGTCGTCTTCTGCAAATGGAGGCGAGAAGCACTACTAAAATCAGTCAGTTTGACTTCTTTTGTGCTGGGATTAATAATAATATTTGAAGGTTTAATATCTTTATGAATAATCGGAATTTTGTGTAAATAATCTAAAGCTTTTGCCAAAGCAACCGCTATTAGTAGCACCTCTATGAGTTGAATTTTTTGCTCGGCAAGGAACTCGGCAAGAGACTGGCCGCCAAAATCTTCAATAACTAAAGCAAAACTGTTGCGGTATTTTTCTAAACTATAAGATTTGACAATTCCTTCGCAATTAAGGCTTTTAGTAAGGGTATATTCTTGCCTTAAGCAAGTAATTTCTTCAAGGGTAGGGTACTCTGATTTTAGAGTTTTAACAATAACCGGCCTTTGCGCTCGCTCGTCGCATCCCCGATAAATAACTGTTCTGATGCCGGAAACAATTTCTTCTGTAACGTGATAGCCTGACAGTGCGAGCATAGAATTTAGCTTAGGAAGAAGGATTTATTTAAAGTTGCCGCCAAGATAGGTTCAGAAAAAGTTAGCTCAACGTTTACACGCTAGTTAAGCGTTTGCTGTCGCAGCAACTTTTCCCGAACCTATATTCACCGTAGTATTCCCTTCCTTCCCTAACTTTTAACGGCTCAACCTGTATTTCTCATGCCGGCGGCAATGCCATTAATTGTTAACAGCGCACCTCGTAGCAATTCCGCTTTGCTATAGCGTGAGTGAATCACACCGGGAACCGAGTTAGTGCTGTGCTGGCGCAGACGTTTTAACAGAGAAACTTGCAACAAACCGAGGGGAACAATGGTGCCATTTCGCAGTTGCACCGAACGTTGGAGAACCGGATCGCCATCCAACAGTCGCTTGTGTCCTGTGATGGTTAGCACTAAATCACGAGTGAGGTGATATTCACTAGCGATTTGTTCAAATAGTGCTTCAAAGCGAGCTTGATCTTCAGATTTAGCCAATTCACGAACATAGTGGTGAGCAATCTGCAAATCTACTTTAGAAAGCGTCATTTCCACCTTGGAAATTACCATTTTGAAGAAAGGCCACTTAAAGTAGAAGTAGCGCAGCAGTTTCATGTGTTCTTCGGGTTGCTCGTTCAAAAAGCTTTGCAACGCCGTCCCCACTCCATACCAAGAAGGCAGCAGAAAACGGGTTTGCGTCCAGCTAAACACCCAAGGAATTGCCCGCAAATTAGATAGCTCTTTTTTCCCGCTGCTGCGGCGTGCCGGCCTGGAAGATATCTGTAGCTGGCTGATTTCGTCGATGGGGGTCACTTGATGGAAGAATTCGATGAAATCGGGTTGCTCGTAAATCAAATCACGATAGTGAGATCGTGAACGCGCCGACAACTCTTCCATAATTTCATTCCAAGGCTGGATATCATCAAAGCCGGTGCCTAGCAAACTCGCTTGAATGACGGCAGTGGAAATGCTTTCTAAGTTGTAAATTGCTAAATCGGCCAGGGTGTATTTCGATGCCAAAACTTCCCCCTGTTCAGTAATTTTGATGCGTCCCCCAATACTGTTACAAGGTTGCGCCAAAATCGCCTCATAAGCAGGGCCACCTCCCCGCCCGACAGAACCCCCACGTCCGTGGAAGATTCGCAAGCCAATCTCATACGGCTCAGCAATATTTTGCAAGGCTTTTTGAGCTTTATGAATCTCCCAGTTGCTGCTAAGAAATCCTGAATCTTTATTGCTGTCAGAGTAACCCAGCATCACCTCTTGCAGAGAATTCTGATTTGAGAATTGAGAATTCAAAACGGTTGACTCTTGCTTGAGTTGGCTCTCTTCATTCTCCTTTTTCCATCTCTCATAGCCGCCGGCAAGCATGGCGCGATACAGCGGCAATTCAAACAAACTTTGCATCACAGCCGGCGCGCGTTTAAGGTCTTCGACCGTTTCAAACAAAGGCACGACTTGAAGGCTACTGATGCCGGTGGCTGGATCGTACAAACCGGCTTCCTTCGCCAGTAGCAACACTTCTAACAAGTCGCTCGCCTCATGGCTCATGCTAATCACGTAGGTTTGGCAGATTTCTGGGCCAAACTCTTGCTGCAGCGCTCGTAAAATGCGGAAGGTTTCAACTGCCTCGTTCGTTTTTTCGCTAAACGCCAGCTCAGTTGGGATTAACGGTCGCCGTGTTTGCAATTCAGTTGCCAGCCACAGCGTGCGCTCTGATTCTGACAATTCGTTATAACACTTTGGCAAAACTTGCAAGTATTCAGCAATTTCACTGATTGTGTCGCTGTGACGGGATGATTCTTGACGCATATCCAGGTGCGCCAAGGTAAACCCATAAATTTCTACCTGACAAATCAGCGTTTCCAATTCGCGACAGCTTAAACCTGTGGCGGAGAGGTTGCGCTGAATCATCCGTAATTCTGCCAAAAAGTCGTTCCCAGATCGGTAAGTGGGGACGACGGAAATTTCCCGAATGTGCCGCTGCCAATCATCACCGTTATACAGACGCCAGTTGCGATCACGGGTATTTTCCAACCGCTTAAGCACGTAAGAAAGTTTTAAACGGTAGGGTTCCTGCCGGTAGCGAATGGCTAGCTGCTCATAAATTTCTGGCATTTGCTGCCGGTCTTGTTCCAACGACTCCAGCAGTTCTGGCAAAACATCGCTCCAGTGCAGTGACAAGCTCAACAGCTCCGTTAGCTGCCGCAGCGACTGAGCATATTTCTCTAAAACAACATGGCGCTGATAGCAGGCAGTTTGCCAAGTAATTTGCGGTGTGACTGAAGGGTTGCCGTCTCGATCTGCCCCAACCCAAGAACCGAAATTACAGAAGTTGTGACGTGGCGGCTGCAAATAGGGAAAGGACACCTGCAATGAATGCTTCAGGCGCTGATAGAGTTTGGGCAGCACATCAAACAGCACTTCGTTGAAGTAGTGGAGGGTGTATTCCACTTCATCGAGCACGGTTGGTTTAAACTGATGCAGCTCGTCGGTGCGCCACCAAAGTCGGATTTCTTCAGTCAGCTGTTCGTCTAGGAGTTGGGCTTCCCAAGAAGATACCCCTACTGGGCTAGCTTCCGCGTTGGCCATGAGCAGGGCAGGATCAGGCAGGGGGGCCGTGTTTTCCTCTTGTTGGTCAAGCTGTTGCAGAATCTTGGCAATGCGCCGCTGTTTGGCCCGCATTGTCTGGCGGACAATTTCCGTGGGGTGAGCGGTAAACACTAAGCGGATATCCAGACGCTCGATCAATTTCTGGATCTGTTTCGGTGGCACGTTAAGGCTTTGTAACCTGGGAAATAGGGTGTCGAAGGTGCCAATGTCCCGGCGTGGTCTGCTGGGTTCGTGCCAGCTTTTTTCAAGTAAATCGGCTTCTGGGCCACCGCTGTGAGCTTCTACTTCCGGTTTGGGGAATATTTGAGATCCGACTCCTTTGCCGCCGGCTTGGGCTAGTTGTTGCTCTCGTTGCTCATAGTGCTGTTCGACGATATTGATCAGCTGGAAGTATAGGGCAAAGGCGCGGGCCGCTCGAATTGCGTCATTGAGATCAAGTTTTTCTACAATGCTTAAGACTTCCGATCCCATGAAATCGGGCGCTTGACCTTCCGGGGAACACAGATCGCGCAGGCGTCTCAACAAGTCTACGAATTCCTGACCACACTCGGATCGCAGTACAGACTCCCATAAGTCCTCCACGACTTTGAGGCGATGTCGCAAGAACAGATCGGTTGAGGTGACACTGATGGCCTGATCTGAGGAGTGGAGTAGCGAACTCATAGGTTCTTTCCGGGCTGAGCTAGGATACTTCACAATTTTAGGGGTTAACTCTTCTTTTTGATATTCTCCGGAAACATATAAGATTTCTGTTACCTCTGATGCGGCACATTTTCTGTTGTGACAGCAGCGAACCCCTTGTCTGTGTGATGATGCCAATTTTCCAGGGAAAGGGGCTGCCTACGAGGCGATGAGCTGATGACACGCACCGGCATTGAGTTCTACACTGGCTATTTCACGATTTTAAGGCGGCTTTTCAATCTATTTAATCGGTTTTGAATGAGGGGTTGCAGTTTTTGGCTAAACCGGCTGTTAATTTTTTTAAAGTGGCAACCTCTAAGGCTTCAGGCTGCGTTCAAGCAATGCATTTATTTTTCCCTAGCTGCCGGTTGTTCCTACAGAGATAAAATTTACGGTTGCTCGGTGCATTTTAATGATCGTCTGGATAGTATTAATCATTCAATAAAATTTAAAATATTTTTACGCTTGATTAATTTACTTTTAAATTTTATAGCTTTGCTATTAGAGAGCTTTCAAATCTAGTTGTTTATAAAATTAAGTCGATAATTATTTAAGCAGAACTAAAATAAATTTGGTTTTAAATCTGGCTCAGACTTTACAGATAGAAGGTTATGTTTTATTATTTATGAATTTTAAAATTAAAGTAATTACAGAATTTATAAAACCAAAAGCTACAGGAATCGTCCTTAAAATGCCCTGTAGCTTGAGAGTATAATCCCATTTCCCTTTGTTAAGGAACGGAAACAATGAATTAAAAAATGCGAAAGAAAAGGAAGCCAAAGATAATTTGATCAATCAAGTTCCAGCCGAGCCTATGCCAGAAATCGGGATTCATTTAGCCCTCAAGCGTAAAAATGAATCCCGATTCCTGGCAAGAACTACTTTTCTACTTGTGCGTATTAAATGCAGTTTCGCTCATTGATACCTCCGTAATTGCGTTGTTTTCATGTGAAGAAACCCTGACAAATTTACACAGCAGCGTTTTGGGCAAAGTTTTGCACGGTAATGTCCGTATCCAGTAAGAGGGAAGCATTGCCGTTGGTGTATTGGTTGTAGGTAATGCCATTCAGGGGGCTTTGACCGACAAGTGTCCAGCCTTGATCCTGTAACGTCACCACATTACCCGCAATCCCATTAACAATCAGCTGCTTCTGGGTATCGGTCAAAGCCACCACATCCAGCTTATTGAGTCCTAAGCCATTGTTGGCGGCACCCGTGAGGTCAATTTGCTCAATGCTCGACATCCGGGTATTAGGAATCGCTGCCAAGTCGAGATTGAAACCGGCCCCGTCAAGACGTAGGGTATCGATGCCGGTGCCACCGTCGAGACGGATGAAACTCCCATCGCTGACCCCGAGAATGTCATCACCGGTTCCACCATAGAGAACATCCGGGCCGCCGACACCCGTGAGGGTATCGTTGCCGCCGCCACCAACCAGAACGTCAGCCGCCGCCGTGCCGGTCAGCAGATCAGCGCCGGCACCTCCCTGTTGGGTCACAGAGGCCGTAAAATCGCCTCCATAAACCACGTAGGATTTTCCGGCAGCATTGTTCGGGGTCGCCCCTGGAGCGCCCACAACCACATCAAAGAAGCCATCGCCGTTGACATCCCCTGCCGACCTAACTGCAGTACCGGCCAAGTCTTGCGGCGACTCACCGTTAATGGCAAAACCGCCAAGGCCGGTGGCTACCTGAGCCAAGTTAAGCGACTGAGTGTCGGCTTTGCCGAAGATCACGTAGGCTTTCCCAGATTGAGGGCCGTTTACATCAGCGACACTCGCGCCAAAAATGATATCAGCAAAACCATCTGCGTTAATATCCCCTGCCGACCTAACCGGACGCCCTGTTGTGTCATTCGTTGGCTCACCTAAGACTGCAAAGCCGCCGGTACCGGCTTCCACATTGCTGAGATTGATGGCTGCCCCGTCTGCCTTACCGAACACCACATAAGAATTGCCGGCAGTCGTATTGTTGGTACCACGAGCACCGATGACTACGTCCGAAAAACCATCGCCATTGACATCTCCAGCGCCACTTACGGAGCGACCGGCACGGGTGCCCGGTTGTATGCCGTTGATCACAAAGCCGCCAAGGCCGGCTGTCACATTAGCCAGATTCACCGCTGTCCCATCAGCTTTGCCAAAAACCACGTAGGATTTCCCAGAGTCATTGACGCCGGCATCGGCCAAAGGAGCGCCCACAATCACATCAGCTAGGCCATCGCCATTGACATCCCCTGCAGACCTCACGGAAGAACCAGATTGGTCACCGAGCGCTTCGCCGTTGATCACAAAGCCGCCAATACCGGCAACTACATTACTGATAGAGGGGGCGCTGCCGTCTGCTCTGCCAAATACCACGTAAGATTTCCCAGTCGAGGTATTTGCACCAACAGTCGCGCTGGGCGCACCGATAATTACATCTCCAATGCCATCGCCATTGACATCCCCTGCCTCACTCACGGAACTGCCGAGCTGATCGGCTCCCCCCTCACCGAGCAGAACTGCGCCGCCGGTGCCGGCAGCCACTTGGCTTAAAGCCACTGGGTTGCCGTCTGTTTTTCCGTAGACGATATAAGCTTTGCCGGCATTGCCAAGGGCACCAACGTCAGCATAGCGAGCGCCGATAATCATATCGACAACACCATCGCCGTTGAAATCTGTTGCCCCACTGACCTCATGACCTGTCTGGTCATTTGGTGCCTCACCTGTGAGGGAAAAGCCGCCAATGCCGGCATTGACTTGGCTTAAATTAATCGGAGTCGGATCTGCCTTGCCATAAACCACATAAGCTTTGCCAACATCAGCCACGCCGTTGATGTCGGCTTGGCTTGTGGCCACAATCATATCTGAAAGGCCATCACCATTGAGATCCCCGATGCTACTCACCGAACTACCCGCATTGTCTCCGGGTGTTTCGCCGTTGATGGAAAAGCCGCCGGTGCCCACGGGCACGTTTGTGTTTGTAGCAATTGAGACTAACTCCACCACAGGAGTAATCGGCACTGTCACCGTCGCCGTTGCGGTACTGCCATTGCTGTCTTGCACTGTGTAGTTAAACGAGCCGGTTCCTGAATAATTTCTAACCGCCTGGAAAGTAATTACCCCAGTTTGTGGGTCGATAGCTACAGTGCCATTAACAGCGTCGGATACGGCAGTAATTGTCAGCCCGCCGCCGGTGGGATCGGTATCGTTAGCCACCAGCTCTGCTGCGGTAATTTGCAAGGGGCTACTCAATAAAACCGTCCGACTCGTATCATTAGCCGCAGTTGGCAAAGCGTTAACGCTGACATTAAACGTATCCGTCGTCGTTGTCACCCCGTCGCTAACCGTGAGTGTGATAGTGGTGGTGCCCACTTGACCGGCAGTTGGGGTCACTGTCACTGCGCGATCAGGGCCGGTGCCGCTCAGTGTAATATTGGCATCTGCCACCAAAGCCGGATTGGAAGAAGTCGCGGTGACAATTAAATTAGCTGGGTCGGTTTCCGCATCACCGATGGTGAATGGAATTGCCTGAGTCGGAGTGTTTGGGGCGGTAAATTGGTCAGTGACATCGCTAATTGTCGAGGGATCATTAACCGGATTGACGGTAATTGTGACCGTGCCGGCTGCTGTGGCCCCTTGGGGGTCGGAAACTGTGTAATTAAAGCTATCCGTGCCGCTAAAATTGGCAGCCGGTGTGTACACAAACGTGCCGTCGCCGTTGTTTACTACGCCGCCGTTAGCCGGATTGGTGATGCCGGTAATTGTGAGGGCATCGCCGTCAGCATCCGTGTCATTGATTAACACGTTCGGAATTGTCACCGGCACATCTTCATCTGTCGTCACCGCATCAGCTACAGCAACTGGGGCGGTGTTTGTCGGGGGTGTGCCGCCACCATCACCAACATCAATCGTTACCGTGTTAGTCGTTGTGCCGCCCTTACCATCTGAAACCGTATAGGTGAAGCTGTCTGTCCCGCTGAAATTCGGTGCTGGGGTGTAGGTATAGGTGCCATCCTCATTTGGAGTCAGGGTGCCATTTTGTGGCACTCCAATCTGGCTCACACTCACGGGATCACCGTCGGGATCGGTGAAATTGGCTAACAGATTGGGAATCTGTACCGGCGTGTTTTCGGTTGTGCTGAACCCATTGTCCCCTGTAAAAGCCGGCGCATCATTAACCGGATTGACGGTAATTGTGACTGTGCCGGCTGCTGTGGCCCCTTGAGGGTCGGAAACTGTGTAATTAAAGCTATCCGTGCCGTTAAAATTGGCAGCCGGAGTGTACACAAACGTGCCGTCGCCGTTATTCACCACGGTGCCGTTAACCGGGTTGGTAATGCCGCTAATCGTGAGCACGTCCCCATCGGCATCGGTGTCATTGGTTAACACGTTCGGCAAAGTCACCGGCACATCTTCATCAGTCGTCACCGCATCGGCTACGGCAACGGGCGGATTATTTTGCCCACCAACATCAATCGTTACCGTGTTAGTTGTTGTGCCACCCTTGCCGTCGGAAACCGTGTAGGTAAAGTTGTCTGTCCCGTTGAAATTCGGTGCTGGGGTGTAGGTATAGGTGCCATCCTCATTTGGAGTCAGGGTGCCATTTTGTGGCACTCCGATCTGGGTCACACTCAGAGGATCACCGTCGGGATCGGTGAAATTGGCTACTAGATTGGGAATCTGTATCGGCGTGTTTTCGGTTGTGCTGAACCCATTGTCCCCTGTAAAAGCCGGCGCATCATTAACCGGATTGACGGTAATTGTGACTGTGCCGATGTCTGTCGTGCCCTGAGGGTCTGACACTGTGTAATTAAAGCTATCTGTGCCGTTAAAGTTGGCTGTCGGTGTGTACACAAACGTGCCGTCGCCGTTATTCACTACTGTGCCGTTCACCGGATTGGTAATGCCGCTAATCGTGAGGACGCCGCCATCACCATCGGTGTCATTGGTTAACACGTTCGGCAGAGTCAACGGCACATCTTCATCAGTTGTCACCGCATCGTTTACGGCAACTGGGGCAGTATTTCCGCCTGGTGTACCGCCACCGCCCGGTGTACCGCCGCCGCCCGGTGTACCGCCACCGCCCGGTGTACCGCCACCGCCCGGTGTACCGCCACCGCCTGGTGTACCGCCACCGCCTGGTGTACCGCCACCGCCTGGTGTACCGCCACCGCTATCAACTGGCAGTGGAACCACAGGACTTCCGCCACCACCGTCAGCAGGACTTCCGTCAGCACCGTCAGCCGGTGCTGAGGTAGGCTGGTAAGTCAGCTGGTAAGTGTCGCGGACAAAGGAGCTTGGCTGGGTGCCTCTGATAATGGCTAAATATTCGCCGAGAACATTATCTTGAATAATCGTATAACCGGCGTATGCCTCAGTGCCGGCAAAGATATTTAGTTCGGCTGATGTCAGACCGCCTATCAATGAAATAACGTCATCGCTGCCAAAGTCGAGGAACCAGTCTGCGTCAGAGAGTTCCGGGCCGCCGGTGGTACGATAGCCTGGAACATCGTTGCGCCGGCCAATGATAAACGTGTCATTGCCATTGTTTCCGAAGACTGTATCGGCACCGATGTCGCCGGCAAGTACGTCATTACCTTCTTCGCCATAGATGAAGTCATTTTCCATCCCGCCGAACAAGGAGTCATTGCCGTTGCCGCCATGAAGTGTATCCTCATTTTCGTTACCGCCGATCCAGTCGTTGCCTTCGTTGCCAAATAAAACGTCTGTGCCGGCACCCCCGCAAACGAGGTCATCTCCCAAGTCGCCATGCATCACGTCATCGCCGAGATCGCCACAGACCATGTCGTTATCTTTACCACCGTGGCCGGTATCATTATCTTTACCGCCATAGATGGTATCGTTGCCTTCGTTGCCAGCAACCCAATCAGCACCTTGGTTGCCAAACACATAATCGTTGCCAACCTCACCCAAACCGATGTCGTCTCCCAGATCGCCGGCGAGTGCGTCATCATCTAGTTCGCCAAATAGCTGGTCGTTGTCTTGACCGCCATGCAGGGTGTCATTTTGTTTGCCGCCATACAGGGAGTCGTTTTGTTCATTGCCACCCAACCAGTCGGCATCTTGGTTGCCAAACAGAATATCGCTGCCGGTGCCGCCTGAACCAATGTCGTCTCCTAGATCGCCGGCGATTATGTCATCATTTCTTTCGCTCAACAGGTGGTCGTTGTTCTTACCCCCGCGAAGGGTATCATTTCCTTCGCCACCATGCAGGGTATCGTTGTCTTCGTTGCCAGCCAGGTAATCAGTACCCTGGTTACCAAAGAGAATATCGCGTCCAACTTCACCTAAACCGATGTCGTTCCCTAAGTCACCCAAGACGATGTCATCGCCAGTTTCAGCAAATAGATTATCGTTATCTTTCCCGCCCCGGACGGTGTCACTTCCAGAACCCCCAAATATTCTATCGTCGCCGATGTTGCCATCGAGAAAGTCCTGGCCTGCGTCGCCTTCAGCTTGATCATTTTCCTCTAGTCCCAAAACTAGATCGTCGCCGCCTAGCGCTTGAAGATTATCTCTATCCGTAGTACCTAGAACAAAATCATTACCAGATGTGCTGTTGCTCGTTGACATATTAGCAAGTGCTCCCTTTTAAATCGCTCCTTTGGGTGCATCTCGCTTTTGCTAATCTACACAGCGTTTAGCTTTCTGGGGATGTCATTTAGATTGCGGTGCAGCATTGTTTTCTGTATGCACCCAAGCTATTCGTTCCCGTCGCTTTGGCTCAAATCACGTTCCCGCATTCAGAGCAACTGAGAGATTCCCGATCCCAAATCGCCTTGTTGTGTTCATTGATGGAATTTCCAGCAATTAAGCATCTTGTACAGGAGCCAGAACCGAGTAACAGTCTGCTATGCAGCTAATCCAACCATGCCGTAGCCAGGAAGAGTTCAAAATGTTTGCCTCACCTGTTGCAAAATCGGTGTCTGGTTGCTACTGACTCAAGCCGGTCTGTGCTTGAGTCAGTAGAGGCTGACTCCTTTTTAGAAATGTTTTCCTCTGGGATTCCGTGAGCAATCGCGAAGCGTTACTGCACAGCAGAGCGCTCTAAACACAAATCCGTACTCATTGGTAGCAAAAGGGAGATGCACCCAGCTATTCTTTTTATATTTTCTCCGGAATTTAGGTGAATCTACCGATAGTTAGAAATATAACTTTTGCCTATAGAGGGAACCAAGGCTATACATATAAGCTTAATTACTGAAACATTTACAAAAACTTATAAAGATTTCATAAGGAAAAATATTTTATCCGTATTATTACTGAAAGTTTGCTGAAAATTGAAAACTTAGATACAGCCTAACTAAAATGTCTGTCATACCAGAGAAGGATTTGCTTAAACTCTAGGGCCGAGAAATTTTAGGTTGAGCGACAAAATATTATTTTGAAAAAGCCGATTTTTGACGAATGAGGGCGTGGTTGACCGGCTTTGCGGCTAGAAATACACTTGAAAGTAAATACTCAACCGGCAGATCGACTTGTGTTGTTAGAGGACAAGCTGAAGGCATTAGCCATCGGCATGAACCGTTCAAGCTCTAAACTCGATGCAACTTGGGCAAGTTTGGCCCGATCTGTTGGATCATCCAAGTAAGGCAAGCAGCCTAAAACCGGCATTTGAGTTAAGGAACTGATTAGATCCGCCGGTGCCCAGTCAGCAATTTCTTGCTCTGTGCGGGGTTGGACGCAATTGAGGACAATTCCTTTAAGAGGAACACCGGCAAGTCTGGCTAAGGCAACATTGGCAACCGCTTGCGAGATCGCCCCCAATTTCACCGGCACCACTAAAACCGTTGAAATTCGCCAATCTTTCGCCAAATCTGCCACAGTCAATTCGTGCGTAATCGGCGAACCCAGTCCCCCCAGCGCTTCCACCAGCACAAAATCAAATCGGCGTCGCAGCGCTTCAAACGCCGGCCAAACCTGTTCTAACTCCACCCGCCGTCCTTCCTGTTCCGCTGCGATCGGCGGTGCCAAGGGTGCCTGAAAAAATAAAGGCGTGATTTCTTCTAAGGATTGCTCAGAAGAAAACCAACGTTGGTACAGTTCGCGATCGCCCACCCCCGACTGAATCGGCTTCATAATTCCCAAGGTTTGGGACGTGCAGTAAGTCTGCCGGTAAGCAGCTAAAGCTGCTGTCAAAACAGTCTTACCGGCATCTGTATCCGTTCCAGTAATCAGAAGTGCATTCATAAGCTGCTAAGCAAATAAGTTTGTTTATTGAGATTAAGGAGGCTGTAGGCGCGCAAGAGGGTGTGCGCCCTCTTCAACGGTTGACAGGAGAGGACTTGGCTGATGATGAGCGGTTCGCCAACAGCAAAAGTTAGAGGTATGTCAGCTTAAGTTACACCTGTGGCAAAAATTTTAAAAGCCCAAACCCTCGTTGCCCTAATTGCGAAGGCTGACATTGAGAGTAAATGCAGTTTCTTGGGGTGCAATTACCTCAATTTGATAATCACCGGCAGTGGGCAGTTGAGCCTGCCAGGACAAAAGGCCAGAGGCATCTTCAATCGGCTCACCGTCTGGATAGCGAATATTGAACGTAACATCTCCGGTGACGGGTTCAACCGCAATTACTTGTCCTTTGGCAGCACGCACTAAATAGCGCTTGAGTAACTGGGGGCTGGTGCGACCAGAAATTTGAGTTTGGGTTTCACCAGTTTGAAAGCTAAGGGGTTCTCCGTTCAAGGGTGGAATTGTGGGTTGTGGTGGTTCGAGAGTAGGCGATATGACGGGTGCAGGTGTGGGAGTTGGTTCCGGGGCAGATGTGGGGGTCGGTTCGGGTGCCGGTGTGGGAGTTGGTTCCGGGGTGGGAGTCGGTTCCGGGGTGGGAGTTGGGATGGGGGTGGGAGTTGGGATGGGGGTGGGAGTGGGAGTTGGAGTTGGCGTGAATGTTGGGGTAGGAGTCGGTGTGGGAATGGGTTCCGGGGTGAACGTTGGGATAGGCGTAGGTTCGGGTGTGGGAATGGGAGTCGGTTCGGGTTTGAAAGTGGGTTCGGGTGTGGGAAGGGGAGTCGGTTCGGGTTTGGGTTCCACCGGCTGCTCTAAAGTTACCTCTAGCCGGTAGTCGCTTTTGGACTGTCCGGACAAAGGTTTGAGCTGGATGGTGTATTCGCCCGCAGTGGGTAAAGCGCCCTGCCACAAAGGCACCCTTCGCGACGCTCCGGGCAGGGGTTGTCCGTTTGGCCCCAACAGTGTCATGAGAACTCCTCTACTCACCACGTTAGCGGTCAATAGCAGTCCAGGCTGTCCCTGAACCACATAGTTAATGGTTTCATCAGCTTTCAGACTGCCACTGGCAGCTTTAGTTGTGCCAACGGGGACTTGTAAACGCTTGATGGGGATTGGGGTAGGCGTTGGAGTTGGACGAGGAGTGGGTCGCAGTGGGGCTGCCGGTGCCTGGGTGGGGGGAACGGCAACGGTTGTGGTTGGGGAGGGTTGAACCGGCTGCCGATTTCCCACAGAACTCACCAGTGCCCAAGATCCAAAGCCGGTGATCAGTACCAGGCCGGCACCAATGGCTGTGACTGCCAGCGGATTATCCCAAATAGACGTATCTTGTGGCGGCTCAATGATCGGATTGATTCGATTCGGGCCTGGGCCAGCAACAGGGGTATTTGGATCAAGCCGGCGTCCAACGGCTACTGTTTGCACCTCGGAAAGACTGGGATGAGGGGGATGAGGGGGTTGAGGAGCGGGAATTGGCGGCTGGGGAATCGCAGGGATGGCAGGAATGGGGGGTGGAGTGACGAGGGGTTTGAGCGCCTGAGCAAGTTCGGTTGCGCTCAAGTAGCGATCTCCGGGTCTGTAACTTAACATCCGATTTAAGACTACGGAGAAATCGGGATTCACTGATGCCCACTGCTGCCAATTCCAAGTCAGCTGCACGTCATCAAATAATTCCAAAGGTTCTCGACCCGTGAGCAAGACAAGGGCACTCACGGCTAAAGCATAGAAATCACTGCTCGGATAGGCACGGCCTGTTTGGATTTGTTCGCTGGGCGCATAGCCCATTTTCCCAACGGTGGTTGCCGGTGGCGTTGTCTCTGGTGAGAGGACACGGGTGGCGAGTTCTTTGACCACGCCAAAGTCTATCAACACCGGCACCCCATCGGCCTCTCGCTTAATAATATTGTCTGGGGAAATATCGCGGTGAATGATCCCCTGAGTGTGGATATACTCCAACACCGGCAATAACTGCCACAGCAATTGCAACACTTCGGTTTCGGAAAATGTACTGCCGGCTGCTTTACGTTCGTTGAGCAGGGTGCGATAGGTGTTCCCTGCAACGTAGTCTTGCACCAAAAACAGCCGGCCATTCTGCTCAAACGTCGCTCGGAACTGAGGAATTTGGGGATGCTGAATTTGATAGAGGGTGACGGCTTCTCTTTGGAATAACTCTTGCGACTTTTCCACCGCATAGGCACCCGTCTGAATGGGAATAAATTCTTTGAGGGCGCAACGTTCGTCAAAGCGATTGGTATCTTCAACCAAGTAGGTGCGCCCAAACCCTCCCTGACCCAAAATACTGAGCAGGCGGTAACGGTTTTGTAGGATGGTGCCGGCAGGAATTGGTGGTTGCATAGCAGGTTAGACCATTTTAGATTCTAGATTTTAGATTGACAGTGAACGGGTTGCCCTTCAGAGACTTTCTAGCTTCCTACCAAACGTTCGGATCACAAAAAAGGGGAGAGGGGAGGGAGGCGTGAGCGGATGCCGGTCAAGAGCGAGGAAGAGGGGGTTGAATTTTGAAATACAGTGATCAAAAGTCCCTGCTCACGATTTCCTCCCCGCTTCACTAGACTTTGGGCTTTATTCTGGCAGAGGGGCCACGCGAGAGCGAGTCTCGTCACCCACTCGCTCAACTTGGAAATTCTCAATGTTATCCTCAAAACGATTGAGAATCACGCGCATTTCATCGTAACTCACGGCAATGGAAACGCCGCGTGCGTCGGGACATTTCACACGCAGCAAGGTTTGGAACCCTGTTTCGTCGGTATAGAAGGTTTTGGGACAGAGGGGGCTGATGAAGCCTTCAATGGCTAGCTGGTTGAGCGCTGCAATGCCCAAGGGTCTGTTTAAAATGTACTGCAAGGCATCCGCTTTCTCTGGTTCAGTCATGGGTCGCCATTTCTGGGTTTGAGACCCGCTGCTTGAGTCTGGGGACTGTTGGGCGATCACGGCTGGTGTTTGACTGTTTTTAGGAGCCGGTGATGAGTTGGCCCCGGTGCCAAAGAAGGAACAGCCGCTCATTGTCCCGGCGATCATTGCCGCCATTAAAGTTGTCAGAAGCGTTTTTGTGTTCATCAGCTTGGTCATCTTTACTACCTTCCCCGTAGGGATGCGTTAACCGTTTAATTTGGCTTTGACCATTTCTTGGACTTTTTTGCCGTCTGTTTTTCCTTTGAGCTGTTGCATTGCAGGACCCATGACTTTACCCATGTCTTTGGCTGTCGTGGCACCGGCTTGGGCGATGATTTGGTCAATGATGGCGCTGACTTCTTCATCAGACATCTGTTGAGGTAGATACTCTTCGATGATGGCCAATTCCTGAGCTTCTTGTGATGCCAGATCCTCTCGCTTGGCTTGCCGGTATTGCTCGATTGAATCCCGTCGCTGTTTGGCTAGCTGCACCAAGACTTCCATTTCTTGCTCTTCGGTGAGTGCTTCTTGGCCGGCAGGACGAACGCTCACTTCTTTTTCCAGAAGCAGTTTTTTGATGCTGCGTACGGTTTCCAGCCGGATTTTATCCTTAGATTTCATGGCTGCTTTGATGTCTTCGCCAATCTGATCCTTCAAGCTCATGATGTTAACCTTTCTTACGACTTTGACACGCAGGTGCGAACGCGAGAATTTTTTTATTTTATTTTTATTTTCTGTGCCAAACCCACAGCTTGTACGTTTTTAGGCCAGTCTAAGCTTGGCCCAATCCCCACAGGTGCCTGTGAAACGAATGCCCTTCCATGCTTGTCTGGCTTAGGGATAGCCGGCTCGGGTCGCTCTGTTAAGCTTGGCAGCCGGTTAGAGCAATATTCTTTAATTTACCGAAACAATTGATCTCGATTTCAAGGATTTCTCCGTAGAATCCTAGGCAATAATTTTAAAGAGGAATGATAAGATTGCCATGAAAGAACGCGCTGCGAGGGTCTGCTGTGATCCATTCTGCTACTCTAACTCTTCAGCCTGCTTTACCAGCTGTTGCTGATCATAACCGTCTGCGACTCTTCTCTGGTTCGGCCAATGTGGCCCTGTCTCAGGAAGTGTCTCGATACCTGGGAATAGACTTGGGTCCAATGGTACGCAAACGGTTTGCGGATGGAGAACTCTACATTCAAATTCAGGAATCGATTCGGGGTTGTGATGTTTACCTGATCCAGCCCACTTGCCATCCGGTGAACGATAACCTGATGGAATTGCTGATTATGATTGATGCCTGTCGTCGTGCTTCGGCACGGCAAATTACGGCAGTGATTCCCTATTATGGCTATGCGCGGGCAGACCGCAAAACGGCTGGACGGGAGTCAATTACGGCAAAGTTAGTGGCCAACTTAATTACTGAAGCTGGGGCCACTCGCATTTTGGCGATGGATTTACACTCAGCCCAGATTCAGGGCTATTTTGATATTCCCTTTGATCATGTTTACGGTTCGCCGGTGATCTTAGATTACCTGGCCAGTAAAAATCTGCCTGATCTGGTGGTGGTTTCCCCTGATGTCGGTGGTGTGGCACGCGCCAGAGCTTTTGCTAAAAAGTTAGATGATGCTCCCCTGGCAATTATTGATAAACGCCGGCAAGCTCATAATGTGGCGGAAGTGATGAACGTCATTGGCGATGTCAGAGGTAAAACAGCCGTGCTGGTAGACGATATGATCGACACCGGCGGCACGATTGCAGAAGGAGCCAGACTGTTGCGGAGTGAAGGCGCAAGGCAAGTTTACGCCTGTGCAACTCATGCGGTTTTCTCGCCGCCTGCGATTGAACGTCTCTCGAGTGGGCTTTTTGAGGAAGTGATCGTCACAAATACAATTCCCGTCCCTGAAGAAAACCGCTTCCCACAGCTGACGATGCTTACAGTTGCCAACTTACTCGGTGAAACCATCTGGCGCGTTCACGAAGATAGTTCTGTTAGCAGTATGTTCCGTTAACCGGCAATAAGCAGTAAAAGGTAAAAGAAAATCTTCTAAACTTTTACCTTTTATGCTTTTTTAGGCTTCTTGTGTGTTAATATACGGCTCATTTTCAAAGCTAGGTTTGGATAAAATCTTAACAGCGCTCAAACCTTCACGAAAATGAATGATGGTTGTCATGACGGCAACTAAAAAGTAGAAAGCTCGGATTCCCCAACCAGAAATTGAAAACAAAGCTGCTATTTTTTTGGAATCTATTTTAGTGATAGTGGCGAATCTTGATGTAACTTTCTGTTTATGAGCGCCAACCGATTCCATCTCCGCTTTTTTTGTGGGAAGAACTGGAAACTCGGCAGTATGGATATAAAACCCTAAAAAACCTTGCTGCCCTACCCGACTTTTTAAAAATGAGTTAGTGAGCTGTTCGGCTTTCACGTATTCTAGATTATCTCGCTCTGCTATTTCATTCACCCAGGTGGAATACTTGACGATATCCGTTGTGCAAAAAATAACGGGAAGTAAAGCAATAATCAAAAGACTGCTGATCGGCACCCCAACCTTTCGAGGTAATAGGATGGTTGCGACGCCAAACCCCATTCCCAAAATTGCAAAAACTAATATATTTAAAATTTCAATAATTTGAATTCCGCGCAATACATCGCCAACAAGTTGAATTTCATAAATCAAGCGTTCGGCTACTAAAATTGCCGCCAGTTTGACACTAAAAGCTAAAGCAGCTAAACCTAAAATACACAACACATACAAAATAATAAAAACGAAACTTTTAATGAAAGCAAGAACCGGATGAAGCGGTTTAGGGGGAGTTGAAACCTGGGTTACCAGCTCGGTTTGATCGGAACTAGGCTGCGGACGTTTCGCGTTTTTGGGGGGCGTTTTTTTTGCGGCAGGACTTTTGCTGGCGGGGGGTTGGACTGTAGGAGGCTGAACGAGTGTGGCTGCTGAACCGGCATTCAAATCAAATTTTTCTCGCCAAGCTGGGGCTGTGTTGCCGGCAGTGTGTCCCTGTACCACCACCCGCTGCACTGATTCGGGTTTTAAATTCATCATCCCCTTGCGGATAAAATTCACGACAAGTGATTGATCTGGGGGATTGTTCGATTCGGCAAATACCATTAAACAATTATTCTTAATCCCAACTTTGACGCTAATTCCTTTAGATTGGAGGGATTGGTTGATTAAGACTTTGATTGCTTGCGGGTTGCCTTGCTTGGCGAGAGTTAAAATGTTCTGCTGCGTCATCATTTCCACCTTCAAAATCTATAAACTTTAGCCTGGAAGATGCGCCGGTTGTCGCCCAGTCGTAGGGCTTGCTTCCAAGGGAATCTGACGCAATCCGCGCTTGCCGGTTGGCGCTGCCCGCAAAAACCAAAGGAACTTATTTGTTAATACAGCTTTCACACCTTCGGCACCCTGTCCTTTGCAAATTACGGCTTTCCGAGTGACCAGGAAATTATAATATAGCGATTGATCGATCTGATTTTGCGTTTTGCCATCGGGTTGTTCGGGGCATCCTAGGAAAGTCTGCTGAGCCGGCTGGCTCATCAACACAATATATTGGCAGATTTTATGTAAAAAAGTGAAGTACAGGCGTGCTGCCGGCGCATCCGATGGCTCACAAGTTGAATCTCTACCACAGGCATTACCCCCAACCCGAACGTAGAGGCGTGCTGCCGGCGCATCCGATGGCTCACAAGTCTCTCTAACTGGCCAAAACCGGCAGTCAAATTCCTGAGAAACGATGGCCTCAAGCTGAATCCGAAACAAAGTTTTATAATAGTTAATAAAACTTATTAATTTATCCGGCGTGGAAGCAACTCTTACAACACCTACAGTTCCTGGTGCGTACTGGAAATGGCGGGGGCACTCTATTTACTACCTGCACAGCGGCAGCCGGCAGCCACAACGTCCGCCACTGCTGTTGATTCATGGCTTTG
This sequence comes from Microcoleus vaginatus WJT46-NPBG5, assembly GCA_019359355.1. Lineage (GTDB taxonomy): Bacteria > Cyanobacteriota > Cyanobacteriia > Cyanobacteriales > Oscillatoriaceae > FACHB-68. The sequence continues at coordinate 144,988 of JAHHHM010000007.1, read as the reverse complement.
GGGCATCTACCGACCACTGGCGCAAAAATGTTGCTGATTTAGCTGCCGACTTTGACGTTTGGGCAATTGACCTTCTAGGGTTTGGGCGTTCTGCCAAACCGGATCAACTCTACAGCGGCGATCTCTGGCGAGACCAACTGCATGAATTTATTACCGAAGTCATCGGTGAGCCGGCAATCTTGGTCGGTAACTCCCTAGGCGGTTATGCGTCCCTGTGCGTTGCAGCCCAGCGGCCAGAGTCTGCTTTAGGTTTGGTGTTAATTAACAGCGCCGGCCCTTTTACTTCTAACGAGCCGGTGCGCCAACCTGACCCGATGGGAGACTTCTTAAAAGAGGGCATGAAGTGGCTATTTTTGCAAGATTGGGCGAGTTTCCTGCTGTTTCAATATACCCGCCAGCGCTCAATCATTCGCAAAACGCTAGAGAAGGTTTATCTAGACAAAAGTGCTGTAACAGACCAACTGGTAGAAGATATCTACCGGCCTTCTTGTGATCCCGGTGCACCAAAAGTGTTTGCCTCCGTCTTCAGATCGCCTCAAGGCGAAAAAGTTGACCTTCTGTTGAGCCGGCTAAATTGTCCGCTGTTGATGCTGTGGGGAGAAGCCGATCCTTGGATGAACTCCAGAGAACGAAGCATCAAGTTTCGCCAATACTATCCCCAGCTAACAGAATATTTCCTGCGTGCCGGTCACTGTCCCCATGACGAAATCCCAGAACAGGTTAATAATCTGATTCGTTCTTGGGCACTTTCATCTGTGGCAACCCAGAAGCCTGAAGCGAGCGAGAAGGAATAGGAAAAGTCTTATTTGCCCAAAAAACACGGCAAGCAATTCTCTGTTACAAGTGCGATTACTGAAAGGAAAATAAAGAAGACAACTCTTTAGTCAGTCCCTAATCATGAGGGTGATGGTACATTTCTCCCACTCGCACCCTCTCTTCTCTAGCCCGATGCCCAATGCCCAATGCGCGATGCCCCATGCGCGATGCCCAATGCCCCTCTTAATAAAATCGCAAATGAATCCTAGGGTGCAGCTTAGCTTCCACCGGCTCTCCTCCGATCAAATGCTTCTCAACAATTGCCGGCACATCATCCGGCTTCACCCGGCAATACCAAGTCTCGTCTGGCGTCACCCGGACAGTGGGTCCCGAACTACACTGTCCCAGACAGCCGCTAGGGTTAATTGTGGCTCCCGGAACTTTATGCTCTCGAAACGCTAGTAGCACCTCTGCTGAGCCGTTTCGCTGGCAAGATAGATGCTGGCAAACCATGACGCAGCGATATTTGGGTTGCGGGTGCGGTTGGTCACGCTCAGTTTCTGCTTCTGCCATTGATTCGGGTTGCCATGTAAATTGCCTGATGCTTCCAATCTTAACGGCAGGCGTGAGGAGTCTTCGCAGATCAAAAGCTGAGTGTCTTGACAGAGCTATGATAGGAGATGAGTGGATCTTTGTAGCAGATTTAACCCACCATGCCTAAGACCGTTGCCGATGTGATGAGCCGGGATTTAATCATTGTCCGGCCTGAAACCCCCCTACAGGAAGCGATTGAGATTCTGGCTGAACGACGCATTAGTGGTCTTCCCGTGGTGGATGAGACCGGCAAGTTGGTTGGTATCCTTTCTGAAACTGACTTGATGGTGCGGGCAACTGGAACGACGCCTCCCGCTTATATCGTGCTGCTAGATAGTGTGATTTACTTAAAAAATCCAGCAACCCACGAACGAGACTTGCACAAAGCCTTAGGGCAGACGGTGGGGGAAGTGATGAGCCAAAATCCGATCACGATCACACCGGATAAATCCCTGAAAGATGCAGCACGGCAGATCCATGATCGCAAGATTCACCGCTTGCCGGTGCTGGATACTGATGGCCACCTGATTGGTATCCTGACCCGTGGGGATATTGTGCGAGAAATGGCGGCTAGTCCAGATTAATCAAAAGTCTTTATATCTTCGCTCGAAAGTTTGGCGCTAATCGTTAATCATCGTTGAACAATTAGCCATTAGCCCTCCGTTAGTTCGTAAGTTCGCAAAAGCAAGAGAATGAGTATTACTCCTGAGTCTGTTAGGCAGCTACTAAATTCAGAAGATTTGGGTGAGCGCCTCCGTTCCCTTAACCAACTGCGTCAGCTCGAACCGGCCATTGCATTTGAACTGGCACAAACGGCTATTCAAGACAGCAACGCCCGCGTTCGCTACGCAGCGGCAAGCCAAATGGCATCATTAGGCCGGCAGGATTTACAAACGGCGTTAAATGTGCTGCGTGATCGCCTAATCCACGATCCTGAACCCGATGTGCAAGCAGCAGCGGCAGATTCTTTGGGAGGGCTACAGTTAAAAGAAGCCTTTGGAGACTTACAGCAACTCTATCAAACAACGACTGAGTGGATTGTTAAATTCAGTATTGTTGCTGCTTTAGGAGAACTGGGAGATGAGCGCTCATTCGAGTTATTAGAAAATGCTTTGAATGCCGGCGAAGACCTCCTAAAAATGGCTGCAATTAGTTCCTTCGGGGAACTCGGAGATAAGCGGGCGATCCCGTTGCTGACTCCCTTCGCCACCCATGATGACTGGCAGATCCGATACAGAGTGGCACAAGCGCTGGCACGTCTCGGCGGAGCGGACACTCGCTCAACCTTAGAAAGTCTTGCCAACGATGAGGTGGATCAGGTGGCGCAGGAAGCTAAAACCGGCTTGGCATCTGCTTAAATGAGCTGCCGAGTTAGAAGATTGGGGTAATTAGCAAAACCGGCCCTTACAGCTTCGGTGAGATAACAGCAGAATGTAGGGGCTGTAAATTTGCTAATCTCTTTATAATTTTTCCTCGAAGGTTTCAATCCCCCTCCAACTTCCCGCTTTTCCAGATATTTGCAGCTCTTGAGCGCGTTTCACATAAAAAGCAGCCGCTTTATCTTGATCATTTACCTGCAAAATTTGCTCAAAAACTTGACAGGCTTCAGCAAACTTTTGATTTTCATAAAGATTAATAGCCCGTTCAAAATCAGATTGAGTTTGCAGTTTTAAGGCTTTTTGTTGGGCTGGCTCTGCGTCATAAATTTCAAAGACTCCTACGGCTTCTTGCTTACCTTTTACTTTAACTTTGCCCAAAAAGCGATAGCAATAGTTTGCCGGCTCGTTGAGACAATTAAGCGTTTGTTCGCTGATCACAATTCCTGAGCCATAAAGTTTTGTTAGCCCTTCCAAGCGAGACGTTAGATTCACCGCATCGGCAATTACAGTCGTTTCCATCCGCTGTTCTTCTCCAACAGTCCCTAACATTAAACTGCCGGTGTGCAAACCAATCCCAATCGCAATCGCAGGGTCGCCATTTTCCTGCCGGTGAGCGTTATAAAGTGAGACTTGTTGTTGGATTGCGATTGCTGCTTGCACCGCGTCTTCTGCGGTTTCAGGAAACAATGCCATCATCGCATCTCCAATATATTTATCGATAAAACCCTTGTGATTCCGAATCACAGGGCCAACCCGTTTCAAGTAATCGTTAATAAAATCAAAGTTTTGTTTCGGTGTCATGCTCTCTGACATAGCTGTAAACGAGCGGATGTCAGAAAACAAAATTGTCATTTCTTTAAGAACTTGGTCGCCTAATTTAACATCAATGATGCTTTCATGTCCTAAAAAGCGCAGAAACTCATGAGGTACAAAACGCCCGTAAGCAAGGGTTATTTTTGACAGTTGAATGTGAATTTTAATTCGCGCAAGCAATTCATTTTTTGAAATCGGTTTGGTTAAATAATCATTAGCTCCTGAAGTAAATCCTTCCATTAAATCGGAAACTTGATTCTTAGCGGTTAGTAACACCACCGGCAATTGACTGGCTGCAAATTTTTCCCGAAGTTTTTGACAAACTTCATAGCCGGTCATTCGCGGCATCATCACATCTAAGAGAATGAGGTCGGGTTGAAATCCTTGTTCAATAATTGCTAAAGCTTCTACCCCATTTGTTGCTTGCGTGAGAGAATAGTTTTGCAGAGATAAATGGTTAACAAGCACTTGAAGATTCACCGGCTCATCATCCACAATTAAAATTTTAAAGTCTCCTTGAGAAGTGCTAAATTGAGAAAAATTCAGTTCAGAACTTTGATTAAGCGATAAATCTAAAGCCAAATTGCGTTCTAGCAAAATGTCTTCTTCTTTTACAGCTAATTTTGATAATTTCAAACCAGGGGTGCCGGTATTTGTGGGTTGCCTATCTTGAGATGAAACCGGCAGGGTAAACGTAAACCGCGAACCTTCTCCCAGCGTCGATTCCACCCAAATTTTGCCGCCGTGCAACTCGACAAGCTGTTTGGTAACGGCTAACCCCAAGCCGGTGCCGCCGTATTCTCTGGCAGTTGAGCCATCCGCTTGTTCAAATGACTCAAAAATTCTCTCCCATTTGTCAGGGGAAATGCCGATGCCGGTGTCAGAAACGGTAATCGCTAATATTGGTAATTGCGAATTGAGGATTGGTGAGGTAGAAAATTCTTCTGCATTTCCTAATACAGCAGAAATTTCTATTGTGCCGGCTTCCGTAAACTTGATGGCATTGCCAATTAGATTGTGTAAAATTTGTTGTAATCTATTTTCATCAGCGTCTACGGGCGGCAAATCCGGGTCGATTTTATTCATTAACTTTAAAGATTTTTTACCGATTAGAGGTTGACTAAGGGTTAACACTACATCTGCGATTTCTCGCATCCCCACGGCACTCTTTTGCAGTTCAATATTTTTATGTTTTAGTCTCGAAAAATCGAGAATATCATTAACAAGCTGAGTTAGACGCCGGCCACTTGAAACAATTAAAGAAAGATTGGCAATTTGCTGGGAAGTCAGCAAGCCGGTGGCTCCATCAATCATTGATTCAGCAATGCCAATAATGCCGTTAAGGGGTGTGCGAAGTTCGTGGGATGTATTTGCCAAAAACTCATCTTTGAGCTTAGCGATTCGCTGTAATGTGGCATTCTGCATTTCTAGTTGGTTTCGCGCTTCTGTAAATCGGCGTTCTAAAATAACTACCAGAAATAAAATAAAGCCTAACATTCCCCAGTAATAAGTTTCTACTGGCCAGCTAATAATTTTCAGGCTTTCCAAAATATCTGGCAGAGCGCAGAGGGCAAAAATAGTAAATCCTGACGTAAATAATTTTGCTTCAATATTTCCTTTTAAAGCGACTTTTATTGCACTTGCAATTATAATGAATGTACTTCCAATAAACAGAATAAATGCCGTATTTACTGTAGCGTCTAAAAAAGATGATTTAAGGCTCACTAAAGTTAAAGCGACAACCGCATAAACAAGATGCAATTGCCATAGCCGCCTGATGATAGATTTGCTGCCGGTGCCAAATATTTGCTCGAAAAAATAATATAGCCCAACAGGTATTAAATAAAACGAGGCTAGCATTATCGGTTCATAATATTTGGGAATCGTAAAAATTAAGTTAATCGTGTGGTTGTCCAAAATGCTGTAAATTCCTAAGCAAATTGAAAAAAAGCTAAATCCTAAGTAAGCTTTTTTTGTGCGATCTTTTAACAAATATAAAAACGAAAAAAATCCAATTAAAGTAAATAGACATCCTAAAACAAACTTAAAAATTTCTTTTTTTACGACTGATTTAATAAGCTGTGGAAGCGAGCCAATGACTATCTTTTTATCAAGTCTAATATCAATTAAGTTTTGAGAATCTACATTCGCTCTAAAAAGCAATATTTGGTTTTGTAAATTAGGTCTTACCGGAATAATCCACCAACTTCTATCTTTAAATGTGAGTAGGTTGCTGGCTGCATCTAAATCGGCAAATTTACCAATGAGTTCCTGATTTTGATAGACTTCAAATGCCCAATAAGCCCCTTGCAAATTAAGACTGGGATATTGCCACCGGCCTTCAGGCAACTTAACACGAAACCAAGCCATTTTTTCTCCCGGAGGTTTCGCTAGTTTTGCGGGAATTTGCAAGGATTTCCACTCAGGACTGGAGAGTTCCTGATAACTCCACACCGGCACACCCGCCGCATCCAACGGTGAATCACCCCAGCGGTACTGCCAACCTTCTGTAATCGCCACCGGCAGCGAATTTGTGGGTTGCGAAACACCAACATAACTCGACTGAGCCGAAAAAAGCTGACTCATCAGCACAGCCAACAAAAAAGCGCCTAAACACACTAAAATGTGGGCGCGGTTCCAGCGAGATGCCAGCCTCATTTTTTAACTCTCCTGAGAAGCGAGCCGCAATGTTTTGGCACCACTTAGCCTAGTTTGAAGCGCCATAAAAAAGCGCGAGATCTGACTAAACGATGATCATCCACTTGCAGCTTAATATACTCCTTAGAAAGCAGCGTGGCCTAAATCGTCTGGGGTTAAATGGGAGTGTACGATCTGGCCATCGCGGAACCAGACGATGCGACGGGTACAACGCGCGACATCTGGTTCGTGCGTCACCATCACAATTGTGATGCCGGCAGCATTGAGTTCGGAGAAGATATCAATCACTTCTTGCGTGGTTTTAGAGTCCAAAGCGCCGGTGGGTTCATCTGCCAATAGCAACACGGGACGGTTAACAATTGAACGAGCAATTGCCACGCGTTGCTGCTGTCCCCCTGATAGCTGATTGGGTTTGTTATTCAGCCGGTTTTCTAACCCAACTCGAATCAGTGCTTCTGTTGCTCTATCTCGCCTTTCTTGACTAGAAACGCCGGCATATACCATCGGCAGCATCACGTTTTCTAATGCTGACAGTTGCGACAAAAGGTGAAATTGCTGGAACACAAACCCCAACTTAAGATTACGAATCTTTGCTAATTCGGATTCGTCCATTTCCGCAACATCTAACCCATCAAGATAATATTTTCCCGACGTAGGCCGGTCAAGACAGCCGATAATATTCATGGCGGAAGATTTGCCCGATCCGGAAGCCCCCATAATCGAGCAGTATTCACCCTGTTCTATCGTCAAATCCACACCGTTAAGAGCGCGAACTTCTGTGTTGCCCATGCCATAAATTTTAGAAACATTTTCAAGCCCCACAATCACCGGCTTATGCACCGGAGGGGTGCTATTTAAAGTTGTTACGGCTTGGTTATCTAAGGGTTGATTTTTCATAAGAAGATTCGCGCTAGAGACTCAACGGCTGGAAAAATTAGAAGAATACACAAATTTTAATTTAAAAAAGATTTTACAGAAAAATATGTTAATTGCTATTTTGATCTATTATAATGGTAATCTGAAAAATTGAAAGCTTAATATTCCTGTAGATACGGATATAAAAATGCTTCGTCTTTTGCCGGCAATCGTGATCACGACTTCAATTTGTACCAGTGCGACCCTTGCTTTAGCGCAAAGAAATCGAGAGCCGATTCCAGACCGCAATGGAGATTACAATTCAATCCAGAGAATCAGCGCCAACGGTCAGGAAATTCAGGGAGTTGCCGGCGAACATCGATCTTGGCGAGTTGTTACCGAAGGTTTAAACTGCCGGAATGGTCCTGGCGTCAATCACCGAGTTAGCCGGCAATTTGCTCAGGAAGAGTTGTTTCAAGCAGCAAGCTTTGGTCGTGGGGGTTCTGATGAAGTGATTGTGATTCAGCGGGACAGTGCCGGCAAACCTTGGCTTCGTGTGGATCTTAACAGGGGTCAGTGTTTTGTCAGAGCAAACAGCCGGTATATTGAACCCAACAGCTTGGAGTGAACATCAGGCACTTCTAAGGGCAACAATGGGGTCAAGTCTAGCCGCCTGGCGTGCCGGCACCACCCCAAAGAAAAAGCCAATGCCTCCAGAGATGCTAGTAGCGACGGCGATTGCCACGAGAGAAACGCCACCCTTCAAAGGCGTAAATGCTCCGATCAGCATGATACCGCTAATGCCGAAACCCACGCCAATTAAACCGCCCACAACTGACAGAATGACCGATTCAATCATGAACTGAACCAGGATATCTTGCTGGGAAGCCCCAATTGCTTTACGCAGTCCAATTTCCTTTGTACGTTCGGTAACGGAGACAAGCATGATGTTCATAATTCCAATGCCGCCCACAAACAGAGAAATCGCAGCAGTTGCCGCCAACAACAACGTTAGTGCCCCTGTAATGCTACCCAAGGTATTCATTAATTCCTGCTGATTCCGAACGGTGAAATCATCTTCATTGATGATTTTATGGCGCAGCCTGAGCAGATTTTCAATTTGAAACTGCGCCTTTTTCATGCTCGCCTCATCCTGAATTGAGACGGAAATAAAGGTTACCTGAATTCCATAAGGAGATGACCGGCCTACAATTCGCCGCGCCATTGTTGTAATTGGCACATAAACATTCATGTCCTGATTATCACCAAACGTTGAACCCTTTGGTTCCATCACACCAATCACTTGCAGGCTGACATTTTTAAGCCGCACTTGTTCGCCCAGGGGGTTTTTATTTCCAAACAATTGCTGGGCTATTTCTGAACCTAGAACCACAACATCTTCTTGACGTTGCAAATCTAAATTCATCAAGAAGCGGCCTTTGGCAATATCGAAACTTCGCACAGAAAGAAATTCTGGGGTGGTTCCGATAATCGTTGCTGAGTTATTTTTGTTGCGGTAGGAAATCAGTTCACTGCCATTGAGTGCGGGCGCAACTTCACTAACTGAAGCAACTTGCTCAGCAATTGCTTTTGCATCATCTAGCACCAGGGTTTGGGGTGGGTAAATAGGCCGTCTTTGAGCTTGAGGACTCCCTGGAATTATAAACAGCAAGTTGGAGCCTAAAGAATTAACCTGATCGCCAACAAATTTTTGCGCGCCTTCTCCGATTCCAACCATTGCAATGACTGAAGCATTGCCAATAATAATTCCTAGCATGGTTAGGCTGCTTCGGAGTTTATTTGCTAGCAACGTTGTGGTTGCCATTTTGACGCTTTCAACAATATCCATTGTTTTTTGTGATGGCTCCTGAGTTATTTTTTTTATCCACAGATAAACACAGATGTTTCGTCAGTATTTTTGGCTTTTGCAAGGGGTTTTGGATTATTTTAAAACCGCAGATGCACGCAGATAAACGCAGATGACGCAGATAAGGTTAAGGGGTGTGATGCGTTTGGTTGGGGATTCTTTGAGGGTTGTGTTAGAAATCTAGGGATGAGGGTTTATTTAATGGTTTTGATTACATCTTCTAGTTTTTTACCTTCGGGAAGTTCCAGAAAGACTCGGTCACCGACTTTGATGCCATCTAAGACTTGAATTTGATTGCCAATGGTAGATCCGACGGTAACAGGTTGAAATTTGGGTTGATTTTTTTCGTCGGGAATTAAAACGCCGGTTTCTCCTTTGTTGGTGACAATTGCAACGGTAGGAACCACCAAAGCATTGCTGAGCTTGTCGCCTACAAACTTAATATCAACATTCATTCCCGACTGTAACTGATCCTTACCGGCATCAATGCTTACCCGCACTTGGAATAAGGTGACATCTCGTTCTTTCACCGCTTCCGGGGCAATCAAATGAACGCGACCTTTAAAGACGCGATCGGGATACGCATCGGCGACAATTTCAACCGTTTGACCGCGTTTAATTTGACCGATATCTGCTTCTGGCACCTTGGCCAAGACTTCCAAATCCCTCGCTAGCGCAACAATCGAAGTGGATGTTGCGGAAGACGCGTCAGAAGCGGAGGTTGCCGGCGTCACAAACGCACCTTCTATGGCGTATCTCTGGGTAATAATCCCAGCAAAGGGAGCGCGAACTTTCGTATCTTCCAATTGCACTTCATAAAAGCGCACTTGCCCTTCTGCCTCGGTGACATCTGCCTTCGCTGCAGCAATTTCTTCTGGGCGGGTGCCATTTTGCAGCTGCTCTAAACTGCTTTGCGCTTCGGCCACTGCCGCTTCGGCTTTTTCAATTTCTTCTGGGCGGGTGCCATTTTGCAGTTTTTCTAACCGGCGGTTTGCTTCTGCAACACCGGCTCTCACTTGTTCTAGGTTTGCTTGTGCCCTACGCTCTTCATCGAGAAACTGATCCAAATCTTTTCGGGCAATTGCCCCCACGTCGGCTAGTTCCCGGTTGCGTCTGACATTGGTTGACGCTAAGTTTAACCGCGATTGTGCCTCTTCTACTTGCGCCTGTGCTCTGGTGACACCGGCTTCGGCTTCGGCAACATCCTCAGAACGGCTGCCGGCCCGCAATTGGTCTAAACTCGCCTGGGCTTGATTTAAACGTGCCCGCGCTTGGACGATCTCTTCTGGCCGGCTCCCTGTCTGGCGCTGTTGCAAACGGGCTTTGGCGCTCGATAGCCGCGCTTGTGCCTGCATCAGTTGTGCTTCTATTTCGCCACTTTCCATGCGAGCAACGACTTTTCCCGCCTCCACGCGATCGCCTTGCTCCACATACAATTCGGCTAAACGACCTTGGGTTTTCGGACTGAGATTGACCCGCTGCACCGGCTGCACTGCCCCACTCGCCCCGATCCGCACTGTCAAGTTTTTTGACTCCACCGGCACGGTTAGCTCACTGATATCTACCTTGGGTGCGGCATTCCGCAACGCCACAAATGCCGTGCCGCCGGTGCCCAGCAACGCAGCCGCAATCAGCCCGATCGCCCAACCTTTACCCTTACCCTTCGGCATCCATTTTCGTTTGGGCTTGGGTGAGCGATCAACAGGTGGCTCTGGTGGCAGTTGCCGGTCTTGTTTGAGAGCTGATTCTTTATTCTTTGCTGGCTGCAATTGCATGGCCGTATTCCTGAAATTAATCAGTAAGTGAACGAAATTTCGTCGAATTCTTTCTAAACTCTGGGAAAGCAAGGCCGGATTAGGCTAGATAACGATTGACTGCGAATCAGCTAAATTCAATGCCGGCGGGTGGAGTTGTATTAATTGTAACGATTTGTAACCACTTTTTTTCTGGAACGGAAATCACTGAGGCACAGATGCGAACCCATTTCGTTGGCTTACGTTCCAACTTACCCTCTCCAGCACAGATACACGTCCTCCAGCTGACTCACCTGAATGGATGACTTTTAAGACTTCTGCGAAACATGGGGCCGGTCTCTTTGGGGATGTTCTTGTTCCCAGCGCTCAATCATCATTGGAAATTGCCCCTCAAAAAAAGCGTGAAAGTCGTGCATCTCTTGCAAGCGTTGCCGCCGCTGCGGATCTTCGCCTTCTAGGAGTTGCAACCCATGTTCAGCTAGCTGTCGAATTGCTGTAATTTGGGCAACTCGTTGTTTGATTAACGCTGACCAAGCACCCAGTTTGATACAAAAGTAGTCGCGGCGATCTCCGGGCAGGCTCGTGCGCTCTACTAAGCCGGCTTGAATTAGCACCCGAGTCATGGTGCTAATAGAGCCTTTGCTGGCTTGCAAAACCTCTGCCAGTTCGCCGGTAGACTGGTGCGGCGGGTTTGAAATCAACAGCCAGCCTAAAATTCGACCGGCCATTCGAGGTAGACCGGCTAACTCGAATAATAAGCCCACTTCTTCGACAAATCGCTTCACTTCAAATTGCCGATGCTCTTCGTCCACACGTTTTTGCCTTTGTCAGGGATTTTGACCCATCTGTAATTTAACAGCTTTCTGAACGTTCAGTCAAGACTGAACGATTAGAACTATGTGTGTAGTTGAACTCATATTTTTGTTAAGATGTCAAGAGTAAGAGGTTAGGTTAATCACTCAGTAAACCCAAATACTTAACCGGCTTTGTCAAAGTTAAACCGCAAGCGGAATTAGGCTGCAAGCCAAGGTGCCACTCTGCCGGGTGTCAGTCCCGCAGAAAGTAGTTTAATGCTTAGAGCGCAGGCAACGCTTCCATCCTGGGTAATGGAGAGCGTCTGTAGGCCGACTTTTGTGAGGCGAGCCGGTCTTATCCAAATCTTTGATATCGACACCGGCTGTGTAAGACTTAACCGACTTTTTGCAAGAGTGTCACAGCCGAAAGGCGCTCAAGCGCTAAAACAAAGGCAAAATGAATACTGGTTGGCAGGTTGAACGGGTTTTGCCAGAATCTTCAGTGCCGGTTAAATCGATTCGCAACAATTATGGCAACACAAGCATCCTAAATTAATAAAGAGCGCCGAACTAACCCAGCGCAGCAGATTTAAGCGTAGTAAGAAAGGTAAATTGTTATGGCATTGGATGTACGCAGATTTTATAAAGCTTGTAACCCCTCCAAAGCGATCGATATGAAAAATGCTGAAGAGGAGAAATATTACATTGATTTCTCCCCAGTGAGAGGCAGCAAAATTATCGAAGAAATCGAGCGCACCATCGCCATTCTGCAAGCCGATGAGCCAACCTGCCAGTTATTTAGCGGTCATATAGGTTGTGGGAAATCTACAGAACTGCTCAGACTCAGAACCGAATTAGAAGCACAGGGATTTCACGTCGTTTATTTCGAGTCCAATCAAGACTTGGAATTAGTAGACGTTGATGTTAGCGATATTTTGCTGATGATCGCCCGTCAAGTCAGCGAAAGTATTGAGAAACTGCAGATCGAGTTGAAACCAAAAGGTTTCAGAGCATTACTTAAAGGCGCAACCGATCTCCTGCAAACCGAGATCGATTTAACCGCTGAAGCCTCCCTGCCGGGAGTAGGCAAAGTGCGTGCCGGCACAGACGGACAGTTTTCACTTGCCTTGGGAATTGGCAAGATCACCGCACAAGCCAAAGAAAGCCCCGATGTCCGTAGCCGGCTCAGAGAATACCTCGAACCGCGCACGAATAGCATTCTGCAATCGATTAACCAAGAACTTCTAGAACCGGCCATTCAGTCACTCAAGCAGCGAGGAAGAGAAGGACTGGTGGTGATTGTCGATAACTTGGATCGGGTTGATCCGCGCCGGCTGCCATCTGGGAGAACACAACCAGAATATCTCTTTGTGGATCGCGGGGAGCAGTTACGCAAACTCAACTGTCACCTCGTTTATACAATTCCCCTCGTCTTAACCTTCTCAAATGATTACGGTTCATTGATGTCTCGCTTGGGGGGTGGTGTAGATGCTAAAGTCTTGCCAATGGTGCCGGCGCAGCTATCCGATGGCCAAGACTGCACCGAAGGCGTCGCATTACTGCGGCAGATGGTACTCGCCCGTGCATTTCCGGATGTCGAACCAGATCGACGCATTACTTTAGTAACAGAAATCTTTGATAGCCTTGATACCTTAGATCGGCTGTGCCGTGTCAGTGGTGGTCATGTTCGGAATTTATTAGGGCTACTCTATCGCTGTATTCAAAAAGGCGATCTACCCATTCCGCGCCAGCGTTTAGAAAGCGTTATTCAGGAACGCTGCAACGAACTCTCGCGAGCAATTGAACCGGATGAATGGGAATTACTGCGTCAAGTCGCCCGCACAAAAAGCGTCAGGGGTGAAACAGAATATCAAATCTTGCTCCGCAGTATGTTTGTGTTTGAATACCGCAACGATCAAGGGCACTGGTACGACATCAATCCGATTTTGGCAGAAGCAAAAGAATTCAAGTCATGATACAGCCGAACCAAGATGAAGAAGTTGTGGCCGGTAACGAGGGTTCATTGCAAACCCTTTACCGCGCAATCGCACTCAGTGAGGATCAGTTTTCACTGATCTTAGTGTGCTGCAACTATGAATCTTTACGTGAGCGGATGGTTCGGCTGCTGCGAACACTCTGTGGCATAGAAATACCAGAACTTGTCTTAGCGGATACAGTTCAGACACTTTATAGCCCGATCCAAGCCGCATTCGGCAGCACTCAGCCGCCGGCATTGATGGTATTTGGGTTAGATGGGGTGAGAGCAATTGAGCAAGTGCTAACTTCAATGAATGCTGACCGGGAGGAGTTTCGCAAGCACTGCCGGTTTCCCCTTTTATTATGGGTTAATGATGAAATTCAGCCCAAGATGATTCGGCTAGTGCCTGATATTGAAAGCTGGCTGACAACGGTTGAATTTGCGCTCCCCACGAACGAATTAATAGATTTTTTACGCCACAAAATTGAGCAAATTTTTAGTGCGGTTTTAGAAGCCGGCGCTAGTAAGTTTTTACCCAATTGCACCCTCTTGGGTAAGCGCAGTTGCTTAGAGTTTCAGTCAGCTTTGAAGGATTTGCAACGGCGCGGCATTCAGTTAGATTCAGCGTTAGAAGCCGGTGTAAAATTTGTTCTCGGTCGAGATGCTTACGCGCGTGATCTCATTGATGGCGCAATCGAGAATTACCAAAAAAGTTTAGCCTTTTGGCAAACGCCTAGAGAAGAGGAGCCGGCAGAGACATCTCCTGAAACTTGTTCCCTGCAACCGGCTCCTTATTTAGAGCGACAGGGTGTTTTGCTCTTTCATCTCGGACTGTGCTATCGCCGCACTGCCGACCGGCTGCCGGCCCAAAAGCGCAGATACTGGCAACAATCCCGACGTTATTTCCAACAGTGTGTAGATATCTTGGAGCGAGCAGGACGTCCGGATTTAGTTGCACAATTTATCACCCACCTTGGAGAAGTTTTGCAGCGATTATCTGCTTGGGGATCGCTAGAAGTCCTGGCCCATAGATCCCTGCAACTCCATCAGATGTTTGGCAATTCCATTCAGTTAGCCCAAGATTATGCGTTTTTCGCAAAATCTGCCCTGCGACACGCTCGATGGGCAGAGGCCAAACAACAAGCGGAACTTGCACTACAAATCTTAAACGATTTGGCCGGCCCAACTCAAAATCCAGAGTTATTTCCCTTACTTTGGAGGCAAGTTTGCCAATTATTTCTGGTGAAAGCGCAGCGGCATTTGGGGCAACAACCAGCAGCGCACAACAGTTTAGAAGAAGTGGCTTTGGAAATGACAACAGCGATTAGTGAAAGTGAGCCTCGATATGATCCCCTCCGCTACATTCGATTTCTGGAAATATTGCGATCACTGTACTTTGAAGAAGGTCACTACCGAGCGGCATTTTGGATTAAGCAACAACAGCGTTCAATTGAGCAGCAATATGGTTTACGGGCTTTTATTGGAGCCGGCCGGCTCCAACCTCAACAACCGGCAGTTAATCTAGCCGCACTGGTAGAACCGGCACATCAAGGCACCGTTGCCTGCGAAATTACAGCCTCTGGCCGGCAGCAAGATGTCAATCGTTTAAAAGCGAGAATTAGCAGCCCTCAGCATAAATTGACAGTGATTCACGGGCAGTCTGGCGTTGGCAAAACTTCGATTATTACTGCCGGCTTAGTTCCCGCTCTCCAAGAAAGTTGTATTCGCACGCGAGACGCCTTGCCGGTGGTGCTACAAGTTTATAACGATTGGGTCAGCAAATTAGGCCGACAGTTATCAGATGCGCTCCTAGAAATTAAAGGCATTCAATTTAACGATCCGCTGGATTCTCCCTTGGCAATTTTGGAATTATTGCGACAAAATGCCGAGCGCAATCTCTTAACCGTCTTAATTTTTGACCAATTTGAAGAATTTTTCTTCACCAATAAATCTCAATCTGGAAGACAGCAGTTTTACGCCTTTTTAAACGAGTGTCTGAATATTCCTTTTGTGAAAGTCGTCCTGTCAATGCGTCAGGATTACCTGCATTATTTATTAGAATGTACTCGCCTGACTAGGCTGGATGCCATCGATAACGATATTCTCAGTAAAGAGATTCTTTATTATTTAGGAAATTTTACTCCGACAGACGCGAAAGCCGTTATTCAAAGTTTGACACAACGCTCCCGATTTTATTTAGAGCCGGCTTTAATTGAGCAAATCGTGCAGGATCTGGCTGGAGAAAATGGCGAAGTGCGCCCCATAGAGTTACAGGTCGTTGGTGCCCAACTGCAAGCGCAAAATATCACGACACTAGGCCAGTACCTGCAAAAAGGGCCGAAAGCAAAATTAGTTGCCGAGTTTTTAGAAGAAGCTGTCAAAGACTGTGGCCCAGACAACGAAAGTATTGCCCGAATGGTGCTGTATTTTCTCACCGATGAAAATGACACCCGGCCCATCAAAACTCGCGCTCAATTAGCCGATGATTTAGCAGCAGAAACCGAAAAATTAGATTTAGTATTAGAAATTTTAGTTAAATCTGGAATTATTTCGTTATTAAAAGAAGTCTCCGTTGATTTTTACCAACTGGTTCACGATTATCTGGTTAGCTTAATTCGCCAGCGCCAAGAACCGCAACTGCAAGCCGAATTGCGGCTAACAAAAGAACAACTCAGACAGGCACTTTATCAAGAACAGCAAGAGCGAAATCGGGCAGAAATTGCAGAAATTGAAGCGCTTTCTTCATTATCTCAAGTGTTGCTGCTCTCCCGTGATCAACTCGCCGCATTAGTTGCTAGCCTCAAAGCTGGCAGACAATTGCAACAGACACACGCCCCCCCAGAGGTTAAACAGCAAACAGTTGAGAGATTACGGCAAGCGATTTCCGAAGCGCGAGAACGCAATCGTTTGCAAGGACATCAAAATTGGGTAACTGAGCTAAGTTTCAGCCCCAATGGCCGGCTACTCGCCTCTGGGAGTGGGGATGGAACCGTGAAACTGTGGCAACTTGACGGCAGCCCACTCCTAAGTTTTCAAGGCCATAGCGACTGGGTGAATAGTGTCAGTTTCAGTCCAGATGGTCAAATGATAGCCTCTGCCAGTTGGGACAAAACGGTGAAACTTTGGCAGCTAGATGGCACTGTGATTACTACTTTTAGGGGTCACAGTGAGCGAATCTTTAGCGTGTGTTTCAGTCCGGATGGCCAAACGATTGCCTCTGCCAGTGAGGACATGACGGTAAAACTTTGGCAGCTAGATGGAACGTTACTAACCACCCTCACGGGACATCAGGGTTGGGTGAGTGGCCTGAGTTTTAGCCCGGATGGCCAAATCATTGCTTCCGCCGGCACAGATAGTACCGTGAAACTGTGGCAACTTGACGGCACATTGCTAACCACCCTCAGCGGTCATGGCGACCGAGTTTGGAAGGTGAGTTTTAGTCCAGACGGGCAATTGCTGGCTTCCGCGAGTGCCGATAAAACCGTGAAACTTTGGCGAAGGGATGGGACATTGCTGGCTACAATTGCCGGCCATAGTGATTGGGTTTCCAGCGTCGGGTTTTCTCCAGATGGGGAGACATTAGCCACCGGCAGTTGGGATAAAACCGTGAAACTTTGGCAGCTAGACGGAACCGCTATCGCCACTTTTAGGGGTCACACCGACAAAATTAATAGCGTGCGGTTTTCGCCAGATGGGGCAATTCTGGCGTCTGCCGGCGCAGATACCACGATTCGGCTGTGGCAGATTGATCTGGCTTGCCGGCGAAATATTGCCCATCCAGATCGGGTGATGAGTGTGTGTTTCTCTCCAGATGGCAGGACACTCGCTACTGCCGGCTTCGACAAAATGATCAACTTTTGGCGTCTTGATGGCACACGTTTAGCAACACTTGCCGGTCATAACGACTGGGTGAAGCGCGTCTGCTTTTCGCCGGATGGGCAGATTTTGGCGTCTGCGAGTGCGGATAGAACCGTGAAGTTGTGGCGTGTTGATGGCACACTCTTAGCAACGCTGACCGGCCATCAGGATTGGGTCGGTGGCGTATGTTTCTCGCCGGATGGTGAGATTTTGGCGTCTGCGAGTGCGGATAGAACCGTGAAACTGTGGAGTCTTGACGGTACACTGCTAGCCACCCTGAGAGGTCACACAGACAACGTTTGGAGTGTGTGTTTTTCACCCGATGGCCAGACATTAGCTTCTGCGAGTTGGGATTCTACGGTTAAGCTGTGGAACCTGGAAAGCTTAGGCGCTACAGAGCCGGTTTTGACAACGTTGCCAGGTCATAGTGAGCGCGTTTGGGATGTGAGTTTTAGTATGGACGGCCAGATATTGGCCTCGGCCAGTTGGGATAAAACCGTTAAGCTTTGGCGTTTGGATGGAACACTCTGGCAAACCTTGGAGGGACATCGAGATTTAGTTCTGACGGTGAGTTTTAGTCCAGACGGCCAAATTTTAGCCTCTGCCGGCGCAGACAAAACCATTAAACTCTGGCGTTTGGACGGGACAGAACTGCAAACTTTGCGGGGTCATAAAGATACGGTTTCACAGGTGAGTTTTAGTCCAGACGGCCAGATTTTAGCCTCTGCCGGCGCTGATAAAACGGTGAAACTCTGGAGTCTTGATCGCCTAGAACCCCAAGCTTTGGATCTCGATGAGTTACTGCTGCACGGTTGCAATTGGCTCAGTGACTATCTTAGAACCAATCCCAATGTGAGTGAGAGTGAGCGCCATTTGTGTGAGGGGATGGCAAACGAGACTTAAAAACGTTTTGCCATTGAACGGATACCGTATTTGACGAGAGAAATAAGCTATGAGACGTAAACCCGTGAATGCTGTGTAACCTTTTTACCTCTATACCGGCAACCCACTTAAAAGTCAGGTTGCCGGTGGCAGAACTCCCCATCGCCACGCCAATGCAGAGCGAGCGAGTCCTGTAATTACGGAACACTTGCTCAACCGTCCTGATGTTCAGTCGGTGCTTTTGTTTACAGGCACCACCGGCAGCCGGTTGCCGTCTTACGTCTAAATGGTTCGCACTCCAATCCTGATCAGGGTTGGAGACAGCAGACACGCACGTTGGAACGTTGCCGGCTGTACTCTTTCAGTACAGAGCCTATTATCCGTTGCTGCGAGTGTCATAGTTACTCCGCTATCTTTCGCCAGAAGAGAGACAATGGAATTAGGTAGGAAAAGTTGATAGAGTTTACCAGTGCATTCTCGGTAAATTTCCCGATTTGTTGTCGTTGTTGAAGATAGTAATGCGAGGGGACACGTAAGAAAAAGCAAAGGACAAAGTGAGCGAATATTAAAAACATCTTTCAACTTTAGGGTTTCAGTTTTTAGTCTCACTGTAGCCTGAAGGACGATCCAGTAGCTGTTGGCATCAAGCAATGTTTGGGCAACCCAACGAATCTACTAAATTAATAAAAAGACTGAGAAAAGCCGTGAAGAATCAAAAACCAAGGGCACAGCCTCTATCCGTTTTTCGCACAAAGAAGGAGATCGTTAATATGCGAAAGCAAATAGTCAGTTTGATGATAGCGTTGCCAATGCTGCCCTGGCTGGGTATGGAGCGGAGCTGGGCCGATAATAGTAAGATGATCATGTTGGACAGCTCGGTTTTTCAATCAATAGCAAGAGCCGGTAAAGATAGGTTCGATTTTCCCCAACCCATTGTGTCTGCACCTGTGGCAACTGGACGGAAAACAAGAGAGTGCCGTTTATTAGGGATAAATTGTGATATCTGATGCGGGACGGGTTTCTCTTCAGTAAGGTTATGGTTGTGGGTGAAACAGCAAAAAGCGACGCACCTAAGCTAATTGGAAAAATTCAATCGGTTAAAACTGGATAGGCTAAGACGTGTTGAGGGTTCTAACTCCAGGATTGGTTTATGCAAAAAAATTAGCAATTTTGGAGCAATTTTTGATTGCTGCAAAGTTAAAAAGTTATTTCAGAATTCAAGCCGGCTCTCTCTGACATTGCGCCAACCGGCTGCCGGTTAATCTCAGTGCCGATCAGGTTGAGAGTGCAGTGAAACCGGCAGACTTTTTATACTAAGTTCTAAAATAGCCAGTCTTGAGTGAACCTGACTCGCATCCGCATCTAGACAGCAACAACCAACGAAGGCAGAAACAGGGGAAGTGCGCTGATTAGTGGCTACCGATTTAATTTGTTGATTGAAATTAAGAGAAACTGTAGGGGCGTACCGACGTGTGCGCCCGCTTCACAGGCGATGGAGAGCAGAAATCGCAGATTTTAACCCCCTCGGTGGCAAGACAAATTAAATGTAATTTAACTGATCCCTTTTTAGGGTGAATTTCGAGTTGACTCCCACCGGGCTAAAATGTTGATGGGCGTGCCGGCAAGAGCAGCCGAACTTTCCTCTCCTCTCGCTGGGTGTTCGCAAAGCAAACCGGCAGCACTGAGTTTAATTGCTGAAAAGCTGCAATCAAGAAACGCTGCAATGACTTGAGCTGAGCCAGATACAAAGATTGCACAGACTAAACAAATCACTAAAATAAGTGGAACTTATTGCCTGAACACACCAGTCACAAGTCCTGATAGGTAAAACAGGAAATTCAACGCGCTTGAGGCAGTATGTTGTTGTGGGAATAATAAAACATGACTGACCGCAAATCGAATGAGCGCATACAGGGGGGTGCTAATTTCAGATTAATTCGGTTTTGACAAAGGAATTTAAGGCATGATCGATCCGCACCGGCAACACGAAGATATCGCTACACAAAACAATAACGCTTTGCGGACGCTCAACCGAGCGCTGACGCTTTCAGAAGGGCAATTTTCGTTGATTTTAGCCCGCTGCAACTACGCAACCCTGCGAGGGCGTATCGTAGAAAAGCTGCGGGAGCAATGTCCCGTTCAAATTCAAGAGTTTTTACTACCGGCATCTGTGAAGATGCTCTACGCCACCATCCAGACAGAACTGGCGAAGGAACAACCGGAAGCTTTGATGGTATTCGGTTTAGAGTCAGTCAGTGCTATCGATGAAGTTCTCACCTCAACCAATTTAGTTCGGGATGAATTTCCCCAGAGTTTTCGCTTTCCCCTCGTATTGTGGGTGAATGACGAAGTGCTGCAAAAGCTGATTCGCTTAGCACCCGACTTTGAAACCTACGCCACTGCCTTTGAATTTGCCCTGACTACAGAAGAATTAATCGATTTCATCCGGCAAAACACCGAACGGGTATTTTCTGCGGTTTTGAATGCTGGTGCCGGCCAATTTTTGCCCAACTCCACCATCCTTGGTTCCCCTTCTTCCTCAGAACTGAAATCAGCCCGCACAGAGTTACAAAAGCGTGGAGTTAAGCTAGAACCCGCCTTAGAAGCCGGTTTGCAATTTATTTTAGGGCGCGATGACTATGCCAATCATCAAATAGAAGCCGCCCTAGAACACTATCAGCAAAGCCTGAACTTCTGGCAGGAACAAGTCAATAACCACCATCCAACACGCACCCAAATCCCGCTTTCCCCTCAGCCGGCATCAATTAGTTACCAAAGTCCTGAGTTCTCGCTGGATCGACAGTGGCAGGGAGTTGTACTGTTTCATATCGGGCTATGTTATCGCCGGCAAGCAGATCGGCATCGGGCGGAAAGCCGGCGCTACTGGCAGGAAGCCCGTAGTCATCTTCAGCAATGCATTGAGGTGTTTGAACACGCGGGGCATCAGGACTTAGTCGCTAAATTTATCAACCAGCTAGGCGAAGTGCTGCGAGATTTAGAAGCCTGGGAAGATTTGGCAGTGCTCGCTCAAAAATCCTTGCAACTGCATCAAACCGGCACGCATCAAGTTCAACTCGCTCAAGATTATGGGTTTCTTGCAGAAGTCGCCTTGCACCAGTCTAACTGGCAACAGGCCCAGCAATACGCCCAGCAAGCTTTGGCCATTCAGGCGACTGCCCCAGTACAAGTAGCCCAAGCCGCCGCAACCGGGCCACATCACCGGGGTTTATATCGCTTGCTTTTGGCCCAAGCTTTGGATGAGCTGGGCCAGCATTCTGAAGCAGTTGCTCGACTCGAAACAGCCCGCCAAGAAAGTCAGCCGCAGTACGATCCGCAACTGTATCTCCAAATCTTGGAAAAGTTGCAAAAGCTGTACTTTCAGCAAAGCCGGTATTTAGACGCCTTTCATATTAAGCAAGAACAGCGAGCCATAGAAGCACAATATGGCTTCCGCGCCTTTATCGGAGCAGGCCGGCTGCAACCCCAACGACAGGCGATTAATCCTGCCTTAGAGCCGGTTTCTGCAACCGTTCCCGAAGATATTACGGCTTCTGTACGGCAGAAAGATGTCCAGCGTTTGCTCACCAGAATGAGCACTGCCCAGAATAAATTGACCGTCATTCATGGTCAGTCTGGAGTGGGCAAAAGTTCGATTGTCATGGCAGGGTTAGTGCCGGCCTTAAAACAAACCAACGTTGGCACTCGTGAAGCATTGCCGGTGGTGCAGCAAGTTTACACCGACTGGGTCGCGGAATTGGGGAAAACTTTAGTTCAAGAACTCAAGACGCTGAAAAACGGTCGTTTTTCCCCAACTTCTAACCCAGCCACACTCAATTCAGCGGCAGCGATTCTGGAACAATTGCAAAAAAATGGTGAGGGCAATCTCCTAACGGTTCTCATTTTTGACCAATTTGAAGAATTTTTCTTTGTTTGGAAAGAACAAACCAAACGACAAGATTTTTTTGAATTTTTGCGAGCTTGTCTGAATATTCCTTATGTCAAAGTTATTATTGCCTTACGAGAAGATTACTTACATTATTTATTAGAGTGCAGCCGGCTCACCCAACTAGATGCAATTGATAACGATATTCTTAGCAAAGATATTCTCTATTACTTAGGTAATTTCACCCCAAAAGATGCCACGGAAGTTATTAAAAACTTAACCGATAGAGCGCAGTTTTATTTAGAGCCGGCCCTGATCCAAGAATTAGTGCGGGATTTGGCAAGTGAAACTGGGGAAGTGCGTCCCATAGAATTGCAAGTGGTTGGTTCGCAGCTGCAAGCAGAAAACATCACAACACTGGAAGACTACAAGCAAAAAGGCCCGAAACAAAAACTGGTAGAGCGGTTTTTGGAAGAAGCCATCGAAGACTGTGGCAAAGAAAATGAAAATGCTGCCAGATTTGTGCTGTACTCCCTTACCGATGAAAATGATACCCGACCCCTAAAAACTCGCGCTGAATTAGCCGCCGATTTGGCCTCAGTTGAAGAAGCTAGCAAATTAGATTTAGTTTTAGAAATCTTAGTAGAATCGGGGTTAATATTTCGGTTAAGAGAAGTGCCGGCAGAGCTTTACCAGCTCGTTCACGATTATCTCGTCGCCTTTATCCGCCAGCAGCAAAAATCTGACAGGCAGGCGGAATTTGAAGAACTGCAAAAGCAAAATAAACTGAACCGAGATGAAATCGAGAAATTGCGACGAGATAAAGAACTCCTCGCTCAATTAGCACAAGCAAAAGAGGAAAAAAGTCAAGTGGAAGAACGCCTTAACCGCAATCAGAAATGGCTACTTCGAGGGGCTATTGCCGGCATTATATTGTTGGCCGGCGCGACTGTAATGGCATTGCAGCAAAGACAACTGGCACAAAACGCCCAAACTGAGGCATTGCAATCAGCCTCTAAAGCACTTGTCCTCTCAATTGACAACGACCAGCTTGGCGTATTGGCAAACAGCGTCAAGATCGGTCAATCTGCCCAGGAGACTTCATCCCTATCGCCAGAAATTAAAAGTCAGATTGCCCAACGACTCAGACAAACAGTTTCTAGAGTCCAAGAAAGCAACCGCTTAGTGGGACACAAAAACAATGTCTTGAGCGTTAGTTACAGCCCTGACGGCAAAATTATTGCCTCTGCCAGTGCGGATAGTACGATTAACCTCTGGCGTCCTGATGGCAAATTGCTGAGAACTTTAACCGGCCATGACGGGAATATTACGAGCATTACCTTTAGCCCGAATGGTCAGACAATTGCCTCTGCCGGCACCGACAATACCATCAGACTTTGGCGTCTTAACGATGGCAAATTGCTTAAAACGTTTAAAGGTACAAATAACAAAGTAATTTTTACCAGTATTAGTTTCAGTCCCGATGGCCAAATTATTGCTTCTGCTAGTACCGATAAAACGATTAATCTTTGGAATCTCGACGGCAAAGCGCTAAGAACACTCAAGGGACATAAAGACTGGGTAGTAGATGTCAGTTTTAGTCCTGATAGCCAAACCCTTGCCTCTGCCAGTGTGGATGGCACCGTTAAACTGTGGAACAAGGCCGGTAAACAACTCAAAACCTTTAAAGAGCATACCGGCGGCGTTTACAGAGTGAGCTTTAGCCCCAACGGTCAAACCTTGGCCTCTGCAAGTGCCGACAACACGATTAAACTTTGGCGTATTAGCGACGGTACAGTGATCAACACCCTCAAAGGGCACAGTGATGTCGTCTACAGCGTCAGTTTCAGCGGTGACGGCCAAACCCTGGCCTCTGGCAGCGCAGACAACACCGTCAAACTCTGGAACATTGATGGCATCGTCTTGAAAACCTTAAGAGGCCATCAAGATGTTATCAGGGCCGTGAGTTTTAGCCCCGACGGCCAAACGATTGCTTCTGCCAGCGATGACCAAACCGTTAAACTTTGGAGTCGCGACAGCACCCCGTTAGCCCGAACACTGGTTGGCCATAGTGACTGGGTTTACAGCGTAAGTTTTAGCCGCGATGGCCAGAGGCTAGCGACCGGCAGTTGGGACAACACGGTTAAACTCTGGAACATTGACGGCACCTTAGTCAAAAATTTAGATAGACATGAGGATGCCGTAAATTCAGTTAGTTTCAGTCCCGACGGTCAGTTTTTTGCTTCTGGGAGTGCAGATAGCACCGTCAAACTCTGGAGCAAAGACGGCACTTTAATTAAAAATTTAGATAAACATAAGGATGCAGTCAATAGTGTGACCTTCAGCCCCGACGGTGAAATGATTGCCTCTGGGAGTGCAGATAATACGGTTAAACTTTGGAGCCAAGACGGCAAGGAACTCCAAACGCTTCAGCATGAGGCGAGTGTCAATAGCGTGACATTCAGCCCTGACGGTCAAACCATTGCCACGGCAAGCGCGGACAAGATGGTTAAACTTTGGAGTAAGGCCGGTAAGGAACTGAAAACGCTCAACTATGAGGCAAGTATCAATAGTGTGACATTTAGCCCCGACGGTCAAATGATTGCCTCTGCGGGTGCAAGTCCAGACAATACTGTTAAGCTTTGGAGCAAAGATGGGACTTTGCTGAAAACGCTCCAGCATGATGTGAGTGTTAATAGCGTTGCATTTAGCCCCGACGGTGAAACGATTGCCACGGCAAGTGCGGACAAAATGGTTAAACTCTGGCGCACAGATGGGACTTTAATTGCCACTCTCAACTTAGACGATGTGGTTAATAGTGTGAACTTCAGTCCCGACGGCCAAACCCTTGCCTTAGCCAGCTCCGATAAAACTGTTATTCTGTGGCGTGTGGGCGATCTGGATTTAGACAGTCTGATTGTGCGCGGCTGCGGTTGGCTGAAGAATTACCTGACGAATAATGCTAGCAGTGAAAGCGAGGGTCAGCTTTGTGATGAGGTGGCAACGCGCTAGCTGGTTATATTCAGAATAATCGAGCCGATGTGAGAGGAAATGAGCAACTTAATTAAAGGGTTTGATCATTTCCTGAAACAGGCTAAAACCCTGTCATGAAAAAGCGAGCAGCGGCAGATTTAAGGAGATACTCAGGTTAATGCCTATTTCCTTAGCAATGTTTGTCAATGACTCAATTTTTCCTTGTGAAAAAAATATTAAAAGGTATTTTTTTGCAATATATTTTTAAGGTTTGTATGGCTTTATCTTTTAGATGAGGTACAGGTTGCCCCGCTCCTTTTTTCACCCAGGCTATAAGCTTGGACTCATATTTCTAAAAATCGCTATAGCATCCCACTTATAAATTTTAATCTCTTTTAGAAATTCAAGTAAATTTCAAGTTGACGGTGTAGTTAAAGGCAATATCATCTGGTTGTTTCAATCCCTGATAGGGATTCAAGTGAATTGCAAGATATTGAGTTGCGGCAGCAATGCCCCAATCAAGTTTCAATCCCTGATAGGGATTCAAGTGAATTGCAAATAGTTAATTGGCTCTTTATTTCTATTTATTCTAATGTTTCAATCCCTGATAGGGATTCAAGTGAATTGCAACCAATTGGAATCAGTGCCGCTATTGTTATCGGCTTCTCGTTTCAATCCCTGATAGGGATTCAAGTGAATTGCAACTCGCGCCAATCCTCCAAAGTCAAGTGGAGGGATGCCCGTTTCAATCCCTGATAGGGATTCAAGTGAATTGCAAACGAGCAGCCAGCGTAATTATCGAAGCATCCCCCGTTTCAATCCCTGATAGGGATTCAAGTGAATTGCAAGAAAGGGTGCCACGGGGGGGGAGTGCTTGCAATTTTTTTGTTTCAATCCCTGATAGGGATTCAAGTGAATTGCAAGCTTTCCGCTGCTGCTTTCCGCTGCCATTACAAGAGTTTCAATCCCTGATAGGGATTCAAGTTTTATCTCGATGATCCTGCTGATGAAGATGACGATTACATTACAAGAGTTTCAATCCCTGATAGGGATTCAAGTGAATTGCAAAGCGCGGGTCTGAAGTTCTAAGAGAACCAGAAGCGCCATTATAGACAGTTTCAATCCCTGATAGGGATTCAAGTGAATTGCAATTTTGGCACCCAGGAAGGAGCAGCATATAAGTGCTGGTTTCAATCCCTGATAGGGATTCAAGTGAATTGCAAACTGCTTGCACCTTTACTGATGGGTGCAACTAAAGCAGGGTTTCAATCCCTGATAGGGATTCAAGTGAATTGCAACAATTTGGTGCAACTCCCGCAACTGGAATACACTCGTTTCAATCCCTGATAGGGATTCAAGTGAATTGCAAGTCCTTATTGTCAGGAAGAAGATTTAGACTTAGAAGTTTCAATCCCTGATAGGGATTCAAGTGAATTGCAAAATTCACAGGGCAAGTTTATGGTGTTGCAAGTTCTCCGTTTCAATCCCTGATAGGGATTCAAGTGAATTGCAATAGCGAGAATGTCAGCAATGTGTATCATGGCTTTGTTTCAATCCCTGATAGGGATTCAAGTGAATTGCAAATTTGCCACTACCTCTAGGAGGAGCGGTCGGAGAACTTGCGTTTCAATCCCTGATAGGGATTCAAGTGAATTGCAAGCTATTCCCTGCGTGCCGTGGTTGAAGTCTCTTTACGTTTCAATCCCTGATAGGGATTCAAGTGAATTGCAAATAAAGGCCGTGATAAGGCCCGTCAGCATTTCTGCGTTTCAATCCCTGATAGGGATTCAAGTGAATTGCAAATTGAAAATCTTCATGGCCGCCGATATACCCATCGGTTTCAATCCCTGATAGGGATTCAAGTGAATTGCAAGCTCGATATCACTTCTTGCAATTCCACTGGATATGTTTCAATCCCTGATAGGGATTCAAGTGAATTGCAAGCGAGTTGCTGGTATGGATTCGGGATTATGGCGGTAAGCTGTTTCAATCCCTGATAGGGATTCAAGTGAATTGCAATATAGGTGAGTATGCTTTTTTGCTTGCAATCTGGTCTGTTTCAATCCCTGATAGGGATTCAAGTGAATTGCAATCTATGAAGTCTTTCAAGATATGGCCTTTGTTTTGTTTCAATCCCTGATAGGGATTCAAGTGAATTGCAACCATTAAAATGCTGTGGTTTCGCTAATTTCCCAGGTTCCGTTTCAATCCCTGATAGGGATTCAAGTGAATTGCAAGAATTGTAAATGCCTCCATCAAGCTCGCTGACTTGCGTTTCAATCCCTGATAGGGATTCAAGTGAATTGCAACGGTGTGTATGCTGCTCACAGTGAGTTAGGATTTTACGCTGACTTGCGTTTCAATCCCTGATAGGGATTCAAGTGAATTGCAAAGCGCGGGTCTGAAGACCGTGCTTTATATAGTTTTCAAGGTGCGGTTGCGCGAATCCCGTTGATCATAGTCTATCAACCTGACTTGCGTCAACAAAATCATCACCGGCACTAAACTCAAATCTAGTAGCCGTAAGCATTCCAGCGATTGCGCGGCTCGAATGCGATCAATGATTGCCCCCAAACCCTTGCAGAATATAAGCTTAAACCCCATTTTCTCCCCCCTCCCTGCTAAACACCTACCCATCCGCGCCACCGGCTCAGCTAAAAAATCCGATTGAATCTGTTGTAAAAACCTTTCTCCCAGGATGAGAGAGGAGGCTTCAAGCAAAAAAGTAAAGCTAAAAAATCCGATTGAATCTGTTGTAAAAACCTTTCTCCCCTTTCCCTGTTATTCACAAGCCGCTACCTCTAGGAGGAGCGGTCGGAGAACTTGCGTAAAAACCTTTCTCCCCTTTCCCTGTTATTCACAAAGAACTTGGCCAGAAGCATAGAGTATAGTATACTCAACCGGCACTGATGCTAGATGCCGGCGATCACCGCCCCACAAGCGGGAGATATCACTCAAAACTTGAGGGAAATCTAGCATGATAGAAAGTAACAGCCGGGTTTCCGGGAGTTTAAATCTAGCTGACGCACGTTCTAGCCAGGGGTTCTATGGTGAGTTCTCATCTGGATCGAATTCAAGAACTGATCGCTGATATTGACGGGGTGCTGCGGCAGCCGAGTCCGCGCTTGCCGTGGATGGGAGAAACTGCAAAAGACTCACGTCGGGTTCTAGAGCGAACTCGCAGCTATCTGGTAGAACTGCGGCAACAAATCGCCGCAAATGATTTCATGGCTCAAACCGCCATCGCACCGCCGGCAACCAACATCAAGCCGGTTCAAAGTTCCCCAACACCACAAAACACCCCCGATCCGGTTGCCATTGAACAGGTATTGCAATCGGTTGTCCAAGACATGATGGGGTTACGCGCTAACCTCATGCAGCCCTTGCAAGCAGACTTAGAAGCCTTACAGCGCGAACGCAACACCCTGGTCAAAGAAATCCGGCAACTGGATGCACAGCGACAACAGCAGCACACTCTCGCCCAGCAGTCGGCTTACCAGCAGCAAATCATTTCAGAATTTTTGCAAGTGTTGATGGGGCGTGTACACGAGAGTCTCACTCAGCAAGTCAGCCAGACCCTCAATAATATAGAACACCAGCTTTTAAATTATGAATCGGTTGCCGGCTACCAAAGCCCCGCCTTAGAAGGAGCCGGTGAACCTGAGCCACTCCCCTACATCCCCGTCTGGGACCCATCCGCCGCATACCGGCAAGTTTCTGCCCCACCGCTTCACCCACGCCAGCGCCTAGAGCAAATGCAGGCGCTGCAGCAAAAAAGCGACGAGCTATTAATGACGCTCGATTCTACCATCAGTGTGGTATTTGAAGCCCTGCTGCGGAATGTTCACGGCTATGAAGAGTCTTTGTCCACCGGACTGGAAAAGATGCACAGCCTGGGGCAGCAGGGTGAGACCATGTTTACTCACTTGGTCAATCACCTGGCGCTAAAGTTAGGGCAAGAAGCAGCCGGCTTTTTGCAATCACCGCCGCCGGTGGCGAATCTAGAACCGGCATCTGGCGAAATTCCTTCCCCAACAGCTTCACAAGCCAAGTTGCCGGCAAGCGAGGCCAAGAAAAAGCGCGAGCTGTCTCCACCACCGGCACAGGCAAAAGCAACTGAAGCACAAGCCCAGACTAAAGCAAAGCGACGTAGCGCTGAATCTGCCGCAACACCGGCACAGAAAGCGAGCAAAAGCGGACAAGATCAGAACGCTGTACGGGGAAGTCAAGGATCGGTTGAGCGGGAAAGCCCAGTAGAATTTGAGCCGGCAGCCCTCTCTGCTATGGAACCAGCGCCCAATGTCCCAGATAATCAGGCAGTTATCGAAGAATTGCTGATGGATTTGGAAGTGGGATCTGCCAACTCCGCCCAGTCACTCGCCGCAGATACCTCCCTGACGGGGCAAGATGTCCTCTCACCAGCAACAGCAATTGACTCTGAAGCCACCGAAACAGAGCAAGAAGATTTTGATGCTTGGCTGGATTTGCTGGGCGCAGAATGGCAAGAAGAATCAGCCGCGCCCACCGCTGAAACTTCCCCAACAGAAGCCGGGTTAAGTCCTGGGGAAGATCCCGTCGGCATGGAGCAACAGCTCAACAATCTCTATGACAACTTATTTGGAGTTGATGAAGAAGCGGTGCCGGCTCAACCAGCAGCCCCAGCCCCCGCAGAAAGTGCCGGTTTAGCTCTGTTTGAAGAAGCATTGTTTGAAGGGTTTACAGAACCGGCTGAGGGAAACATTGAGACATCCTTACCCGCTCAAGCCACCGAGCCGGCAGCGCAGTCACTGGAAGAATTTCTATTTTTTGAGGAGGAACCGGCTGCGGATCAAAGCCCTCAGAATCTTGAAGATTTATTTGAAGAAAAACCAGCAGAAATTGATCTCAACCCCTCACAAGTTGTTGCTGAACCGGCATCAGTGACGGAGGTTGTTGCCAGTAGGGCAGACAATCTAGAAGTACAGGAAACGCCCTCAAACTTATTCCCAGAACCGGCAGCCCCCTCACCCACGAAACAACCCACAGAGACAACGCCTCGCAAAGCTAAAAAAGAGCCGGCACCGCAAACCACTCAGGAATCCGATGCTTTAAGTCTTTTTGACGATTGGGCGACCGACAACTACATCCCAGCCTCGCCCGATGAAAATCTGCTACCCACTTCTATAGAGGAAGAAGATCCAGATCGCGCGCTTGCCGTCAAGATCACAACTCTACAGCAACTCCAGAATGATCTTTCCAGCCTAGAAGGTTTTGACGACTTCAGTGCCGAGGCGCTTAACGTGTCGGCAGATTTAGACGTGGCTGTGAATGAGCGGACACATGAGAAACCCGGATTGCCCCTCGAACCGACGCCCACGCCCCCGGAACGCCTGCCCCAACAAAATTGGGAAAACACAACCCTTGGACAGTGGACAGAAGAAATAGAGATATCCCAAGCGCCGGCATCGCCCAGCAGCCCAAATTTAGGGGCATCACCGGATGAGCTAAGTGTTGCAGATTTAGCGGCAACTCCTGAAGAACAAGCGCTTTTAGCAAGTGTGGATGATTGGTTCGCCGAGTTGGCCGGTGAGAGCGAGGCTGTGCCGGCAGATTGGGTGGACTCTAATCCTCCCCTACCACCCACAGACACGCCCAACATGACCCTGGAAGAGGCTTTTGCCAGCATGAGTTCGGCAACTGCCTCGTCGGCACCCCAAGATTTATTTGAGTCTGCCGATAGCACCCCAAAGGCAATCAGCAGACGGTGCGCTGCTGAGGATGCCGGCAGCTCAACTCTTGACGATCTGTTTGCCAGCTTGACTGAGGAACCCCCGGCACCTGTTGAGGGAGAGGCACGCGATTTATTTGAGTCACAAAATTGGAATCCCGATACCACCGGCACTGTTTCCCCCGACGACATGGGCACCTCAACCCTGGATGATCTGTTTGCCAGCTTGAATGAAGACTTTCCGGTGTCCCCAGAGTCGGGTGTCACGGAGACGGCAGCAGTCAAGGGCGAAAAGATGGGCACTACCCTTGATAATCTGTTGACGAGTGTCAATGAAGACATTCCAGTGCCCCGTGAGTCTGAGAAACCGCGCCCAGTGGGTAGTTTGACCGATATGCTGGCGGATGAAGCCCTGCCACCTGTGGAACCGGACGCCCCAGATTCCAGCCGTGAAAAAAAAAAGGATTTAGAGGCGGCAAACCTCCTAGAAGTCTATGAGTCTGCCACGTCTGAACCGGCTGGGGTTGGAGAAAATCGGTTTTCCCAGACGCAGGAAGTGACTCAAACCGTTGCCAAAGCCCAACCGCCGGCGATTGTGGTTGAAGAGGAGCCAGGGGAAAAAATCTGGTATCTTGGCATTGACTTTGGCACAACCGGCCTTTCAGCCGCGCTGCTGAACCGTCAAAGCTGTGAGGTGTATCCGGTCTACTGGATGGCAACGGAACCAGCCGAATCTGGAGTGCCGGTGGAACGTTGGTTTCGCTTACCCACGACTGTCAGCCGGCCAGAGATGAGCGCTGAGTGGGCTAGGGCAACTGAGAACAGCACGGGGATGCAGCTAGATCACTTTAAGCCTTATTTGAGGCTAGGCATGACCGGCACCAAAATTGACCGGGATGCCCTGACTCACTCAGCGCTGCCGTGGGAGCCGGTTCTACAGTGGTCTGCCGGCGAAAAAATTCCTCTAAGCTGGCTGCAACAAGCGCTGGCAGCTCTGCTGGCGACGCTTAATCCCCTCCAGAATCATCTAGAAACTGGTTTATTAACGGGCGCTGCCGGTCTGGAGTCGGCAACGTTTCACTCGGCGCTAACTCAGTTGGCGGGGGTGTTTTTAAATCAGCCGGCGCAGTGGCCCGATAGCTACAGTTTTAATTTACGCGAGGCTGTGCTGGGTGCTGGGTTGGTACGTCGCGCTGAGCAAATTGTTGTGGTTGAGGATGCGATCGGGGCGGTGCTGTCGGTTGTGCGGGGCGCTGCCGGTGAAACGTTGAGCGTGCCTAGCAGTGTTTCTCAAAAACTCGATCTGTTTAATGCAGACTCGTTGGGAGAGACGCTGATTTTAAGTGCCGGTGCGGTGACGTCGGAATTGGCGCTGGTCAATTTGCCGGCGAATCTTCAAGATTTAACCTACAGTGACTTCAACTTTCTCAGTTGTCCCTATGCCGGTGATGCGATTGACCAAGATATTATCTGCCAATTGCTGTTAAAAGGTGAACGAACCGGCAAAACAGCTTTTATTTCCGCTTTACAAGATTTACCTCAAGCCGGTCAGCCGGATCTGCACAAACGCTATCAATTGCAGCAGCTTTTGCACGGTTCAGCGGAGGGAGAGGCACTTTTAGACGCGGCGAAGCATTTGAAAGTGATTTTGCAACACCAAGATCGCTTTACGCTACAGCTTGGAAACCAGCGCTGGACTTGCACTCGCAAGGAATTGGAAAGCCGGGTGTTTGTTCCGTTTGTTCAGCGCTTGAATCGAGAGCTGAATGTGTTGCTGAGCCAGACCGGCATTCAGCCGGTGGCCATTGACCAAGCGATTTGTACAGGTGCCACGGCTTCTTTGCCGGCGATCGCTCGCTGGTTACGGCAAAAACTGCCGAATGCCACGATTATTCAGGATACTTATCAAGATCACCGTCCGCCGGCTTGTAGTCGTATAGCCTGCGGTTTGGCGGCGTTGCCTCTCCACCCCCAAGTTTTTGATATCCACCGGCAGCAGTATAGCGATTTCTTTTTGCTAAGAGAACTTTTGAGTGCGTTTCCCAACCATGCCTGTAATGTTGCGGAGATTGTGCGGTTACTCGAACGCCGAGGGATTAATACTCGTGCTTGTCAGGCGCGTATTTTTACGATCCTTGAGGGTGCGCTGCCTGCCGGTTTATTGCCAAGTGAGATCGATGCGGTGCTGCTGAGTCAGGAGTGCCGGCAAGATCCTGATTTCCTCGGACTTAATGCGGCTCCCCTTTTCTATAAGGAAGATAATCAAACTTATCGTCCGAATCCTCAGCAATTTCAACGGCTAAGAACCTATTTCAACCAGTTGGTAGCCGGCACCTATCAGCAATTAGAAGAGCCATTTACGGTGGATTTGGGGCAGCGTTTCCAAAAATCTGCATCGCTGTTGGACGTAAGTGCTCAAGACTGGTGAGCTGTTAGCGCCGGCGACAGAGGCGCGGTTGAGACAACCCCGCCAATTTTCCTCATAACTACCCTCAAATCTGATGGATTAGAACTGATTCATCAGGAACGGCAGACTTCCTTTTCACGACTCGTGAACGTTTTTATCCAAGATTAAAAAACTGATTTACACGCAAAATCAGCCCTTTTTGACCTGAAAGCCTCACCCCCTCACCCTATCACCCCCTAACCCCCTCACCCTTTCTAATCCTAAAGGAGGAGGGAGTAATTGGCAATTTGGCAACAGCAGTATTTGCTAGTTCCTGTAGGATAATCCTCAATCATTCAGAAAAGAACCCAAGCGGAAAACCAAGCAGTTTACTCCAACTTCTTTCCGGTAATTTCCTGAATTTTTTAGAGAAAAACATGAGAACTTTACAAAACCAGTGCTAATTCAAAGATTTAGTAAATCTCAGTATTTATCACAGGGGTTTTATTCTGGAAGTCCCTTAATATATAGCCTAAGAACACCTGAATTCTATACAAGTTGTAGCTGAGCCGTGATTACTACTTCTAATTTCTCCACTTCCCTATCGAGCCATCCTTCTAGGTGTAACTCCACGAATGAGCTGATGTCGTATGAGCAAGAGTTGCATCCATCGGTAACAAATAAAGCCAAACGCCTGCTTGATATTTTGGGAGCTTTGGTTGGTTTAGCCATCGCTATTGTTTTTGCGATTCCAGTTGCATTTTTGATGCAGCTAGACAATCCAGGCCCAATACTTTACAGCCAAATTCGTTGCGGTTATAAAGGGAAAAAATTCCGAATTTGGAAGTTTCGTTCAATGGTTGTAGGAGCAGATCGGCTCAAGCATTTAGTAAATAACGAAGCGAATGGGCATATATTTAAAAATGAGAATGACCCCCGCATCACCCGTGTGGGCCGGTTCCTCAGACGCACTAGCTTAGATGAACTACCGCAATTTTGGAACGTTTTGATGGGTGATATGAGTTTGGTGGGAACTAGACCCCCAACTCCCGACGAAGTTGAGCAATATGAAAGCCATCACTGGCAACGCCTGAATGTTAAACCGGGGATAACCGGCGAATGGCAAGCGAACGGTCGCTCCTGTGTCAAAGATTTTGAAGAGATTGTTCGGATGGATCTCAATTACCAACGGAAGTGGTCAATTGTTTATGACATCAACTTGATCTTGAAGACAATTGCCGTTGTTTTGAATAAAAATGGCGCTTGTTAAGCGCAGCGAAGAGTAATCGCAAGGCTTGTATATCGTTCTCATCCAACCTGCTATTGCAGGTTTTTTTATTAAGTGCTGAGTAAATAGTCTAGTTGCGATGGTTTTGTATAAAAGTATTTGGCCGGCAAGAAGCTTTGTTCTCAAACTTTTATCGGCATCTCTAAAATTTAAACTCCAAAATTGATATAAGCTGGTAGCCAGTCGCCGTGTTTTAAAAACTAATGACGCTTGCTAGCTGGATTACTTTATCTCGTCTTTTAGGAGTTCCCTTTCTCCTCTATTTGCTGCACAACCCAACACCTGCACACCGCTGGATTGGTTTAACCATTTTTTTGGTGGCTGCCGGCACAGATTGGCTGGATGGCTATGTGGCTCGAAAATTTAACCAAATTACCGATCTGGGTAAGTTTCTTGATCCGTTGGTAGATAAGTTACTGGTACTTGCGCCTTTGCTAGCATTTATAGAACTTAATTGGGTGCCGGCATGGGGCGTGTTTTTAATTTTGGCGCGGGAATTAACGATTGCCGGCTGGCGGGTTAACCAAAAAACGATTGCTGGTGCCAATCTTTGGGGAAAGCTCAAAACCGTGAGTCAAATTGCGGCAATTGCCCTTTTGCTTGCCCCCACGCCTGATAGCTGGAAAACTCCTGCCCTCATTGCCTTTTGGGTTTCCGTTGCTTTCACTTTAATTTCTGGCGCGATTTATTTATTTCCTCCAAAAAGCGAACAGCCATCTGCTGCCGGTAGTTCCTTAGACAGCTGATGACTGATTGCTAATGCAGATTCCTGACTGTGTGGCTGTGTCGATTGAAACTAAAGATTTTAATCTTTTCAGACGGCACGCACTCCCGGTTTTCTTGCTCCGACAGAAGCGCCAATCATTGAGGCGACTAAACCCAGCAAAGAGCCGAAGATGAAAGACCAAGCTGCTTTGGCTGTGTTACCGGCAATGTTGCGAGCTTCAGCGTTGTTGATATTGGGGGCGTTGTTGGGTACGTTAACACCACCGGACTGTTGCGCCTGGTTAATGATTTCTCCAGCATTCGAGGCGACAACGCCGAAGGTTCCCGAAACTCCACTTGCCAGCAACCAAGAACTAATTGCTAAAGTGGTTGCCCAAAGAATGGCACCATTTAACAGAGCGGTTTTACTGTTCATCGGGCCACAAGTGCGAGCCATCACCCAACCCCCAAGAAATAAAGCAATCAGCAAACTGATGATTGCCCAAATGCCCACGCCCAAGGCAGCATCACCGGCATTCGTTCCAGACGCGCCGGCACTCAGCCCAATTGCAGCGCCTAAAGCACTTAAAACCAGTTGGGTGCTGATCGCAACGACAATTCCCGCAAAGATAGGACCCCATCTGACGCGATCATGGTAGTCAACAACCGGATTTACAACAACAGATTCACCTACTCTATTTTCTGTGCGCTCTGAGTATGACATAAACTGTTTACCCCTTTCACTACTGCTATATTGTCTATTTCCAATTAGAGCAATCTCATTGGATACTTAATTTTAGGTATAATTTCAGATTGGTATATCTATCGTTAGATAGAAGAAGAAGTTACACAGCCTGCGTATCTAAGGGCACTTTTTCCAATCAAATATCTACCGATAGATAGACTTATCTTGGAGTTTTATATTGACTTCTTGCGGAATTCTTGATAAAAAGCTTATTGAATTAATGAAATTTACGCTATGCTTATGCCGGAATCCTTATCAAAGAGTTTTAATTAAAAAGTCAAAGCTTCCTTGGCGAGATTTAAGCATTTCTCAGCAAAATCAGCATTCAGTCAAAGTATAAAGTTCTTAGCTTGAAAGACTTTTTTAAACCAATTTAGCGCTTTGAGCGATTGATTAGTGATTTTATTTTGCTTTAAAATTGCATGATTTAGTGGCTGTAAAATTCAATTTAAGCCGACAAGTTTCAAAGTTTAAATTTATAATTTAAATTATCAAAGGAAAGCAATTTAATGTTTGTGTGACTGAATTTCTGCCTTGCCGGCAAAAAAAAGTGTTCGGGATGTGTTCTTTTACCGGCTCAGGGAAAAATTGCCAGCTAGGATATGAGGGAAAGGTTTGACATAATTGAAGGGTTGTTTAAATATCAACTTTAAGCAGAGAAGTCAATCTATCACAAGATTGAAAATAAGTTATAAAAATTTTTCTTCACTATTCTTCTTATTTCACCGGCAGTGATGAATCAGTCCTAAGAAGGAAGGCTCATGGGGGAGAGCCATATAAATTAAGTGCAGAGGTTAAAGTATAAAAAGAGGAAGATAAGAGAATGCCACTTTACAAACTAGAGGATTTTAATCCTAACTATCGCGAACAAGCTTTTGATGGCGAGGACATTAAAGGGTTAGATGTTTATGCCGGCAGCTCAAATGAGAAAATTGGCAAGATTCATGACGCCTTAGTTGATGAAATGGGGCGCTTCCGGTATCTGGTTATTGATACCGGCTTCTGGATTTTTGGCAAAAAGGTGCTGCTGCCAGTCGGTCGTTGCCGTGTGGATGTTAACGCCCAGCGCGTTTATGCGATGGGGCTTGTGAGCAAAGAGCAAGCGGAACACTTACCTGAGTACGATGAAAGCATGACCGTTGATTACGCTTACGAAGAGCGAGTGCGCGGTGTTTACCGCACTCCCAGCGTAGAAGGGTCATTACCCGTAGAAACATCAGCGCAGCTGGAAGCACCGCGAGTTAGACCCGTTGCCACTCCAGTCACTTCAGAACAAACTGTTGCCAATCCCTTCGGTTCAGCTCCTGATGAAGCCACGCTTTACAACTATGATCGAGAACCCACACTCTACCAGATGAACGAGCAAGATCATCAAAAGCTGCGGCTGTACGAAGAACGGCTGGTTGCAAATAAAAGCCGGCATCGGGCGGGTGCAGTAGAAATTGGTAAGCGCGTTGAAACCGAAGTAGCAAGAGCTGCCGTGCCGGTGGAGAAAGATCGAGTTGTTATTGAGCGAACACAGCTTAATGCTGGACAGGCGGTGAGTCCGGGTAGCATTGATTTCCATGAAGGCGAAATCGCACGAGTTGAACTTTACGAAGAAGTTGCTGATATCAAAAAGCAAGCTTTTGTGCGAGAGGAAGTCAATATCAGGAAAGAAACTGAACGGGACATGGTACAAGCTGAAGAAGTCCTGCGTCGCGAAGAATTAGATATCCGCACAGAAGGGCATCCAGTTGTGGAGCGAAATAATCAGCCCAGAATTGACCGTTAAGTTACGTTTTTGAGGGTTGGATTTGAGTTGTGATGCCGGCATTAAATGACAGCCGACATCATAGCTCAAATTTACTTTCTCCTCACCATTCAGTTAGGATGAATGCGGTAAGTAGGGGCACATAATCACACGAGATGATGGAAAGTTTTCTAAAAAGTAGCCAATTTGGCAACACAGGTTTGTTAAAGTGGCTTTTAATAGATTTTAACCAAGCTCATGTTTATGGAGGTTCTCTTACTTAGCGCTAACTCCTGAAAAAAACCAAAAAAACCTGCGCCAATTAAATAATTTTTTTAATGGTAAAGTATTCTGAAAAACCTCATTTTCAAAACTTTCACGAAGCTCGTTTGCTAGATAAGGACAACTTAAGATTTAAGGAGGGAGTTTGATGAATAAAGGATATGCGGGTATGTCAGCCGGCGCACTGTTGCTAGCGGTGGGTATCATGGCAGAGGCAACGTTAGCCTTAGTTTCATCTGCTCAAATTTCAGAAAAAAATACATTTCGTGATGTCAAACCCGATTATTGGGCGACTCCATTTATTCAAGCTTTAGCGAATAAAGGCATGGTTGCCGGTTATAGGGATGGAACGTTTAAACCTGAGAAAGCAGTGGATCGCGATGAGTTTGCCGCAATGATCCGCCAAGCGTTTGAAGAAAAGCCGGTGAGAAGTATTCCCAGCGGAAGTGCTTTTAAAGATGTTCCTGAAGGCAACTGGGCAGCACCTCCTATTAAAGAAGCTTACGAAACAGGCTTTATGGAAGGCACCCCCGATAATAAGTTTCTGCCGCAAAAGCCGCTTTCTAGAACTGAAGCGTTAGTTGCTTTAATGAAGGGACTGGATATGTCCTCTAAGCAACCCGCAACGGCGGCGAAGGCAACGACAACTCCAGTTTCAACTGCTACGACAACTTCAGCTTCTACTCCTCAAAAAAATCAACGTCGAGTTATGAGAAACCCCTTGCTGTTTCCCATCGCATCGACTGCAATGATGACACCGTTTTTACAGATAGCTTCGCAAAAGCCGGCTCAGCCGCAGCCGGCTCAGAAAGCGGTGAGTACCGCTCCAGCAGCCGCCGTCAATAAGCCAAAGGCTAAGCTTGCAGCAGCGGATGTGCTTAAGTTGTATTACAAAGATGCCGGCAAAATTCCTAAAAGTGCGGTTAATGATGTAGCTGCTGCAACTCAAGCCAATATTGTTGTCAACTATCCAGATGCAAAGGTTTTTAA
The DNA here is from genome assembly GCA_019359355.1 of Microcoleus vaginatus WJT46-NPBG5. Lineage (GTDB taxonomy): Bacteria > Cyanobacteriota > Cyanobacteriia > Cyanobacteriales > Oscillatoriaceae > FACHB-68. The sequence goes on along the minus strand of JAHHHM010000007.1, from coordinate 106,109 downwards.
TCCTGATAAGCTGCTAAATCGGGGTTCCGCTGCTGCCATTATTCATCAAGCTTTAGTGAATCAAGGGAAGTTGGAAGCTTTACCTAAGAATGTTGCGGCTTCTAAATATATTGTTGATTCTAGTTCTAAGAACAACCAAACTGCCCAAATTTCTAAATAAGTTTTTGGGATAAGTTTTGTAAGCCGGCAATCCGCTTAATTGGCATCGAACTCAATGATAGGCTAACCACCGGCATCGGATTTGTAAGTTTAATTTCCGTTGCCGGTTAAGTTTTAGGAAGCCGAAAGAATTTCGTCGTCCGTGGAGAAATCTATCTCTGTTTTGTTGCGACCGGCTGTTAGATAATCATTTTGGAATGAATCTTTTAAACCGGCAATTAGATCGTATTCTGGCTGCCAATTCAGTTCACTCATGGCTTTGTGAACATCGGCAAAAAAGTGTTGCACGCGCATGGGGAAGGCTTTGCGTTTGCCAAAATCAAACTTTTTGGGTTCGTAATGTACCAGTTGCACCGACTCAGGCGATTTACCGGCTGCTTCTGCACAGGCACGGGCTAAACCATCAAAGGTGACATAACGATCGCCTGAGACATTATAAATCTGTCCGATGGCTTTTTCGTTGCCGAGTACGGCTGCCATCGCGTTGGCTAAATCTTGACAATGACCGAATTGTGTGAAATGAGTTCCATTTCCAGGGATAGGAATCGGGCGATCCTGCACAATGCGATCAAAAAACCAGGCTTCTAGATCGTTATAATTTTGTGGGCCGTAAATATAAGTAGGGCGAATAGAGGTAAAAGGCAATCCCTGTTCTGCGAGATAGGCTTCCGTTTCATGCTTGCCTTTGTGCCGGCTTTTTGGATCTACTGCATCGCCTTCTTTATGCGGCATTTGGTCAGATTTGAGATAGACGCCGGCGGAACTCATGTAAACAAAATGCTTCACCCGACCTTTAAATATTTCTGCTAGGGGCTGGGTATCACTCAGTTCGCGGCCATTATTATCAAAAATAGCATCAAATTCTTCTTTTTCCAGCTTTTCTTTTAGTTGTGCAGCATCAGTGCGATCTCCGTGAATTTGTTGCAAGCCTTCAACGGGAGCCGGTTTTTTGCCGCGATTAAATAATACAACTTCGTGTCCTTGTTTAACCAAAATTTTAGTTAAATAAACTCCAATGAACCGGGTGCCACCCATGATTATAATTCGCATTAGACTCAATCCTCTTGATTTGTAGTTAGGCTACTTCCACAGGAATTACACAGGAAGTTAGCTCTCTTCGTGACTTTAATGATTATGGGAAGGCGCGAAGCCGGCATTTTATTAAAGTCGCAGTTGAGTTACCGCAATTTTACCAGAGAAGCAGACATCAACATCAGTGCCGGTGGTGCGCTTTCTATTTGCATATTCTCCGCAATAATAAAAGTTATCGCCTTCGATGCGATAATTGACCGGCAACGGATGGGAACAAGGCTCACAAAACACGACTTCTGGATCGGGATCTCCGGGTAGTAAATGTGGGAGATTGATGTTCCAGTAATTTCCCGGTTCGAGGGTTCTATTAAATAAATCAGCTAATACATTTGCCGTCCATTTGGCAGCCACATCCCAATCAACATTTTGTTTGCCTTTTCGATAGTGGGAAACAGCAATTCCAGGGATGCGATGAAAGGCGGCTTCTCGCACGGCGGCGACGGTTCCTGATATGTAAATATCGGCACCCATATTGCCGCCGGCATTAATGCCAGATAGCACCCATTTGACATCTGGGCAAAGATGCGTAATGGCAAGGCGGGTGCAGTCAGCAGGAGTGCCGGCGATTGCATACTCGGTTTCAGAGCGTTTGTGAACGTGGATCGGTTGAGTTGTGGTGACTCGATGCCCACATCCCGACCATTCCTGTTTGGGGGCAACAATGATGCCGGTGTCGTTTACCGCTTTCTGGAGTGCCCTGATGCCGGGGGCATCGATTCCATCGTCGTTCGTTAAAATTAGAGCCATAGGTTTTCAATCGCGTAATAGGAAACAGCAGATGCTCTCACTCTTAATTTACATGGCTGAGGCTCACAGCACCGATTTTAAGGCTTATTTGCAATCCTATGCGCTGACGAGAAATAAAGAGATTGCCAGCATTTCTATCCCTTAAATAAAAACACATTTCTTCTTTCTACTTTTAATGGGTTTTGAATCGTAAACTTAATAAAGATTCTTCCTAATTAGTATAATGCAATCCATTTCGATTTTTTTTACGACTTGAACTTGTAGCAAAAATCGGCAACGTAATTGCGAACTCTGTCCCAGCACCGACTCGCGATTTTACTTCAATTTTACCCTGATGCTTTTCGATAATTCTGTAACAAATTGCCAAACCCAAGCCCGTCCCCTTACCCACCGCTTTTGTCGTGAAAAATGGGTCAAACAGCTTACCTTGCACTTCCGGTGGAATCCCAGAACCATTATCCACAATTCGCACTTTCACATGAGCAAAATCTAATTTTTCTGTAAAAATTTTAATAATAGGTACTGGAGTTTTTTCTTGTTTCGGGAGCAAGTCTTCTTTGTGTTCATTTTTAGAATATTTAAGGATTCCAAATGACTCTTCCAGCTCATCAATAGCATTACTTAGAATATTCATAAAAACCTGATTAAGCTGGGCTGGATAGCACTCCACCTGCGGCAAATCTCCGTAATGCTTAATTACTTCAACTTTATTTTTGATGCGATGATTGAGAATTAATAAAGTGCTATCAATTCCTTCATGGATATCACTTTGTTTCATTTCAGATTCATCTAGACGAGAAAAATTTCGTAAAGACAGTACAATATCACGGATTCGCTCAGCACCAATTTTCATAGAAGAAAGTAATTTGGGCAAATCTTCAGAAATAAAATCAAACTCAATCGCCTCCATTTCCTCTTGAATCACCGGCGTTAAATTAGGATACTGCTGCTTGAAAAGTTCGATTAACTTTAGGAGATTTTGAGTGTACTTAGCCGCGTATTCTATATTGCCATTAATAAAATTCACAGGATTATTGATTTCATGGGCCACCCCAGCAACCAACTGACCTAAACTTGACATTTTTTCCGTTTGAATCAGTTGCGATTGAGTTTGTTTCAGTTCGCTCGTGTAGGTGTCTACCCATTGAATTAACTGATTGAGGGAAATTGTCAAAGCTCCGACTTCATCTGTGCTTGTCACCGGCACTCGTAAATTAAAATTAGATTCCTGCGTGACTTGCTGAGCAACTTTCGTCACCTTTTCTAAAGGACGAGCAATTGCCCGACTGGTATAAATCGCCAGCATGATCGCACTTGCTGCTGACAACAACATACTCGCAATAACAATTTTTAGTTCCAGTGCGTCTGCCTGTTCTAATTTTACTTGTGCGGATATTTCTTGAGCTTTTGCTGCTTTAACAATCTTGCTTAAACGCTCTGAAAGGATATCGAACTTAATCGCAACCTCCCCACTAATTGAAGTTAGAAGCAACTGTTGTGCTGTCGAAATTTCATTAGGCTTTAAATTGACTGGATTAATTTCCTTTAAAAGATACACTATCAATTGAGCGTATGACTCTATTGTTATAGCGTAAGTTTTTAAGACATCCTTTAATTCGGAGGCATTGACGGTTGAAGCGCCCGGATAAGTGTTTGTAAAAGCCTCAAGTTCGGACAGCAATGCCTTCACTCTCGCCATATTTTCAAAAAAACCAGAAATTTCGTACTCTACCCTTGCTGAGTTGCCAATTGCCGGCACGACCCTTTGCTGATGTGATCGTGCCGCTAGTAGCGTGTATTGTAACTCACTGAGCAGTCTTTCTTGGCTATGGGCGTAGTAAACCTGTGTCTTCGCCTGCCGGTGGTAGTAATTCCCTACACTCACTCCAACCGTTGTCCCTAAAATTGCAATCCCAATTGCCAAAGCATAGCCGTAACCAATTTTTTGGTTAATTCGCCAGTGACTATTCAGGCGTCTTATCCCCCAATCAAAACCTTTTGAGTTAGAAAGTAGACTCTGCAAAGCAGGCTGTTCAGAAACCGATGGAATTTTTACTAAAGCTTTAAGCTTTTTAGGCTGCATTGCAAAAAAACCTCCGCCCATAAGTGAATATTAAGCAGATTCTGCCGACGCTACAACTGCTGTGCCGGCAGCTAACTGATTTTTCTTTAAGTACAGCAGCTAACCTCATCGAAATCGGTTAGTTTTTACAGAATTTATTAATTATTATATAAATGTTAAATTATCCCCAGAGTAAATATTAAATTATATCTAGGGGAATAGTCTCCAAGGATGCCAGTGCGCTAGAACTATCCGGGCATCAAAGTTACCCAAAGATGCTGTTTCTTTGAATGCTGCCGGCTCTTAAAAATTTTACTTTAAAAAATATTATTTTGTGGGGTGAGAGGGACAACCCATTAAAGCGCCCCTGCCCACTCCACAAGCACACCCTTAGCCTTGCCAGTCCAACTCGATCAGCAGTGCTAGCCATCGTAACTCTAGAGGCAGTTGCCGGTGTTCATGGGCAAATAAGATTACTAAACAACTTAGCAGCACCAATCAAAACTTGGCCGGAGTTATCAATAACTTAGCTCTGCCGATCTTAAAGTTCCCAAACTTACAAAAAACTCAATTTCTTTGGAGACGGAGCATTTCCTCTTTCACTTGCTGTTGCAAAGTCGAATTATTTTGAAGGCTGACGGTAATCGCGTTAAATCGCGAAATTGTTAGGCCGTTACTTTCGACAATCTGCTTCGACTGATTACAGTAATTCACCGCAATATCTCTCACATTTCGGGGAAGTGAATTGATACTACCGGCTTGGCTGCAAACAATATTGGGAACCTCATTAGACCCAATCGTACTTTTAATTTTTTCATAAGCTTGCTGCCGGCCTTTCTCAAGAGCCAAAACAGTTCGAGCGTAGCTCGTTATCTCTGTCTCATTGACTTGAGCCTGTGCTGCGGTGCTAAACACCAACCCAGGTGAGCCGGCAGAAAAACCAGGAATCAGTCCTGAAACTAAACCCACTGAAGAAAGAATGCCGACTGCTAGAAATTTCGAGAGTAATCGGCTGATGTGAATTTGAGAACCGTGATAGAAGAAATTAATCATGATTGCGTGGGACAAAAAACTAGAAATAAACCCGATACCAAGTTTGAACTATTTTACGAGAAGGAAGTTCCAGGCTAAAACTTCCGGAAGTTATAAAAATCTAGAGATTTTCACAGGCGAGGCCGTGACTCAATAAAACTCTCTGTAATCGCTCTAGATTTTATAGACAAAGCTGACTGCCGGCAAGCGTGCTTTTTGGACAGCTATCTGCACTGGCAGTTAAGCCCTAACGACTCTCCAGCGTCTTTAGACAAATATTTGTCTAGAGATTTTACGCAGTAAAAGGTATCTTTTTCTACCATATCTAAAAGATGTTGAAGCTTATAAAAAGCTTTGATAAAGTCTTTATGAAAGAACTTGGCACAGTTCAATGACTTTAGTTTGCAGAGCCGGCATTTCTTGGGCACCTCGCTTCAGGCTGATTTCTAACTCTAGCAACACCGGCAGCGCTTTTTGCAATTGTTCAAACCTGAGATTTTTAACCTCTTGGCGCAGAAAATAAATCCGTTTAGGATTACCCACCTCTGCCGCTTGTGCGATTCGTTCATCAGCCTCACCGGCATCCATCATCAGCCGCACCCACAACCACGTCCGAAACTGACCGATCAGCGTCGCCACAATCCGCAAACCCGGTTCATTGCGATTAATTAAGTCTGAGACAATTGCCAAAGCCGTCGCTGCATCTCCCGTGCGAATCGCCGCCGCTAGCTGCAAGCTATTTTGGGTACTAGAAATCGTCAGCGACGCCACATCTTCCGCAGTGATCGCTGAATTACTTCTGCCGGCAGCATAAAGCCGCAACTTCCCCAACTCCCCATAAAGTTGTCGCGTATCATTCCCCACCGCCTGCGCCAGCATTTCTGCCCCGTCCCCCGTCAATTTCACCCCAACATCCTCGGCAGCCTCACGCACGTGTCTCACCAGCTCATCCGTCTTCCAAGGGGGAATTGTCGCGAATTCCCGCACATTCTTGCCGGCACATTTTTGCAGCAGCTTTGTCGATTTGAGGCGTCCATCAGGTTTGTTGCGCGTCGTCAGCAGCAGCACACAAGACTCTGGAATCACCGGCAGCGTCCGTTCCAACTGTGCCAGCAACTCAGGAGAACACTGCTGGCACAGCGTCGTATCAACCAACCAAACCAAACGATCGCCGGCACCAAACGCCGGTGTCATGGCTTGGTTAAGCGCCACAATCACAGCATCCGATTGGTCGGGTGGGATTTTATCATAGTTAAAACTCACCCAATTAGAGTCGAGGACGCGATCCCGGAGAACGTCAACAGCTTTAGCAATCGCAAAGTCATCTTCTCCCCAATAGAGGTAAATTGGCATAAAGAGTACCTTAGATCGTGAGGCGATCGAGATTGGACGATACCTATCAGATTTACTTAAATCGGGTAGCGCGGATGATGCAGCTGGAAACATATCTATCCGGGCTACAGCACATTCAGGAGTCTCCGAAGTTTCAACCCACATCAGCTGGAGACAGGCAACCCGTGCCTTTTCCAGGCTATACAGTGACAGCACCACCGTGGGAAGATGACTCGGAGAACACTGAATTTTACACTAACTTGCAGAACTGCCAACAGCATCTGTTGCAGCACTTAGACACCGGCTTAATGGTGCCGGTGCCTCCTGAAAGCTTTCATTTGACCTTAGGGGACTTGATTTGGGACAGTGCCTACCGGCACGCCAATAAAAATCCGGAATTTGAAGAGCAACTACGTGATCAGATCGCTCAAAGCTTTAAGCAGTATGAATCTGAAGTTGGCGGGAACGCTCAGATTCGCTGGCAGATACTAGGGCTAATGGTGAGAACCCGCGCCTTAGCAGTTTGTTTAGTGCCTAGAGACGAGGACTCCTATGATCGGATTGTAAAGTTGCGCCGAGCAATTTATCAAAACGCCGGTTTAATTGGTTTGGGGATTGAACAACAGTATCATTTCACCCCTCATGTCACCTTGGGCTACTTTGGTGAAGTGAGTCCCGATCTGGATCGCGAACGCCTCAGTTTCCTCCTACATGAGTACAACCAGCACTGGATCGACGAGGAACCCCACGAACTTTGGGTGCGCCGCGCCGAAATTCGGAAGTTTGACGACATGACACGCTACTATCGTGAGCCTGATTGGCCGGCTGTAGAGTTCTAAGTCATGAATCGTGAGGCTTTTGATGGGGTTTCCCACCGCATCTGAGTCATCGGGAATGGGGCATGGTTAGAGGAACAATGCCCCATGCCCCATTCCGCATTCCCCATTCCCCATAGATATGTTGCCCATCCATCCGATCATGGAACAAAGCTTCGCCGCGATTGACCGAGAAATTGGCGAACACAACTTTAGTCCCGCTGAGTATGCAATTGTGCGGCGGGTAATTCACAGCACAGCAGATTTTGAATTTAAACAGCTGATTCACTTCAGTCCGGGATCAATCGAGGGGGCAGTCACAGCACTGCGTCGGCAGGTTCCCATCGTCACAGATGTCAGCATGGTTAAACAGGGGGTGATAAGTTCTGTCAATCAAAGCTTTGGCAACCCGCTGATCAGTGCCGTTGAACAGGCGCAGTCGGCGCTTGCCGATAAAACCCGTACCGAAACAGGAATGCTGAAATGTTTGGAGCAATGGCCAGACGCTATTTTTGTGATTGGTAATGCGCCCACTGCCTTACTCGCCCTTTGCGCTCATTTCAGCACCGCCCCAGCCCTGCCAGCATTAATCATTGGGGCACCCGTTGGGTTTATTTCGGTCATCGAGTCCAAAGCAGCGCTTGCCCAGTTGCCGGTGCCCCAGATTCGCGTAGAGGGGCGTAAAGGTGGCTCGCCGGTTGCTGCCGCCATCCTCAACGCTTTAATCGTTTTAGCTTGGGGAGAGGGCCAGAAGGGGAGTGCTAAGTGCTGAGTGAGAGAAGGGGGAGAGAAACAGGCAAGAATTATCAGTTGCTTCTGAAAACCGGCTTTGGGATCACAGATGTCCAGAGGCTACTTTTAATTTTGGGTTTGTTCCACTTGCGAAGGTGGAATGCCTTCGATGGCAATTAAAGCGTCCATCACTAATTTCACAATAGGTGCCGCCACAGCGCCGCCACTGCCTCCATCCGGTTCATCAACCACGGCTAAAACAACGTAACGGGGTGCCTCAGCGGGAAAGATGCCCACAAAGCTAACCACTTTGGCATGCTCAGAGTAGCCATAACCGTTTGACTTTTGAGCTGTTCCTGTTTTGCCGGCAATCCGATAGCCAGAAATTTGGGCCGCTGTGCCGGTGCCATCAACGACAGCTTCTTCCATCATCTTCAACACCGTCTTCGTCGTCTTGGGTGAGAAAACTTGACGGGGAAGCGGTAACTCAGGCTGCCAGAACGCTTCACCGGCACTGTTATAAAGTCCACGCACGACGTGGGGCGTCACCAGTTTGCCCCCATTCGCCAGAGTGCCATGCAGTTGTAGTAGTTGCAGAGGAGTCAGCGCAAACCCCTGGCCAAACGCGGTGGTCGCTGAGTTCACCGGCGAGGCGGTAAACTCAACTTGACTTTTGATCTGACTGGGGACAGCAAAAGGCAGGTCAATGCCGACTGGTTGGCCCAGCCCCAGCCGTTCTAGCCAACTATAGAAAACCTCCGGCTGCATTTGAGCCGCAACGTGCACCATGCCGACGTTGCTGGAATACTGCACAATTTCCGTGAGGGTCAAACTTCCCCGACCCCCGGCATACTCGTAATCCGCATTGGCAATGGGCCAATCATCCACGTAGACTAAGCCCTCGTCATTAAACACGCTATTGGGCTGGACGGCACCGGCTTCTAGGGCAATGGCAACGGTGATCGGTTTGAAGGTTGATCCAGGCTCATAAATATCTGTGAGCGCCCAATTTTTAAACCGCGCCAAATCGAAGTTGTAGTATTTATTGGGGTCGTAGGAAGGCTCTGAAACCAGGGAAAGCAGCGAACCATCCCGCGCATCCATCACCATCACGGTTCCCCGTGGGGCGCGGTACGCTTCCATCTGCTGCTTAAGGGCTGAGCGAACGGCCCGTTGCAAGCGAGTGTCAATTGTTACCTGCAAGTTTAGGTCATCGATCGGCTGCAAAGAGTTGCCTTGCGGTGTCTTTTCTTCATCGCTTGTCTCTTCGAGATCCTCTTCTGGAACCGAGCGTTCTAGCAAGTTTTGCTGGCTGTATTCCACGCCGGCTTGAGCTTTTTGGTCAACATCTATGTAGCCCACAATTTCCGCTGCCACGTCTTGCTGGGGGTACAAGCGGGTGAAATGTTGAATCAGTTCTAAACCATCGATGCTTTCTGTGGCGATGCGATTTCCCACTTCTTGGGCTAGGAAATCAGCAACGCGAATGCCGGTATCTGCGCTTTTGAACAGCCCCTCTAATTCGCCGGCAGGGCGATCTAAAATCCGACCCAATTGATCTGCGATCTGTGTCGCCGGCTTTTTAAACATCTGGGGGTGGGCATAGAGCGTGTAGACGGGCCGATCAATGGCTAATAAATTGCCATTGCGGTCAATAATTGGGCGTCGGGGGATGGGGGTGGGTGGAGCGACTTGTTGCTGTTGCTGGGCGCGTTCTCCTAACTCCTGTCCTTGAATAATTTGCAACTTAAACAAATTCAGCCCTAACCCCAGTCCGCCGACGAGCAAAACCCCCCCAACCACCATCAATCTAAAGCGGTTGGCCAGTTGGGAGGAGGGGGGTAGGGACATTTCGCCCTGATTTTTTGCCTTGGCTGAGGAACGGCGCTGCTTTCGTTTTGAGCTTGGCGCTGCTTCTTGACGGTGGCGTGTTTTGGGATCAGATAGGGGAACGCTTGCCCCAATACGCTCTTGAAAGGATTTGCGATCGGGTTGTGTCTGCTGGCGTTTCTTGGAGCGGCGTTTGTGCCGGCCCACACCTTCTGAGGACGGTGGCGTTGTAGAGTCCATAGTTCGCTCACTCACTCACGGTTTCTTGCTGCACATTTGTCCTTTACAGGTGGAAAACTGTCGCACTCCAAGCACCCTCAGCGCTCGAATTTACGATGGGTGCGATTTTCAGCCGGCAACTGCTGGTTTTAGTTTTCCCAGGCGGTGATGGGGGCGCTTGATCCAGGACAACGCACACTGACGATTTTAGTAACCCAATGGGGTTTTGACTGCCTCTTTTGAACCGGCAGACGACTGTGGATTGGGTACAGGATGGATTGCCGGCTTCGTGCGGGGTGCTGCTGGCTCTAGAAAAATGATTTGGCTCGGATCTGGCGGGACTAATTCGCTCCCCGGCAGTTCTGCCTGCTGGGCAATTTGATGTTTGATGACGGCATTGGCGGCTGCTAGCTGTTGCTCTTGCCGGCGCAGATTATTGAGCTTGCGGGATTCGTTTCCCGACATCTGCTGGCAATAAACTGTCCATCCATAAACGCTTAAGCACGCCGCCACTGAAATTAACGTTAAAAGTGAGGAACTCTGCTGTAGGCGAACAAGCCAGCTCAACCATAAGGGGGTATGGCTTGGGGTCGGCAGAATTTTAACGCTTTGGCTGCCCGTTAAAGGCGCTACGCTTGTTAGTTTTGTTTGAGTAATGGGCGTAATTTTCGCACTGGAGCCGATAATATCTGATTTTATAGACCGAAATCGTCGGGTAGAGTTAGTCGAGATCATTGCAGCAGACATAGACTTCACCTATATCAAGTAGGGATTTTCCCACCCAGGGGCACAGAATTGATGATAGTTATCCTATATCACTCAATCACAGCGCCGTTCGGCTAGTTTTCCCCACAACACCTCAAAAATTAATCACAACCATCCTAGCACCCGGCTGTTTTTGCACTAGACAAGATCGTTTCTTCGGGCGAAAAGGGACATCTCAGGGAAAATAAATGAATTTATGTGAAATTTTTGGCTAAATAGAGTATCTTATTCATCTAGCGGATTTCAATTATTGCCGCAAGCGCTCGATGAGTGGAACATCACGGTTTTACCGGGTTCCAGGCTGATAAGCGCTCGAAAACTGCGCGTTGTAAACCTTAGTTAGGAGGAAACGCCTCTTCCATCCACTTGAGGATGGGGTGATCGGCGTGTGAGAGTGTAATGAACAAAAAATTCTTTAGTTTCGCTTTAGTTCTTACCTTGGCCGCCGCTCTAGGAGCTTGCGGTGAGGGAGCTGACACACCAGATGCCACGACGACCACTCCTGCTGGCGGAGGAGCTTCTTCTCCTGCAGCCACCACACCGGCTACGTCTCCGTCTCCTGCGGCGACAACCTCGCCGGCGAAGTCTCCTGCGGCCAGTCCCAAAACTCCCTAGATTGGGACTCGCTGATTTAAACTTCAACTGCCTGAGTTTGGTAGCAGCTTAGGCACGGACGTTTAAAAGGTAATTGGCTGGCAATCGCTCCTCACAATTTTCTTTGGCTTACTTGCAAGATTGCCAGTATTTTGCCTCTGACGGTTTAAAGTTACCTAATTGTTGAATAACAGCCTGTTAACTCAGCAGCTAAAATCAGCTAGTCTTGTATTCGCCTGAATCAAGCCTAGCTATTTTGACTGAGTTTAAATAAAAAAAATGACTAGAATTCCCAACTTATTCAGGAAAATAGATATTTGGAGTAATCAACAATAATTGGCAGTAGAGAGTTTTCTATGACCCATTAGCGCTCATAGCATTCGTTAGTTCCGCTTTTAATGTGTAGTGAAAAAAATCAACGGCTAGAGAACTCATAAATAGCGGAATTCTAAATAGACTGGGTATTTTAGATAAACCGATGGCAAAATCTCAGTTTCAAAGATTTTTTTATAGATAAATTTGTTGGCTGTTAAACTTTTTGAATGCTTTTACTGCAATTTAGTACCTCTCATTATTGCCGCAAGGCTCGCTTAGCTCTGGGTTACAAAAAGATAGCTTACCGAGTTGAAAATTTAACCCCTGGAGCGCACGCTCTTAAGCTCAAGCCACTGACAGGGTTGACGACGCTGCCGGTATTGTTGCCGGAAGTTGAGGGTGCACCGGCAGCAATTGGAGACTCGACGCAAATTTTGAAGTTTCTGGACGGTTACTGTCCCGATCCGCGCCTTTCCTTAGGTGATCACCGGCAGCAAACAGAAGCCTTGATGTTGGAAGATTGGCTTGACGAAAGCATCGGCACAGCCACTCGCTTTGTCTATTACGATTTTCGGGCGGGTGCCGGCAAGCAGATTGACCCCTCGTTGTTTAGCCAGCTGGTGATTGGGGTGGTGCGCCGGCAGTATGGGATTAACCCAGCATCTGTGCAGCGAGCAACTGATCGCCTTGCCGGCGCAATGGAAGAACTCTCTAGCCGGTGGCAGAACAGTCCTTATTTAGTGGGAAATAAATTGAGTGTTGCAGATATCGCAGCCGCAGCGCTACTGAGTCCCCTGGCGCTGATTCCCCAATACCGGCAAGATTATCCCTGGCTATTTGAGCGGATCAGCCAAATCCATCAAATCTGCGGCGAACCGTTGCCGCCTGGACTATAACAGAAAAGGTAACGAGTGAAGGGACAAAAGATGAAGCGCATCCCATTACTTAAATTTGGTGCCGGCATTAGCGTCTTATTCGGTTTGATCCTAGGAAGCGTTGAGCCGGCATTTTCTTTGCCGCCGGCAGAAGAGATACCCGAAGAAATTTTGCGGACAGAAATTTTTACGGAAGCACGTTCGCCGGTAGACGGCAAACCCCTCACGGCGGCTGAGTATGCGGAACTGAAAGCTCAGTTAGAGACTGGGCCAACACCCCGCTTAAGCTCTGAAGTTCGGCACGTCATTTTCCAGTTGCGAGTTCGCAGATTGATTCGTACGATTATTCCGTTTAATATCGTGCCTTAGAGACTATTTATAAAGTAAATATTTAGACAACTAGACGACGTAACATCATAGGAGTCATAAAAGCATAGATAGACGCTTCCCTTTGCATCTTACCCAAGCGGCTTCGGTCAATCCGCTGCACCCGAATTGTTAGGCGGATAGCTGTTGCTGTGCTGTTGCGTCAACTCAACAAACCTTTGAATCGTTTTTAGGTATGACTGCTCCCCAGGTTTATAAATCCTCACATGGTCAGCACCAGAAATCACAAACAATTGTTTTGGTTCGGAAGCAGCATCATATAATCGTTGGCTCATCTCTGATGGAACAACTGAATCAGCACTGCCATGCAAAAACAGAACAGGAACTCGGAGTGAGCGAATTTTGGAGAGCGAATCAAATCGCTCAGTTAGCAGTAGACCAACCGGAAAAAGCTGGAGAAATTTTCTGTGTCTAATCGCCTGTGTCATTGAGGTAAACGAACTTTGTATGATTAAACCACCTGCTTCTGGATGTCTTACCGCTAAGTCCAGCGCGATTGCTCCTCCTAGAGACTCACCATAGATAAAGATTTGCTCAGGTGGTATTTGGCGCACATACCGTAAGTAATTCCAAGCCGCTTGGCTGTCCTGATAAACCTGCAACTCATTGGGAAAGTCACCCTCACTCAAACCATACCCTCGATAGTCAAACACAAGTACCGAAAAGCCTAGCTGTCTAAAGGCTGACACACGAGCCAAGTAATTGTAGTCACCCATGTTCCGTCCAACTCCACAGAGATATAACATCACTTTGGGAGACGTAAGAATGTTCTTAGGCTCATCGGGTAAGACAACAAAGTTTTCCTGTTGAGTAGGAGCAGGAATCCACCAACCATGTAATTGTGTTTGAGACTTTGCGATTGGTATCCAGACATCCTCATAGGAGAGGTTGAAGTCTGAGGCATCAGGTCGCATCGACAGTTCGGAGGCAGGACGGTAGATTAGATAACGCTGCCGTAGAAGTAGAAACAGGCAGGTTGATAAGTAAGCAAGTACAAGAACCACTACCGCAATGGTTAGGAATTGCTTTCGTTTTTGAGAGGACTTATTTAACCTGCTAATCACAGCCTTTACTCTAAACAGCAATCTCAACGTATCACATCAAAATTATTGGTAGTAGCCAATATTGGCTCCAATAAGTAGCCGATGAGAGACTATTTATAAAGTAAATATTTAGACAACTAGACGACGTAACATAATACGAGTCATAAACATCAGCTTGAATCATCAGCCACACAGCCAGTCGTAGGGTGCGCGAGACACGCACCCTACAACTCTATTGTTGACTAAACGTGTAAATCTTTTGCAGCTCTAGATGCTCGCAAACAGAGGAAGGCAAATGGTTGCGGGGAAACATCTGACGGTCTAATTGCACACCTAAACTGGTTAGGGGATCGCCACCGGCAGACACCAAAAATTCTAATTGCTGGATTTGCGGCCAGCCGGCTAGGGTGTCGAGAATTTGGGCAATCGCTTGCAGGTAAGGGTGTCCGGGTTGCTGATACCAATCAGATGCAGCTAGTTCTGCTTGATCAAAGCCTAAATGGAACGTCAGCGCCGGCTCACCAAACAGGGCAATGGTAACAGGACGCGCCTCTTCTTGCAGCAATAGGTGATGAACATTGCCCAAATGCCGCAGTTTTTCCAACAGTTCATAACGTTCGGTGGCCGGCAGCGACTCATCTTGCCAGTGAATCGCGACTGTCACCAAATAAGTCTGCAACAGTAGATGCCCTAATTTTTCGGCTTTTGTGTTGAGGTAGGTGCAGTTGTAAGGGTTTGCCTCAATTAACAACGGCAGCCGGTCTACCACTTCTAAACCATAGCCTTTGAGGCCGGCAATTTTGCGAGGGTTGTTTGTAATCAAGCGGATTTTCTTCACGCCCAGATCGTTCAGCATTTGCGCCCCAACGCCGTAATTACGCAAGTCTGCGGGGAAACCGAGGCGTTCGTTCGCTTCCACCGTATCCAGCCCCATATCTTGCAACGAGTAGGCTTTCAACTTATTGACCAGCCCAATGCCGCGTCCTTCTTGGCGCAGGTAGACGACAATGCCATTACCGGCATTCTCGATCATTTTCAGGGCCGCTTGTAGCTGCATCCGGCAGTCACAGCGCAGGGAACCCAAGGCGTCGCCGGTGAGGCATTCGGAATGCACCCGCACCATGACGCCGGTTTCTTGAAACTCTTTAGGATCTCCTTTAACAATGGCGACGTGTTCGGAATTGTCCAGCAGGTTGCGATAGGCGTAAATCTGAAACTGACCGAACTCGGTTGGTAGAAGTGCCACCGTCTCGCGGTGAATAAATCGGTCGTGTTCCAGCCGATAGCTGATCAAGTCAGCGATGCTAATGATTTTCAGTTGGCGATTTTTTGCATATTCGACTAACTCCAACAGCCGCGCCATTGAACCGTCAGGATTTTGGATTTCGCAAATGACACCGGCAGGATATAAACCCGCGAGTCTTGCCAAGTCCACAGCGGCTTCTGTGTGACCGGCCCGTTTTAATACGCCCCCGTCTTGCGCCCGTAGGGGAAAAATATGGCCCGGTCTTCGCAAGTCTTCGGGCTTCGTAGTTGGGTTAATGGCCACTTGGATGGTGCGGGCGCGGTCTTCCGCTGAGATGCCGGTGGTCACACCCAGGTTGGGTGCGGCGTCAATGCTGACGGTGAAAGCGGTTTGGTCAGGCGCGGTGTTCTTGCTGACCATTAAGGGCAAATCCAATTCATCCAAGCGATCGCCGGTCATGGACAAACAGATCAAACCCCGTGCTTCTACCGCCATGAAATTAATCATGTCCGGTGTGGCAAACTGGGCGGCGCAGATTAAGTCGCCTTCGTTTTCCCGGTTCTCATCATCGACTACCACGATCGACCGACCGGCCTTCAGGTCTGCCAAGGCGGCTTCTATCGAGTCAAATTTCACAAATTGCGTTGAGGGATGTTGCGGCGATTCCACAGAGACGTTCCAGCCAATTAGTCGTAAAGTTTTCTATAGCCTAATGTTTTGATTGTAGCCCCTTTACCGGATCTGTAAACATTAAACTCTTGTTGAACAGATTTTTTGGTTCTGCGACCGGATGCTCACTATTATATAAAATACTATATGTGTCGAAACGGGTAAAATTTTTGGGCCGGAGGTTTTTCCTGTTTTTGACTGATATCGTTAAGCTTTTGAGCAACCCTTTTTTTCCAGATCCTAACTGCCTGATTTATCACATTAATCGCTTAGAAGCAATATCAAAACTGCCTATATTTTTTTTGGTTTAGCTGTAAGTAGCTTACCGTCTAAGATTGGGAAAGCTTATAAATAGCTATTCCCGCTTGAGGTGTATTTAAATTGGGGTGAGAGTTGGATTGCAAAAATCTGCCGGCTCACCCCTTCCCAAGGGGCTTTTTAGCGTAATTTGAATGATCTATTCCTTCCCCTCAACGCTCAGGCAATTTTCAGGACTTACCTTCTGGAGAATATTTTTTTATCTGATCAAGAGATTGTTTGGCTTTAGGACACTGGAGTTGCCGAAACTAAGTTATTTACTCTAAAATCAAAAGGTTTTTAAAATTTTGAAGATATAAATTATACATTTTTGTCTTGATAAGCGCTGTAATTCTAAGGTAAAATTTTATTATAAAAAATAATAAAATTAAAAATTCATCTCGAATTAAAAATTTTAGGGATGTTAGTGATTATTTAAAATTATTTTAGGGAAAAACGGAGTATCAAAAAAAAGAATATTTCACCCCACTCAATTTCCAGATGCTTTTATAGCAGGCATGATTCAAGCCGGTTGTAACCGTAACGAGCTTGTTTTTATCCATTTATGGAATCTGGAACGATTGTTATTCTTGCGTTAAGGCTACCACGTCTCGCCTTTAGCTTTGAGCTTCCCCAAACCGAGTTGAGAATTTTTTACGACAAAAGCAAATTAAGCCATCCCAATTATCTTGATTCTCAAACCGGCAATATTTGTAAAAGCGATAATTTTAGAAGTTGAGCGTGCTTGAGAACAACGGTTGCTCGCTTGTGGCTGGGGGTTGCTGTTCTTCCAGCAAACTTGCTGCTGAAATCCTGTAAAAAAAGATACCTTTCTCCAAAGTTCCTTCAATCGTTCACTGAGTGATATCATTTTTTGTTGCGGTTGCATCCCGCATCCCCTAGGGGGGGAATTCTCAGCCAAAAGTTATAAATTCTGTTGTGGGAGACGAATTTATAGACCAATCTGAGCCTCTAAAATCTAGAATGGGAGGACACTCTTAGCGCTTTTGCTTACGGCACAATATTTAAGAATGCAGCCTTTCTCTGGCTGTGTGCAACACTAACAATGTAGTTGAGGCACACGTCGGTTAGTTGGGATAACTTTTCTCACTAAAAACACCTCTTATGTCCAATTCATAACCTTGACTGCTAAATGCTTTAAGCTCAGGACGTACTCTCACCCCAAAAATCTAAGGGCTATGATAACTGCAAATCCACAGACTTGAGTGTTACTCTTTGTCGCAGTGGAAGCAAAAGCTTCTGTAAAACGCTTTTGAGAAGTCAACCTGGTATAAAATTCAGCAAAAGCTAAACTCTCGTTTAGGAAAACGCTATAAGGAGAAAGGATTATGGATGATTTAGAACGGCTGCCGGTTGGCATTGTAGGGGCGTCAGGCTATGGGGGGGTGCAGCTAGTACGATTGCTGATGGATCACCCAAAACTTAAACTGGCTTATTTGGGAGGTGACAGCAGCGCCGGCAAATCTTTCTCCGATCTCTACCCCCATTTCGGTAATTTTGTAAACCAGGCGATTGAGTCAGTGGATGTAGAAACCATTGCGGAACGCTGTAAAGTTGTCTTTCTCTCCCTGCCGAATGGTTTAGCGTGGAAAATGGCACCGGCACTTATCGAGAAGGGGTGCAAAGTTCTCGATCTTTCTGCTGACTACCGATTCTCTAATTTAGACACTTATACGACATGGTATGGCGGAGAGCGTACCGATGGAGAAACTGCTGTCAACGCTGTGTACGGTTTACCTGAACTTTACCGGGAACGCATTAAAGAAGCTCAATTAGTGGGTTGTCCCGGTTGCTATCCCACTGCTAGTTTATTAGCGATTTCACCACTCCTCAAACAAGGATTAGTTTTGAGCGAAACTGTGATCATTGATGCAAAATCTGGCACTTCTGGCGGTGGAAGACAAGCGAAAACAAATTTGTTGCTCGCTGAGGCTGATAATTCTTTAGGGGCTTATGGAGTAGGGCGTCACCGGCATACTCCAGAAATCGAACAAATTTGTAGCGATCTCGCCGGCCACGAAGTTTTGGTACAATTTACCCCTCACCTAATTCCA
Source organism: Microcoleus vaginatus WJT46-NPBG5 (assembly GCA_019359355.1). Classification (GTDB taxonomy): domain Bacteria; phylum Cyanobacteriota; class Cyanobacteriia; order Cyanobacteriales; family Oscillatoriaceae; genus FACHB-68. Next base: position 87,823 of record JAHHHM010000007.1, on the reverse strand, counting down.
ATGGTGCGCGGGATTTTGTCTACCGTCTACGCCACACTACGTGATCCTGGGCTAGTGCGGGAAGATTTAATTACCATTTATACTGCTTTTTACCGATCTTCTCCTTGGGTGAAGATACTGCCGAATGGTGTTTATCCTCAAACCAAGTGGGCTGCCGGCACCAATCTGTGTTACATCGGTGTAGAAGTTGATCCCCGCACAGATCGGGTGATTGTCATGTCAGCCATTGATAATTTAATCAAGGGACAAGCCGGTCAAGCGCTGCAATGTCTTAACTTAATGATGGGCTGGGAAGAAACTCTCGGATTGCCCCAAATGGGTTTCTATCCGTAGCCGAATTTGCAGCCCGGAGGGCATAGCATTTGGACTATAAATTTTGAGTTGAGTCCCAGGTTTTATCCTCCGAATGTTATGCCTCTACGGGTTTATGGTTAAAAATTTTGTCGGCTAATTAAGCCGGCAACAACTGTTTCTCCTTCGCATCAACTGGCGCAGATAAAGCTTCTTCCAAATCGGCACAACCCAGCTTTTCCTCTAAAATCTTCATCACTTCCCGCCCAAAATCGTTCGGATTTTGACGCCAAGCTTGCAGGCAAACTTCTCCAAAGAATGAGCCGAACGGTTCAGGATTCCAAAGCAATTTTCGAGCTGTCCAAGGCATGATACTCATCGGATCATAACCGGGTTTGAGAATATCCTTCTTAAAGGCATATTCTTCTAAATGCGTGTGGGGTTGCAAACCGATGAAGAAAATGGCCGGTTCAACTTTATCCGCCCCAAAAATCCGCTCTAATTCCCGATGATAGGCAATCGTCTGACGGATTGTTTCATAGGTTTCATCTATCACGTTAAACGAATAGTTAACCGAAACCAAATCATTAAAACCGGCAGCCTTTAAATCGCGGCAGTTTTCCAAGACAGTGCGGAGGTTGTAACCCATTCGCATTTTCCGCACAAGTTCTTGGGAACCACTGGTGATCCCAATTTCAAAATAATTCATGCCGGTTTTCACCATCAGATCGCACAATTCGGGTGTTAAGTTATCTGCCCGAATGTATGCTGCCCAGTGAATATCATCCATGCCGGCATCAATAATTTTTTGCAACAGTTCAACGGCATCATCAATAAACTTCCGCGCCGGGATAAACTGAGCATCTGTAAACCAAAAATTACGAATCCCGCGATCATAAAGTTGGCGAATCTCTGCCACGACTTCATCGGCTGGATTAATTCGTACCTGCTTGCCTTCAATGACTGTGTAAATGCAATAACAGCAGTTATGAGGACAACCGCGCTTGGTTTGCACTCCAACGTAAAAATCTTCATCGTGCAAATAATATTGAAATTCCGGCCAAATTTTCTCGATATAGTTGTAATTACAAGCCGTTTTCTCAATATTAGTTGGTTGTTCGTGAATCATGCGATCACGCGGTTTGCTTTCTCCCACCACATAACAGCGTTCATCACTAATATCTCGATTGGCAAGCAGTTTTTCCAGCAGCGCTTCGCCTTCACCCACGGAGATAATGGTTCCCGCCGGCAGACTACGCCCAAGCTGTTCATAAAATACGCTCACCGCGCCTCCACCGACAACTGCACGGGCATTTGAGCGATATTTTTGAGCGCGTTGTAGCCCCCGCTTAATCAAGCCTTGGTTGCGCCACAGTTCAGTATAGTAAGCCGTGGTGATCCGCAGTCCTCCCAGCGCCCCTCGCAATTTCACGAAAGGATTTTTGGCGTAGTAGAACTCAAAGGCATTCTGCAACGGATTGCCACCTCGTCCACCGACTGGGGCGTAAATCTGAATATCTCGCCAAGAGAATACCAGCAGCGTCGGCTGAAATTCATCGACACAAGCATCTAAAGCGCCGGCGAAATCTAAAGGCGGCACCGTTCCCAAGTCAAAAATGCGCTGTTCGGCTTCTGGAAACAGCTTGTGGACGTGATCAGCCAGGTAAACAACCCCGATGGGGAAGATGGGATTGCAAGGCAGGCGGACGTAGAGGATGCGATTTTCCATACCGGCTTGGGGGTTAAGCATTTATGAAAGTTTTTTCATATAACTTTACAATACCACTTACTGTCCCCTTATGTGGGCGAATCACGGCCCGGACGGGGATCGTCAACTTCTTTTCAATCAGCTTCGCTGGGAACTGGCTGCCGGTGGGGATTTTCTCTAACCTATCCTCAGTTCACGATTAATTGCTGCACAGTGCATCAAATATGTCAAGGAAAATCAGTCTAAAGACAATATAAAATTATTATTCCAAAAGGAAGAAATCCTGGGATACAGTTCAGTTGGTAGTCGCGTTTACAACTGACGGGGATCGCGCAGTGTTAATGTTTGAAAGTAAGTCGCTGTGGTGCAAAACCCTTCAGTCGTTATGGCACAAATTCTCGACCCCATTCCTTCAGGCCAAGTCGGCCACATTCTTTGCTGCTATGTCAATGCTACCAGCAAGATTCAAATTGCCCGAATCACAAATATTTCCAACTGGTACTTTGAGCGAGTTGTCTTTCCTGGGCAGCGTTTAGTATTTGAATCTTTTCCCGAAGCAGTATTAGAAATTCATACAGGTATGATGGCTAGTGCCATTCTCTCCGATAATATACCATGTAATCGCTTGTGTATACGTGAAAATACTGATGTCGTTGTCGAAACGACTCAGGAAGTGAAAGCAACTGAAAAAAAGTTTTCACCCAGCCTCGAATCTCCGAATAAAGCTAGAGGGGCTGCAAAACCTTTAATCGCTGCTGCTTTGACTTCAGTGGATTAAAATCTAACTTTTATTATTCCCCGCGAGGGCTGACTCGCTCACTCATGACTTGCTATGATGCGAGGGCTGATTTGATGGGTGTAACGCTTTGAACCTGCCTTCCTTTATCTGGTTGTGGAAAATAGCGGCTTGGTCTATGGGATTTTCCATACTTGCCTATTTGCTACTTGCCATGACCGGCACTTGGATGTTTCAGGCGCGGCAAACTCGGAGCCGGCGTCCGCGTTGGCTGCGATCTGGGCATTACATCATTGGTGGCATCATGGTGGGCTTGGTGCTTTTACTGCTAGGGATTGGTCTTGTCGGCACTCTAGGGTATTATGGCACCCTCAATCACTCAGCTCACTTTGGAGCCGGTTTAACGGTAGTGGGTTTAGTTTTAATATCTGCCTGGAGCGCAACACAAATTAACCCAAGTCGTCCTTGGGCCAGAACAGTTCACATCAGCGTAAATGCAGTTCTGTTTATTGCTTTTGCGTGGGTTACATGGACAGGCTGGATTGTGGTGCAAAAATATTTACCTTAATGGAAATTGGGTGTGAAAAATGAGTCATGGGAATTTTTCCATGCCATCAACCTCACGCCCAATTTTTAATAGAATAAATGAACAGTCAATCATGAACAGCGAACAATCAGAGCCGGCAATTTTCCGCATTTCTCCCTTAATTCGGCTGACGCTTTTAAGTTTATATATTGCCCTGACAATTCCCTTACCGTTTTTATCTCAACTCACAGGTGCGCCAGTCCCGCCGGCACTTTTGTGGGTGGCGTTGGGGTTCGGCGGCGTTGCTTTGTATGCTGCCTTAAGTGAGCGCGTAATCTTAGATGAGCAAGGTATTCAAGTAACTTATCCTGCTTGGGTTCCCAAAATTTTTCGCAAAGGCTGGTCATTACCTTGGGCAGAAGTACAGGCACTAAAACCGCGAACAACCGGCCAAGGTGGATTGGTTTACTATTTCTTGAGTAAATCAGGTCAAGGCTATTTATTGCCGGCCCGTGTTGTGGGATTTGCTAAATTAGTTCAGTTAGTGGAAGCAAAAACCGGCATTGATACGAAAGATGTTCGTCCCTTAGCGCAGCCTTGGATGTATTTAATTTTGTTAGGATTTACATTGCTGCTCTTGCTAGTAGATATCTGGACAATTTGGACAGCACAAACCCAGATACATGGATAAATTTTAAGGTTAGAAAAGCCACTTTACAACTTTCTCACCCTGTTTTCACCCTAACCCTTCATGGTATCAACTGTCCCAAGCGCCCAATTGCGGCTTGATCAAGTCAGCGTGACTGCTTCAGTGGGTTTGCACTATTTGCTTAAGGATATTTCTTTTGGAATTAAACCGGGCGAACGAGTGGCACTTGTTGGGCCATCCGGGGCTGGGAAAACCACCTTGTTACGGCTGCTCAACCGGCTCAGCGAACCCACTCAGGGAGCGATTTATTTGGAGGAGCAAGCGTATCGGCAAATCCCTGCAATTGAGTTGCGTCGGCAGGTGACGCTGGTTTTGCAAGAGTCCAAACTTTTAGGGATGCCGGTGCGAGATGCTCTAGCTTATCCTTTGAAGTTGCAAGGGATGAGCGCACAAGCGATTACCGAACGCATCTTAACTTGGGTTGAGCGCCTGCATATTCCCAACGAGTGGCTGGGGCGCACAGAAGTGCAGCTATCCGCAGGACAGCGGCAGATCGTTGCCATCGCTAGGGCGCTGATGCTACAGCCGAAAATTTTATTACTGGATGAGCCAACTTCTGCCCTTGATGCCGGCAGGGGGGCGAACTTGATCATGACTCTTACAGAACTTGCCGAAACCATGCAAACAACAATTTTAATGGCCAATCACCAACTAGATTTGGCCAAAGAATTTTGCACCCGCGTCCTCTACCTGCAACAGGGGGAACTCATTCAAGATATGCCGGCACAGCACATCGACTGGGTTCAGCTGCGCCAAACCCTCATTCAAGCAGAAGCCAAAGAAGCGCAAGAGTGGAGCTAATCATTGAAGGCTTAGCCCTTAGCCCCAACCACCTGCCAAGCCAATTTCGCGGCACCGGCAATACCCGCTTGGTTGCCCAATTGGGCGGTTAATAGCTGTAAACCTGGACGGCACACCGGCAGCACTCGCCGCTCAATTTCTGCTTGAGTTGCCGGCAGAAAAAATTCAGCACTGGCACTGATGCCGCCGCCAATAATAATCGCTTCTGGGGTGAGCACGTAGATGAGGCTGGCTAAACCGGCACCCAGATGGTGTCCGTAAGTTTCCCAAAAGTCTAATGCTTGTCGGTTGCCAGCTTTTGCCATGTGGCCAAGTTCTGCCGGTTCTTGCCCTGTGCGCCGGCGAATGGCTTGAACTGAAACAAATTGCTCTAAAGAACCCCGGTTGCCGCTGTGGCATTCTGGGCCGTAAAGGTCTAGGGTAATTAAACCTAATTCTCCGGCAGCGCCGGTGCGGCCCATAAATAGCTCACCATTGAGGATAATCGCACCTCCCACGCCGGTGCCTAAAGTTAGGACGATGAGGTTGTCAAATTGGCGACCGGCACCTAACCACGCTTCTCCCAAACCGGCACAGTTGGCGTCATTGGCTAAAATTGTCGGTTTGCCGGTTTTGTCTTCTAACCAGTCGGCTAAGGGGACATCTTGCCAGTCTGCTAAGTTAATTGCGACTTGGGCCACTCGAGAGCTGGCATCGACTGGACCCGGTGTCCCAACGCCGATGGCTACGCATTTGCCCTTTGGATCTAGTTGCTTAATTGCGTCCACCATGACGCCTAAAACGGCTGCCGGTGTTGCCGGTTGGGGTGTTTCCACGCTTAAGGAATGATAGCATTTACCATCCGGGCTAAATCGCCCCAGTTTAATGGCTGTGCCCCCTAAATCTATGCCAATGACTTCTGGGTTGATGCCCTTTTCTTTTACAATGCCGGCGTCTGCGCTCATAAGTGCAACCTGTAATCGCTTTTGCCTTATTGTACGATTTTAGATTTTAGATTTATCTGGCTTTTTTGAGTGGGTTTTCAGATAACGGGTTGAAGCGGGGATTAGGGGTTTAGTTTGTTGGATTAGATAGTAACTTTGTTAAAATGTCAAGGTTTTTTTCACAGGAGATAAACGCAGATGAAACCATAGACTGCGCTCGTCATAAAAGTTCCATCAATGTTAAGGTTTCTTTCTTGACCGCATATAAACGCAGATGGGTTAAGGGTTGGCTGCTGAGGTTTGCGTTTTGTTGATTAACCACAGATGGGTTTAATCTTGGCTCTTTTGTCAGGGATTTTTTAGTTTTTGAAGGAGGAGATTTAATCGGCAATAGTGAAGGTTTTCAAGAATGTTTGAAATTTTTGTTCTGCTTTGTGGTAATCGGCTGATTTTTTGTCTAGTTCTGTTTTGCTGATTTCTTGATCTTGATATTGTTTTTCTGCAAGTTTAAATTCTAGTTTTTTGAGTTGATAATTTTGCCTAATCAGGGTTCCTTCAACTGAGCCAACCCAATTGTAAAATCCCAAAGTTTGCGTTTCTGAATCTGTGTTTTTTACTGAAGCAATCGCAGATTTTCCCAGTTTTGCTTTACTGGTATCTGTTAACTGTCGAAAGCTTTCTAGTGCTTCCTTAATTTGTTGAGTTCTCGTTAAGGAATTTTCAAACGCAAATCTTTGATTGAGCGTATCATCAATTAATTCGTCTGGATGAACCGGCTGTTTGACTGGGTTTGAAGTGGAATTTGCAGTGCCGGCGTTGGAATCGGGACTAAGTTGCAAGCGAGTCTGCTGTTCTTTAACAGACCATAACATCCCGGCAACTGCGACAGGAACCAGGGCTAAAAAAATAGCGGCTTTTAGGAGAGATCGGTTCATTTGCATTGACGAATTCCTAAGAAATTATCACTCTAACAGCTAGATAGAGATACAACAGCCGGTGTGATATTTCCGGGGTAGAGGCTAGAGGTTGGTGCAGCCTTGCCCCTTGCCCCATTTAATTTTGTCTGGCTTAACTTTCCTGCCGCAATTTAGGATTGACAAACTCGTTTAGCCCTTCACCTACCAGAGACAATCCGACAACCATTAACGTCATTGCTAAACCTGGAAATAAAGCCGTCCACCAGATGCCGGTGGGAAGTGCTTCTAGCGCCTGCCGCAAATCGTGTCCCCACTCTGCTGTTTCTTCGGGTAAACCTAAACCGAGAAATCCTAAACCTCCTAATGTCAGAATGGCATCAGCAGCGTTGAGGGTGAATAACACCGGCACGCTTTGAATGACGTTAAGAAATAAGTAACGCGTGAGAACTGTCCAGGTAGATGCGCCCATTGCTTGGGCAGCTTCAACAAACAGTTCGGTTCTAACACTGTGGGTGTGATTTCTCACAACGCGATAGTATTGGGGAATGTAAGAAATACTCAAAGCAATCGCTGCATTCAATACTCCGCGCCCCACAACAAACGCCAAGGTAATTGACAGCAGCAGTCCGGGTAAGGTGTAAATTGTATCCATAAAAAATAGCAACACCCGATCCACTTTTCCTCCTAAATAGCCGCTGACTAAGCCAAGGGGAACGCCAATGATTAAACTAAGTGCGGTTGCCAAAATTACGACTTGCCACGCCGCTTGGCTACCGAATAGGGTGCGCGAAAACACATCATAACCTTGCCGACTGGTGCCAAACCAATGGCTGAGAGAGGGGGATTCGTGGATGGGGTTACTGAGAAATTCTGTTGGGTTTTGCAGCCACCCCCAACCTTGGAAAGCCGGTGCTAAGAGGGCAATAAAGACAAATAGAAGTGTCAGCACAATACCCACCCCCATCATTTGCATCGAAAGGCTGGATTTACCGGCACGACGCAAGAATTGAGGCAGGGGCAGTCTGTTAGGAGCCATCTAGATATTCACTCTCAGCAAGATACGCTGCTTATTTTGACAGAATTCTGAATCAGTATTCAGTAAGACTTTGCCACGAGTTAAAGAAGTCAGAAGTTTTACTCCTCACCCCCTTACCCCATCAGCCTCTCAATTAAGGAGACGGCTGAGGAGAGGTTTGGGGCGTTACCGGCAAAGGGGTGGGCGCTGGAGAGGGTTTTATCTGCTGTTTGGGCGGACTGATTTGGCGCGTTGGAGAGGGGATCGCTTTGGAAGGGCTGGGAAATGGGCCTGGTTTGCCTTGCTGTTTCAGCATCATAAAGATATCGTAGCGAGTGCTGCGCGCGTCGCTAATGGCTGCTGTTAGCCCAACGGTGCGAATCCCATTCACAACGGCTTGTTGCGCCGGCGGCAGTTCTGGGAAGAAAAATTGTTTATTGTTGACCAGGCGATCAACATCAATGAAAAAGTTGCCGGTGGTGGATTCAAGTTCTGTGGGAACAGCTTTTTGGAATTGTTCAGAAGCCGCTAGGGGGGTTGGCGGTTTGGGAACAATGCCACCGGCAACCGGCGCAAACATTGTCAAGAAAGCAACATTGCCATTTAACCAACCATGAGTCAGGGTCAAGGCACCAAATTGAGAAGTCCAATTGACGACCGGCTGATTGCCAATTTTCGCCTCTTCGACCTTAAATTTGTATCGATCACTCATCACCCGATCGAGCTGTTTGAGGGCGTTCTCTGCGGCGCGGCGGTCGCTTGAACGTACCATAAAGACTAGCCCAGCCGGAAACTGTGTCGCCGTTCCTTGAGCTGCGGGAATTAGGGAAAATGAAAATTCCCCTGCCATCCATGCCAGCAAGTCTTTTTCTAAATTCAAGCCGGTGTTAGATGTAATGGCTTTTTGCAGCCATTGCGGATCGAAGGGCGTCAGAGGGTTGGCTTCGGCACCTTCGGTGTAATCTTGCCACATTCGCTGCAAGTTGCTGCCTGAGGCCATCATTAAGGTGTCCGCCGGCAGCCGGCTGAGCATTCCCTGGGCTTTATTTTCTACGGCTTGCTTTTTCTCACTATCCGGTTTTAGCCAAGAGACGGCTTTAAAATTGATGCCTTCAGGCTGAAGGTTAACGGTTGTGGCGACGCCCTGATTTTGTTGCAGCTGCGCCCTAGCTTGCGGGGGAATCGTTCGTACGGAATGAATCGCGGCAACATCGGCAGCAGCCGGCACATTGATATAAACTCTGGCAAATGGCCCTGATGTCTCGATTTGATTTAACGCCTCACCGTATCCAGGGGTTTTGGCGAGGGAAGGGCCACCTTTATAGGTGTCAATGGCTAATTCTGTTGCTCTTGGGTTGGTGGTGACGACGAGGAAGCGATCATCAAGGATCGCGGCTGAGTATTTTTGAGCCGGTGCGCCTTGTATTTCCCTGATTTTGATGTTGTTGTAAATGCGATCTACCCATTGACCTTGGGGCAGTGGTTTGGGCTTTTCTAACAGTTGTTTCGCCCTCCCAGCGTTGTTTATGGGCAGCACGACCATGAGAGCATTTTCGATGGAGGCTGGTGCATTAGGAGCAGGAGAGGTGGCTGAGGCAACAAGCTGAGGCGATAACCAGGCAATCATTACCTCTCGCCCGACCCAAGGCTGGATATCTTTCTCATAGTTGTAGCCATTGGCGGTCAACAAGTTATCGCGCCACTGGGTCAGTTGTCCATCTAGAAGTGCTCGGCTTTCCGGGGTGCCGTACTGTCGCAACTGCTGCCATTGACCGCTATTGGTACTGAGGGAAACGGCGGCAAATGCGTCTTGGGGGACAACGGTGGAACCAACGGGGGTGTTTCCTAAAGGGGCTTTTTGAACCAATGCCCAATAAGCTGCGATCCCGCCACCAATTAGCAAGACGGCAGCGCCCACTGTCAGCAGGCGGGCAGAGTTGGGTTTCTCAAAGGCAGTTTTTATTTTGTCAATCATAGAGTCAGAAATGGTCGCTCAGACAGGGTAGCCGGTGCAATTGTCAATTTACCAGGGTCTGCGGAATTGATGGCGATCAATCTTGTCCGGTTCCAACCTTCAATTTAGTGAGTTCAATAAACACTGCTGGGGAGAAGATAAGAGGTGTGCGGTGTTGAAGTCAACACCGCTTTTAAACGAACCACTCAGGACTTAGAACTCAGAACTTAACACCGACCACTCAAAACTGACAGAGGACGATACAATGTATCCCGCTGCCGGTCAGGACGGCCCAAGGAGTGGATCGCTGCCTGTAAGGCTTCTACTGTCTGACAACTGCCGCCTTGGGCACCGGCCATTGTGGTAATGTGTTCTTCCATTAAGGTGCCGCCAATGTCGTTACAACCCCATTTAAGGGCTTCTGTCGCGCCGGCAAGACCGAGTTTAACCCAGCTGGGTTGATGGTTGGCTATCCAATTTCCTAAAAAGATTCTAGACACGGCTGTGAGTAGGAGGGTGTCGGCAAGAATCGGCTGATCGCGTCCCACCCGACGCCGCAACGGTGCCGGTGCCATTTCGCCCACGAAAGGCAGGAGAATAAATTCACTAATGCGGACGGGATATTGCCGGTCAATGGCGGTTTGCTGAAGTAGACGCAATTTTTCTAAATGGCTAATTTGCTCCTCTGGCGTTTCAATATGTCCGCATAGCATAGTGCTGGTGGTCGGCAAGCCTAGGCGGTGAGCAGTTTCTACGATTTCTAACCAAGTGTTGCTATCGAGTTTTTCCGGGCAGATAATGCGCCGTACCCGATCCTCAAGCACTTCCGCAGCGGTTCCCGGCATTGAACCAACACCGGCATCCCGCAGCGCCGCTATGACATCTGCATAACTGAGTCCATCTTCTCTGGCAATGAATTGCACTTCTTGGGGAGAGAAGGCGTGTAAATGTAGCTGGGGAAATTCATCTTTGATAATTTTCACCAATTGCAGGTAAAACGACAAAGAGGAACCGGCAACCTTTGCTTGCGGGTTTAATCCCCCTTGCATACAAATTTCTGTGGCATCCTGGCGCACGGCATCTGTCGCTTTTTCGAGGATTTTGCCGGCATCTAGCCAAAACGCGCCTTCTTCCCCGTCATCGCGGCGAAAGGCGCAGAAGCTACAGTGCTGTTCGCAGATATTTGTAAAGTTAATATTGCGGTTGATGATGTAGGTAACTGCTTCACCGGCTTGTCTGCGCCGGAGTTCGTCGGCGGTTTGGCGGATGGCTGCGATGGTTGCCGGTTCGGTTTGTTTCAGGAGTGCGACTCCTTCTTCGGGGGAAATATCGGTGCCGGCTAGGGCACGGTTTAGAATTGCATCAACAGTTTGAGTTTTCACAGCGTTTTAGAAAATAGCCAATGATTTCTTTTATTTTGGCAGGCTATTCTGTGGGTGAAACCTGGATTCAGGGATTAGGAAATTTAGAAATCGTTATAAGTTGTTAGAATAAAACGTTTTTGTCATTATGATCAGTCAAACGTTGCCGCCAAATTATCAGCGTCTAAGCCAACTGCTACCGACATTTAAGGGCTGGGCAATTTTTACGATTGTTGCTTATCATTTATGGGGCTATTCTAAAGGCTGGTTGCTATTTTCTCAGGTTTACAGCGCATCTTTAAAGGGCGGTGTCAAGGGGTTATTTGAAGGAATTTTAAATATTTTTTGTTTACTGGGAGAGTATGGGGTTCATATTTTTATTATTGCCAGTGGGTTTGGATTGGCGTCTTCTTGGTGGCGAGGGGGCAAAGCTGCCGGCAAAACGTTTCGCCTATTTGATATTTTTAAATTTTGGCAACGAAGACTTTGGCGATTATTTCCGCTTTATTGGTTGGCGCATGGTTTGGCGCTGATTTTGGCTTGGGTGCAGCCGGCTTGGGTTCCGTTTGGGCGCGAGGTTTTAAGTCAAGGGATATTTGATACGATTTTGGCAAGTTTTGCGAGTTTAACGACTTTGCGAAATTTTAGTTTAGATTACTATTATTTTCTGAATGCGGCTTGGTGGTATGTGGGGCTTGCGGTTCAATTTTATTTGATTTTTCCGCTACTGATTTGGGTTGGGAAACGTTGGGGATGGTCAAGTTTACTGATTATTTCTTCGTTGATCACTTTATTATACAGGACGGTGATTGTTGGGCTTTCTTTAAATGAAATAGCGACAGATATTTTGTTGCGTGGCGCTTTTTTTCCAACTCGTCTTTTTGGATTTGTCTTTGGAATTGTGCTTGCGGTTACTCTTTTAGAACCGGCAGCAAAAACTTCTCAGGGGATGTGCCGGTGGAGTCAAAAATTATTACTGGAAAAACGCTGGATTTGGCTAACTGCGCTTATGTGGGTTGTGGGGGTGGGTTTTGATTGGGCTTCTTCGGAAGGGTGGATGATTCTCAGAATTCCCGCAGATATTTTAATAGGTGTGGGAGAATTTTGCTTATTGTTTCAAACGATGAGTGTAATTTCCTGGGGGAAAGCCGGTTTAGTAACGCTTGGAAACCTTTCCTATGGTATTTATCTTTCCCACATGAACTTTATGGTGGCGCTGTGGACAATTTTAACTCCTGTTCTCTCGTTTTACTGGCTGCGGTTTTTTATCGTTGTCGCAATTAGCTGCGGTTTAGGAGGATTATTTGATTATAGTTATCGATTGCTGAGCCAAAAAATTGCGCTCAAAACCAGCAGCTAAATTTAACTTTAAAAACCGTAATGAATCAAAGTCGCCCTTTATATAAACAGCCCTTTCGCTTGTCACTCGAACATTTACTCATCGTAGCAATTGTCATTGGGATTATGCTGCGCTTGATTAATTTAGGAACGCGTGAGTTTTGGTATGACGAAATTCTATCTTTATTGCTATCCACAGGACAAAAACTTGCTTATCAATCCCCAGAAAATACGCCTGTTATTTTAGCGAAGTATAGTTCATTATTAAAGTTGTCGGCGGAAACCACAATTCAGGACACTATCAAAACCTTGATTAGCCTGCTAAGAGGATTAGTTGGCGGAGAACCTCATCCACCTCTATTTTTCCTCAGCCAGCATTTTTGGTTGCGCCTTTTTGGAAACAGTGAAATCGCTATGCGTAGCCTGAATGTTATGCTTAGTATCGCCGCAATTGGATGCACTTATGGAGTCGGAAAAACGATTTTAGGACATCGCGGCGGACTTTTACTGGCTGCGCTTTTAGCAACGAATCCGTTTTATTTATTTCACTCGCTAAACGTGCGAATGTATGCCCCACTAGTTTTGTGGATTTCCCTCAGCACATGGGCATTGCTTCAACGAATTAAAACTCAATTGAATAAAAAATCTCCGAATTCCGTAATGCCGGCAACAAAAATTCCTATATTTTTCTGGGATATCCTGTTAATTGCCGCAGTCACCGCAGGAATATTGACATTTTATTTATATATTTACTGGCTCATTACTTTAGCAATTATCGCAATTTATTTAGATAGATGCCGGTGGTGGCAACACGTATTACGTTTAGCAGCCGGCATCCTATTATCTATCCCCTGGATACTTTGGGGCACCCGCCAGCAACTCCGCAACGCCGACTTGCAGCGGTTTAACGCACCGGCAGGAGTGATTGCCGGCATCATACAGCATTTTCAGGATGTCGCCCAAACCTTGGGAACTCACCTACTCTTAGGAGACTGGGTAACAAGTTTGCCGCCGGCAAGCCGCCTGATCGTGGGAGTGGGGGTAATGGGTGTACTCACTGGGGTGATCGCAAGTCTGTGGCGTCAGGTAAGGGGAGAGAGGGGGAAATTTCCCATCGTTCAACTTTCCCTATTATTAAGCTTGCTGCCCCTATTGCTGGCGCTGGCAGCGGATATCGTCACCGGCAAGTTTACCGTGGGTTTTGGCTGGGGACGCAGTATGATTTGGATTTTACCAGGCTGCTTGCTGTTGCTGGCTGTGTGGGTGGAAAAGGCTGCCGCACACTGGCGCAAACCGGCAGTGGCAGTGTTATTGCTATTGTATTTGAGCGTCAGTATTGGCGATTATAGTTTGCGGCAGCGCTGGGTATTCCATAAAATTGCAGGTGTTATCGCACAGCAACCCACTACGCCTACCTTAATTGCGATGAACTCTCAAGCTTGGGGTCATGTGATGCGTTTGGCTTATTATATTTCGCCGACAATGCCGGTGAATCTGCTGGCGCAAGAATCTAACCAGTTGCCTAATACATTAGAAAAGGTTCTCAAGTCTGACGCTTCGCGATATTCTCGTATTGTGTGGCTAGAAAGTGCGATGCCGGTATGGTCGAAGCCGGCAACTAAGGCGGAAAGACAGCAAGTTCAAAAAATTTTAAACAGCCGGTTTCAACTGATTCAGCAGCAGTCTCTCTCTGGCACGATGGATCTCGATGAATTCACGCTCAGCCTTTATACTCGTTCTGCCGATCGTTAACCGTTCTTCAATGATATCATCTTTGGTTAATTGCTTTTCCTCAAATTGATTTTCTCCTTTCTGAAGTTTAAGCAAATTCTAAATTTTCTAGCTTTTCTATTGAGCGACAATCTAAAATCTAAAATGTAAAATCAACATGAGTGCCAGCCAATCCAAGTTTCTTTTACCCATGCCGGCAGGATCTTTAGAAATTCCTCAAATGGCGGCATCAAGGCTCACTGATAACAGCGAGTCTTATTCTCAGGCACTCAGTGAACAACCGATTTATTTTTCTCTGGTGATTCCAGCTTATAACGAAGGGAGAAATATTCAGGAAATAATTAAGCAATTGAGCCAGTTACTCGATCAGGTCATTCCCAATAATTATGAACTCATTGTCGTGGATGACGATAGCCCAGATTTTACTTGGAAATTGGCTCAAGCATTAATGCCTGAATATCCTCAATTGCGCGTGATGCGACGTCAGGAAGAACGGGGACTGTGCACCGCAGTGATTCGCGGTTGGCAAGCGGCAAGAGGAGAAATTTTAGGGGTGATTGATGCTGATCTCCAACACCCGCCGGAAGTGCTATTAAAACTATTAGCAGAAATTGATCGAGGTGCAGATTTGGCCGTCGCTAGCCGTCATGTAGAAGGCGGCGGCGTGAGTGATTGGAGTTTAATGCGCCGGTTTTTATCTCGCGGTGCTCAATTGTTGGGTTTAATTTTGCTCCCGGAGGTGATTAGTCGAGTTTCAGATCCGATGACCGGCTATTTTTTGGTACGCCGTGATGTGATTGCCGGCAAAGTAATGAATCCACTCGGTTATAAAATTCTAATTGAAGTTTTAGGGCGGGGAAAGATTCGCTGGATTGCTGAAGTTGGCTATATCTTTCAAGAACGCCAAGAAGGCGAAAGTAAGGTGACATGGAAACAATATTTAGAGTATCTTCAACACTTGCTGCGGTTGCGCTTTTCCTTATGGCCGGTTGAGCGGTTTCTGCGTTTTGCTATAGTGGGATTTAGTGGGGTGTTTGTGGATATGGCTGTGCTTTATCTGCTGCACGATCCCAGCACTTTTAATTGGCCCCTGACTCGCAGTAAAATTGTAGCGGCAGAAGTGGCAATTATTAACAATTTCTTATGGAATGACCGTTGGACTTTTGGCGATGTTTCTAGCAAGCAGCAGGGGAACAAGCAGCGTTTGAAACGATTGTTAAAATTTAATTTGATTTGTTTGGGAGGGCTGATTTTAAATGTGATGTTTTTGAATTTCTTATTTAATGTATTGAAAATTAATGAATATTTGGCAAATTTGATAGCAATTGGAGTGGTAACTTCCTGGAATTTCTGGATTAATTTGAAGCTGAGTTGGCGAGTGACGGAGGTTGAGAAAGAATAGGGTGTTAGGGAATTTATTGTTTTTCATTACCGCAGATGCACGCAGATAAACACAGATGAGTTTTGTGCTATCGCTGATAATAGGCTGATTGAAAAGAATTTTACAATAAGTTAGGTTTTTAATTGTTGATCAAGGGTTCATGTTAGTTAGGATATAGGTGTGATTAGAATTTATAAACTAGGATTTTTAAGATAAATTTAATGAATGATGAAGGCGGGAAGCAAAGGGGAAAAAGTATTTTTACTTTTCAGGGTTCCTCTTTATATTTTCAAGGGCTATTGCTTTTAGTATGGGTGGCTGCCGGCACCGGCTTACGTTTTACCCAACTAGATAGGAAGTCTCCTTGGACGGATGAATTTTCTACGATGGTGTTCAGTTTGGGGAACAGTTTTCGCACGGTTCCTCTCGATCAAGCGATTCCATTAAATGTTTTACTAGAACCCCTACAGCCGGCATTTAGAAATATAGGTTTAATTGCTTCAGTACAAAACGTCATTGATCACTTACTGGGTGAAAGTAATCATCCGCCAGTTTATTTTATATTGGCTAACCTATGGATGCATTTATTTCCCCCAGCCGGCGAATACGTCTCGCTGTGGGTGGTAAGAGGTTTACCGGCACTTTTGGGTGTAATCTCA
Organism: Microcoleus vaginatus WJT46-NPBG5; assembly: GCA_019359355.1. Classification (GTDB taxonomy): domain Bacteria; phylum Cyanobacteriota; class Cyanobacteriia; order Cyanobacteriales; family Oscillatoriaceae; genus FACHB-68. The sequence goes on along the minus strand of JAHHHM010000007.1, from coordinate 71,773 downwards.
ATTCCGGCGATATATGGGTTTAGCCGGCTAACTTTTCGTTCCCGACTGATAGCGCAACTATCAGCAGCCGTGATGGCAATTTCTCCATACGGCATTTATTTGGCGCAAGAAGCCCGTCACTATACCTTAGCTATTTTACTGGTAATTGCTTCCCTCAGTTGCCTAATCGTGGCAGTAAGGTGCATTTATCAACACAAATCAATGTCGAAGTGGGTGGCACTTCTTTGGGTTGCGGTTAACAGTTTAGGCATTGCCGTGCACTACTTTTTCAGCTTCACGCTTTGCGCTGAAGGAATCGTTTTGCTGGCGCTTATTTGGCATCAAAATCACAAGAGAACCCGCATTCCTGAGACTGATCAAAAAAATAATTCGCCTCCTGCCTTTCTCCCCCTCAAAACCCTTTTTGCCGTTGCTGCCGGCACTTTAGTCGGCTGTTTAGTTTGGCTGCCGGTGTGGCAAAGTAGCTCAGATGACGGCGGGCTGACAGAATGGATTTATAGTGGTGCACGCGTGGGATTAGCCTGGATTAGTCCCCTATTTCAAGCCCTGGCTGCTTGGGTGACGATGCTGCTTTTGCTGCCGGTGGAGTCGCCGGTATTGCCGGCTGCGGTTGTCTCTGGGGCGGTGATGCTGATTTTCATATTTTGGGCGACACCCATATTATGGTGGGGGTTTAAAAATCAATTGACATCGCCGGCAAACCGCACAGTCACCGCTGTTTTGGCTGGGCTTGTCTTAAGTGTAATTGCGCTATTTTTTATCATTACTTACGGCTTTGGCATTGATCTTACTCGCGGTGCTCGGTATCATTTCGTTTACTTTCCTGCCGTAATCGCTTTGCTAGGCGCAAGTTTAGGGGCTTGCTGGGAAACTTCTCAGCCTAGGAGTGGGGGAGAGGGAGAAATACAGCAATTTTCAACTCCCCTATCTTTCAGTTTGCGTAGCCTTCCCTCATTTAAAATCTTTGACGGTGGAAAAATAGCCGTTATTTTAATTTTGCTGGTGGGATTTTTAAGTGGCTTAACTGTAGCCATAAACTTAGGCTATCAAAAATATTATAGGCCCGATTTGTTGGTTCCGATTATTGAACAAGCTTACCGAACTAAACGTGAGACAACTATTAGCAAAGGAAAAATTGATACCCAATCCGTGGTATTAATTGCAACCACGCATCAAAACCATGTGCAAACCGGTGAAATGATGGGACTAGCTTGGGAATTCAAACGTCTTGCCGACTTAAATCCCCAGGCGAATATCCAGTTTCTTTTGGCGCATCAAAAGAAACCGGATTGTGAAGGTGAAATGTGCTTAGCTGCGAAGACACTCCAAAAAACACTAAAAACTTTCTCTTCTGTGGATCTGTGGTTGGTGAATTTCAAAGTGCCGGCAAACTTAAATCCCCAAAATTGTACTTTAGACGCTCGCAAGCTGCCGCCGGTGGATGGCTACAACTACCAGCTTTATCACTGCCGGTCTAAGAAAGTTTAAATTGATTGTTCAGCCGGCTCACACTTCAACTACGTTTTATTTTATTTTCAAACTCAGGAGTCTCTGACTCAGTTTATTCCGGAAACAGCGTCTCAAGTCCTGTTTAATCACTGATTAGATAGTAAGAAGAGAACCATAAATCTCTACATCGGCTTTACCTTCGTAGGTACGCCAGACTCCTAACAATCCCGACCAAGAAATTGCGCGGACTAAGCAAAATATATGTGTCGAAACCAGATCACTACATCATTAAGCTAACGCGCATATCATTCGCTATTTTAGGCGAAGAATCGAAATCTTAAATTTTTCTCCCACTCTTCCCCTCGCCCCCAACAAAAAATTAAATGCGTAGCAGCTTATTGCTCCCTTTCCGATATGAAATGGCCCTCGTAGCAATCCTCGCACTAGCCGGCATCTGTACTCCCCTGCCATCCGCTGCCATGAGTCTATCTGACTCTATTTCCAGCGCCAGTTTAGGGGTGCCGGCAGCCGCAGCAACCCCGCCCCCTGCTGCTAAACCCCAACCCGATCCCTTTGCAGAGGGCGTTAGAAGCGCTACCAGGGCGGCAAATTTGGCTCAAAGGGCAAAATCGCTTCAAGAATGGAACGACGTTGCTGTAGCGTGGCTGGAGGCGGCTACATGGATGCAAGCCGTGCCGCCGGCAAGCCCGAAACGCGCCTTTGCCCAGAAAAAAGTTGTTGAGTATTTACGAAACTTTACCATTGCCCAACAAAAAGCTGCCGGTAAACGTTCTAACGTTCCTTTCCCGACGTTTAACAGTGAAGTCCTTGATGAGCAATTGCTGCTGTATCTATCCTACTTGGCAGCCATCGGCCCCCCCGATATTTTAATTGTCGGGAGTTCCCGTGCCTTACAGGGCATCGATCCGAGCGCACTCCAGCAAGCCTTAGCCCAGCAAGGTTATCCGGGACTGCAAATTTTTAATTTTGCGGTGAATGGGGCGACTGCCCAAGTCGTTGATTTTCAGTTGCGACAACTTTTGACCCCCCAACAGTTACCACGGCTGATTTTGTGGGCGGATGGGGCGCGCGCGTTTAACAGTGGCCGGTCAGATCGGACGTATGATGCGATCATCGCTTCTCCCGGCTATCAGCGTTTAGTGAGGGGAAACCGGCCCCGTCTGAGTTTAGAGCAGATTTGGCAGCGTCCACAGCAAGTTGTGGCTGCCGGCACCACTAAAACAGACTTTTTTTACCTGACCAATAAACAATTTAATGAATTTGAGAAGCAGCTAGAGCAAAAGCTGGAAGACAGCAGTTTTCACGCTTCAATCTTTAATTTTAAATTTCTAGATGAGCCGGCTAATACAATTGATGCCAATGGATTCCTCTCCGTTTCCAGCCGCTTCAATCCTGCTATTTACTATCGGCAAAATCCGCGAGTTTCAGGTTTGTATGACAGCGACTATACAGCCTTTCAATTAAAAGGGCAGCAAGCCGTAGCCCTTAACGAAATCATATATTTTACAAACACTCGCAACATCCCCCTAATTTTTGTCAATCTCCCCCTCACGCAAGATTATTTAGATCCAACCCGAAAATCAGCCGAACAGCAATTCGTGCAAAATATGCAACGTCAAGCAGACGCCAAAGGATTTATCTTTCGCAACCTTTCTCAGAAAAGCTTAGCCCAAAATAACTATTTTTCCGACCCCAGCCATCTTAACCTTTTTGGAGCCGCAGCCGTCGCGAAACAACTAGCTCAAGATGCAACCATTCCTTGGCCCCGAAACATCAGGAAGTAAGAATTACCTTTTCCTCCAAAAATCAGCCCCATCTGTGTTTATCTGTGTGCATCTGTGGTTAAAAAATAAAAATTTAATTGACCAAACAGCCAATTCTTCGGCCTCAAAACATTAGGCCAAGAGAAACAATTAGAATTATCTGCATTTATCTGCGTTTATCTGCGTGCATCTGCGGTTAAAAAATAAAATTACCAAACAGCAGATTCTTCAAGCGTCATTCCCGCCTCATCGCATCAGGGATACCCACAGAAGAAAAACCCGCAATCGCCCTTAAATTTTGACAGCGAATTAGCTCAGTAAAATTTAAACCGGCACGCCCCTCAATTTTAGCAACAGACTCAATTGCCCCTAACAAATGTGCAGCCGCCTCAGCCTCGCTATAACCTCGCCGCAGGGCAACCCCAATCGCCACTTGATCCGCATCAATTTCAGATTGAGAACTGCGGTAAGATCGCCAAATTTGGCTGCCGGCAAGTGCACTTAAACCGCCGGCAACAATCACACCCACAACATCTCCCTGGATCAACTCCACAAAAGTGCCAATAACTCCACCGGCAACCAATCCTTGATATAAATCTGGCTTAAACCATCTAACTTCAGTTAGCCAACTAACAGTACGCAACAGCAGTAAATCTCGCTGCGGTTTCGGCACTCGCCCCCACAGATCAAAATTAATAAAAATAGGCCGATCCTTCGCCCAAGGCAGGGGAAAAGGACTGTCAATAACCAGAGGTTGCTGCGGTTTGCTAACAATTTTAGTCAGCATCCGACCAGAAGCCGGCATCAAGTCTAGCAGGCGTTGAATTTCAGATCCAGGCTCGATCATGAGTGCTGAGTGTTGAGTGTTGAGTGGGAGAGTCGGAGAGTGGAGAAATTTCCCATGCCCTATGCCCTATGCCCCATTCCCAATATTATCTAACGATTGCGATTCGGTGAAGGTTTAGGGGCGGGTGCGGGTGGTTTCGCAGCCGGCTGGGGCGATAGTTGATTAGCCGGCGCTGTGGGTGAAGGTGCGACGGTGGGGGCTGCCGGCGAGGGGGCAACAGCCGGCGCACTGATGGGTGCGGTTTTGTCACCTAAAATACTGGCGCTGCCGGTGTCAAATACGCCGGCAACACAGGCGATCATCATCGTTGCTAAGGTGCCAACAAATAAAGCTTTCCAACCGAGTTCTGAAATATCTTTGCGCCGTGAGGGAATTAAGGCAATTGTACCTCCGACAAAAATTCCCACGGAAGCTAAGTGAGCAAATCCGGACAGGGCATAGCTGACAATTAACACAGTACGATTACTTATCGCGCCGGCTTTAGCGGCTTCTGCTAGTGCTTGATAGGGAGGAATTGCTGTTTCTAAGAGTCTGCGCCCAATAATAACCGATGCTGTCCAAGATTCATTAAAAGGAACGCCGGTTAACAAAGTCAGGGGGTAAAATAAGACGCCTTGAATATTTTGTAAGGTAACAACCTTAAAAATGTTACCAATTGGACTGGGTAAGCCGGCTAGTCCTGCAAAGATTTGATTAATTAAAGACACAAAACCTAAGATTAAAATCAGCACAGCAGCAATGGCTACAGCCATTTTTACCCCATCTAATGCCCCCACAATTGCAGCATCCAAGGGACTCACTCGCTCAATCGGTTCTCCACCCACTGTTTCCATTTTGATGTCTTCTGGATCTTCATCTAGGGCTGCATCTAAACCCTGCCCGCCGAGTTCTGTGCCGGTAAATTTCTTATCGTTTTTGTCTGGTTTTTCTTCTTGGGGAATCCCGCCGGCAGTCAGGGGAACTTCGGTTTCTGGTACTAAAATTTTTGATAGAACAAAACAAGCCGGTATTGCCATAATTGAGGCAGATACTAAATGTCCCAAAATGTTGGGAAAAACCGGCCTTAAGAAACTCACATAAATGGCCAAGGTTGAAGAAGCGGCAGTTCCAAAACAACACGATAAAATCGCGCACAGTTCACTGCGAGTCATTTTAGGCAAATAAGGCTTAACAACAATGGCTGCTTCAATACCCACAAAAATATTAGCCGCCCCGCTTAAAGCTTCAGCACCACTCAAGCGCATGGTTGCATAAAAGATTTTGGCAAATACTTCGGTTACAATTTGAATGATCCCGATGTTGTAGAGCAATGCCATCAATCCTGAGAAGAAGATGACGGTAGGCAAGGCTCGAAATGCAAAGATATAGCCTAAATTGACATCTGCCGGCCTAGTAGGCAGTGGGACGAGATTTTTCCCAAATACAAAATTTGCGCCGGTATCAGCCGCCAGAAAGACACCGTCTAGTAAGTTACTAAATGCCTGTAGGGCGATCCTAGTCGGCGGAAACATAAATACAAATGCGCCTAAAATTAATTGCAAGGCAATGCCGGATATAATGACGCGCCAGGGAATAATTCGGCGGTGTTCGGAAAAAAGCCATGCGATCGCGCATAGGCCAAAGATGCCAAAAAACGAGATGATGTTGAGATAGATCGGATGAGGCATGAGCTGAATCCTTGCAATTATTATGACGAATGCTTACCCGTTCCGCTGCCGGTGCTATCGGTGTCTGGCTGGTTGGATCTCGGCAGGTAAAACCAAGCGCGACAATCCTCCAAGCCATCTAGAATAGTCAGGTAATACAGTAATGTCTCCAAAACTTAAGATTCTGATACATTTAGCAAAGCCACTTCACCAGATTGAGACTGGCATCAAAGCTGATAATTGGTAACTGCACTGAGGAATGATGCATGGACGCTTTTGAGCCAACCCCGCCTGAATGGACATCCCAGGGGATTCACGCCCACGAGTTCTGCTGCCCCAACTGCAAAGCGTCTGCGATGGAAGCGCAGGGAGTTTGGATTAACCGGCGATCGCCGGTGTATACAGAGGATCATCGCCGCAAATGGCAAGAGTTTTACCAGTGTCAGTGCGGTTGTGTGTGGTGGGCGTGGAGTAATGATCGCCCCCCCTCCACTCTGACAAAGCCCGACATTATGGAGGATTTCTAAAGCAAGAAAAGGGAGAATTTTGAAATCACAATTTTCCCTCAAAATATTACCTTTCTTTTGCCTTAGTGTAAACATAAAAGTTAATTTTTTTTGAAAAGATATAAGTTATTTTGTTAAATATTTGCTTATTTATTTAACACAGAGACTCATCAATTTTGTTTATGAGTTTTACGGTTAAATGTTGACTCAGCAAATTAGAAAGTTTAATTTACCCTCCAAAGTTAGTAGGTGGGGGTGCGGAAATTAAGGCACCGGCAGTCTCGCTATCAATCGGTTTTGAGAAATAATAGCCCTGTCCATACTCACACTGTAGCGCTGAGAGAAGTTGCATTTGGGCTTGTGTTTCGATTCCTTCAGCCACTACCTGCATCCCCAAATTATTCGCCAACATTACAATTGCCCGCACAATTTCTGAGTTTTCCGCTTCATCGCACATGGCGCTAACAAAAGAGCGATCAATTTTCAAGGTATTAATTGGAAACCGGCGCAGATAGCTCAAGGAGGAATAGCCGGTGCCGAAATCATCAATGCATAGCTGGATATTTCTATCTCTAAGTTGCTCTAGCACAGCGGTTGCCGCATCGGCATTATCCATTACTACGCTTTCGGTAATTTCCAGCTTTAAACAGCTGGGCTGGATGCCTGTGTCTTGCAGAGTTTCGTCAATTTGAGCCAGTAAAGCCGGCTGCGAAAGCTGTATGCCAGATAAATTTACGCTCATTGTCATCTGCTGGGCGGCTGGAAATTGCTCCTGCCACCAGCGCATCTGAAGGCACGCCTCGCGCAGCACCCATGCCCCCAAAGGGACAATCAAGCCGGTTTGTTCTGCCACGGGAATAAACTCTGTTGGAGAAACCAAACCTCGCTCTGGGTGCAGCCAGCGCACGAGCGCCTCAAACCCCGCTATGGTGCCGGTGGAGAGAGAGACGATGGGCTGGTAGTGCAGTAAAAATTTTGAATTGGCAGTGAAGTTAGAATTTTTACTTGATAAATCAAAGTTTTCTTGAATGGCTCGCCGTAAGTCGGTTTCTAGTTGCCAGCCGGCTAAGACACGCGTATGCATACCGGCATTAAATATTTGAGAGTTGGCTTTGCCTTGCGCCTTGGCGCTGTACATAGCAACACCGGCATCGCGCAGTAAATCTTCTGGGCGCTGTTGGGCGGGTAGCTCATTTAAACGTCGGGCGGGGGGGCGCAAAGGCACAACGCCGTTCACAGTGCTGTCAAATTCCGCCTTGGTTTGGCGCTCATGGGTAGCAATGTCCTGTAAAAGCAGGCGGCTTCTGTTTTGTCCTGTTTTGTGCCGGCTGGTTATTTCAGCCGCTAAACCCATACTGAGGGCAATACCAATACTGACTGTAATAAATACTTCTTGCCTCTCGACAATAAACGGCACTTTCAGGGCTTCGTGTAGCCGATCAGCAATGGCGAGCGAGTCCTTAATCTTTTTGATGTGATGTACGACAATCCCAAACTCATCAGATCCCAAATGTCCGATCGGATCACCGGCTCGTAAACAAGTTTGCAGCCGGTGAGCAAACGCGACGAGTAACTGTTCTGCCAGTCGGTATCCCAGGCTGCACTTAATTCGTTTGAAGTGATCAATATTTAGAAACAGCACGGCAAAGCCATCCCTAGGCTGTTGCTTTGACTGCTCGATGGCGCATTCCACGCACTTGATCAACCCAGCATGGTTGAGCAGTCCTGTTAGTAGATCGTAATAACTATCGGGGAGCGCCGGTACCGCAAATCTTCCGTCTCTACCGGCAATCAGCCGGCCTGGATGAATCATCTTCACAAGTCCCAGACTGGCCACACCGCCCTGATAGGAAATCGGAGCAATTTTCACCGATACCCGGATTGGATTGGCGTGATGCTTGTGCAGCAGCCGGAAATCAGAGGTTTGCGATTCTGAAACGCTAGCTCGTCCGCGCCGGTTGCTCTGGCCCAACTTCCGATGATCTTCGGGTGCCACCAGTGCGGAAAAATCCATTCCTTTCAATTCTGCCACCGTGTAACCCACCATCTTGGCAAATGGCTGATTGACGAAAAGCAGTTGGCTGCCTTGAAGAATAAAAATCCCATCCTGAACTTGCTCTAAAACCGTTAAGTATTCTTCCTCAACGTGAGGGCGCGAATTTTCTCTTTGGTGGCACTGGAGAGCTGTCTGTGTTAAATCGCTGAAATGACGCTGTAGCTCTCTTTGCGCGATCACTTGCCGGCTAAGTCCCTGCAAGGCATCTATTTGCAACTGGCTTAACTCTCGTTGCACTGAGTCCAATACACATAACGCCCCGATTGCTTGGCCCTCTGAGGTGATTAAGGGAACGCCGGCATAAAACCGAATGTAAGGGGATGAAGTCACCTTCGGGTTGTTGGCAAAGCGGACATCCTGGGACATATCCCCAACAACCAACACATCCGGCTGCACAACGGTGTGCGCCCAAAAGTCCACCTCCCACAGCGAAACTTCTAGTAGTTCTAAATTAAAAGCGTGTCGGGTGCCATCGATCAAATACAGCAACGCCATTGATGTGCCGCAAATGCGGGCCGCTAAGTGCGGTATTTCTGCAAAGACTGTTGCCGGATCGTACTGCCGGCCAGCATCGCTCTTAATCACTTTGTTTTTCGGCCCTTGGAGCATCATAAAATTTTTATTCCCGAACATTAGGCGGCACTGCTTTGGTGTTTTCCAGCCCTTGCTGCGTACCGCACTCAATTTTTGTTGGAAGAGGTGTTTGCTGTTAGGAAGTGCCCCAGGTAACAAAAAGCATCTTTGTTTCTCCTTTTCTTTGCCTTTTTAACAGATAAAGTGACTACTTTCCTAAAGCGATTTTTAGTGAAGGGGCAGCTCAATGACAAATTCAGCTCCTTCTCCCGGCGATGAAGTACATTTTAATTGACCGCTATGTTTTTCTTTGACAATTTGATAACTGATTGAAAGCCCCAGCCCAGTTCCTTTGCCCACGGGTTTTGTTGTAAAGAAGGGATCAAATAATCGGTTGCGAATTTCCTCGGTCATTCCATTGCCGGTGTCAGCAATCCGAATCACAATATGGGAATTGATTATTGGGAGGTCTTTTTGTCCTGTTTCCTGTTCCCTATGCTCTGTTTCTACAGATGTGTGAATCCGAATTTGTGGTTTCTGGGCGGTTTGGTTGCTGCCGGCAGATTCTTCAAGCGCATCAATGGCATTACTGAGGATATTCATAAAGACTTGATTCATCTGGCCGGCGTAACATTCTACTAAAGGAAGTTCGCCATATTCTTTGATGATTTCAATCTCAGGGCGATCCGAGTTTGCTTTGAGCCGGCTCTGCAAGATCAGCAGCGTGCTGTCAAGCCCTTCATGAATATTCACCCGCTTCTTCTCGGCTTGATCCAGCCGAGAGAAATTCCGTAAGCTGATGACAATTTGACGGATGCGCTCGGCTCCCACCTGCATTGAAGAGACTAAATTAGGCATATCTTGAATAATAAAATCCACATCAATTTCTTGCCGTTTTTCTTGAATAGCCTGCACTGGGTTGGGATAGTTCTGCTGATAAAGTTCTACTAATTCAAGTAAGTCTTTTGTATACTGACTAACGTGAGCGAGATTGCCGTAAATAAAGTTAACGGGGTTATTAATTTCGTGGGCAACACCGGCAACTATTTGTCCCAAACTTGACATTTTTTCGGTTTGAACAAGCTGAGCTTGAGTTTGCTGCAAGTTATCTAAAGCTTGTTGCAACTGCTGCGCTTGTTCTCTAAATCGGCTTTCCGACTGCCGCAGTGCTTCTTCTGCACGCAAACGTGCGGTAATATCGCGCAGCAAGATTAGAAAAGCAATTTCTCCTTCCCATTCAGTTTCAACCACTCGCATTTCTGCAACGGCTTTGTCGCCACAGAGGGGGGTAATATCCACTTGTGTTTGCACGATTCGTGTATCTGCGGTGCCGGTTGTCCCTCCACCTGGCATAATAGCTGTATCCATCTCACAAGCCGGGTTTTCTACGACAAACGAGCCGAACAGTGATCGACCAACCAATTCTTCTACCTTGCAGTTAAAAAGAGATTCTGTTGCTGGGTTGGCAAAATTTACCAGTCCGAAAGAGTTAACGATGATAATGCTATCTGCGTTTTTGTTAATTACATTGCGAAAACGAGCCTCTAGCAGTTGCAACTGCTGCTGATGCTGTCGCAGATCCTGCTGCACATGGTGCCAGTTAAGCGCTTGCCTAATGGTATTCAGTAAACTGCTAGCCTCTTTCACTTGGTGAGTCCCCGTAGCTTTCTTCCTAAATGTAAGATGTTTGCCCTGGGTTTGCTCACTTCTGCTAACACTCATAAATCTGTGGCTGTTGGTCATAACCATACTGGAAGTCTCCCCGTAAGTTTTCAGAAATATTATTGATTAACGATGAAAAATATTAGTGAAACTATCTATCAGCCGGCACCATAACTGGCTTATCTAGATAATTTACTGTTCAATCCTTAAACAAGGATTAACAGCAAGTTAAACCGAGTTAAACTTAAATTTTTGCTAATTACCAGTGCGTTTTCTATTAAATCTTTACGTTGATTAATAGAACTTTAAACTGAGTGCTACCCTGACTTGAATGATTGGGCAAGCCTTTCTATCCTAGCCCTAAGTTTATATACTCCTCGAAAGCACCAATTATGTTTGTTGTCTAAACTACAATTTTATATTATTTAATATTTTTTTAAGGCTAATGACGATGTTCCAGAGCATTAAAACATGGCATCAGACCGGCATTGACAATTATTTCTATAATTCTGGTAGATAAACACTGAAGAAGCGGCGCAAACCCAGAAAGGCAAAGGCACGATTTCTTATAATCGGCTTGCGATTAAGCAACTTAGCGCTTATGATAACAGCCTCCTCATGTCTTTCCCTAAGAAGAGTTCATCGAGTCTTTAAAAAACTGCTAACTGAGTCGCCCAATCCGCAAATTTTTAAGTCATCATAGCATAAGAATTGCCCGTTTTACTCACCAACATTATTTCAAAGCCGCTCAGAAGCTCCTGAAACCCACCCTCAAGATTATAGGGCTTGCTTAGACTGTAAAACGAAAAAATTTGTGCCTGGATACAGTAATTTTAGGGAGAGAATTTACAAAAGCTTTACAAATCTCAAAAAAAGAATTTTCTGACGTACTGCAGTTTAATAGAAAGAATTTACAGAAACTTTACAAACATAAAACAAAGCTGAGCTGAACACACTAAAATTATTGGATTTGAACGCCATTGCTGGAAACTATCATCGGGCAGCGCAGCGCTAGAAAGGCAATAGCTGACGCCTTTATCTTTCCTAGGATAGATTGCAAACTCTAGAAAAAAGCTTAAAAGCAGATATCAAAAAAATCTAAAAAAAATCAGCAAGTTACGAGATCGGATGTAGGTAATTGGGAAAAATGCAAGGCTGGGCGAGCCTATACTGGAAGTAGAAAAAACGACTGAATTGTTTTGAGCATGGACTGGCAGGAAGTAGCGGGTAGCTGGGTTCTCATTCCCCCTCGGCCCACCGGCATGGTGCATTTCCTTGGGGGCGCTTTTGTGGCAGCTGCACCCCAGCTGACCTATCGATGGTTATTAGAGGAGCTAAACCGGCAAGGGTATGCAGTGGTGGCGACACCGTTTGTAAACACCCTAGATCATACCGAAATCGCACGATCTGTACTGTGGAACTTTGAGCAAACGCTCAATCGCTTACACTCCACAGGAATGCTCCGCAAGCGATATTTGCCCATTTACGGGGTTGGGCACAGCATGGGCTGTAAATTGCATTTATTGATTGGCAGCTTGTTTGAGGTGGAACGCGCCGGTAATATTCTGATTTCGTTTAATAATTACCCCGCCAGTCGAGCGATCCCTTTAGTCGAGCAGTTCAGGCCGGCCTTTACTATCGAGTTTACGCCGTCGCCCTTGGAAACCAATGACATTATTGCCCAAGGCTACCGAATCCGGCGCAATCTGCTGATCAAATTCAATAATGACGATATTGACCAAACGTTACTTTTAAATCAGGTTTTGCAGCGGATGTTTCCCAACATGGTGACGCTGCAAACCCTCAACGGTAACCATCTGACGCCCTTGGGACAAGACCTCAGTTGGCCGGTTGGCCAAGTGTTTACGCCAATGGATGCCCTTGGGCAATGGATGCGGCAAGAAGTTTATCGAGATTTAAATCAGCTCAAACAACAAATTTTCCATTGGCTTGATCCCTTGGCACCGAGAAAGAAATGACAATCCTTACCCCAAAGGGCTAACCTGAGCACGGTAAAGCAGTTTATCACCTTGCTGATAGCCAATGTTAGACACTTTCACCGGCTGCCCCGGTTCAGCCGTTCCTTGCTTGAGTTGGTGCCGGCGGGGATCATAAGGGACTTCGGCACCCACCTGCTCAATTGCCTCTACACCCCACTGCTGCAATAATTGCTCAACTGGACGCACAAGCGGCAATAATTTGGTTGCCGGCATATCAGGCTTTTGCTGCGCCGCATAAGCTGCCGTAGGCCAAAATCGCATCCAAGGTTCCAGAGTTTGCACGGCGGCTTGCTGAAATTCCTGCATCAAAGACGTTCGCTGTTCTGCCAATTGCGCTTGCAAACGCCGATATTCTTGTTGCAATGCGGCTGTTGATGCCGGTGCCGGCTCATCTGTTAAAAACGTTGTCAGCAATTCACTTAGCGATATTTGCAACGCGTTGCTCAGCTTTTGCAAGTTCTCCACTCGCATTTGTGATACTTGCCCTCGCCGCAGTTGCCTCACTTGCCATTCAGAAACACCGGCTTGCCGCGAGAGTGCCTTAAAACTAGAAACCCCCGCCTGCTTCATCAACGCTTGCAGCCGGTGGGTGTAGTCTTGATCTTTAGACGCAGACATCTTAAATTAAATCTTGCAATTTCTCAATAATTTTTTGACACTAGAAAGCTGAAAATAGGGGATTGAGATAGGATTCTGGTTGAAGGAAATCTGTAATTTTCCCCCTCTCCCTGTCTCCCTCTTTCCCCCTCTACTTCTAGAAGAGATTGGTACAACTGACTTTGAACCTATTCCTCTAGCAAGCTTCTCAGCATCCACGCAGTTTTTTCATGGACTTGCAGCCGTTGAGTCAGCAAATCTGCCGTGGGTTCATCACTGGCTTGATCGACAACGGAGAAAATTGAACGGGCGGTTCGTGCTACAGTTTCTTGACCTTGCACCAACAGGCGAATCATTTCTTCTGCTTTCGGAACTCCAGGCGTTTCTTCAATTGCGCTTAACTTCGCAAATTCGCTGTAAGTACCGGGCGCAGGAAAACCTAATGCCCTAATGCGTTCAGCAATCAGATCGACGGCTAAAGCCAGTTCGTTGTATTGCGTCTCAAACATCAAGTGCAACGTTTGGAACATTGGGCCGGTGACGTTCCAATGAAAGTTATGGGTTTTGAGGTATAGCGAATAGGTGTCAGCGAGGAGTCTAGAGAGTCCCTCCGCAATCTCACTTCTGGTCTTTTCGTCAATTCCGATGTCAACTTTCATGGATTTGGGTTGAACTTGCATACTGCATCCTTATTTAACTATAGAATTCAACGGGTTGTTAATTCTGTACTCTAACCTGCATTACATTTAAGGGCTACAGCCATTGCGGCGCAACTCCCCCTAGGAAGATTTCAAACCGGCCTTCTCTAGGCTAGATGCATTTGCAGTACAGAACGGGGTGCACGGCGGATTTTGCAGGGAATCGTTTCCAGTCCCAAACGCTGGCAAGCCTCGTAGCGGTGGCAGCCAGAGAATCCGTAATATTGGCCATCAACTTCTAACACGTCGATGGGTTCTTTTACACCGATTTCTTTGATCGACTCCATCAGCGCCTCCACTTTAGCCGGATCGTTTTTGCGTGGTAGAGGCCGGCGAATTTGCGCGAGGGGAATCTCTTCGACTCTCATGTTGCATCTCCTTTTGTCCTTCTTTATAAATCATAATCATAATGACTTCGAGTTGCAAGCGAGGTCAAGAACTGATACCAAAGCCGGTTTTGAGAGGCAGCGCACTCAAGCTTTTACACAGATGAAACTGACTTAAGCTATGAGACAGGGACTTAAGTCCCTAGTGGAGTGAGTACCCCGCCGAGAACCCGTCTGGGAATCAAATCCTCCCGCTTATAGAGAAATCATCTAAAGAAAACTTATGCCAAAGAGTTAATTCAGCAGACTTTTTTGCGGGACACAATGCACAAGAGTGCGTGAGTCACTCACCCGATAGTTTAGTCGCGCCGCAGTGGGGAACGTGACTCACACAGCCGAATTTCAGGTTGCTATGTTTAACCGGATTGAGTATAAAAATACCTCAAAAGTCACTCGAATAAATCTTATCGAAAGAAGCATTTTTTTTAATAAAAGCCAAAATTAGATCATGAAAAGTCTTGAAAAAGCTAATTTTTGCCTTGACATAATTGTGGTGCAAATTGATATTTATGGGCTGTTAATTGAAATATTTATAAGTCTTCAATTCGCCTCGCCAATCAGCGTAAATGCCGCCCATTGTCTAGGATTGGGATATTCTTTCATGGTGGTGAGCATGGCTTGACGTAGGGCAACAGCTTTGTCAGGATTTTGTTGCAGAGAGCGATAAAATTCATTCATCAAAAAGGCAGTAGAATTATCATTAACGGCCCACAGTGATACCAGGACGCTCGGAACTCCCGCCGCAATTAAAGAGCGAGATAAGCCAACGACACCATCGCCTTTAATGTCACCGCGTCCGGTGTCGCAGGCGCTGAGGACAACTAAATCAGCTTGCAGTTTCATGTCGAATATTTCGCCGGCAGTGAGTAAACCATCAAGCGCATCATCCGGTTTGCCGGCAGGAGCAAGCGCGATTGCTCCGGGTATACCGAATCCTTTAAAATCATCAAGTAAGCCGTGGGTAGCCAGATGAATGATGCGTGCTTGTTGCATTTTCTCGATCACCATTGTTTTGGTGGCTTTGCTACCTATCAGTGCTTCGGTGTTTAAAAGTTTGGCAATTTGAATCGCTTCCCTTTCCGCACCACGGAGAGGATCTAAGTTTGCAACTAATTCTCCGATTTTAATTTTGGGCATGGTAGGATTGCCCACAACTAGCACATCCTTGACTGACCTTTGACCATTGTGCTTTTGCTTGTGGGTTAAGTCCAAAACTTGAATAGCCGGTGCGGTGAGGATAGTATGTTTTTCAATTAAGTATTTGCCTTGCTCGTCTTGCAGTGCGGGGAAGGGGACGAGAAACAACGATTCTTGCGGGATAAAGATGACTCGCTCATCTGGGTTTTTTGGGAGCAAGTCGGCAATGGGTGCGATGAGGAGTTGGTGGAGTTGTTGTAATTTCTCGGTTGAGTTTTCGGGTTGGGGATTAGCAACAGTTACTTCAAAAAGACCTCTACCCCTGACATCCATAGCATCACGGCTGATGGTAACGAGGTCTTGTAGGGATGTGTTCAATAATTTTTTCAGGTCTACTTGCTTGTAGGCAATTTCACCTGTGGGTTTAATCACCCAAATGTAGAGCTTGGATTGCTGCCATTCTTGTTTTCCTTGAATTTGGTAAGGTTCATCAATAATTGAATATTGAACAAGGGTAGCGTTTTGTTGAGAAGCAATTTGCTGAATTTCTGGAAGGGTTGGGGGTTTGATATTGGGTTGATTGCTGGGGTTTTGTGAGAGCTTGGAGTCTAATAACTCCACCAAAGCACGACCGCGACTGCGTTCGGCAATTAAGAGTGCTTCGTCAAATTTATTTTGTGCAACCAAAGCTTGTTGCAGTAATCGGTAGGTAGTAGCTTGCCGCTCAAAGATAGAGATTTTTTGGTCATCTTTTAATTCTCGCGGTCGGAGGGATTCCCAAGCTTCAATCGCTGCCAATAAGGTGGTTTCGGCTTGGAAATATTTACCTTGAGTATAGTAAAATGACCCAATATTGGTGAGCGTCATACCTTCTTCTGCCTTGTTACCAATTTCTTGGTGAATCGCTAAGGCTTGTTGATAAGACTCCAAGGCTTTGGGGTACTGTCCTAGGTTGTCGTAAACTGACCCAATATTGTTGAGCGTCGTACCCTCCCCTGCCTTATTACCAATTTCTTGGTGAATCGCTAAGGCTTGTTGATAAGACTCCAAAGCTTTAGGGTACTGTCCTAGGTTGTCGTAAACTGACCCAATATTGTTGAGCGTCGTACCCTCCCCTGCCTTGTCACCAATTTCTTGGTGAATAGCTAAGGCTTGTTGATAAGACTCCAAGGCTTTAGGATACTGTCCTAGGCTGTCGTAAACTAACCCCATATTGCTGAGCGTCGTACCCTCCCCTGCCTTATTACCAATTTCTTGGTGAATAGCTAAGGCTTGTTGATAAGACTCCAAGGCTTTAGGGTACTGTCCTAGGCTGTCGTAAACTGACCCAATATTGTTGAGCGTTACACCTTCCCCTGCCTTGTCACCAATTGCTTTGCGAATAGCTAAAGATTGTTGATAAGACTCCAAGGCTTTAGGATACTGTCCTAGGTTGTCGGAAACTAACCCAATACCGTTGAGCGTTACACCTTCCCCTGCCTTGTCACCAATTGCTTTGCGAATAGCTAAAGATTGTTGATAAGACTCCAAGGCTTGGGGGTACTGTCCTAGGTCGCGGTGAACTGCACCAATATTGTTGAGCGTCGTACCTTCCCCTGCCTTGTCACCAATTTCGTTAGCAATGACTAAGGATTGTTGATAATACTCCAAAGCTTTGGGGTACTGTCCTAGGCTGTCGTAAACTGCACCAATATTGTTGAGCGTTGTACCCTCCCCTGCCTTATTACCAATTTCTTGGTGAATAGCTAAGGCTTGTTGATAATACTCCAAAGCTTTGGGGTACTGTCCTAGGCTGTCGTAAACTAACCCAATATTGTTGAGCGTTGCACCTTCACCTTGGCGCTCACCAATTTCTCTGACAATCACTAAACCTTTTTGAAACGTCTCTAAAGCTTCTCGAAACTGACCTTGATTTAACTGCTGAAGACCTACTTGATTTAGTCGCAATGACTCGTCTCGGCGTTGTTCTCTTGTCTGCGCCTGTGCCAAAGCAGCACCACTTCCCCAAGTATTGCTCACCACTGGTAACGGACAACTCAAAGAGATGAGCAAGGTTGCACTAATAACGCCAAGGCGATGTAGATGACGATGCATAGTCTCAATCAATGGGTTAGTGAACTGTTTACATATATCTCCCATGTTGGGGAGGTTATGTAAAAATCTTTTCAACTTCTTCACAAATAGTCATTGGTGTAATCGCGCCAAAGCCCGGTGCCATGAGATTTTGTATTCTTCTCTCATCTCTTCTGGGAGAACGCAATATCTTTGGCTTTGTATGAACCCTATTGGAACCGGATTGGGTATGATTAACGCGTTGTATTGTCATTGGCCTGTTAAAGCATAATGAGAGTGAGCCGGCTTGTATGAAACGAGGGAAATTGAGATGTCTGTGCAATTACTCAGGCGGCAATTCACAGTTGAAGAGTATCACCGGATGGCTGAGGCAGGTATTCTCACAGAAGATGAGCGGGTAGAACTAATCGATGGCATGATTGTTCAGATGTTGCCTATAAGCCCGCGCCATGCAGCGTGTGTGAAGCGATTGATTAGACTTTTCTCTCAATGGTTGGGCAACAATAGTATTGTTTCAGTTCACAATCCAGTGGAATTAAGCGATCAATCAGAACCACAACCGGACATCGCATTACTGCAACCGCGATCTGATTTTTATGAAGCCGGCCATCCTCAGCCAAAAGATATTTTCTTAATCGTAGAAGTCGCAGACACCACTGTAGAATCAGACCGGCAACTTAAAATTCCACTGTATGCCGGCAGCGGAATTTTTGAAATTTGGCTAGTCAATATTAATGAACAATTAATCGAAATTTACCGGCAACCAACAGCAGCCGGCTATCAGAATATTCAAGAGTGCCGGCGGGGACAAAGCCTTTCCCCGCAAGCGTTTCCTGAGATTTCGCTAACCGTAGACCAAGTCTTAGGATAGCCGGCCAACGTCCTAATTCTAAGAGAGAGCGCTTTGCGGTACTGTCTTCGTAGAGTCTAAGTGAACAGCCTTGAGCATATGATAAGCAATTAATAACTGTGTAATTGCTAAGGGATAACTCTGTAGCATTTCACCCGTTGTACCGACGAGTTTGCCAATTTCTGGGTTAATATTCAACCCGCAGTAGGGTAACAAGTCTGGCATTTCGTGACATAAAATGCGCTCTAACTTGTTTACCTGTTCAGCAGTTGCATGGTTATCAACTTCCAAAACATCAACCGGCTTGCCCATATCGCGATCCAACTCCAAGCGGATTGCCGGTGTAGGCTCATCTTGGCTTTCATCAATAACCTTAAGCAGATCCGGGTGCGGAATCGTTGGTCTGAGAACCAAACGCACATTTAAATGGGAGGCATCTTCCTCAGATCCTTCGCTTGGCGGATAAAAACTGACGACCACATCCGCCCATTGGCGCTGAGGACGGATAAAAGCCTCTGAGTCGGGTTCACGTTTTTCGATTTCCGCAAGCACCTGTTCTGGCGTATAGCCTCGCTTCATCGTATCGCGCTTGACTTTCCACTTCGCCCGTAATGATTCTGGCGGGGCCAGATACACTTTCACATCATAAGCGTCTCGCGCTCTAAGGGTTGAATAACCAAGCAACCCTTCAACAATCACAAATTTGCTGGGCTTGATGTATTCTGGTGCATCGAAAGTCCCCGTTTTGTGGTTGTAAATCGGCTTGAGAATTGATTCACCGGCTCGCAGCAAATTCAAGTGCTGCTGAATGATATCAAGGTAATTGCAATCCGGGTGCAGTGCCGTAATGCCTATTTCTGCACGCTGCTTGCGGTCGTAGCGGTGATAATCATCGGTACAGATCACCGTTACATTCTCAGGACCCAACACTTGAGCAATCCCTTTAGTGAGCGTTGTTTTACCGGCAGCGCTGTCGCCAACGATGCCAAGGATAATGGGGCGTTGGCTCATAGTTCCTCTTCGTTCCAAAATTCTTTTGGCACAATTTTACGAGGAAATGATGGGGATCATTGAAAAAGTAACAAAAATAAAGAAGCCACCAGAAAAAACACATCGGCATCCTACCAATCATCCCGGCGTTGTCTAGGTTCATCCCAATCAGATTCACTTTGGTTGGGTTCATCCCAATTAGGCTGCCGGCGATTTTGTTCTTCCTCTTCATATTCCAACTCTTCTTCTTCCTCCTCCTCTGGCTGAGGCGAAAGCACCTTCAACGGTTCGACGACCTTAGCGATCGCATCCTTAATAAATGCCTTAACAAACTCATCCTTGCGATTGAGCTGGAATTGTCGCTGCACTACCTCAGTAATCCCGCCATCCCCCCAATCTTGATCGTGGCGGAAATACTCAATAAAACTTTTGCCGGCAATTCGTGTTAGATAAGCCGCCGTCACCCCTTGAATGGCCTTGCCAACGATAAGTGTGCCCACATTCATTTGCAGTGCTGTAGACACCAAATTTGTTGCGCCCTTAACAATTCCCAAACTCGCCAGAGTTTTAGCCAGAGATAGCGCCAATTCCCGGCCATTTTCCATATCAAGGTAAGAACCGTAAATTCTGCCGATTTCTACCACCATTTGGGCATTAACCGCCGCCGTTGCCAGCAAATCAACCACCGGCAAAGGTGTTACTGCAATTACACCGGCACCGATCCACTGAAACCGTTCCACAATTTTCTCAGCTTGCCGGCGGCGCTGCGCGTCAATTAGCCGTCGCGCTTCTTCTCCTAAGCGCTGGGATTGCAACAGAATATTATCTGCAACCAAATCTTCCCCCTCAGCGCGTAAAATCGCTGCCATGCGGCGAATTAAAGGCATAATATCGGGATCAGGTTCTAAGATTTGCCCATTTTCCAGTTCCACGGCTTGAGGATTGGCAGCAATCGCCACTACATCCATTGCCGCCACAAATCCCCGCACTCGCTCTCGCAATCTCGCTAAAATGGCTTCTCGGTCTTGTTCTGGATAAAGATCCGTTTTATTGAGAACGACGATAGAACGTTTGCCAATCTCTGCTAAAGCCCGCAAAGGATTGTATTCCGACTTTCGCAAGTCATTATCCACCACAAACAAGAGCAAATCGGCTTCCGTCGCCAATTGTCGTGCCAATTCTTCTCGCTGAGTGCCGGCAATTCCCGCTTCTAAAATTCCCGGCGTATCGGTTACTAAAATCTCACGATCCAATCCTTTCAATTTCAGGCTGTAAGTTTCCCCGACTTCCGTTGTCCCCATCGGTGCAGAAACTCGCCCCACCATCCGCCCCATTAAAGCATTGACCAGGGAAGTTTTGCCGGCACTCCCCGTCCCAAACACCACCACCTGCAAATCCCCCCGCGATAAATAAGTCTCAATTTCTCGCGATCGGCTGATTAATGCCTGCTTAGCTACCTCGTCTTGAATTTGATCAACCTGCTGGCGAACCGCTTTTAAGGTTTCCTCAGCCGCCTCAGACTTTTGCACCGGAACTTTTGGTCTTGGCTTGCGCCTGCCGGTTTTTCGCTTTTTGGCCGGCTGAAACAGGCGCAGATAGTACACCAAGGCGGTAATTAAAACCACCAGCAGCACAATCAGCAGCAACAGCAGCAGATTTGCCAGAAACGGGGTTGAAAAAGCAACTTGGATGTACAGCCGGTAAAGGGAATTAATCAACCACAGCATTAACCCCAGGATGAAAGTGAGGCCGGCAATGAGTGTTAACAGGCGCGACAGAGGCATGGACAGCAGCAGCAAAAGGGTAGGTCAGATGCTTACGATCTTAGTCTCCTCTGATTGTGTTGAGTCTAAAGCTAGATGGCAATTCTCGCAGGTGTTTTATCCTAGAAAAAGTATCAGCGAAGGAATAACTGATTAAATCGGCAACTAGCCCAACCATTTCGGTGCACTCATTTCAACAGCACTATCAGTCAATTCCTAACAAAGCATCGCCCCTACAAATTAGTGCTTGAGCTGCGTCTGAGTGGATCTTTTTGATCATTTTGGAGTAAAACATCATGGGACTTTTTGACCAAATCTTAAATGCCATCGGCGATCCCAATCAACAAGCGAATCCCAACCAACTAGGTGGTATTTTGGGAACCGTAGAACAGCTAGGAAGCAACTACGGTGCCGATCCGGGCGCAACCCAAATGGCCTTATCAATGGTCGGCAACTACGTGCGATCTGCCTTACAGCAACAACGTACCACCGCCGGCCCTGCACAAGCGCAAGCAATTGTCAATCAATACGGCGGTACAACACCCAACAACCAAGCAGTTCAGGCATTGTTCCCCCCCCAAATGCAAGGGCATATTATTCAAGAAGTCGCCCAAAGAACTGGATTAAACGCACAAACCATCCAAATGATGCTGCCGATGTTAATCCCAATCGTTCTTAACTTCCTCAAAACAGGATCGAACGTCCAAAATCCACAGCAAGGACAAAACCCAGTCCTGAATAACTTTTTAGATGCCGATATGGATGGAGATGTAGATATCGCAGACGCCTTGCAGTTAGCGGGACGCCATCTCGGTCAAGGCAATCGCTAGATTCAACTTCTTGCAAAAGTCTTAAATTGCCAACTTATTTGCAACACAGCCGTGAAGCCATCCCTATATGTATAACAATACGCTGTGCTATCATCTGTGGTTAAAAAAAGACTTTTGCAAGAACTCTACTCTCAACAGACAAACTCTCCTGATGCCGGCCCTCCTCGCAAAAATGCTCTCCTGCATCTGCTAAAAACTCACAAACTAACGCGTCCCTCGGTTCATGTAATCGCCCCATAGCTGCGCCGCTTGAGCACTACTACCGGCAGTCGGAGTATTATCGTCATTGCCCAACCAAATGCCCGTCACCAGTTGCCGGCTGGGAACGTAACCCACAAACCACAGATCCACATTATCGTTGGTAGTGCCGGTTTTACCCGCCTCCTCTCCCAGTCCAATCGAGGCGCTGCGTCCTGTACCCCCTGGTGCTACAACCCCTTGCATCAGAACCGTCATCGTGTCTGCCACTTCAGGCGAGATCGCTTGAACGCCACCTTCCCCCCGTGACTCACATTGTGCGTCTGCTGAGTAAGAATAAATACACCGACAGGTTGCCGGGTTTTTGGGATCGGTGCAGTCACTGCTATCGAGAATGCGCTTAATCGTGTGAGGCTGGTGCCGCACCCCACCATTGGCCAGCACACCAAATGCGCCGGTCAGCTCCAGCACCGTCACTTCACTTTGGCCCAGCACCAACGCCGGCACCGGATCGAGTTTAGATTTGATTCCCATGCGGCGGGCCATCTGTATCACCCCATCCAAACCCACATCCTGCGCGACTCGCAGAGCAACCGCATTTGCTGAACGCGCAAGGCCGGTGTACATATCTAAACTGCCGCCACCGCAGCCGTCAAAGGATTGGCCGGCCCAGTCTACCGGCGCACAGGAATAAGCCTTTTCTGGCGGGATACCCGCCTCAAGCGCAGCAGTGTAAGCAAAGATTTTGAACGTCGATCCAGGCTGCCGCAGACCTTGAGTTGCACGATTAAACTGACTTTCTCTGTAGTCTACGCCGCCGGTGAGGGCGACAACTTGGCCGTTGCTAGAATCGAGCGTAACCATTGCCCCTTGAGAAAAGTTATAGGCTGCGCCGGCAGTGTTCACCGTATTGCGTAAGGACGCCTCTGCCTGTCGTTGGAGGGTAATATCAAGGCCGGTTTCAACAATAAAATTACCTTCTCGCGCCAGCTGATCTCCCAGCAATTCCTCGAGTTCAGTAAAGACATGACTGTAGAAATAGGGGGCGATTGTACTTTCTAAAACTTCGCGAGCTCTGGGGTTAATTTCAATTCGAGATCGCCGCGCCCGATCAGCCTCCTCTTGGCTGATCATGCCAAGGGCACGCATCCGGTAGAGAACGCCATCGCGATATTTTACCGCCAACTGGTAATTTTGAACCGGGTTAAAACTGTTGGGAGCCGGTAAAATTCCCACCAGCGTCGCCGCCTCTGAAAGCGTTAAATCCTTTGACGACTTGCCGAAGTAGAACTGTGCCGCATCTTCAAACCCATACAAGTCAATCCCTAAAAACACCCGGTTTAGATAAGTTAACAGCAGAGCATCCTTGCTGTAAAACGTCTCCAACTTCAGGGCGACGACAGCCTCCCGCAGCTTACGACCTCCCGAATCTTCCGTTCCCACATAGTCTCGATATAAACTTCGCGCCAACTGCTGAGTAAGGGTACTAGCCCCCTCACGAATACCACCCCCACGCACATTCGCCACTACAGCCCGCAAAATGCCGAGCGGATCGACCCCAACGTGCCAATAATACCGGCTATCCTCAGAAGCAACCACCGCCATTGGCAGGTAACGAGAAAAGTCTGATAGCCGGCGCTGTTCTCGGTGAGCGTTATTAAAAGGAGGGCGTAGGGGCGTTTGGTCATCACGCGCGTAAACGACCACCGGCCCTTGTATAGAGGTTGGCAAAGGCCGTACTCGGAATTTTTGCCACTCAACACCCACCCACAACACCGTCAATGCAGTCAGCCCACCTGCACCGTAAAGGCTGTAGCGAAATGCATTGACGTACCAGGGTGGCGGATCGATATATTTAATCTGCACCGCATCAGCCAGTTCAGGCGGCCCTAGTGTAAACACATCGCCATGACGCAAAGGCATTTCGGTGATCCTGCGCTTGCCCCGATAAATGCCGTTCGTAGAATTTTCATCTCTAATTACGAAAGCGGCATTGGGCTTGCTGCTATCGCGCGACAAGGATAGATGCGTCTGGCTGACAACAGGGTTGCGGACGACAATATCGCTCGATTTGGAACTGCGCCCCAGAAGGTAGCGTTCGCCTAATAGGGGATACTTCTCAGCCTGCGCCGCACCGGCATCCTGAACCCAGAGTTCAGCGACTCTGGCATTGGGTTTGAGCGCCAGTTGGCCAAAATTAACTTTAGCAACGGTTTGCACCGCTTGAGTCAGGACGCTGAGGATGGTTTTAGGCTGTTGGGGAGGCTGAGGAGGAGTCATTGGCAATTTACACAGGTGGGTCTGGAATGGGTTGGCGAGGTGGGGGAAAGCTGGCGTAAGAGCGTTAATATCTGTTTTGCAGACACTACACTGCGCGATTGGGCCTTTCCCGAAGCGCTTTTCAATATGCCGGCTTCTTCAACCGATTTTAATACTCTCAGCCGGCGAAGACAGGAATTCTCACTTTTCACGGTAGACTCCCCATCGCCTTTTCGCCCACACCTATGATAAAAATTTTTCGGCGGTGCTTATAGAGTAATAATTTAAGCCGGCAGAGGGACTGTTTGATACTTCAAATAGTGCAGCAGTAAACGCAGTGAACACTTCAGCATTCAAACGACTTGGAGTAGCACAGCGTTTTGCCAGGTCAAGGACTCAGATAATGCCTCAGCCTTGTGTTTTCTCTTTCTACACGAGTCCTATAGGTCTTGCTGAGCCGGTGATCTCCTTGTTCAATCAACTTGGAGTTTACCGACCAACCGTCTGTTAGATAAAAAAAGTATTACTAGCATTTGACAATGCCCCACAAGGACTTAAAGGTTTTGCTACTGCGGTTCTCAATTGTTCATGCCAAAACATTGGCCTGTTTGGGGTTAACAGATGACCGTTCTTGGATGCCTCAGTTGGGCTACACTTTGGACTCTTCATTTCCAAGCTGAGGAGGGGCGCATTAATTGTTTCATTTTGGCTCAAACAGCATTATCCTTTCCCCAATGCTCTGATTTAGTGCAGACTTTTATCTAGCCAAAAGTACAGGTATTTTCCCCATCTCCTGGATAGAGTCAATTTCCTTCTTAGCCATTAAAATTAACACTGTTTACAGATTTAACAGTAATCATCTAAGTTAGTATGAATATTCTAGACACTTCTAACCCATCAATCAAAACAATGGATACAGATCAGCAGTCAGCAATTTTTGACAGTTTTTTAGATCTTGTTAAAGCTCCTTATGGAGATGTGTTAGGGGTTGGAAAACTTTCTAAACAGCTAAATGATGCTTCTACTCTAGAGGAACTTGTGAATTTCCTTCGCCAAATCCCTCAATGTGAAAGGGCTTTTAAAGAACGTCCCCTTCTAGGTAACCTTGATCTTTCTCAACTTCATCAGTTACCTAAAAATACGTTAGGCTATCTTTATTCTGATCATATGCTGAAGAATAATTTAAAGCCTATCCCGGTTAATAAAATGGAATGTAGTGACTCATCTTATTTAAATATTCATATTGCCGAAACCCATGACATTTGGCATATCGTCACAGGTTGTGGTATAGATAAACCGGGTGAGGTAAAAGTAGAAGCATTTTATGTGGCGCAGTTATTATATCGTGATCGTTTATTTCTATCACTTCTTTCTAAAAATCTCCTCAAGACTGCAATTCAAGAGATAGAGCTTTGTGAAGTAATTATGGATGCCTTGACAGAAGGATGGATAATGGGGAAAAAAGCGAAGCCACTTTTTGGAATTGAATGGAATAGCTTATGGGAAAAGCCCTTAGAAGATATTCGGATGTCTTTAGATATTCCCGTCTAGCCTTGGTCTATTACATCCAACTCCACAGCCAAGAACACCTAAGATTCCATTCCAAAAAAAGTATTTAGCAGAACTTTAACATCAGTAATGCTAATCTTTTTTTCCTCTCTTTTTCTGCCTAGCCCTTAGATGCTGCCGGCGCTTGCTTGAATGTGGCAATCAGCAAGCAGGCAATGCCTAGATTAATACAAATATCTGCCACGTTAAATACTGGAAAGTGAATTAGCCGGAAGTCCAAAAAATCGACGACTTCACCGGCAATAAATCGGTCGATGCCGTTGCCCAGCGCTCCTCCTAAAATTAACCCATACCCTGCCTGTTCCCAGCGATTGAGATTGGGTCCAAATACGGCTAACAGAATTAAAATAAGACTCACGGCTAAAGATAGCCAGCGCAACCACCCACCCCCTTGACTGAACAGACTAAACGCTGCACCGGGATTCGTGACATAGGTGAAGTGAAAAACATTGGGCCACAGAGGCCAAGTTTCTGTGAGCTTAAAATTTTGCACAACCCAAGCTTTCGTTAGCCGGTCAAGAAGCAAACTGATTGCAGCAGCAATCCAAAACAGACGATTTTTAAATCTCATGGTAACGGAAGCTATTAGCGTTTTGTCATGTGTCCGATTATTCTTTGTCTTGGGCTGCTGACAAGCGAGAGATCAGTCAAACCGGCTAATAAAACATCAGTTGCCGCAAGATAAAGGAGAGAACTGTGACAGCACAGACGACGGCCATCTGACCGGGCAAGGGATGAACGGAAAACTTCATCGCTGCCGGCAGCAACAAGTCTTGATTGAACGAGTAAGTCAGTGCTAAATAGCTCAAACCTGTAATATGAACGGTCAGCAAACCACAAATACAACTAAAGGCTAGAAACTCTAAGCGCGGGGGTGTTTGCAGCGCCAGCCAACCGCACACCCACGCCCCAGGAATAAACCCGAGTAAATAACCAAATGTTGGCTCTTTGAGATAATCTAATCCGCCGCCTTTGGTAAAAACCGGCAGCCACATCAAGCCCAATACCAAGTAGGCGATTTGAGAAAGCGCACCGGCATTTTTGCCACCCAGACAGCCGATTAAAAGCACTGCCCCGATTTGATAGGTGACACCGAGGGATTGAGCGTGAATGGCAGCAGGATTCCAAGGCCATGAAGGGCTGGCGATTGAGGCTTCCAGAAAAGTGCCCCCAATTGTCAGCAGTAAGCCTATCAAAGCCCACAGTAATTCCAGCGGAGTTGCCACGGCGGTTTTGGATTCTGGATTTTGGATTTTGGATTTTGGATTTTGCACCAATCTCAAATCTCAAATCTCCAATTTAGCGGATTGTTGCTGAGCGGGAATCGGTGCTTCTCCACCCTGAAGTCCAAGCGCTTCGAGCATAGCACGGTCTTGATCGGGGGGTTGACCCATTGTGGTGAGGTAGTTTCCGACTAACATGGCGTTAATTCCAGCTTTTAAACCCAAGGCTTGGAGTTCGCCCATAACGGCTTCCCGTCCGCCGGCATAGCGAATAATTTGTTCGGGGAGGATCAGCCGAAAGATCGCGATGATTTTCAAAGCTTCATACGGATCGAGTTTGGGGCGACCGGCTAAAGGGGTGCCGGGACGGGCATCCAGCAAGTTCAGCGGGACTGATTCCACTTCTAATTCTCGCAGCGCCACTGCCAGATCGACGCGATCTTCCCAGCTTTCTCCCATGCCCATAATGCCGCCGGTGCAAGCTTGGATGCCGGCTGCTTTCACATTCTTCACCGTCTCGACGCGATCTCGCCAGGTATGCGTCGTTACGATATCCCCAAAAAAGTTCTCAGAGGTTTCTAGATTGTGGTTGTAGCGCGTCACCCCCGCCTCGGAAAGCGCTTGTGCCTGTTCTGGTGTCACTTCGCCAAGGGCGCAGCAAGGTTTGATATTAGTTTCGGCAATAATCTGCCGCACAGTCTCCAGAATTTCCTCAAATTCAGCGGATTTCGGGCTGTTATATTTAATTCCCCGTCCCTGAGAAATCAAGCAAAACCGGCGAGCACCGGCAGCTTCAGCCGCCTTTGCCTGCGCTAAAATCTCCTCGGTAGACTTCAAGCCATAGATCGGGGAATTTTTGCCCGGATGGTGCGCTGATTGAGAGCAATAGCCGCAGTTTTCCGAACAATTACCAGATTTGATATTGATAATGCTGCACAGATCCACCGTGTTGCCGCAACACGCTTGGCGCACTCGGTCTGCGGCTTCGCACAGCAGTAAGATATTGTCTTGTCCTTCGATTTGGGTGAGTTCGAGCGCTTCCTCTCGGCCAATGCGTTCGCCGGCTATGATTCGCTGTGCGAGGTTGTCTAACCACTCTCGCAATTGCTCGTTGCTGCCGGCGAGTGGCGCGACCCCACCAGAGAAATCAGCGTTCGACGGATTGGATGAAGTTGAAACTGGTGCTTGAACCACTTTTGGCCCTTTAATTGCGTAACTGAATTGTTGGCATTTTATCACTTGCTCTGGACTACTCAGTTACTGGCTGCTATCTTGATTTATTTGGCACTTCCCAGTATTATCTCGAACATACTCTGGCTTGCCCTTAATTTAGCCTTAACGTCTGTGCGCTAGGTCGGTCGTTATGATAGAGGTAACCGTAGTATTACAGGGCTGCATTCATGCCCCTACAGACCGTCTGCTTTCAAGTCAGTGCTTGTAAAGCGTGGCGTCATTCTCGATTGAGTTTGAAATAATACTTCGGTTGCCTGACGAACTTCCAGCCATTGCCCTTATCGCTGAGCATTGGGATATAGAACACGCTTTGTAACTTCAAGAATTGGGTGCGAATAATTCTGTAACGAGCAATCGGCTGCCAACCCTCGGCAAATCTAGGATGAATTCCGCAAAATCACGGGGATCTGTTTAGCAAAAG
Organism: Microcoleus vaginatus WJT46-NPBG5; assembly: GCA_019359355.1. Taxonomy (GTDB): domain Bacteria; phylum Cyanobacteriota; class Cyanobacteriia; order Cyanobacteriales; family Oscillatoriaceae; genus FACHB-68. The sequence goes on along the minus strand of JAHHHM010000007.1, from coordinate 43,023 downwards.
TTAAATATATGCAGACTGAATGAAGAATATTATTCAGAGGCAATTGATAATGTAATAAGAGATACAATTAAACTTCAGTGGGTCGGCTTAACTGCGCCAACGAATCTTGGGTTAAACACAACATCACTGAGACTTGCAGGACAAGAATTTGTCAACGGCAACGATGGATGGGAGCGATTGAATGTTTGCAGCTTCATGAAAAAGAATTTTCTCAATAACTCCCTGAGACTTCAGGCATCCGCTGTTTAACTTCCCATTTCTTTCCTTGTAATTCGATCCCCTTTCTATCTCTCTCAGATAGCAAGGTTTCTTTAATGTAAATTTGCACCTTTTTTATGGTTTCCAATTCTCACAATTCCAAGCAAAGTGAAACGGTTCTAAGCACAGAAGATCTGTGTGTTTATTACGGTAACTTCCTGGCACTGCGAAATGTTTCCTTGAGTATTCCCAAAAACAAAATTACAGCTTTCATTGGCCCTTCAGGATGCGGCAAAAGTACCTTGCTGCGGTGCTATAACCGGCTCAACGACCTGATTAAAGTATTTCGAGCTGAAGGCAAAGTTTCCTATTACGGTCAAAATCTCTACGCACCGAATATCGATCCGGTAGAGTTGCGCCGGCAGATTGGGATGGTGTTTCAAAAGCCAAATCCCTTCCCCAAATCAATTTATGACAATGTGGCATTTGGCCCCCGGATTAATGGCTATAAGGGGGATATGGATGAATTGGTAGAACGATCTCTCAAGCAAGCCGCCATTTGGGATGAAGTCAAAGATAAACTCCGGCAAAGTGGTTTAGCACTATCTGGAGGTCAACAACAGCGACTGTGTATTGCTAGAGCATTAGCGGTTCAACCTGATGTCATTCTGATGGATGAACCCTGCTCAGCGCTTGACCCAATTTCAACGCTGCGAATTGAAGAGGTTCTTCATGAACTCAAACAGCAGTATACGCTTGTTATCGTCACTCACAATATGCAGCAGGCATCACGGGTGTCAGATATGACGGCCTTTTTTAATGTTGAGCCGACAGAAAAGGGCGGGCGAATCGGTTATCTAGTCGAGTACGACGAAACGCAAGTGATCTTCCACAATCCCGCTAAGGAATCGACACAAGAATATGTCAGCGGTCGTTTTGGATAAATCTGCAATGGGGCATGGGAAATAGGAAGTCAAGAATTAAGAATTGAAAATTTTTATTCATTTTTTTTTCTTTACTCTTTTTTCTCTCGCTGTCCCTAGAGCCAGCATTGCGGTAATATGAGGAGCGAATTTTACTTGCATAATCGTCTTGCATGGCTCAAGCTCGGATTAAGCTGACTCCGCATTTAAGCTATGAAGAACTTACTGGGCGATACCGTTCTTGCAAAAATGCAAAGGAACGGTCTCGCTGGCAGGCAATTTGGTTACTGAGCCGGCCAGATAACCCACTCAGTGCTGAAGAAGTCGCCTCAGTTGTAGGCTTTTCACCAGATTGGGTGCGAAAGTTAGCGCATCGATATAATAACTATGGAACGCAGGGATTGATAGATTTTCACCGCTACAATCCTGGCGGTAAAAAAGCGATTCTTACCCCAGAACAACAAGCCAAACTATCACAAGCACTTTTGTCCCCACCTCCCGATGGCGGTTTGTGGACTGGCCCGAAGGTTTCTCAGTGGATCGCTCTCGAAACGGGGCTGAAAACCAGTGCAGTAACAGGTTGGAACTACTTAATAAAGCTGGGTTTCAAGTCCCAACGTCTCTCCAGAACCCAAGCCGAGTAATTCTACTTTTTGCAAAAGTAGATGTTTTAGATGGGCTTGTTGAGCAACACTAATAAATTATCTGCTTCGAGCTGAAAACTCTGCAATCCCCGACAATGGTTGCAAAAATTGTGTTGTAAATTGCTGTTTTTAAATTTTAAAAGGCCGCGCGTACGGTTGAGCAATGATTGAGTTATAGCTTTACACCGTCACACATAAAAAAAGCAGCCTGATGCACCCATTGAAATTTAGTTTTGTCTAGATTCGCTCTAAACTCATCATTCATCTCATCAGGAAGCTTTTTTAAGCAGATGCTTGAATAAGTTATCCTTCACCATATTTTGCCGCACCACCTCCAACAAATATTCCTGAGCCTGCTCTTGAGATAAACTTTGGACTTGTTCGCGCAGAACTTGGAGCTTAAACTCTTGCTCTAAACTGAGACCTGTGGGGATGTTCATCGCTCACTCCTGTTAGTTAGTTAATCCGGGACAGATGCAAAAGACGTGTCGTGGACTGTGTAGAGCCGTAAAATGTAAATTATCGGAACTGCTACTTGACACAATGCTCATTATGTAACGTAGCAATAGTTACCGAGCAGACAAAAGTTGATTAAACCTGATACGGCTTATCATAAAAGGGTGGAAATTCGGAAGCATCATTCTACCGGGAGAAAAATAGTCGAATGGAGGCAATGGAGTTTTTTCAACGCAGTGAGGGCAAATGGCTATCCCAGCGTGCAACTCACCATCTACCTTTTAGAAGAACAGAGGTGGGAGATTCCGAAATAACAGTGGAAACGCTAGCAGCGGATCATCCAAAAGTCATAGAGATTTGCCAATTGCATGAGGTTGAGCCGAATAAAGCTGCCGGTGGCGCATTCGTGAGGTGGCACGGCTCGATGGCGTGGGATAAAGAGGATGAAAATCACGAAGGTTCAACAGTCTTTGCCATCGTCCCAGATTCAGACAATCCCAGAGAGGGCCAGATGTTGCGAGAAAGGGGCTATGCTGAAATCGTGCCGATTGCCGGTCGCTATCTGCTTGATGAAGATGGTGCGCTGGTGCTGATTACGGAATATGAGACGATGAGTTCTGTTGAGCGCTTTTGGTTTGCCGGACCCGACTTGCGGATGCGGACAAGTACGGTGAAGCGCTTTGGCGGCTTCAGTACAGCCTCATTTTGTACAGAAAGTCGAGTGAGTTCGGGTGAAGGTGCCGGCAGCCATTCAGAGGCGAATTCCGCGCCGGCTCAGGAAACCTCTGACAGCAAACAGTTCTACTCAGCTTTAGGCTGGTGAGAGAGCATCAACGGGGCAACACAGGAACACCGGCAGCCGGGAAAGTTGCCAGTTCCAACGCCCCACTCTCAAATATCAATTTCTCAATGGAAAGCGATCCGTTCCTGCGGGGGGCTGATTACCTGAATGCCCTACGTCCGCTGCTTTTAGAGCCGGCAATGATTGATGTGGCGGATGATATTAATCAGCGCATCCGTATCTGTACTTGGATTGGCCAGAATATTGAGGCGATCAATGCTGATCTCAATGCCTGTCTAGAAGCTTGTCACAGTTGCTTTCATCCGCAAGATCGGCAACTGATGCAAATTTTTGCAGCGCCTTTAGCTGAACAGTTTGGAGTCGATGGCCTTTGCAATATTCTAGTTGAACCCATCACGATTCTCATTGATGTAGGCCGCATCAACCGGCACGATTGGTTAAGTATCGTCGCGCATGAATACGCTCATGGCCATTTGCGCTCCCCCGGTCACGAACAGCGCTTTTTGGGGGTCATTGGCCATTTATGCTTAGGATTAGGATTAGAAGTGCCGAGCATGGAAGGTACGGAAAAACAAGAACGGGAAGCTTGGTTACGCAATTGGCCTCATTGTGCCTCAACTTCCAATTCTTTGGCCTTTTGGAGAGGTGAGATTTGCAGTTTTTTGTAAAATAATATTACATATTGTTGCAGTCGTTCAGAAAAATGAGACGTGTATTACCGTAATCCCCTACCCTGAGTGTTGGCTGGTTAAACGGCAGCGGTCAGACTAGGGACTAGAGACTACGGACTAGGGGAAAGGATGAAGGTTAGAGAGTGAAGAGAGAAGAGTAAAGCAAACTTCACACTTCACGCTTCACACTTGGCCACTAGCCACTAGGCCCAACGACATCACTAGCGACTAGCTGAACGCTAAAAGTTTGAGATTACGGAGATTATGACGTGGCTATTCCTTTGTTAGAGTACGCGCCATCAAGCCAAAATCAGCGCGTGGCTGGATTTGAGCAACAACCGGGTGAAGAAAAACCCAGAATTTATACAACCGATAACTTCCTGTCGGGTACAGAAATAGATGATTTGATCTGGGCGGCATACCGCCAAATTTTCAGCGAACACCAAATTTTGAAAAGCAGCCGCCAAGATTATTTGGAATCCCAGCTGAAAGACGGTCAGATCAGCGTGCGCGATTTTATCCGGGGTTTGGCGACTTCGGACGTGTTCCGCCGGCGCAATCTTGAACCCAACAGCAACTACCGATTTGTTGAGCTTTGCGTACAACGCGTTTTAGGGCGTGATGTGTACAATGAGCGCGAGAAAATCGCTTGGTCAATTGTATTAGTGACCAAAGGTTTGCAAGGGTTCATCAATGACTTGCTTGATAGCGAAGAATACCTGAGCAACTTTGGGGACAACACAGTTCCCTATCAACGCCGGCGGATTTTGCCGCAGCGCACAAAAGGCGAGGTGCCCTTCAACCTTAGGACTCCTCGTTACGAAGCCTATCATCGCAGTCAGCTGGGCTTCCCACAAAGCATCTGGCAGAATCAAGTGCGCCGCTTTACTCCGCAAGAGAAGCAAGCACAAGAGGGCAATCCATCACGGTACTTGGGGATGGCACGGGAAGTTACTCCCACAACAACCCATATCCCGAAAGTTTCTGTGTACAACATTAATATCGATACGACTGTGCCTTACCGCAAGCGCTAATTAGGTGCTGACAACTAAATAGATCAGGGCTTTTAAGTGCTAACTAAGGGCAAGAAATTAGATGCTACAGGCTAGAATCACTTTCTAGTTAATAGTACCTAGTTTCTAGCCCTTAACTACTATTTATTCTCCAAAGTTGGCGCGTCGCCGCAAAATTGTCAGGAGGGTTGTGAAGGCTTCTGGAGGGGGTGCAGTCGCCTCAATCAATTCGCCGGTGACGGGATGTTGTAGCTGAAGTCGCCAAGCGTGAAGGGCTTGACCGGCTATATTAACCCCTAGAGAGCGACCGCTGCTATAAACTGGATCACCCACAATGGGATGCCCGATTTGGGCACTGTGGACGCGAATTTGATGGGTGCGCCCGGTTTCCAGTTGAAAGTGCATCAACGTGTAGTTGCTGAGGCGTTCTTGGACGCGCCAGTGCGTGATTGCAGGACGTCCGCCTTTCTCAACCGGCACGATTGCCATTTTCTTACGATCTGCGGGGTTGCGACCGATGGGTAGGTCAATTGTACCGTTGGGTGTTTTAGGGGCACCGGAGACGATGCCTAGATACTCTCTGCGGGCTGTTTTGGCTTTGAGTTGAGCTTGCAGGTGTTGGTGGGCTTGGTCGGTTTTGGCGATGACAATTGCGCCAGTGGTGTCTTTATCGAGCCGGTGGACAATTCCCGGACGCTGTACGCCGCCAATGCCGGCTAGATTCGGACAGTGGGTGAGAAGGGCATTTACTAAGGTGTCCGCTTCATGTCCGGGTGCGGGATGAACGACTAAGCCGGCTGGCTTGTTAAGAATCAGCAGGTGATCGTCTTCGTAGAGAACATCTAAAGGAATATCTGCCGGTTGCAGTTCTAACGGTTCTGCCGGCGGAATGGTTAACTCAATGAGATCGCCGGCAGCCACCGACACTTTTTTAGAGGTGCAAGTTTTGTTATTGACTTTTACATGACCTTGCGATATTAGCTGCTGAATTCGAGAGCGAGAAAAATCGCTGAGTTGTTCAGCCAGGTAGCGATCAAGGCGTTCGCTAGTTTCTTGAACTTGTAAATTAATTTCTGTCACAGTTGATTTGGATCGATTCCCATTTCTCTAAGTCGCGCTTCCATTGCTTGCCGGCGCTGTTGTTCTTGTTGCAATTCCGTTTCTGCCTGTTCGGCACGTTGGCGCTCAGTTTCAGCACGTTGCTGAGCCAATTCTTTCTCTTGGCGTTCTTGTTGGCGCAGCCGATCTAATTCGACAAAAGTGAGAAACTTGCCACCGTCTGGGCCATAAATTTGCAGTTCTTCCCCAGATAAATCAAAGTGTATGCCTAATCGGGGACTGATCCAACCCGCAATGGGTTCAATCACTTGCAATTTTGATTCAGAACGTAGCCAGCCGCTCAAGTCTGCTTTCGCCGGATCATATAAATAGTATTCCTCAACGCCATAGCGGTCGTAAAACTGAAATTTCTTCCCCATCTCTGTGAGCGTGTTATTAGGCGAAAGGATTTCAAACACGACTTGGGGAGCAATGTTATCTTCGAGCCATTGCAGATAAGAGCCGCGTTTTCCTTTTGGTCTGCCAAATGCCACCATTACATCTGGTGCGCGGTTAAGGCTGCTATTTCCTTCCACAGGATACCAGAGAAGATCGCCGGCGATAAAAACATTAAGGTCAGCAGCAAATAATAGTTCTAAGTTTTCCTTGATCATTACAATCCAGCGGAATTGTTCTGTATTATCTGCCATTGGCTTGCCGTCACTTTCTGGGTAGACGATGTCTTGTTTTTCAGGAGATTGTGATTGGGTGAGCATTCGTATTATCCTAAATATGTTGATTAATGTTGCATTTTTATATTTTAAGATAATGAGGAAGAAGCAAAGTTAAAAGAATAAAAGAACTAGCAGTTCAGGTAGGGCGCTGTCTTGTAATTCCACCCGATGTATCATTGTCAGTTTGATTGACAAGCTACAGTTATATTTTTTCTTCAACCTTGATAAAAGTCAAATTTTTGATTAGATTGTTATAAATTGATGGTGACTTAAACTGGCAGAAAATAAGACCGGCAGCAAGTAAAAAAATAGTTTTATTAAGGCTGCCGGGATGAGAGAATAGAGATTATCGCACCCCTAGCAATGACAGAGTAGTCGGCTTAATCGGACTTAAAAAGTTTTAGTCCCCTTAAGTGGACTTGGGCTATCAGCCAGGGATTTCAATCCTGGGTGTTGTAACAGCGGTGAGATGTGAAATAGACGCAACTTGCACCGGCACGTCTATCTGACTTTGGGGAGCCGGCAGCATTTCGCCTCGGAAATCGAGTACCTGTACAATAACCAGATAGGCGATCGCCAGAATGAGAGAAATCGCGCCGGTGATAATCGCAACAATTTTTGAACGATCCATGTATTTTCCTGCTTTGATGAATGCTTTTAATAAAAGTTTAAGTTGAACCGCAAGCGAACGCCAATAATGCAAACCTTCATTTGGGCCGGCATCCATAGCGGTGAGCAAAATCGTTAATTCTTTCAAATTGATACAAAAACCGGCAAAATAGGGAATAAATAAACTCAGTTGCCACTTATCGCCCTTACTGGAATGGAATCTGTCGCGAATTTGCCAGAGGAAATAATCGCTCGTGATCGGCAGCCGGTGGTGCAAACCTATGAACTGAGCAAAGTCTACCGCACCGGCTTCTGGATGAACCAAAAAATCGAATCCTTGAAAAACTGCACCCTCACAGTCTATCAGGGAGAAACCTTTGGCTTGCTAGGGCCAAATGGTGCCGGTAAAACTACCTTGCTCAAAACACTCTTGGGAATCGCCCGTCCCACCTCTGGGCGGGGTTTGCTGCTAGGGCGTCCTTTAGGTGATCGCACAGTCAAACAGCGAATTGGCTATCTGCCGGAAAACGCCTATTACTATGACTCCCTCACCGGCTGGGAATTTTTGCAATATACTGCAGGACTCTTCCAAATCCCTGCCGCCGTGCAGCGCCAGCGCATCCCCCAACTCCTCGATCTTGTGGGACTTGCTCAATCCGCAGCCCGCAAAAAACAATTGCGCCAATATTCCAAAGGCATGGTGCAGCGAATTGGCATGGCACAGGCACTCATCAACGATCCAGAAGTCGTCTTTCTCGATGAGCCGATGTCCGGTCTTGATCCGATGGGACGCTACCAGATGCGAGAAATCATTCTCTCACTCAAAGCCCAGGGTAAAACCATCTTTTTCAACAGCCATATCCTTTCAGATGTCGAAAAAATCTGTGATCGCGTCGCCATTCTTGCTTTAGGGGAATTAATTTGCACCGGCTCACTTAGCGAACTCCTCGGCACAACAGAAACCTACTATATCAAAGGCAAAGGCGGCAACCCGGACGTGATCAAACAACGCTTACCCGACTTAGAATTTCAAGATGAATACTGGCAAGGTCATTTAAAAGGCGATCCCCAGGATTTTCTCGCCAGCCTCAACCTTATGGGTGGGCAAATTGTCGCGTTATCCGAAGCCCGAACCACTTTAGAAGAGTTTTTTATGCAACAGCTTAAACAGCGGGGAATTTTGACCAGTCGTTAAATAAGCCGGCAGCCCAAATCGGCGTGAGTGCCGGCAAGCGAGGGAAATCTGGGAGATTTTAACGGAAAATTCGTCGAGCATCCCCGCCAACATTCATTTTTTCGCAAAATTACTCAGATTTTGTACAACGTCTAACTCATGAAAGATGCGCGATGAGTCTTTCTCCTTGTATTTGTAAAGAGGAGATACATTCGCAACCGGAAAAACACTATGGCTAACCTTGTCGAGACTGCCAGCGAGGCCGGCTCTTTTAAAACGTTAATGACTGTGGTTGAAGCAGCAGGTTTGCTAGAGCTTTTGGAAAGTCCTGGCCCTTACACCGTCTTCGCACCCACCGACGAAGCATTTGCCAAGATTCCAACGGAAACAGTGGCATCTTTGATGGAAGACATTCCCAAGCTGAAGCAAATTTTGAGTTATCACGTCCTGTTTGGGGATGTGAGAACTGATAATCTCGCCGAACTCAGTTCCGCTGAAACCGTTGAAGGTGGCTTAGTTGGGATTGATAAATCTGACGGGGGCTACAAAATTAATGACGCTAAGGTTTTGAAAGCAGATATCCTCACTGATAATGGCGTCATCCACATTATTGACACAGTGCTGATGCCGGCACTCGTATCCGCTTAATAAGCGAGATCAGCAAATCCAGCGTTGTCATCAAATAACAGAAAAACACAGATAGATTCTCTGTGTTTTTCTGGGGTTATTTACACTTCTTGTGCTTTCAAAGATTGCCCGAAAAAAGAGTGCCGGTGCCGGCTAAATCTAGCCCACACCAAGGATGCAGCCACTGCGGGGAGGAATATCCAATTTGAGCTGAGATTCCCCTTCACCCGTCCACTCTAGCTCAGCACAACCGTATAAAAACTTATTCGGTTTAGATTGCAAACCTGTCACCTCAAACGTTACCTGAGAGGCGGCATTTCCCACATTCAGGATAACAATCAATTCTTCATCGCCCAAAATGCGAGCGAAGGCGTAAGTTGCCGCATGAGCGTAGAGAACCTGATAGCTGCCGGTGCGGAGACACTTATACTGGTGACGCAGGGCAATTAGCTGTTTGTGGTAATCCAGAACATCCTGTTCCCAGTTAGATTCCATTGGAAAGCCACGACGCGAGTCGGGATCAAGCTTGCCTACTAAACCAACTTCATCACCATAATAAATGCTCGGAGCACCGGGGAATGTCATCAGCAGCAGGGTTGCCAATTCTACACTCGGTTTATCACCGCCGGCAATAGAAATTAGCCGCGCCGTATCGTGACTAGCGAGTAAATTGAGCTGTGTTAGTTGAATTTCCCAAGGGTAAAGTTCCAGAAGATACTGAATCTTTTCTGCATATTCCGGTGCGAATAACGGTGGGTAGGGGCTGTAGGATCTGTCTTTAACTTGGTCAATATCAACCCGATCGCCGGCGGTAAAAGCAATGGTTGGCGCAGTAAATAGATAATTCATCACCCCATCAAATTGCGTCCCATCTAGCCACTCGCGGGAGTCTCCCCAAACTTCCCCAACGATATAAGCTTCTGGGTTAGCAGCTTTAACGCGATCACGAAATTCTTGCCAAAAACCGGGTGTTTTAATTTCAAACGGCACATCTAAGCGCCAACCATCAATGCCAAATTTAATCCAATATTCGGCAATTTCCATGATGTATTCCCGCACTTCCGGGTTGTCATGGTTGAATGCCGGCAGCGCCCGGTTGCCATCCCAACCCACATAATTCGCCGGGAATTCGCCATTATAAGCAGATAACGGCCAGCCTTCAATCTTAAACCAATCCAGCCAAGGCGAATGAGGGCCATTTTCTAAAACATCGTGGAAAAAGAAAAATCCGCGACTAGAGTGGTTAAAAACTCCATCCAGAACTACCTTAATATTCCGTTCATGGGCGGCATCTAGCAGTTCTTTAAACGCGGGATTTCCCCCCAACATCGGATCGACTTGATAATAGTCGTGGGTGTGGTAGCGGTGGTTACTCGCAGATTGAAAGATGGGCGTGAAGTAAATCGCGTTAATTCCTAAATCTTGCAAGTAATCTAGCTTTTCTATCACGCCCCATAAGTCTCCGCCTTTGTAGCCTTGGAGTGTCGGCATTTCATGCCAATCTTCCCAAGAGGCATTTTTTAATAGCTGCTTGCGAGGCTGCTGGCTTTTGGCAAAGCGGTCGGGAAATATTTGGTAGAATACAGCGTGCTTGACCCAATCTGGAGTTTGAATTTGCATAGATTTTTAGTAGCCTTTCCTCGCTTAGGCTACAAGGGTCTAGCCGGCTTGTCGATCTAGCTTTAGGTAGAAAGCCGCTGTTTTAGGGTTTAAGATGTGCCGGTTAGGGTTGCGTGCCGGTTTTTTTTGTATAAACAATTACATTTTATTTTTGGAATAGGGGTGCCGGTTTTTGCCTCAGCAGAATTCGCATGATTTCCACCTGTACATCGGTTGGGGCTTGTGCCAAGATTGGAGGATTAAAGACTGTTCCTGCTCTCATAGAAAAATCTACAGCCCAAAATTATTTTTGGAAATTTTCCGGATATGAGCCGGCGCAGGCTGTTTTATATCATTGACTACCTATAGCTTAGGGAAAGCAAACGTCTGCTGTGAATATAGCTGGCAAGCTAGGGCAGCTTCAGTTAGCAAGGGCGCTTCTACGTCTAGGTTTTAGTCAGACAATTATTTAAAACAGGGCAGTAATATGTCATCGAATACTGGTGGAGTTAATCAAAGCATTCAAGGTGGCAGCACCAATCAAGGGGCAATGCAAGCTGGGGTGGCTGGGGGTAATGCCAATGTGCTTGCCGGTGATGCCAACGTCATTCAGCAAACCAATCAAGTTGTCGCAGCCCAGCCAGAAATTACTCAAGATGAGGCGGTTGAGTTGCTTGCACAAATTGAAGAGTTACTAAAAACCGCTAATTTGCCAGAGGATCAGAAAGGAAAAGCTACTAAGTTTTTGGCTGCCGCTAAGGAGGAAGCAAAAGAAGCTGAGCCTGACAAGGACTTTATCAAGAACAATTTAGAACGGGTAACAAAGACAATTAAAGCAACAACAGAAACAGTTTCAGCAAGTAAAGGGCTTTGGAAAAGCATTACGCCAATTTTTGTTAAGTTGGCCCCTTGGTTAGGGGTAGCTGCCAGCTTTTTTCTGGGGACTGCCTAAAGCAAAAATTTGTAGAGGCTGCTTAATTTTTATCATTCTTCAGAATAATGCTTTCTTTGGATGGCTTTTATGGTTCAGCCTTTGCCCTCAAATTCAGATAATAATGAGCTAGCTAAGCAAGCCGGTGTTCAGCAAGGGTTAGATAATGGCTCTTCTAATTCAGGTTCTATGCAAAGCGCGAGTGCCGATGGAGATGCTAATCTAGCCAATGGAAATAATAATCAGTTCAATAAAGTTGATCAACAGACTGTTATTATATTTCCTCCTTTTAGCAAGCCTGAAGTGGTCAAACCAAATACTAGCAGTCAAGAAGCGTCTCAGGTTAAGAGCATTTTTTTCGTCACTTCAGCAATCTTGACTTCTGTTTCTTTATTGAGTGCGGCTACTTTTTTTTACTCCCAAGTTGGTTTTAAATTAAACATAGGAGAATCTCAAATGGAAGAATGCAATACGGCCAATCAATCAAAAGGAAGCAAAATTGTTATTACTAGTTTTAATTTTAATCAAGGCTCAGATAACCTTCTTTTGAAAGAACGTTTGTTTGATGCACTTGACCGCCATTCATGGAACAATATTGAGATTTGTTCAACAGAGAAAATTGTTTCAACCTCTCGAGAAGCAAAAAAAATAGGTAGCCAGTTTAATGCAGAAGTTGTGATTTGGGGGCGGCCAGATAGAGAATATCTTGAAATATCTGTAGAAGCCACTAACATAGATGTACACAACTTTAAAACTTTGTTCGTTCCCTTAAATAATTCCTTAAAATCTAATTTCAAAACTCAAAACTGGGCTAATTTAGTTCCGGTTATGGTAGCTTTTCATTTTAGTGAAATTTATTCCAGTAAAAAACAAATATCTAAGGCCCAAGAGATTCTATGGGAAACTCTTAAAATAGCCGAACAGGAAGTTGACAAGAAGTTAGAAGACTATGGCAGTTTCCTCGGAAAAGCTTACTTTTATTTGGGACTTTTAATTGAGACACCCATTCCAAAAGGCTGCGATCAAGGAAGTCGAAATGAGTGCCTAAAAGCTTTGCAAGCTTATAAAAAAGCTTCAAACCTCGCCAAGATGAATAATGCTTTTTTAAAAGAAGCCGTTCTTTACGAGCGTTTAGAAAATTTCGATGAAGCTATAGAAGTGTACACAAAACTTCTTAATTCTAAGCCTAACGCAACAGTAGTAAAGTACGCTCTTAATAATAGAGCGCTTGTGCACATTAAAAAAGACGAACCTGAAAAAGCTCTCCCAGATATAGAGGCAATATGCCAGGCATCACCTGAAGATATAGACTGTCTTCGCTGGCTCGGTCGAACACAATTACAAGCAGGAAAAATCTCTGAAGCTGAAGAAACTTACAAAAAGCTTGAAAATTACTTGATTGTAAATAATAATCCCACAACAGCAGAAGGAGATTATTTGCAATCAGAAATTCTTAAAGATTTGCAAGAAATTTATCAAAAAAATCCAGCATCAAAACTCGATACATTTTTACTCATGTTCGAGTAAAAAGTGGTCTCTTGATGGTGTTACTGATGATGAATCTTCTAGGGGACAAGGCTGATCAATGCAATAAAGGATTATTTGACCTGTAGAACTAGAATATTCTTCAAATCCTGGATAAAGCAACCCCCCTTGCTTGCATTGAGGATGGGGACAGTTGTATTGCTTTCCAGAAGGAAAGGACGAACGCCATTTAGGAATATCAGCCATCAGTAAAGTGATAAAAGAATAATGCAATTGAACTTACTTCATATTGTAGACTCAGTCCGGAATTTAAGGCAATTCTTTTCAATCTCTGTCAAAAAACTTTGATAGAGATTGTTTGCTAACTCCTCTAATAACCGGCTCTTAACCTCCGATCCTGCCTTCCCCCCTTGCCAACGATCCCGCACAGTCCGACACTGGACATGAGAGATCACCGGCATTTGGGAGGAATTCAGTGAAAAAAGTCTTAGCGATCATCCTCGGCGGCGGCGCAGGCACCCGCCTCTACCCACTCACCAAACTACGGGCGAAACCGGCAGTCCCCATCGCCGGCAAATATCGCCTTATTGATATCCCCGTCAGTAACTGCATCAACTCAGAAATCTATAAAATCTACGTCCTTACCCAATTCAACTCAGCCTCCCTCAACCGCCACATTGCCCGCGCCTACTCGTTTTCTGGCTTCACGGAAGGGTTTGTGGAAGTGCTTGCTGCCCAACAAACCGCCGAAAACCCGAACTGGTTCCAGGGAACTGCAGATGCCGTGCGCCAGTATCTCTGGCTGATGCAAGAATGGGATGTAGATGAATATCTCATTCTCTCTGGCGATCACCTCTATCGCATGGACTACCGGCAATTCGTCGAACGTCACCGCGAAACCGGCGCAGATATCACCCTCTCCGTCTTACCCATCGACGAGAAACGCGCCTCCGACTTTGGCTTGTTGAAAATCGACGATAAGGGACGCGTGATGTCCTTCAGCGAAAAGCCCAAAGGCGACGCCTTAAAAGAAATGCAGGTTGACACCACAACCCTAGGCTTATCACCGGAACAAGCCAAGAAAAGCCCCTATATCGCCTCAATGGGGATTTATGTCTTCAACAGAGATGTCATGGTCAAACTGTTGGAAGAAGCCCCAGATCGGACTGATTTTGGTAAAGAAATCATTCCTGCTTCCGCAAAAGACTACAACGTTCAAGCCTACTTATTCAATGATTACTGGGAAGACATTGGAACCATAGAAGCTTTCTATGAAGCCAACCTCGCCTTAACCAAACAACCGCACCCGGATTTTAGCTTCTACGACGAAAAAGCCCCCATCTACACTCGCGCCCGTTACTTGCCACCTACAAAACTGTTAGATTGTCAAGTCACTGAATCGATGATCGGAGAAGGCTGCATCCTCAAAGAATGCCGCATCGATCACTCGGTTTTAGGCGTGCGTTCTCGCGTGGAAGCCCGCTGCCACATCGAAGACTCTCTGGTAATGGGTTCTGACTTCTACGAACCCTTCGCCGAACGTCAATCCGGCTTACAAAAAGGCGGCGTACCTTTGGGCATTGGTTCCGACACTACCATTCGCCGCGCCATCATCGACAAAAATGCTCGGATAGGCCGGCACGTCCAAATCATCAACAAAGATAGAGTAGAAGAAGCCAATCGTGAAGACGACGGTTTCTACATCCGTAGCGGCATCGTTGTCGTATTGAAAAATGCGGTCATTGCCGACAGAACTGTTATTTAGCATTTTGGATTTTAGATTTTGGATTTTGGATTAACCCTCTAAAATCTAAAATCTAAAGTCTAAAACTTCGATGACTAAACTCATTTTACTAATCGGGCTTCCTGGGAGCGGAAAAACTTATTTAACCCAATACTTGATCGCAGACTGCCCACGCCGGCACCTCATCTCCACAGACGCCATCCGGGCTAAGCTATTTGGAGATGAATCGATTCAAGGGCCGTGGTTGCTTGTTTGGCGAGAAGTACAACGTCAGTTTCAGCAAGCCCTAATCCACGCACCGGCAGCCATTTATGATGCCACCAATGCAGCCCGTAAACATCGCCGAGAAGCCATTCTGCTGGCAAGAGAGGCCGGTTTTACCCACATCACCGGCTTGTGGCTAGACACCCCCTTAAAGCAGTGCTTACAACGCAATCGGCAGCGAGGCCGGCAAGTCCCAGAAGAAGTGATCTTGCGGATGCACCGGCAGATGAGTGACGCCCCCCCAGCCCTTCAAGATGGCCTTGAGCAGCTGATCCGTTGGTCACCTGCCGGCATTAGTACGGAAATTGCGATCACACCCTAAGAAAGAACCGAACTAGAGCCATACTTAACCTTAGGTAATCTGAAGCTAGAGAAGTGATAATTTTTCTTCTATCACCTCTTCATCAACCGGATAATACCAAGCCGGTATCCGATCTTCCACGTTTTGAGGGCAGCGCCGCCCTAAAACTTTTATTATGTGCAACTAAAGAGACTCTCTAAAGCACTCACTACTCAGCACTCAGCACTCACTATGACGTTGTAGAAAAAAAACTTTAAACTTATTCATTAAAAACAGAGGTGACTGGTTAATGGCTGCAACCGATTTTAAAGACTACTATGCAATTTTGGGTATCAGTAAAACTTCCAGTGCGGATGACATTAAAAAGACTTACCGCAAACTGGCGCGGAAGTACCACCCAGACATGAATCCTGGCAATCGGGAGGCAGAAGCCCACTTCAAAGAAGTAACTGAAGCTTATGAAGTCTTATCTGACCCAGAAAAGCGCAAAAAATATGACCAATTCGGTCAATATTGGAAACAAGCTGGGCCAGGGCCAGGATGGTCATCTACCCCTGGTGTAGATGTTAATAACTTCGACTTTAGCCAGTTCGGCAGCTTTGACGAATTCATTAACGAATTACTCGGTCGCGTTGGCAGCACCGGCCCTACTGCCGGTCGTAATCCTCGCTGGAATTACAACTACCGCACCAACACAGGTGGCCCAACCGGCTTTGGGGGCTTTGAAAATGGTTCAGGGGTTGGCAATCAATCAGCCGGCACCTCTGCAGATCGAGAGGGAACGATTACCCTCACCTTTTCCGAAGCCTTTCACGGTGTCCAGAGACGCTTGAGTTTGGGCAATGAAATGATTGATGTGCGAATTCCCGCCGGCGCTAAACCCGGAAGTCGCATTCGCGTTAAGGGTAAAGGTCAGCTCAATGCCTACAGCCAGCAGCGGGGCGATCTTTATTTAGTTGTTGAAATCCAGCCGCACACCTTCTTCCAATTTGATGGAGAGAATCTTGTCTGTGAGGTGCCGGTGACCCCTGATGAGGCTGTTTTAGGCAGTCAACTTGAAATCCCTACACCCGATGGGACTGTCACCATGAATGTCCCCGCCGGCATTCGTTCCGGTCAATCCCTACGGCTGCGTGGCAAAGGCTGGCCACGTCCAAAAGGAGGTCGCAGTGACCAACTGGTGCGAATCGTGATCGTGCCACCAAAAGATATCAGTGCGACTGAGCGCGAATTATACGAAAAAATTCGGGATTCTCGCAGCTTTAATCCCCGCAGTCATTTTCAGCAAATTCGCTTGTAAATCTTCTCCTCACCAAGTGTATTAGGACGCGGCACTACAGCGCGTCTTTTTTTTTTATGAAGGTATTCAAAGGCCGGCTACAAAAGAGTTGATTTTGTTCGTACTGACAATTTTAAACCCTTTTTAGCTTCAGATAAAATATTAGGATTCAACGATCTGCTAGATTTAACTTAGTTTTTGCCGGCATAATAAAAAGCCCCACGAACTGCTAAATAGCAATCGAGGAGATTCAACGATAGATCACCTGCACTTCATTCTCGATTTGGCCGGCTGACGTGACTCTGCCCAGCGAGTATTAAACTCAGATAAATACTCCTTGGCAATTGCCCCATTGTTAAGAATCACCACATTCTCATCATTGCGCCGATCTGCATTATTCGAGAAATTATAAGAGCCGGTGATTACGGTATTATTATCAATCACAATCACTTTGTGGTGAAAGGCACTGGGATTGCTATCTTGACGCACCGGCATCCTAGCACAGTAAAACTTAGGCAGTTCACTGTACTCAGTTTCACTGCCATTCGTTTCAAAAATTCCCTGCACATCCACTCCCGCTTTTGCGCGACTTAGCATCGCTGCACCCAGTTGTTCATGAGTGAATGAAAAAGCCATAAATCGAATACTGCTTTTCGCATTGTTAATTAGCGGCATCAATTTACTCGAGACTTTATCTTCAGGGGCAAATAACACCTGTACCGGCGTCCCATTTACGGTGACTTGTTGCAAATCTACTGTTGAGGGAGAGGAAGGGCCAAATTGGCCGGCCCACATTTCAGCAAATTCTCGCTCGAATATCACCGCTAATTCTGGCGAATTCAACAAAATCGCATTATTGTTATTTCTTTGTGTGCCATTGATCGTTAAATTTGTGGAGCCGGTCCAGACGATTTGATTATCAAAGATAATAAATTTATTGTGCATCAAATCCGGTCGGTTATCTGCCTTTACAAAAATTCCTGCCCGTTTTAACTGAGCAAATTGTCCGTGTCCCGGATCTTTATCCTCTCCCAATCCATATTCGTCATCTGTCACCCATTTAACATCGACTCCGCGCTTCTTGGCGGCAATTAGTGCCTCAGCAATTGGGTCGAGATTGAATTCAAATGCGGCAACGTGGATACTATTTTTGCTACTGTTAATATTAGTAACCAATTCGGCTAAAATCGTGTTAGTTGGCGGGATGGGATTGGTGAACTGAGTTTGCCACCAAGATTTTTGGAATAAACCGCAGCCGGCTAATCCGCAAATAAGAGCTGCCATTAACAACGCAGAGATGGTGTGTCGGTGATATTGAGTGCTCAGTGCTGAGTGCTGAGTGCTGGGGAAGTTAGAGACTGCTTTTAATGTTATTTTTCCAAAGTCAATAAGACGCTTTAGAATACTTGGTTGACGTTGGGAATTTGAAATTTTGCTGGGAGATTGATTAAATGAATTCATAACATTAAAAATTTGAGAGTCTTTCTTTCTTGTATGATTAAATCTAAAGTTCTATCTGAAAATTACGACGGGGCTTCCTCATGTGAGCCTTCAACAAGCCGGCGAAGATTGAGAATCCATTCGGACGGTTCCTCTAGCAGAGATTGCTTTAAAAATGCCTGCTGCTGTGCCTTGTTTGGGGGTTGGTAATTTGGGTAAATCTTGGCTGCTTGTTCTAAAATCTCATTCAGTGAAGACTCACCGGCACGATCATCCCCATCCCCTCCTGTGGCAACCCACTGATTGACTGAGCGCATCAGCAAGCGGACGGCGCGAAGTTTGGGCGCTATGAAGGTTTCAGCCGCTTCCTCATCCAAATTTGCCGTTTCTTGCACAATTAGTTTGACACAGGCTAAGCCCCAGTCCAGTAAAGCGTTAGCTGCCGGCTCGTCTAGTTGAGCGGTGAGAGCTTCATTATCCAAAAGGCTTTCAGCAGCCAGATTCATCCGTTCCGTAAGCGGCTCAGTCATAGAATTTTAAATTGCCGTGTGTGAATCCCTCAAACGCCTGCCACCAGCAGTCAGTGGCCTCTTTGGGCTAGACTGTAACAATTCATTCAAATTGTTTAGCTATAAAACGTTACGATAAGTCACATCGTATTAAATTTTTACTGGTCTTTACACAAATTGCTTCAATTGAGGACTCTATCAGGGTTCCCAGCCGAAATCTTGAGGCTGGAAAACGGCTTAACAGTTATTCACCAATCGGTTCCGGCTACACCTGTGGCCGTTGTAGATGTTTGGGTAAGAGCCGGCGCAATGGCAGAACCGGCGCAATGGTCGGGTATGGCGCACTTTTTAGAACACATGATCTTTAAAGGCACCGATCAGATGCCGCCTGGAGTATTTGATTGCGTAATCGAAAATCGGGGCGGAATGACAAATGCAGCCACGAGTCACGACTACGCACATTTCTTCACGCTCACAGCAGCCGAGTATCTAACAGATACGCTGCCGGCTTTGGCAGAACTTATTTTACACGCCGCTATCCCAGACGATGAATTTGTCCGAGAACGCGATGTCGTGTTAGAAGAAATCCGTCAATCTGCCGATAACCCGGACTGGTTAGCCTTTCAAGCCCTTATGGAGATTGTTTACCCTCGCCACCCCTACGGACGTCCAATCCTGGGAACTGAGGCTAAATTGATGCAGCATTCACCGCAGGAAATGCGGAGTTTCCACCGAACGCACTATCAACCAGAAAACATGGCGGTTGTGATAGTCGGTGATGTAGAACTCGAACCGGCCCTAGAATTGGTACATCAAGCCTTTGATCAATTTCCTGCCCCAGCAAAATGCCCCAAAATCGAAACCGAAGCCGAACCCCCGATGATCGAAATCCGCCGGAGGGAACTGTATGTTCCCCGGTTGGAACAGGCGCGGCTAATCATGGCTTGGACAGGGCCAGGGGTCGATCAGTTACAAGATGCTTACGGATTGGATTTACTCTCGGTGCTGCTGGGAGAAGGGCGAACCTCTCGCTTAGTCCGGGACTTGCGGGAAGAACGGCGATGCGTTCAAGCGGTTAACTGTAGTTTCTCCCTACAGCAGGAATCGAGTTTGTTAACGATCAGTGCCTGGTTAGATCCAAAAAATGTGGAGCCGGTGGAAGCATTGATTTGCGAACATCTCAGCCAACTACAGGCAAAACCAATTTCTCAAGCAGAACTGGCTCGCTGCAAACGATTGCTGTGTAATGACTATGCCTTTTCAACAGAAACCCCAATTCAGTTAGCCGGTTTATACGGTTATTACCATACGATTGCCCGCTCGGAAATGTCTGTGACGTATCCGGCAAAAATTCAGTCCTATCAAGCCGAAGATTTACAGCGTTTAGCCGCTCAGTATCTCTCTCCTTACTATTACGCAGTTACGGTGCTTAAACCTCTCTAATTCTTCACTTGTCACCGGCATTTAACTGGCTCCATATTTTCTGAAATCTCACCCCCAACTCAAACGTGAATCAAACTTTGATGCAATCTTTTCAAAACCGGACTGTTCATCGCACTGTTCTCAACAATGGGATGGTAGTGCTATTGGTGGAAAATCCCGCCGCCGATATCATTGCCTCTCGCATCTTTGTCCGCGCCGGCAGCCGGTGCGAACCCAGACATCAAGCGGGGCTAGCGCATCTACTCGCAGCAGTTCTGACGAAAGGAACCAGCCGGCTTTCTTCCCTAGAAATTGCTGAGCAGGTAGAGTCTGTTGGAGCCAGCGTGGGTGCAGATGCCACTCCAGATTATTTCTTACTGAGTCTGAAAACCGTTTCCTCTGACTTTGCTCAGATGCTGGACTTGGCAGGACAATTGCTGAGAGCGCCAACCTTCCCAGAAGCCGAGGTGGAACTAGAACAATGCCTGACGCTTCAAGGCATTCGCTCTCAGCAGGAACAGCCGTTTGCGATCGCATTCGAGCAGTTGCGCCAAGCCATGTATCCCGATCATCCCTATGCGTTCTCCAGTCTGGGAACCGAAGCCACGGTTTCTCAACTGACGTGTGCCGATCTGCATCACTATCACCAAACGTATTTCCGCCCAGATAATATGGTGATTAGTTTGGCCGGTCGGATTGCGCCAGAATACGCCATCGAACTGATCAGTGAAGTGTTTGGAGATTGGCAAGCACCGGCAACCCCCTTACCGACTCTGGTGCTGCCGGTGCCAAACCCTAAACCTCGGCAAATCGTCACTCCCCTCCAGACGCAGCAATCAATTGTTATGCTGGGCTATCTCGCGCCTTCAGTACAAATTGCAGAAACCACAGCAACACCCGAAAATTCAAGTGAACCGTTAAACTTTCCTACCGCCAAAGCCGTCAGTGCCGATTATGCTGCACTGAAGCTACTCAACACTTACTTAGGAAATGGCCTTTCCAGCCGGCTGTTTGTAGAATTGCGAGAGAAGCGCGGCTTGGCTTACGAAGTTTCGGCACTGTATCCCACGCGTCTTGATACGTCCCAGTTTGCGGTTTACATGGGCACTGCACCCGACAATACGGCAACAGCGCTAGCCGGCTTGCGAACCGAAGTGGAGCGCCTCTGCACCACTGTGTTGAGTGCCGAAGAACTACAAGCGTCGAAGAATAAGTTGCTGGGGCAATACGCTTTGGGTAAGCAAACCAATGCTCAACTCGCTCAGGTGTTTGGTTGGTACGAGACATTAGGGTTAGGAATTGAATTTGATTCGAGTTTTACCGCAGCAATTAGTGCGGTGACGGCACCTGTAGCGCAGCAAGCGGCTTGCCGATATTTTAGTGAACCTTTTATTTCTTTGGTTGGGCCGGCTGCTGCGGTGACTCAGGTGCCGGTATCCGCAGCTTGTTAGTGCGATTTAGCAACAATAACTCAGCAGCCTGCACTTGATTAAAATCCCTTTCCCACTTCTATAAAAAGGTTTTGCTTGGGTGGGTTAAACCGATCAATCAGCGTTAAAACTGCGAGTTGAGGCGAGCGTTTGCGGTAAAATTTCCTAACAAACGCTCAAGCCGGCTCAGCCGCAAGTTTGGTGCGGCAACTTGCAACGCGCTATACCTCTTCGCAAGTGTTATTTTTCGCTTGTCATAGATAAAATGATTTTTATTTAAAAGAAGTATTTCCGAGTTTCTATAGAAAGAGAAAAACTCGTCTTCAGCATCAAGGTTTTTCCCTAGATTAAAAATTCCAGGTCAAATAACTCTCTTTTTGTAAAGATTTAATTTTACATTTAACAACATTCTTACCATAAGCCGGTGAAGTGCGATAATTGATAACATCATCAGGAATTTGTCAAGGGTGCAGTTTAAAATTTGTTGGTAATAAAATTGACAAATTATTCTTTTTATGATGTTAAAAAATCCAGTTCACGTAGCCTGGGTAATTGGCTGTGGGATCTGTTGTAGCTTCAATTTCACCGGCACCGCCAGCGCTCAAATTACCCCAGATACAACGCTGCCACGTAATACAACGGTCACGCCAGCCGGCAATGTCATCCAGATTGAAGGCGGAACCCAAGCCGGCAGCAGTTTATTCCACAGTTTCCGAGAATTTTCTGTTCCGACAAATACCGAAGCATTCTTCAACAATGCAGCCGATATTCAAAACATCTTCAGTCGCGTCACCGGCAGCACAATTTCTAACATTGATGGGTTAATTCGCGCCAACGGAACCGCTAATCTTTTTTTGCTCAATCCAAATGGCATCCTTTTTGGCCCCAATGCCCGGTTAAATATCGGGGGTTCTTTTATGGGTACAACGGCGAACAGTATCCAGTTTGCCGGCGGGGGCGAATTCAGCGCGGTTAATCCTACTGCCCCACCGATATTGACCGTGAATGTCCCGATTGGCTTACAATTAGGGCCAAATCCAAGCGGAATTCAAGTCGAAGGGCCAGGAAATCAACTCGCATTCGATCCAGTAACTTTAGCAACCCTTCGAGAAGATAGACCGGCAGGACTTCAAGTGAACGCCGGCAACACCTTAGCCTTGGTTGGCGGTAATATTACACTGGTGGGCGGCAATTTAACCGCAGAATCTGGGCGAATTGAACTGGGAAGTGTTGTTGGTGGAACAGTCACCCTCACACCCACGAATTCAGGCTGGACGCTTCAGTATCCAGATATTCAAAATTTTCAAGATATCCGTCTTGCTCAAGCGGCTTCCGTTAGTAGTAGTGGCACCGGCGGCGGCGATGTTCAACTCATGGGCCGGCGCATTACACTGAGTGAAGGTTCAGCTATTTTAGCCGATACCTTGGGCGACCAACCCGGAGGCAGCCTGATTGTCCGCGCTACCGAATCCGTTGAATTAACCAGTATTCCCGGTGCTTTTTCCAGTAGTCTCTTTGCCAGCGTCGATCCCGGTGCTACCGGCAATGGCGGCAACTTGCTGATCGAAACCCCACATTTGAGCGTTGCAGATGGCGCGATTATTGGAGCAGATACCTTTGGAGCGGGCAACGCCGGCACGTTAACGATCCAAGCAAATCTAGTGGAATTTCTGGCCGGCAGCGTAGTAGAAACTTCTGTGTATACAGGAGCCACAGGTCAGGGCGGAAACTTAATTATTCAAGCGGATCGCTTGTTAGTAACAGATGGCGCACAAGTTTTAACCTTTACCCTAGGTGGCGGGGATGCCGCCCAAATGACGGTAAAAGCTAGAGAAATTGAAATCACCGGCACTTCAGAGTCGGGAATATTTGCCAGCGTTTTAGCCGCGTCTGTCGAACCGGGGGCAACCGGCAACGGCGGTAAACTCACCATCGAAGCCGAAAGCCTGCGAATCACTAATGGCGCACGGGTAGGCGTTGAAAGCTTAAGTTTTGGCAATGCCGGTGAAGTGGACGTGCGAGCAAATATTGTGGAAATTGCCGGCACTTCAGTTTTGGGAAGTCCCAGCACGTTATCGGCTGACACCACGCTTGACGGTTTAGGCGGCGACTTAACCCTAGAAACCGCAAGGCTAATTGTTCGGGATGGGGGACAGATCGCCACCGGCACTTTAGGCAGTCGTGCGGGGGGAAACCTGAATATTAAAGCGTCTGAGTCGATTGAACTCAGCGGATCAGTGCCGGCAGTTCCTCCCATCAAGCGCGATTTTTTCCGCGATGAGTCAGGACAACGCTTTCCCAGTGGGTTATTCGCAAGTTCTCAGGGAACTGGAGATGCCGGCAACTTAACGCTTGAGACACAGCGGCTGATCGTTAGCAATGGGGCGCAAGTCTCCGTTAGTTCCAATCAAACCGGGGGTGCCGGCAACCTCAATCTGAATGCCGGCCAGATTCGCCTTGATCGAGGAACACTCAGCGCTGCTGCCGCCCAAGGAAATCAAGGAAACATGACCCTCACCGCCTCTGATATCCAACTACAACGCGGTAGCCACATTACCACCAATGCCACCGGCAGCGCCACCGGCGGCAATATTACCATCAATGCCGATACCTTGGCTGCCTTGGGAAATAGCGATATCACTGCCAATGCCACCGGCAGTTTTGGGGGTCAGGTTATTATTAATGCCCAAGGCATTTTTGGCGCAGAATTTCGACCAACACTTACTGTAAAAAGTGATATCACTGCCACTTCCAGCCTTGGCGCACAGTTTAGCGGCACGGTTCAACTGAATACCCCCGATGTCGATCCGGCTTCAGGTGTGGTTGAGTTAGCCGAAAAGCCGGTTGACTCTAACACGAAAATTGCTGCCGGTTGTACAGCAGCGAGGGGCAGTAGCTTCACCGCTACCGGACGCGGCGGTTTGCCGGCTGATCCGACTCAAACTCTCAGAGGAACAGCGCGTTGGCAGGATTTGCGTCCCCTAGAGACTGCTGGGCAGATTGTAGGCGAGAGGGAGATTTCCGAATTTTCAGTGGCCAACCCCCACCCCCCAATTATTGAAGCAACTGGATGGATTATCAATAATCAAGGTCAGATGCAGTTGGTAGCAAAAGCTCCCAATCTCACTTTTTCTAATTCTTGGAATCAGCCGATTGGTTGTAACAATTGAGTGACTCTTCTAAACGAGGGTGTCAAGTGAATTAAAAATTTATTAATTCTCTTAAGAAGGCAGGATTTTATGTATAAATACCAGGCTTTGCCAGCCTCAATCATTAGCAGTGCTGTCTATTTGAGCTTGATAGCCACTAGCACTGTTAGCGCTCAAATTATTCCAGATACAACGCTGCCGAATAACAGCAACGTTAATGCTGCCGGCAATACAATCCAAATTGAAGGCGGAACCCAAGCCGGCAACAATTTATTTCACAGCTTCCGTGAATTTTCTGTTCCGACAAATAGCGAAGCTGTCTTTAACAATCCCTCTACGATTCAAAATATTTTCAGCCGAGTTACCGGCAGCAAAGTATCCAACATTGACGGATTAATTCGAGCCAACGGAACGGCTAATTTATTTCTGCTCAATCCCAATGGCATGATTTTTGGCCGAAATGCTAAGCTTGATCTGGGTGGGTCTTTTATTGGAACAACTGCTAATAGTATTCAATTTGCCGGCGGTACTTTTTTCAGCGCGGTTAATCCGCAAGCTCCTCCTTTATTAACTGTTAATATACCCATTGGGTTGCAACTGGGTGAAAATTCAGGAGATATTGTTGTTCAAGGTGCCGGTCGCTCTTTAAGTTTTAGTTTAGAAACTGGATTAGAACGAGAAGCCCCAACGACCTCTTTAAGTGTAAAAGCCGGTCAAACCTTAGCCTTAGTTGGGGGAAATATTCATTTAGAAGGTGGAAATTTAATCGCCCCCGCCGGCACGATTAATTTACTCGCTTTATCGAGGGGCGAAGTTGCCATTAATTCTAATGCTTCTCAAATCACCTTAACCCCTGAAACATCTGCCCAATTTAAGGATATTCGCTTAATTCAATCGGCTTCAGTCGATACCAGCGGCGATCCAGCCGGCTTGCTTCAATTTCAAGCGCGACGACTGACGGTGGAAAATGGTTCAGTCATCTTTTCCATTAACGAAGGAGCAAAATTAGGTAAAAATTTAACCTTTAATATATCCGAGTCAATCGAATTAATTGGCAGAACTCCGGATGGAAAGTTTCCCAGTAGCATTATTTCTTGGACAAAAGCAAGCGGGAGTGGAGGCGAATTAAGCATTAACACGAATCAATTGATGCTGAGAGATAGTAGCGGGCTACTTTCGGGTACAGATGCCGCCGGCAATGCGGGTAATATTAACCTTCATGCCAGACAAGTCAGCCTGGGAGGACTGTCAGCGAATGGGGGAAGTTTAACTGCGATTCAGTCGAATCCGTGGCCAACTTCAACAGGAAATGGAGCGAATATTACCATTGCGACTGAGCAACTTACCGTAGAAAATGGAGCAGTAATTTCCGTCTCAACCTTTGGTGCCGGCCAAGGTGGCAATATTAATATTCAAGCCGATCAAGTAGCGATTCGAGGTCGATCTATAAACGGTCAAATTCGCAGTGGATTGTATGCACGGACAACTCTAAATAATGCGACAACATTAACGGGAGATGCCGGCACAGTTTCCGTAACAGCCAATACCTTAAGCCTCAGCGATGGGGCAACGATTAATGGAGCAAGTTTAGGAACAGGAGAAGCCGGCAATATTGAACTTAATGCTAATACTATTGAACTCAATAACGAATCGCTGATTACCGCCACCCGACGAGCCGGCCAGCAAGGTAATATTAGAATTCGCGCTCAAAACTTAAAAATGCGTCGTGAAAGCCTGATTACAACCAATGCCAGCAGTACAATTGTTAGCGATTCTGGACAAGAAATTCCCACCAATGCCGAAGAAGTGAATGGCGGTAATATTGCGATCAAAACGGATAACTTAGTTGCCCTCGAAAATAGCGACATTAGTGCCAATGCAGAAACAGGTTTTGGGGGAGGAGTTACTATCAACGCCACCGGCATTTTTGGCGCAGAATTTCGCCCAACACAAACCCTTAAAAGCGATATCACTGCCACTTCCCAACTCGGCGCACAATTCACCGGCATTGTACAAATCAATACCCCCGATGTTGATCCCGCCTCTGGCTTAGTTCAGTTACAAGAAAATCTCGCCGATCCGAGCACTCAAATTTCCACCGGCTGTATCGCTTCTAACAGTGAATTTACCCTCACCGGACGCGGCGGCTTACCCTCCGATCCAACTCAAACACTTATAGGAACAGCAGTGTGGCGAGATTTACGCCCGGTTGAAAATCTGGGAAGAGGGGCAGTTGGAGAAAGGACAAATATCACAGATGTATTAGTCTCCAATCCTCCATACCCACTGGTTGAGGCAACTGGATGGACAATCAATGCCAAAGGACAGGTTGAATTAGTGGCTAAAGCTGCTAATGTAAGTTTTTATAAATCTTGGCATTCGCTGACTTCGTGCCATAATTAATTTAATTATAAGCGTCAGGTTATCGGGTGCGCTGCTGAATTTTTTAGATAGTATTAAAGAATTTATGTATCGTCTTTTCCAGTATCACCCTGCCTGGATAGTTGGGTTTGTCCTTAGTTTTTGTTCTCTTACCGGCATTGCTCAAGCGCAACTCGTCCCAGATGCAACGCTGCCGAACAATACAGAAGTTAGTCCAGCCGGCAATAAAATTCAGATTGACGGGGGAACCCAAGCCGGCAGCAATCTTTTTCATAGCTTTAAAGAATTTTCTTTGCCGACAAATATCGAAGCATTTTTTAACAATTCTGCCAATATTCAAAACATTTTCACGCGCGTCACCGGCAGCAACATTTCCAATATAGATGGCATAGTTAGCGCCAACGGAACCGCCAATTTATTTTTAATCAATCCCAATGGCATTATTTTTGGGCGAAATGCGCGTTTAAATATTGGGGGTTCCTTCGCCGGCACCACAGCCGACAGCATCCAATTTGCAGACGGGAATCTTTTTTCCGCAAAAAATCCGCAATCCTCACCTCTTTTAAGCATTAACGTACCGATTGGTTTGCAATTTGGCACCAATTCGGGGGCAATTGTCAATCAATCTCGCTTAAATGAAAGAGGCTTAGAAGTCAAAACCGGCCAAACCTTAGCCCTAATTGGGGGAGATGTAATCTTCTCTGGCGGCAGTGCAACCGCAAGCGGGGGCGAAGTGCATCTGGGTGCGGTACAAAGTCCGGAGACTGTTAGCCTGACTCCAACTGTCACCGGCTGGAACTTCGGATACACCGGCATCACCGAGTTCGGCACTATCGATCTCGCTGCCGGTGCGACGGTAAACACCAGCGGGGCAGGCGGCGGTGCGATTGGGATGCGGGGCGAAACCGTGAATATTCGAGAAGGATCAAGCGTAGTTTCCGACACGCTGGGCGATCAAAATGGCAGAGATATCGAGATTCAAGCAGGGCAATTTAATTTACTCGATTCCTCCATATCTACAACAACATTGGGTGCCGGCAAAGGGGGAGATTTAACCGTTCGCGCCAGCCAAACCGTGCAGATGGCCGGTAGCAACCCCCTTGCATTTACCAGCTTATCGAGCGATACCGCAGGTGCCGGTGCCGGCGGCAACCTGACGGTAGAAACCGGCAATTTCCAACTTCAAGGAACCGCCTTCTTATCAACCAGCACATACGATAGCGGCACCGGCGGAAATTTGACCTTGCGGGCTACAGATTCAGCCGTGTTCGTAGGCACAGGATTTGACACGATGGAACTGCTCATCGGTGCCGCTATATTGGGGCAGTTTCGCCCAAGAGAAGATCGGATTAGCGGCTTGTTTTCCATCGCCAGTGGCACCGGCACCGGCGGGAATATGGCGATTGAGACGAACTCGCTGATGATGCAAAATGGTGCGCTGATGTTCAGTCCGGCAAAAGCACAAGGTGATAGCGGAAAAATTGACATTCAGGCTGCCAGTTCTGTTAATCTCGTCGCCTCTGGCATTCTCACAGCACCCGGCCCAGGAAGTAGCGGTTCCACCGGCAACGTCACGGTCAACACCGGCACCCTCACAATCCGGGACGGGGCAATCCTTTCTAGCGCCACCATCGGCAGTGGATCGGCTGGAGATGTGATTGTCAAAGCTTCTGAATCGGTGGAGGTTTCAACAACGATACCGGGTGCCCTGCTATCCACAGGCATTACAAATACTAGCTTTTTCGGCACTGGCGCAGGCGGCGACATTAAGATCGACACAAAAAGAGTCGTCAATCGAGCCGGTGGGCTAATTGTCGCCAATAGCGGCGGGGTGATCGGCACCGGCATCATCACCACTGGCGGGCCGGGGGGTAATGTGGTGATTAATGCCAGCGAATCTATGGAAATTAACGGCGTTTCTGCGGATGGGCGCATCACCAGCGGCCCTGGCACCACCACGTTCACCGCTTCGCCCGCCGGCAACCTTACTATGAACAGCCCGACTATAAAAATCTCCGACGGCGCGATTGTCTCAAGCGCAACATTGGGTTCTGGAAACGGGGGAAAAATTACGATTAATGCGTCCGAGTTACTAGAGTTGGCCGGCACAGCAGCAATAACCGGCCTTCCCGCTACCTTAGTCACCTCGTCGGGACGGGCAGACTTGTTGCAGCTTGGCGCATTGGCAGGAGAAGATTTGCAAATTAACCCCCGTTCGGTAACAGGGGCAGGCGGAGATTTGCAAATTAACGCCCGTTCAGTCATCGTGCGCGATGGGGCAGCCCTGGATGTGCGGAGTTTCGCAACCGGCAATGCGGGAACGCTCGATATTAACGCTCAGTCCGTTCGCCTAGAGAGACAAGGCACACTCAACGCCGCCACAGCAATGGGGGCCGGTGGTAACATTCAAATTCGCACCCAAGACATACAATTGCGCCAAGGCAGCCGAATTACAACCGATGCCGGCAGTACGGATGGCGGTAACATCACCGTTGGTACCAAGACCTTGGTTGCTTTAGAAAATAGTGATATTACTGCTAACGCCCAAGCCGGATTTGGCGGCAGAGTTAGCATTATCGCCCAAGGCATTTTTGGCATTCAGTTTCGCGATGCACTTACCCCCCAAAGTGATATCACCGCCACCTCTAATTTTGGCCCCCAGTTTACCGGCACCGTGGAAATTATTACCCCCAATGTTGACCCTACTTCTGGGGTAATCGAGCTGCCGGCGCGCCCAACCGATCCCACCACTCAGATATCTGCCGGTTGCCGCCAACAAGGCAACAGCTTCACAATTACTGGACGCGGCGGCTTACCTTCCGAGCCAACTCAAACCCTTGTAGGTAAAGCAGTGTGGCGCGATCTGCGCCCGGTAGCAGAGTTCGCAAGAGGGGAAGCGAGGGAGCAAGGCAGTCTCACAAATGCCTCGGTTCCCAACCCCCCATCCCCACTGGTTGAGGCCACTGGATGGACAGTCAATGCCAAAGGACACGTTGAACTGGTGGCAACCGCTCCGAATGTGACTCTTTCTAGTTCTTGGAATCAGCCGGCAAACTGCAATGATTAAGCGAATAATAGGCAAGTTCTGGAAAATTTTGAGAGCGATTCCTGCCAGTATTGGGTTAGGATTACTCACTTTCTTTGTGGTGACATTCATGTTGCCGAGTATTGCCGCACAGCCTGCGGATTCTAAATTTTTGAGTTTAGAGTTTCCATTACGCTCTAATAATCGTGAACAAGTAGAGATTTTAGCTGCTCAAGGGGATGCCGGAATCTCACCCAAAACACAATCAATCAATCTTCTAGAAGAAGGCAGAAATCTCTACGACGCCGGACGATTTTCTGAAGCAGCGGCTGTCTGGGAAGAGTCCGTTAAAGATTATGAAAATCAGGGTGATCAGCTTAATCAAGCGGTCAGTTTAAACTATTTATCAATTGCGTATCAAGAATTAGGACAATGGGAGCCGGCGCAAACAACAATTACCCAAAGTCTTAACTTACTTGCCGGCAATAAACAAAGGACGAAAGGTCATACACAAGTTCTGGCCCAAGCCCTCAATACACACGGCAGTTTACTTCTAGCCACCGGCCAAACTGAAGCCGCTCTAGAGAGCTGGAAACAGGCAGAAAAAGCCTATACAGAAATTGGAGATCGCGCCGGCATCCTCGGCAGCCAAATTAACCAAGCCCAAGCCATGCAAACCCTCGGACTATACCGACGGGCACAAACAACCTTAGAGCGAATCAACCAAAAATTGCAAGCCGAACCGGATTCCTTAATCAAAATAACAGGATTGCGTAGTTTGGGCGACACCTTGCAAGTGGTGGGAGATGTGGGCAAATCTCAAGAAGTATTAGCGCAAAGTTTAGCCATTGCCCAACAACTCAATTCCCCAACTGAGATTAGTGCCACCCTCTTGAGCCTGGGAAATAGTTATAGAGCTTTGCAACAGACTGAGCAAGCCCTGCAAAGTTATCAAAAAGCGACTGAAAATGCTACCCATCCCCTCACAAAAGTAGAAGCTCAGCTCAATCAATTAAGTCTACTTCTAGAGACAAAAAACTGGTCAGAGGCTCAATCTTTGTTATCCCAAATTGAATCACAACTGAATAATATACCCCCTAGCAGAGCGAGTGTTTACGCTCAAGTTAATTTCGCTGAAAGTTTAATGAAATGGGATACAGGGCATAGCAAATCGAACTCAAACACTGCCCAATCCCCCATCCCCCTACCTTTAGGTTGGCGAAGCCTTGCCCAACAAATCGCTCAAACCCTAGCAAAAGCTGTGGCTCAGGCGAAGATGCTGGGAGACTCAAAAGCGCAATCTTACGCCCTCGGTCAACTGGGACATTTATATGAAGGTTCCACACAGTGGAAAGAAGCTAGAAGCTTGACAGAGCAAGCCCTTGTACTGGCTCAAGCGAGTAGTGCTGATTATATTGTGGCTCGTTGGCAAGGACAGCTAGGCCGAATTTTGACACAACAAGGCGATACTTTTGGTGCGATCTCCGCTTATACCGAAGCAGTCAATACGCTGCAATCACTTCGTACTGACTTAGCCGCGATTAATCCTGATGTTCAGTTTTCTTTTAATGAAAGTGTTGAACCTGTTTACCGGCAGTTAGTCAGTTTGCTCTTGAAATCCAATCCGAGTCAGCAAAATCTCATACAAGCTCGTGAAGTGATTGAAGCTTTGCAAGTGGCAGAATTAGATAACTTTTTCCGGGAAGCTTGTTTGGATGTTAAGCCTCAGCAAATCGATCAGCTTGATCCAACCGCTGCGGTTATTTATCCTATTATTTTGCCTGATCGCTTAGAAGTGATTCTCTCACTACCGGGACAGCCTTTAAGAAATTATGCGACGGCTTTACCTCAAAATGAAGTGGAAAGTATTTTGGGGCAGTTTCTGGAATCTTTAAATCCATTTTTTGCCGATCAAGATCGGTTACGCCTTTCTCAACAAGTTTATACTTGGTTGATCGAGCCGGCAGAAAAGCAGTTAGCTCAAAGTGAAATTAAAACTCTGGTGTTTGTGCTAGATGGGGTTTTGCGAAATCTGCCAATGGCTGCCCTCTTTGATGGCAAGCAGTATCTCGTGGAGAAATATAGTGTTGCCCTCGCGCCCGGACTGCAACTGCTAGAAACACAGTCTTTGCAAAAAGAGGAAATTAAGGTTTTAACCGGCGGCTTGTCTGAGGCGCGTCAAGGCTTTTCAGCGCTGCCGGGGGTTCAGTTGGAAGTGCAGCAGATTTCGTCTGCGGTGCCGGCCAGGGTTTTTTTAAATCAAGATTTTACGGTAGCCAACTTGCAAAAACAGCTCACTGCAAAGAATTATCCGGTTCTTCACTTAGCGACTCATGGGCAGTTTAGCTCTAACTCTGACGAGACGTTTATTTTGACTTGGAATGAAAAAATCAAAGTTAAAGAGTTTGAAAGCTTGGTGCGATCAAGAGAACAACAAGAACGCGTTCCCATCGAATTACTGATCTTGAGTGCTTGTCAAACCGCTGCCGGTGATAAACGCGCGGCGTTGGGGTTGGCGGGAGTGGCTGTTCGATCAGGGGCCGGTAGTACGCTAGCCACCCTGTGGTCAGTTAAAGACGAATCCACGGCTGAACTAATGAGTGAGTTTTACCGAAAGATCACCCAATCTGGTGTATCCAAAGCAGAAGCTTTGCGTCAAGCTCAACTAAGTTTACTGAAGAACCCTGGATCTCGGCATCCTTTTTACTGGGCACCTTTTATTCTGGTCGGGAATTGGCAGTAAGATCATTCCATAAATTTGTAAATTATTTCTTTGTAGGTATTGACAAAACTATAAAAATGTTTATAGGACGAGCTTTTCTCGACTACTCACCAATCTGGTGTATCCAAAGCTGAAGCTCTGCGTCAAGCGCAGCTTACTTTGTAGAAAGAACTGAGTCTGAACGTTCTTTTTACTGATCACCTTTTGTTTTAATCGGGAATTGGCGCTAAAATCATTCCATAAATCTTTAAATTATTTCTCGCGTAAGATTTACAATCTTATAAAAGAGTGCTAGCAGAGACTACTTAAACAACAAACCCTAAGAGGTAACACCATGAAGTCTAAACAAAAGAAACCTTTACCCATCGCGATCTTATCCACCGGCCTATTCCTGGCAATGGCCACCATACCTGGGCTGCAACCATCGGCTAAAGCTCAGACGAGCCAAGTAGCGGGTTTCCCTGACGCTTCAGTTCTCCGCATCACGTTTGATCCTCCTGGACCCGGAAAGCCCAAAGATACTGCAGGGGGAGCGTCTAGAGACGGCGGCCAATGCTCTCAAGAGTTAGCAGCGCAAAGTTCTTGTGTCAAGCCGCTCATGCCGACGACTCAAGAAGGGCTAACTGTGGCAGAACGTCCTGTGTTTTTGGTTTACGTTCCCGAAACCTCGGCTAAACAAGTATTTTTTAGTTTGGTCGATGAAAATAATCAACATATTTACCAAACCAAAGTCCCCATTGCCGGCAATTCTGGAATTCTGAGTTTCCAACTCCCAGATAATGCGCCGGCCTTAGAAATTGGCAAAAATTATCAGTGGGCTTTTATCATCGTTGGCGAACAAGGACTCAGACCAGATAGCCCCGTCGTCCAAGGAAGCATCAAACGAATTGCAGCAGATGCAGCTCTTAAGAACCAGTTAGCCAATGCCAGCCCTCTAGAACGTGCCGCTCTGTATGGAAAAGCTGGCATTTGGATAGATACGATCAGCACTCTAGGCGAGCTGAGAAAATCCCAACCAGCAGATGTCAATCTCGCAGATAGCTGGAAGAAATTGTTAACATCCGTGGGTTTGGAGGCAATTGCATCTCAGCCATTTCTGTAATGGAAGATCGTGTTAACAGGTGGAGAAGCTGCTGAGCGCCAATAACTGTCACGAGCTTCTCATTAGGGCAACGCTAAAATTAAATAAGATTAGGGGTGATAGAAACTGGGTTAATTTCCAAACCCTGGGTCAGTCAATTAAAATTTGGCTATCGACCCAGTTTTTAATGTCATTTCTAGGTGCCGGGGAACATGGGGCGAAAGCTCAGCAAGCGAATTTGGAAATGGCGCGGTGTCCTGATGATCGCCCCCTCGGTAGCGGGTTTAGTCATTGCTGCCAATTCTTTTGGTTTGTTTCAGCTTCTAGAATGGGCAACGCTCGATAAATTTTTTCGCCTACGCCCCCGCGAACCCGTCGATCCGCGCATTGTGATTGTCACCATTGATGAATCAGATATTGATGGCCTTGAGCAGTGGCCCATGTCTGATGCTGTGCTGGCTAAATTGATCGAAAATTTGAAAAGACAGCAGCCCTTGGCGATTGGCTTGGATCTGTATCGCAATTTGCCGGTAGAACCAGGGCATCAGGCATTAGTAGAAATATTTAAATCTACCCCAAATCTAATTGGTGTTGAGAAAGTGGGGGGCGAGACTGTTGCTCCATCCTCGATATTAAAGCAGCAAGATCAAGTGGGTTTAGCCGATTTAGTGTTAGATGCAGATGGCAAAGTACGCCGGGGTTTGCTGTCACTGAAATCGAGTGAAAAAGAACCCTCGCAATTAGGCTTGGCGGTGCGCTTGGCACTGATTTATCTGAAAGAAAAGGGCATTGGCTTAGAAATAGTGGATGCCGGCAAGAAGCACTTAAAGTTAGGAAAAGCTTTATTCGTACCCTTAAAAGGCAATGAGGGAGGCTATGTCGGCTTTGATCCCGGCGGGTATCAAATTTTGCTGAACTATCGGGGGACGCGAGAGAGCTTCGAGACC
Organism: Microcoleus vaginatus WJT46-NPBG5; assembly: GCA_019359355.1. Taxonomy (GTDB): domain Bacteria; phylum Cyanobacteriota; class Cyanobacteriia; order Cyanobacteriales; family Oscillatoriaceae; genus FACHB-68. The sequence goes on along the minus strand of JAHHHM010000007.1, from coordinate 8,424 downwards.
TTATCTCTAAAAGATGTGTTAGCAAACCGGATAGAGCCGAATAGTTTGCGAGATCGCATTGTTTTGATTGGCGTCACTGGCCAAAGTTTTAATGACTTTTTTTTAACTCCCTACGGTAATAGTTTTACCGACAGCCCTACTCGCACCCCAGGGGTTTTTATTCACGCTAATTTAACGAGCCAAATTTTAAGTGCCGCCTTAGAAGGGCGTCCATTTATCAAGGTTTGGCATGAGCTGGTGGAGTGGCTGTGGGTTTTAGCTTGGTCTTTTGCCGGCGCTTCCGTAAGTTGGGCGCTACTGGCATCCAAACTATTCAGACAAAATATAGTCTTGAGATGGACTGTTCTTGGCAGTGGAATTTTACTGCCGGTAACGATTTTGATGAGCAGCAGCTATATTGCGTTTTTGGTTAGCTGGTGGATACCTACAATCTCGCCATTAGTTGCTTTTTTGCTATCTGCGATTAGTATTGCCGGTTATTACAATCGAGGAGTCCAACGCGAAAGTGAGAGAAAATTATCTCAATTCTTAGAAGCGATGTCAGTTGCGGTAGCCGTCCTTGATAGCAGCGGCAGACCGTGCTACACAAATCAGAAGGCACAGCAGTTACTCGGTCAAGGTGTAATTTACTCCGCAACCGTGGAGCAATTGTCAGAGGTTTATCAACTTTATATTGCCGGCACCGATCAACTTTATCCTTCAGAAAAATTATCCGTGGTGCGAGCGCTGAGGGGAGAACGGGCAACTGCTTATGATATCGAAATTCATCGAGAAGGCAAGATTATTCCTATCGAAACCTGGGGAACTCCTATTTTTGATGACGCAGGTAATGTTGCTTACGCAATTGTTGCCTTTCAAGATATCACGGAACGCAAACAAGCAGAAGCTGAACGAGAAAAGTTTACCAAACAACTGTTTGAACTGAATCAAAATTTAGAAAAAGCTCTGGATGCTGAATTAGAAATTACCGATGCTTACGGGCGATTTGTGCCCCATGAATTTCTCAATCTATTAGGATATGAAAGTATTCTTGATGCTAAATTAGGAGACAATATTCAATTAGAAATGTCAGTGTTGTTTTCCGATATTCGCGACTTTACAACCTTATCGGAAACGATGACACCAGAAGATAATTTTAAATTTATTAATGCCTATTTATCTCGAATGGAGCCGGCAATTACTGAAAATCACGGGTTTATTGATAAATATATTGGTGATGCAATTATGGCTTTATTTAGTGAAGGAGCAGATGACGCACTGAGAGCGGCAATTTCTATGCTCACTAAGCTAGCTGAATATAACCAAACTAGAATTAATTCGGGCTATATACCAATTCAAATTGGCATTGGTATTAATACCGGCTCTTTAATGTTGGGCACCGTCGGCAGTAATTCCCGGATGAATGGAACGGTTATCAGTGATGCTGTTAATTTAGCTTCCCGCATTGAAGGCTTAACCAAAACTTATGGCGTATCTTTATTAATTTCCGGACAAACTTTTTTATCACTCAAAAATCCATCTGATTATGCGTTTCGGTTAATTGATAAAGTTAAAGTTAAAGGAAAATCCCAGATGGTTACCGTTTATGAAATATTTGATGCCGATCCGGCAGAAATAAAAGAAGCTAAACTCCAAACTAAAACAAGTTTTGAAAAAGCTTTACTTCTTTACAATCTAGGACGTTTCTGGGAGGCCGCGCAAAAATTTCAAAGCTGCTTAAAAACTTACCCTGGAGATCGGATTGCTAAAAGTTACTTAGAACGCTGCCGGCAGCAAATTCTCGAAAGCTCTCAGCAAATTTGAGTAAATCGATGAAATTTTTATAAATGCTTAACAAGTATATTTCAGGCAAGTGTCGGTAAAACTTTTTAAAAGCTTGGTTTTTTTAAAAATTTATCATATTTTTAAGATATAAATAAACGCTTAGCAGCACATTTACTCTAGACAAGAAGTGTTAAAAGTCTAAAGAATCGGGAAGACAGAGCAAAGAATAGAGCTTATGATTGCGGTTAGGAGACAAGTTCTCATAGAATAGCGAAGCGTTCAAGGAGAGCACTCACAACTTTTTGTAGAAATAATTCGATAACAGTATCGTAAAAAAATGGTTAACTGAGTCAATTTGGGTGCGGGCTATCTTCTATGTGGAAACAGATTGGAAAAGGAATCGGGCAGTGCAAAGAAATACTGATTGCAGTCCCTGTAGCAGGATTAGTGATCATTGCTAACTCTTTGGGCTGCTTCCAGCTTCTAGAATGGGCGACGCTTGATGCTTTTTTTCGCTGGCGTCCCCGAGAAGTAGCAGACTCGCGTATCGTAGTTGTGACGATTAACGAGTCAGATATCAATGAACTCGGACAATGGCCGATGTCTGATGCTGTGCTGGCTAAATTGATCGAAAATCTGAAAAGACAGCAGCCCTTGGCGATTGGCATGGATCTGTATCGCAATTTGCCGGTAGAACCAGGGCATCAGGCATTAGTAGAAATATTTAAATCTACCCCAAATCTAATTGGCGTTGAGAAAGTGGTGGGCGAAACTGTAGCCCCATCCCCCATTTTAAAGCAACAAGATCAAGTGGGTTTAGCCGATTTAGTGTTAGATGCAGATGGCAAAGTGCGGCGGGGTTTGCTGTCAGTGAAGCCGAGTGAAAAAGAACCTTCGCAATTAGCCTTGGCGGTGCGCTTAGCGCTGATTTATCTGAAAGAAAAGGGCATTCGCTTAGAAATGGTGGATGCCGGCAAGATGAACTTAAAGTTAGGAAAAGCTTTATTTGTGCCCTTAAAAGGCAATGAGGGAGGCTATGTTGGTCTTGATGCCGGTGGTTATCAAATTTTGCTGAACTATCGGGGAACGCGAGAAAACTTCGAGACGTTATCCTTAAAAGAGGTATTAGAAAATCAGATACAATCCAATCGTTTGCGAGGTCGCATTGTTTTAATTGGCGCAACCGGCCAAAGTTTTAATGACCTTTTTTTGACTCCTTATGATAACAGTTTTACCGGCAGCCCTAGTCGCACACCAGGGGTTTTTATTCACGCGAATTTAACCAGCCAAATTTTAAGTGCTGCCCTAGAAGGACGTAGCCTGATCCGATTCTGGCCGGATGGAGTAGAGTGGATGTGGATTGGGATTTGGTCTTTTGCCGGCGCGCTAAGCAGTTGGGGATTGCTACAGCAAAATTCCTTGAGAAAAAAAGTAGTTCCTGTCTGGAATATTGGGGCAGTAATCGGGGTGGCAGTTACTCCAATTGGTGTCAGTTATCTTGCTTTCTTGAGCGGTTGGTGGATTCCTGTGGTTGCACCCATTGTTGCTTTAATTACATCGGGGATTGTGATTGTCGGTTACTACAATCACAAATTGCAGCGTTTAGCCTCCTTAGATGGTTTGACTCAGGTTGCCAATCGTCGTTATTTTAACGAATATATAGAGAAACAATGGTGGCAATCTGCACAGGAAAAACAAGAGCTTTCTCTAATTTTATGTGATGTTGATTATTTTAAAATCTATAATGATACTTACGGTCATCAAGCCGGTGATTGGTGTCTACAACAAATTGCTAAAACGCTTAGTGAAGCTGTACGCCCGACAGATTTAATTGCCCGGTATGGTGGGGAAGAATTTGTAGTGATTCTGCCTAATACAAATTCGGAAGTTGCTTGGGAATTGGCTCAGCAAATCCGCTCTCAAGTTAAAGCTTTACAAATCGCTCATATCAATTCCGAAACGAGTGAGTATGTTACGCTCAGTTGTGGGCTAGCTAGCATGATTGCAGATTTTGAAGCTTTGCCGCTGGATTTGATTAAAATGGCCGACGAGGCACTTTATGAGGCAAAAAAAATGGGTAGAGATCGGGTGAGCCGACGAGAAATTAAGAGTTTATAAAGGCTGTTGCAATCTCGCAAAACTTTCTGATCTCGTTGCTACTGTTCAGAAAAAATTGCGTGCCGATTTTACACATCATCATAATCACCTTTAAGCTTTTACAAAAAGGTTTTTGATGGGCTGGTAGGTATTGATTTTGTAGTTTTCTCTAACCGATAGACTTATAGACTTGTTGTAAAAGTGGAGTTTTGGCTTTTTTTTAACCGCAGATGCACGCAGATAAACGCAGATGATAGCGCAGGGTGCCGGCAGGCATATACAGATGGATACAGATTAGATGCCTAAAGTTAATTCCCAGCTTAGCAATTTGCCGGTGTCTTCTAGGGCACTGTCAATAACGCGCAACTGCCAAACACCTTTTACCGGCTGATTGATCAACAGCTTCAGCACTGGCGTTGTTTGCAGAGAATACGCTATCTGTAATCGCTTATTGCGCCCTTGGGTACGTCCTTGCAGCAAAACGATCTTGCCGGTAGGGGCGATTAAATAAATCTCCAGATCGCCCATAAAACTGTGTTCAATATCTACACCGACGCGAATATCGCGCACAGCACCCGTATCATTCATTTGGATAGGGCTGGTAATACCTCGCAAGTTATAATCAGGAATCGCCACGCTAGTGTCATTGCGCCCTTGTAGCTGTCGGGAAACTTTCAAGGAGGTCACTTGCTTTTGTGCCGCCTGTACTGCCTTAAAAGCATTCACTTTGCCATAGCCAAACCACTGGGAGTGTCCGTTGGCGTCATAAGTGCCCATGTTGATACCCAGTTGCGGATCGGGTTCTTTATCAGTAATTTTATCTGCGGTATTTTGCAGAATTTGCTTGACTTCCTGAGCAGTTAAATCAGGATTGACAGAAAGCACTAAAGCTGCAACACCGGCAACCACAGGGGTAGAGCTAGAAGTGCCGCCAAAATAGCCGGTGTAATCCTCCGCATCATAACCGAGAGGACCCATGCGATCGGCAGTAAAAACCCCTTGACCGGCTAGAGAGACGGTCACTTGCGGCGCTGTGTTGATATAGCCGGTTTCTTGCAGCCACATTCCGGGGGGCGCATTATTGCTGGGGGCACAAACAGAGATGGTGGGACCCCAATTACTGTAGGCAGCTTTTTTGTTCAAACTGGTGCAGGCAGAAATAGTCATCACGTCCGGGTGAACGCTAAAACCGCCTAGCCATTTCGTTTGGCCTTGCAAAATATTGTTTGGCCAGCCGCGTTCATTAATCGTGCCGGTTGTAGGACGGTTGGCATTACCGGCAGCAAAGAGTATCACGCAACCTTTGCCGTTGCGCCCTTCTGTTGCGGCACGATGTACAACGGCGCTTTGACGCAAGGACAGGGGAAAATAAACAGCAGAGGGACCCCAGCTACAAGAAATCACCGCCGCCCCTTTGGCAATGGCCCACTCAAACAGTTGCTCAATCGAACTGTCATCCAGAAAACCTGTAGTGCGTAACGGCATCAAGGCACAACCGGGGGCAACCCCTACAATGCCGCTGCCGGTTTCTTCCGCGACTGCTACGCCGGCACAAGCGGTGCCGTGGTTATCTTCGTCTTCCCCCGGCATCGGCACAAAGTCTTTGGCTTTAAAGTCACGGGGGGCAACAATTTTACCCAAGCCTTGAAAATCTGGATGGTTGAGATCCACTGAATCATCGGCAACCGCCACAACGACCGAACGCGCGCCGCGAGTGATATCCCAGGCTTTCTCAATATCAATATGAGCACCGGCTGCTAATTCCGGGCCGCCGGCGTGGTAAAGATACCATTGCTTGGGATAGAGGGTGTCACGAGGCCGGTAGTGAGGAACTGTTTCTACGACAATGTTCGGTTCAGCAACCAATACCGCCCGGTTGCCGGTGAGCCGGTTGGCAATTTTAATCGGATTTTCCGTCGCTTGCTTGGTGACTTCAAAGATAAAGGTGTTGGCAATTCCCGCGAGTAGACGAATCTGACGCAGTCCCGCTGCCGCTGCGATGGCATCCCGCGTTGCCGGATCGGCAGAATCGCTAAACTGGATAGTCAACTCGTCCGTGAGGTAGAGCAGTTGCTCTGGGTTGTTCTTGATGTGGTAAACATGACTGACGAAGGCAACGGCTTCTGAATTTCGCGCCGCTTGCATGGCTTGTTCGAGGAGAGCCGGTTCAACGGTGTATTCTACGAGCTTGGCTTGCGGCACGCTCCTATGGCGAACCGCCCCCCAAAGTTGTGCCCAATCCTCCGATAGGGTGCCGGTGCCGGCGGGGCGCACAGTGAACCGAGCACTGACCTTTTCGAGCGCTAATTCATCTCCCCCCCGTTGTAAGATGAAACCCACGCTTTCTTCGGGGACGCCCACACCGGGAAAATTGTTTTGATAAGAATTGGTTGAATTAACTGGATTAGTCATAGAAGCGTGCCTCTAGTGATACAGTTGTTATTTCACAAACTGAGTCTCATTTAAATGTGTTGCTGACAGTGGCGGATTTTATCTGAGTCTTGCCGGATCTCATGTTTTTCTCAGTCTGCCTGATTTACATTCGGACAGTTGAAGAATACTTCAGCTAAGTTTGTGGGGTGTTAGACTCGCATCCATTGACGTTTCGCCATATTAACTTCAGTTCTTATTAGATTGTTACAAACCGCTCATGTCTGTGTTACGATTCTGTGGGCGGTAGAGGCGGGCGAGTTGAAAAACCCCGCTTCAGGGATTTAAATAAGATACCCGAAGTTTGTATCGCTCCGATTTTTAAGTACGCACATACAAGGTACTTTATGGTATCTGGAACTATTCGCTTCCTCTGTTTATCCTCTGTAATCCCGCTGACGGCAATTTTAACTTTACTGCCTCTGGCCAGTGTCCGCGCCCAGGAATCTGCCCAGCCAGAGAATACAATTCCCGTTGAGCCGGCAAACCCTGCAACTCCCATTGATGTTCCCGAACCTGGGGACTCGACAGAACCGGACACCACTCGTCCGATGGTGCTCGATACCAGCCTGCTGAGTCTTCAAGGAGGGCAACGCTTGATGGATGAAGCGAGCAATGCGGTTGCCTCTCAAGACTATGACGGGGCGGCTAAAAAGCTTGTGGAAGCTCGTCAGGTTTTCAACCAGCTGTCGAATTTTTATCAAGAGTTGGGTTCTAGCTTTTCCGGGATTGATAGCCGGATTGCTGACAGTCTTCGCAAGAAAGCCCTAGAAACCGCCCAGATGCGAGATCAGGCAACTTACCAGCTGGCGCTGGTGCATCGGGCGCAAAACAAGCCGGAATTAGCTGTGCCGCTTTTGGTTCAGATTATTCGCTCTCAGCAACCCACGCGCGACTTAGGCCAAAAAGCCTATCAGCAGTTGTTTGAACTAGGATTTGTGGATTCACCCTACCCCAGACCCCGTAGTGATGAGCCTAGCTCGTCTTCTGGGGGGCCCGCGCAATAATCAGCGGGATGGGACGATTTGATGGGTTTTGCCTAAGCTCGCTCAATTTCTAGTCTGACTTCAGTTGAGCCGGCCAGGATAAACCCGTTAAAGTTAAATTAGATAGAGAAGCGACAGGAAACTCAGGAGTAGCAATGATTAGCCCCGATCGGGTAGAGGCAATGATCAAGGCTCAAATGCCAGATGCCCAAGTTGTGGTTCAAGATTTAACTGGCAGTGGCGATCACTATCAGGTAACAGTCGTTTCATCGCTATTTGAAGGCAAAGGATTGGTACAGCAGCATCAATTGGTTTATGGTGCTGTGCGCGAGGCGATGTCTACAGAAGCCATTCACGCCCTTGCTTTAAAGACTTACACGCCCCAGTCGTGGGCGGCTGCCGGTCAGCCGGTCTAGCTTCAAGAACGATAAACTAAACACTAGATCCACACAAGACGACAAAGGAAGTCCAAGCGCAACCATGAACCCAGAACTGAAAGAGCGAATTGATAATTTAGTACAGCAAAACAAAATTTTGGTGTTTATGAAGGGCAATAAGTTGATGCCCCAGTGTGGTTTTTCTAACAATGTGGTGCAGATTCTCAACGCGATGGGAGTTCCCTACGAAACCATTGATATTCTGGAAGATTGGGAAATTCGTCAGGGAATTAAAGAGTATTCCAACTGGCCAACCATTCCCCAGGTTTACATTAATGGTGAGTTTGTTGGCGGCTCCGATATTATGATTGAGCTGTACCAAAAGGGCGAATTGCAAGAGATGCTAGAAGTCGCTCTTGCTTCTTAAACCTTAATTTAACGGAATTTAAAAACCCCTTAGAGAAGTTTGACTAGCAAAGAACTCTTAAGGGGATTTTTATTGTTTGCCGGCGCAACTATAAACATCAAAGTTCGCAAGCAAGTGCTATTCCATTAACACTTTTGTACACGTTATTTCGTAACGATAGGGTGAATGGATTCGTTACGATTTCTCAACACTGGAAGGTAGCCTAAAAGTGATGAATGATACCAAATCCGGTTTATATAAGCAACTAAAGCATCAACCACTGTTTAACCAATGATAGTTGGTTAAGTTTTTGATCTCCTCTTTCATTTCCTGAAGGATACAACATCTGTTTATTAACGCCTCT
>JAHHHM010000006.1 GCA_019359355.1 Microcoleus vaginatus WJT46-NPBG5 | reverse complement strand
CGCTCACGGGTCATTATAACTCGGTAACTTCCGTTGCCGTCACCGCAGATAGCAAGTTTGTCATTTCTGGTTCTCGTGACAAAACCATGAGAATTTGGAATTTAGAAACCGGCCAACCATTGCACACGCTCACGGGTCATTATAACCCGGTAACTTCCGTTGCCGTCACCGCAGATAGCAAGTTTGTCATTTCTGGTTCTGATGACAGTACCGTGAGAATTTGGAATTTAGAAACCGGCCAACCATTGCACACGCTCACGGGTCATTATAACTCGGTAACTTCCGTTGCCGTCACCGCAGATAGCAAGTTTGTCATTTCTGGTTCTCGTGACAAAACCATGAGAATTTGGAATTTAGAAACCGGCCAACCATTGCACACACTCACGGGTCATCATGGCTGGGTAAATTCCGTTGCCGTCACCGCAGATAGCAAGTTTGTCATTTCTGGTTCTGGTGACAATACCGTGAGAATTTGGAATTTAGAAACCGGCCAACCATTGCACACACTCACGGGTCATAATGACTGGGTAAATTCCGTTGCCGTCACCGCAGATAGCAAGTTTGTCATTTCTGGTCCTGATGACAATACCGTGAGAATTTGGAATTTAGAAACCGGCCAATTAATGACCAGCTTTACCGGCGACTCTCCCATAGTATCCTGTGCCGTTTCCGCTGATAATTTGACAGTGCTAGCGGGAGATGGATCAGGACAAGTGCATTTTCTGCGGGTTGAAAATCTCCCTGAACAGAAGAAAATCAGCGAAATTCTATAAGTATGGTTATCTTGATTTCTTTCTTGAAAAAATCTATGGTAAACCCCCAGCATCCCCCATGAAAGCCAAAGCTAGAACCCCAACGAATTACCCCCCAGAATTCCACCGGCACATTCAACAAAAAAACCAAAACTTTATCGGAAGAGACTCTATCTTCACAGCCATTCAAGAATACCTCAACCGCGCTGATCGGGGATACATAACGATAGTGGGGGCAGCGGGTGCCGGGAAAAGCGCCATCCTCGCCAAATATGCCACAGAAAACCCCCAAGTTGCCTATTACACCTGTGAACTTCCTGGCTACAATGAAGCAGAAAAATTTATCACCACAATAGGCGAAGAATTACTAAGTATTGATAGGGAAATCAACCCGAAAGAAAACCAACAACTTGCCCCCGCTAGCCAAGACCTCTCTTTATTCTCTATCTTGCTGCAAAAAATCAGCAATCGGCTGCCCTCAAACGAAAAACAAATCATAATAATAGACGCAATAGACCGCGTAGACACCAATAGCCAAGCTGCCGGCACGAATGTATTATATCTTCCTAGATATCTACCAGAAAAAGTATATATTCTCCTCACGCGCCGGCCTTATTTGCGGGAAAAAGCCGATTTATTAATCGAAACCCCCTCTGTGGTTTTAAACCTAGAAAATTACCGCCAAGAAACCCAGCAAGATATCCAAACCTACATCCAGCAATACCTATCTCAAACTTCCTCACTCATCAACAACCAAAAATTCCTAGAACAATTAACCGCCAAAGCGGAAAATAACTTTATGTATCTCACAGAAATGTTAGCAACGCTTGGAAAAACCAGCAATTTTGAAACAACCCAACTAAACACACTTCCCGCCACTTTACAAGCCTACTATCAACAACATTGGCAACAAATGACCGGCAGGGGTTTATCATCACTAGCCCGCTCAGTTGCTAGCATATTATCGCAAAACAATCAAGGTATAACCGCAGAATCTATAGCAGAAAGTCTCAATGAAGATGAGTATGATGTCGAGAAAATTTTAGAGAAGTGGCGAGAGTTTTTACACTGCGACGAAATCGAGGGCAAAATATATTGCCGGCTTTATCATTCCAGCTTTGGCGAGTATGTCGCCGGTGTTATTTGAGGGTGAGGTGGGGGAATTTGGTTTAGGAATTTGCCGCTAAAACCGGCGAATTTTCTGTGGAGATCAAACCGAATGGATTTAAAGATGATTAGGGGAGACAAGATAATTGATCTTCTTGTCTTGACTTTGAGCTTGAAAAGTTAGAAAAACCAATCATTCGTTTGAGTCATCATTTTTTTCAATAAAAACGTGTAAATTCTCCGGCAGATTGAACTTGACTGAGATATCACCCAGTTAAAACCCCTGATAAAACCTAAAATATAAAATGGCAGGAGGTGTTGCAGGATGAGAAAACGAATTTGGTTAGGACTATTGATGATTTTGGCCGTTGCAACCGTCACCGGCTGGAATTGGTATTCTCAGCAAATGCAATCAACCGCGCCGCCGGCGGAGGTGACAGCAGCCGGGGAAAGCCAAGCTTGGGGGCAGAATGGGAACGACACAATGGCAAACATTACTAGCAAAACTGCCGCCCAGCCACCTATTAACGCGCCGGCTATCCCGCGAGAACAGTTGCTCTCACATATTAAAGCGTTAGATTTTGAGCGTTATACACAGTATGACCGGCAGCGCGTCAGAGAATATATTTCCCAATCTCTCACAGGTTGGGGATGGACGCCACAGTTACAAGAATTTGACACAGGGATAAATTTGTGGGCGCAACGTGAGGGAACGGATAAGGATGCCGGTGCAATTTTGGTGGCGGCACATTATGACTCGGTTGCCGGTTCTCCCGGCGCGGATGATAATGCAACAGGTGTGGCGACAGTGTTAGAAGTTGCCCGTTTATTAGGTAATCGTAAAACTCCACGGGCGTTGTGGGTGGCGTTTTTTGATGAGGAAGAGTTGGGGTTGCGGGGAAGTCTTGCTTTCAATAGCGGTAACTTGCCCTTAAAAGAGTTACGCGGTGTGATAGTGATGGATATGATTGGGTTTGCCTGTCATACCTCTGGATGCCAACAGTACCCCAAGGGACTGCCGATCACACCACCGGGCGATAAGGGAGATTTTCTGGCGGTGGTGGGCGATATGGAACATTTGCCCCTACTCAAAACCTTTGAGAGAAATGCAACTCCCAGTGTGCCACCGATTGTAACGCTGCCGGTGCCGCTCAAAGGGATGATGATGCCGGATGTGCTGCGTAGCGATCATGCGCCTTTTTGGTATAGCGGCATTGGTGCAGTGTTGGTGACGGATACGGCGAATTTGCGAACCCCTCACTATCATCAAGCCAGCGATCGACTGGCAACGTTGGATCGGGATTTCTTCGCCGGCAGTGCTCAGCTAGTGATGAATGCAACAACTGCCTTATTAGAAAGTACAGAAAGCTTGGCAAGTCCGCGGGCTGCCGGTTCCCAATAAACAAGTGAAATTTTGCGTTTTGACAATGTATTAAAATGTATTAATAGGGCTTACTGTCGGATGCATGAATTGCTTGAGCTTGAAGATTACTCAAATTTTTAGATTTCGTACCCTACATTTTACTAGGAAACAAATTTTGGGACAAATAAGCAATAGTGTCAATAGAAATGCCGGCCAAACGCAGTTTCTAAAACTTAGAAAACCAACCCGCTTGCCATAAATCCGAAAATTAACTGAATAAGAGTTATTTTCTCTATCCGTGCCATACAAGGTAAAGCTTAGATGCCCTTAACCAGCATCTGAGCTTTACTTCAGCAAAAAAAGCCGGTTAAGACAGTTTTTCTAGCCTGAGAATCAGGCTTTTCCATCACGCTATCATCTACGCCGGCAGTTCCCCCATGAAAAAGCCGGTTTTCTATAAAGATTTCTGTGATTCAGCCCAACTCACGCTCACCATCTGTTAGCTTCAAATTTAATTGGGGAATTATAAGGGTATAAATCTTTTTTCTGGTAGGCCGGCCTTCAGAATATATGCGGGGAGACAAGAAATGCAGCAGATAGCAATAAAGCATAAATTCCCAGTCAAGCTTGATCGCACCTTGATCATAGCAGCGCTAGTTATACCGGCTGTTCACTTTTGTCTGGGATACATCGGATTATCCACGACGTTCATTAATGGGGCATCAGCATTATGGCCTTCATTTGGGGTCTTTGTGGCGGCAATGCTGCTCCTAGGCTATCGCGTCTGGCCGATCTTATTTGTGAGTGATTTTATTGTTAGCTATAGTCTTTTTTTCCCTAATAATCTCTTAATTAGTACCCTAATTCCTGCTGTCAACCTGATCACGCCGTTCGTCGCGACTTTTCTAATTAATCGCTACATCAAACGCCACAATTTTTTAGACCGATCAGAAGATGTCTTAAAATTTATCATCCTGACCATACCCAGCCCCCTAATCAGTTCGATTTTGGCTGCCGGCATCCTTTGCTCAAGCGGGATTGCCCCTTGGACAGCATTTGCAGAGGTATGCCGAACTTGGCTAGCATCAGACAGCACCGGCATCTTGGTCGTTACTCCCCTCTTACTCGCTTGGTTGCGAACATCTGAACGTTATAAAAAATTTGATCGACAACAACTCATAGAGCTTGTATTTGTATTACTTTGCCTGATAGCGATTGTTCATGTCGCCTTTTCGGGTGGGTATCCTATTGAATACATGATTATTCCACCGCTGATTTGGTCTGCTTTTCGATTTGAAGCACGAATCTCAACGCTTCTCGTCTTCACTGTATCAGCAATTGCCATTTTTGGCACTGTTAGGGGCTTCGGATCATTTGCTAAACAAACCACGCCTAATGAGTCTCTAATTCTGCTGCAATCGTTTATTTGTGTCATTGCAATCACTACCTTTATTATCTCTACAGTGATTTCTGAAAACCGCAGGGCAGAAAGGAAACTTCGGCAAGCTAATGATGAATTAGAGCAACGAGTTGAAGCTCGAACGACTGAATTAAAGGAGGCAAAAAATGCTGCCGAAGTTGCCAACCAAGCGAAGAGTGAATTTCTCGCTAATATGAGCCACGAGCTACGCACTCCTCTTAACGGTATCCTGGGATATGCTCAAGTTCTTTATACTGCCGACAACTTTACTGAACAGCAACAACATGGCATCGATATTATCTATAACTGCGGATCTCATTTGCTAACACTCATCGAAGATGTACTCGATCTTTCAAAAATCGAAGCCGGCAAGATGGAATTACATTTGAGCAATTTGCATTTACCTTCCTTCTTGCAAGGAGTTGCAGAAATTTGCTACATTCGGGCCGAACAAAAACGCATTCAGTTCATTTATCAACCGCCTAACAATTTACCACTTGCCATCACAACTGATGAGAAACGGTTGCGACAAGTGTTATTAAATTTATTGGGAAATGCGATTAAATTCACCGACTCTGGTCATGTTACATTTCGAGTAGAAGTGAGTGAAAATTTTCCGGAACCTTCATTCATTCAAATTCGTTTCGTTGTGGAAGACACCGGCATCGGGATGTCGCCCGAACAACTTAAGCGAATTTTCTTACCTTTTGAACAAGTGAGTGATATTCAACGACGAATGGAGGGCACCGGCTTGGGACTTGCAATTACTGAAAAAATTGTTGAGATGATGGGAGGACATATTCAAGTTAAAAGTTTAATGAATGTCGGCAGCACGTTTGAATTTGAGATTCAGTGTCCCTTATCAACAAACTGGCTAGAAACAAATACACTTACCAAAAATGAACGGATTGTTGGCTATACCGGCGATCGCAAAACAATTTTGATTGTAGATGATCGGTGGGAAAATCGATCAATCATCGTCAGCTTGCTACAACCGTTGGAATTCACGGTGATAGAAGCCGGCAATGGGCAGGAAGCTTTGGACAAGGCGCATCAGGTTGAACCTGATTTGATTATCACCGATTTGCTCATGCCCATCATGAACGGCTGGGATTTTCTGGCATTGTTACGCCAATCAGAGAAGTTGAAGGAGGTGCCGGTGCTTGTCTCATCCGCAAGTGTGTTTGATAGTGATCGTCAGAGAAGCCTTGCAGCCGGCGGCAACGATTTTTTGGCTAAGCCTGTGCGAATTGAGGAGTTATATTTCCTTTTGGCAAAGCATTTGCAATTAAACTGGATCTATGGAGAGGCAAAATCTGCTAAACCAAAAGTAGCGATGCCGGTAGAACTAGCGTTGCCCCCTATATCTGAACTGTCTGCCTTAATGGAATGTGCAAAGCGAGGACAAATCCAAGGCATCCAAAAGGAACTCGAACGTCTTGCTAAACTTGATAATAACTATCAGCCGTTTATCAACAAATTGAGTTTATTAGTCAAGGAATTTAACATTCAAAAAATTCGCCAATTTCTTAAAGAAACGGTGGGGTAAGTTCACATCAATAAACGCACTATAATTTGATAGCAGGAGCCATTATCCCATGTTAACTAATTCTGAACATGAAATTATTTTAGTTATTGATGATAGTCCGACTAATCTAGAAATATTGCATAATACTTTAAGTTCTTTGGGCTATGAAGTTCTGGTGGAAATGGATGGTTTAAGCGGAATCTATCAAGCCAAGAGTTATCAGCCTGACTTAATTTTGCTGGATGTCATGATGCCGGGAATTGATGGTTTTGAAACCTGTCGGCAATTGCAAGCTGACTTGTCTACAAAAAATATTCCGGTGATTTTCATGACTGCGTTAGCCGATCCGGCTGATAAGGTAAAGGGTTTGGAGCTAGGTGCGGTGGATTATATTACAAAACCGTTTCGGAAAGAAGAAGCAATAGCACGAATTAAAACCCATCTAAAAATTCGACGTTTAAGTTTAGAACTTGAAGATCAAAAACAACAACTGGAGCAGTTAGTTCAAAAACGCACGGCTGAATTAACCCAGACGCTAAACGAATTAAAAAGAACACAGTTGCAGTTAATTCAAAATGAAAAACTTTCTACAATCGGTCAGTTGGTTGCCGGCATTGCTCATGAAATTAATAATCCCGTTGGCTGTATCACCGGCAATCTAGACCAAGCTAAGCTTGCTGTTAAAGATGCAATTGATTATATCCGTCTTTACCAAGCTAAGTTCCCTAACCCAGGTGCAGAAATTGAACAAAAAGCTGAAGAAATTGATATAGAATATGTTTTAGAAGACTTGCCTAAAATGTTTTTCTCCATGCAGGCGGGGATAGAACGTATTTGCGATATCAGCACCTCATTAAGAACCTTCTCGCGGGCTGATGTAGATTTTAAAGTATCAGTGAATATCCATGAGGGAATTGACAGTACCCTCATGATTTTACAGCATCGCTTGAAGGCTCAAGCGCAGCATCCGGCAATTCAGGTTATCAAAAATTATGGAAAAATTTCTAAAATTAACTGTTATTTAGGTCAACTCAATCAGGTATTTATGAACATATTAGCAAATGCGATTGACGCATTGGAAGAAGCAAGTCAGGGACATGGCTATGAAACGCTAAAAGCGACTCCTAATGTGATTTCTGTTACCACTGAAATGAATGATGAAGAGCAGCTTGTGATCCGGATTGCAGATAACGGAATGGGGATGACGGAAGAGGTCAAGCAACGCATTTTTGACCCACTATTCACGACTAAACCCGTGGGAAAAGGAACGGGTTTGGGGCTGGCAATCGTTCATCAAATTATTGTTGACAAACACAGAGGAAACATTGACGTCAACTCTGAGCTTGGAAAAGGTACGGAGTTTATTATAAGGATTCCCATTGCCTAACACAGCCTTTCAAGAGCCAAAAAGTAATTGTGCCGGCTGACACTTAAAGGAAATAGACTAAATAAACTCATAGAAAACAAGAGAATAGACCGGCTTTTGTTTCACTCCTTTTAAATTTCAACAAATGTACGTGTCCAGGTTTACCAAAATTTTGGGTAATCTGGCTTAACCGGCACTTGACACAAGCAAGCCGGTGGCGGAAACTGCCGAGATTTCTCGATTGAACTCAGATCAAAATTATCGGTATCTGATTTTCACCGGCTACTTGCTGGGGCGATATATTTCCCATATTTTCTACAATCCTGTTCCCGTATATCTTCTAGCCTTCCTGATCAGGGTGTTTGGAGGAGTTTTCCCCTAAATTCACTTCATTTTGAGCTACCTGATAATTTTGGGCTGTCAACTAAAAAGGGACTCATCAGTACGTTTGCGGAATTAAATCCAATATTGTTTTCCCCCTTGCCCCTACCTAAAGGTTGGCGTAGCCTTGCCTCTACCTCAAGGTTGGCGCAGCCTTGCCCCCGCTTAAAGCACAAGCCAATGTAGCCGGCACAACGCTTAAAGGCACGAAAATCACTTATGCTTGTATTTAAATGGTAATATTGTAGGCATTAAGCAGAAGTTTGCATGAAAAGAATAGAACTGTTAGATTCACTGTTTCAATTTAACCAACCCTTAAGCCAAATTTTGTCGCTTTTAAGCGCCTTTGGCCGGGTGAGCAAAAGCGAATTACTCATCCTGAAGCGTCAACATATTGCTGGAGTTTTAAAGCGATATGTATCCGATAAACTTTCAGCGACAGAAGTGGAAGATTGGGCAAATGCGATAGAAAGCCGTGAGGATATCGGTTACGATCCAAGCTGTGAGGATGTACTAGGCGAAATTATTTATGAGCTGGCTAACCCGGAGTTAACGAACTCACTTTCAAAAGCGAAGGCTAAACATTGGATTGAGCAACTCTCTCAGACATCGGTCGCCTCAAAGTAAGCTGATAACCATTAAATTTGCCCCCTTGTAATGAGGGAACCGTAGGGGCAAAAGAGCGGGGATGCCCGCAGCAAGGGAGATAGAGAGAAGAATAAAAAACTTTTGTAAATCACATAAATGGCAAATTAAATGCTCATTTCCTGAGGCAAACTTTCAGATTTATTTCGGAAAAGTGTAATTTCATCGGGTTAGAAATGGCAGTTTTAATTAAGTCCAAGCTCTAAAAAAAGTATTCTCTTGCCATGCAATTGCAGTACGTTGTTCAATGGCTGTCATTTCTGCCTCACTTAATGGCTTAAACGCTTGCGCTACTTTCACATTAGATTCCAACTGTTCGACTGTCTCAGCGGCTATGACGCAACAATGTACGCCGGCAACCGTGAGGCTATACCCCATCGCTTGCTGCATCCCATCTAAGACATTATTTTTAAATAACCGTCCGTAAGCGGGCACTTTCATGGCAATGACGCCAACATTTTTCTCACGCGCCACCGGCATCACTGTGGGGATAAACGGACGCGGGTGGTGTTTATCGGCTGCATTAACGCAAATCAGGGTGGTGTCAAAGGGATACCGGCGCAACCCTTCGGCAATGATATCGGGTTCGTGGTGGCCGGTGATGCCGGCAAAGCGAATTAATTTTTGTGCTTTTGCTTCTTCTACGGCTTGAATTGCGCCGGTTTTGCTGAAAATTTGCTCAATTTCTTCCGGTAAGGAGACGTGATGCAATTGCCAAGCGTCTAAATAATCGGTTTTTAAACGCTTCAGCGATCGCTCTAAATGTCGCCACGCGCCATCCCTATCTCGTGCATGAGTTTTGCTTGCCAGATAGATTTTATCTCGATGTGCCGGCAGCACTTTTCCTAAATAATCTTCGCTTGGCCCGTACTCTGCTGCTGTGTCAAAATAACGGATGCCGAGTTCAAGTGCGCGTTCGATAATTGCCACGGCTGCTGCCTCTTGTCCCTCTTTAGAAAGCGGTGTTTGGCCGGCACCTCCCAAACCAAAAATGGGGAGGCTGATGCCGGTTCTGCCTAACACTCTTTCTGGCATCGCTGCGGTTGTCATAGCAGTGTTTGAAAGCGCAGATGTGTTGGTTTGGTTCCGCGCTAATGCACTGCATCCTACAACTGTGCCGGCTGCTGCAACGCTTGTTACTAAGAATTTGCGTCGCGTTGTTTTGCGTTTCATGCTCACTTGCTCAGCAAAAAAATGCTTTAGTTTGCAGGTTATCACGATACGCTTTATCCGGGTATCAGTCTTAAGTTATATCGGTTTTAGATTTTAGTTATTTCCTATAGAATTAGGGCGCACCCCGGCAATTTTCAGGCGGATGCGGTAAAGGCTTTTACCGGCTGTGATATAAAGTGTTTTGCTGTCGCTGTCTCCCCAGGCTAGGTTTGTCGCAGCTTCAGGGACTTCTATTGTTCCTAGGAGATTGCCTGCCGGCGAGAATACCCAGACGCCTCCAGGGCCGGTGCTATAAATATTACCCTGAATGTCTGTTTTCATTCCATCTGGAACGCCTTTTTTATTAGGATCTTTCAGTTCTGCAAAGATGCGTCCATTTGTTAAGGTTCCATCGGGATTTACATCAAAAACTCGAATGTGACTTTCTTGGGAATCGTCGATATAAAGTTTTTTCTCGTCTGGCGAAAAAGTGATTCCGTTGGGACGCACAAAGTCTTTAACGAGCAAGGTTAATTTACCATCTGGGGCAAGCCGGTATACGCCATAAAACCCCAATTGTTCTTGCTCTTTTTTGATGCCATAAGGGGGATCTGTAAAGTAAATACTGCCATCTGATTTGACAACAAGATCATTCGGGCTGTTTAATGATTTGCCTTCGTATTTATCAGCTAAGGTTACAATTTTTCCGTCTATTTCAGTGCGGGAGACGCGACGGTTTGTGTGTTCAGCCGTAATTAAACGTCCTTCCCGATCTAGTGTGTTGCCATTGGCTTTTCCTGAGGGCCGACGAAAGATTTCTGCTTTTTGATTTTCTTGCCATTGATAGATAGTATCGCCGTCTATATCACTAAAGAGTAAAAAGCCTCCCGGATGCCAAACCGGCCCTTCGGTAAATTCAAATCCTTCAGCAAGTTTTTCTACTTCAGAGCTTTTATCTTTAATCGCTTCCATACTGTTTTTATCCTGAATCTTTTGCGATTGTGCAATTTTTATTACAAAATTTTTTGCTGGATTTTCAAAATTATCAAGGTTCTCAATATTCTTTGACAAGGGTTCTAAATATTTTGGCTTGCTAGACGCTGTTGTAAACACAGTGAACAACAAGCTAGAGAGGATCATCCCAAAAAGAATGATTTTTTTATTAAAATTTTTATTCATCGGTTAATTTATTATTTTATCACAACTCCCTCTCCAATTTTATCTGATTAATTCTTTCTATCCAAACTTCATGATTATCTAATGTAAAAATTATGCGCTTGTAAGGTTCATCCTTTAATTCTAAAGTTAGATAATTTTTATCGTTTGTAACATACCAAAATTCTTTACCCTGTTTGGTGTAATAGGTGCCGGCTTTAATCACGCCTGGGAGAAACGTACCGGGGGCGCGGAGTTCTGCCCAATTACTGAGAGGTTCTTCATCGGTTACTCGTTCAATATGAGCAAGCGGGATTTCAAAGGTTTTATTGATTGTAAACGCCCATAGCTGCTCATACCACTCCAGTTCGATGTATAGTTGGTTGTCAATAATATTCAAATTCATTGCCTGTTTCCTCATTCCAAAGAGGGAAATCTTCGCCGGCTTAAGCGCCCCCTGCTTGTAGGGTAGCACAACCGGCCTCAACGTTTGCCGGCTAACTCAACAGGCAAAGTACAAAAATGTTATCCACTTGCAAAATAGTTGGATTGTTGCATTTTCCTGAAAACAGCAGAAGTGCTAAGGTTTCCTGACATTAATCTCAACTCGTAAGAACCGGATCGGATATCCTCACTGCCGGCAGAAAAAGAGCTTTGGCAAAATATAAATAGTATCCTTCCCCTCAGACTCATCTGTATACTCTCACCCAGGCAAAGCTCATGATTTATTCTGAAAATCTTAAACAACCCGATAAGCCGGCTTCTACTGCCCCAATGACCCGCGCTTATAGTCAAGATGATGTTCAGCAAATTCTCCATTTAGCATTGACACGCCAAGAACAAGGCGGGGAAATGTCTCGCGCACAGTTATTGGAAATTGCCCATGATTTAAATATTTCCCCAGAAAATCTCCAAGCGGCAGAAATTGAGTGGAATAACCGGCAGGGAGAATTGCAAAGCCGGCAGGTGTTTGATGCCTACCGGCACAGTAAATTGCAACAGAATTTTGTCAAATTTTCAATCGTCAACTCTTTTTTCGTGCTGTTGAATTTAGTCTCAAGTCACGAACTTTCTTGGTCACTCTACATTGCACTGGCTTGGGGATTGGGATTGGCGTTGCAAGGGTGGAGAACTTATCAAACTGAAGGCGAAGAGTATGAGCAAGCCTTCCAGCGGTGGCGCGTCAAGAAACAGTTAGGGCAGTCATTTAATACGTTAATGATGAAATGGCTTAAGCCTAGCCTTTAGAAGTTGACAGTGAAAAATTCAAATTTGTAGGTTGCCAGTTTTCAAAGACTTCCTGCAAATATTAAATTTTTGAACCGCAGATAAACGCAGATAAGGTTCAAGGACTCTACGCCCATTTTAACTGGGCTAATTTATGGGCGGGATAAACATACCAGCGATGCAACCGTTCTAATTCCATATCCAGGGAAAAAGTCTGAGGAAATTCCAGACAGGGATAGCCTAATTCTCGCAAGCCGGCAACCACTGTGCAAGGCGCAACCCACCATTGCTGGCTTAGTTGTAGCAAGTTTATCGGCTTGTCGGGGGAGTTTTTCAAGTAATTTTGTAAATGCGCTTTTAACTCTGTTGCAGATGGCATTTGCGGCACTTGATCACACACATAAACCTGACGCGGTTTCCCGATTGCAAGCAACCATTGTAAATGACTCCCAGAAGGTGGCAGCGTCCATAATATAAAAGCATCACAAATATGCCGGGGACGATCATACTCTATTTCACAATTGGTTAAATCTGCCGGCACATCCGGCTTATCGGCACCATAAACCAAAACTCTCCCCTGCAATTGTGACAATAATTGATTAAAATTGCCGGCTTTTACCCATTCTGGCACCCTTTGAATTGCCGGCGCTTTCGGGTAAAGAAGGGTAAGCGTAGGGCTGTTAGAATAGCTAGAATTAGGGGATTTAAGGAGTTTTCTTACTTTCTCACTTTCTTCTCCACTGGTTTCCGGAAGCCGCACACCGGCTAATTCTAATTCAACAGTCGTGTTACCATTCCAGTTATTTTCTTTCAACTGAAAAGCAACATCTACTCGTGTTGGCAGGGGAAAGTAATCTCCCCAGCGCCATGCAACTGCTTTAATTCGTGCCGGCGGCTGGCAATTTAGCGCATCAGCTTCTTGCACAAGGGTAACTTTAATATGCCCTTTCCCAATCGGTTTTTGCTCAACCACGCGCACATTTGGCGTCCAAAAAACAGGTTCTCGGTTGTCAATACCGCAGGGTTGCAGGGCGTCAATTTGCTGATAAAGATCTAAATCGATTTGATGTAAATTAACCAATGTATCGATTTGCACTAGCGGTTTTAGTTGCGCGGGATCTAGGCATTTGTGAGCAAATTTACTGAGGCGTTCCCGTAAAAGTTCTACATTGCCGGCTGCCATAGAAAAGCCGCCGGCAGCCCGATGTCCGCCATATTTTCCTAATAAATCATCGCAAAATTGCAACGCTTCAAAGATATTAAATTCTGGAATACTTCGTGCTGAACCTCGGATGTGTTCTTCGTTTCCAAAAGTTCCGATAAACACCGGCACACCGTAACGTTCCACTAACCGCGAGGCAACAATTCCAATTACGCCGTGATGCCAGTTTGCTTGCACAACAACTAAAACACGCTCTTGCTGTAAATCTACATCGCTATTTTCAACATAAGCAATGGCTTCTTGTTCAATTTGGGCACAAAGTTGCTGCCGGCGCTCGTTAATTTGCTCACATTGCATTGCCCTTTCAAGGGCTAACCCCATGTCATCAGTGGTTAGCAATTCAATCACAATTTGGGGATCGCCAATTCGTCCCACTGCATTAATTCTAGGGCCAAGACGAAACCCAATATCTTCAGGTTTTAAAGTTTTTGCATCTTTAATCGGTGCTTGAGAACTTTCTCCCTCTTTCCCCTTCCCCCTGGCAGAAACACCGGCAATTTGAATTAATGCCTGCACCCCGGCTAATTTTGAGTTGGGTAATTGTCGCAATCCCAGTTTTACCCACCGCCGATTCACGCCAGTTAAAGGCGCTAAATCTGCAATTGTGCCGAGTGTCATCAATTCTCGCAGGGGATGAATTAATCCGTGAGTTTTGTCAAGTTTTTGGGCAAGGGTAATCGCCAGAATATAAGCAACCCCAACACCGGCAACGCCTCGATAGGGAGAATCTTCACGAATCAGTTTGGGATTTAAAATTGCATTTGCCGGCGGCAATTTTTCTGGGATATCGTGGTGATCGGTGATAATAATTTTTAAGCCAAGCTGACGCGCTCTGTCTACAGGATCGTAAGCAGAAATGCCATTATCAACGGTTAAAATGAGCTGGACGCCATCGCTGTGAAATTCTTCGACAATGCGCCGGTTGATGCCGTAACCTTCTTGCATCCGGCTAGGAATGGCATAATCTACGCTTGCGCCTAACCACCGCAGTGCTCTAATTAATAAGGCGGTACTCGTCATGCCATCGGCATCATAGTCACCGCAGATCGCAATTTTATGTTGGGATGCGATCGCTTCTTGCAATAACTCCACACTTATTGCTAAGTCGGGAAATTCATCGACTGGAGAGGGTAAAAGTAGGGAGTCTGGGTTTAAATACGCTTGTGCTTGCGCCGGCGTCTCAATGCCACGATCAATCAACACCTGTGCCAGTACCGAGGATAAGCCGGTTGCCGCTGCCAGTTGTGCCGCTAATTCTGGCTTTTGGGGGAAAATCTGCCACCGCTGATTGGGTAGCCGGTTATTCCGAGAAGGCTGATGGCTTAATTCGTCTAACACAGCAGTTTTAATTCCAGTACATTTAGCCAATCATAGTGGCTCGTGGCGAGTTTGGGTTGCCGGTGCCGGCATCACACCTAGGAAAGTAACTGTAACTCAGGATGCCGGTGAAAACTTCAATGATTACACCAAAACTGGAAAATGATGATTTAGGTTAAGCTTTTTATCATCTACAATCAACAATTATCACGGGCATCAGGGTGAATGATCGATCTAAGTCAGCTCGCTCCCGATTCTACCATCGGCCATCTTCCCACCCACCACTTTTTAGTGAGTCTCTCGACACCAGGGAAGCTAGTCGCAAAAACATTTGCTTATCAACCGGATATTCCCGGCGTCATCATTACCAGTAACCTGCGGGTGGTGGGGATGATTTCTCGGCGCAAGTTTCAAGAATGGATGAGTCAACCCTATAACGTTGATCTTTATATGCAGCGCCCCATTCAAGTGCTGTTAGATTCTGTCAAAACTCCCCCTCTACAGCTCAATGACACTTGCGGAATTGATGAGGCCGCTCGAATTGCGCTCAATCGCTCTGAAGATTTAGTCTATGAACCAATTGTGGTGCTGTGTGATGACAAAAGTTATCGTTTGCTAGATATGCAGGTGCTTCTGCTAGGCTTGTCGCAAATGCTAACGCTTTCAAATGAGATTATTCGATTGCAAAAAATTGAAAAATTAGAATATCTTTCCCGACTCCAACGAGAACAAGACAAAGGAAAAGGATATACGCAATTATTAGAATTTAATTTGTTGGAAATTCAAAAACAAAATCAGAAGTTAACTTTACAACAATCCAAGTTGATCAAACAATCTAAAAAAATTGCCCAACTGAATCAGCAGTTTGTTCAAATCGGCAAACTGCTTTCTGTAGAAGGGAGAAATGCCTTTCATGCCACCTTTACCGGAGTGAATGCGATTTGCCGTAACACCGATCAAATCGTTGATATTGGCAGAGCTTTAGCAAAAGAACTGGAAACCGTTAATACGGCTTCTGTACAGATTTCTAAAGTCAGTCAGCAAGTCCGCTACTTGGCTGTGCAGGCAGCAGTTGTCGCCAATCGTTCTGGTGGGCAATTTAATGAATTTAGCAAGGTAACTTCTGAAATTGGTAAGTTAGTCACTCAAACATTTGATGCAGGGCGTCAGATGGATCAACTGGCGAATCGGTTTAAGAGGCGGGTTCAAGAACTCACCGAATCCGCGAGACAAGGCGCGACGGTGGCGAAATCCTTAGTTCAAAAAATTGAACGCGCAGAAGGGGCACTTTCAGAATTAGAAGAACTGGTTAAACATCCCCATTCTTACATCACTTCAGCCACTCAAGAAAAGGGCATCATTGAAGAAATAACAGAAGCGCAGTCTTTGATGCAAAAAATTGAACAAGCTGAAGGAGCCTTAACAGAAATAGAAGAGGTGGTAAAACAGCAGGATCTTTTACGCTTAATTCAAAAAATTGACGGAGTGTTGAGCCGGCATCGTCAAAAGTTACTTCAATAACCCAAACAAACTTTAACCTTTGCCAAAAAAGACATTTCCTAATCAACACTTTCTCAACTCACAAAAAAAAGCTTCTCAGAATAACTGAGAAGCCGGCAAACAAAAACAATATAGTGGGCGAAATTCTAACTTCCGCCAATCACAGGCGCTACAAGCATCGGCAGATCCGCTAAGGGTGCCGGTTGCAGGGCCACCGGCTTAGAATGCGGCTTCTGTGCCAGCGTCGGCACCGAATCTCTTAGTCGCGCAGTGAACTGCACCATCGTCGCATCATAAACCTGAGTCAAAATCTTGGGATATAAACCAATCCCAATAATCGGCACCAACAGAGAAGCAATGATAAACACCTCTCGCGGTTCCACATCCACCAGAACCTCGTGACTCACAAGTTCCTTATTTTCCGGGCCGTAGAAAATCTCGCGCAGCATTGATAGCAAGTAAATCGGAGTCAAAATCACCCCAACCGCTGCCAAAAACACCACGATCACCTTAAACGTTGAGCTATAGGCATCACTCGTTGCAAAGCCTACAAATACCATCAACTCCGCCACAAAACCGCTCATTCCTGGCAGCGCTAAAGACGCCAGAGAACAAGCCGTCCACATCGCGAAAGCCTTCCGCATCTTCTGCCCAACGCCCCCCATTTCATCTAACATCAGGGTGTGCGTTCGGTCATAGGTGGCACCCACCATAAAGAACAGACTTGCCCCAATTAGCCCGTGGGAAACCATTTGTAGCATCGCCCCACTCGTTCCCAGGTCGGTAAAAGAACCTAGACCAATCAGAACAAATCCCATGTGGGAAATTGAAGAGTAAGCTATCTTGCGTTTAAGGTTTCGCTGGGCAAAGGAAGTTAAGGCGGCATAGATAATATTGACAACCCCCAGAACCACCAAAATCGGCGCAAACACCGCATGAGCATCTGGAAGCATACCGGCATTCATGCGAAACAGCGCATAACCGCCCATTTTCAACAGAATGCCGGCCAGCAACATATGTGCCGGTGCCGTCGCCTCTCCGTGGGCATCAGGCAGCCAAGTGTGCAGCGGAAAAATTGGCAGCTTTACCCCGTAGGCGATTAAGAAGCCCCCATAAAGCCACAACTGCAGGTTCATCGCGTAATCTTTGTTAGCAATCGCCCGCATATCAAACGTTACGGTATCCCCGTAGAACGCCATCGTTAAGGCTGCCAACAGGATAAACAGCGAACCCCCCGCCGTGTAGAGAATAAACTTCGTCGCCGCATATTGGCGTTTTTTGCCGCCCCAAATCGCCAGAATTAGGTAAACCGGCACTAACTCCAGTTCCCAAACTAGGAAAAACAGCAGCATATCCTGAACGGCAAACACCGCAATTTGGCCACCATACATGGCCAGCATCAGGAAATAAAACAGCTTTGGCTTCAGCGTCACCGGCCAAGCTGCCAGAATTGCCAGGGTTGTAATAAAGGCGGTCAACAAAATCAGCGGCATTGACAGCCCATCCGCACCCACCGACCAATTTAAATCGAGTTGCGGCACCCAAGCATAGCTTTCCACCAGTTGCAAATCTGGATTGCTCAAATCGTACTGGCTGTAGAAAGCGTAAACCGTTACGGCCAAATCAATCAGCCCTACAATTAGGGCGTACCATCTCACCGTTTTACCATTTTTGTCCGGGATCACGGGAATCAGCAGTGCTGCCGTGATCGGAAACAAGATGATAAATGTGAGCCAGGGAAAATCAGCTAAATTCATAATTGCAAATTGTTAATTGGCAATTGAGCAATGAGCCAGAATGCGGCGAAATCCACATTCCTAGCTTGCCTGGTGCGAAGCAGTGGGATTGGGAATCGGGCATTGGTTGGATTGTTTACCATGCCCTATGCCCTAACCCCCATGCCCGACGATCAACTTACTCCAAAGACAATCACGATTCCTAAAACAGCCCCAAATACAATCAGGGCGTAGAATTGGGCGCGGCCTGTTTCAAAGTATTTCAGCCCTTCGCCACTTAATACTGTGATTAAACCTGTGAGGTTCACAGCACCATCGACAACGCGATAGTCCACTTCCATCACTTGTCGCGCTAACCGGCGGCTACCTTTGACGAAGAGGAAATCGTAGATGTTATCGAAATACCACTTATTAAGCGACAGCTTATAGAGTGGTTGGATTGTCTTGGCGATTGCTGCCGGATCAATCTTGCGACTGAGATACATCAGAGACGCGAGGGTGATGCCAATCAAAGCAATCCCGACAGAACTGCCACCCATGATCAGGAATTCATTTAAATTGAATTCCTCTGCGTGTTCGAGTGCCGATGTTCCATGCAGCGCTTCCACAGCCGCCATGACAGTTGGGGGATGGATAAACTCCTCAAAGTAATTGGCAAAGGGAGTTCCCAGCAAACCAATCAGGACAGAAGGCACTGCCAGCGCCATCAGGGGGAACGTCATTGTCAAGGGTGACTCGTGAGGAAATTCACTATGACCATGATGGGCGTGAGGGTCGCTGCCATGTTCCAATTCCTTCGGGTTCATCGCTCCTGGCCCAAAGGCCGGCTGTAGTTCTTTGCCGCTTTCTGCAAGCAATTGGTTGCGAATCTGCTGATCATTGCCCCGGAATTTCCCTTCAAAGGTCGAGAAATACATCCGGAACATATAGAAGGCAGTGATGCCGGCAGTTACCCAGCCAACGCCCCACAGAAATGGATTTGCGGCAAAGGTAGAACCGAGGATTTCATCTTTTGACCAAAAGCCAGCAAACGGCGGAATCCCGCAGATCGCCAAAGTTCCAATCAAAAAGGTGGTGGCTGTCACCGGCATATGTTTCCGCAAACCTCCCATCAGGCGCATATCCTGCGCCAAGACGGCATCGTGACCCACAACGCCCTCCATGCCGTGAATCACTGATCCAGAGCATAGAAACAGCATGGCTTTGAAGTAAGCGTGGGTCATCAGGTGAAACAAGCCGGCTCCATAAGCCCCGACTCCCATCGCCATCACCATATAGCCGAGCTGGGAGATGGTGGAGTAAGCTAAGCCTTTTTTAATGTCGTTTTGAGTAATCGCAATCGTTGCCCCTAAAAAGGCAGTGAAAGCGCCGGTGTAGGCGATCACATCCATTGCCACCGGCACGCCTTCAAACACGGGGTACATCCGGGCGATCAAAAAGACACCGGCTGCCACCATTGTTGCGGCGTGAATCAAAGCTGAAATTGGGGTTGGGCCTTCCATTGCGTCTGGCAACCAGACTTGCAGGGGAAATTGCGCGGATTTGGCCACCGGCCCTAAAAATACCAGAATTGCAAACAAGGCAGCCAAGCCACCACTCAAGGCACCGGATTGCACCAAATCTTGCAATCGTGCACCGATCTCGTTGAATTCAAAGCTGCCGGTGCTCCAATAAAGCGCCAGAATTCCCAGCAATAAACCAAAGTCACCCACGCGGTTCGTGACAAACGCCTTTTGGCAAGCATCCGCCGCCGCTTTCCGGTCATACCAGAACCCGATCAGCAGGTACGAACACATACCGACCAGTTCCCAGAAAATATAAACTTGTACAAGATTTGGGCTAACCACCAGACCCAACATCGAGGAGCTAAACAAGCTCAGGTATGCGTAGAAGCGCACATACCCCGGATCGTGGGCCATGTAGCCATCTGTATAAACCATTACCAAAAAGGCTACGGTTGTCACGATGACCAGCATCAGAGAGGTCAGGGGGTCAATCGTGTAGCCCATCCGCAGGTGGAAATCTCCCGCTGCCGCCCATTCCAAGGTATAGAGATAGGGTTCATGACCTTGAATTTGACTCCAGAGCAGCGCCAAGGAAAAAACCATTGCTGCTCCTAGCAAGGAGACTATAAACACAGCATTCAACTGCCGCAGACGGTTGGTTAACCCATTAAAAGAAATTAAGCCCAGGCCAACCACCATTGCCCCTAATAGAGGCAGGACTGGAATCACCCAGGCATATTGATAGATCGGTTCCATCACTGAACGCCTACTTTAAGTTTCTTTACTCATTTGGCAGAATTGTTTACATTGTGACATACGGTGCGCGGCTACGACTGGGTATTATAATGATTTAAAATTCAGTCAATATAGAGAGTCGCTTAACATTTTTGTTTGACTGATGCAAGTAAAAAGATCACGTTTAAAAATTGGCATAGGACAATTTTTTAGTGACTTACCATAAGCGAGGGGATGAGGTGCTACTACCCACCGGCATAGCTTGCCCTATACCTGAAGTAGTGAAATAGAAGATTGCATTGGATAGGCTGTTCACCACCTTTCTCCCTCTCTTCCCATGCCCCATGCCCCTACAGAGAAAAACCCCACCAAGACTTTCATCCGAGTGGGGTTATTGAAACTCGACGAGATCAGACACTTTTTCTAGGCTGAATAAGGATGGCGCTCCTGTGCCTGCTGTAGGCACAGGGTTTTAGAATGTTTTGCGTAGTTGAGGGCGATCGCTTCTAGCGCCATCCGCAGATCGTCTCGTCCGTTAAAACCATCGAGTCGATGCCGTACTTTGCCCTCTTCAAACAGGATCAGCGTCGGCAAAGTCGTGAGCCGGTAAGTATTGGCTACTTTTAAACTTTCGTCAGCATTAAATCCAACAATTTTGAGGTGATCGCCCCACTCGGCCTGATAACGCATCAATATGGGGTTAATCATTCGGCACAGGCCGCACCAGGGTGCCCAAAAATGAACTAAAACAGGAGTGGAAGATTCTAAAACTTCTTGTGTAAACGCGCGCTCACTAATAGTTGACAGCAGCATGATTCCTCAAGATTTATTTCTGTTTACTATCGGCTTTGGGATCATGCTACCGCTAATTGGGATCATCTGGACAACTGAATTAGTAACGTCTACAGCTAAGTTTACCAGCCGGCACTGGCGGTGACTCGGATTAACAAGGGGTGTGCCCACCATAGCAGCAGGATGAAGCCGGTGACTCCCAGGTAGGAGGGACGGATAAACTCCCGCCACTCAAAGGTTTGCCGGCCTTGGAGAATCGCTAAAAAGGGGGTAATCGAAGTGCGAGATTTGACGGCTTCAAATGCTTCTCCGTAACGACTGGCAAGCCGGCGATCCCCATGCCACACGCCAAAGATATGGTGAAGGATCAAACCGATGGAAGTGACTAAGGTAAAAGAGGTGCCGATCCAAAGTGTGTGGGCAATACACCAAATGATCTGTCCTACCATCTGGGGATGCCTAGTGACGCGAATGATGCCGGTTTCGTAGAGGTGCACTTGGGGCTTACTCACCGCTGCAATTTCTAAAAGGTTAAAGGTTGCTGGGTAGAGGAAAAAGAAAGAAATTGCCGAGAGTATCCAGACAGCCGGTTGCACGCCTCTGACTCCCTGCACCTGCCACAACTGCCATCCGTCATATCGATGGTTAAAGAAATACACAATTAGCACAACCGCTAAAGGCAAGCTCACCAAGGCGAACAAGATGCGGTAAAGCCTTGCCCCTAGGCGTTTTTCTCCCCAAGGACGCAAGCCGGCTAAACCGCTGTGAGCGATCGCAAAACCCAGCAGCAGTCCCAGCATGATCAAATGGCTCGTCGTTAGCCCATTAAAAGACATCGCACTCACTCAATCGAAAAAATAAAATAAAATTAGCACGACTCACAGGTTAGGGTCAGTTGGTTAATTCCTGATACATTCAGAAGAGTCCAGTTGTACCCACTTCTAGATATTTTGCAAATCAGGTAAATCTTAGTACAACTGGTCACTGACCCTGCGCTAAAGCGACAGGGCTTGAAAGCGGAAGACTCACCAACTTCTTAATTGAGGACTAAACCAGTGTCTAGCCAATTGCTGAACTATCTGGGCGTGGTATCCCGCAAGACGTTAAGAATGCCTCCCTAGTTTTTAACCTCTCTGGTAGTCAGCGGCAAAGGGATGTATATACCTAGAAATAGGACTTACCGCAAATGTTTGTTCCAGTTGTCAACAACGAGAATACACCGTTAATGCCGACAACTCCAAGCCGTGCCAAGCGTTGGATAAAGTCAGGCAAAGCAACCGGATTCTGGAAAAAAGGAGTATTTTGTGTCCGACTCAACGTAGAACCCTCAAACACAAATGGCCAACCCATAGTAGTCGGGATTGATCCAGGTTCCAAAAGGGAGGCGTTTACAGTCAAGTCCCAAGCGCACACTTACCTAAACGTGCAAACCCATGCAGTTGACTGGGTAAAAGACCACATTGAAGTCAGACGCAATATGCGACGGGCAAGACGCTTTCGTAATACGCCCTGCCGGCAAAACCGAGCGAACAGATTAGCAAACAAAACTCGCCTTCCTCCCTCCACTAAGGCACGTTGGCAGTGGAAGTTGAGGATAGCCAACTGGCTAACAAAGATGTTTCCCCTATCAACTGTTGTTGTGGAAGACATCAAAGCCCGTACCTGGAAAAACGGACGCAAGTGGAATGCTTCGTTTAGTCCCCTAGAGGTGGGGAAACAATGGTTCTACTGTGAACTGGAGAAAATTGCCCACCTTGAAATTAAATCAGGTCATGACACCTACAAACTGCGGCAAAGCTTAGGACTGAAAAAGTCTAAGCAAAAATTGTCAAACAAGTTTGAAGCGCATTGCGTTGATTCATGGGTGCTGGCTAATTGGAACGTCGGAGGGCATTTGCAACCAGATAATACGCAGTTGATTGAAGTGATTCCATTGGAATTCCACCGCCGGCAGCTTCATCGCTTGCAACACGCACCTGGACACATACGTTCTCGATATGGGGGAACCCTGAGTGCTGGATTTAAGCGTGGCTCAATCGTCAAGCATCCTAAATACGGGTTCTGTTATGTTGGTGGCTGGCAAGAATCACCGACTAAAAAAGACCCAACACGCAAATCTGTAAGCTTGCACAGTCTCTCAACCGGCAAGCGCCTAACTCAGAACGCTGTTGCCGAAGACATTAAATTTCTTGCCTTTAATTCTTGGAGGGTTTGCGCTTAAAAGCGCGCCCTTGTGTTCCTCCACGAGCTAATAGCGTAGCGTGGCGCTAGCCATAGCTGCGTGGTTTCCCACTACGACAATAATGAAGGTTGAAGTTGAAACATTTCGGATATCTTCTTGTGAGCCACTAATTTCTTTGTGCTTGGACTTTGACCCCCCATCGTCACAAACGATTTAAAGGGACGTGTCCCCTGTTGTGCTACTGTCGTTGTGTTAGAAGCACCAAAACATACTGGGCCACTTAATCACTCAGTCCGCATCCGTTGAATCGGTTGGCTGCCTCAAGGCTCCTTTCCCCTTTCAGGTTTAGCGATATGTCCGACCTTCCTTTCACGTTAGATCAGTTACGCATCCTCAAAGCAATCGCCGCTGAGGGCAGTTTTAAACGGGCCGCTGATAGCTTATATGTCTCACAGCCGGCTGTCAGCCTACAAGTGCAAAACTTAGAGCGGCAGTTGGATGTACCATTGTTTGATCGGGGGGGCCGGCGCGCCCAACTGACAGAAGCGGGGCACCTACTTCTCAGCTACGGGGAAAAAATTTTGACGCTGTGCCAGGAAACCTGTCGAGCGATTGAGGATCTGCAAAACCTTCAAGGCGGCACCCTGATTGTTGGCGCTTCTCAGACAACAGGGACTTATCTTTTGCCTCGCATGATTGGGATGTTCCGGCAACGTTATCCCGATGTGGCGGTACAATTGCACGTTCACTCAACTCGGCGCACTGCATGGAGTGTGGCCAATGGTCAAATTGATTTGGCCATTGTCGGCGGTGAGATTCCTCCAGAATTGCAAGAATCTTTAGAAGTTGTGCCTTATGCCGATGATGAGCTGGCACTGATTTTGCCGGTTTTTCACCCGCTCACTAAAATTGATCCGATTCAAAAAGAAGACCTTTACAAATTGCAGTTTATCACCCTTGACTCGCAATCAACGATCCGCAAGGTGATTGATCAGGTTCTGTCTCGCTGCGGGATTGATACGCGCCGGCTCAAAATTGAGATGGAATTGAACTCGATTGAAGCGATTAAAAATGCCGTACAAGCCGGCCTCGGTGCTGCCTTTGTTTCGATTTCTGCGATTGAGAAGGAGTTGCAGATGGGTGTGATCCACCGTGCTCCCATTGAGGAAGTGGTGGTGAAACGGATGTTGTCAGTTATTTATAATCCAAACCGCTATCGCTCAAAAGCTGCAGAGGCATTTAGCCGCGAAATATTACCCCAATTTGCCACACAAGGGCTGGAAAAGCATCTGATACCGCCCCTGCCGGTGGAATCAAATGCTTTAGAGACAGTTTCCCCTAACTCTAGTGGCAGTTAATCCGGGTTTTTGATCAAGTTCTCCTGTCCCAAATCCTCAGTCATTTGTCTCTGGTTTCCAACCTTTCGCCCTGGACTTTTGATTGATAACCGATGATCGCTGAACTCTGACTTCTGACGGCTATGGAAATTCTCTGCACCCGCACCGGCTGTCCCCGTCCCGTCAACTCTTTTGCCGATCTCGATGACAGCAACATTCTCAAAACTGTGCAGCAGAAGTTCTGCACCAGTTGCGGGATGCCGCTGATTTTAATTGGGCGGTATCTGCCGGTGAAACTGCTGGGTAAGGGAGGATTTGGGGCGGCGTTTCTATCTCGTGATCGCTATACGCCGGCGATGCGTCAGTGTGTGGTTAAACAGTTTCAACCGGCAGGCGATCTGACACCCCAACAAATGCAAATCGCCCAAGGTTTATTTGAGCGCGAGGCAGTGGTTTTAGAGGAACTAGGCAACCGGCACCCCCAAATTCCGGATCTGTTTGCGTTCTTCCCCCTGGAAGTCCCCGGCTTGCAACCGGGCAAACCAGACCAGTTTTTTTATCTGGTACAAGAATTTATTGATGGCCAAAATTTAGAGGAGGAACTGGCGCAGAAAGGGCAGTTCTCTGAAACGGAAATTTTGGAAGTGCTAGGAGAACTCCTCAAGGTGCTGAAATTTGTCCACGATCACCATTCCATCCACCAAGATATCAAGCCGGCGAATATTATGCGCCATCGCAATGGCCGGCTTTATTTGTTAGATTTCGGTGCCGTTAAGCAAGTGACGCAGGCAGCAGGGGGAGATCCAGGACATCAGCGCAGCACCGGCATTTATTCAATGGGTTTCGCACCACCCGAACAAATGGCCGGCAGTACGGTTTTTCCTTCCACCGATCTCTACGCTTTGGCAGTGACTTGCATTACCTTGCTCACAGGTAAGCCGGCGACGGAGTTATTTGATTCCTACAGTAATGAGTTGAACTGGAGAGGATATGCACGGGTGAGTGATCATCTGGCAACGATTTTAGATCGGATGCTGCTATCTGCTCCCAGCCGGCGTTTCCAGTCAGCCGATGAGGTCCTTGCCGCCCTTTCTTCCCAAAAACCCCAACCGGCACCGCCTGTCAACCCTGCACCGCCGATGCCGCCAACTTCTCTCCCAACACAGGTCACAGCCCCTTCAAGACCAGCAGCGCCGCCGGCTCAGCAGCCCCCACCTGCCCCCCTACAACGCGCAACAAAGCCTTCCTTCTCAACTTTTGAACTGTTAGGAGGAGCTGCATTTACCGGCTTTCAGGGAGCTTTACTAGCGATTGCAATTAGTAGTGCACTCGGAATTTCTGGGGTAAGTTATCTGGTTTGGTTGGGAATCTTGGCGAGTCTAATCTTCGCCCAAGCCCGCCGTGTGATTGAGGGCAAGGATTTACCCATTATTGCGATTGTGACGCTGGCGATTGTGTTGGGCGTTTCCCAGTTACAAGGTGGATTTGGCCTTCAGGGCGTCGTGGCAATTGCTGCCTTAGCCGGCTTATCTGCAGTCGCCCTCACCGCCCTGTTTCGCCTAATTTACAAGTTACTTTCCAGTATTTTTTAAGCCGGTGGGGGAATAGGGCAATCTATCCATGTCTCAAAATAAGGAAACCACCATTCTCGTTTTGTCCCTCCTGATCACCACTGGATTGTTAGGGCCTGGGCTTTGGTGGTTTATCAAACACTTTGGTGTTACTAAAAATCGTGCGATTAACAATCAATCTCATCCCATTCGGCAAACAAATGCTGCAACATTTGCCCAAGTGCAGAACGTGCCGAGTGGACTCTTTAGCTATGGTGGCAGTACAACTTGGGCACCCATTCGGCGAGATTTAGATTCCGCGATTCAAACGGTTTGGCCTCAGTTTCGCTTGCGTTACACCCACCCTTACAATACGATTCCGAGTTCGGGTACGGGGCTGCGGATGCTATTAGATAATCAACTGTCCTTCGCTCACTCGTCTCGCCCGGTTCAAGATAAGGAATATCAGCAGGCGCAACAGCGAGGTTTTACGCTCAAAGAGGTGCCGGTGGCGATTGATGGCAGGGCGGTTGCCGTAAACCCCAGCTTGAACATACCAGGTTTAACAGTAGAGCAAGTCAATGATATAGACGCCGGCAAGATTACGAATTGGAACCAAGTGGGCGGCCCTGACTTAAAAATCACACGCTACGCGGTACAGGGTGATGCCGCCGGCCGGTTTGAATTAGTACCCACTCCAACGGATGCTTTACGGAAGGTTGCTGCCGATCCTGGTGGGATTTTTCAAGCCTCAGCCCCTTTAGTCGTCTCGCAATGTAAGGTTAAGGCGCTGCCGGTGGGACGTCACCTCAATCAACTCATTGCTCCTTATAAGGAACCTTTGATTCCGCTTGACCAGTGCCCCGCTAAGCGCAACCAAGTGAATACGGCTGTATTTCAGACTGGTGAATATCCCATTACCCGTCGCTTGTTGGTGGTGATTAAACAGAACGGTCAAATTGATCAACAAGCCGGTGAAGCCTACGCCAATTTACTCCTAACGCCTCAAGGTCAAGAGCTGATTGAAAAGGCTGGATTTGTGAGAATCCGCTGAATTTTTCAACTTTTAAAAGCGATTTAGGCCGGCAACTACAGCAAATTAACCGATTACAAGCAGGACTATCTTGATTAATTTGCTTCAATGTGGTACATGATTGAGCGTATTTAATTTGACGAATTCATTGCTTTCGCGGCTCTAGTCTGCTGAAAGAACAATACTATGATCTAAGAAGTTTAAGAAACTTCATAAAACGACTGTGACAACACAACAGCTAACACCGGCATCAACGTTTGAAAGGCTCACTTGGACTTGGCAGGGCCACAAAATCCAATACACCGTGATGGGCGCGGGTCGCCCCCTGGTGTTAATTCATGGCTTTGGAGCCTCAATTGGCCACTGGCGGAACAACATTCCCGCACTCGCTGCCGGCGGCTACCGAGTCTTTGCTTTGGATCTGTTAGGATTTGGTGCTTCAGATAAACCGGCACTCGATTACTCGCTGGAACTTTGGCAAGAAATGCTGAAGGATTTCTGGGAATCACAAATTCAGGAACCGGCAGTCTTTGTCGGCAATTCCATTGGTGCATTGCTGAGTTTGATGGTGGTTGCCAATCATCCAGAAATTGCTGCCGCCGGCATTTTAATCAACTGTGCCGGTGGGCTAAATCATCGACCTCATGAACTGAATTTGCCCTTGCGAACCGTGATGGGCATCTTTACAAAATTAGTCACTTCGCCGGTTATAGGGCCGTTTTTATTTAACCGCATTCGCCAGAAAAACCGTCTGCGTCGCACACTGCAACAAGTTTATTGCAACCATGATGCGGTTACGGACGAACTGATCGATTTGATTTATGAACCTTCTTGCGATCCGGGTGCTCAGCGAGTTTTTGCCTCAATTCTCGCAGCGCCTCCTGGCCCGGAACCCTCAGAGTTGTTGCCAAAAGTCAAGCATCCGTTGCTCGTTTTGTGGGGTGCTAATGACCCTTGGACACCAATTGCCGGTGGACGCATTTATGAAGAATTGAGTCAGACTCAACCGATAGAATTTGTCTCCATTCCTAACACCGGCCATTGTCCCCATGATGAACGACCAGAGATTGTTAATTCGTTCATTTTGAACTGGCTAGCTCAGCAAACAGGAAACTCTGCCTCTTAAAAGGATGCCGGTTGAGTATAAGTGAAAAGGCAAAAGGCAGAACCCTTGTCTTTTGCCTTCACCATATCTATTAATTGAACGAAGACTTTAGAGGAGATCAGCAATATGAAAACAGCTCTAATTTGTGGGATATCGGGTCAGGATGGGGCATATCTAGCCAAGTTACTTCTGGAAAAAGGTTATGTGGTCTGTGGCACGTCACGGGATGCCCAAATGTCTTCTTTTGGGAATTTAGTCCGCTTGGGTATTCGGGAACAGGTGAAATTAGAGTCAATGTCTCTGACTGATTTTCGCAGCGTGCTGCAGGTACTCATGAAAATGCAGCCGGATGAGGTTTACAATCTGGCAGGGCAAAGTTCCGTGGGGCTGTCTTTTGAGCAGCCGGTGGAGACTTTGGAAAGTATTACCACCGGCACCCTAAATTTACTAGAGGCGCTGCGCTTCACCGGCGCACCGATTAAAATTTATAATGCCGGCTCCAGTGAGTGTTTTGGCGATACTCGCGATGCCTCAGCCAATGAAACCACTCCCTTTCGTCCCCGAAGCCCCTATGCTGTGGCAAAAGCTGCAGCGTTTTGGGAAGTAGCGAACTATCGGGAAGCTTACGGTCTATTTGCTTGTTCTGGCATCCTATTTAACCATGAGTCTCCGCTGCGGCCTGGGCGCTTCGTCACGCAAAAGATTGTTGCCGGTGCTTGCGCAATTGCTCAGGGAAGTCAAGAAAAGTTGCGTTTAGGTGATATTTCAGTTCGGCGGGACTGGGGCTGGGCACCAGAATATGTTGAGGCAATGTATTTAATGTTGCAACAGGAAAAGCCTGATGATTATGTAATTGCAACCGGCGAGAGTAATAAGTTAGAAGATTTTGTGGCGACAGCTTTTGCGTGTCTAGGACTAGACTGGCAGGAACACGTTGTTATTGATAAAACTTTTTACCGGCCCACAGATATTGCAGTCGGCAGAGGTCATCCAGCTAAGGCGCGGGAACAGCTCGGTTGGCAGGCGAAATACAAGATGCAGGATGTGGTGCGAATGATGGTAGAAGCAAAGCAAGCAAATTTGATAAAACAGGAGTCATCTTCTTCCTGAACTACCATCTTTTGAAACCTATAAATTAACCACTTTACCGGCTTGTTTCCCCAAGCTTTGTTTGTGATCGCCTAGCTATCCAAAGTGCCTAAGACTCGCAGAATTTCGCCGGCATTCTCTAACTCGCCCACAATCCGCCGGACAGGTCGTGGCCAGACTTTAACCAGAGTGGGCGTTGCAGAAACTTGATCGGCTTCTGCTTGCTCTGGATGTTTAAAAATATCAATCACTTTCAGCGTGTAAGGACAGCTAATCGCCCGTTCTAAAAGCTGGTGCAACCGCTCCAAAGTGCGTTCGGTTGCGGCATTATTTTTACCAACAAATAGGCGCAAAATATAGCCTTTCGTTTCTACTCGCTCAGGTGCGAAGATCACCGGCTCTGCAGAGGCTGGAACATCGATGCCGGTGCGTTCTACACGGATTACAAGGTCGTGATCTTCCCAAAGCTGGGGAAACTGCGAGCGATAGGTTGCCAATACCATTGGATTGCACAATTGCTCTAGCCACGGCGCAACTTGCCAAACCAATTCACCTGTATTAAAAACTGCATTCAGAAGTGCTTGATGCCGTAAAACCGGCGCATGAGCCTCCGCAGAAATCCTTAGCTGCTGAGTGTAAGGATCAATCCATCGGTCAATTGTTGCCGTGTATCCGGGCACCAAAAAATGGGGGGGTTCTGGTAAACCCAGTCTTTCCTGAAGCGCTGCACACAAATTCAGGTGCCACCGGCTGTGCTTACTGGGATCAATGCAATAAATCAAATCTCCCCCAGGCGTAAACAAGGCAATGCCTTTAAACACTTGGGGGAGAGAAGCTGCTGAGTTCTTAGTCTCTTTAAACTTCGCTCTATAATTCATAACAACAGAACTCAGAACACTGGTGAGCGTATAAATTTTTTAGAGAATCTGGGGTGAGGGAGCAAACAGGAAGTGTAAATACTTCTATGTTTTATCCTTCTCTTCGTGATCCCTAATTTATTTTTGCTCAAATACCTAAAGTTTTCATCCTTCTTTAGATACGTCCTCGCAAGAACTGTGCCATTTCATTAGGAGTAGGCGACATTTCTAATGCAATTTCCTCCGTGATGCGACCTTCTTGATAAAGGTTAAATAGTGCCTTGTTCATGGTGATCATGCCATCGAACTCGGACTTGAGCATCACTTGGTTAATTTCCTCCATTTCCCCTTTGATGATGTATTCCCTAATCGCATCCGTGGCGATCATAATGTCGTGATATGCAGCGCGCTTGCCGTCTGTAGTTTTGCACAAACCTTGAGCGATAATTGCCACGAGAGATTCTGCTAGAGACACTCGCATCGCCGGCTGTTCAGCAGGGGGGAACATCCCCATAATCCGCTCAATCGTTTTAATGGCGCTGTTTGTGTGCAGGGTTCCTGCCACTAAGTGACCCGTTGAAGCAGCTTTCAGGGCAATATTAATCGTTTCTTGATCTCGAATTTCCCCCACCAGCATCATATCCGGGTCTTCCCGCAAAGCGGCTTTCAGGGCGTTTTTAAATTCTAGGGTGTGCCGACCGACTTCTCGGTGCTTGATCAAGCATTTTTGGCTGACATGGACAAATTCAACCGGGTCTTCAATGGTGATGATATGTTTAGCCATGTTTTTATTGATGTAATCCATCATGGCTGCCATTGTCGTGGACTTACCGGAACCCGTTGGCCCTGTCACCAAAAGTAACCCTTTATGGTAGTGGCACAGATCCTTGAATACTGGTGGCAGTTTTAGCTGTTCCATCGTCAGGATCTGTGATCCGATCAAGCGCAACACCATTGCTGGGCCGGCTAAACTATCAAAAATATTAATCCGGATGCGGACAAAGCCTAAATCTGCTGCACCGTCAAAGTCTAGGTGTTCTTGAAACTGCCGAATTTCTTCATCCGTCAGCACTTCCTGCAGCCAACCCATAAACGTATCTAAATCGGTTACCGGCCACTCGGTGGGTACGATGTCGCCCCGACTGCGGAAACGAGGGGCTTCATTGACGCCTAAGTGAATATCAGAACACCCTTTTTCGTTAGCAACCGCGACCATTGCCCTTAAGGTTGGCTGCGCGCCGGTGGATGCTGAGGCTTTCGGAGTTGCCGATGCTGCTGCCGCTGGTGGGCGAGTTTGTTGAGCCTGGTTCGTGGCTGCTGGAGGCGCTGCCGGCGGAGGTGCTGCCGGCATTGTCATTGTTTGTGAAGACTGTCGCTGAGTCGTGCCGGCTGCTGCCGTCCCCGCTGTCATACTAGCTGGAGGTGCTGGGGGCCGGCCTGGTGGGGGTGGCATGGGAGGAACGCGGGGTACACCAGGTGGGGGCGGAACGGGTGGACGATTAGATTGTGTCATTGGGCACTACTTCTGATTGATGAATAAAGCTTTGAGATGCAAACTACTGAGTCGAGTTTGGCCAAGGCCATAACCTGAATATAAGAGTCTATAGATGCCGGCGTGTTTACCCCCAGCGGGTTGTTCTCCCTAAGTGAGTAAACTGAATCACTCTTAGGCTGAAAGGGTTAGTTCAATGTTCTGCCTCTGCTGATGTCCGCGCATAGGTTCTACAGAAGTTTATTCTTTAGCCTTCCCAAGTTTCTGCTCTCTGTATCACTTCAGCTAAAAAACTGTAGAACCTTTTATGTCCTCCCTGATTGATCCCTGGCACTCAGGCTATCCAGGATTAGAGTCTGAAAGTTTAGTGTCGCGCCGGCTCGGTTTTTATTTTTATAGTTGATTGAACAAAACTAGCACCAAGCCACTTTATTTAGTTTAAAGCTCTATTTGCAGAATACAAGCTACCTTTTCACTCATTCAATAAGTATTAATACTGATTTTTTTCTACAACGACTAAATTATGCCGATTTTTACCTAAATCTCTTTCCAGAAGGTTTTTATTGCTTCCAGGCTGTATTAAGTGAGTTTTAGGAAAACATCGCATAAATATTTATTCGGCAGTAAAAGCTTGGATGCACACACAAATTTATTTTATAAAAAATCAACTAAAAGGTATGTTATTTACTAAAACCTGACATTCTATAATCTTTAAAATCAATTAGCTTAATTAAGTAAAGTTAATTAAAGTATTAATCATTTTTATTGAAAATTTAAATTTTTGTTTGTCTAAATTACTTTTTTTGTTTATATCAATTTCCTGCTTCTTGCTATTTTAAATTCCTAGGGCTTTGACTAGCTTTAGGGTGATGCCGGCATTTTTTAACAAATTAAGTTTATATAGCAGAAAATATCGGCAACGGACAAGCACCACTACTTATTAAAATTTCTAGATGATCGGCAGGTAATAAGGGAAGATAGTCTCTCATCTCGTCCCGAATTAGCTTATATATTAAAAATAAAATTATTTTATTTTAACTTTAAAAAAAGGGTGATAAAGATCGCAAAGTAAAAGTGATTTAGATCAGAACAGTAAGTGAGCAAAATGAGTCTAAAATTAGAATGATGAAGTGAAGGAGAACATTTAACTTAAAGGCAGCTTAACCGGCACGAGCGATAAATCTTGACGGTTTATTTGCAAACTTCACAAAAAAATTAGATAAAAAGCTAAATCTTTATATTAAATTATAGCAGCTTTCGGCCTTATCAGGTATACATTCAGGGCTGGAAAGCCTAATAATCATGAATTCCTTTGTACCGCACCTGTGTTGGAACTGCTATAAATGAAAATTACTGTTGAAGCCGGCAATTTTGTGCAATACTTAGCTTAAGTGTCTAGAGATTGTAACGGATAGACAGACACAAAGGCAAAATAGAGCATTACCAAGACTTCTTAGTTCGTGAGCTTCAGCCGTTGCATCTCCCCTGGCTCTGGAAAAGAAGAAAGATATTTCCGATTGGATGAGGCAGTTCGGGAAATCAAATTTTCGAGGAGTCTTGGGAGTCAGTGTATCTCAGGTTATGGGAACACCTACTATCTTGCATTGATTTTCACTTTAGGAACACGACTTTTATACTGAGATTGCTTTTCGTTCCAGGTCAACGTTTACTCGCAATGCAGAAGGAAACAATCAACTTCTGGTAGGGTTTTTATTGTCGCGCGCCTCAGCCTTCGCGTTGCAGAAAAAATTGGGGTAAGAATTGATTTGAGAGGACTGAATAAAAAAGGTAAATATATCCCTTGACAACATACATTTTATTTTCGGACTGCCTCGTTCAGGTTCTACGTTACTAGCGGCAATATTGTAGCTATCAAAATTATTAGTATTTATGAAGCATTAACCTCCTTAAATGGGGCAGTTTTTGGCTGCATCGATATTAATAATTTCAGGCAACTAAGTTAATCAGCATCTAATCGACTGATTTCTACGGAAAAGCATATCTTGTACTCAAATTAGGAGAAACTAAAAATGGCAACTTTTCAAGAACAAACCGGCAGCAATAATCCCTTTAACGGTGTAGATGTGGGGTCTCGTACGTCCCCCACCTTTGCCGATATTGACAGCGACGGCGATTTAGACGCCTTTGTTGGGGAACGTTTAGGCAGGACGTACTACTACCAGAATACAGGCACCGCCAGCGCCCCAACCTTTGCCGCCCCCCAAATCAACCCCTTCAACTTCACGGATGTGGGGTATTTCGCGTCCCCCACCTTTGCCGATATTGACTTGGATGGGGATTTAGACGCCTTTGTTGGGGCTAACAATGGCAACACGTACTACTACCAGAATACAGGCAACGCCAGCGCCCCAACCTTTGCCGCCCCCCAAATCAACGCCTTCAACCTCACGACTGTGGGGTCTAATACGTCCCCCACCTTAGCCGATATTGACGGCGACGATGATTTAGACGCCTTTGTTGGGGAATATAACGGCAACACGTACTACTACCAGAATACAGGCACCGTCAGCGCCCCAACCTTTGCCGCCCCCCAAATCAACTTCAACTTCACGGATGTGGGGTTTAATGCGACCCCCACCTTTGCCGATATTGACTTGGATGGGGATTTAGACGCCTTTGTTGGGGAAAGTGGCGGCAACACATACTACTACCAGAATACAGGCAGCGCCAGCGCCCCAACCTTTGCCGCCCCCCAAATCAACGCCTTCAACTTCACGGATGTGGGGTATAGTGCGTCCCCCACCTTTGCCGATATTGACAGCGACGGTGATTTAGACGCCTTTGTTGGGGAAGTGTACGGCACAATCCGCTATTACCAAAAAGGGCTGTTTGCCAGTATTACCGCCGGCACCCCTCCATCAGAAGCAGAACCTGCAGCCCCGATTACCGGCAACTTTGTTGTCACCCTCTCGGAAGTTTCAGCAACAGATGTAATTATTTCTTACACGGTTGCCGGCACTGCCACGGTTGGCAGTGACTACACCCCCTTAACAGAAAGTGTCACGATTGCAGCGGGGCAAACCAGTGCAACTATTGATGTCACCCCAATTCTCGATAGCGTCGTCGATCCGGAGGAAACGGTTCAAGTCACCCTTACCACTGCAACTGCCGGTTACAACGTAGGAAGTCCCAAAACTGCCGTCCTGACAATCGCTGATAACGTCTTTAAACCCTTCAACGCCCCCCAAACCAACCCCTTCAACCTCACGGATGTGGGGTATCAGGCGTCCCCCACCTTTGCCGATATTGACAGCGACGGCGATTTAGACGCCTTTGTTGGGGCAAAAGACGGCAACACATACTACTACCACAATAGCGGCACCGCCAGCGCTCCAGCCTTTGCCGCCCCCCCCGAAATCAACCCCTTCAACCTTACAAAGGTGTGGTCTAATGCGTCCCCCACCTTTGCCGATATTGACAGCGACGGCGATTTAGACGCCTTTGTTGGGGCACGTGACGGCAACACGTCCTACTACCAGAATACAGGCACTGCCCTCAACCCAGCCTTTGCCGCCCCCCAAATCAACCCCTTCAACCTCACGAATGCAGGGTATAATGCGTTCCCCACCTTAGCCGATATTGACAGCGACGGCGATTTAGACGCCTTTGTTGGGGCAAAAGACGGCAGGACGTCCTACTACCAGAATACAGGCACTGCCCTCAACCCAGCCTTTGCCGCCCCCCAAATCAACCCCTTCAACCTCACGGATGTGGGGGATTATGCGTCCCCCACCTTTGCCGATATTGACAGCGATGGCGATTTAGACGCCTTTGTTGGGGCACGTGACGGC
This sequence comes from Microcoleus vaginatus WJT46-NPBG5, assembly GCA_019359355.1. GTDB lineage: Bacteria > Cyanobacteriota > Cyanobacteriia > Cyanobacteriales > Oscillatoriaceae > FACHB-68. The sequence continues at coordinate 242,362 of JAHHHM010000006.1, read as the reverse complement.
AACACGTCCTACTACCGCAACGATGGGGGCACCGCCAGCGCCCCAGCCTTTGCCGCCCCCCAAATCAACCCCTTCAACTTCACGGATGTGGGGAATTCTGCGTCCCCCACCTTTGCCGATATTGACAGCGATGGCGATTTAGACGCCTTTATTGGGGCTAACGATGGCACAATCCACTACTACCAAGGCAGTACCCCGATAGTGAGTATCGCCGCCGGCACCTCTCCAGCAGAAGGTGGGGCAACCGGCAGCTTTACCCTCACCCTCAGCGAACCTGCAACGGATAATTTTACAGTTGCTTACATCGTAGGGGGAAGCGCCACCACCGGCACTGACTACACAGCATTAACCGGCACCGTCACCTTTGCGCCTGGGGCAACCACTGCCACGATTAATATTGTTGCCACCGACGATGCATTTATCGATCCAGACGAAACCGTTACTGTCACCCTCACCGACACCGCGAGTTATAACCTAGCGGTTTCGCCTAATAACACTGCCACACTAACCATTGCAGATAACGATATCGAGTATGCCATCGTCAATAGTGACGGTGAAGTGTCCCCTATCGTTACAGAAAGTAATACCGGCACAACCAACGTGCCCTATAAGATCTTTCGGGATGGACGCACCGATGTCGCCAGCAGCGTAGATCTGAGCTTTGGAGGAACCGCTACTAACGGCAGCGACTACAACATACAAGCCACCGGCACCGGCATTACCTTAACCGGAAATACCGTTAATTTTGCTGCCGGCGCAACAGAAGCAACCATCACCCTTAATGTTGCCGGTGATGTTGTGGATGAAGATGACGAAGAGATCCAAATTTCTCTAACCCCCAGCACCACCCCTGTCGGTTTTCAAGCAGCAACCAATTCCAACTTTACTTCTGCCACCCTTACCATCACAGATGATGACACAGCCGGTTTTACCATCTCTCCTGCCGATGTCACCCTCAATACCAATGAAGCAGGAGGAACGGCAACTTTTACCATTCAACTGGATACGCAACCCACTGCTGATGTCTCCATTGCCTTCACCAGTAGCAACACAGCAGAAGGCACAGTCACTCCATCCGTCACATTCAATTCTACTAACTGGAACACTGCCCAAACCGTTACCCTCACCGGCATTGATGATAATGTTGTCGATGGGGAAATTGCCTATCAAATTAATGGCACCGTTTCCAGCACTGATACCAAATACAGTGCATTAACTTTTCCCGCTATTGATGCCAGCAACACCGACAACGACAGTGCCGGCGTCACAATTACCCAATCTGCCGGCATCACCTCAGTTGCCGAAACTGGCGCAACAGACACCTACACGATTGCCTTAAATACAATCCCCACCGGCAGCGTACAAATTACTGCCACCGCCGACACCCAAACCGAAATCAGCCTAGATGGCACCACATTTTCTAACAGTATTACCTTCACCCGTACTGACAAAACCGCTCAAACAATCACCGTACGAGCGATTAATGATAGTGTCGTAGAAAACAATCATGCCGGCACCATCACCCACACTATCAGTAACAGTGCCGCTAGTGAATATCTCACCACACTCGTCATTAATCCCGTCACCGTTAATATCACCGACGCCAACCAACCTCCCACCCTCATTGATATCAGCAAACCCGGCACTGAAGACAGTGTCATTACCTTCATGGCTGCTGATTTTACCGGCGCATTTACGGATGTAAATCTTGACAGCTTAACCCGAATCCAAATTGCCTCCTTACCCAGCAGCGGCAGCCTGACATTAAATGGAGTCGCTGTCACCGCCGCACAAGAAATAGATAGCGCCAATCTCGGCAATCTCACCTTCACTCCCAACGCCAACTTTAACGGCAATGTCAGCTTTGACTGGAATGGATTTGACGGCATCGCTTATGCCACTACCAACGCCACCGTCAACCTCAATATCACCCCCGTTAATGACGCACCCATCGTCACCAATATTGCCAAAGTCGCAGAAGAAGACACAACCATTTCCTTCACCTCGGCTGACTTCACCGGCACATTTAGTGATGTTGACGCCAACAGTCTCACCAAAATCCAAATTACCACCTTGCCGGCTAACGGCACTCTCAGCTTAAATGGCGTTGCTGTTGCAGCGAATCAAGAAATTGATTTTGCGGCTTTAGGCAATCTTACCTTTACCCCAACTGCGAATTTCACCGGCAGCACCAGCTTTAATTGGAATGGCTTTGATGGCACAGTTTACGCAGTTGCCGGCGCGACTGTTAACCTGACACTCAATGCCATCAATGATCTGCCGGTTCTCAGTAATCTCAGCCTCTCAGGCGATGAAGACACCGCCATTTCCTTCACAGCCGCTAATTTCACCAACGCCTTTACAGATGCCGATGGCGACAGCCTCACGAAAATCAAAATTACCGCGTTGCCGGCACAGGGAAACCTCACCTTAAACGGAGTTTCTGTTGCAACCAATCAAGAAATCGCTGTTGCAGATTTAGGCAGTTTAACCTTCACTCCCAATCCCAATTTTAACGGCACCCTTAGCTTGGGTTGGAATGGTTTTGATGGCACAAGTTACTCGGCAAACACTGCACAAATCAACTTAACTGTCAATCCCATAAATGACTTGCCGGTTGTCAGTACAGTCAGCAAAATCGGAAGTGCCGGCATTGCAATTGCTTTTGCTTCTGCTGACTTCCAAACTGCCTTTGGGGATTTAGATAATGATTCGCTTAGTAAGATTCAAATCACCTCACTTCCCGGTAATGGAAGTTTGACATTAAACGGAGTAGCTGTCACAGCCAATCAAGAAATTGAGACGGCTGCTTTAGCAAGCCTTGCCTTTACACCGAATGCTGGTTTCTCTGGGGTTATCACCTTTGGTTGGAATGGCTTTGATGGCACAGCTTATGCGACTGCCGGCGCGAACGTTAGTTTGGCAGTTGATGTCATTAACACTGCGCCAACTTTAGTGAATATTGCTAAAGTCGGGAATGAAAATGCTGACATTGCTTTTACTACTGCTGACTTTACCAGCCAGTTTATCGATGCGGATAACAACCCGCTAGCGCTCGTTAAAATTACCTCGCTTCCTAGTAATGGAACGCTAAAACTGAGCGGCATCTCTGTCACAGCGAATCAAGAAATTGAAGCGGCAGCTTTAGGAAATCTTGTCTTTTCTCCGAATGCTAATTTTGACGGGGCAACCAGCTTTAGTTGGACGGCTTTTGATGGCATCGCCTATGCGACAGCGGGGGCAAGTGTTAACATCACGGTGAATAATGTCAATAACCTGCCGGTTGTCAGTACGGTGGTTAAACAAGGCGATGAAGATACGAACATTGTATTTGCTGTCACTGATTTTACTAACGCCTTTGGAGATTTAGATAGTGAGAATTTAGCGAAGATTCAGCTAACTTCACTACCTGAAAATGGCACACTAAGTTTAGCCGGCGCTGCGGTAACCGTTAATCAAGAAATTGCGGTTGCTGAACTCAATAACCTCAGCTTTACACCGAATGCCAATTTCAATGGAGCGGTTACGTTTAACTGGAATGGTTCAGATGGCACGGCTTATGCGGCAACAGGTAGCACGGTAAGTTTAACGGTTAATGCCGTTAATGATCCGCCAACGTTATCCGCAGCCATTAGTGATCAACTTGCGGTGCAAAATACCGCCTTTAATTTCACGGTTGCAGAGAATACGTTCACGGATGTTGATGGCGATACCCTAACTTATAGTGCCAGTTTAGAAAATGGCGGTGCTTTACCAAGTTGGTTAAGCTTTAACCCCACAACCCGCACATTTTCAGGAACACCAAACCCAGATGATTTAGGTGCAGTTAATGTAAAAGTGACGGCATCAGATGGCGTAGCAACTACCAGTGATGTCTTGACTCTAACGGTTAATGCTACCGCAAATACTGCGCCGGTCGTAGCAACACCCATTTCAGATCGGACAGCAACGGCGGGAACAGTCTTTAGTTATACATTCGCAGAAAATACGTTTGTTGATGCCGATGGGGATGCGCTGACTTATACGTTGACGCTGGCGGATGGTAGTCCCTTACCGGCATGGTTGAGTTTCGATCCGCAAACACGCACAATTTCAGGGACACCTCCAGAAGGGACGGCGGCAACGCTTGATGTTTTGGTGACAGCGAAGGATATTGCCGGTGCAAGTGCCGGTGATAGCTTTAATTTGGCGGTGAGTGTACCTACGCCGGCACCTAACCCAACACCGGCACCCACACCCAACCCAACACCGGCACCTACTCCTGCACCAACCCCCATCCGAATCCCGGCATCCACACCAACTCCTACACCACCGGATACCAGTTGCCTCTGCGATATTTTCCCCACGCCGAGTTTAGTTGTTGGCACCATTATTCCTAATATTGTTGAAAGCAATTTTACAGGTGGCAATAGCGAAGATGCTTTTCTGGGAAGTGCTGCCGGTGAGGCATTTTATGGTGAAGGCGGTCATGACATTATTATGGCAATGGAGAGCAATGATAATGTTTATGGCGGTGATGGCGATGACTTACTGTTTGGCAATATTGGTGCTGATTACATTGATGCCGGTGTTGGCAATGATCTCGTTTTTGGGGGTCAAGATGCGGATGGCATATTAGGCGGCGATGGTGATGATATTGTTTTAGGCGATATCGGGAACGATACGATTCTTGGCGGTGCCGGCAATGATTTATTGTTTGGCAACAAAGGCGATGATTTCATTGATGGGGAATCTGGGAATGATACGATTTTTGGTGGCAAAGAGCAGGATGCTTTGTTGGGAAATGCCGGCGATGATGTTGTCTTAGGTGATATCGGAAACGATATTATTCTTGGCGGTGCCGGCAATGATCTGTTATTCGGAAATGTTGGCGCTGATTTTATTGATGGCGGCGACGGCAATGATACGATTTTTGGCGGCAAGGATAATGACATCCTGAAAGGAAGCTTAGGGGATGATATTCTCCTCGGTGATATTGGCAATGACACTCTTTGCGGTGGTGAGGGGAATGATAGTGTCTTTGGTAATGCCGGCGATGACATTATGGATGGTTGTGAAGGCGATGATAGTCTTTACGGCGGTAAGGATAGTGACACCTTGATTGGTAATGTTGGCAATGATTTGCTCAATGGTGAGTTGGGTGATGATTCATTATTCGGTAATATTGGCAGTGATACCCTTGATGGTGGCGATGGCAATGATAGCCTGTACGGCGGTCAAGAAAATGATTTCCTTACCGGCGGCAATGGGGATGATGTACTGATTGGAGATTTGGGTAATGATATCCTGACAGGCGGTGCCGGCAGTGATCGCTTTGTCCTCAAAGGAGGTGCCGGCAGTGATACGATTGCCGATTTCACGGATGGGGAAGATTTTCTGGGCTTAACTGCTGGTTTAAAGTTTGAGAACCTCACAATTAGTGCCGGTAATAATGCGACTTTGATTCATGCCGGTGATGAATTGTTAGCCTCTTTAAATGGAGCGGTTGCCGGCTTTATCGATGTTAATGATTTTGTCCCAGTGTAGTCGTACACACCCTCTGCCTCATATCTAAACAAGGCAGAGGGAATAGGACAGTTTTCTCCAAGAATTTTGCGGCTTTAAGTCGAGTAGGGTGCGTAACTCAGGCACCCTACAGTAATGAACACCGGCTTAAACAAGAACTCAAAGCAAAAAATATTTTTAAATCATATTTAAATAAAATAGTCAACTCTACACAGAAATATTTATTTCGGTTAGCGTAGAGACTGTTGGCTGTCGAAAATGCTGTAACGCTTTAGGGAGATTGTTTTCAGTGGTAGAGCTACCGAACTCAGCATCAGAACCTTCTCCCGCCTTGAAAATTACTTGCTCGCGTCATTTTCAAGACTGGTTGCACTCCCAGCAAGTTAGCCTCGCCTTCACGACTTATCAATCCAACCGGCTATTTTTAATTGGATTAAAACCAGACGGACAACTTTCGGCTTTTAATCGCAGTTTTGATCGCCCAATGGGACTGTTTGCTACAGATGCAAGCCTGTACATGAGTACACGCTTGCATTTGTGGCAAATTGACGGAGTAAGTATTAATACTGCCGGCCATGAAAGCTTCAAATCTTACGAAGGCTATGACAAAATTTATCTGCCGCGAACCGGCAACATCACCGGCGATGTAAACACCCACGATGTCATCGTTCTGCCGTCAGAAGAAATTGTTTTTGTTAATACATTGTTTAGCTGCCTCGCCACTATTCACCCGCAGCACAACTTCAACCCAATCTGGAAACCCCCATTTATCTCCAAACTCGTCCCCGAAGATCGCTGCCATCTCAACGGAGTGGCGGTTGTAGAGGGACAACCCCGCTATGTTACCGCTGTCAGTGATTCGGATGTGGCGTCAAACTGGCGGCAAAAGCGGGATAAAGGCGGACTCGTCATGGATGTGCAAACAGATGAGGTGTTGATTGCCGGCCTTTCCATGCCCCACTCACCGAGAGTTTACAACGGTAAGCTGTGGTTGCTCAACTCCGGCACCGGCGAATTTGGATCTGCGGATCTGCAAACCGGCAAATTTGAACCCATCGCCTTTTGTCCCGGTTTTGTGCGGGGATTAGCATTTCACGGAAACTTTGCCATTGTGGGAATGTCTAAACCCCGTGATGGACGCTTAGCCGGCTTGCAACTTGAACAAAACCTAGCTGCTAGAGGAACCGTTGCCTATTGCGGCTTAATGGTGATTGACTTAAATGCCGGCAGCATTGTCCACTGGCTGCAACTTGATGGGGAAGTGTGCGAATTGTACGATGTTGCCGTCTTGCCGGGAGTTCGTCAAGCCGCCATTATCGGATTAGAAGGCGATGAAATTGAGCGTCTTGTGACGTTCCCGAATGCTCAAGGTATTGTTATCACGAAACCTGCCGTCGCATCAGCAAAAGGAGAACAAATTAACGCCCCATCCCCCATGCCCAATTCCCCATCCCCAACATCATCACAGGTTAAATACCAAATGGTGCATAACCTGGATGTTGCCTCTTCCTGCGAATACGATGCCCTAACGTTTCCCAGTATTAAAAAACGCTGGCAAACCCGGCAACTGCGGGGTGATTTGTTGGGAGTCTCCGCCTCAGTTGATGGACAACTTGTGGGATTTGCGATTGCAGAAATCTTGCCAGAAGTCAAGGCTGCGGAAATCATTTCTTTTCTAGTTGTGCCAGAATTTCGGCAGCAAAAAGTTGGCACCCAATTGCTTTACTTTTTAGAAAAAGGATTGGCAGAGAATGGTTGCCGGCATCTAGAAATTTCTTATCAGCAAACACAAATTACTCAGCTCGCCTTAGAACCGATTCTGAGAAGACTGAAATGGCAAGCGCCAGAATCCAAGTTTTTGCTGTGTAAAACCACAACCGAAAAAATTGCTCAAGCACCTTGGCTGTATAAAACCAAGTTGCCGGCAGGGTTTGAAATTTTCCCTTGGCAGGAATTAACACAAGCAGAAGCAAAACAAATACTTGAGCGAAAAGATTATCCAGAAGCGTTAAGTCCTTTTGGGGATGCCGGCAGAATTGAATTTCTCAATAGTTTGGGATTGCGCTATCAAGGCGAGGTGATTGGCTGGATGATAACTCACCGGGTTGCCCCGGATACCATTCGCTATTCTTCCTTATTCGTCTCAGAAAGATTCCAAAAACTTGGGAGAGCACTTCCGGCTTTGACAGAAGCGATTAAACGGCAAATTAATAGTGCAGTGCCTTACTGTACATTTTCGATTGCTTGGGAGAATGAAGCAATGCGGAAATTTTGTAGCCGTCGAATTGAACCGTATTTAACGTTTCGCAGTGAATCGCGGCACTCATTGAAGCAAGTTTAAAGACAGGCAGAGAAAAAGAGCCGGTGTTTAGGAAATAAAGTCCGCAATTGGACTAGACAGATGACTAATAACTCAATTAGGAGAAATTAAAAATGGCAACATTTCAAGAACAAACCGGCAGTAATAATCCCTTTAACGGCGTGGATGTGGGCAGTGGCAGCCGCCCAACCTTTGCTGATATTGACTCTGATGGGGATTTAGATGCTTTTATTGGGGAATGGTACGGCACAATCCGCTACTACCGCAACGATGGCGGGACATTTAGCAACCAAATCGGCACCAATAACCCTTTAAACGTTGTCTCTTTGGTGGCTTACACCGACCCAGCCTTAGTCGATATTGACGGTGATGGGGATTTAGACGCTTTTATTGGGGAATCTAATGGCACAATCTACTACTACCGCAACGATGGGGGCACCTTCAACCAGCAAACCGACACCAATAACCCCTTCAACGGTGTCGATGTGGGGAGTTGTAGCCGCCCAGCCTTTGCCGATATTGACACTGATGGGGATTTAGATGCTTTTATTGGGCTAGATGACGACACAGTGCGCTACTACCGCAACGATGGGGGGACATTTAACGAGCAAACCGGCACCAATAACCCTTTAAACGTCGTTGTAAATCTAGAACCATACAGCAATAGCACCATAGCCTTAGCCGATATCGATGGGGATGGGGATAGTGATGCTTTTATTGGAAACCAGGCTGGCACAATCCGCTACTACCGTAACGATGGCGGGATATTTAGCGAGCAAACCGGCACCAATAACCCCTTAAACAGTGTGGATGTGCCGTATCAGAGCAGCCCAACCTTTGCCGATATTGATGGGGATGGGGATAGTGATGCTTTTATTGGAAACCAGGCTGGCACAATCCGCTACTACGAAAATGCCTCGGTGGTGACAATTGCCACCGGCACCTCTGCAACAGAAGCCGGGACAACCGGCACCTTTACCCTCACTCTCAGCGAACCTGCACCGGCTGCCGGACTCACAGTATCTTACACAGTAGCTGGTACAGCCTCCAATGGCACCGATTACGACGCTTTACCGGGAACTGTCACTTTTGCTGCCGGGGAAACAGTTGCCACGATTAACATTGTTCCTATCAATGATACAGTTGCCGATCCCAATGAGACGGTACAACTCACCCTCACTGACGCGGCAAGTTACAACTTAGCGGGTTCGCCTAATAACACTGCCACGCTAACAATTGAAGATAATGATATAGAATATGCCATCGCCGCCGGCACTCCCACAGTTGCAGAAGGAAACACCGGCAACACGACACCCATTACCTTCACCATCACTCGTACGGGGGGCATTGATCAAGCAAGCAGCGTCAATTTTGACTTAGCCGGCACTGCTACAAATAATATAGATTACAGTAACCTACAAGTTGCCGGCACAGGCATTACTTTAACCGGAAATACCGTTAACTTTGCTGCCGGCGCAACAACTGCAACCATCTCCGTTGATGTTGCCGGTGATGTTGTGACGGAAGGTAACGAAAGCCTCCAAGTTTCTCTTTCTTCCCCAACTGCACCTGCCGGTTTTGAAGCAGCCGTTCCCGTCGCCACTCCTGCCACGACAACGATTACTGATGATGATGTTGCCGGTTTTACGATTACGCCTGCCGGTGTCACGCTCAACACCAATGAAGCCGGGGGAAGAGCAACATTTACTATCGCACTCAATACGCAACCTACCGCTGATGTCAGCATTGCTTTAAGTAGTAGCAACACCGCCGAAGGTGTGGTTTCCCTTGCGAGTGTAACGTTTAATGCCACCAACTGGAATACCCCTCAAACTGTCACCCTCACCGGACAAGATGATCTCAATGCTGATGGGGAAGTTTCCTATCAAATTATTACAGCCGGTGCGGTTAGCGCAGATGCTAACTATAGCGGGTTAGATGCCCCCGATATTAACGTCACCAATACTGATAACGATAGCCCCGGCATTACGATTACGCAATCAGATGGCATCACATCTGTTGCGGAAGGAGGCGTTACCGACAGTTATCAAATTGCCTTAAATACCGTTCCTACCGGCAGCGTTGAAATTACGTTAACTGCTGACACGCAAACCGAAATTAGTTTGGATGGAAACACGTTTTCTAGCACCCTAAGCTTTACCCGTAGTGATCTCAGCGCTCAAACAATTACGGTGCGGGCTATAGATGATTCTATTGTCAGTGAAGGCACTCATGCAGGCAAGATTAGCCATGCAATTACCAATAGCCCAGACTCGAATTATCCCACAACGTTAGGCATTAATTCAGTTAATGTTTCGATTACAGATAACGACAATCCACCCACCGTTGTTAACATTAATAAGGGAGGCACAGAAGATACAGCGATTACCTTGGCTGCGGCTGACTTCCTAGGGGCGTTTACTGATCCCGATAGCAATAGTTTAACGAAAGTTCAAATCACTTCCCTGCCGGCTAACGGCACCCTCACCTTAAATGGCGTTGCTGTTACAGCCAATCAAGAAATTAACTTGGCTTCCTTAAGCAATCTTACCTTCACGCCGGCTGCTAATTTTAACGGCAGTACCAGCTTTAATTGGAACGGCTTTGATGGCATCACTTATGCGGCTGCCGGTGCGACAGTTAACTTAGCGATTAGCGCAGCTAATGACGCACCGACTGTTACGAATATTGTCAAAGCGGCGAATGAAGACACAATCATTTCTTTCACCTCTGCTGATTTTACCGGCGCATTTTCAGATGTTGAAGGCAATAGTCTAGCAAAAATTCAAATTTCCACATTGCCGGCCAATGGCACCCTCACCTTAAATGGCGCTGCTGTCACAGCGAATCAAGAAATTGCCACAACACAATTAGGCGGGTTAACTTTCACTCCTAACGCCAATTTTAAGGGCAGTACCAGTCTTAATTGGAATGGCTTTGATGGCACAGGTTATGCAATTGCAGGCGCGAGTGTTAATCTGACTGTCAATTCTATCAATGATCTGCCGGCACTCGGTAATATTAGTAAATCCGCTAATGAAGATACCGCCGTTTCCTTTACGGCTGCTGATTTTACAACCGCGTTTTCAGATGCTGACGGCGACAGCCTGACGAAAATCCAAATTACTACCTTGCCGGCTAACGGAAACCTGACGTTAAATGGTGCTGCCGTTGCGCTCAATCAAGAAATTGCCGCAACACAATTAGACGGTTTAACGTTTACTCCCAACGCCAATTTTAACGGCAGTACCAGTTTTAATTGGAATGGCTTTGATGGCACGAGTTACTCAGCAAATGATTCACAAATTAACTTAACTGTCAATCCTAAAAACGACTTGCCGATTGTCAGTACAGTCAGTAAAACAGGAAGTGCCGACACTGCAATTGCCTTTACTTCGGCTGACTTCCAAAGTGCTTTTGGTGACTTAGATAATGATCCACTGAGCAAGATTAAAATTACCTCACTTCCCGGTAATGGCAGTCTTACCTTAAATGGGGTGGGTGTCAAAGCGAATCAAGAAATTAATATTGCTGCTTTAGGAAACCTTGCCTTTACACCGGATGCTGATTTCTCTGGCTTGATCACCTTTGGTTGGAATGGCTTTGATGGCATCGCCTATGCGGTTGCCGGTGCAACCGTTAGTCTAGCTGTTGATGTGATTAACACCGCGCCAACTTTAGGAAATATTAGCAAAGCCGGTAATCAAAATGCTGATATTACCTTTACCACAGCCGACTTTACCAGTCAGTTTACCGATGCAGATGGCAACGCACTTACCAAAGTAAAAATTACCTCGCTTCCTAATAATGGAACTCTGAGACTAAGCGGGGTGTCTGTCACAGCGAATCAAGAAATTGATACCGCTGTTTTAGGGAATCTTACTTTTACACCGAACGCCGGTTTCTCTGGCGTTATCACCTTTGGTTGGAATGGCTTTGATGGCATCGCCTATGCGGCTGCCGGTGCTGCAGTTAGCCTAACAGTTAATACAAGAGGCTGGGTGATTGATAATTATATTTCTGGAGCCACTGTCTTCTTAGATGCTAACAGAAATGGTGTTGTTGATAGCACTGAAGCCTCAGTAATAACTGATAGCAAAGGAGAATTTAATCTCGATATTCCCTTCGACATTTTTGATAAGAATAGTAATGGTGAAATCGACCCAGAGGAAGGCCGGCTCGGAGCATTTGGCGGGACAGATACAGCCACCGGCTTGCCATTAGAAACCCCTCTAACTGCGCCGGCTTCTGCCACCGTAATCACGCTGTTAACCACTGTCATCCAAGATTTAATTGAGCAGGGAATTGAGCCGGATGAAGCAAATGCTCAAGTTCTCACAGCGCTTTCCCTCCCCTCTGATATTGACTTAACCGACTTTGATCCAATTCTTGCCACCAACAATAATCAAGCCGGTGGAGTTGAAGTTTTGGCAGCAATGACGCAGGTACAAAACGTCATTACCCAAACAAATGCCTTAATTGATGGCGCTTCGACTGCGGAGAATTCTGCCATCATGAAGGCGGTTGTAGCAGCTTTCACGACTCAAATAAAAGCCGGCACAACCTTAGATTTAAGCTCAGCCGAGCAGTTGGCAACGCTGTTACAGCAAGCTGTAACCAACATCAAACAAATTGATGCCAATCTTAACCCCATCATAGATACACAATTCATTGCCGCAGTTGCTGGTGTGATGGCACAGAGTAATCAAGCGATAGATAAGGCGGTTACGAGTAGCACAGGTGAGTCAGTTGATGAAGAAATTGCTCGGGTGCAGAAGGTAACGCTGGATGAAGTAGTCAAGGATTTGCGAGAAGCCGGTGCCGGCACCAAACAAATTTCAGAAGTGATTGCAGAAGACACCGGCGTGGCTTTAGATGCTCAAATTCAAGGCATCGTAATTGATGACGACGACACGATTCCTGGCGTTATTACTCCCGAAATTCCAGTGATCACCGGCACTGTTGATCTCGTCAACCCTTCTTTGGATCAAATGTTTGGCACTGATGGCGATGATACCCTCACCGGCACCAGTGGTGATGATGCAATTAGTGCTAGACAAGGCAATGACAGTATTGTTGGTAATGATGGCAATGATTTGCTATTCGGCAATCAAGGAGATGACTTCATAGACGGAAGTGCCGGCAATGATACTCTCTACGGTGGCAAGGATAATGACACGCTTTTAGGAAACGGTGGCGAGGATCAGCTGTTTGGCAACCTCGGCAATGACAGCCTCAATGCCGGTGATGGCGATGATTACCTCAATGGCAATCAAGGTAATGACATCCTTGATGGTGGCGCAGGCAATGACAGCATACACGGCGGTAAAGATTCAGATATCCTTTCAGGCAACACCGGCAATGACATTGTTTGCGGGGATATGGGAAGCGATAATCTTGCCGGCAATGAGGGGAATGATTTGCTGTTTGGTAATGCTGACAGCGATAACCTGGATGGGGGTGCCGGCGCAGACAGTCTGCACGGGGGTAAAGATAACGACTCTGTCTCTGGCGGCGATGACGATGATGCGCTGTGTGGAGACTTGGGCGATGATAGCTTAAATGGCGATGCCGGCAATGATGCACTCTACGGCAACGCGGGTGGGGATCTTTTGGAGGGCGGTGATGGGAATGATACCCTCCACGGCGGCAAAGATGATGACACACTTACTGGCGGTAGTGGCGATGATATTCTCAGTGGCGATCTGGGGAATGACAGCTTAATCGGTGGTGCCGGCAGTGATGGTTTTGTCTTAAAATTTGGTGCCGGCAGTGACACGATTACCGATTTCACGGATGGGGAAGATTTGCTGGGTTTAGCTGCTGGGTTAACGTTTGAGAGTCTCACCATTACTTCAAGTAGTAATGCGACTTTAATTAGTGTCGGTGATGAATTATTAGCCTCTTTAACTGGAGTGCAAGCCGACTTGATCACTGTCAATGATTTTGCCCAGGTGTAATTAGACAAAAAGCGTCTGCTATCACTTAATCCAGATGGGTATTTATTTCTCTAGGGGCTTTCCATGCGGAAAGTCCCGACGACATCAACACCTCTATTTAGTTTAAACCGGCTATAATATTTTTTAAATTTGAGAAAATTAAAATTAAAAAAATTTTAAAATAATCTTGTATACCAACTTGCGGCCGACAATTTTCTAAAATTTAAATTTCAAATATTATAGATAAATTGATATTTTCTGGGGCAGAAGTTCCTGAATGCAGCGGTAAATTGTGGGATTAAATATCCCAGGCGATTTTAATCATCCCTCCGCGCCGGCTACAATTCTTAAGATCGCCCAGGTGGTCTTTATTTGTATAGCTGCGCTGGCAATCACCCTGTCTCAAACTTGTCAAATCAACTGCAATGCCCAAGTTTCCTATTCAAGTCTGTATCACTCTGGGAACCCGTCCTGAAGCGATTAAACTAGCACCGGCAATCCAGCAATTTAAACGTTTCCCCTATTTTGACACGCGGGTGGTTTTAACCGGCCAGCATCGAGAAATGGTCGATCAGGTGATGCAACTGTTCGATTTGAAAGCCGATCACGATCTGGCTATCATGCAACACCGGCAAACCCTCACCGATATCACCTGCCGCAGTTTACAGGGACTCGAAGCCTTTTTTCAAGAGAATGCGCCCCAACTCGTAATCGTCCAAGGAGATACCACGACGGCATTTGCTGCCAGCCTTGCTGCCTTTTACCAGCAAATCCCTATCGGTCATGTAGAAGCCGGCTTGCGAACCGACGACTTATTAAATCCCTACCCAGAAGAAGCGAACCGGCGCTTAATTTCCCAGTTAGCGCAACTGCACTTTGCCCCCACTTCTCTGGCAGTTGAAAACCTGCGTCGATCAGGCGTGACAGGTGAAATTCACCAAACCGGCAACACTGTCATTGATGCGCTGCTAACCGTAGCAAAGCGCCAACCCGCTTGCGAGATTGCCGGTTTAGATTGGAATAAATATCGGACGCTACTAGCAACCGTCCACCGGCGGGAAAACTGGGGAGAACCCCTTGAAGGAATTGCCCAAGGATTTCTGCAAATTTTAGACACCTTTGAAGATACGGCTTTGCTGTTGCCCCTGCACCGCAATCCCACCGTCAGAGAACCGTTACAAGCACTTTTGGGCAAGCATCCCAGAGTTTTCTTAACAGAACCCCTAGATTATGCAGAACTCGTAGGAGCAATTCAACGCTGCTATTTGCTTCTAACAGATTCTGGGGGATTGCAAGAAGAAGCACCGGCATTGGGTAAGCCGGTTTTAGTGTTGCGAGAAACCACAGAAAGACCGGAAGCCATTGATGCCGGCACGGCTAAACTGGTTGGCACCGATTGTGATCGCATTGCCGGTGCTGCCACGGAATTACTAGGCGATCCAGCCGCTTATCAAGCAATGGCAACGGCTGTTAATCCTTTCGGAGATGGCCATGCCGCCGAACGCATCGTGCAAATTGTGGAAAACTACTTTCAAGTAAATGCTGAGTGATGAGCTTCTGAGTAGTAAGTTCTCAGTCTGAGATGAGCTTGTGGCTGCTTATATTCTCCCCATGCCCATACCCTTAGGTTGGCGAAGCCTTGCCCCATCCCCCATGCCCATACCTTTAGGTTGGCGCAGCCTTGCCCCATGCCCAATGCCCCTAAAAATTATTTCCCTCTTTGCGGCGGGAATGATTGCTGGAAATTCCGATTTCCTTGATAGCCCGATATCTCAGCAAGTTTATCCAGGGATTGCAAACCCGAATAGAATTTGTTGTTAATTTCCCAAGTCGGAAATCCCTTAATGTTAGCTGCCATGCAAACATCAGTCTGAGCATTTTTCCCTCTCGGATCGCATTCAATGTAATTAATTTCTTCAAAGGCTGCTTTACCTAAAAGTTGCTCTTGGGCGTGGCAGTAAGGGCACCAATAAGCCCCATAAAATTTGGCATCTAAACTTTTGAGATGACGTGCTAAAGCCATTTCTGCCGGCCCGGAAGTGGTGGTAATCGGTGGCCCTTCTTCTCCCTGAGATGATTCCCTTTGACGCGGAGAATTCTGGGCCATAATGTTCGTTTCTTCACCGTTAGAACTAGATGCGCCGTCTATTTTCTGGACATTTGCATAAACTCCCACCGCACCCATCAAAGTCAGCAGGCTGACTGTAACGGCACTCAAACAAAGTTGTAATTTAGTTAATTTCATTGGAAATTTTCGAGAATTTTGCTAGTAAGTTCAATGGCTTCTTGAGCCGTATTAACCACAAAAACGTTTTCTTTGGATAAAGTTTGGAAAAAAACTTTACTTTCCGAGTGGTTATTTAATAGGATAACTTTTTTGTTGGCTTTGAGGGCGAGGGCAATTTCTGAAGTTGTGCCGGCACCCATGCCACAAGCAATGATCACATCTGAAGAAAGAACATTAATATTGTTGCGAGCGCTGCCCATGCCGGTGACAATGGCAATATCAATACCCTCAGAAAGATGGCTGCAATCTTCTGCCGGCAGAATACCAATCGTTAAACCATTAGCCTTTTTTGCACCCATAGAAGCAGCCTCCATCACACCGGCATCCCTGCCGCCGGTGAGCAATACCCATCCCTTTTCAGCGATTAATTCGCCCAATTCACCTGCATTTTGCAGATCGTTTGCCGTCGCACCGGCACCGGGTCCCATCACTCCGATAACTATTTTTTTCATGAAACTTTTTTAACGCAAAAGGACGCAAAGTTTCAGGAAAAAGACATCTTAACTTTGCGTCCCTAACGTAAAAACCTCTGGGTTAAAACACAGAACCAATAATCATTCCGGCGAGCAAAATAAAACCAATCTTGACATTTTGGCCGAACTGCTGAGCGTAAACTAACTTCGGGAGATTGTCTTCTCTGAGTTTGCTATATTGCCAACCCCACCAACCGATTGCCACAAATAAAGCGATCCAAAATCCAATCCGCAGGTGCATCATCCCGCCGACAATTGCCAGAAAAGCCGAGGCCCCGGCGTAGGATAAAACCACTGCTTCAGCAGCATAATCGCCAAAAAATAGAGCGCTGGAGTTGATCCCCAGGCGTCTATCATCTTCGCGATCGCTCATGGCGTAAACGGTGTCAAATCCCAAAGTCCAGAGAACCGTTGCCGCCCAAAGCGCCCAAGTGGCCGGTTCTAAGCGACCGGCAACGGCACTCCAACTGATGAGCACAGCAAAACCCCAAGCAATCGATAGCACCAGTTGTGGCACCGGAAATTTGCGCTTTGCCAGGGGGTAGACAATAATCACCGGCAAGGCAGCTACGCACAGCCAGAACGTGAACGTATTGAGATAAAGGGCAAGGATGCCGGCGCAAATAAAGGCCACCACCGCAACCACAAGACCCACTCTCACCGAGAGCACTCTTGAAGCGAGGGGGCGCTGTCGCGTCCGCTCAACTTTTGGGTCAATATCTCGATCCCACAGATCGTTAACAACGCAGCCGGCGGCACTGGTGACTAAACTTCCTAACATAATCACCCCCACCAGCAGAATTGGGGGTTTCCCTTGTGCCGCCAAAAACACAGCCCAGAGAGCGGGAATCATCAAAATCAGCCGTCCTGCCGGCTTGTCCCACCTCAACAATCGAAAGATGCTTTGCCAGATGGCTTCAGGTTGGCGTTTTTGTGACGTCAGCATTGCATTAACTGATAAATGAGCGGCTTAGCTATATATTTAGGCAATGTGGCGCGATTCGGAAACACAGCTTGCAGACTATTTTGCCACAACTAATTAGGGAAGATTTTAGCCTATCGCAGTTTTGCCAGTTCTTGCCTATCACTGATGACCTCTATAAGATATCTTTATTCTGGAGGTCTGGGCTGGGGTTTTAACCCTAGATACATTGGGATGGTCAATACAGTTCCGTTCATGAAAAATTCTGCTTCTTCAATGGAGCAAGACCGCATTATCGCCGCCATTGATTTAGGAACCAATTCGCTCCACATGGTCGTTGTGCGGATTCAACCGGCGCTGCCTGCATTTACCATTATCGCCCGAGAGAAAGAAACGGTGCGTTTGGGCGATCGCTGCCTGGAAACCGGCGATCTCAAGCAGCCGGTGATGAAACGGGCGATCGCAGCCCTGCGGCGGTTTCAAGAAATTGCCAAAAGCTTAAACGCCGAAACCACCATCGCCGTTGCCACTAGCGCTGTCCGCGAAGCGCCCAATGGCAGAGACTTTTTGGCACAAATTGAAGAACAGTTAGACTTAGCCGTTAGTTTAATCTCTGGACAAGAAGAAGCGCGGAGAATTTACCTCGGTGTTTTGTCGGGGATGGAATTCAACAACCAACCCCACATCATTATTGACATTGGCGGCGGTTCGACCGAATTAATTTTAGGAGATGGTCACGAACCTCGCTCTCTGAGCAGCACCAAAGTGGGTGCGGTTCGACTCACGGCAGAATTTATCACCACAGATCCCATCAGTACCCCTGAGTTTCAGTACCTACAAGCCTATGTGCGAGGTACATTAGAGCGATCAGTAGACGAATTACGCGCCCAATTGCTGCCCGGTGAGCAACCTCGTTTAGTGGGGACAGCCGGCACGATTGAAACATTAGCAACAATTAACGCCCGTGAAAAGCTGGGGATGGTGCCGAACCCCCTCAGCGGCTACCAATTAAGCCTCAAAGACCTCAAAGAGTTGGTCAGCCGCTTGCGGAAGCTTTCTTACTCAGAACGGCTGGCGATTCCAGGGATGTCTGATCGTCGGTCAGAAATCATCCTCGCCGGTGCCCTAATTTTACAAGAAGCCATGACCCTGTTAGGCATGGAATCGCTAACCATTTGCGAGCGTTCCCTGCGCGAAGGCGTCATCGTAGATTGGATGCTCACCCACGGCTTAATCGAAGATCGGCTGCGCTATCAAAGCTCAGTGCGCGAACGTAATGCCTTTAAAATCGCCCAAAAATACCAAGTCAACTTAGAAGCCAGTGAACGAGTCGCAGCATTTGCCCTCAGTTTATTTGACCAAACCCAAGGCATTCTTCACAACTGGGGTATAGAAGAACGCGAACTGCTTTGGGCTGCTGGCATATTACACAACTGCGGTCTTCATGTTAGCCATTCATCTCACCACAAACACTCATATTACCTAATTCGCAATAGTGAACTTCTGGGCTATACAGAGACCGAAATAGAAGTGATTGCGAATTTAGCCCGTTATCATCGCAAAAGCCCTCCTAAGAAAAAGCATGATAATTACCGCAATTTGCCGACTAAAAGATATCGGCAGATGGTAAGCCAACTCAGTGCATTACTCCGCTTAGCCGTCGCACTAGATCGCCGGCAAATTGGTGCAGTCGAACACATCAATTGCGAATACAGTCATGAATTTCAGGAAATTCACTTGTGGTTACAGCCGGCAAATCCAGACGATGAGTGTATTTTAGAACGCTGGAGTTTAGATTACAAAAAAGACGTTTTTGAAGCAGAATACGGCGTGAAATTGGTCGCTACTTTACTGTCAGTGCCGGTTATTTCTCATGAGCCGGTTATTACTTGATAGCCTTAACCCGATCATTTGTAAACACAGATACCTGCCGGCAACCGACATGATCATCTGTATTCATCTGTGGTTAATAAATCCAAAAACCTAAACACCTGCAAAAAGTTCCGCATACATCTGCGGACATCTGCCGGCAACCTAGACTATCATCTGCATTCATCTGCGTTCATCTGCGTTCATCTGCGGTTAAAAAAACAAAAACCTTAATTCCACCGGCACCAATTAAAGCAAACGCAATTGACGATCACCATCATCAACCGGCAGTTTCTCATTACTCACTGGAACCTCCAATTCTCCCACTTCACCGGCTTGACTTTTTTCCTCAACCTCAGCCGGTTCCAACCAAACCTCCTCCCCCGCCAGTAAATTTTGTGCCGCTTCTAACAACTCAGCCTTAATATCCCTCAAATCATCCCGACTCCCCAAATAAGCATTTAGCGCTTCCAGGGGATCGATACTCGCACTCGAACCCAACTCCGGCAAACGAGGCCGAGCCAACTGGCTCACCAACTCCGGTTGAATCGTATAGTTATGCGCCTCGACGAGTGCGCCATGCAAAGCCGTATTATCAATGCGATCAAGCTGTTCAGACCGAACCTGATAAATTAACCGTACCACCGCATCTTTAATATCTTTTTTAGCGATCGCACTGAGCAACGTTGCCTGGGGATCAGTTGACTCAGACACATCAACCCGAATCGTTTGGAACTTCCGCACCGGCAGCGCACAAAACTCCCACTTTGTCTTGCCGCGCTCAACCTCCACCATCACATAGCCTTTATCTTCCTTTTCCTCACTAAAATCCACCCGTTCAATGCTGCCGGGATAAACCACCGGCGGTTCATTAGACGGGTTAAGGTTTTGGTGCAAATGGATATGTCCCAAAGCCACATAATCAAAGCAAGGACGAATCAGCATCGACATGGGAATCGTGAAACCCTTACCCACAGCCAGAAACCGCTCTGCGCCGTATTCAGCCTTATCTGCCATTAAGTGCGCCAGCAGAACCGTTGGCACCTCTGGATCGAGCTGCCTGATATCTCCCTCCAGAACCACGCGCAGTTTCTCAATCAATAAATGATTCACATCTGAAAGTGCTAGTCCTTCGGTTTCCGCGCGTGTCATCAACGTTGAGCGCGTTAGCCAAGGCAGCGTCATCACTTGCACCGGCCCACTTTTTGTCTCGATCCGGTGTGTCTCCAAGCGATCGCCGACAATAAACCCAGGCACTCCTAACGTGCGGTAAATGCACAAACTCGCGCCGCCTTGTCCCTGGGAATGCTGATCGTGATTGCCCACTAATAATACCGTGGGGATTTGGGCATCAACGAGCCGGCGAAATTGGCTGGCAAACGCTTCTTGCACAAAGGGAGGGGGAGTGGCATCCGGAAAGGCATCTCCGCCAAATAAAACCAAATCCACCGGCTCTGTCAGCGCTCGGTCAATACATCGAGATAAAGTCTTGACAAAATCTTCTAATCGTGTATTCAATCCCGTCGCGGGATTGATCCGTCCGTGGGAGAAACCACTCCCCATGTGAATATCTGATAAATGCAGAATTTTAATCATTGTCTCACTTACAGGAGGCCAGGAACTTTTTGATAGATTTCGCTAATTTTGCCAGTAAAATTTACACTTGCTAAATAGACTTCATGCCCTTTTTCATAAGTTTGACACACCCAACTTCCCAACTCATTAAGGCGAAAACACTCCACCCTGATCTCAGACTGATTGATGAGTGCATATTCTCGCAAACTGGGTAAAGTTTGGTAATCAGCAAATTTCTCACCCCTGTCAAAACTTGCTGTTGAGGGAGATAGCACTTCAACCACTAAAGACGGGAAAAGAATAAAGTCTTCTGTAGAATTTGTATCTTGCTCATCGCCAGTGACTGCTACATCTGGATAGTAATAACAATTTGCCGCTTCAAGTTTAACTTTTATATCAGAGGTGAGAACTATACTGGAAGTCTCGCGTAAATGATTGTTTAAGAGGGTGACTAAATTGCCGGCAATAATAATATGTGGTTTTTTTGCCCCCGTCATTGCATAGACGTGACCTTGCCGGTACTCGTGTTTGATAGGACTTTCTCGTTCTCCTTCTAAATAAAGTTCTGGGGAAATGTAGAAAGAGCTTTTGCTAAAACTCATTTCGGTTAATTAGCTTGGTACTATAAATAGTTATTCTAGCTTGCTGCGACTTGGTTCAACGTGGTTAGAAACAGAATAAGCAAAAAAAAACCGCCTAGCTTAATAGCAAAGACGGGGTTTTTGTTATTGTAGCTGCCGGCTTAAATGTGAATTCCACACTCAGTTTTCGCTGTGCCACGCCACCGACCGGCCCGTTCATCTTCGCCCTTTGCAATTGGCGTTGTCAGCGGTTCATCGCCAATGCTGCCATAACCTCGGTCATGCAGGACATTGTAAGGAACATTATTTTCCATCACATAAGCCCAAGTCTGGTTGCGCGTCCAGTTGGCTAAAGGATTGACTTTAATCCGATGCTTAATATCGCGTTCAAACACCGGCATCACCGCGCGAGTGCTTGCTTGATCTCGCCGCCTGCCGGTAAGCCAAGCGACAGTATTCAGTTCTGCCAAACCTCTTTGCAGCGGTTCAACTTTAGTAATGTAATGAAATTTCTGAACGTCTTTTTCCCACAGCGCCTCGCCATACTCCTCGGCAAAGGCTTCGCGAGAGTCTACGCCCTCAATTTTATAGACTCTCAGATCCAAGTTGTAGAGGTTCTTGGAGTTTTCAACAAGTTCTAAGGTTTCGCGGAAATGATGCAGCGTATCGAGAAACAGCACCGGCACGGGCGGCTCTGGTTTGAGTTCGCGGTATAGAATATCCATCGTCACCATGCCACTCACTCCAAACGCACTGGTCTGCACCAGTCCTGTCGGAATATTTCTGATACACCAGGCGAGAATCTCTCTTGGATGGGCTGTGTCAAATCTCTGGTTGAGTTCATCCAGGTCAAGAGAGGAAGTTTGAATTTGAACTTCTTCGGAGCAGACCATGCTTGCTTTTAACTCTCAACTGCTTACATTTTTTACAATTTTTATTGTAGCCGATAAAGACACATAACCTGATCGGGTATCCGTATTTTAACCGCAACACCCGAAATCGCCTCAAATCATCTACAGTGCAAGGATCTGATTCTTAAAATTTTTGCAAAAAACTCGCATGGTATTTTTAACCAGTAGTGTTTCTATATTTGGAACTACAGGTTTTCAATCTCACGCATTTAATGAAAATTAGTAGTAATCGGGAGGGTGGCAACTGAGTAGAGAGCAACCGAACTGACAAACCCGGCAACGCCTGTGCGCTCAACTACTACTAACTTAAAAGGGAGTATAGCTTGCTAAGGGCAGAATTTGACCAAAGAAGTGAGCAAAAATGCCGACATTTAAAAATAATACCCTCCCATAGGGGTTGCCGGCAGCAAATTGACCTTCCAATCTGCCGTTAAATCAACAGCCCGTAAGCTTTCTGTTATCCTGACAATCAGCACTACCGCCCCCGATGCCGGCAACCCCTATGCAAACTTCTCCAGCTATCCAATCTGCTTGGCAACAGCTTAGAAATCAGGTGATCACTTGCGAACAAGCACTTCGGTTGCTGGTCGATCAAAACGGTTTGCTCAACCTGAGACTGCTTGATCGAGAAGTGAGTTATCGCTTTTTTCGAGAATTTCCAGATAGAAAACAGTTGCCGCCGGTGATCCCCTTGCTGCTGTGGCGCAACTGCTACTATTTGGGCAGTCCTGTAGAAGTCTCGAATGAAGAGATGGACTATCTCAGCGAGCGCACCTTCAGCAACATCAAAATCATACCAATTGACGATAAAAGCTATCGCTCTTGGTATCACACACAAAAGCTTGATCCCAACCGCATTAGTTCCGCCCCGTTGGTGAATCCCCTCACCGGCGAAGAAGAAAGAGAAGATCTCAGCGAAACCACGGAAATCTATCTTTCCAAAGCGGTTAACCAAATTGGGCGGATTAGAACGTTGATTTCTGGGGCATTACGCAATCGGGCGAGTGATATTCATCTAGAACCGATGCAAGAAGGCTTAAAGGTGCGCTATCGCATTGATGGTGTGCTGCGCGATATTACGACCTTACCTCGCGAAATTAGCCGGCAAATGGTTGTGGCGATTAAAGTGATGTCCAATATGGATATTGCGGAAAGCCGGCGGCCTCAAGATGGGCGGATCGGAGAAAATTATGCTGCCGGTCAAGATGAAGTGGGTTTGGATATGCGAGTGAGTACCCTGCCTTGTGTGGGCGGGGAAAAAGCCGTGATTCGGTTATTACCCCAACAGAACCCGTTTTCCAATATGGAAGACTTAGGCTTTTCTCAAAAAAACCTGGCGACGTTTAAAAATTGGTTAAGCCAGCCCCAAGGCATGATCATTCTCACCGGCCCGACCGGCTCTGGAAAAACAAGCACACTTTACACCAGTTTGCAATCAGTTGCTAAAGAATATGTGAATGTCGTCACAGTCGAAGATCCGGTAGAATACGTCTTGCCCCGGATCACGCAAACCCAAGTCAACGAACGAGCCGGCATGACCTTTGCCGCCGGCCTGCGGGCGATTTTGCGTCAAGATCCAGACATCATTATGGTCGGGGAAATCCGCGACCAAGAAACCGCAGAAACCGCCATCCGGGCAGCCCTTACCGGCCACTTAGTTTTTACCACCTTGCACACTAACGATGCGGTCGGTGCCATTCCCCGTTTAAAAGATATTGGCCCTGATCCCGGTTTGATTAGTGATGCCCTCTTAGGAATCGTTGCCCAGCGCTTGGTGCGTCGCGTTTGTCCCCACTGTACTGAACCCTATACCCCAAGCGATCAAGATTTGCAAGTGCTGGGGTTAGAACGCGAGCAGGCAAAACCAGATAACTGGCGGAAGGGGCGGGGGTGTGCCAATTGCTTTAATTCTGGCTATTTGGGGCGCGAAGCAATTGTAGAAATTTTGGATATTGATGAGATGGTGCAACAGCTAATCTATGAAGGGACAATGACGCAACTGCACCGTTACCTCAATCAAAGTGGCTTTGCATCTTTTCGGTTGGCGGCAATAGAAAAAGTGACAACCGGCATTACAACGGTGGAGGAAGTTTTGCGAGTGTTGCATCGTAGCGCCTTGCGACGTAAAGGGGGAACCGTTGTAGCCGCCGGCATCGAGTCTGGGGTAGCAAGTTGAATGTTATGGTTTTTCGTAACAAGCGCTTGTAAAGCTTGTGGTATATAAAATACAGACAATTCATGAAAGCTGAAGAACTTATAAAACGATATGTCGGCGGGGAAAGAAATTTCTGCGGTGTAGACCTCAGCGGAACCGATCTGAGAGTCACCAATTTAACGGGCATAAATCTCGCTGGGGCAAAACTCAACCACGCCTTCTTAGTGGGGACAAATTTAGCCGGCGCGAACCTTTTTGGAGCAGAATTGGTCAGCACAAATTTAGCCAGTGCCTGTCTGATCGGGGCCAAATTCACGCAGGCAAAATTTTATGAGACAAATCTAATCGGCGCAGATTTAACCGGCGCTGACTTGGGGGGATTATCACTAACACAAATGCAAATTATTGGCTCACGACTGTTCAGTGCCAATCTTGCCGCCGCGAATTTGAAATTCGTCAATTTCACCGGCTCAGATTTAAATAAAGCCAACCTTGCCGGTGCAGATTTAACGGAAGCGAATCTGACCGGCACCCATCTCACCTTCACCAAACTCACCTCAGCGATCTTGCAAAAAGCCAACTTGACGGGAGCGAATTTAACAGGTGCAGACTTAAGCGAGGCAAATTTAACAAGTGCAGACTTAACTCGCACACACTTAAGCGGCACAAAATTAGTCAACGCGATCCTGTGGAATGCCAATTTAACAGATGCCATCCTCGACCACACCAATCTAGCCGGTGCCGCGATGAATGGCGCGACGATGCCCGATGGCACAATTAACCCAGGATAATCTTCTATTCCTTCGGTCGCTTGTTTTTGATTCTAGACAAAGGAGTTAAGAGAAGTAGTCACCCTGAAGCAATCGTCAAGCATATCGGCGATAATATTTTGGATGCTCTATCCCTACAAGGGAGAGTTCTCCAGTGAGGGTGCATATTCCGGTGGCCGGCATAGGCGAATCGAGGGGTTAAAAGCGCGGTCGGTAATAAACACAATACCTTTCGCCCCAGATTTTTAGGTTGGCGCAGCCTTGCCCCATACCAAGTGCCCCATCAAAAGTCCCTACCCAAGGGACGTGCTGGAGTCCCACCTCCTCGCCGGCTGCCCCCGCTTCAAAAGTCATGTTTAATTTTGCCGGTCTCTTTATTTGCAGCCTTCATATAAAAATTGAGCCAAATTAGCCATGTTATGAGCAATTTTTATTGTTGACGCAGCCGAAAACCGTCTAGCTTAAGCTGACCGATAAAGGCAAGGTAACGCTTTATAGAGCCGATACAAAACTTAACTCCTAGCTTTATCTCAAAAAAAATAAGATAAGATTGGGCAAATTAGGTCGAAACTATGATTGTTTACGAGTTCAAGGTTAAAGAAAAAGAAGCTCAGTATCGCGCTATTGATGAGGCGATTCGCACCTGTCAGTTCATTCAGAACAAGTGTTTGCGTTATTGGATGGACAATCGAGGGATGGGCAGACACGAGATCAATAAATATTGCGCGGTACTCGCGACCGAATTCCCCTTTGCTAACGAAGTAAACTCTCAGGCTAGACAGGCGGCGGCTGAACGCGCTGGGAGTGCTATTGCTCGCTTCTTTGACAATTGCAAGCAGAAAATTTTTGGGAAAAAAGGCTACCCAAAATTTAAAAAGCATTGTCGTTCGGTTGAAGACAAAACATCAGGATGGAAACTTTCTCTTAATCGCAAGACTCTCACTTTCCGAGATGAGAAAAAAATAGGAACCCTCAAACTCAAAGGAACCTACTAACGGCGAGTCGGTGAACCAAGAATCTCCGTCGCTTTAGCGCGGAGAGTGTCAAAGAGGTATTAATAAGATTAGGAAATAATGGGTGCATTCTGGCGCGAAGAAAAAAAGGTTCCTCGCCCAAATTATAGGGAACTGTAAACAGATATGACCTGGCTCCAGACGCGGCAGTGGCGGTATTTGATTTCGGTGGGTGTTCTCACTGCGGCTTACTTTGGCGCGGCAGTTCTCGCAACTAAGATTCCGGGAATGGATGTGCTGGCGTCGCCCGTGGGGTTGCCGGCCGGTATTGCCCTGGCAGCACTTATCGTTTACGGGCAACGCTTTTGGCCTGGGGTTGGGTTGGGTGCTTTTTTCTTTGCTCTCTCACACGGGGTGTCCTGGCTTGTTGCTTTAGGGATCAGCGCCAGCAGTGCCTTGCAAGCGGTAGCCGGCTTAAAACTGCTCAACCGCATGGGGTTTCGCTCTTCATTTGAACGCCCGCGAGATGTCGTTTCGCTCTTCTTGGGCGCAATGGTATCGATGCTAATCAATGCTAGCCTCGATACCTTGACCTTGTGCTTAGCCGGCATCCATCGGTGGGCCGAATTTGAGTCCCTGTGGTGGAGTATATGGGTTGGCGGCGTCATGGGTGTGGCGATCTTAACCCCACTGTTACTCAGATGGCGCGAGTGGCCGGACAATAAACGTTTTGGCTACCTCATTGAAGTCACTAGCTGGATCTGCCTGCTGTTGGGCATCGGTTGGATTGTTTTCTGTTCAAGAACGCGGGTGTATATTGCCAGCTATCCCCTTGAGTATCTGCCGTTTCCATTTATGGTGTGGGGAGCTTTGCGATTTGGCCAAGGGGGAACTGTCCTCGCTAACTTGATTTTTTCTGGTTTTGCCCTGTGGGGTGTCGCAAGGGAAAGTGGCCCTTTCCTCAAGCACACAGGCAATGACGGCGAGGCGATTTTGACTTTGCAAGCCTTTACTGCGGTGCTTGCTCTCACTTCTCTGGTTTTGGCTGCTGCCATTGCCGGACGCCAGCGTGCAGAGGTATCGCTGCGGGAAAATCAAGCGAGTTTGGCGAATGCTCAGCGGATTGCTCAGTTGGGAAACTGGGACTTAGATTTGATGAAACAGCATTTATCTTGGTCAGATGAAATTTATCGCCTTGTCGGATTTTCTCCCGGTACGATTCGCCCTGCACACGAGACTTTTTTGCAATTTGTTCATCCAGATGACCGAGAACTGGTGAACGAGTCCTTAACTCAGGCATTAAGCGATCACACACCTTATAGTATCGATTACCGAATTGTGCGCTCAGATGGCACTCAACGCACGGTTCACGAGCAAGTGGAAATTATTCTAAACCAGGCAGGAGAAGCGGTTCGTCTCACCGGCACGGTTCAGGACATTACAGAACGCCAGCGGGCCGAAGAATTCCGTTTAGCGAAAGAAGCGGCTGAAGAAGCCAACCGGGCGAAAAGTGCGTTTTTGGCGAATATGAGTCATGAGTTGCGGACGCCGCTGAATGCGATTATTGGTTACAGTGAAATGCTGCAAGAGGAAGCCGAAGATGCCGGCGAAGATGCATTTGTTGAAGACCTGTTGAAAATTAATTCAGCCGGCAAACAACTGCTTTCTTTGATCAGCGATATTCTGGATTTATCTAAGATTGAAGCGGGACGTATGACGCTTCATGTAGAAACTTTTGAAATATCGACGCTGATCTGGGAAGTTGTTACTACCATTCAGCCGCTAGCAGACAAAAATGCCAATACACTTACGGTTCATTGTCCTGATGATATTGGCTCGATGCAGCTTGACTTAAGTAAAGTTCGGCAAGCGCTGCTCAATATTCTGAGTAATGCCGCTAAGTTTACTAAGCAGGGGAAAATTACGCTGACAGTAGATACGGCAGCCGAACTGAAGTACAAAGCCGGTGAACGCGATAATGGCAGAGTCGCAGAAAACTCGCAATCTTTTGCTTCCTCACTCTCTCACTCTCTGGCCGGTTCAAATTCTCCCTCACGTTGGATCATTTTCTCTGTCACCGATACCGGCATTGGGATGACTCCGCAGCAAAGTGCTCAGGTGTTCCAGCCTTTTACCCAGGCGGATAACTCGACAACTCGCAATTATGGCGGCACAGGACTGGGACTAACGATTACCCAAAAGTTTTGCCAAATGATGGGGGGAGATATTACAGTTAGCAGTGAGTTGGGTCAGGGATCGACGTTTACGATTTGGCTGCCGGTGACGTTGAGTGAATCGCAAATAGAATCCAATTCTCAGCCTTCACGGACAAACTCAAATGTTTGATAATTTTAGGCTATCGGATGCCGATGCAGTCACCTTTTTTTATAGTTCTCTTTTTTAAATAAAGAGATTTTTGCAAATGCGAATATTTTTTATAAAAGCTACAGATGATAGCGTAGTGTGCCGGCAGCCACACACAGATAAATACAGATAGTTTTGAAAATTTTTCGATTTTAACCTTAAATAAAGGGTGCCTCTGTCTTTTGGCTTCCAACTGAAACTAACTACTCAAAACTCAAAACTAACCACTCAAAACTCAGCACTCAGGACTGAGGACTCATTCTGCTGCCGGCAATAGTTCCAAATCATAGCGATAAAGCGCTACAGGTCGTCCGTTGGCTGCAAAGTAGTCTGGATCTTGTGGTGATAGATAGATGGCGCTGACTTGCTGTGCTTGAATCACCGGCATCTCTGAGGGCTGTTGCTGATAGAATGTTGTGGTTTCTACTTCGTTAAAATACAGCGTTGTCCCGCCTCGAAATACTTGCTGACTGACTTCGGTGGCTATAAATTGATCAGGTGCCGGTGTCTCACTTCCTCGACCTGTAACGACTGAAACAAGCTGGCTTCCGCCTCGCAGTTGGGTAATTTGCCGGCTGGGAGAATTCGGATCGACTTTGACACTGGAAACGGCGCTCTCACCCAAATAGGCTCGTGCAATATTTAACCCATTGAAGGCTCTATCTGCAACCACTGGGCCGGTTTTGACAGATTTTCCTTTCGTTGAAACGGGTTCAAGGGTTAAATTTTTATTGACAAAAAAATTAAATAATGGTATTAGATTTGCGTTAAGGGTGCGACGCTTCAGGGATTTTTCTCCCACAAACTGCACAGGAAATGTCACCGGCTGATTG
The DNA here is from genome assembly GCA_019359355.1 of Microcoleus vaginatus WJT46-NPBG5. Classification (GTDB taxonomy): domain Bacteria; phylum Cyanobacteriota; class Cyanobacteriia; order Cyanobacteriales; family Oscillatoriaceae; genus FACHB-68. The sequence goes on along the minus strand of JAHHHM010000006.1, from coordinate 212,905 downwards.
AGATACTGACGATTTCCCTCAAATCCAGGCGTGACAAGAGCCGGTGCCAAAGGTGCGACTGTCTCCATCAGCGTACTGGTAACGCTCCAAGTGCCTGCCATCCAATCTGGATAGATCAAATCCCCTTGAGCCGCTCTCACCGGCGGCTTATTCTGCCACTCAGGAAATTGCGCCATCCGCTCAGCCAGCGGCCCAGCCGTCGCGCCGGCAGCCCACCAGAGCCACAAAAGCAAAATTAAGCACAAATTCCAAATAATTTTCATAGGCAGGAGAAATAAGCACAAAAAACTGAGGATGGAGAACTCGCCCTATCCCTCTTCATGCTTCCAAAGGCGCAGGTTCCCAAATTTCGCCGTATTGCTCTCGCATTTGATGCCATGCTTCCACCTGTCCCGGTGCGTATTCTCCTGGCTTGCCCCACTGGAGAAATAAGCTTAAAGCCGACTCTTGTTTTTCATCGAGAAAGCGAATGGCATAAGTAGTAAAATTGCCTCGTTTCGCTTCGCCGGTTTCAAATTTTACCTGTGTGATTTTGTCCATATTCAGGTGAAACTCGAAGCCTTCTGTGTGCATATTTGCATACCGGCCTTTTGGCAACTCGGCGTAAAACAATTTCTCAATGGTTCCACGAGCTTCTAAAACTGCTGCACTGCTAGTAACAATCAGGCGCAGGGTGCCGAGGGTGTGGCAAGATTCTAGAAATTCTTTCAGGGTGCTACTCATTCGATTGACTGGCTAATTTTCATACTTTTCATAAGCGGCGACAATGCGCTGCACCAGGGCATGGCGCACAACATCAGCTTGCGTGAGGTTGCAGAAGGCAATGCCTTCAACGTGTTGCAGGATTTTTTGAGAGGCTGCCAATCCTGAAGTTTGGTGCGCCGGCAAATCGGTTTGGGTAATGTCGCCGGTGACAACCATACGGGAACGGGAACCCAAACGAGTTAAGACCATTTTCATCTGAGCCGGCGTTGTATTTTGGGCTTCATCCAAAATCACAAAGGCATGGTTGAGGGTCCGGCCTCGCATATATGCTAAGGGAGCGATTTCTATCACACCCCGTTCCATCAAATTGGTAATTTTTTCAGGTTCGATAAATTCGTAGAGGGCATCGTAGAGAGGGCGCAAATAGGGATCAACTTTTTGTTGCAAATCCCCTGGTAAAAAGCCCAGCTTTTCGCCGGCTTCTACGGCAGGGCGAGTTAAAATCAGCCTTTCATACTGATTTGCCAGCAGTGCTTGGACGGCGAGGACGGCGGCAAGATAAGTTTTGCCGGTGCCGGCTGGTCCGATGCAAAAGGTTAGATCGTGATTGCGTACCGCTTGAATATATTGCCGCTGCCGAAAGGTTTTGGCTCTAATTTCTTCTCCACGACGGCTTTTCGCCAAAACATCGTGCTGTAAATCTTGCAACTCGTCAGTTTGATGCGTGTCTAAAGCATGACGGGCTGTGAGAATCTCGACTTGAGAAATGCTTTTCCCGTGTTTCCAAAACTCTTCGAGGGAACGTACTAGCCGGCGACACAAATCGATTTGATTTTCTGTTCCAGAAATCAATAAATCTTGTCCGCGCAGCACAAGTTTCGCGCCGGTTTGCCGTGCCAGTGTTTTTAAATTTTCTTCTTGATAGCCGGCTAGCGCCAGGGCGCTGCTAACAGTAGGCAGCTCTATTTTAAATGCTTCTATCATGCCTGAATTCTTCCTTTTGCTTGTGCCAAATATTCCCTCCTCAGATGCTTGAGTGCTACGTTGTGTACTGTCAATTTTTCCTCAGCAAATCAGACAATCTCAAATTCCCTGATTTTCCTGGGTTGCCGGCTAAAAAAAACAATAATTTCAGGTAGTAAATTTGCAAAAAGACGCCTGAATGATGGCGAGTCTTCTTGCCCTTCAGGCGTCTTTTTAGCCGGCAGCCCCACCGATTTGTGAAGTGTTGGGGTGCCCGGTTTCCGAGCGACGATCTTATTGACGGTACTTGCGGGTAGCTTCCGCTTTGCGCTTACGACGCAGGCTGGGTTTTTCATAACGTTCGTGACGTTTAACCTCAAACAAAATCCCAGCCTTCTGAATTTTCTTTTTAAAGCGCCTTAAAGCCGACTCAATCGACTCATTTTCTCCCAAACGGACTTCTGCCAATTTCTATGTCCACCTCCTTACATTTTTTCTGCCGGTAGCGATTTAATTTACTAGCTATAAAACTTTCCCGCTCATAAAATTGAGCGGGTTTTTTCTTCGCTCAATTGACTCATTCGGGAGAGCGTGGTTGAGAAGACGGTCTAGGTAAACCAGACTGGCGAGATTGAGGTCTGGGGATTCTCGGATTCGCTTCGCGAGTGGGCGGCGGCGTATCCGTTCTTGAATTTCCCGCCCCGTAAATATCCAGGTGAAGTGACTGGCCGGCAGCTTGAGCAGTCGCTTCCAACACCATGCGTATCGCTTCTATATTGCGTCTGCCCCGACCGAATACACGTCCTTTATCGTCGCCCTCAATGGCCAGACGTACCCAAACCCGTGGTTTGCTGGGAGAGATTTCGCAATCCACTTTCAAGGCGTCTGACGCGTCTAAAAAAGGCTGGACTAAAAAACGTACCAGTTCATCGTATTGTGGACCGGCTGAGGGGGAGTCGCTTTGTGATATCCCTTGTGGGTTAACCACTGACTTGCTCAAAGACATTGGCTTTTTTCAGAAGGGCACGCACTGTCTCGGTGGGCTGTGCTCCTTGTTGCAGACGCTTGACAATCGCCGGAACGTCCAGTCTGACTTCATCGGTTCTGGGATTGAAGAAGCCCAGTTCTTCTAAGGGACGACCATCGCGACGATCGCTGCTTTTCATCGCTACGATCCGATAGCTCACTTCCCTCTTTTTGCCATACCGCTTTAAGCGCAATTTGACCATGTTTGATACCCTATGCTCCGTTTAAGATTTTAAGCTATCAGCTATCAGCTACCAGCTTTTAAATTTCATTTGCCTGAGAGTTCCCCATTATACCACTTACTAGATTGGGTGTTAAGGAGTGCTGAGTGGGAGAGCGGGAGATGGGGAGAGTCCTGAGTCCTGAGTGGGAGAGCATTTTATATTCCCCATACCCATACCTTTAGGTTGGCGAAGCCATGCCCATACCTTTAGGTTGGCGCAGCCTTGCCCAATGCCCCACGCCCCATGCCCCTATTGCTGATGGCTACAGTTGACCGAAACCTTTCTTCTTTTTTTCCTTTTTCTTTTTCTTGTTAGCGGCTGGATTTCCACCTGGATATCCTCGCCAACCGGGCTGGGGCGCATTGTTGCCACCCCAAGGGCCACCGCCCATACCGCCCATGCCGCCCATGCCACCTATTCCCGGCATTCCCATCCCCGGAAACTGGCCTTGGCCCATTTGCTGCATCATTGCTCGCATTTTGGTAAAGTTGGTCACCAAATCGGTGACTTCTTTTTCTCCATAACCCGAACCTTTGGCAATGCGTCGCCGCCGGCTGGGTGAACCGGCTAATACATCAGGGTTGCGGCGTTCTTCAATCGTCATGGAATTGATCATCGCCTCTGCCTGTTTCAGCTGGGATTCGCCTTTTCGCAAATCCTCGTCTGAAACCTTATTCATCCCCGGAATCAGCTTGAGCAAACCGCCGAGAGAACCCATGTTCTTCATTAGCCGCATCTGCTTGAGAAAGTCGGTAAAGTCAAACTTTGCCGTGAGGATTTTCTCTTGCATCTTCTCGGCATCTGCAATATCGACTTCCTCAGCGGCTTTCTCAACTAAGGTAAGAACGTCTCCCATCCCCAAAATCCGAGACGCCATCCGATCTGGGTAAAATGGTTGCAGCGCTTCGACTTTTTCGCCGACGCCGACAAATTTAATCGGTGCGCCGGAAATTTGCCGCACTGAAAGGGCTGCACCACCTCTGCTATCCCCATCTAGCTTGGTGAGAATTGCCCCGGTGATGCCGATTTGGTCGTGGAAGGTGCGGGTGAGGTTGGCGGCTTCTTGGCCGGTCATGGCGTCCACGACAAGTAAAGTTTCGTGGGGCTTGACAGTTTCTTTAATTCGTGCAAGCTCCGCCATCATGTCTTGGTCGATTTGCAGACGACCGGCAGTGTCGATAATCACGGTATCGACGTTCTCTGCGATCGCTTTCTCAAGACCTTGACGGGCAATTTCAACCGGATCGGTGCCGGTGCCCAGTTCAAACACCGGCACGCCTATTTGCTTACCCAGCGTCACCAATTGGTCAACCGCAGCCGGCCGGTAAATATCGGTTGCCACCAGCATGGCGGTGCGATTAATTTTACGCAGGTGTAAGGCTAGCTTGGCAGAGGCGGTGGTTTTACCTGTCCCTTGCAAACCGGCCATCAGCACGATTGTTGGCTTCGTGTCAGCAGTGGCGAGGGGAACATTCGTTTCCCCCATCACTTGCACGAGTTCGTCGTGGACAATTTTAATGAACTGCTGAGCCGGCCTAACGCCGGTAATCACCTCAGCACCTTGGGCTTTGGCTTCCACCTCAGCAATAAAATCTTTAACCACCTGGAGGTTAACATCGGCTTCCAGAAGCGCTCTGCGAACATCCCGCAAAGCCTCTTGGATATTGGATTCCGAGATTTTGTCCTGACCTCGCAGTTTTTTCCAGGCAGCTTCTAAGCGGTCGGCAAGTGCGTCGAACATGGAAGGATCGTTTCTAGATAATTTTCTTTTAAGACTTATAGATTAGGATAACCTTTTATGGGATTTGAGCCGTGGGAAGGGCGGTATTAAGTCCTGAGTGCTCAGTCCTGAGTCCTGAAGGGCAGTTTTTAATAGCCCCATCCCCATACCTTTAGGTTGGCGAAGCCTTGCCCCATGCCCATACCCAACGCTTTCAATTTGACACCAGAATTAAGAGCCGGCAACCATCCGCCAACACAGGAAACGGCACCGGCAAAAAGTCGATTGAAATTCACCTAGCCATTGCTAATTCGTCTAAATTTAACTAATTAAAGCGGAAATTTTTTACAATTTTCTCACAGCATCTATGACATCTAGGAGCAAACTGAGCCGGCTTTCCTGACCAATCCCTAACTAGCTCGATGTCAGTCGCAGATCAAGCGAAGCTCAGAGCGTGAGGGGAAACAAGGAAGTCAACTCAGTTATCCAGATAAGGCAAAAGCTCGAAAAACTTTGGGTTCTTTAGCCCCTGCTATGTTCTGAATCGCCCATAATGGAGCGGATTCAGCGCTGGCAGGCTTTTTTTAATCAGGGTTACACGTTATCAAACTCTCTCAATATTGAATAAGGTGCAGGCCCATGTCTACCTCCGAGCCAATTGTCGATCTGGAGAACAGCAACAGCGCATTAGAGCCGGCGATGAGGAATAACGGGAACCTAGAGAATGAGCAAAATCTTTCAAGCGACACAGACAATATAGACCGGATTTTGCAGACTTTGGCAACGCAATTCCCATCCCCTGAAATAGAACAACTCAAAGCCTGGAAACGAGAGAAGGATTGGCTCAGTTGTTTTCAAAGCTCTAGCCGGCTGCTGATGGCAGCAATATCTTGGGAGGAGGCAGCAAAGACAAACACAGCCGGTGATTTGATTGTCCGCTATGGCAATGATGCGTTTCGCCGGCTCGCTGGGATTGAAGAGTTGCCGGCAGGGATCAGCAATGAAATGGGTGCCGGCCAGAAAATTCGACTACTGGATCTGTTTCAAGATGTTAGTGAAGCGGCGGCAGAAGAACTTTATCGGCGTCATGTTTTGCATTTAGTTCTTAGAGATTTATATCACATTGATTTACGAGAATTGCGTTTGCTTGATGAGCCATTGGTGGCGACGCTTCACAGTCTTAATGCTCAGGAACCCCGGTTTATCGAATTTTGGTTAACCTCTGATCGCTTAAAGGTGAGCCGGCGCAATTCTAAGATCGATGAATTTGCCGATTTAAAGCTACACAAGCTGTCGATGCCAGAAGGCAAACTCCAATTAAAAGATGCCATCGGTTTAGTTGCGAGCGATCTGCCGGTTTTAGAGCAACGACTGCGTTTAGATAATTACCGAGTCGAAGGATTGTTGCTGCTTGAGGGATTTGATGTTACTGCTCAGGAAACCATGCGCCGGTTGACGCAACTGCTGATCGAGCGAGATTCAATTTTGCGACCGAATAAGTTTAAACAAATTAACCGGCGCATGAAATCTCTATTTCGCGCCCAGAACACCCTTCTTTTGAGTGCGGAACGCGATCAAGCCCAACTGTTTTTCGGCAATTACCGAGGAGAATTAAAGCCCAGTGTTTACCCAATGCAGTCTCTGCGAGGCTCACATTTCCTGCGATCTGCCCAAGCGAATCAAGTTTGGAATGTACCGGATTTGAGTTTAGATTGCCAAACTGATTGTGAGCGGAAATTATTAGAAATGGGCATTCGCTCAATGTTGCTCATTCCGCTTGTGGTCAAAGCGGTAGAAGCAGGGCCAGGAACCGGCCAACTTGCCGGTTTAGTCGGTTTGACGAGCGATCTCCCCCACAACTTCACAGGAGTGGATTGCAAACACGCGGAAGTGTTGACGCCGGCTTTTATTGCGGCTTTGCGCCAAGCGATTCAGCAGCGGGTGACCACTCTGCACAATATCCACGCTGCCGTTGAGTGGCGGTTTTTGCAGGAAGCTGAGCGCCGCAGTTGGGGATTGCCACCAGAACCGATCGTGTTTACGGATGTTTACCCACTGTATGGGATTTCTGATATTCGCGGTTCATCTGACGAGCGCAACCGGGCGATCCAGCTGGATCTGCTGGAACAATTTCGGCTGGCACTCGTGGTGGTAGAGGCGGTTTGCCAATTTCAACCCACGCCTTTTGGTGAACAGTTACGGCTGGATTTGCTCCATTGTATTGAACAATTGCACGGTCAAGTGATGGTTGATGCGGAAGTTACCGCAACGCAATATCTTAAAGATCGCGTAGAAGTTTATTTTGATTATTTTGTCCAATGTGGGCCGGCAGCACTCGCTGCGGTGGAAGCTTATCGGCAAGGCTGTGCCAATGAACATGGATGTGTTTATATTGCCCGCGCCCGCTATGACGATACGATCAACCAAATTAATCTGTTGCTGCGCGAGACGTGGGAACGCTGGCAAATTCGGATGCAGAAAATTACCCCTCACTACTGCGACGTTGAATTTACAGATGGCATTGATCACATGATTTATGCCGGTGCCTCCATTGACCCGAAGTTTACCCCGTTTCAGCTACGCAGCCTGCGTTACGAACAGCTTTGTGCTGTCTGCGACTGTGCCCGAACCGCCTTTCGGATTCAAGAAGAATGCGGGACTTTGATGCAAGTGACGCATTTGGTTTTAGTCCAAGATTCAACCGTCGATATTTTTCACGACGAACAAACGGAGAACCTGTTTGATGTGCGAGGCAGCCGCGACACCCGCTATGAAATTGTGAAAAAGCGGATTGATAAAGGTGTGGATGCTCAAACCCGAACTCGGATTACGCAGCCGGCAATGTTAACGGTGGTGTATTCTACCGATGCTGAGTGGGCGCAATACCAAGAATATCTACGTTATTTAGCCCGTCAAGGTTGGGTGGATAAGGAAATTGAAACCGGCATGGTGGAGCAATTGCAAGGCGTCAGTGGTCTTAGATTTGCCCGTGTTCGGGTTTTGCCGGCAACTGAAGCGCCGGTTGAACCCGATCTTCAGAACTCATCTGCCACCGTCGTGCTTTAAACAATTCCCCTGATCGGTTAAACAATTCTCAATAACATCGAGCCAGCACGCCTGGGATTCAACTCCCAGGCTAATCCCTAAAGGGGATTAAAATGACAGCAAATTAGTCAATGCGCCAGCCTTCCCCCTCCACCTGACGACACGCTTTTAAACCCAAGCTGGGATTTTGGCGATATTCTTCTTCTGGCACCCAAACACTCACCTGTTGATCGACTGCAACGGAGTAAAGGTACTCCACCGTTGGATCGTAAGCCAAGCTTACTTTTAAATTAGAGAAATCATCCTCACAAATCTCAAACCCAAAGCGGACAACAATCTGAGCCACTAAACACTCAGGTGTATCACAGTATTCTCCAGCGGTTTCTCTCTCTTGCAAAAATTTTTCTAGAAAGGGTTTGAGGATACGCCGCACTTTGTCGGGGCTTCCATTCCGACTGGCGTAGATGATTACGGGATTCCCTTCAACAATAATGTGGCAGGGGGTGGCCATCTGTTTGACTCCTAGTCTTCTGTTGATTGCCGCTTTTTTGGCAGGGGTATAAGCTATCTTGATATGAAAAACTGGTGTTTACCCATCTGAAACCATTAGATCACATCTGATAGCACGTTAGTAGGAGGGTTGGGAGTGAACGCAGCTGAGAAGGCTCAGAATATTGAAGTTGCCAGCAAAATCGCGACTGTGGTTAATTTATTTAAGTCAGAGTTTCCAGATATAAGGGTGGATCTTAAGCCCTGGATGAACGATCCGGATACTCTGGAACTCGTCGATCCCGATTCGATTGATATTGGCTTCCATTTCCCTGGCAGAAGCCGGCTATTCCAGAGTCGCAGTATTTTGGTTCAGATTCGCTTTTATGAAGATCCACTAGATGAACATCGGCGGGCGATTGGGGTAGAAGCGGCTGGATTTGACCATCAAGGCAAACAGTGGCGATTTTCCACGGTGGACAGTTGGCAGTTTGTTGGGCTATCTGAGCCGGCACCTAGCGCTGCAGATATGCTGAAACACTTTTGCCGGCAGGTTTTAGACGTGTTTAATAGTCCGGGAAATTAGGGGGATTGGGCATGGGGCATGGGGCATTGGGCATGGGTGCTAGCGGCAAGTGTTGTTGCTGCAAGTGCTGGGGTAGGTAGATTGGTAGGTGCTTGAGCGTTTACCAAATATGGTGTAGCGGTTATCACGAATTTGTTCGTAGAAGCGATCGCCGGCCCACTTTAGCCCCGGTAGTGCCCGGTAGGCTTCCACAAACACGTAGCCGGCGGGTAACAGCCGTCCAATTTCTTCTGCGGCATCACTGCCTTGCCACCGGCGCTGGGGATTGCCGGCATCGATTAAAATCATCCCCAGTTCACAATCTTGCGGCGTGACGCCAAACTGACTCAGCGCCTCTGGATCTTGCATGGGAATGTAGGTAAATAGTTGCCCTTTGTCTAAATTTTCTAGCTGCTGCACCAGGGTGACACACAGATTGCAATTGCCATCATAAATAACGTGGTAAGGCATGAAAACCCAAATTCCTTAATAACATAAACTACCTACTCTATTGTAATTCTATAGTTTTAAATAATTCTTGTTTTGCCTCATACCCTCTTACACAGTAGATTTTAAACTTTTAGTAAAATTAAACGATTAGCGAGCGCTCTCATCTCATTGGTAAGCAAAGCGTCCTCAAACCAAATGTTCCGGCGACTTCAGCGCTAACAATAGAAACAAGAGGTTTTTTCGTAATTTTTTTAATCTATTTTAATGTTAATTTTTTTCTTTCTTTGTAAAAAGAATATACGGATATTTACACTCTATTTGATTTTTGAAAATTTCAAAATGTCTCCTACAGAAATTTTTCAGGTTTCTAGTACAGCGAGAACTGAGATTCTCTCTAAGTTATACTTAATTTCTAGTAATTGATTAGGTTGAAAAAACAGCACTGATTAGACCTCGGCGCTTGGATGGCAGCCGGTGCCCCAGCAATGATGCCGTTAAAGTCGTTTGGGTATCGCTGTGCTTCCATTAGGGCTTGCCCGCCTCCGTTGGAACAGCCTTGGGAGTAGGAGTAACTGAGACTTTCTCCATAGAATGCGGTGGCAATCACTTTTGCAAAAGATCTAATATCTAGCACCAGCTATTCGGCTTACCAAAATTAAGTAAATCTACCGAGTGCGGAGCAGCGCCTTCTTGGTTAGCATCAAGAAATTCTATCTGGAACACTCTCGATCTGCCTGTAACTAAATAGCCATCAACTGCAACCCTAGTCCAGGAAACCGGAAGACGCTTGCAACTGAACCAGATTAGCTACAAATAGGCTCAAACTAACTCTCATAAATTCTCTTCAATAATTTGCTATGCCCATCATTCTTCCCTTCGTACTTCAGGCTGTTTTGCCTGTCCTGACCACCATTTTTGCTCTTTTGGTTCCCGTATTAGCTGCTGTTATTAAATTTACTTTGATCCGTATCCCTAAAATTCCTTCGTATATTCTCCTCATTAAAATTTTGTACTCTGATATTGATTCATCTGCAAAAGAACGCAAAATTATTACCGGGGGACTCTTGGTAATTGGCAGTATTTTGACTTTTATGGCTTATTCTCTTATACCTTGGACGGGTGTACCTTTAATTGGTGCAGTTACCAGTCCTATTGCAGGTGCTATAGCTCTTGTAGTTTCCCTGGCCGTCTTAGATACAATTTTTACGATGAATAAAGGTTATTACCTTCAGCAACAGAGAAAAAAAGGTTTTGCTGGTCTGGATGGCATAGAAGCTGATATTAAGAGTTTGAAAGATATTTTTGGCAAGTCGTCATGGCAGAAAGTTGCAACGACTATTAATGACTCTACTCACAAAATTTATGAAGAAGGAAGTAAGAAGGGAGTTAACTTTCAGGATAAATCTTTTAATGACTATCTCAATCACCAATTAGAGGGATTGAAGCTATACGTGGGACAAGCCTCAGTTACCGAGTATCAAGGTCTAAATTCAGCTTTATTAAATCAAAATAAAGGCACGGATTGGACAACAGATGCACTTTTTTTGGGTACAGGTGCAACTGTAGGGACATTAACAGGTGTTGGGGCTTCAACCGTTGCCTCATCAGTATTTGTACGAGCTAGTTTTTGGACAGGTATTCGAGGCCTTTTTGGAGTATCAAGGGGTATTGTTGTCAGTCCATCAACCTACTCGTTACTGACGCTTGCTGCTCCTGTGGGACTGGGAGTATTGGTAGCTGTCGGGATTTACAGCACCTTGAAAGGCTGGAAGAATAAAGAAGAAGTCGCCAAGATGAGTAAGTTTTTATCAGACGTTATTAGCGCGGCTTTACCAATGGCTTGGATAGACGGTGAATTAGCTCCTCAGGAGGAAGATACTGTACATAGGTTGATGACTACCTCCGGTATTAGGAAGGAAGAGCGAGATAAGATTGGAAAAGCCCTAAAGGAACGTCAAACTTTTGACGAAATTTTTATGCAAACAAATATTCTTTTCGATGATAAGCATCGGGAAAAAACTTGTAGTCAAAGTGATAACGAGCGGTTGAAGCATCGCCTACTCTTGTGTGCAGCTTGGGAGATTGCGATCGCTGATGGCAAAATCGAGGGGTCAGAATTACAACTTCATAACAGCATGGCGGAGAAGCTAGGTATTTCTCGTGACGAGGTGAAGGAAATTCGGCGGGTACTCAACCTTAAGCACGAGCGAGAGCTTTTGCAAGTGGCGGAAGAATTAAAACCTAATGCTTCAAAGACCAAGATATTAAAAAGTGTCCGCGAACAATATTATCTGCAACCAGCAGCCGATAATCTTTAGTTGAACGCAATTGCCATAACGCAATCTAACCCACCGCTGCCACAACCCCAGTTAGAACCTGCTGGCATCACCTTTGACCAGTATGCGGAATACACCCCGGAGAATCTGGAACTGAGAAACGGCTATTTGGGCTACGGTGGACAAGACCAAACTGGGTTTCATTTAGCTGTTCTGACCAACATAGGACTATTAGCCACCATCCGAAATACAGAAGTGTCACTCTGGCTCGAAGCCTTAGACGGTCATTTGCGCTTAAGATTGGGTTGAGCTTGTCACGTCCTTACTTGTGAATCAGTAGATAACGTGAAACCCAACATGACTCGATTGGGAGATCGCGCCAGAGTTGAGGTGGAGAAGCAGTGATGAGTGTCGGGTTTCATCCTTCAAGCCGGCCTACAAGATCGGGCGATCGCATTAAGTTGAAGGATTGTATGCGATCACGAAATCAGATTTCAAACTGTGAATCTAGCAGTCACACTTCACTATCCAAGCAATGGTCGTACCTGCAATCTCTAGAACCTCCAATGATGAGCCTTTATTTTATTACAACCTATAGCTTCTGTCGCATACATAGCGGTTTAAAGGTCGCGTTCCTCGGACGCAGATAAACTTTACAACTCACGACTATGCTAGTACATTCCGGTGCAGCGCGGTTTTTAGGTGTCATTCACCCTTCATGATTTTGGGTATAGTTTTGAGATCGAAACCAAAACCCATAAATGTTGGACGTAGAACTAAACCATCCATAAATGCGTTACTGCGCTTTCTATTTAATGATTTGACGACTTCAAAATCTTTGAGTTTTTGGCCAACTTTAATGTCTTCAAATATCTGTCGTATTAATTCGATTGCCTCACGCCCAGTGGCACATTTCTCTTTAAGTGAAATTAATACCATGTGGTCATTGTGGTCATTTGTTAAGCGATTTCCCCAAAAAGGGTCGTTTTCATCTTGGAACTTAGCCGGATGAATAGTCGTAATTAATAGGGCAGGTAGCAAAGGCTCGGCTACCTCACCATTAATGCGATGCCAAGAAAAGACTTCGTTCTGAAAATGTCTACCTTCTGTCCCAAAGATAACCGCAGACTTTGTTCTAGATGCCGCATCAGCCATGCTAGGAAAGTTTTCTTGCAATGCTCTCTCAATATCGCTATCCCAACTTCCACGTAGGACGTAAAGATAATAGTCGCGTTCGGCATTGACTGGAAACTCGGATAAGCTATGAACCATCAATCCCATAGGTTTTAATTTTGCAGCTTGCTTGTATAATTTCTAATAAATTAACATACTTTGGTAACTGTAACTTAGGCATAGTCTACTTGGATAATAGATTTAAGTTCTTCCAGAATACGAAGCCAGCTAACTTAATAGTAAACACTGACAGATAAGTTATACCAAATCTGCTTTGATACAAATCCTCTCACCCAAACCAAAATTTTTGCTCAATATACAAGGTTGGGTTGAGTCTGCCACGTCCTTACTTGTGAATCAGTAGGTAACGTGAAACCAAACATGACTTGATCGAGCGATCGCATTAATTTGAAAGATACAATGAGATCGCAAAACGTTCTGGTGCAGCGTGGTTGTTAGGCAGTGACCTTAATAAGGGCGACCATCTTTGTGCGTTAAAGCCCATTCACCATTCGGCAATTGTGTTGCTTTGAGATCGTCATTTGGGAATTCGACCTCATCTCCCTCAGTGCGATCGCCAATCTCAAGATAGGTTACGTTTTCTTCAGATCGATTAATCAGTTGATGGGCGATACCTGTGCCGGCCTTAAATCCATAGCAGTCACCGGGATGCAAAACGAATTCCTCTTCGCCTAATACCAGCGTTGGACTGCCTTCCAATACCAAGATAAATTCTTCTTGCTTTGAGTGGCTGTGAGCCAGAGCAGAAACTGCACCAGGTAACAGATGGGTTAAATTAACTCCAAAATGAGTCAACCCAAAATAATCACCCAGTTTTCGCTTTTGTCGTCCCTTCACAAGGGAAGCATAAGGTTCTGGGTATATGGTCTTACCGATCAGTGCTGAAATCGATTCTGCTGAAATTGGCGATTGCTTCATAACTCATTTTCCCTTGGTATTTTTCGACACAATGCTCATTTATCTACTCGTTACGTTCCTCAGTTTGCTATTAGATACCCCACGCATTATCCCAGCTATAGCACTCTTGAATCAGTTGGTGTACCGCAGCATCTGCGGTTGAAAATGTACCGCAATTAGTTCTTTTTGCTCCAGATGCCGCATGACCGACATCTCGATCCAACACAAACTGACCATCCTCAAAGTGAATAGAGAGCGTAATAGCAATGCCATTTGTATACTGTTTCCACAAACTAACAAATGAAGCTCCTTGTGGTATCAGGTTTACATCTTCGACATCACAAATCCATTGTCGTTGTTGCAAGTCTGTCCGCGTATTTTCCTCTATCATTACATTCCATGCTCTTATCGTATTTGAGTTGTATCATTACCTAAACAAACACTAATTGAGCCAAAACTGTACTAGACACGGATTCTAAACAAGGATTTACAAGAACGAACGGGTGATCGCGTTAAGTTGAAGGATAGAATGCGCGAGCGAAATCAACACATCTGCGTTTAGAGCTTCTTGAAGTATCTGGCAACCGGCCACAGATCAAAGCCCACCTTTTCATAGGTGTAACGCGCTGGGGCATGACCGGCATCTCCCCCAGTCTCAACCATCGCAATAGACATCCCCGCATCTTTCATCCAAGCCAGAGCGAATTCTATCAAAGCACTACCAATGCCCCGACCTTGAAAGTCTGGATCAACAGCAACCATATAGATTTCACCCATGCTGTCCTCTGAGTGTAGTTTCACGGCTACAAAGCCCACAGTAGAACCGGCATCGATAGCAACCCATACATTCGTGTCTTCCGCAGCGCAGACATCCTCAACAGCTTTTTGCTGGCTCTCACGCCAATGATTTGGATAGAATGCCTGGTACACATCAGCGTTCATTGCATTCTGAATCGAATCAAAGACCGGAGTCCATGCTCGAAGCGAAAGACGAATAACAGCATCAAGGTGGTGAGGGTCGTAGGGTTCAATTTGCATTCCCACATGAATTTCAGTTAACTCTGCAAGCTTTATCCAGCATACTACAACATGCTACAAGATAATGCCTGTCGGCAACTGAACTTTTGGGCTAGTATGCCATCCGGTTCTATCTTCAACTACGAGAATAATTTTTTCCGCACAAGCACAGACTAATGAATTTTGGAAATTCGTTGCACCAAAGCTGTTAGCTGCGAATTTGGCAAGCTGTTAGCTGCGAATTTGGCATAACTGTGCTTTTGAAGGCGTGGCACCGGGACGGTTTTTCAGAATGAGACATAGGGCTTCTTGAGGCGAAATCGTGGGAAAAAGCTGGGCGATCAGTAGGGATGCGTATGTAGCAGAACGACCATGACCTTGGGCACAATGAATTAAAATTTTTTTCTTAATTGATAACCGGGGCAGTCGAGCAGTATTTCTGAGCTGAATTCCATCAAGATTTGGAAGGCAGATATATTCTTTTGCACTAGTTTTGCATGGAAGAAACTCAGATGTTAAATCAACAACAAGATCAAAGTTATCGGTTTTGGTAAAACGAGGATAACGACCTAAGTAAATGTTAGTTTCACCAATTCTGCTCATCTTATCTTCCTGGGAAAATGTTACCTCAAGGAGCCAAACACCCCATGTAAGTAAAAGCCAAGGCAAGTTTATGAGTAGTAAAATCAGATTAATCTGACCAGTTCTGGTTTTTCCCATTAACATTGATGGTCTGTTTAGAGAATAGGCAACAAAAAGAATCGTGCAATTTAGGGCTGGGCAGATGAGTAGCCAAGACAATACATTACTGCTTGTACTGATGTAATAAAAAGCCGCAATTGTGAGGATTAGAAAGAAGGCAGCGTATTTCAAGGAAAGGAGTGTGTAGCTAACGATTGAGTTGAGCGGTGATAGACAATATTGAAAGGCAGAAGCAAGATTTATACGCCCATCCAGCGAGTTGTTAGCCGGAACTCTGGAAATGCACAAAGTAACTGTTGAGGTTGACCAATTTGATTAATGGCCGTTAATAAACTGCCTTGAATAATGCTATGTTTTCCTTGCGGCATCGGTTTTTGATAGATTTTGCTGCCGGCAATATACTCACTGGCGGGTTTCGTTTCTAACAATTGCAAGAAATCTTCTAAAAACAGCTTTGATTGAGACTTGATGGATGACAGCATAAATCATTAATCCCTAAATCAATTTAACAAGCTAAAGAAGGTTATGCTAGATATAGACACTGAAATAAATCTGCAACCGAAAATTGCCAATCATTTAGGGCACCAAGCACTGTTAAACTATCATTCTCAAATTTTACTTCGGGAAGGCCATCTGGTTGAAATATACTAACTGATTCATCTTCAGGATCAATAAACCAACCCAGCTTTGTTCCATGCTGAAGGCAAAAAGTAATTTTTTTAATAACTCGATTGGGTGATTGCTCTGGAGAGAGAATTTCAATGATCCAATCTGGAGGAATTTCAAATTTGTTCTCAATTCTTCCGTTAGCTTTACGAGGAATTCGTTCCCACTCAAAAACAGCAATATCTGGCACGATCGAACTGCCACTAAAAGTGCAACGTAACTCTGGAAATGCACAAAGTAACTGTTGAGTTTGACCAATTTGATTAATGGCCGTTAATAAACTGCCTTGAATAATGCTATGTTCGCCTTGAGGCATAGGTTTTTGGTAGATGCTGTTGTTGATGTATTCACTTGCAGGTTGTGTTTCAGGCAACTGTAAGAAATCTTCTAAAGACAGTTTTGATTCAGACTCAATTGAAGAAACCATAAATCATTACTCCTTCAAAGTTTTTAATATAAATCTCATAGATTTTTGTTTTTTTGTTACTTCAGTAACAACCCAAAAGCAGCTATATTTTTACAAAACAGCTACTAATACAGTATCATTAATGGTTAATTTTTGAACCGGCTCAAAAAAACCGGCTCAAAGTTTTAGATTCCTGTTATCACCTCTCACCGGCTACAAAGATTCAAAGATTGCATCGAAACCTTCTAGGGTCATACATTCTTCTACAAATTCCTCAGTGTCGCTGACATCTTCCAACTTATATTCCATAATACGTCGCTCATCACCTGGCATTTTTTTTGAAGCCAATAGGGTTGCAGGATATTTAGCAGCGATCTCTTTAAAAGCAATAGCAGAGTTGCGCCAACCTTCAGCAGAACATTGAATCATCACTCGCCACATAATTGTTACTCTCGTTAGGGTTTGCTGACAAACTGTTTGTTAATTATTGTGCCACGCGCTGAGCCGGCTCAACTGATTCTCCTACTCAACATTTAAATATGAGCTGGTGTTGTCAGCTACAGTTCTAGATCGCGGTCTATCTGAGAATAAAGTTTCAGCAACCAGACAGCCTTGAGTTGTCTGTCAATTAACTAGCAAAATGAAACCCCGTATTATTGTTTGTGGTCTTGGGCGCACCGGCTATAAAATTTTCTGTTTGCTGCGGCAACAGGGCGCGGATGTTGTTGGCATCAGTGATCGGGCGCTGATTGATGAAGGTGCTGATATCATTTTTGGAGATTTGCGCGAACCGGCTACCTTGCTAGCCGCCGGCATTCGAGACGCGCAAACCTTGGTGCTTGCCGGCGCTGACGATGCCTTAAATTTAGCGATTCTCGTGCAGTCGCGGGTACTCAATCCTCGAATTCGGATTATCAACCGGCTATTCAATACCAGTTTGGGGGATCGTCTCGATCATACCGTCGGCGATCATGTCACCATGAGCGTTTCCACCCTAGCCGCGCCGGTTTTTGCGTTTGCAGCACTCGGAAAACAAGCGATTGGCCAATTGCAACTGTTTAACCAAACATGGCCCATTCATGAAGAATATATTGATGAAAATCATCCTTGGCTAGGCCGGCATCTCAGTCATTTGTGGGAAAATCGCTCACGGATGCTGATTTATTATCTGCCGGTGAATGGACGCACAGATTTAATTTCTGCAATGAGTTATGGGCAAACATTGCAAGTGGGAGATCGCCTGATCGTTGCCTCTCAACCCCGTGTGCGAATCGCGCGCAACTCGGTGATTCAAAAAGTTACTAAGTTTGTTAATAGTTTACAACAGTTTCACCAGCACACGCGGTCAACTTTGGCGGTTCTCCTCAGCCTACTTGTAACAATTTTAATTGCAACACTTACCTATCTTTGTGTTAATTCTAATACCTCAGCAGTCGATGCCCTTTATTTTTCTGTAGGGATGATTACAGGGGCCGGCGGCAATGAAAAAGTTGCAGAACACGCACCAGAAAGCGTCAAATTATTTACGGCTGTGATGATGTTAGTCGGTGCCGGCATTATTGGTATTTGCTACGCACTCCTCAATGATTTCGTATTAGGAACTCGCTTTACACAAGTTTGGGATGCCACCCGAGTTCCCCAGCGAAGTCACTACATTATTTGTGGTTTGGGGGGCGTTGGATTGCGAATTGCTGATCAACTTAGAATGAGTGGTCATGAAGTGGTTGTGATTGAGCGTGATCCAAATTGCCGGTTTATAAATACCGCCCGCGCCCTAAAAATTCCCGTGATTCTAGGGGATGCGAGTGTTGCTGCTACTTTGAAAGCCGGCAATATTGATCACGCCGAAGCACTAATTGCGGTGACAAGCGACGATACAGGGAATTTAGAGATTGCACTCACAGCCAAAAGTTTAGCCGGCAAATTGCCGGTGGTGGTGCGAAATCAAGACTCTCAATTTGCGCGAATGGTGGAACAAGTTTTTGAGTTTGAGGCAGTATTGAGTCCAACAGAATTGGCTGCACCCTCTTTCGCCGCCGCTGCTTTAGGCGGAAGAATTTTTGGGAATGGAATGACAGGGGACAGCCTTTGGGTGGCTTTAGCAACGCTAATTACATCGAGTCATCCCTTCTGCGGGCATCGAGTCCGAGAAGTTGCCATGAGTGCTGACTTTGTGCCGTTATATATTGAAACCAATTGCCAATCAACTCACGGTTGGGATTTACTCAATTCATACCTCAACGCCGGCGATGTTTTATATCTCACGATGCCGGCAACCAAGCTTGATCAGTTATGGCGCACTCAAGCCTCGGATGCTGCTTCAAAACTTGAAGCAGATATCTCTGTTGCAACCAAAACTGAGCGAATCAATCCGTCGGTACGTGAATCAGGACTCAGAAGCACTTTTTCTTCTTAAATTCTCATCTCTAGAACTTTTAAAGTTTGTTTTTCCTTTAAGAAAACATCAACAAAAAATAGGGAAAACTTCCCCACTCAGTTTGCAGTGGGGAATGGTTCATTGAATGTTGCTCAATTGAACCGGCAATCTAAACGTACTTAAAATAGCTGTTGGTGAGACTCAAGTTTGTTGTGCCTCCCTGAATCACCCCAATGAGTTCATCCTTAGTAGAACCGCTGCCGGCCAAGATTTGCGTGCCGGTGCTTGATTGGAGAAGTTGATAGTTACTGGCACTGCCGTAGAGTTGAATTTTATCTTCAATGCCGTTAAAGTCCGCAATAATTGCGTAGTCCTTTAATCCCTGATACGTTAAACCGGCATTTTTGTAATACCCCTTTGTCCGATCTCCTAAAACAAAGGTATCCGCCCCGCTTTCACCCCGAAGCAGATCCACCTCGTTAACTCCGGGAGTGATGCCGGTGGCGTTAACACCGATGAGAGTATCATTGCCGGCACCACCATAAAGACTATCATTGCCGGCGCTACCGATGAGGGTATCATTGCTATCTTGACCATATAATTGGTCATTTCCTACGTTGCCATTGAGAAAGTCAGATTCAGTACCGCCATAAAGCGTATCGTTGCCGACACCTGCATCAATTACGTCATTGCCGGCATAACTGTTCAGCACATCATTATTTGCAGTGCCAAGAATAGGGGCATCTGTTGTTAGAGGCGAAGTATTGCTCAGCTCAAAGGCACCCATATCAAACCTGCCATCGGAACGCGCGACTCCTCGCTGATCAATGGTTAAACCAGTAACACTTACACCCGCATTAATTGCCGGACTTCCGCTCAGCAAACCATGCGTTAGAATGCCGCCGCCATTGTCTTGCAGAGAGCCGAGTTTAGGGTCAGCAATTTTAATACTGCTGGTAACATTCACATCGGTCGAATCATTGGGATTTTTTGGTGGAAATTGAATATTTCCACCGCCATCAATTAACGGAGCACCCACGTGTTGTTTGATCTTCCAAGTATTGCCGCCCGTGTTCTTGTCAAAAATTGAATTTTTGACCGTGACATATTGATTTTGTCCCCAAAATGCACCCCCCATAAAACCGGCATGATTATTAGCAACGGTTGTATTAATAATGTTGCTGGCACTGGATGTATTGATCATCATCGCGCCGCCTAAGCCGCTGGTGCCATCTGTGCCTTGGGCTTTATTACCAGAAAAAGTGGAGTTGATAATCTTGCCTGGTGATTTTTCTCCCACCCACAAACCCCCACCTTGAGTCAGCGCCGAGTTATTGGCAATGGTGGTATTGCTTATGATGTAGTCTGCATTCCCAATTCGGATGCCGCCGCCGATGGCATTGCCGGTGCCATTTTTAATCACTTGATTGTTAATGATGGTGCTGCCTTCAACAACAATTTTGTCTGGCGCATAACCAAACAGAAACATTGCCCCACCTTGACCGGCTCCTATATTGCCTTCAAACCGGCTATTGCGAATGTTAATGGTTCCGCCGAGAGAATCGTTCGTAAAAGCACTAGCACCATCGGTGTAAATTGCCCCACCATATCCCTTTGTAACGGTTCCCGAACTGCCGGCAGTTGTGTTGTTATTCACAAATGTTGAATTTTCAACCGTTAACCCTCCTAATAGGCTATTAATCGCCCCGCCGTTAATACCTTTGTTGTTCGTAAATACACTGTCTTTAACAACGAGACTGCCTTCACTTTTGGTTGCGATCGCACCCCCACCCCGTTCTTGATTGCCGGCTGTCCCATCATTGGCATCAAATTTACTGTTAATCACCGTCGTTTTGCCACGCCAGCCTGTAAAGATCCCGCCGCCAAATTGGGCAACGTTGCTGTTAATTTGGCAATTTTCAACGGTTAATGTGGTGTACGATGCCGTTTTAATGCCGGCACCCGCACCGGCTTCATCAATGCCACTCGCTTTACCATTGGCGATGATTAAATTCCGCATCGTGACATTAATAGCAGTGTTATCCGGCGCAGTTTTTAACTCGAAAACGCGAGTTAGTTTGTTGCCACTAATGCTTAACCCGGCTGCCTCCGTGCCATCAATTATCAGGTTTTTGTTGATGTCTAATTGACTGCTGAGAATAATTGTTTTTCCGGCCAAGCTGGAGGAAAACTTAATCGTATCTCCTGTCTTTGCAGAAGCAATAGCTTCGCGTAGTGAACCAGCTCCACTGTTGGTGTTTGTGGTTACAGTGATGATACTCATGGGTTAATCCTTTTGATTCAGTTAAGGTGCGAATGTTTGCGCGATAAAATTGGGGATTCTCTGAATCGAGAATCCCTGAGATATTGATCTAATCGGAGCGATAGCATTGGGCAAAACTCCCGTTCCCTCTTAGGAGAGGTCTGCAATAGCTATCGCGAACCAATTTGAAGAAAAACTAAAACCCAGCTCTACAAAACTTACAAAGTGACATTTTAAATGTCAAGTTGCGTTACAACACTTGCCATATAGGGAAGGAAGTGTTACCCTATATAAACCCCAATCTAAACGTACTTAAAGTTGGTACTGGTGAGTGTTAAACCAGAGGTATCACCTTGAACCAATCCAATCAGTTCATCTTTAGTGGAACTACTGCCATAAAAGATTTGGGTGCCACTGCTTGATTGAACCAATTGATAGTTTGCTGCACTACCTTTGAGCTGAATAAAATCTTCGCTGCGGTTAAAGTCTGCAAGAATTGCGTAATCACTCAAGCCTTGAGTAGCAGTGCCGGTGTTATCGTAAAAAACCTTCGTGGTATTCCCCAGCACAAACGTATCCCCACCGGCTTCACCCCAAAGCCGATCCACTTCCCCAATTCCCGGAACCGTTGCACTGGCGCTAACCCCAGTGAGAATGTCATTACCGGCACCGCCGTAAAGGCTGTCATTACCACTGCTGCCGGTGAGGGTATCATTAGCATCTTGACCGTACAGCTTATCGCTTCCGGAACCGCCATCCAACGAGTCTGTGCCAATTCCGCCATAAAGTAGATCGTTGCCGGTGCCGCCATTGAGCTTATCGTTTTCTGTGCCGCCATCCAGCGTATCGTTGCCGTCGCCACCTACGAGACTATCGTTGCCGGCACCGCCAACCAGAGAGTCAGCACCCAAACCGCCTGTTAGGGTATCACTGTCTGCGCCGCCATTGAGAACATCGTTACCGTCTCCGCCATCAAGAATATCGGTGCCGGCTTGTCCGAATAACTTGTCTGCGCCGATACCGCCGTAAAGGGTATCGTTGCCGCCGGCACCGTCTAAACTGTCATCACCATCATTGCCATTGAGAACATCGTTGCCGGCAGTCCCCACGAGGGTATCGTTGCTGGTTACAGTCGTCGTAGTGCCAAGTTCAAACGCGCCACTATCAACAATTGCACTGCCATTACCATCCCCATCTTTAGGACGCAGCTCGCCGCGCTGATCCGTTGTCGGTGCGCCAGTGTTTATCCCTTTATCAATTGCCGCACTTCCTGATAGTAAAGCGTGAGTTAAAACGCCACCGCCGTTATCTTGCAAAGCCCCAAGTTTGGGATCTGCTAGTGTCACAGATGCCGTTGCATTGTAATCATTAGAAAGATTCGTTGCTTTCGGCGGCCATTGAATATTACCTCCACCGTCAGTTAATTGGCGAGTGGTGTTGTATTGAATCTTCCAAGGATTCGTTGCCGTGTTATTGCTAAAGATCGTGTTTTTCACCGTAATCGGGTTAGAGCCAGCTAAAATGCCCCCTCCGACCCAGCCGGCTGAGTTATTAGCAATGGTTGTATTGGTAATATTCGCTGCTTTGTCTGTGCCTCCGATGCGAATTGCACCGCCATAACCTTTGGCTGCATCTTCTGCAATGTTGCCGGAAAAGGTACTGTTGCTAATTGCAACCTGTGCATTATTTGCCCACAATCCCCCACCTTGAAACACGGCTTTGTTATTGGCAACGGTGGTATTCTTCACGGTTAGTTCTACATCTTGATGATAAATACCACCGCCGAGGGAACTACCATTGGAGTTTTTGATAACTTGGTTACCAAGGATTGTAGAATCTTCAACCGATACCTTTTGCGGTTGATAAGCGCTGAGATTCAATGCGCCTCCAAAACCGGCTGCTTTATTACCTTCAAACCGGCTTTTGCGAATAATAATATTGCCGGCTTCATTTAAACCATTCGCGCCATCGGTGTAGATCGCACCGCCATTTCCACTTTGATAACGTCCGGCTGGGTAGCCAGCGCCGGCTGTGGTGTCGTTATTAACAAAGCTGGAGCTTTCTACCAGTAATTCTGTGTTAAGGACGTTGATTGCACCACCAACAATGCCTTTGTTATTGGTAAATTGACTGCCTTTGACGACGAGATCACCACCGACTGTGGCAATACCCCCAGAGCCACGTTCTCGGATCACATCGGTAGTACCGAGTGTGCCGTTATTGGCATCAAATTTACTATTGATGACGGTTGTTTTGCCACTGGTGCCGGCCATAATTGCGGCACCTTTCATGGCACTGTTGTTTTTAAATTCGATGTTTTCTACCGTTAAGGTTCCCAGATATCCCATGCGAATGCCTGCGCCGCCATCTGTATCTGTAGTTTTGCCGTTGGCGATGGTGAGATTTTTGAGGCTGATGTTGTAGCCTTCTGGAACCAGGTAACTCCAATCGCTATAAAATACGCGGCTGGCGTTATTGCCACTAATGGTTAAATTTGTTGCTCCTGCGCCATCAATTGTCAAATGTTTGTTGATTTCTATTTGACTGCTGAGGCTTATTGTTTGATTGGCAAGGCTGGATGAAAATTGAATCGTATCTCCTGCGTTGGCTGAAGTGATTGCTGCGCGCAGTGAACCGACTCCACTATTTGCATTCGTGGTTACAGTGATGATACTCATGGTTAATCCTTGTGATTGAATGAAGTGCGAATGTTTGCTCGATGAATATTGGGGATGCTCGACTCAGAGAATCCCAGAGATATTGACCAGATAGGGCTGATAGCAGGGGGCAAAACTCCCGTTCCCTCTCATGGGATGTTTGCAATTGCTATCACAAACCTATTGGTAGAAAAACCAAAACCCAATTGTCAAAAACTTGCAAAGTGACCTTTAAATGTTGAGTGCAGTCACTGTGGAAAGGTAGGGCGGGGCAAATGAAGTGCTGCCCCGCAAAAAGAACAATCTAAACGTAAGTTAAGTTGCTACTGGTGAGTGTTAGCGCAGATGTATCTCCAGCAACAGTTCCCATCAGTTCATCTTTGCTGGAATCGCTGCCGTACAAGATTTGAGCCTCACTTCCCGACTTTTGCATCGGCATCAAATCCTGGCTGCCGTTGAACTCACTCATGATCGGATAATCACTCATTCCCTGAGAGGAGATGCCGGCACTCGCGAGCAGGAAGGTGTCTGCAACGCTATCATCTGGAGGCGTGGCAGCGGTGTTAGCACCCGTGAGAATGTCATTGTCAGGTGTGCCGGTGACGCTATTGTTGCCTTGTTGAGCCGGTGGCAGGGGTGTTGGGCCAGGTAAGAGGATATCATCATTGGCATAGATGACATCGTTGCCGTCTCCACCGTTGAGCAAGTTTATACCGGCACCGCCATAGATGGTATCGTTGCCACCGCCTCCATAAATCGTGTCGTTTCCGTCTTCGGCATAAATGATATCGTTGCCGACACTACCGTAAATGACATCATCGCCGCTACCGCCATAGATGGTATCGTCACCGTCGCCTCCATAAATCGTGTCATTGCCGGCTTCACCATAGATGAGATCATTGCCGCTAGGTGTAGGTGTGGGAGGAATGGTATCGTTGCCACCGCCACCAACTAAGGTGTCAGTCGGTGTGGGAGGAATGGTATCGTTACCACCACCACCAACAAGCGTGTCAGTCGGTGTGGGAGTAATGGTATCGTTGCCACCACCACCAACAAGCGTGTCAGTCGGTGTGGGAGTAATGGTATCGGTGCCACCACCACCAACAAGCGTGTCAGTCGGTGTGGGAGTAATGGTATCGTTGCCACCGCCACCAACTAAGGTGTCAGTCGGTGTGGGAGTAATGGTATCGGTGCCACCGCCACCAACTAAGGTGTCAGTCGGTGTGGGAGTAATGGTATCGATGCCACCGCCACCAACTAAGGTGTCAGTCGGTGTGGGAGTAATGGTATCGATGCCACCGCCACCAACTAAGGTGTCAGTTGATGGAGAAGTTGTGGGTGCGCCGGCATTCAGTCCGCCATCTATACCAATTGCCGCACTGCCTTCAAGCAAGGCATGGGTTAAAAGACCGTTGCCGTTGTTTTGCAAAGGGCCGAGTTTCGGATCTGCAAGGGTAATAGTTGCCGTTGCATTGTAGTCGTTGAAAAGATTCGTTGCTTTAGGCGGCCATTGAATATTACCCCCGCCATCAGTTAATTCACGAGTCGTGTTGTACTGAATATTCCAGGGATTCGTTGCCGTGTTATTGCTAAAGATCGTGTTTTTCACCGTAATTGGGGTAGAGCCGGCTAAGATGCCACCCCCGACCCAGCCGGCAAAGTTATTCGCAATGGTTGTATTGGTAATGTTTGCTGCTTTATCGGTGCCGCCGATGCGAATTGCACCGCCATAACCTTTGGCTGCATCTTCTGCAATGTTGCCGGAGAAGGTACTATTCGTAACCGTAACTCCTGCGTTATTTGCCCATAACCCCCCACCTTGAAACACGGCTTTGTTATTGGCAACAGTTGTGTTGTTGATTGTTAGCTCTACGTCTTGATGGTAGATACCGCCACCAAGGGAACTGCCGTTGGAGTTCTTGATGACTTCATTTCCCAGCACGATGGAATCTTCAACCGATACTTTTTGCGGTTGATAAGCGCTGAGATTCAATGCGCCTCCAAAACCGGCTGCTTTATTACCTTCAAACCGGCTTTTGCGAATAATAATATTGCCGGCTTCATTTAAACCATTCGCGCCATCGGTATAGATTGCACCGCCGTTTCCGCTTTGATAACGTCCGGCGGGATAGGCTGCGCCGGCTGTTGTGTCGTTATTGACAAAGCTGGAGCTTTCTACCAGTAATTCTGTGTTAAGGACGTTGATTGCTCCTCCAACAATTCCTTTATTATTGGTAAACTCGCTGCCTTTGACGGTCAGTTCGCCTCCGACTGTAGCAATACCACCGGCACCGCGTTCTCTGATGACATCTGTGGTGCCAGATGTGCCATCATTGGCATCAAATGTACTGTTGATGACGGTTGTTTTTCCGCTGGTGCCGGCCATAATTGCGGCACCTTTCATGGCACTGTTGTTTTTAAATTCGGTGTTTTCTACGGTTAAGGTTCCCAGGTATCCCATGCGAATGCCGGCACCGCCATCTGTATCGGTGGTTTTGCCATTAGCAATCGTGAGATTTTTCAGGCTGATATTGTAACCTTCGGGAACCAGGTAACTCCAATCGCTATAAAATACGCGGCTGGCGTTATTCCCACTGATGGTTAAATTCGTTGCTCCTGCGCCATCAATTGTCAAATGTTTGTTGATTTCTATTTGACTGCTGAGGCTTATTGTTTGATTGGCAAGGCTGGATGAAAATTGAACGGTATCGCCGGCTTGCGCGGAGGCGATTGCTTCGCGCAGTGAACCAGCTCCACTGTCTGCATTGGTGGTTACAGTTAGAATGCTCATACTTTTTTGAGTCAATGAAATTGCTGAATTTGCTCAAGCGAAATCTTTACAGAATGCCGAATTTAGGCATCTTTTGAGCGATTACCAGAGGGTGGTAAAACTTGCAAAGTGGCATTTTGTCTGAGTGCGGCTATGGATGCCACTGTTGAAACATTCAACGGGTAAAATGGAGTGTTATCCCGGATTGCTTGAGTTTTAAAAGACAGTAAAGGAGCGGTTGCTGAACGTTAACATGATCCAGTTGACGGTTTCGATTGATTGCAACTCGTAATTTGGTTGCATTTGCATCAAAGGTTTTAAAGTCATAAACCATGCGTTTGATTTCTCTGTCTTATGCAAATTCCGGTTTTTTGGTTATAGCCGATTGCCATAAGAATGCTGAGGTTACACTCCAAAAAACACGACGGCAGGCGTTAGCGAGCGCTGCGTCAAAAAGCGAAGGCGCTTTAATTTCGTCGATTTCGGAGTCTAAATTTCCCTCGCCGGCAAGACAAGCAGTGCCGGTTAAGTCAGGAGAAAAGACTGGTATCCAATGCTGCAACTGATTTGCATAGTGGGCTGGATTAGCTAAAATTAGCTGAAATGCACCTATCCGCCCACGCTTGGGATTACTGCGAGAAACATTTTGCAGGATAGAAATAGAAATGTGATTCTCCAATGCTTCACTGATTCGCCCAAACCCATCTTTTTTGGCGTCTGCGATCGGAGATTTTGACTTGAATGATAGTCCCACGGTAAGACTTAGGAAGTCTTTAATCCCTGAATTGATAAAAACGACGCTTTGTTCATTGGCAGTCATCTCACTTTCTCCATCAGTTGCTTAGCTCAGTTCAACGAGTGCAAGGGCAGTTGAACATTTTGCTTGGAATTTTGTAGAAGCACCTCTGGAGAGGAGTTACCCGGTATTTAACTCAAATCCTAGGGATTGTAACCCCTAAAGAAATCAACAGAAACTCTATAATGTTGAGTTTTTGATTTACACACCTGATTGACTGCTCAAGCTATGTACACAATTATTTTATGTTTTCTTCAAATCTTCATCCGTAATCATACTGAAATTTTAAAGATTTGTCTTTTTTGCGAAAATTCTGTGTGTCCGTATAAGTAAGTAGAGGGCATTAGATCGCCTGCATTGACGTTATATCAAGGTTAAACCTAGCTTATTTCAAGGGTTTAATTTAACAATATCCGCCCTAGGATAGAGGCTATTTAAAGATTGGGTAAACTCAAGCAATTTTAAAGGTTAGTGAATCCTAAAATTCCAATTTTTCCAGCAGCCGAGGTTCTCTCCCTGACAAGGTTTACAACTGACGGAGGAGGGCTATAGAGGCTAAAAATTAACAATATCCTCCTTAAGGTAGAGGCTGTTGGAATGATCTAAACGTTTTTTTAAGCATTTTGCCCTAGATTGGTCAGTCAGCCTATTGACTGCAAGCGTGCTCGCAGGAAAATCGGCGCTTAAGACTCTACACCGGCACGCAAATATCTGGCGCACACAACCCTTGGAAATCCAGGGTTTTCACCTTCAGTGTGTCTATTTCCACGCACCGAATCGCATGGTTGTTTGTATCGGCAATGTATAAGTAGGAACCAAGAACACTCAAACCGGCAGGTTCACTGAAGCGAGTTTCTTCGCCTACACCATCTTGCAAGCCGGCCACCCCATCCCCTAAAACAGATATGCAAATTCCCGTCTTTGCGTCAACCCGCTTGATTTTGTGGTTGTAGCTATCTGCCACCCAGAGGAAACCGCCGGCATATTCCACCCCCAAGCAATGCTGCAACCGCACATCCAAGCCTTGACCATCTTTGTCCCCAAAACCGAAGAGTTCGCCGCTGCCGCAAACCGTTCGGACTCTGGCGTTTTCTCCCAAGCCAACGGCGCGAATTGAGCTGATTTCACTGTCTGCAACAAAAAGTTCTTCCCCATCGGTGGTGATGCCGCTGGGTTGTGCAAAGGCAGATTCTGTTAAATCACCATCAATGCAAAATTCTCTGCCGGTGCCGGCATAGGTGCCGATGATGCCGGTGTCTAGTTGCATTTCCCAGATTTGGTGAGGGCCGGCCATTGCAATAAATAGGTGATTTCCTACCCGATGCAAATCCCACGGGGAATTTAAAGCGGTTTGCAAACCGGCACCACTGTGCGGATGAATGTTGTGACTTTGTTCGCCGGTGCCGGCAATCGTTTCAACAGTTTGGTTTCTTAAGTCAATTTGCCGCAGCGCATGATTTTCAGTGTCGGCAACGTAGAGAATTTGATTTTCCGCATCCAGCGCCATGCCTTGCGGTGCAAAAAACTGCGCTTCGGTGAAGGAACCATCAGTTAATCCGGGAGTGCCGGTGCCGATGATGTGCAAAACCTCGCCATCCAGGGTGGTGATAACGAGCCGGTGATGACCAGAATCCGCAATAAACAAACGATCATCACTCGCCAGAACTTTTCCAGGAAAAGCCAACGGCGTCACCAACGGTTTGCGCTGCTTTTCCAAACTGAGGCTGAGTTCCTGAAAATTGATCGTCCCTGAATCCTTGTGTTGCTCAATTAATTTGCCAATCAGTTCATCTAAAGCATCTCGATTGCCTTCGCCGGCAACGTAACCGATGACGTAACCTTGCGGATCAATCACCATTAAAGTAGGCCAAGCGCGGACGGCATAGCTTTGCCAAACTCGAAACCCGCTATCAACGATCACCGGATGCTCGATGTCATAACGCAGAATCGCTTGACGGATATTCTCGACTTCCTTCTCGTTTTCAAATTTTGCGGAATGTACGCCAATAACAGTCAGGGAATCTTTGTATTTTTGCTCTAAATATTTCAACGTTGGCAAGACGTGCAGGCAGTTGATGCAGCAATACGTCCAAAAGTCAAGAATGACTACTCGCCCTTTTAGCTGTTGCAGGGATAGAGGCTGATCCGTGTTCAGCCACGGATAATTCTGGGGGAGTTCCGGTGCTCTGACGCGGGGTGTGGGGGTCATGATCTATTCATTCAGAAACTTTACACTTCTTTACTTTAACGAATTTTCAATTTGGCCTAACGAACACGCTTTGCAATCGGTTACTGCTTCCTAAAGTAAAAAATCTCATATTCTACTTACATCAGAAATAGGTACAATTAAGCTAATAATTATAAAATTTTTGATAAAATGTTTTCTGTTGGACGTGCGCTTGTCTTCCTCTTTCTGAAGCAGTTCATCACAATTAAATTTCCCGATGTCCAGTGGATTTCCACAAAAAAATTGGCGCATTGGCTAGAAGATCCGGCACAGTTGAAACCGCTTTTACTGGATGCTCGAACTGAGGCGGAGTATGCAGTTAGCCATCTAAAAGCAGCGCAGCGGATCGATCCAGGGGTTCCTGAGTTGCCGACATTAAAAGAAATTGCATTTGATCAGCCGGTTGTTGTGTATTGTTCAGTTGGCTATCGCAGTGCCGGCGTTGTTCAAAAGCTTCAAAAAGCGAGATTTAATTCTGTTTACAATTTGGAAGGGAGTATTTTTAAATGGGTAAATGAAAACCGGCCAATTTTTAAAGAAGGTTTGCCGGCACAATTAGTACACCCCTATGATGCTTTTTGGGGGAAATTGATTGAATGCCGGCGTCGCGCTGCTAAGCCTTCCTAAAAAATGCCTGAAAAGTCATTGCCGCTGGTTGGAGTTGTGGGTTGTGCTAACTCCACAAGGTTAGCCTCCTTGTCAACTCCGGAAAGCGTTGTGTTGCAGGCAGTCTAGAGTTTGTGGAGTTGTATGCCCAATAACTTTCTTGCCAAATGTACCCCAATGGGATACAGTACAATTATGTCAAAGGATAAATAGTTGAAAGTTTGTCACTATCATGTCAAAGGATAAATGGTTGAGAGTTCGTCTAAATGATAACCAAGATGAAAAACTAGATCGGTATGCCTCGTTTCGAGGTATATCTCGCTCTGACTTGCTTAGAGAATTCATTGATTCTATGCCTACACAACCAACCGATCAGAAATTTGAATTTAATTTGAACCCTAAAGCTATGGAAAAATCTCAGATCAAAATAAGTGATGAATTAGGCAATCAATTTTTATTAACAATTGAGCATCGATCTCAGTTTAATTTGTGGCGACTCGATATTCAAAGGTTGAAAAAATTTAACTTTCTTGAATTTATAGCAAGCCTTGATCTTGTTGAAGAATCAGCAATTCAAAATGATGAAATTTGTTTAAATGCTATTGTTCTTAACAAATCAACTGATTATCAAGAAGCTGAAAAGTATCTCTGGGAAGCTGCTAAAAAGTTAGCTAGGCAAGAAGGCTGGGTTAAGTTGTACGGTGAATTAACCTTAGAACTAATTGAAAATCAACCCCAACTCATCTCCTGGCTAAAAGACAAAAAATTTGACATTGAAAGTAAGTCATCTCAACAGAACTTGTGTTTTTCTTTACTTCTTAATTAAGAAGATCTAAGATTTTGAGGTGTTGCGCTGCAATTGATTGCTGAAGATTCCGTAAAAGTCTCCTAAAAAAGAGAGGTTGAAAGCCATTATTTGTAGAATGGGTAAAGCGATAGCGATACCCATCAACTCTTCCATACCTACCTTTTCAATTAAAAGCTCTTACTTCCGCAAATCAGGAGAATTACTATCCATGAACTCAGCGGATCGCACGACAGAAGTTACAAACAAACCGGAAAGACGCTATGAGTTTGATTGGCTTAGGGTACTTGCAGTTTTACTTCTGATTTATTTCCATACCGCAGCAATTTTTTATCGTGGAAATCTAGGGGAATTTTATGTAAAAAATGACGTGGCAAGTCCGGCAATGCAGTTGTTCATCACATTTGTTCATCAATGGCATATGCCGCTTTTTTTCTTGGTTTCAGGATCGTCTACTTGGTTTGCACTTTCATTTCGCACCGGCAGCGAATATATCAAAGAACGCTTGAAACGACTTTTTATCCCATTCTTATTTGGAACTTTAGTCATTGTTCCCCCTCAAGTCTATTACCGGCTATTAAGTAACCCAGACTATCAAGCTTCTTACTTGCAGTTTTACCCACAATTCTTTAACGGCATTCGTCCTCAAGGAAATTTTGAGTGGGGTCATCTTTGGTTTTTAATTTATCTATTAGTTTTTTCTTTAATTGCACTGCCGCTATTTCTTTATTTCAAAAATAAGGAAAACCTGCTTTTAATTTCCCAAGTTACCAAGTTTATAGAAAAACCAGGAGCCATCTTTTTATTAGCAATTCCCTTGGCAATTATTGAAGGTGCTTTACGGCCCAGATGGCCCGGTTTACAGAATCTCTATGATGATTGGGCAAACTTTTGTTTGTATCTTGTTTATTTTATTTATGGCTATTTCCTCTGTTCCGATTCGAGATTCAAGCAAGCGATTGATAAAAACTTAAACGTGTCAGTTATTCTTTCGGTTGCCAGCATGACAGTGCTTTTATATTTATGGATAACTGACACCGTTCCTGAACGGAGTTACTCATTGGCATATATCGGTTACCAACTATTTCGCGGATTTAATTCGTGGTGTTGGGTAATTGCTCTGCTTGGTTTAGCTCAACGTTATTTAAATTTCAACAATCGCTTGCTGCAATATGCAAGTGTTGCTTGTTACCCGTTTTACATTCTTCATCAAACAGTTCTTGTGGCAATTGGCTTTTATGTGGTGCAATGGAATGTTGGGATAATGGAAAAATTTTGGGTAATTAGCACAGCGTCGCTTTTAGGCACAATTATCCTGTACGATCTATTTGTAAAGCGGATTAATATCCTGCGATTTCTGCTTGGGCTAAAGCCAATTAATAAGGAATACGCCCTAAAGCAAAAATCTTGAAGAGATCAGTAAACACTGTAATTAATACAATATCCTCTAATGTCTCGTGTTTCTATCATCATCCCCACCTTAAATGAAGCAACTAGCCTAGGACGAACTTTGCGATACCTTCAGGCACTCGATCCTGCCGCTTGGGAAGTGATTGTGGTGGATGGTGGCAGTGAAGATGAAACAGTCGAAATTGCTAAAGCCGCTGGGGTGCCGGTTGAAATGTGTGATCGGCGGGGACGATCCATTCAAATGAATCAAGGTGCAAAAGTTGCAACCGGCGATATCCTTTGTTTCTTACACGCAGACACTTGGATTCCCGATGATTTAATTGCAGTGATTCAGCAAACTTTAGCAGATGAAAAAGTTGTTGCTGGGGGATTTATTGCTCTAATGGCCGGCCCTCAAACAACGAGATGGGGAATTTCCTTACATAATTATATCAAAACTTACTACGCACCCTTACTTTTTAAACCTCACCTATTTGTTAAAGGATTACGCCTTTTATTCGGAGATCAGGTCATATTTTGCCGCCGGCAGGAATTTTGGGAGTGTGCCGGTTTTGATGAAAATCTTCCAATTATGGAGGATGGAGATTTATGCCTTAAACTTGTACAGAAAGGAAAAATTCGCTTAGTCAACCGCATCGTTCAAACTTCAGACCGGCGCGTGGCGAAATGGGGTTCTCTCAAAGCAACAGGAATCTACCTTTACATTGGCTTACTTTGGGGATTTGGTGCCTCTGCAACTTATTTAAAACAGTTCTATGAAGACATCCGCTGATTGAGATTCCAGTCATAATAAACGTAAGAAATCGGCGTATCTGAGGTTAAAGGTAAATCCTCTATTAAGTAAGCGTGAATATACGCTTGAACTGAGGGAGCGATTTTAAGAAAATCTTTTCGATACCATTTTAGAATTTGGCTACAATAAAGCGTTTTCGTTTTAGAGTCATAACGAACTTTTTCTGGATTATTAATAAACCGGCGCACGTCATCCTCTAATTGCTCTTGTACTCGTTCTGGCCAATAGGCTTCATTTCTTAATAAGGGACATCCAATAGAAGCACAGACAATACTAAAATGAATTCGGGGTTCATTTAATTTGTCGCGTAAAATTTTATTTTCAATTTGAGCAAGACTATAACGATTGCCGGCAAAGGAATAAGCAGGACGAGAAAAGAACCACAAAAAAGCAATCCAATTAGGAAATCCTAGAATTTTAGGTCGAATCGAATCAATCGGGTATCTTTCTAGAATGGTAGAAATCGTGAAAGCATTGTAAAGGTTAATCCACAATGCTAGTTGTTCATTTGAATTGAGATCAAGTTGAATAGCCGGCTGTGCTAAATTCGATAGCCAGTCCGCAAGCGTTTGGGGTTGCTCATTTTTCCAAGCAAGATAGTCTACCCGTCCCTGATCATCAACATATCGGCGCAGAAGTGTATCCCAAGGGGAAAAATCAATCATAGAAGTTAGGTTGATAAGATTCCTTTATTCACTTTACCTGTTTTTTCCAACCGGCTGAAAAGCTTAAAAATTTATAGAAAAGCGTACTCAACTAATAAATTATTTCCTTATAATGTACTTTAAACGTTATGGGAAAATAAACAAAATGAAGAAAAAATATATTTTTCTTGGAGTTACACTGAGTTTCGTCAGCATGGCCGGCTTAAATGCTACCGCGCAACAACTTGAATGTTTTGGGACAATCTGCGTCAATCCTGAAAATGTTAACTTAAGGCTGTCTCGCTTTCCAGGTGCACCCTCCTATGAAATTAGAACAGTTTATGGTTCCAGAAAATATAACAATGGTTCTGTTGCCGCAGAGATGGAAGTAGACTGCGAAGAAAGACAATTTAGAACCGTTAGAGTCAAAAATGGCCGGCGCTGGCAAACCTCAGATTCCCGGTGGACTTTGGTGGGAGAAAATGATCCAGAAAGCAACTTGGGAAACCTGGTTAACTATATTTGTGAAATGCCTCTCGAGGAATGAGGAAATCGTAAAAAAAATATGTGATTAAGTGACAAAATAATTTTCTGAGAAAGCCCGCCTGTGCGGGCTTTTTTCGGATAACTTCAGACTGCAACCGGCAAGTGCTCGGGAATTACATCCCCATAATCGCATAACCGGCATCCACATACAGAACTTGGCCGGTGATCCCACTCGCCAAATCACTGCAGAGGAAAGCCGCCGTATTTCCCACTTCTAATTGCGTCACAGTGCGACGTAGGGGCGCAATTTCTTCAACATGGTGAATCATATCCAAAATGCCCCCAACCGCCGAAGAAGCCAGCGTACGAATCGGGCCGGCTGAAATCGCATTCACCCGAACATTTTGCGGGCCAAGTTCAGCCGCCAGATAACGCACATTCATTTCCAGCGCCGCCTTCGCAATTCCCATCACATTGTAGTTAGGAATCACCCGCACACCGCCCAAATAAGTGAGGGTGACAATACTGCCGCCTTCTGTCATTAATGGTTTAGCAGCCGCACCTAGCTGAACCAGCGAATAGGCGCTGATTTCCAAAGCTTGGGTAAAACCGGCCCGCGAAGTCTTGCTAAAATCGCCTGTGAGTTCATCCTTGCCAGCAAATGCCAGACAATGAATCAAAATATCTAACTTGCCCCACTTCTCGCCTACAGTCTCAAAAGTAGACTGGATTTGGGCATCATCTTGGACATTACAAGGGACAAACAAGCTGGGGTTGAGCGGTTCCACCAGTTCGGCCACCTTTTTCTCCATCCGCCCTTTTTCATCGGGCAAATAGGTGATGCCGAGATTTGCACCCGCTTTGTGTAGCTGTTGAGCAATCCCCCAAGCAATTGAACGGTTGTTGGCAATGCCGGTGACAAGGGCATTTTTTCCGGTTAAATCTAGCATAGTTATCAATTGGACAGCAATTTGCAGGCCACATAAAGCCCAAAGAGCCAATAATAACTGAGTTAGTGTTACCTAGCACCAGAAAAGACCACCAGATGTCTCAGGTTCCGGCTAAGATAATGGTCAAGCTTTAATCATAAACTAGCGATTCCTGGCGGCGGAGCTGACAAACTCAGCTCACTTTGCCCCCAATTGCCTATTAATTCGGGGTTCCTTCAAAATTATGTATCGCATTGTACAAAAAAACTCTAGAGAGTAAGATTATGTGTTCTAAAGTCAGACAACGATCGCAATAAGTTACTTCGTCGGGTAGTTATCGGGCAAAGTCTCTAGGGCACGGGTGAAAGGTAATGGATATGGTCATGACGCAAGATAGACCGCTAGCCTCAGTATTCCGTCAGATGGGAGGTGGGGCGTTTCCGCCGGTGGTGGAAACCTACGAACGAGGCAAAACAATCTTTTTTCCCGGAGATCCCGCAGAACGGGTTTATTTTCTCCTCAAAGGCGCGGTGAAGCTTTCCAGAGTTTATGAGGCTGGAGAGGAAATTACCGTCGCCCTACTGCGAGAAAATAGCGTGTTTGGCGTGCTGTCTCTGATTACAGGACATCGTTCTGACAGGTTTTACCATGCAGTCGCCTTTACGCCGGTGGAACTGCTCTCCGTCCCCATTGAACAAGTCGAGAAGGCACTCAAAGACGATCCCGACTTGTCAATGGTGATGTTGCGAGGACTTTCCTCTCGGATCTTGCAAACCGAGATGATGATTGAAACCCTAGCGCACCGGGATATGGGTTCGCGCCTTGTCAGCTTTCTGTTGATTCTGTGTCGGGATTTTGGTGTTCCCAGCACCGAGGGGATTACGATTGACCTGAAGCTTTCCCATCAAGCCATCGCAGAAGCCATTGGCTCAACCCGAGTCACCGTCACCCGCTTGCTGGGAGATTTGCGGCAAGAAAAAATGATTTCGATCCATAAGAAAAAGATTACAGTCCACAACCCAGTTGCTTTAAGCCAGCAATTTACCTAATTCATGACTTCGGCATTCGCGTTCTACTAAATCAGGGGCGTGAGGGTGAGCCGGCAACTAGCAGTTGTAGCAAATAAAAAGTGAATTGTGAAGCGGGACAATTCCTCTTTGCTCCTATAACAGGGTTTTGGGTTTCACCCTTGGCCTCAAATTTTCACTTTATAGCGCTACCCTACTCCCGTTCTTAGTCTCTACCTCAGTGGTTACGAAAAAATTTCTAGCAAACATCCTTTGGCAACTCCTTCGGGAATTACTGATCCAGTGTGTCGCGGAAACGTTAGGCTGTATCTTGGTTTGCTGTAGCTTTGTACTGAAGGGCTTCCCGACAGGTAGATGACCATTGGATACATCCTGATTGTGGCAATTTTATTGTTGGGGGGGGTACTCGCAACAGCCGGTGATCGCATTGGCACGAAAGTTGGAAAGGCGCGACTGAGTCTATTCAATCTCCGTCCCAAGAAAACGGCGACTTTAGTTACGATTGTTACCGGCGTTACCATTTCAGCCTCAACTCTAGGTATTTTATTTGCCACGAGCAAGCCATTACGCAAAGGCATTTTTGAGTACGATCAGATTCAAGAAAACATTAGAAAAACCCGTAAAGACTTAGAAAAAGCCAATAAAGAAAAAACGAAAGTAGAGGCTGAGTTAAGCAAATCCCAAGCCGAGCAATCAGCGGCTCAGCAACGCTTAAATGCAACAAATTGGTCATTGCAAGCTGCCCTCGGAAAACTAGATGATGCGGCTGACGAACTAGCCGCGAAAGAGGAGCAATTGAAAAGCTCTCAGAACCAACTGAGTCAAACCATTGCTCAGAAGGAAGCGCTAAAAGAAGAAATTAAACAACGTCAGGCTGAACGCCAAGCGCTGCTCGATCAGTTGGAGCAAGGGAAAGTTCAGATTGCTCAACAGAATCAAAGGATTGATGAAAAAAATCAAGAGATTCAGCAGCAGAATCAAAATATTGAGCGAAAAAATCAAGTAATTGATCAGCAAAATCTAGATATTGCGCGACAGAGTCAAGAAATAGAACAGACGAACCAATTGCTGGCTCAGCAGAATCAGCAAATTGAGCAAACGACCCAAGAACTCGCTCGAAAAAATCAAGAAATTGAGCAAACAAACCTAGAACTTGCTCGAAGAAACCAAGAGATTGAACAAACAAACCTAGAACTCGCGCGAAAGAACCGAGAAATTGAGCAAAAAAATCAATTGCTAGCTCAGCAAGAAAATCAGCTTCGGCAATTGGAAAGTCAGCAGGCTTTCTTGCAACAAGAAGTGCAACTTTTGGAACGAGAGTTTCAACAGTTGCAAGTCGGAACGATTGTTTTGCGACGCGGGCAAGTGCTAACTTCTGCTATTATCCAAATCGTCGATCCCTCAGCCGCGCCTCAAGCGGTGGAAAGACTTTTACAACAAGCGAATTCATCTGCTATCAAGATTGCTCAACCTGGGACAGATGATGCGAATGAACAGGTGGTTCAAATTGCGCCGGCTCAAATTGAGGAATTAATCGCTCAGATTAGTGATGGTGAAGAATATGTCATCAGAATTCTCTCAGCAGCTAATTACTTACTCGGAGAAACGCGAGTGCAAGTGTTTGTGGATGCAGCCCGCAATCGAGTTGTGTTTATGCCGGGAGATGTGGTGGCGGCAACTTCTGTTGATCCCAAAACAATGAAACTGGAACAGATGCGGCAGCGGATCGAATTGCTGCTAGCTGCTTCTAGTTTTCGAGCGCGTCGGGTGGGTATTCTGGCTGATACGGTTCAAATTGGAGACGGTAGCATTCAAACGCTAATTCGCTTTTTTGAGGAACTTCAGCAACAAAATCAACCCGTGGATGTGAAAGCGATCGCGTCAGAGATGACATACACAGCCGGCCCTCTGAAGGTTGAACTGGTGGTCATTAAGGATGGAAAGGTGCTGTTTCAGACGTGCCGACCTGGTTCTGGAATCAGGCAAGATTGTACTTAATCACTATTTTTTGGAAACACAACCGAAGTCCAAGCGCTTCGCGTACCGTCGCTCTTGGCTCAGCAAAAAATATCATTAAAATTATGAAGAAAATTAAGGTAAAAATAAGAAGGTAAAACAGAAGATTCATGTCTTCTTTTTTCTGTTCTCGCCGGCTCTCTCCCTGGAAAGTTATGATTAATCCTCCAGAAATAATATTAGGTTTTGATCCCGGACGCCTCAAGTGTGGCGTTGCTGTCATGGGGGTAAATGGCAAGGTATTTCTACATCAAGTTGTGCCTTCAGAGAAGGCGATCTCAACTATTCAATCTCTGTGTCAAGAATATCCCACCGGCTTATTGGTCATGGGAGATCAAACCACCGCGAAATCCTGGAAAAAACAACTCATTGAGGCACTACCGGCCTCAGTGGAAATTGTGATGGTCGATGAGCGCTACAGCAGCTTGGAGGCGCGCGATCGTTACTGGGAAATGTATCCCCCTGCCGGCTTGTCACGCCTGATCCCCAAAGGAATGCGAGAAACGCCCCGTCCGGTGGATGACATTGTCGCCATCGTTTTAATCGAACGATATTTGAAACTCCAGAGCCGGTGAAACCAGCCGCCGCAGCACAAAGGATCTAGCAGATGACGGTAGAGGAAACAACAAATTCCCTATGACCCATGCTCCATGCCCCATGCCCTATGCCCCATGCCCTATGCCCTATGCCCCATGCTCCATGCCCCTCTTAAAGCTCCGCCCGAATCGTAAACGAGTAATCACCCCCAGGTTCTAGCTGATAGTCCCATTTTTCCAAGAAGCGTCCTAGCGGTTCCTGAATTAAAGCGCGTCCGCTGGAAGGCTCAATCGCAAGTTGGCCACGTTTGAAACACCATTGAAACTGCCACGCATAGGAGCCGGCAATTACTTCTCCTTCGATCGTGCCTTGCTGCCAAGACTGTTGAGTAACCCGGACATGGGCCGTTGTTTTTGGGAGACGGTTATAACTCATACAAAATCCGTCTGTACAGATGCTACTTACAAGCTGCCGAAAATTAGGTAAAAAAAAATAAAGCCCGCATCTACAGACTTTTATTGATTAGCAATTACCCGGATATTTACGCACCATCACTGGTGACTGTACGATTATTGTAAAAATTCATTGCTTTTTCCACACCCTGCTTCAGACTGAGTTCCACGGCGTCCACAACGAGTTGTAGAACTTCTGACATTAACTTCGTTTCAGCCGGCGAAAATTTGCCAAGAACGTGGGAAACAGCAGGATCACCCTCGTTTTCAGCCGGTTTGCCAATCCCAATTCGTAGACGGGGAAAATTTTGGGTGCCCAGATGAGAGATAGTGGACTTCATCCCATTATGACCGCCGGCTGACCCAGACAACCGCAGACGCAGCCGGCCCACGGGCAGATCCATATCGTCATAAATCACCAGCACCGACTCTGCCGGCAGCTTATACCAATCCGTCACCGCTCGAATTGCCTGACCAGAGCGATTCATATAGGTAAGCGGCTTGAGCAGGCGAATTTTATTGCCTTTTAAACTTTGTCCTTCCCCAAAGGCAGCCTGAAACTTGCGATTTTCAGCCAAGGGAATTTGCCACGAACTTGCTAAGGCGTCAACAGCGGCAAAGCCGATATTGTGCCGTG
Organism: Microcoleus vaginatus WJT46-NPBG5; assembly: GCA_019359355.1. Lineage (GTDB taxonomy): Bacteria > Cyanobacteriota > Cyanobacteriia > Cyanobacteriales > Oscillatoriaceae > FACHB-68. The sequence continues at coordinate 173,127 of JAHHHM010000006.1, read as the reverse complement.
TTCGATCATATTTTGGTTCTGGATTCCCCAAACCCACGATTAGCTGGGGAATTACCAAAGCCGGTGATGCCGTTGCTTCTGTCATTACACTTCAGTCTTTAATCTTGAGAAGAAGGCCAAAGGCCAAAAGCCCAGTTCATCCTTCATTTTTTCCCAATATCCCTAGCCTTGCTCAGATGTGCCGGTTACTTTCTCAGATTTAGCCGGCGCAGTCGTTGCTTGCTCGATTTCCTCAACTTCTCGCTTAAACCCCGACTCAAACTCACTAGAAGCTTCCTGAAAGCCTCGAATCGCCTTACCCATACTGCGACCGATTTCCGGCAATTTTTTGGGGCCAAATACCAACAAGGCTAGTACCATAATCACCGCCATCTCCGGCAAGCCAATCCCAAAAATATTCACGCGCCTTCCTCCTGCGACTTCTCGCTCTAGTATAAAACCGACAAAAAAATCCCGGTCGAGCCGGGAAACAATATCACAAGCCTAACGAATAAATTCCTGGCTTTCCAAACGTGGAGTCAATAATGTTTCGTGGCGAGTGGCTGGGGAGGCGCACTTGCTCTCTCGCTACACTGCCACGGCATCAACTAGCCGCCTAGACTTCTCCAATCCACATCGACGTTCTGAATCAGTAGTGAGGAGTTGTAGAGTTGCAGAATGATCAGCAGGAATACGAAAAATAGACCCATAAACACAGCCATCAATGGCGTGGTGCCCCAACCGGGTGCTACTTTACCATACTCGGAGTTAAGGGGTCTGAGGATTTCTCCCAACCTAGTCCGTTGTGCCATAAGTCACCTATGAAGAGTCTCGACAGAAGTTTTTAACGTTTTGTAAAATTGTATAAGATTAACACTCATAATTTATTTATCAGATGGAACCCGCAACAGTTCTTAGCATTTCGATTTGCGCCGTCTTGGTCGCGATCACCGGCTTTTCAATCTACACGGCTTTTGGCCCACCTTCTAAGGACTTAGCCGATCCATTTGAGGATCACGAAGACTAAAATACCTCCCTGGCACCCGCTGTGCCAAGGTTTCAGCTTGGCTGTTCTCTTACTGGCCGCTCAAAACAAGACATTTTTGAGTCCGTGTAAAATGATCAAACAAGGCTAGCCGATTACGACGACATCGGCTGGACTTATTTTTTATAAAAAATTTTTCTATAAGCCGGAAAGCTGGCGTCGCTCCTTAGTGGCGCGTTTGTCTGTTCCTGCGGGTGGGCGAAACTTATTAAAATAAACGATTGATTTAAGGAATTCTATACAAAAACCGGCATTTGACTGTTTCACCCTCTCGTGCAGCCGGCAGGCAGGGGCGAGCGGGAAACCCACTTCAAGCGCACTAATATGTTCAAGTCTTAAATAAAGCTGATCCGGCACCTAAGCCACTTTTCGCTCGGCTCCCTCATCCGGTTTCACGACAATCCAGAGGCCAGTTTGGGGGTCGCGATAAGTTGTATAGGGATTTTGACGCAGTTTCTTCTCGTTGTTGGCCATGTTCAAGCGCTCCTCTATCTCTTGATCATCATCCTAGGTTTTTTAAAGATACTGTAAAGTGACCGCTGATAGAACAAAATGTGATTCGTGTCAACTATTTTTGTGACCGCAGTCTGACCCCTCAAGCCTCTAACCACTTACTGACTAATCACACCCACTCCTCTGTCAACTCAGTCGTTGATAGGCAGAAGACAAACTTTGGTGGGATCGTGTGTTAAGTTTTCTATAGGACTCAGCGGCAGCAGCAGACTACGATAGGGCTACAAGGCCGCAGCGAAGCAATACGCTCAATGAAATGCTGCCGGCGAAACCGCGCACAACAGGAGATAGGGAATGCTGAAAAATCGTGAAGGGGAAAGAGTTCCCAGCATCACTTTCAAGACCCGCCAGAATGATAAATGGGTTGATATCACGACTGACGAACTGTTTGCGGGTAAAACAGTGATTGTTTTTGCCCTTCCCGGCGCTTTTACGCCAACTTGTTCTTCTACGCACGTTCCTGGTTATAACGAGCTTGCAAAAGTTTTCAAGGAAAATGGCGTAGATGAAATCGTCTGCGTCTCAGTCAATGACACTTTTGTGATGAATGAGTGGAAGAAAACTCAAGCAGCAGAAAACATCACGTTTCTTCCGGATGGAAATGGGGAATTTTCAGCCCAAATGGGGATGCTGGTTGATAAAGATGACCTAGGTTTCGGTAAACGTTCTTGGCGCTATTCCATGTTAGTCAAGGATGGTGTCATCGAAAAGATGTTTATTGAACCAGAAATAGCGGGAGATCCCTTTGAAGTGTCTGATGCGGAGACAATGCTCCGCTACATTAATCCCAATGCAGCGAAACCTCAAATGGTTTCCCTATTTACCAAAGTCGGTTGTCCTTTCTGTGCTCGTGCGAAAGCAGCACTAAAGGAACATAATATCGATTTTGAGGAAATTGTTTTGGGCACAGCAATCACAAATCGCTCGTTACGGGCAGTTGCCGGTGCTACCACAGTTCCGCAAGTTTTTGTTGATGGAAAACTGATTGGCGGATCTGACGCTCTTGAGGCATATTTTCGCAGTCTTGATGGGTGATTGAATTAGGGCTTTTTAACTCTCAATCGCAATTTTTAGAAACTACACATATCTCCTCACAACCATGCTGGGGAGTTTTTTATTAGCCAGTCGGGGGAGAATTTACTCAAGTTCAGTTAAATAGTCATTCTTTAATATCTAAATCAGTTACGCCCTCCCATCCTGCCGGCACACCATATTGTTGATAATGTTGGCAGCGTTTCATATATAGCAGTGCCGCCCGATCCTCAGGGTTAATCGCAAGTATTTTTTCAAACATGGGTTGCCCTCCCGCAAAATCTTGGCGATTGTAAGCCATCACTGCCGGCTCAAACATTGGCTTTGTTTGCGTCTTTAACTGATTGGTTAATCCCAAGTTTTCATCGTACACTTCATAAACCGCAACCGGCTTGCTTTTTCCTTTCACCCGAACGCGATCAAGAAATCGAAAGCTGTAAGTTTCTATATCTTCCACTCGAATTAAGGTGTGTAAGCTAATTAAAATTCCCGCTCCATAGAGTTTGGTTAACCCTTCCAAACGAGAAGCTAAGTTTACGGCATCCGAGATCGCCGTCGTTTCCATGCGTTGTGATTCGCCAATTGTTCCTAACATTAAATTGCCCGTATGCAAGCCAATGCCGATAGAAATAGGAACCTCACCTTGCTGCTGCCGGTGTTGATTATACAACGACACTTCTTTCTGCATTGCTAGCGCTGCAAGCAGCGCATCTTTCGCTGATTCGGGAAACAAAGCCATGATCGCATCACCAATATATTTATCAATAAAGCCTTGGTGCTGACGAATGATTGGGCCAACCTGACTGAGATAAGAGTTGAGAAAATTAAAATTTTCTTTAGGCGTCATTGCTTCTGACAGCGTTGTAAAATCGCGAATATCAGCAAACATTACTGTCATTTTTTTGAGAACTTGGTCGCCTAGCTGGACTTCAAGAATACTTTCTCGGCTTAAAAAATTTAGAAAATTATGCGGCACAAATCGCCCGTATGCTAAAGTAAGTTTGGCTAAATTTAGATGAGTTTTTATGCGAGCGAGCATTTCGCCTTTTTGAATCGGTTTAGATAAATAATCATTTGCTCCAGATTCAAAACCTTCTATGATGTCTTGAACTTGGTTTTTTGCCGTCAGCATGACAATCGGTAATTCGTGAGCCGGAAAGCGCTCTCGGATTTTTTGACAGACTTCATAGCCGGTCATGCGCGGCATCATGACGTCCAGTAAGATCAGATCCGGAAGGAGTCCGTTTTCCAGAGCATCCAAAGCTTCTTGCCCGTTACTAGCTTCGGTAATCTCGTAATTATAAAGAGAGAGATTGTTGAGCAAGACTTGTCGATTCACGGGTTCGTCATCAACAATCAAAACTTTAAAAGGTTTTTCATTCGTAGCGTTCAACGCTAACTGAGGACTCGTGATGAGGGTAGCTAGTTCTGAAGTAATAGTATCTGGAATAATAATGCTGGATTGAGTGGCTTCAACTTGCTCCTGAGAACGCGGCAAAGTAAAGGTAAATTGTGAGCCTTTTTCTAGCTTCGACTGAAGACTAATCTTTCCTCCATGCAATTCCACAAGCTTTTTGGTAACGGCAAGTCCCAAGCCGGTGCCGCCATACTCTCTAGCCGCAGTGCCTTCTACCTGTTCAAAAGATTCAAAGATACGGTCAAATTTATCTTCAGGAATGCCGATTCCTGTATCGGCAACTGTAATCGCTATTTGTTCATTCTTTGTTGTTGATAGCTCAGGGTCATCAACAATGACTTTAGCGGAAATTTCTACGATTCCTGAAGGAGTAAATTTAATCGCGTTACCGACCAAGTTGTGCAGAATCTGTTGCAGCCGGTTTTCGTCGGCTTCTGCGCTTGGGAAGTTTTCAGGAATGGTGTTAATCAACTGCAAATTTTTCTGGTTTGCTAAGGGTTGACTCAGGGTGAGAACCACGTTCACCACCGAGCGCAAGTCTATCGGCTTTAGTTGCAGTTCTACATTCTTATATCTAAGTTTGGAAAAATCGAGAATATCGTTGACCAAACTTGCTAGACGACGACCACTAGAAACGATTAATTTGAGGTTGATTTTTGTGGTAATGGGAAGTTCTCCCGTTGCACCATCCATCAGCGATTCAGCGAGACCAATAATCCCGTTCAGTGGAGTGCGGAGTTCGTGGGAGGTGTTGGCTAGAAATTCGTCTTTGAGCTGGTCAAAATGCTTGAGTTCTTCGTTTTGCTTCTCTAGGGTTTCAAAAGATTGCTGAAGCTGTAGTGCCATGCTGTTGAAGGAGTTGGCGAGTTTTTTCAATTCGTGGATACCTTTAACGGTTATCTTCTGATTTAATTGTCCGCCGGCAATTGAATCAGAAGCGCGGTTCAATTGGAGAATGGGGTAGGCAATCAAACGAGCGGTGAAGATAGCCATGCCGGTGGCGATCACTAAGGCGATGAAACAAAGCAAAATGGTTGTGCGGCTGTTATGGTTAATCTGTTCCATAAAGTCGGATTCTGGGATGACTGTTACAATTAACCAGTCCAGACCAAACTTATCTCGCCAAGGCGTTATCTTGATAAACTGGCGCTGACTTTCCCAAGGGAAATTGCCGTTGTTTATTTTCAACTCAAGCTGTTGGCTGTTGTTGATTTCCTTAAAGTTGTGAAACGTTTTCTGTAAATACCGGCCTGTTGCCAAAATCAACGGATCTTTGCTATCCAACACCTGGAGCCGCTTCGGTTTGCTATCCACAATGGTGAAAGGCTGTTCGGTACTGGAACTGGCAACAATAAGTCCATTGCGCTCAATAATGAAAATTTTCCCGGATGGACTCACTTTTAATTTATTCAGAAATTCACTAACTTGTGAGAGGCGTTGGTCAATTCCGATGACACCGATAATTTTGTTATTGCGATCTCGAACAGGCCGGTTAAAAGAAACTGCTAGGGGGTTGGGAGGTTGTTCCCACTGATAAATCTGACTCCAAATTGGTTTGCCGGCTTCAACTGTCTCGGCATACCAAGGCTCTTTTCGATATTCGTATTTTCCCAAATTTTCTATGGCCTTGATTCGATTTCCCTGGCTATCTGTTGTGTAAATAATGCTGTTAGAGTTGCCGTATCGTCTGAGGGAAACCTCATTAATGATGATAGTTTTACCATCTGTATGATATCCAGCCCCAATAAAGTCGCCGGTGGTTGATGCAAAGCTGATATAACCAACCTGAAACTCCTGCATCTGTTTCCAATAGAATTGCCCTTGCGTTTTTAAGTCTTTGGGATTGAGCAATCCTAATTCAAGGGCGTCGGTATTGACTTTTGCAACCTGCTTAGCAGCGTTGAGGTAGCTACTCAAGTGCTGATCAACACGAGAACTCGCTTCGTTTTGCAGCTGCAGAACCAACTCGTTTACAGCTTTTTGCCCATTGCGAAAGGAGAGATAGCCAACCAAACCAACGGCAGCGACGATTTGTAGAAGGAAGGGAACAATTAAAACGGTTTGTAGAGAAGTCTGCTTTGGGAATTGGGCAATTAAGCGGTTCAATGACCGGGTTAACATGGGTGAGTGCTCCCATTTGGTTGAGTTAGAACTTGGCTTTCAATTCTAAGAATTCCCAAAAAAGCTGCTGTGAGATGAACGCTTCCGTACCATGTTAGAGCAACTGATGACCGGCAAGCTGTCAAGATTGCCCCTAGTCGCCAAAAAGGTCGCCCATCAGATGGAAAAAATCTGCGCGATCGCAATCTTAACATCAGAAAAAGCTAACGGGGAGATTGTTTCAATCGACGAAAACTCTATCTTTTGCTGATAATCTCCTAACGCTGGCGAACGATAAACAATCAGCTTCCTGCCGGCAACATCAACGACCCAATATTCTGGTATATTCTCTCGCGCATAAATCCTTTTCTTAACTGAAGTATCGCGTTCTAGCGTGGACTTGGAAACTTCTATCAACAATAAAATATCGGTGGAAAATGGGTGATGTTCTAGATACTGTGACCGTGGTAATTTAGCAATCACGATATCTGGTTCAGGTTCGGAATTTGACAAAGTGATGGGCTTGTTTTCTCTAACATACGCCCGCCCCTCTGTTAACAGTTCCAGCCTTTTGGCTAAATTTTCCTCAAAATAGGTGTGTTCCGTTCCTTCTGGCGACACCTCCCAAATCAACCCATCGAGTAGTTCCACACGGCGTTCGCTCAAAATTCCTGCCGCAATCATCTGATGGTAATCTTCTATGGAAAAATGTGCAATTTCCTGAGTAGTAGTGATCATCCTGCCTCATCCTCCTCAATTCAAACAGTTCGGTAATAGCGCAACCCGATTTGATTTACCCTCCCTCATTATTGACGATAGCACTGAGAAATCATTGTGCAAAATATCTCACGCACTTCACCCTCACCGCCTGAACCTCTAGTGATGCGTACCTGGGACACAAAATTACTGCTCTAGAACAAAAGGCAGTACCTGGGCAACAAGGGCAGTAAGTGAATTACGCCTAAGTAGGTGGCGCTGCCGGTACAAGCAAGGGGGCTGAATTAGGGGAGGAAAAGAGCTTATAGAGGCTAAGTAATTTTACTCATGAATAGTTATGATTTTGAAAACCATGAAAACCGTAAAAATACTTAAATGATAATTTAAATGTAGAAGATTCCTAGTGGTTTAACTGAGTTATTTCTAAGCTGTAAAAGTTATCCTTTAGCAACAGCTAAAAGTAATAATGTAAATCAAAACATGGATATTTCAGTTTTGCAAGAAGCACTTGAATCACTAATTAATATGATGATTAGTTCCGAGCCAGAAGAAATAAATAAATACTTGGATAAAATTCGTTCGGAAAATCCTACTTTAAGTAAAAGAGCAATTGCCGAAAAAATAATTGATGAACAATCTATTAATAGTGGTGTATTAGGTGCGGTTACTGGACTGGGATGTTTAATTACTTTACCCGTAACTATTCCTATAGATATAGTTAAATCTTGGAAAATTCAAGCGTTTACAATTCGCTGTATTGCTTGTTTGTACGAATATACTCCTGCAAACACTGATATTAAAACGGACATATTTTTAGTTTTGTCTAATGAATCTATAGAAGAGTTAAAGAAATTAGTAATTGCAGAAGCATTGAATTCAGCGCCTAAACACGCACTAAAAGCTTTAGAAATTGCCAAAGAATCAATTATTAAAGTAGCTGCAAAGCAAAGTACAAAATATGCTGCCAAAACTATTACTAAATACGGTGGTAAAACAATAGTTAAATACACCATGAAAGGAATGTCAAAACATTTAACAAAAGCTTTATGGAAAGTAGGAGGAAAGAAAGCAGTAGAAAAATCTGTTCAGAAAACACTTGGCAAAGCAGTTCCTGTTATAGGCGCAATAGTTGGGGGTAGTTTAGATTGGCTTTCTACACAAGCTATAGGAAAATTAGCAATTGAATATTATGAAAACTCAGTACCTGAATGGATAGATGAAGTTTTTAGCTTATGTGTAGAAGAAAACAGAGGTTAAAATAGATGCTTGTATTTTTCATTCATGGAGTTGCTACAAGACATGACAAGTATGCTTTTGAACTAATAGAAAAAATCAGAGATGATTTTGATAAAAGAAAACAAATTAAACCGTATTTTTGTTGTAGTCAATGGGGAGGAGTTTTAGAAAACACACCTCCCCTTTGGAACTGGGTTCAGCAAGATTTAAATAATTTTTGCAATAAATCTAAGATCGATTTAGGAGATGTGTTTCAGTACAGTCAATATCGTGAATTCTTTATCGAGCAGTTTTTTGGGGATCTTTTTACTTACCTAAATACAGAGAGTGGTTGGGAGATTAGAAAAATTATTGCATTACAATTACTTGAATTTTTAAAAAAACATCCACTAGAACAAGAACTTCATCTAATAGCCCATTCTTTGGGAGGCGTAATTTTATATGACATGCTATTTTCTAATAGATATGGAGCTAATGATCCAGCATTTTATATAAGAAATATGATAAAAGGTTTAAGTGTTTCTAATGGTAAACCAAAAGTTTATCTTAGAAGTATTACTACAATGGGTTCTCCTATATTACTTTTTAATTTAATGTTAGGTATTCCGCCTGAAAATTTAAAAAGGTTTGCTAGTAGCTGTTTAAAATCACCTTTGAGGTGGATTAATTTGATTCATGCTTCCGATGTTTTTGCATATCCTATTTCTGCAAGTTTAAATATTGACTCATCTTGTAATCTCTTTTTTAGAGATAAGTTTATTGCATCCCATAATCTTATGAAAAAAATTTCACAACCATTTTCTAATTTAGCTGGGTTATCTATGGCTAAAGGATTAACAAGTTCTCATACATCTTATTGGAATAGAAGTAGAGTAGCTCGTTTAATTACAGCTAACCTTTTAGGAGATTGTGAGTTTATAGATTCTGTAAGTCCTTATAGAAAACATTATTGACTAGGGTAGTTAGCTATGGTATTTTATTAACCCAATTAAGCCATAGTTCTGTTAGAGCTATCTGTACTTCCTCTAGAATCGTCTGTAAGCACGATAACCAGTCAAAGGGGAAGAGATTAGCTAAGGGCAGCTTAACGGGTCTCAAAGCCTCTCCTACACTTAGTAGAGTTTTAGTAGACTTTAGGTTAATTACCTTGCTGTTGTTAATGGAGAATAGGGAACTCGAATCCCTGACCTCTGCGGTGCGATAGTAGAAATTATGTCCTATTTGTACGCCTTTCAAGCAATCACTCGCTGAATTCTGACAATCTTCTGACAAATTTTCGCTTTTTGTCGCTGCAAACGGAAAATCTCTAGAGTGAATCCCCAGCGCTTTTTTCATTGCCGGCATCTACCAGGTGCACCCAAAATTCGCCGTCTGGGTAACAAGTGCGAGCAATGAGCGACTCGCTGTAATGCAAGCACTTGCCGGTCAGGTCGGTACGGTAGCCGGTCTTGAACCATTCGCCGTAAGGGTCGTGCACGTAGAAGCCTTTATCGTCATACCCGACGATCACGATTATGTGACCGCTGCCGGTAAACCAGCCGTGAGTAATTGCCGGCAGCCCCATATCTAGCCAATCCCTGAGAACTTCCGGGGTGCATTGGGTTGTAAAGTTATCTCGGCATTTATACAGCCTGATCAAATGGGACAAATGGTTTGGGTCGCGCCGGTTCCACCCACGGTCAGCGCAGCAGCGGTGAAGTTCATCTTCAAACTGCTTAAATTTTGAATATTCCTCGCGCCGCCTAGCCCCTAAATACTGGAGCACCATCGCCACAGAGGTAACATTACAACTTGATTGAGGATCTAGCGTGTTGTCATTCTGACTCAAATAAGGAACTTTTAATATTTTTTTCATACACCAAATTCAACATCTAGCCATTGAACGTGCCCGACTGATACGGGGCCATAAATTTGTAGATCGCCACTTGGAAGCAAAATTATTGGAGTATTGCCGTTTGTCCCCCATGCAGTAGGCGAGCCTATATGATGAGGTCGATTGCCGACAGGAAGTGTCGCAATCGTAATTATCGTGGCACTATTGGCAACAGTGCAGCGAATCAAACCCCCCAGAAGCACAATTCCAGCACGCTTAACGAATCTAGGGGTATAAGTCCCAGACGGGGCGTCATTATCAACCCAGCCGGCAGCAAGTGGCAAGTTCTGCCAATCGCTCCCGCTGCTTAAATCTACATATCCCATACTGTTAAATCACAGACTCACTTACTGTCCAATTGCCGCTAATTGTCCCCAGCCCTAGCGCTGAAATCTCCGTTAAAGGCACTTCATGAGGTTCATAAGTGTAAGAGAAGAAAGGGGGAATAATTCGATCAAAAACTGACGTCGTTACTGGCAACGTTGCGAAGGGCGCGTGACGTAAATACATTTCTGATGGATTTTTGTTTGTGATCGTTAGTCCCGTCCTGTTCGGGTTAGCAGCAATCAAGACTTTGGCTGCGCTCGTTACGGCTACGCTCAAAGGTATTGACCAGTTAGCAGCACGGGCGGGTGGGGTTGGGTTTAAAGGATATCCACTCATGGTATTTCTGATTAATTGTTGTGTCACGGCTTGCAGTTTATTGAGTTTTTGCTCAATTTTAATATGAAATAACTATAACAAATCCTTGCTTGCTTCCTCTAGGAAATTCGCCCCGGAATTTGACTTCTTTTTATCTCTTAATCTAACTTGGAAGTCTGTCGTTTTTTCTAGAAACTTCTGGATGTCCAGTATATTTTCTGCCGTTTCTTCGGAAGATGTTTCGAGTAGAGAGAATGCGTATTTGAAGTCCTTATGCAGCGCTTTAATCGCTCGCCTATTCTCGCTTACAAGAATTTCAAGTTTATTTTTGTAAGTGGCTGCGCTCCAGATTGCACCAACAATAAAAGACGAAATGCTTAATGCTCCAACAATTGCCCCGATGATAGTAGTGTTCACCTTAAAAACCTCACTGATTGGGCAACCTTCTTAAGACTCACCGATGAACAAATTAGCAATACCTTGAGCAAAATCAATGGGCGGAGAGTCAGGCCACAGAAGGAATTTATAATTTTCGTAAGTTACCCGCTCGCCGTCAGAAAGTCTTACTTTCCCTTTGTTGATATCGTTTGTTTTTTTAGCATAGATAACCGTGGCTTCGTAAGGATAAATATTGACAACTTTTTTGATGTTGTCGTTAAGATTTGAACGCCTGCCGGCTTCTTTTTCTTCCCCTGGACTTTCTCCGATAATTTGGTGAGTAGACAATGCAAGTAGTGCTCTCCCCCGCTGTTCGGCTTCTTGGTGGCTAATTGCATAAATTGTTGTATTACCGCCATTAGAAATTCTAAACGTAATTTTCTTTGGCCCGTAAAAATATCCATTGCTGCCCCCGGCTGCAAGTTTAATTTGTTGCCAATCTAAAGCACTGCGCTTAATACCAGGAATTTTTAAAGTAACTTGCTGCAACTTCTGCCCCAGTTGATTTAATGGCGGTGCGGCAACCGAATAAAATTTAATTGTTAGCGTTAGATCGTCGGGGGATTTTGCATAAGATTCATCGGCAGGATAGCCTACCAACGTTCCCAAATCTTGCTGTGCAATTAATTGATGCGTTGCCAAGGTTTGCACAATCGCTGGCATCAAGGTGCGCTCGTTGCCGCTTAAAATTATGCGCTGGTTTGGGGCTTCCCTGTCTGGTGTAATCTCTACGGTGCGCTCCTCGCCAATAATATTAGCTCTGCCGGTTTGGGCTTGCTGCTGCCCGAAGTTATCAAGCAATGATGAAGTGAGATATCCCACTTCCGCGCAACTATCCCAGAACTCTTCCCAGGCAGATTCTAAGAAATTCTGCAAAAATTGCGGCGTGATACTCTCGAAGACATTTTCAATGGATTCAGCAAGGGTAACAACCGGCCCGTCAGAGGCTCCCCATTGGGCGAATCTATCAACGCCGAACACAGCTTTAGAAAATGCGCTCAATCCTGGTTTTAATAGGAACCGACGCAAGTTTTTGTAACCCCAGGATAGGAACCCACGGAAAGCGAGATTTAAGCCGGCACGGGCGAGCGCTGTCCAAGCCGCGATAATTTCCTCTGCTGCCTCTTCCCCAATTTCCTCAATAATTTGGGCGGCGGCAATCGGATTGATTTTGGTTACGACCGTACCGGCCACCGCACCACAAACAACCCAGCCAAGGGTAACGCCTGTTGCGCCGCCGGCGATGCTGGCAAGCTGATTAAGTGCGCCGGCAATTTGCTGATCGAGTTCTTCGTCGCTCGCATTCCAATCAAAATTAAAAATTGTGATCGTCGTTTGAACGATGAAATTCCACAAGCTGCTAATCAGCCAGCCACTAAAAAGCCAAACCGCAAGCTGTGCCCCTAGCGCTTTAAGAAGTCCTCTAGCCCCGCCGGCAACAAAAGCCGTTTGCAGCGCCTTGGTGCCAAGCGCGATCGCCACGCGCCGCCCGATAAAACTTGCAATGCCAATCGCCACCGGCACAATCATCTAAACCCATGCCTCTAGTGAAATATCCCAAGCCGGCTCTGAAAAGTTGCGCCGGTAAAAGCCAAGCTTACATTCCCATTCTGCAAGGATTAATCCTTGCTCAGAGAAAGCTTCAGGAATCGTTACAGAGTAAGCGATTTGTTCGGGTTTGGGATAGGCGCGGAAAGCCGGCTCTACTAATTTGGGGGAAGTCTGCACCCAGGCACGGCGGAGCCAGCAATAAGAAAAAATTTTATTGAAGTTGCCGGCTGTGGCAAAGCTAACCCTAATTAAAGATGATTCGCTAACAACGTTAGGGAACTTTTGCCAATCAAGGTTTGGGCTAAGCGTTCCGAGGGATAACCACACTTTGCCTTGGTTGCCTCAGGTATACGACATAAGATTGGCCGGCGAAAGTGTAATTACCCAGGATTGTATAGCGGCCAAGCTGATGAATGAGTGGCAGCCCTTTAACATCATCCGGGAAGCTTTCTTCTGCCTTTCTCCAAGTTAAAAGCGCAGGATTCACCCGGTAAAGTTCGGCTCTTTCTCTCAAAATAGTTTGCAGATTTACCAGGCTATCCATACTTCTTTAGGGGATTAAATGGCGGGTGCGGCATCAGGTGCCGGCATCCGCAGAAACAAGTTATACACAATGCCGTCAGCAGCGCGAGTTGTTAGGATTGTGTAGCGTTCAGCAATTAACCGGCGTGACATATCGGCAACGTCCTCTGGGTAACCGGCATCCTGACGCCGCCAAAATAACCGGCCAACATCGACGCGATGATACACGGCAAAACCGGGCAACATATCTGTAAGAGCTGCGGGTGTGTCCATTGATCAACTTCTCCTATTTTTTGACTAATTAATATTACGGGGTAGCCGGTTGAGTGCCGCCCAAGATATCGGCAATGTCTACGCGCGGCTTAGTGATAGACCAGCCCTCAGGAAGTGTGTCTTCCTTATTTTGAGCGCAGAAAATTGTCAGTAAATCGCTACCGCCTGCACCCGTAAAAATCTTAGAAACTTCTGCTGGGCGTGGTGCCGTAGCACCCCAAACCAGGCTTGGCCGGTCGTCTTGCGTTGCGGCAATTACGCCTAGCGCGGCAAGCTCTGCCGCCAGTCGTGTAAATCGGTCGGTGTGGATATTCCAGGCATATTTTACGCCGCCAACCTCGACATAAACCGTCTTGGTTTTTCCGCCTGAAATTCTCACGCCTGATACTTCAGCGCGTTTAGAAATTGACCAGCCGGCAGTTTTGGCAGCGGCTACGGCAGTTTGGGCAAGAAAACTAGAATCCCATCCCCGCGTTGTGTCGAAGCGTCGCGCCTGGGGTGGTTTAGGTGAGTTGCACTGAAATACACTGCCTGCTGGAATCGCCGCAAGGTCTACCGCGACAATTCCCAGCGCGGTTAAATCCCCCGCTGGTAAATCTACATTACTTGCATAGATGTAGTTGATGTTGCCGGCACCGGCAGGCACCGGCACTCTAAAAAGTTTCTTATCGCCATAATTTAGCGGCATAGTTTGCAGTTCGTGCTAATTGATTTTTTTTCAATCTAGGCGAGTGCCGACAGCGCGGTAAATGGCAGAAGCTCCAGAAATCAGACCTTGCGGGGCCACAAAAGTAGAGGTGATATTACTAACAAACCCTTAGGGTTTCCTCCTAGCACAAGCAGGGTAGAAAAGAATTATGGAATTTTACAGCCGGCTTTCCACTCGCTCGCGTCGCGCCTTCCTGCGACAGCATTTTCATGGCCGCCCGTATGAGTACAGGCCGCGCGGAAATTTGTTGGCAAGGCTCGCCAGTGAAACCGGGTTATCGGTTGCCGCCGTGCATGAAGGCTTATTAAAGGAGCGCCGCGACGCGCTGGCGCAGTTGCCGTAGTTTTTAGGGGTCAGCTTGGTTTGTGCCAATCTCGCGGATTCGGGGGCGGCGTGATAAATCTCGCCCGTAGGGATTAATCGGATCGGTAATGCCGGGTTCAGTCGTAAAGCCTTGTTCTGCTTTATTCAGCCAAACGTCCCAATCCTCATCATTGGCTACGGGGTCAGTTTTGGTGCGGTGTGCGTCGATAAGATGCTTGAACATCGCCCCCATTTCCGCGTCAGTCGCCTCTCGTTTAAATCGAATTGCAAAGACAGCCATAATGACGGAGGCCGCATCTAGAAGAGGTTTTAAATCATCCTTAAAATCATGAGTGTCTGCATATTTAATAACTGAAATTGGCTTGTTGCTGGGTTCCAGAAAGTTATCTAGTTCTGCTTTTGTATCAATGTCGCCAATGTTGTCAGGGTTGGGATTGCTAAAAGTTGTTGGTAGATTGAGCGATTCTCGGTTTATGTTTGGCGCTAAGTATTTAAGAATAGCTTCTATTCCGTAGTTCGCTTGTGTCGCTTGTTGGCGTGCTAAGTGCGCCTCAATAATGGATCGGGTGCCGAGTTTCCGCACCGTGTCTTCATCGCCTTGCAACGCCATCACCATCAGTATTAACTGACTAATTCCGGTTGCAATATCAGGAATGTGTATCTTGCCGGTGCCGCCATCTTCACCAGGAAGTTCTATTTCTTGGCCCCAATCGCCCAACGCGCCCGATAGGTGCTTGATTGACCAGTCAATCATTGCCGGTAGCGTGCGGATCGTTACCGTTTCTGATTCGTCTGGGGTTAACCAGTCCCAAACTGTTTCAAATAAATTTGGATCTGGCGGCTTAATCATATTGCGCGGCAGTGTTATTGCCGCGTGCGTCCAGTTGCGAGCGTAACAGGCATCTTTTTGCAGTTCCTGAGCTTTCTCGTATTGCCAAGCAATGCCTTTTAATGTTTCCTTATCAAGTGATATTACCTCGATTTCTTCTTCCCCTGTTACTGTCGGCGTCCAAACTAAAACGCCATCTTCTTCAACTTGTTCGCAAGATATTTTGGGGATTTTAATTTTCCCTTTAAGAGACTTAAACATATCTCTAATATCATCACAGTGGCAATCCATAGGGGGTGGTGGTGGTAAGGGTGGCGGTAAACGTGGGGTTGGTGTAGGGTCAGGCTGATTAATAATTCTAATAATTGGCTGCGAAACGTAGCGCAATTGAGGCGGCGCGGGAGGCATAAACCGAATGCAAGGTGAACCAGCCGGTAACCGCCTGTCCCTCGGTATGGGGGCTTCATTAGATTTTTGTGGCCTGACTTCGTGGTAAGTAGAACTAGCTAAGCTCATTTGCCCGTAAGGAAAAGTTTGAAGATTGAAAATTTTTCCAGTTGATGAATCAACTTGAGCGAATCCAGACCCGTGAAAACCTGCATAGGCGTACGTGCGATAAGAATCTCCCTCCCCGTAAGTTTGGTATCGGGTTGAAACAGAAAAGTTTAAGGGTTCCTTGATCCATGCTCTTACTAATCCGTATGAAATACTTGTTGAATCTACAGAGTAAATTTGGCCCGGTCGCATTATGCCGGATTCATCAGGACATTGTGTTGTTTCAAAGTATCTTGTCCACGTCGGTATATAAACTTCATACTCGACATAGCGCCAGCGATTGCCCGTGTGAGTTGGATTTGGTGGAGGTGTATCAACAGGTGTTGGGCTGGGGGCTGGGGCTGGAGTTTGAAAAGGATCGCCTGGTTCCATAGGTTCCGGCACGGGGGGCCAACCCGGTTCTGGAATTGGTAATGGAGCAGAGGTTGGGGCTGGAGTTGGGATTGGAACCGGCGTTGGGTAAGGGGCTGGAGTTGGTGATGGTGATGGTGATGGTCCTGGTGTGGGTGTTGGTGCCGGCCATGGCCAATCCCACGGCAGCGGCAACTCTGGAACTCCAATGTCTGGAAGCTTAAATGGGGGAAGTTCCGGTAATTCCGGCAGTTGTATAGGGGGAAGATCCGGCAGTTGGAAGGGTGGAATTTTAATATCGGGCAGTGCCGTAGGCGGTGTAAATATTGCCGGCGGCGGCAGCGCATCAGCAATATCTCTGCCTTTATCAATAACGTCGTCAATAATGTCTCGTGCGTTTTCCCCTATCTCGCGCCCGGTTTCAATTCCTTCCGCTAATTTTGGGCGGATCTCTCCGAGATCATCCATGTATTGATCATCCATCGGGCCGGCACGGGTTATGCCAAGCCCGATTCCACCAACTACGCCGCTAGTATAATCTTCTAACCCGTACATTTCTTCGGGGTGCGTTTCGTACGCGAGATCGAGCGCACTGTTGACGGTGCCAAGTCCGCGCCTAGGGACTGGATGAGCAACAGGCCGTAAACTATCTCTTATCGCTTCGCCCGGTCGTGGTGTTGGTCTTGGTGTTGGGCGAATTGTTGGAGCCGGTGCAGCCGGGGGAGGTGTTACCGGCGCAGTTGCCGGCGCGGTGATGACTACCGGCTTGGGAATGGTGACGGTGCTCATTTCCAAAACCGCCCAATTACCACGACGCCCGGTGTGCTAGATGCTAGGTAAAGCGTTTTATTGACCAAATACACGCCGCTTTCCCCTTCCTCGACGTTGGCCGCAACCACTTCATAATCGCCGGTGCGGGTTGCGACAATTCCAGATATCCAAGCGTATCTGAAGTCTGCAATCGGATCTATTGGTTCCGGTCTTGTCAAATCTCCTCGGCATTTCATATAAAAGCGCCGGGTGCCGCTGGGGATAATTAGCGGATATTCGGTATTGGCATCAGTTAGCGTTAAAGTTTTAATTTCTGGATCTGCTAACTGGAAAGCATCCGAGCTGGGGGCTTCCTCCGATGCTGCAATATTAATCGTTACGATGTCGCTTCCTGATAGTAGGCCGTTCCAAGTTGTTGTTGGATCGTCTTCAAATTTTCCCCAGACCTTTACGCCCTTGCCGACCATCACGGTATTGCGAATCGTCAAGCGCGGGATTAAATTTAAGCTGTAGTAGGGGTTGCGGTTCCACAGGAGCGCTTCCCCTTGATCAAAGTAGATGCCGGGTTGTTCGGGATATTCAAAATAAAGAATAAATCGTTTGCTGGGGTGAGTTTTAGCAACATCATAAAAAGCGGCTGATTGCTCGGATCTCGTTGATAAGGCCGCCGCAGCGCTGGGAATAAGTTCTGGAATGCTGCGAATTTTGCATTTCATCAAAAAGTCAACGATATACCCGGACAAATCTACCCCGTCTTTCTGTCCGGGCGTGTACAGCAGTTGGAGCGTTCCGGAATTTGCGGCATTAAATAAAATCCCTTTGCCTTTATTTTCAAAAAATGGGGCCGTGCTTTCTGCCATTTAAATAAAATTAATTTTTACTCCTTCAATCATGGCATAGCCCTCAATACTCCATTTTTAGGTAAAAGTGGAATGTTGCAAAACTTAGCAAAACCTTGTTGCCTGGGGCTTTTGAGCTATCATTGGGTTGGCTAATATTACTTAAATACCACTTTTCCACCACAGAAAGGAAAATTGGAACATTAGACAGAATGACTAAACGAGCCGAAATATTGTCGAACGAGGATTACCAAAAATTGCTTAAAAACATTGACAACCCCAAGCATCGACTGTTTTTGCAAATTGCCAGGTACACTGGCGAGCGCTGGGGCATCATTCGTTTGCTAAAGGTTTCTGATGTTTACACGGTTAGCCGAGTACCAAGCACCCATATATCCTTTTGCTCGCGAAAAACATCACCAGGCAGCAACAAGAAAACGCGACAAGTTCCGGTTTGTGACCGACTTCAAGAGGAGTTACAAGCCTATAATTTACCGATTAACAGCGGTTGGTTATTTTTTAATCGGCTTAATCCATCTGAACCGATGTCTTCCAAAAATGCCGATCGCTTTTTTCACCTGGCACTAGATCGTGCTGGCTTGGGGGGCAAAGGATATTCGACTCAATCTACTCGCCGCACCCTTGTTGAGCGCCTTGTTTACTCTGGTGTTGGGTTGGGAGTGATTCAGCAAATTATTGGCATCCACGATCTCGGTAGTTTCCAGTTCTACCTTGATATTGACGACAAGCAGCTACTGGATGCACTCTCACTGATATAACCATAAAAAAACAGCGGTGAGCGATTTTGTACGAAATCACGTGCCGCTGTTTTTAAGTTCTTAAAACAAGTCAAAAGCTTACTTAATAGACTTAGTTATTTCTTGCTCTTGATGCTAAGGAAGAATAGCCGGCACTCCATCAACTAGGATTGGATATTCTTGCTTGCTAACCCACTCTACCAGTTGCGGCTCATTAAGCTTTTTGGCGTGAGCCGGCGCAAATTCGCCTAGTCGAACATACTTAAGATTTTTTCGCACCAGCCCTTCGCCTTTGATGTGCAAAGCTTCTACTGAGTCGTCCTGAATTAGTGAAATTATACGAATCCTTACTTTCCGAGCTTCGCGCCACAATTTCTTAAGTGGCTTTGCAAGTTCAGGGACTTCGCTTAGTGTTGCCAGCAGTTCGTCCAAAACCAAGTTGATCATTGGGTAATCTTTAATACCCAATTCAAAGAGTTTGTAGCGGCGATCCATCTCCTCATAAGCGGATTTTACAAGGCAAGCTGCACTAATTTTCCCGGCAATCCCTTCGATAATATCTTCAAAATCAACCGGCTCATCTTCCGCCGTGCCATAATCTCTGCCTTTACTGTAAACCGGGAATCCTTCCCAATCCCCCGGTTCCCAGTGGGGGGCACAGACGATGGTTTTGCCGGTGAATACCTTAGCTCCAAGTTGGCGGGTAAGATAGCTTTTGCCATCACCTGTTCCGCCCACGATTGCCAAATGTGCGTATTTATCAGGCTTGGTTTCAAACTGCTGCCAGTCGAAAAATTGGAGCTTTGGTTCCTCTTTTTTCTCTTCTAGTAATGGCGGCATCATAGGTGCCGCCTGTTGGTGTTTTTCCCAGAGCATCGCCAGCGACTGAGCAGATTTTGCCGCCTGAATCCTTGCCAGACCAGAGGCAACCGGCAAAATTTCTTGAGCTGATTTACGTTGGCGAACTGCTAGATCGTAAAAGGCCAAGGAGGCGAAAGAGGTAAGCAGGCGCGGCACGGGCGGCATATAAGCCGCTACCCCTAGCGTTCCGAACCCAGCAATTAGGCTAATTGTTGCATTGGTGATCGCACGTTTTCGCCACTGGAGAAGGTAGCCGGCGAGTGACTGGGCGTCGCCACTTTGAGCGGCATCGTCTGCCCAGTGCCGGCTCAGTTCATTCACCACCTGAGTGTCTAGCGTTGCGGCAAGTTCGGCTCCTAATTGGTGGGCGGCTTGGTTGATTAAGGCAGAGTATCTGGCATCTAGTGCGGATTTCATGAGCACCCCAAAGTTAAGCCAATTGCTACCAACAGCAATAGATAAATAATTTTGGGCTGGTCGCTTTCCGCCCAAAAATACTTAGCGAAAAATGCGCCGGTACTGACAATAAAGATGAGAGCTGCCGGCACTGCCGCACCAGGAAAGACGGCACTGATCAATCTCATGCCTACGGCTGGGCTGGCCACATAAGGGAAGGCATCAATCAGGGCGTCTAGTAGGGCATTAAGCAGCTTCATCGGTGCAGCCCTCCAGCAGTAAAGCGTCGATCGGATCTTCACCGTCGCTGGTGAGGAGCGCGACCTCAAATTGCTCCAGAGAAGCGCCACGCGATCGCAACTTTTTGCTGACAAAGGCAAAAACCTGTTTATCAAGCTCCCTGATAAAATTCTCTGCGACCGGCTCAGCAATCTGTTTAATCGCGGGGATGTAGTGCTTGCCTAGCGCTGACGCTAAGCCGTTTGGCTCGGTGCGGTCTTGGCCGGTCATGTCGGCAATCACCGCTTCGTAGCGCTCACCGGCTTGGGTGCGAGTTTTTAGTTCTCCAAGCTTGGCAACTTCTTCTTCTGAGTAGCTGTTTTTGGCGGGAATATTGAGCGCAGCCCGCCATTTACGAAGGGTGGAATCTGCAATTCCTAAGTCCTTGATTAATTCTTTTTGTTGCATTTTTACCTGTTATGTAGCGATATATAGCGCCCTGAATCGCTCCAGAGCGCTACGGAACAGATTATTTTGCTGCTGGGCAGTAGCCTATACAGGTGTTGATCTCAATGTGGGTTTGCTTGGCTGCCGGCATCAGTAGCAGCCCTAATACAGCGGAAATAATCACGCTATATGTAGCGATATCGAGAACTGTCATAATTGATGTACTCTCCCTTAACTGGATAGTGGATAGATAGGCCGGCACAGAGTTCGTAGCTCCGTGTCGGCTTCTAATTATGGTTGAGCAATGTTTCGCCGTGGGTCGCCGCCGCGCCGATCGCTTTCCCCATCTTTGGCAATGGCAGCAATCGGCACCCGGATACTAGGGCGCTTCACGGCTATCCGGTAGTGAGCGGAAGGAAAATCCCTTTCGCAAGTGACTATTTCTTCAAGTAACTTTCGCCCTTCGTTGCTCCAAAGGTCTTGGAGTTGCGGCGTTCGCACATTGAACGGGTAAGCGCCAAGACACCGGCGGAAAAACTCCGGCATATACCGATGAGAGAAACAATCAATTTTGTTGTAAAAGATTGCCTCGCTTAGCTTTCGCTTAATTAAATCCTGAAAATCTGCCGCCTGAATCCATGCCGGCGCAACTTTTTTAAATGCCTCTAGAGCTGCTTTCTCCAGCGCGTACCTCGCCTGTCTTTGGTGCCATTCATTCATTCGCTTAGATTCCTCACTGCTGTCGAACAGTACAAATGGATCTGGGGCATATCGCTCAACGCCTTCTGCTAAATCGCCGGTGTAGCCGATAGCAGAGCATCGACTGCACCGCCACACATCACCATCTACTCCGATTAATTTGATTGCTTCACTTTCGCAATGAGGGCAATACTCCTCAACTGGGGTTTCGGAAAGTTGATCGTCTGGGTCTACCCATTCGTCGGGTTGCTCTTCCGGTTCTTCCTCAAAGGGCACCGGCTCTTTTGGTGCCGGCTCTGCGACAAACCCCGAAATCGTAACCTGGGAAATAGGCACGGGAACCGGCATCACTACCCCTGTCACTTCAGCTAGCGTGGCGATCCGATTTGCCATGAAATCAATCAAATCAGCTTTTCTCGTGAAGAACGAATATCCTTTAAAGCAGGAATATTCGCGACATAAAGCTTTGAGTTCTGTGAGTGTCCTGGATTCAAGTTCTACCATTGCTTACCTCGTTTAATTGCTTTCACCTTTTTAGTTTTCGGGAATATTACTACTTTAAAATCCTCCTTTTCTTCATCCATTAGTTTCACGGCGCATTCATCACAGTAGTCGTAATATCTATCAGCCGCACCCCAGCAGTAAGGGACTAAGCGCTGACAACCTTTGCATTTGAAAACGTCTTCGGGTTCGCATTCCTTGCATTGGCAAGGCACAGGCGTACTTAAAAGTTTTTCGATTCTACTAACTCCTCATAGCTTTCTGTGGGCGGCTCCTGAGTTTTTACTGTGGGCTTGCTCAAAGCTTCCATCAGTGCGTCAGCATAAATCAGTGCGTGAGTAGCAACATTTCGAGCATGACCTTCCATGCCTTCTATATTTGCGGTCGAAATGCCTCTATTCGATATGATCGCCCCCATGATTTTTATTGCAAAATACTCGCGCTTACTTAATCCCTCTTGCCAGTCCGCACCTTCGGGTGCGCTAGCCGCAAAGGCGAAATCATCAGAAGATAGTCCAAGTGCCATAGTTACTCCCTCCTAAATTCATCAAGTTCCGATTCAACCGGCTGCTTTGTGCTTTCCTCCTCGTCAGGCAATAAAAAACCAGGGTCTAAGCCCTGGCTTTTGGTTTTTTTTGGTTTGATTGTTCACGGTCGGTAACTTTGCTTTTTGCGTAGCTCCAGCTCCATTCCTTTCCATATCCATCGTTTTACTTGGCAGAGGTAGGCGGCGACAATCAACCAGAGAGTTCCCGCTATTGCACTTAATACTTCTAGCCCTTCTTTGGTGTAATTTTTCTCCGGATTTATGATAAACAGCAGAACTGTTACGGCTGCGAGCGTGGCAATGAAGTTACTGCTCAGGGCGTAAAAACTTTCAAAGATGCTTCGAGGTGCGGGGAGACTTTTTGGCCAAGTATCAGGGCTATTTCCCCAGAGATAACTATGAATGTAAGCAAATCCCACGAACGGCAAGATGTATCCAATTACTAGGAAAAAGAATGTTATTCCTAGGTTGTTTGTTATCAGTGCAGCGCCAGTTGCTATCACTACAAACTGTTGAAGGCTGTACCCCAAGGGAATCATCATTGCGGCAAGGATTAATGCTTCTATCCATGCTGATGGATATGGAAGCCATGTAGGCCAGAACGATTTGAGGTTTGAACTTTTCACAGGTAATACTGATTAATTGCTTGCTGTTGGCATCTTCTCAGCATTTAGTGAAAAGCTTGCCGGTACTATTGCTGAACTTTGGGTAAAGCAACCGGCGCTCATTTGACGTTGCACCCCAGACCAGGGAAGGCGTAGGGGTGCATATTTAGTTTTCAAGGTTCAGTAAAGTTACCGGCAGATGGTTCAAATCGTTTAAGGAAGCTTGAGGCTAAGTTGCCCCGGCTGCTCATGGGTTTTCCTCCTGTTAACCCGTCCTCTTTAGTTATTATGTAAGGTTGACTTTACATTGTCAACCCACTTATAAATTTTCTTCAGAGTTGTTTTCACGCAAAAAGGCAAACGCTAGTTCGGTAAGCGTACAGCCCAAAATTTCCATAATTACCAGAGTTTCCGCTGGTGAAAGCTTAGGCACAGCACGGCCATTTATCCACGCACTAACAGCTTGGCGAGATAACTGGCGTCCCGATACACTCTTCCAGGCTTCTCCGACCCTATCTGCAAATTGTTCCTGAGTTAAACCCCTACGTTCTAAGAGACTCATCAACCTTGACCTCTTTGCCATGCCCCTTACACTTGACAGTGTAAGGTTAACCTGTCACCATTCTAATGTAAGGTCAACCTTACAAGCAACGCTCCTGATAAAAAAACAAGGTAGGGTGCCACCTACCTTGTTGCATCAAATCACGAAACAGATGTCCGAAACCGAGTAAACCGGCACTCCGTAAGCTTTATGAGTCGCAGCGTCGCAAAAGCCGGAAAGCCGTATTTACTTTCAAGAAAATCAGCATAGAGCTAATGGCTCAGCTTGCTAAGGGGTTATTACCCCTTAAGGCTGTGACCGCTCGAAGTGTCCACTTACCAAGGAGGTTTTATGAACTAAGTACGCTCCAAAGCTAATGGTTACTGCTGCAACGAGGTTTGGTACTGGGGCACAATCCGCCCCAGTTTCTTACATAGGGGGAGCTTTGCATTGATGCACGACACACACTGTCCCCGCTGCGGTCAAGAGCTTTGCATTGATGAGCACGACTCTTGGTGCGACTCTTGCAACCCAGAGAGACTTGATGCCGCGGAGGAATACCACAGAGGCGAGCGGGAATATATCAGAGACTTTGGCCACTCTGCCCACGCCGAATACTATCAAATTGATGAGGAAGAGGAATGACTAACGAACCATCAAAGGAACTCATGGAGGAAATATCCGGCCTCCAGAAAATTTACGCCCAGGCTTTCAAGCAGGAATACGTGATCGACATCGTCACCGAGCTAATCACGCCGGTGGCTGTGGAGGCATTTACCCAGGAAGAGGCCGAGCATTTGGCTTTAGAAAAATTCAAGTTAGCTGCCGATGCCGGCGAGCGGGAAACTTCAGAATCACTCGAACGGCTCTGGTCTGTGATCGGAGTTGGGGGGAGTCGGTTGAATTTTTTCAACAAGCTAGCTTTCGTTGAGGCTTTATCAAATCTTGCCTGGAAACAAAGTCCACCTTCTTTTGCAAAGTTAAGCCTTTGGTCAACTCTCAGCAGCCAATGGGATAAAGGGAATCTTGCAGAAATGCCTAATACTATCCCACCTATTACAGCCGACAACTTAGAGGAAGTATTTAGCGCCATTACTTTATCAGAGCGCGATTGCTGGCAGGTCATTTCCGAGATTGCTGCGACTCAACTTGCAAGAGGGGTGAGCAATGACTGAGAACTCCGAGGATCAAATTATTGTGCTCACCGAAGTATCTATGCCCAAAGAGCCTCACCCACTAGCAGAACTTGTTTACACCAGGCTCAAGGATTGGGTAATCAACCTAGGGGAAATTCCCTGGGATAATGTGCCGCCCTTTAAGGAGCTGGATGCAGAGGAGCGCGAAATCCTCAATAGATGCGGAGGACGCATAGCAGGGCTAATTGCCGATAAATATCTGGAAGATACCCAAACTATTACCTCACCCGAACTCAACCAGTTGTGGGCAGTAATCGGGGAAGCTGGCTGTCGGCTGAAAATTCACGAAAGAGCCGGTTTGATTGCCGGTTTAAACTTTCACGCAACCTATGGTATAGGCCCATTCTATGCCTCACTGCCCAAAGGCTTCAGGCTGGATGAATCGCAGGGATTTGACCTCGATGCCCTTGATGACCTTGAACTTTCGCCGGCAGATTGCTGGCAAGCGATCGCAGATATTGCTGCCGCCCAACTTGCGAATGAGAGGGGCAGCGATGAAAGATAGCGATCCACAATTAGCCAAGCAACTCTATGCCGCTCTCAGTGAGTGGTATGGCCTAACAGAATACAAGGATATTTTTCAAGCGCCTTTCGACTCATTACAGGAAAATGAACGCGAAGTTTTGGCGAAGTGTGCAGCTCACCTGAAACAGGCTTTTACCAAGGAGCACCTTCAGAAAATCGAGATGCTACGAAAACAGCTCACGGAGTGCCGGCAGCTCGCCTTCAACCTTTCTGAGGGACTGAGCCGAGTTTCTGCGGATGGCACTCATCGAGAAAAAAGTGAGGCAATGCAGCGCGCGATCGCGATGCTGCTGCCGGTGGCTAGGCCGCTAATTTTCCCATCGAAAAATGATGATTCTCCCTTAGATGAGATTCCCTTTTAATCATGAGGAAAATCAAAGTTCTTGATCTTTTTTGCGGGGCTGGCGGTGCGGCTACCGGCTACTTCCAGGGCTTCTCTGAGGCCGGTTTCAATGTTGAGATTACGGGGGTTGATATTCACGCTCAGCCCCGATATCCTTTCACCTTTCACCAGGGAGATGCGCTGGAATACTTCGACAAGTATGGACATCAATTTGACTTTTTGCACGCCAGTCCGCTTTGCCAGCAGCACAGTATTTTAAAGGCTGTCACGGCCAAAGAATACGCCTGCTTTATTCAGGCAACGAGGAGCCGGTTTAAGGCTTCAGGAAAACCTTACTGCATTGAAAATGTCGTAGGTGCCCCCCTGGAATTCCCTGTCACATTGTGCGGGTTAAACTTCGAGATTCCTATGCACGGACATCGCTTGTTTGAATGTCGGCCTATTATTCTCTCGCCGTCACCGTGCCACACAAATCTAAGAACTCAGAAATGTGGCAGGAAGCCAGAGGAGACAAGACTTTTGGCTAGGCCGGCTGGCCACTTCTCAGGGCTAGATGTTTACCGTCAAGCGATGGGCGTCCCTTGGATGAACCGGGATGAAATCGCTCAATGTATCCCGCCGGCGTTTACTGAATG
This sequence comes from Microcoleus vaginatus WJT46-NPBG5, assembly GCA_019359355.1. Lineage (GTDB taxonomy): Bacteria > Cyanobacteriota > Cyanobacteriia > Cyanobacteriales > Oscillatoriaceae > FACHB-68. The sequence goes on along the minus strand of JAHHHM010000006.1, from coordinate 147,138 downwards.
GATTGCGGGTCAAATGTTAAATTACCTGGATTTTAACCATGAGCTACAAACCGACTTATCCGGACTTCAATCAACTCAATCTAAAGCAGCTTAGGGAGTACGCCAAGGGCAAAGGCGTCACCGGCTACAGCGGCCTAGACCTCGACCAGTTGTGGAATAAGCTTTGGCGGTGGGTTTTACTCACCGAAGGCTTTGACATCAGAACGCCCGAAGAAACCACTAATCAACTTTAGACAACCCACCTACATAAATCGCTGCTAACGGTTTATGTAGGTGGTTTTTAACTATTTAGGAGTAAACAAATGCAGCTCCAGATATTAACTGCAAAGCCTTTATATCATATTGTGGATCGCTTGAACGATCAACACTACCAGGAGCTTACCGTCAAGCGAAGTTTGGATGCTGCTTGGGTAGAAATTAACTGCAAATCAGTTGATGAATCCGTAGCCACTCACCTGTTAGGATACACCGCTAAATCTAGCGGTATCTGGTTAGAAGGTGTCGGCATCCAGGGACAATTCAAGCCTGACAAGCCGTGGAAAAGTGAAGGCGAGAAAAAAGCACCAAAGTATCGCAGTGCCTTGGGTGATTATGATGCAATGCTGCCAATTAATCCGCTAGAGCTTGATTATTGGCAAGACATAGAGAAGCTTAGGGGACACTGCTACCAGATAGATGGGCATCCCTGCGTAGTTGTTACGGAGGGATTTTTTAAGGCGATCGCGCTCAGCTCTGCCGGCATCGCTACAGTTGCTCTACTGGGCGTAGAAATGGGACTGAGTTCAGCCAAGTCTGACATTCAGGGTAAACGTTACTTGGTGCCGGCACTGGAAGAATTAGCCAAGGCTGGGCTGGGTTTTATCCTTGGATTTGATGCCGACGCCGCGACGAACGAAAACGTTAACTGGGCACAGAAGAAACTAGCCAGTTACCTGCAAAAATTTAAAGTTCCTGTCTACAGCATTACAGGACTTTGGAAGGTGGAAGAAGGCAAAGGGATTGACGATTATTTACAGGAACACGGCATTGATAAATTCAAAAAAGAAGTTCTTGCCAAGGCGCAATCAATTGAGGCGTGGGAAAAACAGTTAAGCCGGTCAGAGGAATCAGACAAAACTGATAGAATTCCACCCCCTGATAGAGTCGCCCGTCAACTAGCAGAGCGGTACCGCGAACAACTCGCCTACAACAACGAGTCTAGACAGTGGATGCGCTATGGCGCTGATTGTGAGGGTATGTGGTCGCCAGAGACAGACGAATATATCGAAGCGATCGTATCCGGGATTCTTGACGGTCAGGGGATAACTGATTACGGCTCCCATAGCTATGTGGTGAATATTGTTAAAAAGTTGCGCTGTCTGCTAATCATTCGCAAATGGTTGGAGCGATCACCTAAAGAGTTGCTGCCCTTTGAAAACGGATGCTTGGAAGTTGAAACCGGCAAACTGTTGCCACACTCCCCAGGTTACCGGCTCACTTGGCAGTTACCTAGGCAGCACAACCCGAAAGCCAGTAACTGGGATTGCATAGAGCGATACCTAGATCACGCCAGCGGGGGAAATCAATCTATCAAAGATATTTTGCTGTGTTTCTGTAACGCCACACTGAAAGGGCGATCCGACCTGCAGCGATTTCTTCACCTGGTCGGAACGGGCGGCAGCGGTAAGGGCACCTTTATGCGGCTGCTTACCAACCTGATCGGCCAAACCAACTTGCACTCCTCAACGCTAGAGGATTGGTGCGGCAATCAATTTGAAGCAGCCAATGCTTACCGCAAACGCCTGATCGCCTTCTGGGATGAGGACAAAAAAGCCGGCAAGCTGGGTAAATTTAAATCTCTGACCGGGGGCGATTGGCTCAGGGCCGAGGAGAAAGGAAAAAAAGCCTTTCAGTTTCTCTACGACGGCATGACGGTTGTTAGCTCCAATTTCCCAATTTTCGCCGGCGATACCTCTAGCGGTCTAGCCCGTCGCGTGATTACCGTCCCGTTCAACGCCTCAGTTCTGCCAAAGGATCGGCGGAATCTAGAAGAGGAGTTCCAGGGGGAGTTAGACGCCTTCACTAACTACGTGCTGTCAATCCCAGACGCTCAAGTTACACGGGTATTGAGAGGCGAGGACGTTACCCCAGAATGCACCCTGGAGTTCTGGGAAGGTAGGTTAAGAACCGACTCTATCGCCGCTTGGCTCAATGATTGGGTAATTTACGACCCGAACGCCACGACGCCGGTAGGGGTCAACAAGGATGAGGCAATCAATGGAGAACGTGCGACAACTCTTTACGGCTCCTACTGCAAGCACTCTTATCAATCGGGTACGCAGGCTAAGGCGAACAAAAATTTCTCGCCTGACTTAGTAGAACTTTGTCGCAATATTTTGGGCTGGGAGGTTGAGCGAGTGTCCAGCAAAAACGGCAAATTGATCAAAGGATTGAGACTCAGGAACCCAGAATTTGACAGCCACATTTTGCCGCACGATGATCGGCTTATTTTGGCGGTGACGGGTGGTGACGGGTCAGGTGACGGGTCAGGTGACGGGTCAGGATGCTCTCAGGGTATAGCTTTGATGGGTGGTGACGGGTCAAAGCAAACTTATGGCGAAAATCAAAATCACTTTGATCACCCCGGAGAAGAAAAATCCGAAATTAAAATAACTAACGTTTTACCCGTCACCACGCCCAAACCCTTACAGGGTAACGAGTCTGACCCGTCACCTGACCCGTCACCTGACCCGTCACCCCTTCATTTCAGCGATTCTGCTCACACTTTTTTAGTGCTCGCTCAATATGCGATCGAAGAGAATGTAGATTGGGAGACATTTCACGCACTAATGGACGGCATCACTGACGATGATCGGCTGATTGTGTGGCGCAATTTGCTGCCGGCGGAGCGTGAATATATCAAGGCGCTAAAGGTTGCCGCGACCACCCCGGAAAATCCAAAACAGCTTGGGCTGGATATTCAGCTTCCGCCAGACAGCCGCGACTCTCGCCAGATTGAAAGTCAGTGGGGCGAGGATTGGGCTTAACGAAGCGCCTCATACACTTAATGTTAGCGAAATGGCTTGTAATGAGGGAGTGGCTATTAACGAAGCGCCTCATACACTTAATGTTAGCGAAATGGCTTGTAATGAGGGAGTGACTATTAACGAAGCGCCTCATACAGGACAATGCTTTTACAGGTTGGCGAAAAAATCAGAATGAATTTAAACTATTTGGCGGGGGCAAGTTCAATAAAGCGAAGTTATGTACTAGAAATGTGGGTGCTCAATAACGGGTACTTATACGCGCTGCGGTTATTCGTCGTCACTCCCTGGCGTTATCTAGATCCTTGGAAGCCGGCATTCGGGTATAAGCGCACAATAGCAATTGAGCAATTTATAAGGCTTTACGGGGAAGACTGGAGATCGCCCATCAACAAAGCCATGGAAGCTCAAGAGCGGTTCATTACTGGCGACTGGCGCTCTGTAAATGAATATCACCAGTTAATAGCCCAAATAGCAGATCATGTGGAAATTATTCGTCCGCTTAAAATAAATCAGGAATCTTAGGGCGCGACGAAACCACGCCGGCATAACTCCGGTAAAGCGTCTGCACATCGTGCCCGGTGACCGCTGCCACTTCCACGGGGTTCATGCCGCCGGCGAGGCAATGAGAAATAAACGTGTGCCTTGTGTTGTAAGGCTTTCGATATGGCACCCCCGCCGCTTTCAATGTAGAAAGCCAAGCTCGCTTCCTGAAATTGTCATCATGAATTGCACCGCCCTCAAGCGAAGGAAACACCAGATCGTCTGGTTGGGCGTCAGCCGGCTTAATGGCTCGTAAAAAACTTGACAACTGCTCGTTGCACGGGAAAACGCGATCTTTGTTAGTTTTGGTCGTTTTTTGCCGTCGCCTAGTGATGGTTTCGCCAATCCAAATACTGCGGAAATCATCAGAAATGTGTCGCCAGCGCAAACCGATCGCTTCAGCAGTTCGGCAGCCGGTCATGAACAGGAAGCGCACATAATTGCAGTAATGGCTGTAAGAGCCAGTCTCAAAAGCCTCAATAATTGCCTTAATTTCGGTGCTGGTAAAAGGTTTGGGCTTTTGCTTGGGCGCTACCTTTACCTGAATCTCTGCCCAAGGATTGCTCACCAACCACCCATTTTTTACAGCCCACTGCCAGCAAGCGTTAAGAAGGAAAAGCCTATCCTTGATCGTCAACGGTTGCTGATACTTTGCAAGGAAGTCTAAAAACTTTCGCGCGGTCGGTTCGGTCACCTCGCTTGAAATGGTTTTTTTGAAAAACTGGGCAAGCCGGCTCTCAAGCGCCCGATACTTTTCCAAAGTGCGCCGATCTAAATCTTGGCTTTTGTGCTCAATAAACTCCCCAAAAAGCTCGACAACCGACAGGGGCTTAACCTCTGGCGCTTCCTTAAATAGCTTGGGCTGAATTCTGTACTTTGCCAGCGTTGGGTCAAAGTTGCCCGATAAAATGTCCCACTCAATCTGGGTGGCCTTGGCTTCAGCTAACTTTCTATTCCGTTTGGTATCGGGCAGTTTTAAATAAAGCCGATACCGCTTACCGGCAACCGACCACCGACACAATAACCGGCCCCGGTCGGAGTCAACTTGTACGCCTGGTCGAGGCGATAAATTTTCTGACAATTTTCTGACAATCTTCTACTGAGGTTTTGACGCCGCAGATGACCTTGAAACTATGGAGAATAGGGAACTCGAATCCCTGACCTCTGCGGTGCGATAGTAGAAATTATGTCCTATTTGTACGCCTTTCAAGCAATCACTCGCTGAATTCTGACAATCTTCTGACAAATTTTCGCTTTTTGTCGCTGCAAACGGAAAATCTCTAGAGTGAATCCCCAGCGCTTTTTTCATTGCCGGCATCTACCAGGTGCACCCAAAATTCGCCGTCTGGGTAACAAGTGCGAGCAATGAGCGACTCGCTGTAATGCAAGCACTTGCCGGTCAGGTCGGTACGGTAGCCGGTCTTGAACCATTCGCCGTAAGGGTCGTGCACGTAGAAGCCTTTATCGTCATACCCGACGATCACGATTATGTGACCGCTGCCGGTAAACCAGCCGTGAGTAATTGCCGGCAGCCCCATATCTAGCCAATCCCTGAGAACTTCCGGGGTGCATTGGGTTGTAAAGTTATCTCGGCATTTATACAGCCTGATCAAATGGGACAAATGGTTTGGGTCGCGCCGGTTCCACCCACGGTCAGCGCAGCAGCGGTGAAGTTCATCTTCAAACTGCTTAAATTTTGAATATTCCTCGCGCCGCCTAGCCCCTAAATACTGGAGCACCATCGCCACAGAGGTAACATTACAACTTGATTGAGGATCTAGCGTGTTGTCATTCTGACTCAAATAAGGAACTTTTAATATTTTTTTCATACACCAAATTCAACATCTAGCCATTGAACGTGCCCGACTGATACGGGGCCATAAATTTGTAGATCGCCACTTGGAAGCAAAATTATTGGAGTATTGCCGTTTGTCCCCCATGCAGTAGGCGAGCCTATATGATGAGGTCGATTGCCGACAGGAAGTGTCGCAATCGTAATTATCGTGGCACTATTGGCAACAGTGCAGCGAATCAAACCCCCCAGAAGCACAATTCCAGCACGCTTAACGAATCTAGGGGTATAAGTCCCAGACGGGGCGTCATTATCAACCCAGCCGGCAGCAAGTGGCAAGTTCTGCCAATCGCTCCCGCTGCTTAAATCTACATATCCCATACTGTTAAATCACAGACTCACTTACTGTCCAATTGCCGCTAATTGTCCCCAGCCCTAGCGCTGAAATCTCCGTTAAAGGCACTTCATGAGGTTCATAAGTGTAAGAGAAGAAAGGGGGAATAATTCGATCAAAAACTGACGTCGTTACTGGCAACGTTGCGAAGGGCGCGTGACGTAAATACATTTCTGATGGATTTTTGTTTGTGATCGTTAGTCCCGTCCTGTTCGGGTTAGCAGCAATCAAGACTTTGGCTGCGCTCGTTACGGCTACGCTCAAAGGTATTGACCAGTTAGCAGCACGGGCGGGTGGGGTTGGGTTTAAAGGATATCCACTCATGGTATTTCTGATTAATTGTTGTGTCACGGCTTGCAGTTTATTGAGTTTTTGCTCAATTTTAATATGAAATAACTATAACAAATCCTTGCTTGCTTCCTCTAGGAAATTCGCCCCGGAATTTGACTTCTTTTTATCTCTTAATCTAACTTGGAAGTCTGTCGTTTTTTCTAGAAACTTCTGGATGTCCAGTATATTTTCTGCCGTTTCTTCGGAAGATGTTTCGAGTAGAGAGAATGCGTATTTGAAGTCCTTATGCAGCGCTTTAATCGCTCGCCTATTCTCGCTTACAAGAATTTCAAGTTTATTTTTGTAAGTGGCTGCGCTCCAGATTGCACCAACAATAAAAGACGAAATGCTTAATGCTCCAACAATTGCCCCGATGATAGTAGTGTTCACCTTAAAAACCTCACTGATTGGGCAACCTTCTTAAGACTCACCGATGAACAAATTAGCAATACCTTGAGCAAAATCAATGGGCGGAGAGTCAGGCCACAGAAGGAATTTATAATTTTCGTAAGTTACCCGCTCGCCGTCAGAAAGTCTTACTTTCCCTTTGTTGATATCGTTTGTTTTTTTAGCATAGATAACCGTGGCTTCGTAAGGATAAATATTGACAACTTTTTTGATGTTGTCGTTAAGATTTGAACGCCTGCCGGCTTCTTTTTCTTCCCCTGGACTTTCTCCGATAATTTGGTGAGTAGACAATGCAAGTAGTGCTCTCCCCCGCTGTTCGGCTTCTTGGTGGCTAATTGCATAAATTGTTGTATTACCGCCATTAGAAATTCTAAACGTAATTTTCTTTGGCCCGTAAAAATATCCATTGCTGCCCCCGGCTGCAAGTTTAATTTGTTGCCAATCTAAAGCACTGCGCTTAATACCAGGAATTTTTAAAGTAACTTGCTGCAACTTCTGCCCCAGTTGATTTAATGGCGGTGCGGCAACCGAATAAAATTTAATTGTTAGCGTTAGATCGTCGGGGGATTTTGCATAAGATTCATCGGCAGGATAGCCTACCAACGTTCCCAAATCTTGCTGTGCAATTAATTGATGCGTTGCCAAGGTTTGCACAATCGCTGGCATCAAGGTGCGCTCGTTGCCGCTTAAAATTATGCGCTGGTTTGGGGCTTCCCTGTCTGGTGTAATCTCTACGGTGCGCTCCTCGCCAATAATATTAGCTCTGCCGGTTTGGGCTTGCTGCTGCCCGAAGTTATCAAGCAATGATGAAGTGAGATATCCCACTTCCGCGCAACTATCCCAGAACTCTTCCCAGGCAGATTCTAAGAAATTCTGCAAAAATTGCGGCGTGATACTCTCGAAGACATTTTCAATGGATTCAGCAAGGGTAACAACCGGCCCGTCAGAGGCTCCCCATTGGGCGAATCTATCAACGCCGAACACAGCTTTAGAAAATGCGCTCAATCCTGGTTTTAATAGGAACCGACGCAAGTTTTTGTAACCCCAGGATAGGAACCCACGGAAAGCGAGATTTAAGCCGGCACGGGCGAGCGCTGTCCAAGCCGCGATAATTTCCTCTGCTGCCTCTTCCCCAATTTCCTCAATAATTTGGGCGGCGGCAATCGGATTGATTTTGGTTACGACCGTACCGGCCACCGCACCACAAACAACCCAGCCAAGGGTAACGCCTGTTGCGCCGCCGGCGATGCTGGCAAGCTGATTAAGTGCGCCGGCAATTTGCTGATCGAGTTCTTCGTCGCTCGCATTCCAATCAAAATTAAAAATTGTGATCGTCGTTTGAACGATGAAATTCCACAAGCTGCTAATCAGCCAGCCACTAAAAAGCCAAACCGCAAGCTGTGCCCCTAGCGCTTTAAGAAGTCCTCTAGCCCCGCCGGCAACAAAAGCCGTTTGCAGCGCCTTGGTGCCAAGCGCGATCGCCACGCGCCGCCCGATAAAACTTGCAATGCCAATCGCCACCGGCACAATCATCTAAACCCATGCCTCTAGTGAAATATCCCAAGCCGGCTCTGAAAAGTTGCGCCGGTAAAAGCCAAGCTTACATTCCCATTCTGCAAGGATTAATCCTTGCTCAGAGAAAGCTTCAGGAATCGTTACAGAGTAAGCGATTTGTTCGGGTTTGGGATAGGCGCGGAAAGCCGGCTCTACTAATTTGGGGGAAGTCTGCACCCAGGCACGGCGGAGCCAGCAATAAGAAAAAATTTTATTGAAGTTGCCGGCTGTGGCAAAGCTAACCCTAATTAAAGATGATTCGCTAACAACGTTAGGGAACTTTTGCCAATCAAGGTTTGGGCTAAGCGTTCCGAGGGATAACCACACTTTGCCTTGGTTGCCTCAGGTATACGACATAAGATTGGCCGGCGAAAGTGTAATTACCCAGGATTGTATAGCGGCCAAGCTGATGAATGAGTGGCAGCCCTTTAACATCATCCGGGAAGCTTTCTTCTGCCTTTCTCCAAGTTAAAAGCGCAGGATTCACCCGGTAAAGTTCGGCTCTTTCTCTCAAAATAGTTTGCAGATTTACCAGGCTATCCATACTTCTTTAGGGGATTAAATGGCGGGTGCGGCATCAGGTGCCGGCATCCGCAGAAACAAGTTATACACAATGCCGTCAGCAGCGCGAGTTGTTAGGATTGTGTAGCGTTCAGCAATTAACCGGCGTGACATATCGGCAACGTCCTCTGGGTAACCGGCATCCTGACGCCGCCAAAATAACCGGCCAACATCGACGCGATGATACACGGCAAAACCGGGCAACATATCTGTAAGAGCTGCGGGTGTGTCCATTGATCAACTTCTCCTATTTTTTGACTAATTAATATTACGGGGTAGCCGGTTGAGTGCCGCCCAAGATATCGGCAATGTCTACGCGCGGCTTAGTGATAGACCAGCCCTCAGGAAGTGTGTCTTCCTTATTTTGAGCGCAGAAAATTGTCAGTAAATCGCTACCGCCTGCACCCGTAAAAATCTTAGAAACTTCTGCTGGGCGTGGTGCCGTAGCACCCCAAACCAGGCTTGGCCGGTCGTCTTGCGTTGCGGCAATTACGCCTAGCGCGGCAAGCTCTGCCGCCAGTCGTGTAAATCGGTCGGTGTGGATATTCCAGGCATATTTTACGCCGCCAACCTCGACATAAACCGTCTTGGTTTTTCCGCCTGAAATTCTCACGCCTGATACTTCAGCGCGTTTAGAAATTGACCAGCCGGCAGTTTTGGCAGCGGCTACGGCAGTTTGGGCAAGAAAACTAGAATCCCATCCCCGCGTTGTGTCGAAGCGTCGCGCCTGGGGTGGTTTAGGTGAGTTGCACTGAAATACACTGCCTGCTGGAATCGCCGCAAGGTCTACCGCGACAATTCCCAGCGCGGTTAAATCCCCCGCTGGTAAATCTACATTACTTGCATAGATGTAGTTGATGTTGCCGGCACCGGCAGGCACCGGCACTCTAAAAAGTTTCTTATCGCCATAATTTAGCGGCATAGTTTGCAGTTCGTGCTAATTGATTTTTTTTCAATCTAGGCGAGTGCCGACAGCGCGGTAAATGGCAGAAGCTCCAGAAATCAGACCTTGCGGGGCCACAAAAGTAGAGGTGATATTACTAACAAACCCTTAGGGTTTCCTCCTAGCACAAGCAGGGTAGAAAAGAATTATGGAATTTTACAGCCGGCTTTCCACTCGCTCGCGTCGCGCCTTCCTGCGACAGCATTTTCATGGCCGCCCGTATGAGTACAGGCCGCGCGGAAATTTGTTGGCAAGGCTCGCCAGTGAAACCGGGTTATCGGTTGCCGCCGTGCATGAAGGCTTATTAAAGGAGCGCCGCGACGCGCTGGCGCAGTTGCCGTAGTTTTTAGGGGTCAGCTTGGTTTGTGCCAATCTCGCGGATTCGGGGGCGGCGTGATAAATCTCGCCCGTAGGGATTAATCGGATCGGTAATGCCGGGTTCAGTCGTAAAGCCTTGTTCTGCTTTATTCAGCCAAACGTCCCAATCCTCATCATTGGCTACGGGGTCAGTTTTGGTGCGGTGTGCGTCGATAAGATGCTTGAACATCGCCCCCATTTCCGCGTCAGTCGCCTCTCGTTTAAATCGAATTGCAAAGACAGCCATAATGACGGAGGCCGCATCTAGAAGAGGTTTTAAATCATCCTTAAAATCATGAGTGTCTGCATATTTAATAACTGAAATTGGCTTGTTGCTGGGTTCCAGAAAGTTATCTAGTTCTGCTTTTGTATCAATGTCGCCAATGTTGTCAGGGTTGGGATTGCTAAAAGTTGTTGGTAGATTGAGCGATTCTCGGTTTATGTTTGGCGCTAAGTATTTAAGAATAGCTTCTATTCCGTAGTTCGCTTGTGTCGCTTGTTGGCGTGCTAAGTGCGCCTCAATAATGGATCGGGTGCCGAGTTTCCGCACCGTGTCTTCATCGCCTTGCAACGCCATCACCATCAGTATTAACTGACTAATTCCGGTTGCAATATCAGGAATGTGTATCTTGCCGGTGCCGCCATCTTCACCAGGAAGTTCTATTTCTTGGCCCCAATCGCCCAACGCGCCCGATAGGTGCTTGATTGACCAGTCAATCATTGCCGGTAGCGTGCGGATCGTTACCGTTTCTGATTCGTCTGGGGTTAACCAGTCCCAAACTGTTTCAAATAAATTTGGATCTGGCGGCTTAATCATATTGCGCGGCAGTGTTATTGCCGCGTGCGTCCAGTTGCGAGCGTAACAGGCATCTTTTTGCAGTTCCTGAGCTTTCTCGTATTGCCAAGCAATGCCTTTTAATGTTTCCTTATCAAGTGATATTACCTCGATTTCTTCTTCCCCTGTTACTGTCGGCGTCCAAACTAAAACGCCATCTTCTTCAACTTGTTCGCAAGATATTTTGGGGATTTTAATTTTCCCTTTAAGAGACTTAAACATATCTCTAATATCATCACAGTGGCAATCCATAGGGGGTGGTGGTGGTAAGGGTGGCGGTAAACGTGGGGTTGGTGTAGGGTCAGGCTGATTAATAATTCTAATAATTGGCTGCGAAACGTAGCGCAATTGAGGCGGCGCGGGAGGCATAAACCGAATGCAAGGTGAACCAGCCGGTAACCGCCTGTCCCTCGGTATGGGGGCTTCATTAGATTTTTGTGGCCTGACTTCGTGGTAAGTAGAACTAGCTAAGCTCATTTGCCCGTAAGGAAAAGTTTGAAGATTGAAAATTTTTCCAGTTGATGAATCAACTTGAGCGAATCCAGACCCGTGAAAACCTGCATAGGCGTACGTGCGATAAGAATCTCCCTCCCCGTAAGTTTGGTATCGGGTTGAAACAGAAAAGTTTAAGGGTTCCTTGATCCATGCTCTTACTAATCCGTATGAAATACTTGTTGAATCTACAGAGTAAATTTGGCCCGGTCGCATTATGCCGGATTCATCAGGACATTGTGTTGTTTCAAAGTATCTTGTCCACGTCGGTATATAAACTTCATACTCGACATAGCGCCAGCGATTGCCCGTGTGAGTTGGATTTGGTGGAGGTGTATCAACAGGTGTTGGGCTGGGGGCTGGGGCTGGAGTTTGAAAAGGATCGCCTGGTTCCATAGGTTCCGGCACGGGGGGCCAACCCGGTTCTGGAATTGGTAATGGAGCAGAGGTTGGGGCTGGAGTTGGGATTGGAACCGGCGTTGGGTAAGGGGCTGGAGTTGGTGATGGTGATGGTGATGGTCCTGGTGTGGGTGTTGGTGCCGGCCATGGCCAATCCCACGGCAGCGGCAACTCTGGAACTCCAATGTCTGGAAGCTTAAATGGGGGAAGTTCCGGTAATTCCGGCAGTTGTATAGGGGGAAGATCCGGCAGTTGGAAGGGTGGAATTTTAATATCGGGCAGTGCCGTAGGCGGTGTAAATATTGCCGGCGGCGGCAGCGCATCAGCAATATCTCTGCCTTTATCAATAACGTCGTCAATAATGTCTCGTGCGTTTTCCCCTATCTCGCGCCCGGTTTCAATTCCTTCCGCTAATTTTGGGCGGATCTCTCCGAGATCATCCATGTATTGATCATCCATCGGGCCGGCACGGGTTATGCCAAGCCCGATTCCACCAACTACGCCGCTAGTATAATCTTCTAACCCGTACATTTCTTCGGGGTGCGTTTCGTACGCGAGATCGAGCGCACTGTTGACGGTGCCAAGTCCGCGCCTAGGGACTGGATGAGCAACAGGCCGTAAACTATCTCTTATCGCTTCGCCCGGTCGTGGTGTTGGTCTTGGTGTTGGGCGAATTGTTGGAGCCGGTGCAGCCGGGGGAGGTGTTACCGGCGCAGTTGCCGGCGCGGTGATGACTACCGGCTTGGGAATGGTGACGGTGCTCATTTCCAAAACCGCCCAATTACCACGACGCCCGGTGTGCTAGATGCTAGGTAAAGCGTTTTATTGACCAAATACACGCCGCTTTCCCCTTCCTCGACGTTGGCCGCAACCACTTCATAATCGCCGGTGCGGGTTGCGACAATTCCAGATATCCAAGCGTATCTGAAGTCTGCAATCGGATCTATTGGTTCCGGTCTTGTCAAATCTCCTCGGCATTTCATATAAAAGCGCCGGGTGCCGCTGGGGATAATTAGCGGATATTCGGTATTGGCATCAGTTAGCGTTAAAGTTTTAATTTCTGGATCTGCTAACTGGAAAGCATCCGAGCTGGGGGCTTCCTCCGATGCTGCAATATTAATCGTTACGATGTCGCTTCCTGATAGTAGGCCGTTCCAAGTTGTTGTTGGATCGTCTTCAAATTTTCCCCAGACCTTTACGCCCTTGCCGACCATCACGGTATTGCGAATCGTCAAGCGCGGGATTAAATTTAAGCTGTAGTAGGGGTTGCGGTTCCACAGGAGCGCTTCCCCTTGATCAAAGTAGATGCCGGGTTGTTCGGGATATTCAAAATAAAGAATAAATCGTTTGCTGGGGTGAGTTTTAGCAACATCATAAAAAGCGGCTGATTGCTCGGATCTCGTTGATAAGGCCGCCGCAGCGCTGGGAATAAGTTCTGGAATGCTGCGAATTTTGCATTTCATCAAAAAGTCAACGATATACCCGGACAAATCTACCCCGTCTTTCTGTCCGGGCGTGTACAGCAGTTGGAGCGTTCCGGAATTTGCGGCATTAAATAAAATCCCTTTGCCTTTATTTTCAAAAAATGGGGCCGTGCTTTCTGCCATTTAAATAAAATTAATTTTTACTCCTTCAATCATGGCATAGCCCTCAATACTCCATTTTTAGGTAAAAGTGGAATGTTGCAAAACTTAGCAAAACCTTGTTGCCTGGGGCTTTTGAGCTATCATTGGGTTGGCTAATATTACTTAAATACCACTTTTCCACCACAGAAAGGAAAATTGGAACATTAGACAGAATGACTAAACGAGCCGAAATATTGTCGAACGAGGATTACCAAAAATTGCTTAAAAACATTGACAACCCCAAGCATCGACTGTTTTTGCAAATTGCCAGGTACACTGGCGAGCGCTGGGGCATCATTCGTTTGCTAAAGGTTTCTGATGTTTACACGGTTAGCCGAGTACCAAGCACCCATATATCCTTTTGCTCGCGAAAAACATCACCAGGCAGCAACAAGAAAACGCGACAAGTTCCGGTTTGTGACCGACTTCAAGAGGAGTTACAAGCCTATAATTTACCGATTAACAGCGGTTGGTTATTTTTTAATCGGCTTAATCCATCTGAACCGATGTCTTCCAAAAATGCCGATCGCTTTTTTCACCTGGCACTAGATCGTGCTGGCTTGGGGGGCAAAGGATATTCGACTCAATCTACTCGCCGCACCCTTGTTGAGCGCCTTGTTTACTCTGGTGTTGGGTTGGGAGTGATTCAGCAAATTATTGGCATCCACGATCTCGGTAGTTTCCAGTTCTACCTTGATATTGACGACAAGCAGCTACTGGATGCACTCTCACTGATATAACCATAAAAAAACAGCGGTGAGCGATTTTGTACGAAATCACGTGCCGCTGTTTTTAAGTTCTTAAAACAAGTCAAAAGCTTACTTAATAGACTTAGTTATTTCTTGCTCTTGATGCTAAGGAAGAATAGCCGGCACTCCATCAACTAGGATTGGATATTCTTGCTTGCTAACCCACTCTACCAGTTGCGGCTCATTAAGCTTTTTGGCGTGAGCCGGCGCAAATTCGCCTAGTCGAACATACTTAAGATTTTTTCGCACCAGCCCTTCGCCTTTGATGTGCAAAGCTTCTACTGAGTCGTCCTGAATTAGTGAAATTATACGAATCCTTACTTTCCGAGCTTCGCGCCACAATTTCTTAAGTGGCTTTGCAAGTTCAGGGACTTCGCTTAGTGTTGCCAGCAGTTCGTCCAAAACCAAGTTGATCATTGGGTAATCTTTAATACCCAATTCAAAGAGTTTGTAGCGGCGATCCATCTCCTCATAAGCGGATTTTACAAGGCAAGCTGCACTAATTTTCCCGGCAATCCCTTCGATAATATCTTCAAAATCAACCGGCTCATCTTCCGCCGTGCCATAATCTCTGCCTTTACTGTAAACCGGGAATCCTTCCCAATCCCCCGGTTCCCAGTGGGGGGCACAGACGATGGTTTTGCCGGTGAATACCTTAGCTCCAAGTTGGCGGGTAAGATAGCTTTTGCCATCACCTGTTCCGCCCACGATTGCCAAATGTGCGTATTTATCAGGCTTGGTTTCAAACTGCTGCCAGTCGAAAAATTGGAGCTTTGGTTCCTCTTTTTTCTCTTCTAGTAATGGCGGCATCATAGGTGCCGCCTGTTGGTGTTTTTCCCAGAGCATCGCCAGCGACTGAGCAGATTTTGCCGCCTGAATCCTTGCCAGACCAGAGGCAACCGGCAAAATTTCTTGAGCTGATTTACGTTGGCGAACTGCTAGATCGTAAAAGGCCAAGGAGGCGAAAGAGGTAAGCAGGCGCGGCACGGGCGGCATATAAGCCGCTACCCCTAGCGTTCCGAACCCAGCAATTAGGCTAATTGTTGCATTGGTGATCGCACGTTTTCGCCACTGGAGAAGGTAGCCGGCGAGTGACTGGGCGTCGCCACTTTGAGCGGCATCGTCTGCCCAGTGCCGGCTCAGTTCATTCACCACCTGAGTGTCTAGCGTTGCGGCAAGTTCGGCTCCTAATTGGTGGGCGGCTTGGTTGATTAAGGCAGAGTATCTGGCATCTAGTGCGGATTTCATGAGCACCCCAAAGTTAAGCCAATTGCTACCAACAGCAATAGATAAATAATTTTGGGCTGGTCGCTTTCCGCCCAAAAATACTTAGCGAAAAATGCGCCGGTACTGACAATAAAGATGAGAGCTGCCGGCACTGCCGCACCAGGAAAGACGGCACTGATCAATCTCATGCCTACGGCTGGGCTGGCCACATAAGGGAAGGCATCAATCAGGGCGTCTAGTAGGGCATTAAGCAGCTTCATCGGTGCAGCCCTCCAGCAGTAAAGCGTCGATCGGATCTTCACCGTCGCTGGTGAGGAGCGCGACCTCAAATTGCTCCAGAGAAGCGCCACGCGATCGCAACTTTTTGCTGACAAAGGCAAAAACCTGTTTATCAAGCTCCCTGATAAAATTCTCTGCGACCGGCTCAGCAATCTGTTTAATCGCGGGGATGTAGTGCTTGCCTAGCGCTGACGCTAAGCCGTTTGGCTCGGTGCGGTCTTGGCCGGTCATGTCGGCAATCACCGCTTCGTAGCGCTCACCGGCTTGGGTGCGAGTTTTTAGTTCTCCAAGCTTGGCAACTTCTTCTTCTGAGTAGCTGTTTTTGGCGGGAATATTGAGCGCAGCCCGCCATTTACGAAGGGTGGAATCTGCAATTCCTAAGTCCTTGATTAATTCTTTTTGTTGCATTTTTACCTGTTATGTAGCGATATATAGCGCCCTGAATCGCTCCAGAGCGCTACGGAACAGATTATTTTGCTGCTGGGCAGTAGCCTATACAGGTGTTGATCTCAATGTGGGTTTGCTTGGCTGCCGGCATCAGTAGCAGCCCTAATACAGCGGAAATAATCACGCTATATGTAGCGATATCGAGAACTGTCATAATTGATGTACTCTCCCTTAACTGGATAGTGGATAGATAGGCCGGCACAGAGTTCGTAGCTCCGTGTCGGCTTCTAATTATGGTTGAGCAATGTTTCGCCGTGGGTCGCCGCCGCGCCGATCGCTTTCCCCATCTTTGGCAATGGCAGCAATCGGCACCCGGATACTAGGGCGCTTCACGGCTATCCGGTAGTGAGCGGAAGGAAAATCCCTTTCGCAAGTGACTATTTCTTCAAGTAACTTTCGCCCTTCGTTGCTCCAAAGGTCTTGGAGTTGCGGCGTTCGCACATTGAACGGGTAAGCGCCAAGACACCGGCGGAAAAACTCCGGCATATACCGATGAGAGAAACAATCAATTTTGTTGTAAAAGATTGCCTCGCTTAGCTTTCGCTTAATTAAATCCTGAAAATCTGCCGCCTGAATCCATGCCGGCGCAACTTTTTTAAATGCCTCTAGAGCTGCTTTCTCCAGCGCGTACCTCGCCTGTCTTTGGTGCCATTCATTCATTCGCTTAGATTCCTCACTGCTGTCGAACAGTACAAATGGATCTGGGGCATATCGCTCAACGCCTTCTGCTAAATCGCCGGTGTAGCCGATAGCAGAGCATCGACTGCACCGCCACACATCACCATCTACTCCGATTAATTTGATTGCTTCACTTTCGCAATGAGGGCAATACTCCTCAACTGGGGTTTCGGAAAGTTGATCGTCTGGGTCTACCCATTCGTCGGGTTGCTCTTCCGGTTCTTCCTCAAAGGGCACCGGCTCTTTTGGTGCCGGCTCTGCGACAAACCCCGAAATCGTAACCTGGGAAATAGGCACGGGAACCGGCATCACTACCCCTGTCACTTCAGCTAGCGTGGCGATCCGATTTGCCATGAAATCAATCAAATCAGCTTTTCTCGTGAAGAACGAATATCCTTTAAAGCAGGAATATTCGCGACATAAAGCTTTGAGTTCTGTGAGTGTCCTGGATTCAAGTTCTACCATTGCTTACCTCGTTTAATTGCTTTCACCTTTTTAGTTTTCGGGAATATTACTACTTTAAAATCCTCCTTTTCTTCATCCATTAGTTTCACGGCGCATTCATCACAGTAGTCGTAATATCTATCAGCCGCACCCCAGCAGTAAGGGACTAAGCGCTGACAACCTTTGCATTTGAAAACGTCTTCGGGTTCGCATTCCTTGCATTGGCAAGGCACAGGCGTACTTAAAAGTTTTTCGATTCTACTAACTCCTCATAGCTTTCTGTGGGCGGCTCCTGAGTTTTTACTGTGGGCTTGCTCAAAGCTTCCATCAGTGCGTCAGCATAAATCAGTGCGTGAGTAGCAACATTTCGAGCATGACCTTCCATGCCTTCTATATTTGCGGTCGAAATGCCTCTATTCGATATGATCGCCCCCATGATTTTTATTGCAAAATACTCGCGCTTACTTAATCCCTCTTGCCAGTCCGCACCTTCGGGTGCGCTAGCCGCAAAGGCGAAATCATCAGAAGATAGTCCAAGTGCCATAGTTACTCCCTCCTAAATTCATCAAGTTCCGATTCAACCGGCTGCTTTGTGCTTTCCTCCTCGTCAGGCAATAAAAAACCAGGGTCTAAGCCCTGGCTTTTGGTTTTTTTTGGTTTGATTGTTCACGGTCGGTAACTTTGCTTTTTGCGTAGCTCCAGCTCCATTCCTTTCCATATCCATCGTTTTACTTGGCAGAGGTAGGCGGCGACAATCAACCAGAGAGTTCCCGCTATTGCACTTAATACTTCTAGCCCTTCTTTGGTGTAATTTTTCTCCGGATTTATGATAAACAGCAGAACTGTTACGGCTGCGAGCGTGGCAATGAAGTTACTGCTCAGGGCGTAAAAACTTTCAAAGATGCTTCGAGGTGCGGGGAGACTTTTTGGCCAAGTATCAGGGCTATTTCCCCAGAGATAACTATGAATGTAAGCAAATCCCACGAACGGCAAGATGTATCCAATTACTAGGAAAAAGAATGTTATTCCTAGGTTGTTTGTTATCAGTGCAGCGCCAGTTGCTATCACTACAAACTGTTGAAGGCTGTACCCCAAGGGAATCATCATTGCGGCAAGGATTAATGCTTCTATCCATGCTGATGGATATGGAAGCCATGTAGGCCAGAACGATTTGAGGTTTGAACTTTTCACAGGTAATACTGATTAATTGCTTGCTGTTGGCATCTTCTCAGCATTTAGTGAAAAGCTTGCCGGTACTATTGCTGAACTTTGGGTAAAGCAACCGGCGCTCATTTGACGTTGCACCCCAGACCAGGGAAGGCGTAGGGGTGCATATTTAGTTTTCAAGGTTCAGTAAAGTTACCGGCAGATGGTTCAAATCGTTTAAGGAAGCTTGAGGCTAAGTTGCCCCGGCTGCTCATGGGTTTTCCTCCTGTTAACCCGTCCTCTTTAGTTATTATGTAAGGTTGACTTTACATTGTCAACCCACTTATAAATTTTCTTCAGAGTTGTTTTCACGCAAAAAGGCAAACGCTAGTTCGGTAAGCGTACAGCCCAAAATTTCCATAATTACCAGAGTTTCCGCTGGTGAAAGCTTAGGCACAGCACGGCCATTTATCCACGCACTAACAGCTTGGCGAGATAACTGGCGTCCCGATACACTCTTCCAGGCTTCTCCGACCCTATCTGCAAATTGTTCCTGAGTTAAACCCCTACGTTCTAAGAGACTCATCAACCTTGACCTCTTTGCCATGCCCCTTACACTTGACAGTGTAAGGTTAACCTGTCACCATTCTAATGTAAGGTCAACCTTACAAGCAACGCTCCTGATAAAAAAACAAGGTAGGGTGCCACCTACCTTGTTGCATCAAATCACGAAACAGATGTCCGAAACCGAGTAAACCGGCACTCCGTAAGCTTTATGAGTCGCAGCGTCGCAAAAGCCGGAAAGCCGTATTTACTTTCAAGAAAATCAGCATAGAGCTAATGGCTCAGCTTGCTAAGGGGTTATTACCCCTTAAGGCTGTGACCGCTCGAAGTGTCCACTTACCAAGGAGGTTTTATGAACTAAGTACGCTCCAAAGCTAATGGTTACTGCTGCAACGAGGTTTGGTACTGGGGCACAATCCGCCCCAGTTTCTTACATAGGGGGAGCTTTGCATTGATGCACGACACACACTGTCCCCGCTGCGGTCAAGAGCTTTGCATTGATGAGCACGACTCTTGGTGCGACTCTTGCAACCCAGAGAGACTTGATGCCGCGGAGGAATACCACAGAGGCGAGCGGGAATATATCAGAGACTTTGGCCACTCTGCCCACGCCGAATACTATCAAATTGATGAGGAAGAGGAATGACTAACGAACCATCAAAGGAACTCATGGAGGAAATATCCGGCCTCCAGAAAATTTACGCCCAGGCTTTCAAGCAGGAATACGTGATCGACATCGTCACCGAGCTAATCACGCCGGTGGCTGTGGAGGCATTTACCCAGGAAGAGGCCGAGCATTTGGCTTTAGAAAAATTCAAGTTAGCTGCCGATGCCGGCGAGCGGGAAACTTCAGAATCACTCGAACGGCTCTGGTCTGTGATCGGAGTTGGGGGGAGTCGGTTGAATTTTTTCAACAAGCTAGCTTTCGTTGAGGCTTTATCAAATCTTGCCTGGAAACAAAGTCCACCTTCTTTTGCAAAGTTAAGCCTTTGGTCAACTCTCAGCAGCCAATGGGATAAAGGGAATCTTGCAGAAATGCCTAATACTATCCCACCTATTACAGCCGACAACTTAGAGGAAGTATTTAGCGCCATTACTTTATCAGAGCGCGATTGCTGGCAGGTCATTTCCGAGATTGCTGCGACTCAACTTGCAAGAGGGGTGAGCAATGACTGAGAACTCCGAGGATCAAATTATTGTGCTCACCGAAGTATCTATGCCCAAAGAGCCTCACCCACTAGCAGAACTTGTTTACACCAGGCTCAAGGATTGGGTAATCAACCTAGGGGAAATTCCCTGGGATAATGTGCCGCCCTTTAAGGAGCTGGATGCAGAGGAGCGCGAAATCCTCAATAGATGCGGAGGACGCATAGCAGGGCTAATTGCCGATAAATATCTGGAAGATACCCAAACTATTACCTCACCCGAACTCAACCAGTTGTGGGCAGTAATCGGGGAAGCTGGCTGTCGGCTGAAAATTCACGAAAGAGCCGGTTTGATTGCCGGTTTAAACTTTCACGCAACCTATGGTATAGGCCCATTCTATGCCTCACTGCCCAAAGGCTTCAGGCTGGATGAATCGCAGGGATTTGACCTCGATGCCCTTGATGACCTTGAACTTTCGCCGGCAGATTGCTGGCAAGCGATCGCAGATATTGCTGCCGCCCAACTTGCGAATGAGAGGGGCAGCGATGAAAGATAGCGATCCACAATTAGCCAAGCAACTCTATGCCGCTCTCAGTGAGTGGTATGGCCTAACAGAATACAAGGATATTTTTCAAGCGCCTTTCGACTCATTACAGGAAAATGAACGCGAAGTTTTGGCGAAGTGTGCAGCTCACCTGAAACAGGCTTTTACCAAGGAGCACCTTCAGAAAATCGAGATGCTACGAAAACAGCTCACGGAGTGCCGGCAGCTCGCCTTCAACCTTTCTGAGGGACTGAGCCGAGTTTCTGCGGATGGCACTCATCGAGAAAAAAGTGAGGCAATGCAGCGCGCGATCGCGATGCTGCTGCCGGTGGCTAGGCCGCTAATTTTCCCATCGAAAAATGATGATTCTCCCTTAGATGAGATTCCCTTTTAATCATGAGGAAAATCAAAGTTCTTGATCTTTTTTGCGGGGCTGGCGGTGCGGCTACCGGCTACTTCCAGGGCTTCTCTGAGGCCGGTTTCAATGTTGAGATTACGGGGGTTGATATTCACGCTCAGCCCCGATATCCTTTCACCTTTCACCAGGGAGATGCGCTGGAATACTTCGACAAGTATGGACATCAATTTGACTTTTTGCACGCCAGTCCGCTTTGCCAGCAGCACAGTATTTTAAAGGCTGTCACGGCCAAAGAATACGCCTGCTTTATTCAGGCAACGAGGAGCCGGTTTAAGGCTTCAGGAAAACCTTACTGCATTGAAAATGTCGTAGGTGCCCCCCTGGAATTCCCTGTCACATTGTGCGGGTTAAACTTCGAGATTCCTATGCACGGACATCGCTTGTTTGAATGTCGGCCTATTATTCTCTCGCCGTCACCGTGCCACACAAATCTAAGAACTCAGAAATGTGGCAGGAAGCCAGAGGAGACAAGACTTTTGGCTAGGCCGGCTGGCCACTTCTCAGGGCTAGATGTTTACCGTCAAGCGATGGGCGTCCCTTGGATGAACCGGGATGAAATCGCTCAATGTATCCCGCCGGCGTTTACTGAATGGATTGCGGGTCAAATGTTAAATTACCTGGATTTTAACCATGAGCTACAAACCGACTTATCCGGACTTCAATCAACTCAATCTAAAGCAGCTTAGGGAGTACGCCAAGGGCAAAGGCGTCACCGGCTACAGCGGCCTAGACCTCGACCAGTTGTGGAATAAGCTTTGGCGGTGGGTTTTACTCACCGAAGGCTTTGACATCAGAACGCCCGAAGAAACCACTAATCAACTTTAGACAACCCACCTACATAAATCGCTGCTAACGGTTTATGTAGGTGGTTTTTAACTATTTAGGAGTAAACAAATGCAGCTCCAGATATTAACTGCAAAGCCTTTATATCATATTGTGGATCGCTTGAACGATCAACACTACCAGGAGCTTACCGTCAAGCGAAGTTTGGATGCTGCTTGGGTAGAAATTAACTGCAAATCAGTTGATGAATCCGTAGCCACTCACCTGTTAGGATACACCGCTAAATCTAGCGGTATCTGGTTAGAAGGTGTCGGCATCCAGGGACAATTCAAGCCTGACAAGCCGTGGAAAAGTGAAGGCGAGAAAAAAGCACCAAAGTATCGCAGTGCCTTGGGTGATTATGATGCAATGCTGCCAATTAATCCGCTAGAGCTTGATTATTGGCAAGACATAGAGAAGCTTAGGGGACACTGCTACCAGATAGATGGGCATCCCTGCGTAGTTGTTACGGAGGGATTTTTTAAGGCGATCGCGCTCAGCTCTGCCGGCATCGCTACAGTTGCTCTACTGGGCGTAGAAATGGGACTGAGTTCAGCCAAGTCTGACATTCAGGGTAAACGTTACTTGGTGCCGGCACTGGAAGAATTAGCCAAGGCTGGGCTGGGTTTTATCCTTGGATTTGATGCCGACGCCGCGACGAACGAAAACGTTAACTGGGCACAGAAGAAACTAGCCAGTTACCTGCAAAAATTTAAAGTTCCTGTCTACAGCATTACAGGACTTTGGAAGGTGGAAGAAGGCAAAGGGATTGACGATTATTTACAGGAACACGGCATTGATAAATTCAAAAAAGAAGTTCTTGCCAAGGCGCAATCAATTGAGGCGTGGGAAAAACAGTTAAGCCGGTCAGAGGAATCAGACAAAACTGATAGAATTCCACCCCCTGATAGAGTCGCCCGTCAACTAGCAGAGCGGTACCGCGAACAACTCGCCTACAACAACGAGTCTAGACAGTGGATGCGCTATGGCGCTGATTGTGAGGGTATGTGGTCGCCAGAGACAGACGAATATATCGAAGCGATCGTATCCGGGATTCTTGACGGTCAGGGGATAACTGATTACGGCTCCCATAGCTATGTGGTGAATATTGTTAAAAAGTTGCGCTGTCTGCTAATCATTCGCAAATGGTTGGAGCGATCACCTAAAGAGTTGCTGCCCTTTGAAAACGGATGCTTGGAAGTTGAAACCGGCAAACTGTTGCCACACTCCCCAGGTTACCGGCTCACTTGGCAGTTACCTAGGCAGCACAACCCGAAAGCCAGTAACTGGGATTGCATAGAGCGATACCTAGATCACGCCAGCGGGGGAAATCAATCTATCAAAGATATTTTGCTGTGTTTCTGTAACGCCACACTGAAAGGGCGATCCGACCTGCAGCGATTTCTTCACCTGGTCGGAACGGGCGGCAGCGGTAAGGGCACCTTTATGCGGCTGCTTACCAACCTGATCGGCCAAACCAACTTGCACTCCTCAACGCTAGAGGATTGGTGCGGCAATCAATTTGAAGCAGCCAATGCTTACCGCAAACGCCTGATCGCCTTCTGGGATGAGGACAAAAAAGCCGGCAAGCTGGGTAAATTTAAATCTCTGACCGGGGGCGATTGGCTCAGGGCCGAGGAGAAAGGAAAAAAAGCCTTTCAGTTTCTCTACGACGGCATGACGGTTGTTAGCTCCAATTTCCCAATTTTCGCCGGCGATACCTCTAGCGGTCTAGCCCGTCGCGTGATTACCGTCCCGTTCAACGCCTCAGTTCTGCCAAAGGATCGGCGGAATCTAGAAGAGGAGTTCCAGGGGGAGTTAGACGCCTTCACTAACTACGTGCTGTCAATCCCAGACGCTCAAGTTACACGGGTATTGAGAGGCGAGGACGTTACCCCAGAATGCACCCTGGAGTTCTGGGAAGGTAGGTTAAGAACCGACTCTATCGCCGCTTGGCTCAATGATTGGGTAATTTACGACCCGAACGCCACGACGCCGGTAGGGGTCAACAAGGATGAGGCAATCAATGGAGAACGTGCGACAACTCTTTACGGCTCCTACTGCAAGCACTCTTATCAATCGGGTACGCAGGCTAAGGCGAACAAAAATTTCTCGCCTGACTTAGTAGAACTTTGTCGCAATATTTTGGGCTGGGAGGTTGAGCGAGTGTCCAGCAAAAACGGCAAATTGATCAAAGGATTGAGACTCAGGAACCCAGAATTTGACAGCCACATTTTGCCGCACGATGATCGGCTTATTTTGGCGGTGACGGGTGGTGACGGGTCAGGTGACGGGTCAGGTGACGGGTCAGGATGCTCTCAGGGTATAGCTTTGATGGGTGGTGACGGGTCAAAGCAAACTTATGGCGAAAATCAAAATCACTTTGATCACCCCGGAGAAGAAAAATCCGAAATTAAAATAACTAACGTTTTACCCGTCACCACGCCCAAACCCTTACAGGGTAACGAGTCTGACCCGTCACCTGACCCGTCACCTGACCCGTCACCCCTTCATTTCAGCGATTCTGCTCACACTTTTTTAGTGCTCGCTCAATATGCGATCGAAGAGAATGTAGATTGGGAGACATTTCACGCACTAATGGACGGCATCACTGACGATGATCGGCTGATTGTGTGGCGCAATTTGCTGCCGGCGGAGCGTGAATATATCAAGGCGCTAAAGGTTGCCGCGACCACCCCGGAAAATCCAAAACAGCTTGGGCTGGATATTCAGCTTCCGCCAGACAGCCGCGACTCTCGCCAGATTGAAAGTCAGTGGGGCGAGGATTGGGCTTAACGAAGCGCCTCATACACTTAATGTTAGCGAAATGGCTTGTAATGAGGGAGTGGCTATTAACGAAGCGCCTCATACACTTAATGTTAGCGAAATGGCTTGTAATGAGGGAGTGACTATTAACGAAGCGCCTCATACAGGACAATGCTTTTACAGGTTGGCGAAAAAATCAGAATGAATTTAAACTATTTGGCGGGGGCAAGTTCAATAAAGCGAAGTTATGTACTAGAAATGTGGGTGCTCAATAACGGGTACTTATACGCGCTGCGGTTATTCGTCGTCACTCCCTGGCGTTATCTAGATCCTTGGAAGCCGGCATTCGGGTATAAGCGCACAATAGCAATTGAGCAATTTATAAGGCTTTACGGGGAAGACTGGAGATCGCCCATCAACAAAGCCATGGAAGCTCAAGAGCGGTTCATTACTGGCGACTGGCGCTCTGTAAATGAATATCACCAGTTAATAGCCCAAATAGCAGATCATGTGGAAATTATTCGTCCGCTTAAAATAAATCAGGAATCTTAGGGCGCGACGAAACCACGCCGGCATAACTCCGGTAAAGCGTCTGCACATCGTGCCCGGTGACCGCTGCCACTTCCACGGGGTTCATGCCGCCGGCGAGGCAATGAGAAATAAACGTGTGCCTTGTGTTGTAAGGCTTTCGATATGGCACCCCCGCCGCTTTCAATGTAGAAAGCCAAGCTCGCTTCCTGAAATTGTCATCATGAATTGCACCGCCCTCAAGCGAAGGAAACACCAGATCGTCTGGTTGGGCGTCAGCCGGCTTAATGGCTCGTAAAAAACTTGACAACTGCTCGTTGCACGGGAAAACGCGATCTTTGTTAGTTTTGGTCGTTTTTTGCCGTCGCCTAGTGATGGTTTCGCCAATCCAAATACTGCGGAAATCATCAGAAATGTGTCGCCAGCGCAAACCGATCGCTTCAGCAGTTCGGCAGCCGGTCATGAACAGGAAGCGCACATAATTGCAGTAATGGCTGTAAGAGCCAGTCTCAAAAGCCTCAATAATTGCCTTAATTTCGGTGCTGGTAAAAGGTTTGGGCTTTTGCTTGGGCGCTACCTTTACCTGAATCTCTGCCCAAGGATTGCTCACCAACCACCCATTTTTTACAGCCCACTGCCAGCAAGCGTTAAGAAGGAAAAGCCTATCCTTGATCGTCAACGGTTGCTGATACTTTGCAAGGAAGTCTAAAAACTTTCGCGCGGTCGGTTCGGTCACCTCGCTTGAAATGGTTTTTTTGAAAAACTGGGCAAGCCGGCTCTCAAGCGCCCGATACTTTTCCAAAGTGCGCCGATCTAAATCTTGGCTTTTGTGCTCAATAAACTCCCCAAAAAGCTCGACAACCGACAGGGGCTTAACCTCTGGCGCTTCCTTAAATAGCTTGGGCTGAATTCTGTACTTTGCCAGCGTTGGGTCAAAGTTGCCCGATAAAATGTCCCACTCAATCTGGGTGGCCTTGGCTTCAGCTAACTTTCTATTCCGTTTGGTATCGGGCAGTTTTAAATAAAGCCGATACCGCTTACCGGCAACCGACCACCGACACAATAACCGGCCCCGGTCGGAGTCAACTTGTACGCCTGGTCGAGGCGATAAATTTTCTGACAATTTTCTGACAATCTTCTACTGAGGTTTTGACGCCGCAGATGACCTTGAAACTATGGAGAATAGGGAACTCGAATCCCTGACCTCTGCGGTGCGATCGCAGCGCTCTACCAGCTGAGCTAATTCCCCTTACAGGCGAAACCGGCACGCGTGATTTCGTGCCTAAACCATCTTAGCACTAACCAAGGGGACTGTGTGTGAATTTATTGCAAATCTCAGCTTTAAATTTGAACATCACGAGCCGGCCTATCCCGCTTTTTGTTCCAGCATCGCTTGCTCATAGTCCTGCTGCACCCGATCTAGTTCCAAGTCTGCCAGATAATCTACTGTCCAGCTTGCTTGGCGCTGGAGCATATGAAAGGGATAAGTATTCGCCACTCCCACTACTTGCATACTGGCATGGTAAGCCGCCTGAATTCCTGCCGGCGTATCTTCAATGGCTAGACACTCCCAAGGTTTAAGGTCGAGTTCCGGATACTGCTGCTTCAAGCGTTCCACTGCTAGCAGATATCCATCCGGTTCGGGTTTGCTGGTTGTGATATCGTCTCCCGCCACAATTACGGGAAAGTGCTGTGCTAGTTGAGCGCGGTTTAACACCGATTCAATCTCTACCCGCAACGCCCCGCTAACCACCCCCAGTTTCAAACCGGCAGCTTGCAATTTGAAAATAAAGTCTTCCAATCCCGGATAAATCGGCAAAGTTTCCAGAGTTTCCAGGTGTTGCTGATAAGCTTGCGCCTTACGGACAATGAGTTGAGTTAAGTAGCCCTCACTCAGAACTCGCCCCCGATAGGCAAATAACTCGTTAATACAAGCGCGATCACTGCGTCCCAAACAAAACTGCTGGAACTCCCCTCGCTTAGGTCGCAGGTTTTCTTCAATCAATAGCTGCTCAAGTAGCTGCTTGTGGATTGGCTCATCATTGATAATGATACCGTTGAAATCAAATAAAACTGCTTTGAGAGTCATCTGGACTGGGGGCTTGGGAAGGCAAAAGTAAATAGGTCAACTACAAAAAAACAAACAGTCAAGAAGCCTTAATACATCGCGCTTAACTGAAGGCTGGAGCCGGCAAATTATCTGAATCGGGACTGTCCGAGATGCCGGTTGCATCCGGGCGGACTCGCGCTCTGTTGGCTGCTGCATCTTGAGCTGAAAGCGGTTTAACACCCGCACTCACTTGATGCACCCACCACAGATCCTTAGTGTTCACAGCCTCAAATCCTGCGGCTCCTATCCAGGCATCCAGGCTGCCGGCAGCGTAGTCTTGGATGTAAGGTTCTTCAAAAATATCAGTTAACCACTCGGTTTGACGCAAAGTTTTTTGATGGCCATCTAATGTCACCATCTCGCCGCCTGGGGTAAGCAGCCGAAAGCTTTCGCGAAGGATCGCTTGGGAGACTGCCGGCGGTGTTTCGTGGAACAGCAACGATGCGGTCACTAAATCAAAGGAGGCGTCGGGGAAGCCGGTGCTTTCGGCTTTGCCATGACGCCACTGAATGTTCAATCCAGCTTCTTTGGCTTTATACTCAGCCCTTACCAGCATATAGGGTGACAGATCCAGACCAATGACTTCGGCTTGGGGAAAAGCTTGTTTTAACATCAGCGTCGTTGAGCCGGTGCCACAGCCTAAATCTAAAATCCGTCTAGGCCGGCATCGAATCCCATCAATTAAACCTTGGCGCACCCAAGTTTCATGAGGCGGCATCACATACTGGGTGATGGGATCGTAGGAAACTGCCGCGCCGGCATTGAGATATCCGTTTTGGATGCCGTGGAAATTCTGAGTGCGGTAATAGTCGGGATAGTCAAAATCTGGGGCTGCAAAGCGAGCAGCTTCAGCTTCCCAATCGATACTTTTAGCGAAACGCTCAAGTTCGTCGCGATCAATCAGCAGTTGAAACACCGGCGCTAAGAAGCGCTCAAAAATTGTGTCCTTGCGAACCGTCATAAACTTCTTGTTTTTGTAGAACTGCCGGCGGGCTGCTCAATAAGCATCCCCATCTTTGATAAAGTTTAATGAATTTTTTAACCACAGGTGTCCACGTGAAGGCCACAGCAGCTTTTTTTGCCGATACACTTCCTCCTGTCGTCTCCTCTTTGCCCTGTCCCTGTGCTTTCCCACTTTCTCGCCCACTTGATTCAATGTTTTTGGACTTACCAATATCCTTAACCGAACTGTATTGGCTCCAAATTTATGCCTTAGCGAATAGTTTGAGGGTGGCAAGTCAATTAAAATTATTAGAATTAGAAACAGACATCCTGATTTACAAAGCAAACTCAGCATTTTTTATAGAAAATAGGCGAGTTCTTTTGTAAAAATATGGTGTGTTAGCGAATACATCTAAAGTCATAATTTACTTTAATCAAAGGAGTAACTTTGTTAGAACAATTTTCTGATATCAGGTGGGACACAATTGTAATCGTTGTGCTTGCCGGCATCGCTCTTGCCGGTGTTGCAGTTGGATTTTTAATTCAAACCGCTATTGCTAATTTTCGGAAGCAAAAACAACCCATTGGTCGCCGAGTTGATACGTTTCCTACTTTTAAAGACCCCCTTGGGCCTTCTAGTAGCCGCAACCAAATTACCTTGTCTGACGGTGAAAAAGATTATAAATATGAAGAAGTACAGCTCGTTCAGCTCCATGTCAGCAATCAAGGAGACAAAGATTTTGAGGACTTTAAATTTGGAATTACCCTGTCTCAAGGCGATGTAGCAATCTATATAGAGTCACAATCACCTGATCGACATCATCAAGTCGAGCAACTTACGCCGCTCACCTTTGGTGAACCAAAGTCTGAAATTGACTTTGTTTTGCGTCCTTTCCAGAAGACAGAGACTTATTCATTCCGTTTGTTAGTTGTTACTTCTGAAATTAACAAAGATCCCGGACAAATCGAATTTAGCTCACCTGAAAGTGTTCGCTTTGTAGCTTTGCCAACTCTTGTAGAGATCGCAGAAGATGCAGCTCGTTCGGCCTCGGTAGGATTTGGGCCTTTTTCGATATCTTTGGGCAAATAAGCCTGAACTCAACTTAGGTTATAAAGCACTTTCATACCAAAGACTGATTAAAGTCTTGATTGAACCTGACAAGATCATTTTATCGTGCTTTTTTAAATTTATAAGAAGCGCAAGTTTGCCGTTTATTGAAAGGTCAAAAAATGATAGAATCTTGGATGGTTATTGGAGGTGTTACCTTCATAGTTGCCTTGGGCACTGTGTTGATGAGGCCGCGAGATACGATGTGGGGTGTACACCTGCGCCGGCCTGATTGGCTAGTTTTTGAGCCGGCAATTCCATTTATTTGGACTGCAATTTTTGCGGCAGGAGCCGGCTCGGCTACGATTGTTTGGGACAAAGATCCTGGCAGCGTCAAAACTTGGTTGCTGATGGGATTATACTTGCTGCTGGAAATTGTGACAGTCGCTTATATCCCAATGACCCTGAGACTTCGCAGCCTAAAAATTGGCACAATTTTGGGAGGATCTGGGGTTATTTTAGGCGTTGGACTGGCACTGATTGTTTGGCCGATTTCAGGATGGGCGGCGGCCTTACTTTTACCTTATTTGCTGTGGAGTCCAGTTGGAACCTATACAACTTGGGAGATGATTCAACTGAATCCTGAGGCAGCATAGTGGGAAAAATACACGAACGAGGGCAGGCAAGATGTCTGCCCTACAATTGTGTCCCTCACTCTCCTGGTTCCGTTATATTTTTTTTGCCTGAAAACTGCTTAATTCTGAAGCAGGGGAAGAATTTTTTTGCGGCCACGAAACCCAGGCTGAATATAAATCTTCTTCGATAAATCCTCTTTTTCCAGACGTTTCAGACTGCCCCACTAAAACTTTAAGCGTTGTCGTATAAACATTGTCACTCATTTTGTGGCCGTATCCAATAACTTTACCGAAGTTGTCGGTTTTTAGATTGACGACGCAATCTCCGATTTCAAACATAGCTGTAGTGTTTCGAGTATAAGAATTCTGAGCTGTCCTCTACATTCAACAACAGCTTAAAAATAACACCTTCATCCTTACAGTTGATTTGTTTTTTACTTAAGGAATAGTTCTCTGTGAATATCAGTTGTAGCCCACACTACTAAAGCGAAATCAACTGTAGCAAAAGTAACAAGTACAACTGAAGTATCAAATTTATACTCAGAAAAAAGTTAAAAACGTTAGAAGCTTCTGTTTATTTGAAGAAATCCGTCCCAGGATTGATAGCGCCGGCACAGAAAGCTGCGAATAATTGAAGAGTTTAACTATCAAAGAAATTGTTAAGCGACTAACAAAAGCCTTATGACTCTCTTCAAGCAGCTATCACTGAAAGTTAAGTTTTTTTTAGGGTCGCTCTTTTACGTGAGCTACACCCCAAAGGCGTATCTGTATTCGCGCAAACGAGATCGGCTAGAACGCCAGTTTGCGATCCCACCGGCACAGGAAGCATTTGACAAACCCGGAAAACTCCTAAAGGCTGAGCCAACTGCCAGAGGCGCTCATTTTTACTTCGAGCAAACAGAACTAGAAATTTGCTTTCTCAAGCCTGATTTTGTCCGGGTAAACTGGTTAGGCGGCATCGCGCCGGTTCCCTATGCCATCGCCCGTAAAGATTGGCCAGATGTAGAAACCATACTGGAAGAAGCCGGTGATAGCTGGAGTGTATCCAGCCAAGAGCCAGCCGGCATTAAAGTGACGGTCAGCATTGATGGCAGTCTGAAATTTTACGACGCAGCGGGGCAACTACTACGGGAAGAAATGCCTCCCCAGCGCAAAGGTGACGGATGGGTTCATCAAGCGCAACTGCGAAAAGAAGAACATATCTACGGACTCGGAGAACGCGCATTTCCGCTCAACTTGCGCGATCCCAAAGATGGCAGAGTGCAAGCTTCCTACCAGATGTGGAACTACGACGCAGCGGGGATGTATGGGCCGGGTTCAGACCCGATGTATATCTGTATTCCCGTTTATATCGGACTCCACGCTTTAGGGAGTTACCTCATTTTCTATGAAAATTCTTTTGAGGCCAAATTTACCTTTGATGATAAAGCCACTGCCGATTTTAATGGGGGATCGCTACGTTATTACTTGAGTGCTGGCTCTCCGCCTCATCTGCTAGAGCGCTATACAGAGTTAACCGGACGCGCCCCCCTGCCTCCGCGTTGGGCTTTGGGCTATCACCAATCTCACTGGGGCTACCGTACTGAAGAGGTCGTTAGAGAAGAAGCCCAGGCTTTTAAACATCACAATTTGCCGCTGAGCGCTATTCACCTAGATATTGATATTCAGGTTGGGTTTCGTGCCTTTACAATCGACCCAGATCGGTTTCCCAACCTCAAGGGTTTTACGCAAGAACTCGCAGAGCAAGGGGTGCGGTTTATTGCGATTATGAATCCGGGGATTAAATATAGCCGGCAAAGTAACTTATTTTTAGAAGGTCAATTGCTGGAGGCATTTTGCCGGCTACCTGATGGCAAGCTTGTAGTGGCCCCAGTTTGGCCCGGTTGGTGCGTTTTCCCAGACTTTACAAACCCGGTGGTTCGCAAGTGGTGGAGCCGGCAGTATTTATACCTTCTTGATGTCGGCGTGGCGGGATTTTGGCATGATATGAACGAGCCGGCAGCCTTTATCCTCTGGGGTGATCGCTCACTGCCCAAACCCACCCAGCATTTGATGGAGGGCAGAGGCGGGGATCACCGTGAAGCTCATAATGTTTATGGGTTATTGCAAGCTGAAGCCGGCTACGAAGCCCTGCGCGGCTACCAGGATCGGCGTCCTTTTATTGTCTCTCGTGCCGGTTGGGCGGGACTGCAGCGCTATGCCTGGACTTGGACGGGTGACATTGAGTGTACCTGGGCTGCGTTGCGAATGACGGTGGCAACGGTTGTTGGGCTAGGATTGTCAGGAATTCCTTACAGTGGCCCAGATATCGGCGGTTTCCAAGGAAATCCTCCCGCTGAACTTTACCTGCGCTGGTTCCAAATGTCCAGTTTTTTGACTTTCTGCCGCACCCACTCTTCTAATAACGTTGAACAGCGCACGCCGTGGACGTATGGCGAACCTTACCTGAGTATCATTCGGCAATTTTTGCAACTGCGTTATCGGCTGCTTCCCTACTTCTATACATTGGCTTGGGAAGCGAGTCAAAAAGGTTATCCGCCGGTTCGTCCGCTTTTCTGGTCTGATAGTCATGACGAGGCACTTTGGGGGATTGATGATGCGTTTTTCTTGGGCGAAGCGCTCTTAATTTGTCCGATTGTATTCGAGGGTGCACGTTCGCGAGAGGTGAGATTACCACAGGGCCGCTGGTGTCATTTCTGGGATGACACCCAACTTCAAGGTGGGCAGCCGGTTGAGCTTGATGCGCCTTTAGAACAGATTCCGGTGTTGGTGAAAGCCGGCACGATTTTGCCAATGGAAGCGGATGGGCAATTAACTCTGCACCTTTACCCACCTGAGGGAGAAATATCTGTGGATTACCTCTACAGCGATGCCGGGGATGGCTATGGAGGATACCGGGTGGATCGTTTCCAAATGGTGTTATCCTCAAACAGTTTAGAGCTAACTTGGGAATCTTCCGGAGATTACCCGTTCCCCTATACAAATGTCCGGCTGCATCTGCATGGCGTTACGCTACAGCAAGCTTGGGTGGATGATATCGAGGTTTCGTATCAGGGGCAACAACTCGAATGCCAACGTTTTGAGAAAGTTCGGTTTCAGGGAGAGTTTGCCGGCAGTACGCTTTGATGGAATATCTGGCACGAAAAACGGATGGCGTTTGAGTGCCGGTGTTGCAAATAATTTATATTGAGGGGTGGGTATGGTTGCCAGCCCCTCGGTTTTGGGGATGATTAAAGCAAAAATGACTGATTGCCGAGGTAATTCTACAAGTCATGTTGCGAATCGGGGTTAACGACTATCAATCACGCACACGCTATTCTATTAGAAGAGTGTAAGCGCCCAATTACAAAGGTACAATGTCTTCGTTCCCTCATATATTGGTTTGATCAGTATTTATTCTTAAACTATTAGGGTTGCGCTTCGTCTGTAGTTTGAAACCGGCCTTTTTCGAGCTAGCAACTTGAGGCAATTTACAGCAAAGCCTAAATCTATTGTAAGACGAGTTTTTATCAAAAAAGTTCCGATAAAAAAAGTTTATCTCATCTTTTAAATAGCTTGACAAATGCTGGAAACTTTGCTAGGTTTGGCAGGTGCAAACTTAGAGACAAAAAAGGCAAAGCATGAAGGTAAAAAGTTGGTTTGTAGGCGCGGGGATTTCATTACTATTTGCCGGACTCCCGTTTCCCGCTTTTTCCCAAACAGTCGTTAAAGTAGGCGGCGAAGATTATCCAGTTGTTAGCGAACTGCCCATTATTATCAATCGTAATGAATTGGGGAACCCAATCATTAACTACACCTGGAAGAGTGCAGATAGAAGATATCGCGTTGTTGAAATTCTGCCGACTTTGACTCAAGAAGTGCAAGTCTCCAACCCACCAGCCGCAAGACAACTCTACAGACTGGCAGACGTGTACGATAAGCAAAGCCGCAAAAAAATGACCGTGGCGCTTCCCATTCAGTTTGAACCGGCCAGGTAAGAGTTTCAGAGGCGTTGCTGAGCGGCGAAATAATTTAAAGAAAAGCTTTTAAGCAATATAATTCACCGAACAGACGTCTAAATCCTCTGTAAAAACTTATCGATAGCGGTATGAAGAGTGAACTGTGAACAAAGAAGAGAAAATACTTTCTTCCGGCTTTACAGTTCACTCTTCTATTTTTAGGAAATAGAGAGCCGGCTAGATAGTTTTCTGAAATAAGCAACCCTCCATTAAACAAGCGATTGTGTTGGCTCATCAGCAACCCGAACTAATTTGTAAAGTAAATTCCGAATAATTGTAAAAAATCACAATTTTTAACTTATAAATACCCATTCGATTTATTCTAAATAAAGCTAAAAATTTTGAACTTGTAAAAGCCGGCACGCAACCCTTCAAGGATGTGTGCTTTCAATTATCATCAGGTAAATGTTTCCCAGTAAATACGCCCTCGCCCTCCACACCTCTAGTCCAGAATTGGGTCTAGCTATCAGCAACTTTGCCGATGAAGTTCGCAGCCAAACTTGGGATTTAGGGCGGGAACTCTCCACCCAATTCCATCAGTATCTCGCTGAATTTCTCCAGCCGCAAACTTGGTCAGATTTAGCCTTTATTGCCGTTGCCAAAGGTCCCGGAAGCTTCACCGGCACTCGCATCGGCGTTGTCACCGCCCGTACCCTCGCCCAACAGTTAGATCTTCCTCTGTTTGCCATCTCCACCTTGGCAGCAGCAGCGCACTTTCAAAAACTTACAAATACTTCTATCCCGGAGAATATGGCTCTCGCCGTTCAAATGCCGGCACAACGGGGACAAATTTTTGCCGGCATCTATAAACCCTGCCAAAATACAGGATTAACAACGTTGTTGCCAGACAGCGCAATGACATTAGAACAATGGCAGCAAACCCTAGACAGTTGGCCTAATTCCTATTACCTGATTCACGCAGAAGCCGGCTTAGGGGCATCGGTTGGCAGCTTGCTAACACTCGCTTATTTCGATTGGCAACAGGGACTTTACCCCAACTGGTCAGAAGCCCTTCCCTTCTATGGCCAGCATCCAGTTGATGATAAAAATGTTACCGCTTAGTAACGGCCTTTTGTCCTTCTAAGTCTTGAGTTTTGAGTCAATAAGCTCAATTTCAAAAAAAGCCTGATTGACGCGAACTAGGCATCACCTATAAAAAAACATCCACACGGGGCGTTGCCATCTGGTGGATCATTTTCAGAACATTTTAACAGTTGCAAGAGGGTGAATTCCCCTCATTTTTTTGCAATAAAGTCATGAAACGCTACATACAGCAGCTTTCAACTCGTTAAGGTGTGGCTCCTTACAAACCGCTATACCGGCAGAAGAAGGATGAAATAGGTTATTGAAAGTGAACCGATGCAGTTGCCGTTGCCCCTTCAGTGATTCTACGGATATTGTGACATTTGAAAATCCGGCACAGGCTCACCCAACTCCTAGCAAGCGGCCTGCAATACTGTAAACAATGAAAAACCCAAAACCCATTTACCTCCCGTGCTCACAGGCATGGGATTTTTGTTTTCGGGCTTTATATGGGGCAAAGGGCAGAAGAATTTCATCGGAGATTGTTAAAAGCACTCAGCGGCGCGTACCGCAACCTTAATGGCATTCTCAACCGCGTTGTCTTTCAACTCTAAAACAATTTGTTCACCACCGGCACGCTGCGCCACTACCCCACAGACGCACCCAGCCGCAAAGTTATAAACCCCTGCCATCTTAAACAGCGTCCCGCACTCCATTTCGTAATTGAGGATATTCAGCCGGCGATATTCTTCCGTAATGCCTTGCAGCCGACGCAACAAATGGGGATTTGCTGAGTCGGTGCGTTCTTGCCCCTCATAAAAGGTATCCACCGAAGCCGTAATGCCGGCATAATGTTCAATGTTTAATTCCCGCGCCGCCTGAATCAGCGCCACCGTGAGAAACGGATCAGCGGCTGCCGGATACTCCACCGGCGCGATATCATTCGCAGCCCCCTGCCGGCAAAGCGCCGCACGAGAAATCACAATCGATCCTGCGGGCACCTCAGCTTGAATTGAGCCACAAGTGCCCACCCGAATCATCTGCCGAATCCCCACCTGCACCAACTCATTCACCACAATACTTAAACTCGGTGCTCCCATGCCGGTGGTTGCAGACAAAACCACTCGCCCATTCGGCAACTTACCCAAATAACTATTCAATCCCCGATTTTCAGACAAACTCACCACATCCTGCAAATAAGTCTGGGCGATCAAACGGGCGCGATCTGGATCGCCAGATAACAGCGCCATCACCGGCATCTGAGAACCCAAATCCTCGCGCCCAAAGCCAATGTGATACATAAGTGCTGAGTGGGTGAGTTGGTTTTTAAATTAAATTGGGGGCTGGCAAATAATTTTCAATTTCCTATTCCTGGCTTCTTCCCCCTACCGTTGCAAACTGCGGGGATCGAGGGCATCACGCAACGCATCTCCTAGCAAATTAAATGCCAGCATTGTCAGGATAATTAATACAGCCGGCGACCAAACTAGCCAGGGTTGTAGCACCAAAATCGAAGCATTTGTTGCCAAAGACAACATATTTCCCCAAGACGGATCAGGCTGCTGAATGCCCAGCCCTATCAGACTCAACACCGATTCCGCCACGATAAAGCCTGGAACGGCTAGCGTTGCAGAGATAATCACATAAGTCGCTGTTTGGGGCAAAACGTGACGGACAATGATGTAAAGGGGATTCGCGCCCATCGCTCGCGCTGATTGCACAAATTGCCGTTCTTTAATCGAGAGTACCTGTCCTCGAATCACCCGCGCCAATCCAGCCCAGCTAATGAAAGACGTGATGGCGACAATTAATAGAAACCGCTGGGCGCTACTGATACCGGCAGGCAGCACAGCGGCAAGGGCAACCAATAGATAAATTCCGGGAATCGTCATCAATACTTCGGCTAAGCGCATGAAAGTGCCATCAATCCAGCCGCCAAAATAGCCAGAAATTCCCCCGACTAATAAACCGAGGGGAAAGGAAATCGCAATGCCAA
Organism: Microcoleus vaginatus WJT46-NPBG5; assembly: GCA_019359355.1. Taxonomy (GTDB): domain Bacteria; phylum Cyanobacteriota; class Cyanobacteriia; order Cyanobacteriales; family Oscillatoriaceae; genus FACHB-68. Next base: position 110,372 of record JAHHHM010000006.1, on the reverse strand, counting down.
CTAAACCGATGAACAGACTAATGCGGCTGCCGTGCACCAGCCGGCTGAATTGGTCACGGGCTTGCTCATCGGTGCCTAGCAGGTTAAATTTAGCCGGCCCTGTAGTGCCGAACAAGTGCCGGTCTGAGGGGATTAGCCCCAGCAGCCGGTATGGGTAGCCTTTAGCAAACAGATGAATGGGCGAAGATTGTTGCTTATTTTTGATTAGTTTGCGATCGCCGGTGTTCAGATCCACCGGCCCTTGTGTGGTGAGATAGACGTGCGGCCCTGTAAACTGCCCCCCTGGGTTATTCCAAGCAATCTGGGTGGGCGGCAGTAATGCGCCATCGGGTTGCGATTCGTAAGGGTCATAAGGCGCAACAAAGTCAGCGGCGATCGCTACTAGGTAGAACGTTAATAGTAACAGCGCCCCGAAGCGAGCTAACGGATTTTTTTTAAGCTTTTGCCACCAATTCATATCAATTTTAGAAGTTAGAGTTTAGAGTTTGGTTGTGCTAATTTTTCCTCTGGCAGCAGCGCTTTGGGAGAGTCATCAGCGATGGGATTGTGGAAAAATGAGCCGGTTTGAGGAGGTAGGGTTGGGTCAAGAACAATTTCCGCAATACTTTTAACCACGCCGGTCATGGGAATTGCCAAGATTACACCCAAGAGTCCCCCCACTCTAGCGCCTAAAAGCAGAGACGCGAAGATAAATACCGGCGACAAGCCGGTGAGATTTCCCATAATTCGCGGGCCGATCAAATTGTCCTTTACTTGCTGGAGTGCGACGGCAACAGCCAGGACTTGCAGCGCTTGCCACCAGTTAATAAAGGCCACAATAATGCTAACGGTGCCAATGCCTAAAGTTGCTCCCACAAATGGAATGGCTTCCATGATGCCGATAAAGACTGCAAATAGCAGGAAAAAGGGCACCCGCAACAGCCAGAAAGCCACCGCCAGCGTAACTGCCATAAATAAACCGAGTAGCAGTTGCCCTGAGACAAACCGCTGGAGATTGCGCTGCAAAGACTCGGTTAATCCGTGTCGAATTGTGGGCGAGAAAAAACTGGTTAAAGCGTTCCAAACCCGCTCTCCATCAACGAGCATATAAAAGGAGATCACCAGGATCAAGATGAAGTCCAAAAACCAGTTGACTGTACCGAGAACCAAGCCGAAACCTCTGGCTGCGATTTCTTCGGCTTGGGCTTGCAGTCGTGTTAGCAACTGTTGGGCCAAAATCCGCACATCAAAGGGCAAATTGTGTTCAACACTCCAGGTTTGGAATGTGTCAAGTTGCTGCTGGGCAGAGTCTAGCAGTGAAGGGAAATTAGTTGCTAGTTGCCGGCCTTGAGCAAACACCGGCGGCACAATGGTCAACCCGATCAGCACAACTGCCAGACCGGCTGCTAAATAAACCAGGCCGGCGGCTACCCCACGGGGCAAAATGTGCTGCAATCTTGCGACTGCATAGTTCAGCAAAAATGCAATCAGGCCGGCTGTAATGAGAATACTGATCAACTCACCCACGTAGCTAAGGGCACTCAGCATCGCCCAACCCGAAAAGAAGATCAGCAACCACGTAAGCAAAAACCTTTGGATGGGGGAAAAGACTGGATTCATCAATCTGGAGTGAGGGTGAGTTCGGGGCAGAGGTTTGACGATTGGCTAGCAGTATGGGGATGGGGAGAAGGGAAAAACTTGTAAGTTGCTTGTCGCTTCTCCCTTCTTGTTTTGCCGCTAGCTATTTATTCATCATCGAGCTTTTCGTGCTCAACGACAAATACATTTGAGTAGAGGTTAGCAATCACTTGTTTACCTTGCTGCGTCAGCGATAAATAATGAAGCGCATCTTTGACATAAGGATGAACTCCATTCCAGTAAAATTTGGGATAGTTTTTCCGCAGATGTCCGGGATGGTTGTAACCCAAATATTTATTGGTGCCGGTTTCTTCAAATTCATAGAATAAGGCACTAATTTTTTTCAGGTATCGCGGATCGCTGAGTTGACCGATGAGATCGGCTGCGCGAACTAAGCCGGGATAATTGATGGTATCTTGATGATCTTCTTTTTTTGGCACTGGGAAACGCGTCAGTTCTATGTTGCGTTTGATCACCTCAGAATCAATTAATTTGTGACCACCAAACCGCTCATCAATAAACAGTTTTGCACGGTCTACATGATAAGGAGTCAGGCCGGCATCTGAAGATCCGGGGGGCAAGCTTACCATTGTGCCATCTTGGCCTGTGGCGTACACTCCATCTTGATCTTGCCGGCATACGCCTTTTACATAACCGATGTCATGGCAAACCAAAGAGATAATGAAGTGCAACCAGTCTTCGCAAGAAACTCCACCTTCACGGATGTGTTTGCCGCGCAGAAGTTCTTGCCCGACGAGCGCGACCATTATTGTGTGTTCTACATTGTGATACAGGGCATCGCTATTGGCAATATTTTCCAAAGCCATGCCCCCAGCCCAGGCAATAATGTCTTCGTAATCTGGCCTATAGCCTCCGTAGGTACGGCGGTAGCCGTCCCGAAGCTTGTCTACAAAGGTGTCAATCAAAAGTTCAGTGGCGTTGAACATACTTGCTACTCGCTTATGCTGATTGCAATGCGTTTGAGAGGGGAAAGTGAACAGAAATTTGTTTAAAAGTCAAGCATCAGCAGTGAGAAACCCGGTCAAAAATGGATACCAAGTGTTCTGCCTGATGATTCGAGTGCATTGGGAACCGCGTATCTGAACCATAAGTATTTGGGTGGGGGAAAATGTTCAGATAGAACATTTGGCTTAACAACATCATTATTGTTGTTCTCATGACCGTATTTTACGGTTCAAGTCTTGTAAATCACCACTCCTTCATCCCCCCCAAGGCGTATAAAAAGCGAGCAGCCTCAAGTTAAAGGGGAGTATTTTTTAGCCAAAAGTGGGATGAGCTGCGCTTCTGCTTCTGTGCTTCGCGTTTGGCAATCTTTCTGCCCTCTCAACTTCTGCCGGCTCTCCTGTCAAGAATGGGGCAATGCCGGTGAGAAAATCATGATATAATCTTTTTCTAGTTTGAAGTTATCCCGGTCGAGCCGGTAAAAATGGTAACAAATTACTTGACGCGGGCGTAATTCAGTGGTAGAATGTCAGCTTCCCAAGCTGAACGTCGTGGGTTCGAGTCCCATCGCCCGCTTTAATCCCTACATTTTTCGCGGTTTGCAGCAGATTGGCTGTGAGTTTACACTGGGTGCAGAAATTTCTTAAAAATCCAATCTTCTATTTAACAGTATTTCAATTTTCAAAAATTATGCAATCCAAGAAAGCTCGTTTTTTTATAGGGCTTATTTTAGGAGTTATTCTTGTTAGCCTTTCATGGCTGATCTCTCCACTTGAGAGTGTAGCTAAAAGCGACCGCAGTTCACCGGGAGATGTTTCCGCTTTCATTAAAGCCGGCTGTGTGCAAGAAGGAGAAAGTTTAAATTGTTCCAAAATTAACTTGGAAGAAAAGTTTTCTTGTGAAAGAATAATTCCTCCATCAGGCGCTTTGATAGGTTTATCTCCCGCATTGCCAATTGCTGAATGCACATTTATCAATAGAAATGCCTCGACAACAAGCGCAGGAATATCGCGGAAAGGTTGCCGGCTGCCCTTGTATAACAAGTATATTGTCTTAACATCTGACAATGAATTTAAAGAGATTGCAACGAAAGAAGCGTTTCAAAAGTTTTTTGCGCCGGTGGAGAAACCAGAAGAGGCTTTAAGTTTTGCAGTCGCTTTAACCAAATCTTATCCCAGATACAAAATCACTATACCGAAAGAGTTTCGAGTTTTTGTTTCTAAAATTAAAGATACTTCTGTCAAAAAGATAGGGAATGGGTATCAAGTACATCTGTTTGACTATCAAGTATGTGGTTGCGGCCCACACCCACATTATACAGTGGATTATACAGTAACGAAAACCGGGGAAGTGACAGAAACATCACGAGAAAAAATTTATGAAGATCCCAAGCAAGATGGGCTATGTGTAGATTAACTTAAGAACCTGATAATGATTGAGTTTGCCGCACTGGAATGTCAATTAAGAACTCTGTTCCCACGCCAGGTTTCGACTCACACTTCAGCGTTCCTCTGTGTTTTTCCGTTATAATTTCGTAGCTAATTGCTAACCCCAAGCCGGTTCCTTGACCGATTGGCTTGGTTGTGAAGAAGGGATCAAAAAGACGTGCCTTAACGTCTTCTGTCATGCCAGGGCCATTATCTGAAATACTCACCGTAATAGTATCAGAACTTTGCCTTTCAGTCCGAATCGTAATTGTACCACAATTGTTCTGATTTCCTATAGCAGAACCCTGATTGCTGTTTTGATCAAGTGCGTCAATGGCATTGGTGAGAATATTCATAAATACTTGGTTCAATTGCCCGACATAACACTCTACCAAGGGCAAATTTCCATAATTTTTAATCACTTCAATGCCGGCACTATCTGACTTAGCCTTGAGCCGGTTCTGCAAAATTAAGAGGGTGCTGTCAATTCCTTCGTGAATATCAACTTCTTTCATGTCGGCTTCATCCAGCCGCGAAAAATTTCGCAGGGAAAGAACAATTTGACGAATCCGATCTGCCCCCACTTTCATAGAAGACAGCATTTTAGGCAAGTCTTCAACGAGAAAATCAAGATCAATTGCTTCAGTTTCCGCTTCAATATCAGTCGGCGGCTTTGGATAATGCTGTTGGTAGAGATGCAGCAAGTTGATTAAGTTTTGAGTATATTCATCAGCATGGACAAGATTTCCGTAAATGAAATTAACGGGATTATTAATCTCATGAGCAACCCCAGCTACTAATTGGCCTAAACTAGACATTTTTTCAGTCTGAATTAATTGGGATTGGGTCTTTTGTAATTGATGTAAAGTTTGCTCTAACTGTTGGGCTTTTTCTCGTTCCCGTACTTCCGATTCTCCTAAAGCATTCAGTGCCTGCTTGCGTTCAGTAATATCACTGTTAATTTCCAGCATTGCTATAGGTTGCCCCAATTCATCCCGTTGCAAAGTCCAGCGGCTTCCCACGATGATTTGCGTACCGTCAAGCTTGGTGTGAATCAGTTCACCTTCCCATTGCCCTTCACGCAGAAATTTCGCTAACACTTCCTCAATGGGTTGGGGAAAAACTGTTTGCAAGAAAGTATGAATATACTGCCCCAACACCTCTTGTTTTGTCCAACCATACAACTGTTCAGCACCCTGATTCCAATAAGCGATCTTGTCATCCAAATTCCGAATAATGATGGCGTCGCTCGCTAAATCAAGCATTTGCATATTCTGTCGCAAAGCTTCTTCAGCTTGTTTGCGTTCGGTGATATCTTCAATCGTTGTTAAAATGCCGATAACTTTCCCTTCCAGATCATGAATTGGCAATCGATTAATATCTAGCCATATTTCATCCCCATCCGCTTGGATTCTGCGTTGAATATCGTGCAGTTCTGGTTTATTCAGCTCCATTACCCGGCGCTCTTGTGCCGTGAATTCGTCTGCCACTTCCTGAGACCATAAATCATAATCTGTCTTTCCAACAATCTTCTCAGGGCTGCTAATTCCAACAATTTCGCACCAATTTTGATTGCACCCTAAGTAAACCGAACTTCGATCTTTCCAAAGAATGGATTGCGGAATATTATCGAGCACCAGTTGCAGCAGTTCCGCGCCTTTACGAATTTCTTCAGTCCGAACTCGGTAGCTGATATCGTTACCAAATCCAACGATTTCTATTAAGTTATTATTTTCATCAAAACGATATAGAGATTTCCAGGTAATTGTTCGTTTTTCCCCATTCCGAGTTGTTAAAACCATCTCGCTGTCGCGCAAGGTTTCCCGCTCATAACTCCCAAACAACTCCTGAATTTGTTGAGAGTCACTACCCAAATTGAATTTTTTTGCCCAGTTCTGCCCAACCAATTCTTCAGATGAATACTCTGTAATCTGTTCAACAGCCGGATTGATAAAGTTTGTTATTCCATCGGGCGTTATCCCCAGAATCATTGCAGGAGTTTTTTGAATAATAAAGGCTGTATAATCGCGTTCCTTTTGGAGGTTTTCTTCTGTTTGGTTACGTTCTTTAATCTGCAAATAAATAATATTGTAAATCCAGAAAACAATTCCAATGTTCAATAATATTCCACCAGAAAATGTAACAATAGCTCTGTTGGCAGCAGTTTTTGCTTGCTGTTGTTGCTGCTTCAATAATTGTTTATGTTCATTTTCTAAATCATTAACAATTACTCGTATTTGATCCATTATTTGTTTTCCCTCGTTCAGGGCGACAACTTGCATTGCCGGCCCAAATCCCTGCTCTCTGCGTAACTCAATTGTTTGCTTTAATTCCGTTAATTTACTGTTGACTAAAGACTTTAGGAGCGTTAATTTTTGCTGTTGATTCAAAGTGTTATTTCTCGAAAACTGGAGAGTTTCAACTTCTTTAAAAACACTCGAACTAGCAGAAATATAGGGTTCTAAATATGACTGATTTCCTGTTATTATGTAGCCCCGCTGCCCTGTTTCTGCGTCCTTCATTTGGGAGAGGACGTTATCAAGCTGTTTAATAATCGCAAACGTTTCGTCCAATGACTCATTTGTTTTAACAAGTTGAGTAATGCTCTGGTAACAGACTCCCCCAATAACTATTAAAGTAAAGGTTGCTAATCCTAAGCCTCCGACAATCTTCTGCAAGAATTGCTTACGAACTTTTTGAATTTGCTGCCGCTCAAGGGGTGTTTGTCCTAGATTAGTTAAGTAGTCCGGTAGTATCGCCTTCATGATTTTTTGCTTGTTTTTACTGAAGTGTGGGGGATTAATCCTATTAAAAAAGCTACAGGTTCAGCAACTTCATGAATATTTTAGAGTTGATTTATTGAGGACAAAATTTGAAAATTTTTATTTTAATTCAAAAATTAAGGTGATAAAGTTTTCATTTAAAGTAAATTAAATTGGAGTAAACTTAGTAAACAGCTAACTTTAGGTGTCTTTTCAATTTAAGAATTGTATCTTATAAATTAAAAATTTATTTAAAATAATTAAAGTCTTAATAAAAATTTAATTTAAGTAACAAATTTAGTCGTTGTCCTATCTTTTATCGGCAAAACTGCTGATTAATTTTTTTATTAAAGAAAAACCAACTTTTTAAAGGAGTCTAAAAGTGCTTTATTTTGCATTTAATGCTGCCGGCAATTTTCTGGAAATCTCTGTCTTAAGCTTGAGCAACCCACATCCGATCACGCCCTTTTGCTTTCGCTTGATAGAGCGCTTTATCAGCTGTGGCAATCAGCATGGCTGGCGTGCGATCATGTTGGGGAATCGTGCTAGCTACACCCATACTCACGGTGACATACTGACTCACTTGAGAACCACTATGAGGGATTTGCAAATTATTCAATTTCGAGCGAACTACCTTTGCCACACAAGCCGCACCTGTAACATCTGTGTGGGGTAAAACTAAAGCAAATTCTTCTCCTCCATAGCGAGCAACTAAATCAGCAGTCCGCTGGCCGGCATCACGAATAGCTGCCGCCACCAACCGCAAACAATCATCACCGGCTTGATGTCCGTAGGTATCATTATAGCTCTTGAAAAAATCCACATCACACAAAATTAAAGAGAGTGGCTCTTGCTTGCGTGCCAGTTGCCGCCATTCAAACTCCAAGTATTCATCAAACCGGCGGCGGTTAGCAAGCTGAGTCAACCCATCTGAAGTTGCTAAGCGTTGCAACTCTTCATTCGCAGCTTGCAATTGTTCATAAAGTTCTGCTTGTTGAATAGCAATCGCAACTTGAGTCGCTAATTGCTTAAGTAAATCAATTTCTAAAGGCTGCCACTGCCGAGAACCGCTACAGTGATGAGCGATTATCAAACCCCATAACTCAGGTGATGAAGTGATACGATGATGAGGTAATAAATTAACCTCTTCTCGCTCTTGAATGCTTTCGTAATTCCACTGTTCGCTTAAACCTTTTTCTGATTCTTCTTGACTCTTAACTCCTTGTAAAATTGGAACTGTTAAATCAGCTATCACCTCAAACGGCTTCAATAGATCGATATAACATTGAGATAAATCAGCCGTGTAAATATTTTCAATCGCTCGGATGCGGCCCTGTTGATAAAGTTGGGTATAAGTTTTGGCAAAACAGGGATCATAAATTTCTTTTCCTAATAGCGGCGTCCAATTAGATCCGACCGACTCGACTATTACCACTCCCTTATCAGGTGATTGCCATCGAAAAAAAACTACCCGATCAGTCTGAAGAAACTGCCGAACTTCTCTCACTGTTGTATTCAGAATTTCCTGAAGATTAAGAGACTGGCGAATGTGCTGAGCGATTACTCTGATCAGACGCTCCCGTTCATTTTGCTGGCGCACTACCTCCTCCGCCCACTTGTATTCTGTGATATCTTGAGCGGTTCCAAGAATCTGTTTAGGCACACCCTCATCTGTTCTGCTAAACACTAACTCCCGACCGCGAAGCCAGCGCCATTCCCCAGAGCGATGCTTGATGCGATATTCTAACTCTATGACGTCACCATCCTGCATGGCGATAATTTTTTGCTGGTGTGCCGGCAGTAGAGCTAAATCCTCAGGATGCATTAAGTTGAAAAATAACGCCTGTCCCATTTCTTGAACTTCTTCAGGTGTATAGCCTAGGATTCCAGTAATTTGACTATTTGCATAAACATTCTGCTGTTCAACAAGGTCATAAATGTACATTAAGTAAGGAATTGCATCAGCCATTTTTTGGATGAAACGCTGGCTTGAGAGCAGTTCCTGTTCTACTCGCTGGCGTTCCTTGACTTCATCTACAGCCTGATCCCGCATGGCTCTATAATCTTTAATTCGGTGGGTCAGATCCGTGACATCTTGAATGACGATCAGTCCGTAAAACCCTTTTCCTAGGAGAGCCGGCACAGCAGTGACTGTTGATTCTTGAATGCGACACTGACCGTTTAGCATGGGGGCGGGAATCAAATACTTATGGATATGGGCAGAAAAGATAGCTGGGGGGCTGCCGGCAAATACGAGCTTGAGGCGAGTGGTGTATTTGGGGTGATGCAAGTGAGGAAAATGAGCATGGATGTTGGTTCCTAAAATTTCATTTTTAGGAATTTGTGTCCAATCTTCCAAGCAGCTGTTCCAAAACAGAACAACAAAATCTTCTCGCAGCACGCATACCCCCACCGGCACGCGATCAAGAACGCCAAATTTTTCTTCAACTTTGAGAATTTCGTTTGTCATTGCTCCCCAACAACCCGATCAATAGCAGCCAGTAAGGCATCAAAGGAAGCCACATTAAAAATGAGGATGACATCTCCTTCAATGTGAAGTCGTTCGATAATAAAACGGGTCTGAGCCAATAAAACAACGGCTTTAGAGGCCAAACTCCCAGAAGCCAGAAGCAGTTCAACTGTTCCTTCTGTGTAAGTCGGAAGTGAGTAGTCAAGACGTTGATCAAGCACATTGCTAATTGAACCCATGACCCCATTGATCACAATATTTCCCACTTCACTCAGCGTACCAATTTTCACTAAATCAAGGTCAGGGGTTCCCAATTCCTCGCCAGTGAGCATGGCTGCTAACAGATCGGCACTGTCTGCGGGAAAAACTAACTGAGCTAAGCCGGTAAACGAGCCGGTGAAGCCAAGCCCAACTGCGGAGATGCGCTGTCCATTAACACGACCTTCAAGCTGTTGTTGTAACTCCACCGGCGACAGAATTTTCACAAAAGGAATTTGCAAGCGAATGTGAGAGTCGATCATCTCATTTAAAACGCCTGCGGCTTGGCCAACCCCAATGTTGACGAGTTCCTGCAATGCATCAATTTGGTTAGCTGTCAAGTTCATGACTGGCTTTCCTCGCTGGCGCTTAAAGCGGTTTGAAGAACCTGGCGCAGTTCTTCCGGTTTGGGAGGTTTGTTAATGACTGTGAACGCACCGAGTTCTAAGCATTGTTGGCGAGTGCTTTCTTGGATGTCTGCAGTCAGCACGATCACCGGCAACCGTGACTGCTTTTCACGTAGCGCTTTGAGAACGCCCCAACCGTCCACCTCTGGCATTAACAGGTCTAAAAGGATACCGTCGATGTCTGGCCGGCTCGCAGCTATCTCCAGCCCTTCGCGTCCATTTTCAGCCTCCAGCGTCTCGTAACCTGACTGTTGTAAAATTTTGCCGATCGCCCTGCGGGTAAACCAAGCATCTTCGATAATGAGAATTAACGTCATTTTTCCATTGCCTCCTAATAGTGCCCCGGCACTCGATTGCCGGCCTCTCCACTGAGAACTGTCTAGTGTTAAGCCTGACTGCGAGGTTAATCAATCATTGCTATTGATATTACTAATAGTTTTTGGATGGCAAGCAAATAATCCTTTCGGTGGAAAGAAAGCGACGCAGAGATCAGAACGAGAAATTCCGGCTTGTGTATGGGGTGCTTTAGCGAAGCGCCCCGGCTGCTGAGTAAACTAACGGCTGAACCCTAACTCTGATTATGAAACTATCTTGGACTGCTGTCTTAGCGATCGCCCTCGCCCCAATCTGCGGGGGAATTGCCTTAACGCCTTTGCCCAACCTAGCCCAGAACTCGCTTACCAGCCAGTGGCAGCCAGCCGCTTCAGCACAGTCGGGAAAAACTTCCCCTTTGATAAGGGTGCCCTTTAAAGGTGAAAAATTCGATTCATCTGCTCAAAAAGTCGGCACAATTCCCCCTAAACTGGCGCAGCAAACCAGCCCAACCCCCAGCGTTGCCGGCGAGGAAATTTTGCAAGAAGTGGTTGAGTGTGTAAAAACGACTGTCCCTAGCGGACAGATGCCTTCCCTAGAGCAAATTCAAGCAGCTTCCTCGCAATGTGTCTTTAAGGTGGTGATGTTAGCGCCAGACGGCAGCATTCGCCCAGATGCGAATGAACGCATGATTGCTTTGGTTAAAACCACCGGCATTACACTGCCGAAACCGTCAAGTCAGGGACAAGCTTCTGTGACGCTGAAGCCGGTTGCTGAACAACAACTGTTTAGCCTCTCGGTGAGTGTCGGCGGGCAGCCTAAAACTTTTTTGCTAGATACCGGCGCATCGAATTCGATTGTGGACAGTCAGATCGCCCAGCAACTCGGTTTGCCAGCAACTCCCATTCCCCAGGAAATGCTGGCTTATATGGTTGTCGGTGACAATTGTTCTGATATTAATGCGTCTTTGCATGAGATGCCGGTGATGGCGGTTGACAAGGCGAGTGTTCAGGGGATCACCGGCATGGGATTGCCTAAAACAGCAATTCCGGGCGATGTTTCTGGGGTTTTGGGACTTGATTTTCTCAGTGGCTTTGATATGGTGGTGAATCCTAAAAGCTTTCAACTGCAACTTTTGCCGCCTTCTGGTGCGACTGCCGATGTGATTCCCCTGAAAGGAAAAATGGGGGTGATGACGGCTCAAGTTGAAATCAACGGTCAAGGGCCATTTACTTTTCTGCTAGATACCGGCGCTGATCTGAGTGTGGTTTCTGATCGTTTGGCTGGTAAGCTTTCTTTGGATTTGGCTAATGCTAAAGATATTGAGGTACAGGGCTTTTGTGGCACAGAAGCCGGTAAACAAACAACCTTGCCTCAATTCAGTTTACGAGAACACCAAGTTTCAAATCTTGATGCTGTGATTCTTAAGAGTGATGTTTTGGATTTGCTGGGTGTTGAGGGGATTATTGGTCAGAATTTTTTGAGCCGGTATCAGCAACACTGGCGGTTTGGTGAGCGCAATGAATTAGGTTTTCCAAATGAAGGTAGTTTGGTTTTAACGCCTTTATAAGGGGAGGGTATTTAACGTTGTCGTGGAATTTTTTAGAGCTTTTGCAAAAGTTGGAAATTTTGATTTTAATCACAAATAGATTAGAAAGATTTTCGACTTTTGCAAGAGATCCTTGTTCATTTATTATCCCCTTTTATGAGAATTTTAGTTGCCAGCCACACTTATATTGTTGACCTCAACCGTGAGAAATTGCGAGTTTTAGCTAATTTGGAACCGGGGATTGAGGTGACAGTTGTGGTACCGCGCCGGTGGAAACCAGGGGGTGTGCAAAACCAGACGGTTGAGATGCAATTGATTGATGAAGGGTCTTTTAAAGTGGTGCCGGTTTCTAATTTTAGTGAAAATCACCAAGGACTGCTCACTTTTGGGGCTGATTTAGTTCAGCTATTGCGTCGGTTTCAACCTAATATTATTCAGGTGGAACAGGGTTCTCGTTCCCTGGCTTATGCTCAGTTAATTACGCTCAACCGGCTGCTGGGACTAAAGGCGAAAAACTTATTTTTTACTTGGTGGAATTTGCCATACCATTTGAAATGGCCGATTTCTCAATTAGAGGCTTATAATTTGCGCCACACTCACGGTTTAATTGCCGGCAATCAGGACGGCGCTGAAATTTTGCGTGGACGTGGCTATCAAGGTGCAGTTCAAGTGATGCCGCAATTGGGTGTAGATGAAAGCTTGTTTCAACGTCAACTCCAGCCAGAACTACGTCATAACTTAAATATTCAGCCGAATGATTTCGTTGTGGGATTTGTAGGCCGATTTGTGGAAGAAAAAGGTTTACTGACTCTCGCTAAAGCCTTAACAGATTTGCAAAACTTTCCCTGGAAATGGTTATTAGTAGGGCGAGGACAATTACAGCAAGCTTTAATAGAATGGGCAATTGAAAATAATCTGCAAAATCGACTAATTTGGGTAGAAAGTGTTCCCCATGACCAAGTTTACCAATATATTAACCTAATGAATGCCTTAGTTTTGCCCTCGGAAACCACTGATAAATTTAAAACTTTAACGGCTGCCGGTTGGAAAGAACAATTTGGTCATGTACTGATCGAGGCAATGGCTTGTCAAGTGCCGGTTATAGGCTCCAATTCCGGTGAAATTCCTCATGTCATTGGAGAAGCCGGTTTAGTCTTTCCAGAAGGAAATGCAGAAGCACTAAAAAAATGTTTAACTCAGATAATAGAATATCCAGAATTAGCTAAACGCTTATCACAAAAGGGTTATGAACGAGTCAAAAAAAAATATACTAATAAAGCCCTCGCTCAGCAATTACTTAAATTTTATAAAGAGCTTCTTTAAAGAAAATACAGAGATTAGCCCATCCATTCCAACATTTAATCCTGAAATAAATAATTTCCTATCCCTGCAAAATAGACACTTAACTCAAGCGCCGGCAAAAACATCCCATTATCAACTGATCTTTAACCCATCTGCGTTTATCTGCGGTTAAAAAAACTTTAAATATGCGAATTCTGCAAATCATCCCTTCAATTTCCCTAGTCTACGGGGGTCCCAGTCAAATGGTGCTAGGACTTTCCGCAGCACTTGCCGGCAAAGGAATTGAAGTAACCATTCTCACGACCAATTCTAACGGAGATGTGGGTCAGCCACCGCTCGATGTACCCTTAAACCGGCCAGTAGAACAAAATGGTTATCAGGTGTATTATTTTCCCTGTTCTCCGTTTCGGCGTTACAAATTTTCTCTTGACTTGCTGCGTTGGCTAAGCCGGCACGCGAAAGCCTTCGATCTTGCCCATATTCATGCCTTATTTTCGCCAGTGAGTACGGCTGCGGCAACAGTGGCGAGAACTAGAAATTTACCTTATATTTTGCGTCCTTTAGGCACTCTTGACCCTGCCGATCTCCAAAAGAAAAAGCAGCTAAAGCGAGTTTATGCAGCCTTGTTTGAACGGCCTAACTTAGGCGGTGCTGCGGCTATTCATTTCACCAGTCAACAGGAAGCTAAGATTTCAGAACGATTTGGTTTAATTACACAGGATTTAGTCATCCCTTTAGGCGTTAACCTTACCAAAAACACAGTCAATAGTCAAGAACTTCATAATTTAAATTTAGCCAACCCGTTACTGCTTTTTATGTCCAGAATTGACTCAAAAAAAGGACTAGATTTGCTGTTGCCGGCTTTAGAAAACCTTCTCGCTGAAGGATTAAGTTTTCACTTTGTATTAGCTGGAAATAACCCCCAAGATCCCAACTATGAGGCTAAAATTCGTAAACAAATAGCAAACTCCACCCTTGCTAAACACACTACAGTCACCGGTTTTGTTTCTGGAAATTTGAAAGCAGCTTTGCTAGAAAATGCTGATATTTTTGTTTTGCCTTCTTATTACGAAAACTTTGGAATTGCAGTAGCAGAAGCGATGGCTGCGGGAACGCCGGTAGTTATTTCCGATCAAGTGCATATTTGGGAGGAAGTGCAGCAAGCAGAAGCCGGCTGGGTTTGTTCCTGTGAGGTGGCAGCGCTTACTGATACGCTAAGATTAGCGTTAAAGGATGTAAGTGAGCGCCAGCGGCGAGGATTAAACGCTCAGAATTATGCTTTAAAGTATTATAATTGGGAGACGATTGCCCAACAAACGATTCAAGCTTACGAGCAAATTTTAGCGAATAAAAATTAGTGAGTTTTAACCTTTTCCCATTCTGGGCGCAAGAGTCCATACAAATACATATCATAGCGCTTGCCGTCGCGCTGTAAAAATTGCCGGTAGACGCCTTCACGTTGAAAACCCAACTTTTCATACAAAGCAATTGCACGTTCGTTGTAGCTAAAAACGGTTAGTTGTACTCGATATAGATTCAGTTCATCAAAAGCGAATATAAGGGCGAGTTGCATTGCGTCATAACCATAACCTTTGCCCCAATTACTGCGATTGCCAATCGCAACGCTCATCCAACTTACTTGATGCGTCCAGAGAATTCCTTCAAATTCAATAACCCCAATCAAATCCTCGCTACTTTTACCTCGAACTGCCAAAACAAAAGCGTCTGTTGCTTTGTAACGTTCTTCTAACCATTGCGTTAGCAATTCCTCAGTTTGAGGCGTTGCTGGACGCGCATCTACCATGCGTAAAAAGTCAGCATCTTCATGCCAGCCGGCAACAGTGGTGAGATCCTTTGATGTTAAAGCAGTGAGTCGAATTCGATCACCCCGCAAAAGATTTGAAAATATCATGATGCAACTGAATGTAAAGGCCGACAGAAATTAGGCAATAAATTCATAATTTAACACTTTCTAGCTCAATAGGATTGAGGTTTTCACAAATCTCTTCTCCTACTTGCTATCATCTACAGTTAAAAAAGTTCTACACATTGCTTTTTATTTGATAGCTAACTCACCTACATAGAATCTTGCCGACTGTAGATTTGTCCGTCATCCCAAGCCGATTGAACCACTGTAGCGAACGCTTTTAAGAAACCGAGAGTATAGAAACCGGCTCGCCCCAAAGTTTTAATCAAAGACCCACTTTTGTTGCAAGGAGGATGGCCTAAAACTTGACAATCAAATAAACGAGCGAAGAATTTCAAGCATTGAGAAGGGGTGAGATTTTTAAACCCCATTAAAAAGTGATTATGGTAAAGATTAATCTGATATTGAGCCGAGCGAGTGCTGATATCGTGGCAACCGCCGGTTTCCTCACCCAAGTGAATTAAATGCGCTTCGGGTTCATACCAAATTTCGTAGCCGGTTTTGCGAAATTGCAAGCAAAAATCAGACTCTTCTCGCACCGCACTGCCCTTAAATCGCTCATCAAAACGCAAGTCAAACTCAGTAAAAACTTGCCGGCGAAAAGACATATTGCAGCCTCTCGCTGAAATTACCGGCTGAGGCTTTACCGTATGCACTAGGTCAATATAATACCAAGCAATCCCCGGATCTTTCGCCTCTGGAGGAAGATATTCAATTGTTAAATCACCGCCCGAATCAGTCAGTTTCATTCGGTCGAATACCCGTCCAGCAACCGCCCCTATCGATGCTTTTTGATAGGTTCGTCTATGAGCTGCTAAAAAACCAGCCGGCAGCCTCACATCATCATCAATAAACACAATAATTTCCCCAGATGCCCGACGCACACCATAGTTACGCGCAGCCGGCAAACTTGCCCAATTTACCCGGAACCACTGAATCTGGCCGGCAGAAAACAGTTGCTCTAAAAAAAGTTGCGTTTCTGCTTCATGATTTGCCGTTTGATCAACAACAAGCACTTCAAAATTAGAGTAATCTTGCTGCAATACATCCACCAGAGTTTGCCGCAGAGGTTCCTCCCGTCCATAAGTGGGAACAATTACAGAAATTAAAGGCTCATTTACAGCTTGCATCTTCTGTCCCGAAAAAGTGGAAACTCAAAATAAGGGTTTTATGCGAATGCAGAACGCCGATTTTTTTTCAGACGTTCTTTCTTAGCGTCAACAAGTAAATTGGGATCTGCATCTTGAAGCTTTTCTTGCTCTTGACGATCCAGTACCGGCAATTTAAGAATCACGCCCGCAAAAAACCAGTAATAAACCGCAATTGGATCGGTATCTAGTGGATACCAATAAGGGTTATAACTGACAAACAAAACAAACACCCACAAACAAGCCCCAAAACTTCGTAAGTTTTTGTCTTGGAGAGAACGATAAGCCTTAAACGTAACCACGCTCAAAGCTGTTACAAAAATTAGAAACGCAATCAACCCAACCGGCCCGATTTCATAGAGTAATTTAGGAAACCAAGTTTCTATTAGCTGAGTGTCACCCAAGGCACGAGCGGAGTTTGTTGCACGTCCCAAACCTTTGCCCAATAATCCCGCCTGTCCCTCAACAGTAAACTGCACTTGATTAGCAAAAAACTCTGTAGGCGGTGAAGCCTGCCAACGCTCAACAAAACTCGTGATCCGATCTTGAACAAACTTGGGAAACATCGCCACACCGGCACCCGCCAAAAGGCCAATTCCCCCCGCAATGGGAAGAAAGCGTTTTAGGTTCGCCACTTGGCCCGTAAGAATCAGTAGAATTATAATAATTGTCGGCACGGCAACCAGAGCAATTCTTTGACCACAAATTACAGCGTTAATGATAACGGCTGCCAGGGAAGCAAAACTCGCAATTTGCCAGAGTAAAGAAGGGTCGCTAAAGGCAGATCCAAAGGTCAAAAAGGTGTTAGACATCAAGAACCAAGCCCAATGCCAAGGCGAGACAAATGTTCCCGGTAAGCGGATCGCATTTACCTGGGGGCTAAAGACGAGAGAACCTCCTACCAAACATTTAGCATCTGTCGTTGCTTTAAATAATTCAGCTCCTTCCAAATTTCGAGTGCCCACACACTTGCCGGTTTGCAGCATCATATATTGCAACAAACCTAGGCCACAGCAAATCAAAGCAAGAACAATGTGCATTCGGGTTAGGAAAAGAAATTGCTGTTTGTTGCGGATCAGGTAGTAACCGCAAGTGATTAAAGGCATATATCCGATAAAAACTTTTAGACCTAAAATTCCTAATAAGATGGGTTTCCCGCCCGGAGTTGGAGAGAACTGTTGAGAGCCATTAACTAATATTAATGTCAAGATACAAACTGTCAGCAAAATCAGCAGTGGCTGTACCAGCCCTTTAGAAATTACGAGCGGCAGCCGGCTGTGTTTCAACTGCTGAACTAATGCCACAAGGGCTGGAAAGTAAAGCGCATCTTTAGCCAGTTGAAATGCAGCATTTCCACCCCCAACCCAATAAGTTACGGTGCCATTAATGGGTAGGTAAATTAGGAATGCCCAAAGCGCTTGTCGAGGGTATTTAAAAGCAAGCGTTAGGGCAAGAAACCCACCGCAGCCGGCAATCGCAAGTTTCGGGCCTTTGAGGAGAAACAGCAAGATCCCAATCGCAACAGAGGCAAACACAGCGGGGGTGATTGTTTTAACCGCTTCTTTGCGCTCACGTGCTGCCTGTCGCTTTTGTGCTTTTTGCTCTTTTTTACTCAGGGGCGGCTTTTCAGCCGTGGGTTGCTGTTTGGATTTCTTGGATTTCCGCTTTGATTTGGCCTTAGATTTCAGCATTGAAGAATTTTTAAGCTTTCAGCAATCAGCCCTCAGCTACCAGCTTAGTGGCATCTGAGGGCTAATGGCGAATCACTAGGGGCGTTGTGAGGGGGCTTAGCCCTAGTCCCTAGGCGGCTAAATGCTGCTGAACGGCTAGAACTAAGTTTTCTGTCCAATAACGGGTGAGTTCCGGGCAGGCAGCTTCTACCATGACGCGGATCAGCGGTTCAGTACCAGAGGCGCGGACGAGGATGCGTCCTTGATCTCCCATCGCCTCTTGCGCTTTGGCAATGGCGGTTTGCACGGCGTCGCAATTTTGCCAGTTGAGCCGGCGTTCCCGATCTTCTACGCGCACATTCCGCAGCAGTTGGGGATAGGTTTGGAAGCTTTGATCGATGAGTGATGCCAGTGTTTCACCGGCTTGTTTGACCAAGGCGGCAATGTGCAAAGCGGTTAGCAAACCGTCGCCGGTGATGCCATAATGCCGGCATAAAATGTGGCCGGATTGCTCACCACCCAACATAGAACCAGTCCGGATCATTTCAGCTTGAACGTACTGATCGCCGACTGATGTCCGCACCAGTTGGCCACCCTGCTCTTTCCAAGCACGTTCAAAGCCTAAATTAGCCATCACGGTGGCAATAATCAAATCTCCCGGCAATTGTTGGGCTTTACGAAGGGTTTGGCCCCACAGGTAGAGAATGTAATCGCCATCAATAGGCCGGCCTTGGTTATCTACGGCTAAAACCCGATCCGCATCCCCATCAAAGGCAAACCCCATATCAGCGGCGTGTTGCCACACGGCTTTCTGTAGCGGTTCTAGATGGGTGGAACCACAATGGACATTAATTTGATTGCCGTCGGGCCGATCGTGCAAACAGATTACCTCTGCGCCCATTTCTCTGAACACTGCCGGCGCGAGGTTTGCGGCAGCGCCCCAAGCTAAATCTAAAACGATTCGCATTCCCTGAAGGCTTCCCGCCGGCAGCAAGGGGCGCTGTAGAGACTCGGCATATTCGCTCACCAATTCAGGCCGGTGGTAATATTGCCCCCAACTGTAGGTGGGAATTGTTTCTGCTTTTCCTCGCAATCCCTGTTCTATTTGCTGTTGCAACGTTGAAGATAACTTTGAACCATCGGCGCGGAAAAATTTAATTCCGTTGTCCTCTGGCGGGTTGTGGCTGGCAGAAATCATTACCCCACCCACAGCCCCAGAAATGCTGGTGAGATAGGCAACGCAGGGGGTTGGGCACAATCCCAGATTCCAGACTTCCAACCCGGCAGAAGTTAAGCCGGCAGACAAAGCCATCGCTAACATATCGCTGGAAGTTCTGGAGTCTTGCCCCAAAATAATAGGACCCGGATTAGTGGCGTGCGATTTCAGAACTTGGCCGGCCCAGAAACCGACTTGCATCGCCAAGGGTGCATTTAAAATATCCCCGACTCGTCCGCGAATGCCATCTGTGCCAAATAAGGCGGTTGTTGGCAATTGGCGGGCCAGCCAAACCGGATCGATTTCTGACCGGCTGGCTGGTTGTACCGGCTTGACTGCCGGCGCTTGTGATAAAGATACAGTCGGGTTGATTAAGCCATACTGAGTCCGAGCTGGTGTTGCTACCATATTTTTAATTCACTCCACACAAACACACTCACAGTGGAGAATAACATTTCCATGAGCTATCCCACTTAACCCTAAGAAAAACGAAAATCCGGATATACTTGAGGCCGGCAATGAATTAAGGCGAAAAAAAGCGTTAAATATATCTTTTTAAGATTTCTGCTGTACTTTTGCCTGTTTTTGCCCAGCTAAATTGACTCGCTCTCGCTAAACCGAGTTCCCGCAGGCGCGTTCGCCATCCCGAACGGGTTGTCACTGTTACCATTGCCTCAGTAATTTCTCTGACGTTGTAGGGATCAACTAAGATCGCCGCATCCCCAACAACTTCGGGTAAAGATGAGCGCCCAGATGTAATCACCGGCGTTCCACACGCCATTGCTTCAAGTGCCGGTAAGCCAAATCCCTCCCAAAGGCTGGGAAAAACCAGCGCAATTGCCTGATTCATCAACACCGGCAGTTTTTCATAAGGCACATAGCCAATGAATTTCACCTGCTCACTTAAACCCAATTCTTGAATATGACTTGCCAGTTCAGGTGTGTAATTCCGATCCGCAGGGCCGGCTAACCACAATTCAAAATCAGTGAAATTTGGCAAAGCCGCAAATGCCTCAACTAACCGATGCAGATTTTTATACGGATCATGCCGGCCTATATAAAGAAAATAATTGCTAGCCGGCAAATCGAGAAATCGAAAGTTTTCAGCATCATAGGCTAAGGGTACTGATGTGATTTTTTCTGGCTTAATATTGAAAAAATTCGTGACATCTTTTGCCGTTGCTGTCGAATCACAAATGATATGCTCCGCTTGCCCAATAACCTGGGGAATGTAGTGCCTAAAATAGGCTGTTAGCCTAGAAAATCGTTTTGGAAACCTCAAAGGTATTAAATCGTGGACGGTGACAACATAACGGCAATTAGAAAAGATTGGCGCTTCTGGAAGCGGGGAAAAGAGCAAATTTGCTTTGAGCTTTTTATAGATTGCCGGCAGTTGAAACTGCGTCCAAAGAATTCTTCGCAAATGTCCTTTTGTGCCTTGATCCGGCGTCATATCTGCCGGTACTGGGTAGCAGCTATAAGGGGCGACTTCTTGAGACACCAATAACGTTGGATTTAGCGGCTGAAGTTGCGGAATAATATTATTTGCATAGGTTGCTATTCCGGTCGGCTCAGCAATCAGAAATGATAAATTAATTAGAAGTGGATTGGCCACAGCGGCAGCACTCGCTTGCAATATTTCACCACACCTTTGAGTTTGTTTCGTGCCGGTTTGGGTTTCACCGGCAGGGAAATCAGCGCTGATAAAAAAATCTTCGCTAGTCTAGAAAATAATACACTGGGACTCGTATGTTTTTCTAGAGCCAGAAGATAACTGTAAATACTGTGTTGCTGCTTTAAATCCGGGTGACGGCTGGTAATTGAGGAAGGGTTGTGAATGATTTTAATGTCACAGGTAAAAACGATGAGATGTCCCTGCTTTGCATAGCGCCGGCAGAAATCAAAGTCTTCATAGTAAAGAAAGTAGTCTGAATCGAATTGAGGGCATTCAGGAAAATGCTTGAGGTTAATCAGCATACTGCATCCTGTTACCCAGTCTACCGGCACGTATGGCGAACAATCACCGGGTAATACCCCTTCATCGGCAATAATTGTCCCCTTTTCTGGTGCAAATTGCCCCCCGGCAAACCAAACGTTCCCGTTGGGTTCGTAAACACTGGTGCCGGTGATAGAAACTTCTGGGTTAGCTTCTACAAATTCGCAGGCTTGTTTGAGCGAGTTTTCTAATAAAAAAGCATCAGGATTTATAATCCATACAATCCCTTGGGGATCTAGATCGTAAACCCAATTCAGCCCTAAATTGCAAGCTCGCCCAAATCCGATATTTTCGCCGGCATCCAAAATTACGATTTCTCTACCATTCTTTAAAGAATGAATAGATAAATCAGCCGGGGAATTATTTACAATCACGATTTGATAGAAAATATTCTGATTTTCTTCAATTGACGTGATGAGTTTTTCCAGCAGTCCTGTGGAATAATAGTTAACCGTAACCAGGTAGATCACGCCAATTCAATTTGACAGTCATCCCCAATCATAAACCGGATAGCTTTCGGGCGGCGGGGGGCGACGCCCAACTGCGCTCTCTGACCGATTACACTATCCACAATCCGCTGGTGAATGCCGGCAATTGTCGCTTTCTGCAATATCACACTGTGTTCCAAGTCGGCCTCAATCAGAGTTACCCCATCAGCAATACTGCTATAAGGGCCAATAAAGCAATTTTCTAAATAGCAGTCACTCCCAATAATCACCGGCCCTCGAATTGAGGAATTAACGACTTTAGTACCAGCGCCAATTTTTACTCGCCCAATAATCTGACTTTTCTCGTCAACGTCTCCCTCAATAGAAGGCGTGATTTGGGTATCTAAGATAATCCGATTGGCTTCTAGTAAATCATCTTTTTTCCCGGTATCCAACCACCAGCCTTCTAGAGTACAAGCTTCTACTTTTTGATCCCGATCAATCAGTTTTTGAATCGCATCTGTGATTTCCAATTCCCCACGCGCTGAGGGTTGGATATTTGCAATTGCGTCGTGAATTGTGCTGGCAAAGAAATAAACCCCAACGAGCGCTAAATTAGAAGGAGGATCTTTAGGTTTTTCTATTAGTTGCAAAACCCGCCCATTTTCATCTACTTTTGCAACCCCAAATGCACTGGGATTGGCAACCCGCCGCAACATAATTAAGGCATCCAACTGTTGCTTTTTAAAAGTATTTAAAAAGGTTGCCAACTCGCTTTGGATAATATTATCTCCCAAATACATAATGAAGGGAGAATCGCCTAAAAAAGGCTGAGCGATTTTGACGGCGTGGGCCAAACCAGCCGGTTGCTCTTGCAGAATATAAGTGATATTCGCCCCAAAACGTTCGCCGTTGCCGGTTTTTGCTTGGACTTCCTGGCCGGTTTCTGGACTGATAATAATGCCAATATCCGTAATGCCGGCGGCAACAATATCTTCAATTCCATACCACAAAATCGGCTTATTAGCAACTGGAACTAACTGTTTTGCGCCGGTGTAAGTGAGGGGGCGCAAACGAGTTCCTTTACCGCCAGAGAGAATCAGAGCTTTCATATTTTAGCGACTAGGGGTTAGGGATTTAGAAATTCATTCAAGACTTAGGAGTATTGGATAGTTCTGCAAGCATATTCCTAAGTCCGTTCCGCCAATGAGGGGGGTGGGTTCCCAGAACTGCCGTTATTTTCGCACAGGAGAGGACAGAATAAGCGGGACGCTTTGCCGGCGTTGGATATTGATCGGTGGTAATGGGAATCACGCGTTGAACGTTTAAGGGAAAACCCAGCGCTTTTGCTTCTTCAAAAATGGCCACAGCGAAGTCATACCAACTGGCGACGCCGCTGTTCGTGTAGTGATAAATGCCGGCAATTTCTGGACTCATTTGGGAAATAAGCTGAGCGATCGCATTTGCCAGATCCCCCGTCCAAGTTGGACTGCCCACTTGATCGGCCACCACCCGCAATTCCTCACGTTCAGCACCCAATCGCAGCATGGTTTTCACAAAATTACTTTTGCCCCCCACTCCATAAACCCAAGCCGTTCTGAGGATAATCGCTTGTCCGCCGGCTGCCCCAATCGCCTCTTCTCCTGCCAGTTTAGACTGACCGTAAGCCCCTAGCGGGTTCGTTGGGTCAGTTTCCAAGTAAGGCCGGCTGTTTTCGCCATCAAAAACGTAATCTGTGGAAATGTGAATCAGCCTCACCCCCAACTGTTGGGCTTCTTTGGCCAAAATACCAGGGCCAGTCGCATTAATCGCCGTAGCCAGTTCCGCTTCGCTTTCCGCTTTATCGACAGCCGTATAAGCGCCGGCATTCACAATCACATCTGGCTTCAGATCGCCCACAAATCGGCGAACAACGTCTGGATCGGCTAAATCGAGGGTATCGCGACCGGCACCCGTAACGTCCGCAACTGGGGCAAGCGTGCGCTGCAATTCTTGACCCAGTTGCCCATGAATGCCGGTGATTAAAATTCGCTGCATAAAAAAGTCAACAGTAAAGGGTAAATTTTTCCCTGCCAGTCTTTAATTTTCTAATCCCGGCCTGATTCTACTGATCATTTTCAACTTTCAAACAAGTCTGCTACTTTGAAAGCCTTGCCGGCTTCATCTTTAGCCGATAAAATCGGCGAAGCACCGTTAAGCGGCCAGTCAATCCCAATATCCGGGTCATCCCATAGAATACACCGATCATACTGGGGCGCGTAGTATTCTGTTGTTTTGTACAACACCTCAGCGACTTCGGAAACCGCCAAAAAGCCATGAGCGAACCCAGGTGGTATCCACAGTTGCCGGCAATTTTCAGCACTCAGCCAGCACCCCACCCATTTGCCAAAACTGGCGGAATTTTTTCTGATATCAACTGCCACGTCAAAGATTTCACCAACAACTACCCGCACTAATTTTCCTTGCGGCTGTTGAATTTGATAGTGCAAACCCCGCAAGATATTTTGGGCGGAACGGGAGTGGTTATCTTGGACGAACTCAGCATTAACGCCGGTTTTCTCGGCAAACACCTGCCGGTTGAAACTTTCAAAAAAAAAGCCTCTGGCGTCTGAAAACACCTTAGGCTCAACAATTAAAACATCTGGAATTTCGGTGGGCAAAATATTCATTGACGCACAAGCCCTCAACAAGGGAGTAGTGGAAAGGGGACAAGGGGACGTGGAGAGGGAGAAAATCCCCAATTACCCATTATTCATCACTCCCTTACTTTTTTTACTTCACCGTCTCTAAAGTCTTCACTTTTCGGTTCATCCGATCCAGGAACATCTCCATCACAGTCCGCTTACCGATCTTAACCGTCGCTTGGACTGCCATCCCTGACTGGATGGGAATCTGTTTATCACTTACCTTAAAATACTGGCGATCCAGTTCAATTTTTGCTGGGAAAGAATAGAAGGGGCGTTCTTGAGTGGGGGGCAAAGCATCTTTGCCGATCGAGAGCAATTTGCCTTCAATCGTCCCAAATTCCATTGCCGGGAACGCTTCAATATTGACATCCACCGGCATTCCTTCTTTCACTAACGCAATATCCTTGTTTTGAATATATACGTTGGCGAGCAGCTTATCATTGGGAATCAGCTTGAGAATCGGCTCTTGATCCGTTTCCCTTGCCACACTCCCGGATGATGCTTTGAGGTCGAACACGTAACCGCTCACAGGTGCCCGTAATTCTTGATATTGAAGAGCTTGTTGAGCCTTTGTCAGCTCCCCTTCTATCCGGGCCATCGTTTTTTGATTTTCCAGCTTAGACTTTCCTAATTGGGAATCAATTTCTGCAATTTGCTTTTCATTGTCTGAAATTTTCGTGAGAACGTCTTTTCTCGACAACTCTTGTGTATTTTGCAATTCTTGCTTCGCCCGTTCAATTTGCACGACAATGCGCTGCGCTTCATCGCTAAGCCGATTTACCTCAGCTTGGCGTGCCGTGATTTCATCCTGACTGGTCAACAGTTCCCGCTGCCGCGTTTCAATATCATTCAGGCTGCTCAGCAGATCAGATTCACCTGAGAGAACGGCAGCTTGGCGAGTTAAGACTTCTTGCTCTTGACGCTGACGTTGCAGCTTAGAGAGCGCCCCTTCTTCTACCAATGGCGATACCTGGGAGAGAATCTGTCGATTCAGCTCTAGCACCTCTTCAGACTTGGCTTTTTGTTGCTGGAGCGTTTCAATTCGTCTTTGAGCCGTTGCTAATTGGATTTGAGCTTTTGGGATTTGTTGCCTAGCCGATGCTAATCGCTCTTGGGCTGATGATAATTGTCCTTGAGTTTGGGAAAGCTGTTTCTCCAATTCCTGAACTTGCAAACGGGCGGCCTGGACGCGAGACTGATACTCGGCGCGGCTGGCTCCTAAAAGTCGCTCTTGGGTGGCGTCAAATGCGCCGCTGCCGCCGACTAGCCCATCGGGTTCATTCGCCAGCGCTTGGTAATATTGATTTTGTGTGATTAAGTTCTCGCGCAGTTTGGTGAGTGATTGTAAATCGGAGCCTTTGCCGGCGGGGCTAGTGCCATCTACTGAGGAGTAAAACTGATTTTCGCGAATCAGCGATTCTTTGAGATTTCTCAAAGATCCTACATCAGCTTCGGGTGAGGTGGGGTCAAACGTCAGTAAGATTTCGCCTTGTTTAACAAAGTCTCCGTCGTCAACGAGAACCTCACGGACAACTCCGCCCGTGGGTGCTCTTATTTCTCTAGGGGCATCTTTTGGTTCCAATTTGCCTGTGGCGGGGATGGCTTGCTCAACGTTAGCAACCGCTGCCCAAATCAGACCCGATGCTGTTACGCCTACAATCAGCCAAACGAAGACTTGCGACCAAATCGCTGGCTGCTCTAAAATGACGGGTTGATCAAATACTGAATCAGATTTCACAGCTGTGACTCCTGTTGCTGATAGAGGCAATAGTAAAGCCCTTTCAGGGCCATTAATTCGTCGTGGGTGCCTTGCTCGACGACAGAACCTTGAGCCATCATTAATATCTCATCTGCACTCCTCACGGTGGAGAGCCGGTGAGTAATGAAAAAGACGGTACGCCCCTTAAAGGCAACCCTCAAGTTTTCACACACTTGTCGTTCTGACTCGTAATCGAGGGCACTGGTTGCTTCATCTAAAATAAGCAGTTTGGGGTTTTGCAATACCGTGCGGGCGATGGCAATTCGCTGTCTCTGACCCCCAGATAGACCTGAACCCCGCTCTCCTACGACTGAGTTATAGCCATTTGGCAGAGACATAATAAACTCGTGGGCGAAGGCAATTTTTGCAGCCTCAATAATTTCTTCTGTGGTAGCTTCTGGGTTGTTGAGGGCGATATTTTCTTGGACGGAGCCATTGAATAGCAGGGTGTCTTGGAGAACCATGCCTATCTGCCGGCGCAAGGAATACAGTTCTACTTTCGTGATATCGTACCCATCAATTTGAATGCGACCAGAGAGTGGGTCATAAAGGCGCTGTAGCAACTTCATCAAGGTACTTTTACCGGAGCCACTTTGACCTACAATGCCCACAAATTTGCCGGCTGGAAACTCTAGGTTGATATTAACCAGTTGCAGCGCTCCAGCGGCGGCAAAGCGGAACGAAACGCCGTCATATTTGACATTTCCTTGAATCTCCGGCAGGGGAATATTATTCCTATTATCTGCGTCAGCTTCTAAGGGCGCATCCAGAATATCACTGAGTCGTTCGATCGAGAGCGCTGTTTCTTGGAAATTCTGCCATAGCTGGACTAACCGCAGCAGTGGGCTAGTGACGTAGCCTGAAATAATCCGGAATGCGATTAATTGGCCCAAACTCAGCTCATTGTTCAAGACCAAATGCGCCCCAGCCCACAGGATGAGTAAGCCTGAGAGTTTTTGTAAGAAGCCGCTAACTGAGCCGGCGGTGCTAGAGGTTAATACCGATTGAAAACCGGCACTGACATATCGCGCATAACGCTCTTGCCATTGCCACCGGGCTAGCAGTTCAATGTTCTGCGCTTTGACGGTTTGAATCCCGTTAAGGACTTCAACAAGATAGGATTCTGCATCCGCGTAGCGTTCGGCCCTTCTGCGTAACTGCTGGCGGATGATCGGAGATACCAGCAGGGTTAAGGCGGCAAATAAGGGCACCGTCGCTAATGCCACAATTGACAGTATCCAACTGTAAATGAACATGACGACGATGTAGACCACTGAAAAGACGGCGTCGAGTACCACCGTCAGGGCTGTGCCGGTGAGAAATTGCCGAATTCTTTCGAGTTCATTCATCCGACCGGCCAGTTCGCCGACGCGCCGGTTGTCAAAGTAGTTCAGTGGCAGGCGGACTAAATGGTTAATCACCTCCGAACCCAAACTCAGGTCAATCCGGTTCGTGGTGTCCACAAATAAATAGGTTCGTAGGGCGGTCAGCAGGGCTTCAAATAGCGCTACACCCAGCAAAAAGAACCCCAAAACATCTAAGGTTTCGATACTGCGCTGTACCAGCACTTTATCGATGATGACCTGGGTGATCAGCGGGTTGGCCAACCCGAACAGCTGGACAAAGAATGAAGCAATGAAGACTTGGCTTAAGACGCCGCGATATTTAATAACTGCTGGAATAAACCAGTTAAGGCTGAACTTTTCCTTTCGCTCACCTTGAGGAACTTGTAGCAGCAGTATCTGCCCGACTTCCCCCCAGGTTTCTATAAATTCCTTGGGAACCTTCTTGATAATGCCGGTCTCTGGCACGGCCATGACCAGC
The DNA here is from genome assembly GCA_019359355.1 of Microcoleus vaginatus WJT46-NPBG5. Taxonomy (GTDB): domain Bacteria; phylum Cyanobacteriota; class Cyanobacteriia; order Cyanobacteriales; family Oscillatoriaceae; genus FACHB-68. The sequence continues at coordinate 82,650 of JAHHHM010000006.1, read as the reverse complement.
TCTTTTTCAGTGATGCTGTAAAGGATGGCAAAGCTATCCTTCCAGCTAATCAGGGCAGGTGCTTTGAGCCGGTTTACTGCTGTAGCAGGAACTTGCACCAGTTGGGCACGCAGTCCCATCATCTCTACTACAGCTCCGCAGGTTTGTAAAGAAATTTGCCCTTTGGTTTTCATCTGGCCATCGAGGACCCGGCGAATGATGTCCTTACGAAATGTAACGCCGGTATGCTTGCTTAACATTTGAAAGCAAGCTAAGGGCGCATTAATGGGTCCACTTCCCTTGACAAACGGGTATTTCGCCCGTGGTGCGAAAGGGTCTGGTTCCGGCTCTGGAGGACGTGGCGGAGCGTCGGTAATTTGGTAGGTGGGGGTTGGCGGTAACCGCTCTAGGCCGGCGGTGATCCCGTCGAGTGGGACTGAGTCCTGGATAATTGTTACTTCTGGGGCTGCTTGGCTTGTCATTTCCGTTTGAAACTGCAAACCAAGCAATCTGGCTCCTCTTTTTCCGGGCACAGATAAGACACGCTGTGAGCCGTCAAGAGACAGCCGGCTTTCTGTGGGGAAATCTCCGACTTCGCCACTGCTGACTAACCAGACCCGATTAGGGTCTAATTTGGCGAGATTCAGCTGGCCGGATGGTAAGTTTAAGACAACCGAATCTTCCCAAATTCGGAACGCTAAGTCTTTGAGGTTTGCGACTCCATCGGCTCTGCGCTGGAGTTCTGCACTCAAGAGTTCAAAAACTTCGCTAAGGGCGGGGCGCTCACGAAAGGCTTGGCTCAGGACGGGTTCTGCGTCTAGGGAGGCTAAAAAGTCTGCGGCTGAAAGGCTGATACATACGACTTCTGTAGAGGCGATCGCTGTTTCGCATGGTACGTTTCGCACCAAGCCGGCCCAGCCTAAAATTTCTCCTGAACCTACTAATTTTAAGCTGACGGGCATCTGGATGCGCTGGTCATAGCCTAACAATCGCGCTTGCCCCTGATAAATCATGACCACCTGAGTGGGCATTTTTTCACGTTCAAAGATTGGTTGCCCCGTGCGGTAACGCAGGAGTTGGCATTTGGCTGCAATCGCTTGTAAAGCATTTACTCCCAGCCGATCGAACGGGGCCGTTTGCGCCAAAAAAGCAGGAATTTGAGACGGGGAAACTGTTTGGGTCATACCGGAAGTTTTGAACTTGGCTTCGGGTGGGTCGCTTTCATCCGATGGTAACTTTAAGCCATTATTTGTTGCTCTCTATGTCAACAAATCTCAACGAATTCCAAGGCGATTCTCGTTATGATGCCCCATTTCAGTAATTTTGCCGGCTTGGCAAAATACAGCTTTTACAATCAGCCATCCACCCTCAAGCATTTTAGCGTTAATGAAAGCGCTTTTGTGTTGGGTGTAGAATTTGTGGAATTTTATGATTGCTGGCAAATTTAGAGGAGATTGGAATTGCTTGAAACCGATTGACTCAAAAAGATTTGTATTGGCTTGGTTCTAAATACTTGTCGCGGTCGGTAGTGATTGGGACGCCACAATTAACTGTTTTAATCACGCTGAAGTTGGAGTTGCTGACAAAAGAGATTGCAAAGGTCTGACCTGCTGGATCTGCTCTTTGATCCAGTTGTCAAACATTTCGTCAATCAGGTGACGGCGCATCGATTCATCTAAGCGAGCCGGTAGGAATTTTTCTAATCGAATAATCACAAACCATTCTGCCAGAACGCGTGGCGGCCAGAGCTGACCGGGTTTACTGACAGATAAAAGTTTACTGATGGCTGGGTGAGGCTGAGAAAGGGGAACCGGCCCTAATAACCCACCTGTGCGGGCTTCTGGGCCTAGAGAGTATTCTTTGGCAAGCTCGGTAAAAGACTGTTCGCCTTCTGAGATGCGAAAATAAATTTCTTGAGCCATTCCCGGATCTTGGGTGCGGATCAGAGAATAAACGACTTGATCTAAGCTGCCCTTGCGGGTGAGAAAATAGGATTCTACTTTGGCTCCCCAAGTAGCTGTTTTAAATTTTTCTAACAATAGGGGGCGAACTGCGAACTCTTCCATTTGCGCTTGGGTCATCCCCTGATTTTGCAGCCAAGCGTCCCGTGCTTGGGCAGAACTCAGCTGGTGCTGCTGGTAAAACTGTTGGATGATTGCTTGACGCTCTTCGTCAGTGCAAGTGATGCCGGTGATCGCTTGGTCAATAATAATGCCTCGCAAAAGTTGGGGCATTAACTGATAGCGATTCAAGAGCGAGGGGATTTCATGCGCTTGGATGACTGTGTTGCCTACTTGGAAAAGTTCTGCCATGTTTTCCGGTTCACCTGTGCTCATGAGGGTTTCTGTATAGCCATCAAAAGGGGGCCAATCACTTGCTTGCCGGCCTTACCTTAATTTCAGGCTGCCGATGAATTTGTCTGCTTTAAGGTTGTCAAATGTGCCAATTTCACTTGCCTCGCAACTGCTACATAATGTTAATGCTATGAGTGCGTCGGCGCTGATTCAATTTGGCAACCTCTATGCGTATTCTGTTCACAATTGCCCATTTTTTTAATCCTGCTGGCGGTGGTTCTCACGGTTCTCAAAAAAAAGACCCGCAACCCCGTATCCAAGCTTTGAGTGCCGGCATTACTGCCTTGCACCAGTTATTTGGCAAGTCTCAGAGCATTATTGACATTGCCCAGCTTTTAGCCTTGCCTGCCAATCAATCGCAATCTCACGATATTGATATTATCGTCTGTACAACTCAAGACTGTCATATTTTGTCCCAGGTTCCGTTGCCGTCTCACTTATACACTCATCATGCCACGAGTGCGGAACCAATGCTGCTGGGCTTTGAGTGCCAAGCTGTACTGCGGGATTGTTTGGGTAAGTATGACTACTACTGTTTTTTGGAAGACGACTTAATTCTGCATGACCCTTGGTTTTTCGTGAAATTACACTGGTTTAGCAAGATATCGGGGGAGTTGAACCTGCTCCAGCCTAATCGCTATGAGGTTTCACTTTACGGCAAAGTTCACAAAGCTTATGTTGATGGCGATTTACGACCTCGGGTGACGGCAAAATTCCAGAACGTGGGGGAACAGGCGGAATTGAAGGGCAAGATTATGGAAACGCCGGTGCTGTTCCGCCGTGCGTTGAATCCTCATTCGGGTTGCTATTTTCTGAATGCCGGCCAGATGGCCCACTGGGCTGGGCAGCCTTATTTTTTAGACCGGGATACCAGCTTTGTTGGCCCCCTGGAAAGTGCAGCAACGTTAGGAATTATGAAAACTTTCAGGATTTATAAGCCGGCTCCACCTCAAGCGGGGTTTCTAGAAATTCAGCATTTCGGGACGGCTTTCCTTGGTTTGATTGGAGGGAAAGTGCGCTTTCCGGCTACAGAAGAGACGTGCCAAGGGGCCGGCTGAGGCCAAGTGTGGGGTGCAGCCGGTTCAAATAGCCGCGCTCGAAAACCCACAAAAAAGCTGGGGATTGCCTCCCCAGCTTCATTTAATTACAGCTCTGCGCTTAATTGAGAGCCGGCACTTATCTTAATCACAGCATTTAGAAGATCTGAATGTCATTCTCTGTGACGGTGCCACCGAAAATTGTGGCAACGACGAATGTGCCGCCCTCTGTACTACCATTGATGTCAAGGACTAAGTTCTTAGTGGCGGTTTCAAAAGCAAACAGAGGCGCAGTGCCGGCAGCGCCGGTTGTTCCGTTGTAATTAGATACAATCACGAGCTGTGCGTCATTGAGACCGGATGCTGCTGGGAAACCTCCAATGTTGGCACCTTGGAATATGAATTTGTCAGTGCCGCTGACAAAGTCGCCGATTTGATCACCAAATTCACCAACGTTTAGGTATTGGAAGCGATCTTGACCATCACCTCCATTCATCTGGTCTGCACCCTCAGCGCCGTACAGGGTGTCATTACCGGCCCCCCCACTTAGCTGCTCTACTTGGGCGCTACCGAGGAGCAGGTCATCACCATTGCCGGCCGCCCAGCTTATGCCCGATGTCCCTGCGCTTCCTCTTGCGTCTAGGGTGTCATTACCATCTCCAGCATCAAAGAAGTCGGTACCCGACTCTGAGAACAGGTAGTCATTGCCAGCCTCACCAACTAGCTTTTGAGCGCCGACACCAATTAGAATATCGTTACCGTTGCCACCGAATAACGCGGTTCCTTGCAAAGTTTCACTAGTCCCCCCTATACCCTGTAGAGAATCGTCGCCGTCGCCACCTAGCACGGTGTCACTCTCGGAGCCGGCAAGAATAGTGTCACTGCCTTTGTCCCCAGACAAATAGAAGTTTCCAATGGTGTCGCCAGTACCGACGCCGGAGGCATCAATAAAGTCATTGCCTTGGCCGCCATACACTGAAGATTCAGCTCCATCACCAACCACTAGGGTGTCATTGCCGATATTGCCGTTGATGTAGACGTTATCGCCTACTCCACCCACAACACTGTCATTGCCGCCGCCCGCTGGGTCGTAATCACCCAGAAGGGTATCATCGGAGCCGCCGCCAATGAGTGTGTCACTACCAACGTCACCTGAGAGGAAGTTGTCGGTGGAACCCTTTGCTGCCGTCAGCAAGTCGTTGCCTTGGCCACCAAACATCGTTTCCCCACTACCGCTGCCGGAGATAGTGTCATTTCCTTGGTTACCAAAGTAGTAGTTGTTGGTGGCAATCAGTCCTCCTCCACTAGCTCCCCCCAACAACGACTCCACGGGACTTACTGGTGCTTCTGAAACAGTCGCACCGACGAGGGAATCATTGCCACCTCCCAAGCTATCGCCGTCGCCAATCAAGGTATCCCTACCTGCAGCTGAGGTTAATAAGACGTCGTCGCCTTCGCGTCCAAATAATAAACTACTTCCCTTGGAACTGGTCAGCTGATCATCATCCTGACCGCCATCTAAGGAATCGTTAGAGCCTTGAGCGTAGAGAAGGTCGGCATCGGCGTTACCGAATATTAAACTGCCCCCGCCGCTAAAACTCTGGACAAGGTCATTGCCTCCCAAGGCCAATACAGTATCCGGCCCTTGGATCAGCTGCAGTACGTTGCTGTTATCGTCGAGTATCTGTGTCATTTCCTGGTCTCGCTCCTCTGTTGCGCGTCGTAGTAGTTGTCATACTTGCCAAATCGGCTAACGCCTGAAACCCTTGACGTTAAATTGGCAGTCGTCTAGTCTATTCAGTCCGCAGCAAGTCTATCTTAGATTACAGCGCAGTGTCTAGCCTGTTCGCCTTGAAAACTCTTGATTCCTTGCCTTTTTCAATATTTGTGTTGCTCATTGCTGTCTTGACAAGTTCAGTTGCCTTAGCTTCAAGATTATCCCGCTGCTGTCTGAATTTAGAAAATTTACAGGTTAATGCTGCGCTTGTCACACCGGCTTTATGGGCTGAGTTCCCATTGATTGTATCGTTGAAGACAGATCGCCTCCAGCTTAAGTTCCCAAAATTTTAGGGAGTCGCAAAAGTTTTTCAATTTTAGCTCTAGAGCTAGGAAAAGAAGGTTCGATTCGCGAATGGGAAAAGGGTTTATTAGGAACGCGAGAACGCGCGATGCGGTGCGCGAGCAGGTAGCGGACTCAGTGTGATTAACAAGAGGATTAATCCCCAAGCTAATAAGTGATGGGGATAGTGCCGGCTTGAGCTTGGGGTTGCCCTAGCGCTTTTGGGGGTTTGGCGATGGCGAAAGCAGTAGAGCAACTGGCTGTAGAAGTTTTGTCTTTGATTGAGTTTGTGCCTTCACGAGATTAGCCGGGAATGGGCGAAGCTTGGCTACAGTTTGATCGCTCAACGGAAAATCGTATAATGCCAGCGATGGTTTTGAGGGGAGGATGCAGATCAACGATTGGGGATTCCTGGCTTCCTGGCAAAGCGGCCTCTTTTACCTGTCATCCATTGCCTATTTTGATATGAGGGTTCTTTGGTGAATTTCAAGTCAGCTCAACTTCATTTCAACACCGGCAAGCAGCTCAAAGAGTTGGGAAAGTTTGATGAGGCCATTGGCCACTACCAAAAAGCTTTGGAAATTGAACCCGATCACGTTGAGGTACTAAACCACTTGGCTGAGGTCTACTATACCCAGAACCGTTTAGCCGAGGCAATTGTAGCTTGCCAAAAAGCGCTGAAGATCCAGCCTAATTTTGCACAAGCGTATAAGACGTTGGGGAATGTGCTACAAGCTCAAGGTAAGCTAGAGCCGGCAATGCGAGCTTATTCAAAGGCCATCAATATCAAGCCTGACTTTGCGGAAGCCTTGGCGAACCTGGGCAGTATGTTCTACAAGCAAGGCCGGCTTGAGGAGGCGCTGCCTTACTATCAAAAAGCGGTTACCATCAACCCCAATATAGCTGGGGTCTACTGGAATTTAGGAAATTTATTAAAGCAACTGGGCCGGCTCAATGAGGCGAATGCCTGTTTGCAAAGGGCTTTAGAACTTAAGCCAGAATTGGGTGGGGCCGAGTTCCTGGTTAATCTGGGAAATGTTTTGGTTAAGCAGGGCAAGTGGGAAGAGGCAATTGGTCGCTATCAAAGCGCTCTAAGGCTCAAACCCGATTCGGCAGAAGCTCATTGCCAGCTAGGGTTGGCGCTTTTGCGATTGAATGAGCGGCAGGATCAGTTCAATTTACAGAATTTCTCCGAAGCCATTAGCTGTCTTTTGAGAGCGATTGAAAGTAAACCAGATTTGATGGCAGCTCAACAAGGTTTGGGTAATGCTCTCATCGCTTCAGGAACAGATCCGAATGAATTGACTTATTTAAGGAAAGCGGCTGATAAATATCTTGAAATCAGTGGAGAAAAAGGAAAAGTCTTAGCAGAAATTGCTTGTTCTGTTACCTATCTTAAATCAGGGTTGCATCAATTAGCTAAAGAGAAGTTTAAAGAAGTAGAAACGAAAATTACTCAGAGCGGCGAGACTTTAAATCAAGATAATAGAGCGATTTTATACAGCGGTCTACTGCTGCTTGCTCCTCATTTACGAGATGATTCAGAGGCAAACTCTAACCTTTTTAAATTAGTTGGACAACAGTACCGCAAATCCAATAATTTGAGGGTAAATCCTTACCAGCCCGGAAACATTTATGAAGCTTTACCGTTTAAGACGCGAGAGGGAAAGTTAAAAATTGGGTTACTTTCAAAAGATTTTACAAAACAGGCAGTGGCAGGAGGCAGTGTCGATGTGATTCTGGAGCTAGCCAAACTAAGCCCTAACATTCATTTATGTGCGACTGATTGGATAAAATCTGATGAGACAAGCCGGAAATTTGAACAAGTAGCTGCCAAGTTTTATCAGTTTAAAAAGCCTTGTGAGGAGTTTTCTCTTTATGAGCAGGAAATTGTTAAACAAATATTAGAAAATGAGCTAGATATATTAGTGGATTTGGACTCTATGACGGGTTCTAGTCATGCAGAGATCCTGGATTGCCAACCGGCTCGTGTTTGTATTTCTGGGCTAGGATGTGAAGCGCCGTTTATCTCTGATAAAAATTACTTTCTTTGCGATTGGCATACGCACCCAGCCGGCACTGAGCAGTATTACACCGAGCAGTTAGTCAGGATGCCTGATTCGTTTTTGGCAGTTTCTGGTTTTGAAAGTACCTCAATAGACCGCAATGCTGTTCGTAAATCCTTAAGGATTGGCTTGGATCAGGTTGTTTACCTATGCGTATCCCCGGCTTCCAAGTTGAGCGATAAAATGATAGAGGCGCAGATTAAAATTCTTAAGCAGGTGCCTAATGGAGTGCTGCTCTATAAAGGTTTAGCAGACGAACAGCTAAGTGTATCGGCTTATCAGCAAGCCTGTCAAGCTCAGGGAGTTGGTTCTCACCGAGTTAAATTTTTACCCTCAATACAGACCGAGAAAGAACACAGATCTATTTATAAAAGTGCTGATGTGCTGCTAGATTCCTATCCTTATAATGGTGGGATTCAAACGCTAGAGGCATTGTGGTTTAACGTGCCGGTGGTGACGAGGACAGGTGAGCAAGGTGTTGCTAGAAGGGGTTACTCATTTTTAAAAAGCTTGGACATTGAGGCGGGTGTTAGTTACTCTTGGGAAGAGTATGTAGAATGGGGAATTCGATTGGGTCTTGATGCTGATTTAAGGAATGAAATCCGGGAGCGTTTAGAGCGATCTAAACAACCAGAAAGTTTAGCGCCGGTGTGGAATCCTAAGAAGTTTGCGGTAGATATGTATTCAGTTTTTGAAGAACTTCTTGCAAAACAGAGCAGTTAGTAGAGTCAGAAAGCTGTCAGTATTCGCTTACCTATGAAAGAGATTGAAAGCAGAAGCCGAAAAAACTCAACCTTGCTAATTTGACTGCTGTAGAAAGGGTTAAAACATTAAACTTTAGCCAATTTTTGGTAGTCGCTGAGAAACCAATTGGGAAGGTGAGAAATGTCAGCCGACATCGGCAGCCGGTCGGTACTGTAATAAAGGGAGGCTGCTAGCAGGTAATGAAGGGCTTTTGCTTGATTAACTTCTTGATTGATACTGGCTGTTAACTCGTCTACAAAAGCTTGTTCATTTGCAGGCAGAGGCTGATCTTTCATTTCACTGCTTATAAGTGTGCAATGTGCCTTACCAACATCACCTGCGTAGAAAGTTTCTAACGCCGGAGTTGGCACACTCAGCCAAAAATCAGCCAGTTGTTTGCGAAGCTTTTGTAAGTCTGCTAGCACTAATAAATCGGATGGATCAATGTGATAAAGATTCACACATCCAATTAGCTCATTTAAGAACCGGGGAGAAGAAACAGTAATAAAATTGAAAGCAATTTCCAAACCGTCAGGCATTAAAGCATCATCATCTCCTAAAACAAAAATATATTCTCCGGTTGCGTAAGATAAACCTAGCTCCCAATTGTCCGACATTGAGAGTCTTTCAGTTGCGCGATAATATTTAATTCTTGGATCGTTAAATGAAGCGACAACTTCAGCCGTTTCTGGAGTGCTAAAATTGTCCATAAGGATCAATTCAAACTCTTTATTAGTTTGAGTGATGACGCTTTGAATAAAATATTTTAAGGTGTCATGTCGCTGACGCGTTGTGATGATAATTGAAAAAAGAACTTAAGACATAAATTAATCTTTTTGAATCTCGCTTGTTGAGTTCATTAAACTGAAGCCGGCCTAAAATTGTCAAATTACTGGATTGCTCCTGAGCAAACTATTAGCTTGTTCACTCCAAATAAATCAACCTCTATTAGAGCCGCGTTTGGCAACTTCAAAGCCTTTACTCGTTTTCTGTTTCCGAGGCTTTTCATTTGCTTGTGGGGTTATAGAACCGCTGGCAACGTCTTTGATCAGTTGAAGTTGACGGGGTAACATATCTTTCAAAGCATATCGTTCCAGCGCTGTTTGACGAGCTTTCATGCGAAGCTCAGCCATGCGCGTGGGGTGATCCATGACTTCATCAATTCGATCAGCAATTTGCTTAGGTGAGAAGAAATCTACCAGCAACCCATTTTCTCCATCACGGATGACTTCTTTCACCGGCGCAGTGTCAGAACCGATCACTAAACAGCCGGTTGACATCGATTCAATCATCGACCAAGATAACACAAATGGTCGGGTTAAATAGACGTGCGCGGAGGATGCCTGAATCACTTTGAGGTACAAACCATAGGGGAGAGAACCGACAAAATGAACGCGGGATAAATCGAGTGGCACCTTCTTGAGCATATGCTCTTTATAAGTTTCGTTGTTTGGCAAAGATTTCCCGTAACAAACTCTATCTGAGCCAACAACGACAACATGACAGTTAGGCCGGCGCTCTTGAATATAAGCAATCGATTCAATAAATTCTGGAAAGCCGCGATAAGGTTCCATGCCGCGTGCGACATAGGTGACAATTTCATCAACACCGGACAAATCCAGGTTCGGCAAAATCAACTTTGCGCCTGGGTTTGGCTTAAAGTAGTCCGTATCAACGCCATCGTGCAGCACACTAATTTTGCTATGGAATTCTTTAGGAAATTGCGAGCGCTGCCAATTTGTGGGAGAGACGCCCCAATCGCAAGAATATAAATCAATAAGAATGGGGGAATTTTTAACACGAATGCGGGGAAAATCATCAAGGCTCAGAGGATCTGCTGGGTCAAAGTTTGCATCTGAACCGTAGGCGTGATAAAACCATTCAAAATAGCAAAGGAGGCGACTTTTGGGAAAGGCGTCTTTTACAAAAAGTGTTGGACCCCAACCCGAATGACCGCAAACAATATCCGGTACAAATCCTTCCTTTTTCAGTTGTTCAGCGATGCGAAATACCGCTTGTCCATAGAGAACCGCACTTTCTAAGGGACGAACATAGTGGTGCGTTTCTGGACGCGGATCTCGACTGGGTGTGAACACGACTTTTCTAACGCCCGGTATGTTCCACTCAGGACGCTCATTTTTAGTCCCGAAAACTACTTCATGATTGGGATCGCTGCCGAGGGCAGTTACAATATGGCGGTACTGAGCGGGAAAGTTGGGATGAAGGAATAAAACTCGCATTGGATTGGCCAAAAATATAGAATAAGACTACGCAATTAATGGAAATTTACCGAACTCGACTGGCTGGGAGAGCCGGCAGCTTTGCAAGATTCAGTGGGGAAAGAATGTCATGCCTAAATATTCCTGTAAATTGCGATTGTGGGGTTGGAAATAGTCGCTTAAGTAACGTTGGGTTGCATCGGTAAGTGGGGGGTAATCCCCTACATTGTACTTGCTGTAGTGGTCAAGTTGATAAGCCGGCAGCTCTAAAAATTGAAATACCTGATCAAGAATTTTCCCAGGAGTTGTGTAAAAGTCTTCACTTTTGACCACTAAGAACTGTTTTTTGGGAAACAGATTCATCCAGGTTTCAAGTTGCTTGATGTAGATGCCCCGTGATAGGTAGGAGTAGTGTTGGTGATTGAAGCTATAGTAAGTTTCATCGGCTAAAAGCTTCTCGGTTTCTCCCTGGAGTCTTTCCGCTTCCTGTGCAATGGCTTCGTCAAAAGATAGGGACTCAAACCCCAGTCTAACTTCATGATGGTAGTGTGACCAAGCTCTAGCAACCGGCTCTCTGAGCAAAACGATTAGTTTAATGTTGGGAAAGAGTTGGTAGACTCGCTGGGGAACGCAGGGATGAAATAGATAGTAGGGGCTTGATTCTCCGGTGAGTTGTTGTTTGTTGGTGGGGATGGCAAATTGCTTTTGATACCACTCAATTCCTTGAGAAAAGTTCAGGTCAAAAAAATGTACTTCCTTTTGGGCTGCCGGCAGAATTTGAGGGTGCTGAATCAAATACTGGTACAGGGAGGTTGTGCCACATTTTTGACCGCCAATAATTAGAAAATCTGGCATCATATATTAATACTGTAGTCCTCACGTCCTCTGGTTAAATGAGGGCTGTAACAAGGATCGTGGTCGATCATGTATTGCCACCGGCTTTTGAGAATTGCGGCTTCTCGGAGGCGTCGCAGTTCTTTTTCTGGGGTGTCTTCATAACCCCGGCTTTTCGATTCATAGTGGTAGAGAACGACGTGGGGAAGATAGATATTGCGATATCCTTTGGCAACCATTTTTAAACACAAATCAACATCATTGTAGGCAACTGCTAATTCTTCAGTAAATCCTCCAATCTTTTCAAAAACATCGCGCCGGCACATTAAACAAGCGCCAGTGACGGCTGAATAATTACTGATGGTTTTTACCTGACAAACGTATCCGGGGGTGGTGGAGGGGAAATGCCGGTGACTATGCCCTGCAACGTCGCCAATTCCCATCACAACGCCAGCGTGTTGAATGGTATCATTGTCATATAACAAAAGTGCCCCGACGGCTCCGATTGAAGGTCTTTGCGCTTGCTCAACCATTGCGTCTATCCAATCAGGTGTAACGATTTCTGTGTCGTTATTTAAAAAGAGCAAATAGTCGCCTTTGGCTTGGCTTACGGCATAGTTATTCAGTTTAGGGTAGTTAAAGGGAATATCGAGCGGATAACATTTAAACCGGCTCGGTTCTTTCGCACTCCAGTCAGCAAATAATTTGGCGGTTGCGGGTTCAGTGCTGCCGTTGTCTATGACAATGACTTCATAGTTGGGATAGACGCTCTTTTTAAAGATAGATTCCAGGCATTGATTCAGCATTCCTGCTAAATCCTTGGTGGGAATGATGATACTGACTAATTTATAATCGGAGATTTTGTAGCGAACTGTATAGTGTCCGAGATAGTCAGTAACGCCTGTTACTTTTCCTTTTTCGCCGCGTCTATGAATGGCTTCTGTAATCGCTTTTTCGGCGGCTTCGTAAGCGTAAGATTTGACGCTTGCGGTGCCGGTTGCCGTTGATTCTGGATGAACTCGCCAGTGGTAGAGAATTTTGGAAATGTGGAAGATTTTTTCGGTTTTTTCTGTAAATCTGAGAACGAGATCGTAATCTTGGCTGCCTTCATAGCCGGCTCGAAATCCCCCAATATCATTTAAAATTGAGCGCCGGTAGGTTCCCAAGTGACACGTATACATTCGGGATAGGAAAGAGTCGGGACACCATTCAGGCTTGAAGAAGGGATCTTTGAGGCAATTACCCTCATCAATTTTATCTTCATCGGAATAGATCATGTCGGCTTCGGGATGCCGATTTAATAGCAATGCGACTTCATATAAGGCATCTGGCGTTAGTAAATCATCATGATCAAGCAGTGCAACAAATTCGCCGGTGGCAATTTCTAAAGCTGAGTTAGATGCCCGAGCAATGTGACCATTTTCGCTTCTAAAAAGGACTTTTATGCGGGAATCTTTTTCCGCATATTCCTTTAATATTGATTTTACATACAATTCTGTTGAAGCATCATCTGCAATGCACAGTTCCCAATAGGGATAAACCTGATGAATCACGGATTCAATTGCTTCTTTTAGGAAACGTTCAGGTGTGTTAAAAACCGGCATAATAACACTGATCACCGGCTTGTGTGGAAAAATTTCCAAGGTTTCAGCCATTTTCCGCAGATCGGCTGTTCTGGGGTAATGTTTGTTGAGCCAACGCGCGTAGGGATCGTCATTTGTTGCCATTGCCGGCGCTGCTTCAATTACCGCCGGCGGGGTAGTATCTAGCTTAAGATAAAGTTTCTTAAATACTTTTGATAAGGTATGGCGTGTGCCTTTGGTTTTCCAAATAATAGATAGATGCTTTAGACGTGACATAATATGTCGGGGACGGAAGAGTGCACTTTTAAACATCGATCTATCAGCTTGTGAACTTGCTAGTTTGGATTGAAGAAGTGAAGGAATGAAAGCAACTGGTTAGGGTTCATGTTTTAAACCCATAACTTTTTTAAGCTTAAACCACTGGGCGCGTAACTTCCAAAATTTACTGGTTTCCATCGCAGCCACCGTTGCTTGTGAGGACTCCAATGCCAGTTGGGTTTGTTGCAGATGGTTTTGACAATGGACGAGTTCGTCTTGAATGCGATCAAGTTGGGTTTGAGTTTGTTGCAACTCGTTATGCCGGCTGCCTAATTCGCCTTGGATGCGATCAAGCTCGGCTTGGGTTTGTTGCAACTGATTATGCCGATTTTCTAGCTCGGTTTGGCTTTGTTTTAGCTCGGTTTGGGTTTGTTGGAGTTGGGTTTGTGACTTCTCCAACTCACTTTGAGTTTGCGCTAGCTGAGTCTGCCGGTGTACAAGTTCAGCCTGCAATTGCGCCTGGGTTTGTTGCAGTTGCATTCGCGCTCGATCCAAGTCAGCTTGGGTTTGTTTTACCTGCCACTGCAAACTTTGAGAATGAGCGCTTTCTCTGAGCAAGGCAAACTCTTTTTCTGCAAATATATTAGCAAAATTTGTTGTATAAAGTCCCAAATGTTTGGTACAAATATATCGAAAAAGTTGCTTACGATTTTCTGGAAGATTGCAAGCGCTTACCATAGACTCTGATCGCACCCGGTAGTCAAACATCACTTCCGGAATGTGATAAAATTTCCATCCTTGTTCAGCAACACCTAGCCAAAAATCCCAATCTTCATAGCCTAATTTATCGGGTATTTTTGGATCGTAACCTCCACAATCTTTCCAGACAGTTTTTCGGAAAACCGCACAGGCATCAATATAATTTCCCAGTGCCAGCCGATTAATATCAAATTCGGGAACTTGCCAAACTCCTGTTTTTGCGCCAAAGAATTCGGCATCGCCGTAGACAACTCCGATTTCTGGAGAATTATCCAAAATTTCGATACTTTTTACGATATATTTTTCTCTAACTTTATTGTCGGCATCTAAAGGTAAAATATAACGTCCTAAAGCTTTGCTAATTCCTGTATTCCTTGCTTGAGCTAATCCTTGGTTAATTTGATCGATGACTTGATAGCCATTTTCTTTTAAATAATTTAAAACTTTTTGGGTTAAGGGTTCAGTTGAACCATCATTAACAATAATGATTTCTACAGACTCATGATTTTTATAATTTTGTAATTCTGAAACAGCTTCCAAAATAAACTCGCCTTGATTGTAACAGGGAATCACCACTGACAAAGCGATCTGGCTGCTTCTAGATTCTTTTAAGGCAGACATTTAAGTTGGTTCTCCCGGTTTGTCATGGTTGTTTTGGTTAATTAATTTTAGCTAGCTTTTTAATTTTAGATAAGGCACGATGCAATTTCCAAACTTTAGAACTTTTTAAAGTTAAATTTTCTTCTTTTAATTGAGCGATTTGAGCTTCCAGTTTAATTTTATCCTGCTGAAGCTGCCGGTAAAGATTCTGAAGCTGTCCCTGATTTTCAAATGCCTGCCGGTAGAGTAATAAAGGTAAGCATTCTGGATGAGAAATGTTTCCATCTGCCGATTCCTGTAAAAAATTACTGGGAATATCGGCTGCGCGATCTAACTCGGCGAGAAGGGAGAAATATTGAGGCGCAATCTGTTGTAAAAGTTGAACAAGGGGATGCTGCCGGCCTAAACTATTAAAAAGGCTGGAATCATAAATTTCTTTCAAACGTGCCGGCTCATAATCACTGGCGACTTTCAAATTTAGCTTAGTCTCCAGCAATTCAACCAGCCGAGTTGGAGATTGCAGTAAGGTATTAATATTAACTAAAATACACCGATCTGAATGCCGATCGTAAAAATCTAGCAGATGCCGGTTATAAAAAGCCCAAACTTTTAAAGGATACTCAGGATGTTCGGTGAATATTCCACTATTGAGGCGAAGAATAGAATCAGCGACATCCCAAGGTAAGCGATAAACTAATAAATATCGCGCTTCAGGAAGTAATTGTTCCCAAAAATCAAGCATGAGAGAAGTACGCGGATCTTTCCAACCCCAGAAAGCTGATTTTTGATGGCGAGAGGCGATTAACTCTTTTGCCGGCTCAATATAGGTTTGAAATTTATCGCGATCCAACCATTCGCTTTCTGTCCAACCCCAATCTGTCCAACCGGCTTCTCCCTGCCGGCAGCTATTTTGCAGGATTGTACGCTGAAACTCTAAAAAATCCAAATCTTCAAAATAACCTTTGGCATTAAAAATATCAGCGGCAAAGAAATTTTCTCCTAAATTAATCCCTAAAGCTTGGATAAATGAAGCAGTTAGGGATGTGCCAGAACGATGCATTCCGGTTATGATTAAAGTCTGTGCCATTATTTTTCCCTCTCCGCTATTAGTATTGTTAATAAAATATTTTAAATTTTAAAAAGCTACATTCCTTCAGCTTTTAAGGAATTTTCCCAATCTTCTTGAGGTAAGTCATTCATCACTTCTGAGGACAGGACAGACACCTTTTTGCCTTTAATCGCTAAAAACGTGCTGCGATCCGTTTCTTTTTTTAATCGCATCATCTCATACTTTTTAACAGGAGGATTGTGACATTCATACACAGAAGTAAACCCGATATGAGATAAAAAATTATACAAAGAGGGACGGGTAAACCAAAAACTGTTGGGATTATCTAATGATGACCACAAAACCTTTAGTCTTTCTTCAACAGTTGTATTGGGGTCATGTTCTGTATAGAATCTTCCCCAGTATTCTTTTTCTTTATATAAAGCAGAAGTTTCAGTCACCATACTAACCTGGGTATCGATTATGGCAAAACTTTGACAAACTTCTGAAATTTTTTCTAAAAACTCAAAAACATCTGGAGTATCTAAGTGGTAAAGAATCCCTATGCACAGAACAATATCAAATTTTCCATATTTTTCTAGACTGAGATTGCGAACATCATCTTGGATAATTTCAATATTATTTACAGATAAAATATCTTTAGCAAACCGTGCCTTTTCTATATTTGCTTCTCTGCCTTCTATGGCGACAACTTTCGCGCCTTGTAAGGCAAGTTCCATGCCATAAAGTCCTTCTAGGCAAGCCAAGTCTAAAATTCGCAGATTTTCAAATGATTTACCTGAGATATCAGAAACCATTTGCACGATGCGTTTTAACTTCACTTCCGCGCCAGTAATAGTTTGCCGGCTAATAGTATAAATATCGCCATCCAGTTGAATATTATGATTCGTCCATTCCCCATATTTTTGAATGATTTCTGCTTTTCTTTGCTGGATAGCTTCAAGGTTATTCATCTGAATTTTAATAGGACAAAGGGTGCGGTAATCTTACAAATTTAGGGTGAAAAGATCGAGCAAAGCATTCAATCCAATAAATTATGGATAGGATTAAAAACTTATCCCCCTAGAGTTCGGATAAGTTCAAGTTTTTCGTTTCTTCAATAATGCATAAGCTAGGCTCAATCAGTAAGTCAACAATTCCACTTCCACAAGACTCGATTTGAGGTTGCACTCTAAACATGGCAACATCAATACAACGAGCTAGGTAAGTAAAATTGCCATCAACAATTCCTGAAACGCCGGCATTTAAAAAGTATACACCAGGATGCAGCAGACACTGAAATTGAAATTTAACGATTAAAGTCGTTTCCGCTTCAACATGGTTAATGGAATGACTGCCGGTTGAAAATGAAGCGCCGCCTAGTTCAAATCCGCTTAAGGTTTTGATTAACATTCCAAAGCGAATTTTAGAAGCCGGCTTAAAAAATGAAACGGTGTATGTGTAAATGTAATTATTTCGCCCAATCAGATGATTGACCTGTTTCCCCTCAAGTGTCGTAATTTGAGGATTAATAATTTTGGCACCGCGAGGCACATAGGAAATCGTATTCGCCGGCACCAATTCTGGATCATAAAATTCCCCTAACCCTTTATCCTCCATCGCTTGATTCGGCACAACAGATAATAAAGGAGTTTTTTCACAAATCAGCACACTTTGATTAACCGACTCAGGATTCACCGGCTTATTCAGCGCCTTAATATCTTCCCGCAAAGACTGTTCAATATCAGCCGGCGCATAAATTAACTTATGATATTTATCTAAAACAAACTTGGGGGTATTAAACAACAATAACTCGCCGCGATCCATTAAAATTGCCGAATCACAAAGTTCAATCACTGCCGCAGCCGAGTGAGAAACAAATAGAACTGTCCCCCCTCTTTCCTGAATCGTTTGCAGGCGGACAAAGCATTTGCGCTGAAACGCTTCATCCCCAACTGAAAGCGCCTCATCTACAATCAAAATATCCGGATCAACACTGGTTGATACCGCAAACGCCAGCCTGACAAACATCCCGCTGGAATAGGTTTTCACCGGCTGATCTATAAAATCTCCAATATCTGCAAAAGCCGCGATTTCATCAAATCTTTCTTCAATTTCTTGATGCTTTAATCCCAATAACTGACCGTTAAAAAAAACATTTTGCCGGCCTGTAAATTCAGGATTAAACCCACTCCCCAACTCTAGTAAAGCTGAAACTCGACCTTTTACCTCGACTTCGCCGGTTGTTGCCGCAAGTGTTCCCACAATCACTTGCAACAGCGTACTTTTTCCCGAACCATTGCGCCCAACCACCCCTAAAGTTTGCCCCTTTGGCACTTCCAGGTTAATATCTCGCAGCGCCCAAAACTCCTGAGATCGGCTTTTTCCAGGCAGTAAAATTTCCTTTAATCGGTCTACAGGATGCCCGTACCGCTTAAAGCACTTTGAGACATTTTTTAGCGAAATTGCGACATCATCATGCATGGGATTCTGCTGTAAAAACCGGCAACGAATAATTTAACAATTCAATTTGAAAATTTAGAGAACATCCGCAAAAGCAGGACGCAAACGCTTATACGTCCATAATCCTCCATAAAACACAATTAAAGAAACCACTGAAGCGACACCCCATTCTCCCCAGTGCTTGACTTCCCCTACTAAAATTAAATCCCGATAAACTTCAGAAATTGCTGCCATTGGATTGATCCAAAACACCAACGCCCGCCAACTTTCGGGAATAATTTCTGCTGGATAGCAAATCGGCGTAAAATAGAACCAAAAATTTAAAATGACTGAAGCCGTTTGGGGAATATCTCGCAAAAACACCGTCATGGCAGCGCCTAAATACCCAAAGCCGGCAGTTAATAGTAATTGCGGCAACCAAACCAATGGCAACAACGATAAAGTTGTGTGTAAAGAGTGGGTTGTCATGGCCAACAAGACTATTAAAGCCATTAAACCAAAAGCACTCTCAATAAAGGCTGAAAGCACCGGCACCAGGGGTAACAAATTCAGCGGAAACACCACCTTTTTTACTAAATTAGGCTGCGCCACAACCGATCCCGATGCCTGAAGAAAGCCGCCGGTGAACGCCGTCCAAGGCAGCAATCCAGCAAACAGCCACAACCCAAAGGTTAAATTATTCTCCGGCATTCCGTTCAAGCTGAGCTTGACTTTCAACACAATTGAGAAGACATACGTGTAAATCACCAATTGCGATAACTGAGTCACTAACGGCCATAAATTCCCCAAAACTGAGCCTTTATAGCGTGCCTCTAACTCTCGCCGCACCAGCGTTCTTAACAGCTCGAATTTCAGCCACAACTGATTTTCTATCAAGCGGCTGCGTTTGACTCTGCCGGCCTTGTGGACAACTCCTTTCATCGACCTCAGCAATTTTACCTTCCTTACCTACTACCTACACACCACCTAAAACACTCCACCCCAAGCTTTGGGGTTCGCCGTTCTATTAAACAGCAATCAATCTCAACAGCAGGAACAGAATCGCCTTTAGCCTGTGATGAATTTGAGTTTCCTAACGTTCCCCGCTCACCCCGCAAGCGCCGGTTAAGCCGGTTTGGCCAAGCCTAACCCCACCTTAACGGTGTCTTGTCACCATAGATTAAGATTTTATGCAGAATTTTTCAACTTGTTAAGCTAAACTTTTGTTTTGCCCGCTCTCAGAAACCACCGGCTGCACCGCTTGCTGGATCGCTTGCCGTTGCTCTGCATCATACCCCCAGCGCTTCAGAAACGCCTCATAAACCCCCTCGCCGGCAGTCACACTCTCCAACATCTGCTGAGCTAGCTCGTATGTCCGTGGCAGCTCAAGCATGGCAATTAAACCCGCCGAACGGGTGGAAGTCCGTGCAGAACTCGCTGCCGTCTCCTCATCCTGCCTGCGCCGGTGCGCCACCACCATCGCCGCCGACATCGCCACATTTTTCACCAGCAATTCTGAGACAATCTCAGGAGAAGTCCGCAAGGCGTTAATCACCCCAATAGACGGACGATCTGCCAAAGGCCGGCTATCCGTTAAATAAGTCACAAAAAATCCCCGCGCCCCATTCTCGCTGCTAACGAGCTGGGTCAGTACCGATTCTATTTCCTCCTCCGATAGCGCTCCTCCTTCGATCTGGTCGAGTAAAGATTGAGTTAGCGAGATCGCTTGCTCAAACGTCAAAGATTCTGGGACTGACAAAGACAGTGGAACAGTCATAATTTAAAAAATCGTTAACTCAGAACGTTGGCCGGCAGGAAAGTCCAACCGGCAAACAAGGTAACTTGAACTAGGGGAATATTTTATACGACCCTATCAAATCCGGTTAATTGGTTTCTTTCATCAAAAACATGGCCACACTTCTCAAACCCAACCACAGGGATAATTTCACAGCAAAAGGCCGGTTCTGAGAAAAATTTAAATCTCACAGCGAAGCACAAACCAAATTTAAAATTTAAACTCGAAAATCCTATGGCAATCGTCTCCTCCAACAAACAACCCCAAGAACCAAAACGGCAAAAAAGTGCTGCCGAAAAACCGGCAACCTACAACGCACCGGCTCCCTCCCTGCTTGAACCTCAAGCAATTGGTGAGGAAGACAGCAACAGCAAACAAGAAGAGAAAATTAGACCCCAGCGACTCGCAGATTATATCGGACAAAAAGACCTTAAAGAACTCCTCGATATTGCCATCAAAGCCGCTAAATCCCGACAAGAATGTTTAGATCACCTCTTACTCTACGGCCCTCCTGGCTTAGGTAAAACCACAATGGCCCTGATTCTCGCCTCAGAAATGGGCGTTGGGTGCAAAATCACCACAGCGCCGGCATTAGAACGTCCCCGCGACATCGTCGGCTTGCTCGTTAACCTCCAACCCGGAGACATTCTGTTCATCGATGAAATTCATCGCCTCAGCAAAATGAGCGAAGAAATTCTCTATCCCGCAATGGAAGATTTTCGCCTCGACATCACTGTAGGCAAAGGTCAAAGTGCCCGAACTCGCAGCATCCCTTTGCAACGCTTCACCTTAGTAGGGGCAACCACAAGAGTTGGAGCTTTAACTTCCCCCCTGCGCGACCGATTTGGCCTAATTCAGCGCCTGCGGTTCTACGAAATCGATGAACTTAGCCAAATTGTGCTGCGAACCGGCCAAATTCTCAAAACATCCCTTACTGATGAAGGCGCAACAGAAATCGCCCGCCGATCTCGCGGAACCCCGCGTATCGCCAACCGGCTGCTCAAACGCGTCCGTGACTACGCCGAAGTTAAAGCAGCCGGCACGATTACCGCCAAAGTTGCTGGTGAAGCCTTAGAACTGTTCAACGTAGACCCCTGCGGCTTAGATTGGACAGATCGCCGGCTGCTTAGCGTGATCATCGAAAACTTCAAAGGTGGGCCGGTTGGCTTAGAAACCATCGCCGCCGCCACCGGCGAAGACACTCAAACCATCGAAGAAGTTTACGAACCTTACTTACTGCAAATCGGCTATCTCAATCGCACCCATCGCGGACGTATGGCCACCGACGCCGCCTGGAAACACCTCGGTTATAGTCCCCCCGATCAGCAGTTATCATTGCTGTGATTTTTATGGGGCATGGGGCATGGGGCATTGGGCATGGGGATGGGAGGGAAGGTAGGAGAGGAGGTGAAAAGTGAGCAGAAAAATTACCAAATCTTGAAATGCCGGCCCCTAGAATTAGCAAATCCCTTATAAATTTCATGATGATTCGCTCGATTCTAAAAATACTTTGTCTGCTGCTTGTCTGTGTCGCTATCAGCTTCGTGAATCATGCCCCAGCTATCGCGCAAACCAATACAGACCAAATACCTATTGAGGAACTCGCCAGCCAAGCTTTTAATGCCACCAACACCGGCGACTTTGCTACGGCAGAAAGCTACTGGACACAAATTCTTGAACAATTCCCAGAGAACCCAGCGATTTGGAGCAACCGGGGAAATTCTAGAGTTAGCCAAAATAAATTAGAAGCGGCACTTGGGGACTACAACAAAGCCATTGAACTCGCCCCCAGCGCCCCCGATCCTTACTTAAATCGTGGGGCTGCCCTGGAAGGACTGGGCCGGTATTCAGAGGCGATTGCTGATTATAATCGCGTGTTGGAACTCGACCCCCAAGATCCGGCAGCTTACAACAACCGGGGTAACGCAGAAGCCGGCTTGGGACAGTGGCAAGCTGCGATCTCAGACTACGGACACGCTGCTGAGTTGGCCCCTGATTATGCCTTTGCCCGCGCCAACTACGCCCTCGCCCTCTATCAAGCCGGTGAAACCGAAGAAGCGCTTCGTACAATGCGGAATTTAGTCCGCAAGTACCCCAAGTTTCCCGATATCCGCGCAGCCCTCACTGCTGCACTTTGGGAGCAAGGAAAACGCGGCGAAGCTGAAAGCAATTGGGTTTCAGTGGTTGGTATGGATTCGCGCTATAAAGACATCGATTGGGTGAAAAGTATTCGCCGCTGGCCGCCGGCAATGGTGACTGCCCTAGATAAGTTTCTCCATCTTCAGTAGTGGCAGACAGGCTAGGGAAACGACACTAGGTGAGAGGCTAAAAATGCCCCATGCCCCATCCCCCATGCCCCATCCCCAATGCCCCATGCCCTATCCCCCATCCCCCATAACCAATTCCTGAATTCGCTTTGGCGTTAGTTCTTTTATGTTGCTCAAGACGATCGCCGCACCGGCTGCTTTGAGGGTGCCGGTGTAGGCGTCGCAACGTGCCGGTGTTTCTTGAACGTGGGGCGGCAGAATTCCTACGCCAATCCAAGTTCGGGATGGATGCAACTGTTGCGCTTTTTGGATGGTTTGCATATCGGCAACAGTGTCACCGGCATAAACAACCGGCGGTAATGTCTCAATTTGATGCCGGTGTTCTAACTGTTCCACTGCTGCAAACAAGCCGGTGGGATTGGGCTTATCTGGGGCATCCTCCATTGCGACGAGTATGGGTGATTTTAAGCTTAGGCGTCCTTCTAAAACATAGGCGGCTTCCGCCCTTGGTGCCCCGCTAAAAAAGCCCCAAGCAATCCCCGCATCTCCTAACTGTTCTAGATAGGCCAAATTTAACAGCAAAGTCTCTTGACAAATATAGCCATTCCATGCATTGTCATCTGTGCCGCGATAGCGGGATTGGAAGAAGGCGACAATGGCATCGAAATCAAGATTGATTTGCTCTCGCGGCTGTCCCTGGCGCTCAAAGTGGCGGTAAACCAATTCTTGAGTGGCGAGCCAGTCGTTGTTCCAGATGCCTTCCGATTTCAGCCGGTCAATGTCCACCGGCAGGGGTCGGTAAGCATTGCCGGTGAAAGACTCGACCGTATCGGCTAATGCTCGCCGATAAGAGCCGGCCACGTCCCGAATCACGCCGTCAATATCAAACACAACGATAGCCGGTGCTGGCGTTGCTTCTGTGCTAAGTTCAGTATCCAAAGAACTACAATCCGATTGATTAATCAATTGATTCAGGCATCTGCCCAAAGCTGAAACCCTATCAGATTATGGATTTTACCAATAAACTCTAAGATTAAATTAAAAATCGAGCCGGTGCGGTACAATGAGAGACTGTAGATTTTCTTTTTTAATCCTGGGGTTGCCCTGGAGGTGTTTTTGTCGAAGTTCATTCTGAAAGTTCTCTGGCTAGAAGAGAACGTCGCCCTCGCTGTTGACCAAGTTGTAGGCAAAGGCACTAGCCCTTTGACGTCTTACTTTTTCTGGCCTCGCAACGATGCCTGGGAACAGCTCAAAAATGAAATGGAAGCCAAACACTGGATTTCCGAAGGTGATCGTGTCGAGTTGCTCAACAAAGCAACGGAAGTCATTAATTATTGGCAAGAAGAAGGCCGGCGTCGGCCTATGGCTGAAGCACAAACCCGGTTTCCAGAAGTTACCTTTACAGGTAGCAACTGAACCCAAATTCATAGAATCTGTTGCTAGCGGATGCCTAGTCTCCATCAGGAAGCTAGGCATCCGCTTATTGATATGTCAAAATATTGCCGCTATACTGAGCTGCAATCGGCTTGGTTGTTGCAAACTTGAGCGGATAATTTTCTCGAAAAGACTTGCTTGTGCGATTGCTTAAGTCATGACTCCTCAAGAAACTTTGATGCCGGCAGAGCAAAATTTAGTCATAACTGATTCCGCCACACTCGATCAATCCATCACAGATAGAGTGGATAGTTGGATAGTGACTCGTGGTGAACTATCCTTGCCTTGTGTGCCGGCTTTGCTAGATGAATATGTAGAGCGATTGCAAGCGCTATTTAGCACAATTGGCAAGTCGTGGAAACCCGAAGAATTAGAACGATTGCGCCAGTTGCTTGCCCAGAAGTTAGCAGCCGCGTTTGAAACTTCGCCTCATTCCCGAATAATCGTGAAGTATGAGACAGAGAAGTTTCCTTCCACCCCAACAAAACGCTTAGTGGTATCAGTTTCAGTCTTCGTTTCCACTGTTGAAGACGAATACAAAATGTGGACTCAAACGAGACAACCGCCCTTATTTGGCAATCATCCAGATGCTAAGGTGATGGCAGTTGCAGCGGAACTAGGCGAACCGGCTAGTGCAGCGATCTTGGATGTGGGTGCCGGCACAGGTCGGAACACGCTGCCACTGGCAAGACTTGGTTATCCGGTTCAGGCAGTGGAAATGGTGCCGGCATTTTTGCGGCAGATCCTTACAGTTGTAAACGCAGAAGGGTTGCCGGTGATGATAACACATGGAAACATCCTTGATCCAAAAATTGAACTACCAAAGGCTAATTACAAACTAGCGATTGTCGCGGAAGTCGTCTCTCATTTTCGCAGTGTTGAGCAGTTGAAACAGTTGCTTACGAAAATGGCTGAGGTACTGCGTCCGGGCGGGTTGTTACTATTTAATATGTTCTTAACCGTAGAAGGTTATGAGCCAGATGCGGTTGTTCGGCAGATGGCTGAAGTGGCTTGGTCCTCCCTATTTACGCCGGCAGAACTAGCAACGGCGCTGGAAGATTTGCCCCTGGAATTGGTATCAGATGAATCGGTTTATAACTATGAGCAGGAACACTTGCCGGCTGAAGCGTGGCCACCAACCGGCTGGTTTACTCAATGGGCTGCCGGTCGAGATTTATTCCCAATTTCAGATGGATTGCCGCCCATAGAATTGCGATGGCTGCTATACAGACGCTTGTAATCTGAGTGCTCTGCTTTTTACAGAACTCATCATTAAGTAACTGAAGTTTTTGCAAGCAATTGCTTCGCCTGCGACCTGCCAAAACGCTATTGCTTACAATAGAGTCAAAACCCCTCTGTGCAAACATCATGCAAATCGTCCTACCACCTGAAGCTGAAGCCTTCGTGCAGCGCCAACTCATAAGTGGGAAATACAATAGTGCGATCGAGGTCATCCTTGCAGGTGTCAAACTTCTTGAACAACAGCAAGACATCTACCAAGGACGACTACAAGAACTCCAACAGGACGCACTTGAGGAGGCTTACCGGCAAGCATCACAAGAAGTTGACCCAACTTGGGATGTAACAATTGCAGATGGATTGACTAATGAAACGTGGTGAAATTTATTATGCTAATCTCAGTCCTGCGGTTGGTTCTGAGATGGATAAACGTCGTCCGGTGCTAATAGTCAGCAATGATATTAATAACCGTGTCGCCACCACAGTAACAATTTTGCCAATTACATCTAATGTTAGTCGTATCTATCCTTTTGAAGTTTTACTGAATCCAGATGATAGCGCTCTACCCAAACCTTCTAAAGTGCAGGCGCAGCAAGTAAGGACAATTTCTAAACAGCGAATTGAGGGCGAACCTCTGGGAACTTTGAGTGAGGAACTGATGCAATTGGTGGATGCTGCACTTAAATTACATTTGGGGTTGAATTGAAAAAATACGATCGCTCTCTCCACATCGAAAAAGCGATCGCACTTTCCTTTCCATCATCATTTCTGCATTGTACTGTCACACAGCTTCAATTGCGAATTGCATTTTCCATATAATCAGATTAGATGTGGTTAGTATTTTAGGTTAACCACTTTTTAACTGGCACAGTACCATCAACGCTGTAAAGCGTAGGATCTGTACTTACTATTTCAACTGTGAGACGGCAATAAGCAGTGGAACTTACCTGAGAAGGTTTTTTCAAGGTTGCTTCTGGACCTGTAGGAATAGTTTTTTGGTCTATAAGAGATTCCTTTCCTAAGCTGTTGACTGCAACAAGCGTAGCCTTAACACTGCCACTGTCTACTTTAATTTTTATTGTGGGTTCTACACCAAGCTCGTATCTATAACTTGCTGGTGGTTCGCCTGGGTTTAACTCATCCTCAGTATGCTCAACAGCGTGTCTGAGGCTAAAACTCAGCATTTGTGGTTGCTCAATATCTTGAGCTTTGGTTATTACTTCTAAAGCAACCGTAACGTTAGGGTT
The DNA here is from genome assembly GCA_019359355.1 of Microcoleus vaginatus WJT46-NPBG5. Taxonomy (GTDB): domain Bacteria; phylum Cyanobacteriota; class Cyanobacteriia; order Cyanobacteriales; family Oscillatoriaceae; genus FACHB-68. The sequence goes on along the minus strand of JAHHHM010000006.1, from coordinate 56,686 downwards.
TTGCTGTGAATTAATAGTTTCTTCTTGAAATAAAGTTTTCTTTGGCATTACTTCAGGCAAGACATTTGTTGTAGGTGGTAGTTCTTGAACCTGATGCGGAAGCACCTCTAGGTAAGCACTTAAATTTCTAGTATATTGCTCAACTACTGCTTGTTCGCAACCAATAACTCGAATGATAAATTGCTGTTCTTTGTCATTCTTAAAGGAGGCTACGCTCTCATAAAGAGTTCTGGGATGCGAAAACTCTAGTTGCACTATTCCGTTGTTTTTCTTTACTAGACTATTAGTTTGGTGTTCCATGATTTTTTCCTAATTGGCACATCGTATACCTATTGAGTCACTAGCAAGTAACCCTTTAGATTGTCCTCTATCTGTAATGCGTTTTATTTCGGTCTTCCAGCTACCACCTCGATAAGCCAGTGCTTCGTTAAAACGTAATGTTTTTAACTGACCGTCCCAAATTTGCTGATCGGAGTTTGGATATCTGTCAAAATAAGATGCAGTCCACTCCCAGACATTTCCTACCAAGTTGTAAACTTTTTCGGGACTACGACCGTCGAGATGGCTAATTACAGGTTCTGAACTTTTTGCTATATTTCCGGAAAAAAGTAGATTTGCCAATTGCGGTGTTGGTTTCTGGTTACCCCAAGGCCATAATCTGCGTTCTGCCTCCAAACCGCGTGCTGCACGCTCCCATTCCACCTCAGTTGGCAAGCGCCTCCCCACCCACCTACAGTAAGTAGCCGCTTGAACTGCTGTGATCCCTACAACTGGATAGTCTGAGGCTTTGTCACCTAAATAGTCAAGTAACCCCCTGGTAGGCTCAGAGCAAGCCCTCGCCTCTACACATAAGCGATATTGACGATTGGAAACTTCGAACTGTTCAATTTGAAAAGCCGAAAGGTGAATGTGCCGTTCAGGTTTTTCTTCCTTTTCAGCATCAGAGGCGTTGCTGCCAATTACAATATCACCTGCTGGGATGTCTACCATCGGGTTTAGTGAAGCAGCTTTCCAACGTAGCACCTGGGGATAAGCAAGTACACCTGTAGCGCTGATGGCAATTGTGCCAAGTACCGCAGCAAGTCCTTGTGCTAAATAGCGACGATTTCGCTCTAAGTCCAGTTCTCGCTTGTGTTGAAGTTCTTTCTCTAGTTTCTCTCTTTTCTGCAATTCCAAACTTGAGTGAATGAAATCCTGCTCCTTTTGGCTCATTTCATATAAGCGGCTGTTGCACCACCCCTGCGCTTCTGTAAGCAGAACACCTCGCAACAATGCCCCGTCATCCTTATTTGTAGCCGTCCACTGACGCATCGCTACCCTTAACCGCTCTTGCCAGGTGCGGAAAGTGCGATCGCTTTTCATCCAACCGCGCAACTGTCCCCATTCCCGGATAAGGACTTCATGCACCACCTCAACTGTCTCCTCCCCAGTCTGCTCATCCCGTCCTGTTACGACTAACCTCGCCTCTTCACCCGCCAGAGATGTCACCAACTCCCAATTACCCACCTCTCCACGACTCGCTACCCGTCGGGTATCCTCCGTCCCTTCCCCCGGACGCACTAGCTGTAAAAAAATCCGTTGTGCCTGTTTCTGCTCTCCCTGACTCAGCTTGCCATAAACCGCTTCTGCATGATTGCTGAGGGCCTTTGCCACTCCCCCAATCTCTGAGTATGCCTGATGCGTCAATAATCCCCGACTCTGCTTTTCCCAAAGTTGCGTCAGCGCAAACTCCAGCAACGGCAAGTTTCCCGGTTCCTGCTTCACATCATTCAGAATGCGCTCAGTCAGTCCTTCCTCCAGTTTTATCCCCATTTTCTGAGCCGGCAGCTCAATTGCTGCTTGCATCTCCTCCGCCTGCATCAGCGAGAGATTCTGTGCCGGGTACTTATTTAACGCTTCTGTGAACCGGGGATAGTTGACTATATAACTATAAAAATCAGCCCGTAGCGTCAACACCAGCGTGATTGTGCGAGAAGCTGACTCAACCGCAGCCAGCGACGCATCGACAAACTGCCCTTGCTCTGTATCCGTGCAGCCGGTATAAAGTTCCTCAAACTGGTCAACCACTAAGAGCAGACGCTTGCCAGGGTTATCCTTAAGAATTGCGGATACATCCGCTGTAAAACCATGCTGGCGGATAGATTCAGCAAGTTCTTTGGCTTTAATCGTCTTATCGGTTTTGCCAAGTTCGGGTTCTAGCTGACTGATGAGGGCAGCCGCAAGCTCGTAAAATGGTTGTTTATTGGGACGAAACGACTCAATCAGCCAGCTTCCCTCCTCCCGTAACTTGGGGATAAGTCCCGCCAATACAACAGAAGATTTGCCGCTACCAGAAGAACCAATCACAGCCACCAACTGCTGTCTTTGCACACCGGCAAATAGCTGTTCGGTGAACGTTTCCCGTCCAAAAAAGAACTGAGCATCCTGCTCCCGAAAGGCAAACAAACCCCGGTAAGGACAAGAGGGAATGGCTTGTTTGCCTAAATCAGACCAAGCGTTTACCAGAATGCTGGTAGGAATCATAAACGCGGCTTTTACGTCTGCTCTTGCTGTGTCCATTTCCGCCGCGACAGCCATCCCCGCCACACCCTTAAGTTCCTCGTCCCACACCGGCGCACCGCTGAAACCAGGTTCTAAGCGATAACCGGGTTGTTTCACATCCTCTAGCTGCACCCAACCGTTTGCAATCCGTCCACGCAACACCCCAGAAGCGGAAACCCCATTCGGTTGTCCTCTCGGAAACCCCAAAACTCGGAAGGGATGTCCCCACAAGTCCTCTGACGTTACCAATTGTGCCGGTTGAGCGGTGTCTGGGATCTCAGTTTCCAACTCCAAGCCGGCAATATCTTCAAACTTCTGATTCGGATTGACAGGTTGCCAGAAAATTACCTTAGCTGTAAACCTCTGTTCAACAGCCAAAAGCGGGAAGTCCAAATTGATGACACCATCAGGCTGTTCCTGAGTGTTGCGGGCAATACCGAGCGCATCATTTACCACATGGGCGCAGGTGAGGATGTACTTGGATGAGACTAAAAAGCCGGCACCAACAACCTTTCCCGATTTTGAGTAAATCCTGACAACCGATGACTCAAGGGGTGCCGCCATTTAGAGAATTTTGCTTCCACTTCAAGGTAATTTCGTAGTTAACTTCACCCTTCCCTGATGCGATTACGGCTCCAAGTTCAGCCGTCATTTTAATGCCAAATTTAACCTCAACTTCACTAGCCGGCTCATTCAAACTCCGCACCTTGTTAATAATCGTACTGGCTACCGGCTTGATGGTATCGAGGGCAGATTCAAAGGTCTTTTGGGCTTTTTCTACGATATCGTCACCCAAACCGATGCGATCATCGCTAGGCTGATCCACTTCTACAAGAATGGAATCGCCGTCCTCTATAGGAAATTCAACGATGCGTTTCACCCTTAACCTCCATTAAAAATTTTGTACTTAATGTGTAGCTGTATCGAGAATCTGTATTTGCATCACAGATTCTCGGTGAGGGAATGAATTGTTCTGATGACAGACAATATACTGAGGAACTGCACCGAACTCCTCCAATATTAGCCAGGAATTTATCAACCTTGTTAGTGCCCAAAGAAAACACACGTAGGATTCACTTAAGCAAGTAACACTTGATGAAACTTCACTGCGTAACAACCATCAAAATTTTGTCAAGGGAGTATCAAACATTGAGTGAAAAAATATACTTGAAGTCATGAATTCCTATGAATGCGAGGAGATGATTGAGGCACTTCAACAGTAGTGATTTTTGCTAATTTCCGAAATCGCTTTTTAGCTTGTTTACCCCATGAATTTCACTAATCACCCTTCTGACAAGAGAACCATTCAATTAAATGGATATGAAGCGGTTATTTGTCTATGTGTTACAGACAAATAACCAACAACTAATTTCTATTGACGCTCTAGCAAGGCTTTGCGGCTGGGGACAAAGTGACCGTTCTTGTCGTAATATTCCGGTAAGTAAGGTGCGCCTTTGTAGTACACCACATCAGCAGGATCTCGCACTGTACCTGATAAATCGTGATAGTAGTCCACGTCAAAGCCGATATAGTGGCAAGCCATGCTCTTGCGGCTGAGAGTGGGTTCTTCTACTAAGGCACCGCCATGAATGAGGTTGGCGTGCCAAAGGAACACATCTCCTTTACGGGCGATGAATCGTTCCGTGGGTAGGCCATTTTCGCGCATTCGGTCAGTGAGCAGATCCTGGACTTCATCAGCAGAATCTTTGCTGCCGGTTAAACTTGCTGCTTCGAGATAGCGTAGCCGGTGACTGCCTGGAACGTAAAGCAATGGGCCGGATCGGGCGTCAATGTCTTCAAAGGCAACCCAGGCGGCAGCGAGAAATCCATAAGGGCGCGTGGTCATGTGGATGTGATCGTGATGCAGTGCTCTCTGAGTGCCTTTAAAGAAATTAATGGTTTGGCAACCATAGACATCACGACCTAAAATTAGACCGAGCCATTTCAAGATTTGCCGGTCCAGAAAGACATCCTTGATCACATCTGACTGCATATGGACGTTGATCGGTGGCTCAAAATGGCCATGAGCATCACGCTGCAAGGGCCGATGATGGCCACCAATGACGGTTTGCTCAGTCCAGAACCGCTCAAACTCTTCCATGACGAGATCGAGCCGGCTGTCGTCGATCAGCTTAGGCAGGACGAGGTAGCCATTTTTGTGCCAGTAGCTCAACTTCTCTGCGGTGTCGCTGTCAATTTCACCGCGTTCCTGCTTGGCTTGGATTTCACTAAGGGCATTGGCTCGGTCAAGCCAAGGACTCACTACTTCTGGTTGAGGCCATGCTTGGTTTTCTTTGGGTTGCTCTTGTGAAGTGGGTTGCTCTTGTGAAGCTGGCTCTTGTGAAGTAAAGATTTGCTTCAGCCATGCCGTCATGCGGCTCATGTGCTTTGCTCCTTTGTTAGCGATGAAGTTGGAGAGGAATATAATCTCTTTTGGTTACGATTGCCCTGCCGGCAATCCCGGTCAGTCTTAGCCCTGAGATTATTCTTTTGACAGCACTAAAATAACACCGGCAACAATCAAACTTAAACCCAAAATGCGCCGTAGTGGGAGAGTTTCGTGAAAGACGAAGTAACCCAACAGTACGGAAAAAACATAGCCCAAAGCGAGAGCCGGCCCGGCCACGCTGAGTTTAACGCGAGAGAGCAGCAAAATATAGGCAATCACTCCGACGCCATAGAAACTTAAGCCGACTGCAAGTTCGGGGATGACAATCATGCCTAAAATATTGCCAAAAAAACTACCGGGGTGGGATTTCCCGATCTTTAAAGCGCCGGATTTCAGGAAAAACTGCCCCGCCGCACTCGTTACGATTGATATTAGGAATAAACCAAACTCTTGCGGGGTCACAGAGGTGTCCTTATACGAGCAGCTCAGTTTCTCAGTGTACAAGCTGCGCTCACGCTAGAGCTACGATTGATTTGAGTCGATACACTTACAGGTGTCCATCCTATGACTGGTGTTGTAAATTCCCCCCTAACGGGCGAGCAAATTTCTGCATGGCTGCGCGGACTGCTGACCATTGCTTGGGCAGACGGCCACTTCGATCCAGAAGAACAAGCCATGATTGGAGAGTTAACTCAAATGGAATTAGCCCCCCGCATTGAGTTAGGGCCATTAGAGCCAATTTCTTCACAAGAGTTAGCTGCAACTTTAGGGAACGACCCTGTCATCACAGAGAATTTTATGAGAACTGCGGTGATGGTGGCTTTGGCAGATGGAATATATTCTGCCACCGAAGACCAACAATTGCAGGAGTTTTGTCAAGCTTTAGGACTAAATGTGCAGGTGCTTGAGGCGCTGCGCCACACGCTTTACGATCAACACGAACACAGTCATGCTGAAACTGTTAACGCGCCCAAACAAGGACAAGGTCTTGCCTCACCGGCACTGACAAAACGGCAGCGAGATATGCTGCGTCCCGTGCGCTACTGGCTAGATGACTTGGCAATTCACGACCCCAGAGTCGCTCGCTTCTTGTGTAAAATGATTCCTCCCCAGTGCCCTTTTGAGCGAGATGTGAAACTGTTCGGGCGTAAGGTGGTGCATATTCCCCCACTGTGCAAGCTCAATCCCCTTTACGATCAATTAGTAGGTCTACGCTTCCGCGCCCTATCCTACCTAGCCGATGATTGTGGTGAGGATGTTTCCCCTTACTGCTAAGCTCATCTGCGTTTATCTGCGGTTAAAAAACCAGAAATCTCTTCCCAGCCGGTTGAGACAGCAATTTTTCCCCAGTGATACCCCAAAAAGCTCAACGCGCACTCGCCTCTACCTAATGACAAAGGACAATTATGCAATTTATTGATCGAGCAGAAATACAAGTAGACGCCGGCTGTGGGGGTGACGGACTGGTTGCCTTCCGGCGGGAAAAATATGTACCGGCGGGTGGCCCAGCCGGCGGAAATGGCGGCAAGGGCGGATCTGTGATTATGGTGGCAGTTGAGAATGTCCAAACGCTGCTGGACTTTCGTTACGCCCACCAATTCAAGGCGGAAGACGGCAAGCGCGGCGGGCCAAGTAACCGCACGGGGGCCAACGGTCGGGACTCTATCCTGGAAGTTCCCATCGGCACAGTTGTTTATGATGCTTCCACCGGCGAAATGCTTGCCGATCTCGTGGAAGCGGGCCAGACATTTTGTGCCGCAGCCGGCGGTAAAGGTGGCTTGGGAAACAAACATTTTCTCAGCAACCGCAACCGGGCACCTGAGTATGCTTTGCCTGGGTTGCCAGGGGAAAGCCGGCTACTGCGGTTGGAATTAAAACTGTTAGCTGAGGTGGGGATCATCGGGTTGCCCAATGCCGGCAAATCAACTTTAATTTCCTCTCTCTCAGCGGCGCGTCCAAAAGTGGCAGATTACCCATTTACAACGCTGATCCCAAATTTAGGGGTAGTCCGCAAACCCAGTGGCGATGGAACTGTGTTTGCTGATATTCCTGGACTGATTGCCGGTGCTCATGCCGGTGCCGGTCTTGGCCATGAATTTTTGCGACATATCGAGCGCACAAAAGTGCTGCTGCACCTGATTGATGCTACCGATGATGACCCCATTGCCGCTTATCAAACGATTCAGGAAGAGCTGCAGGCTTACGGGCGCGGACTCGCAAACCGCCCGCAAATTATCGCCCTGAATAAAATTGATGCGGTTAACGCAGAAACTCATGATCTCGAAGGTCTCAAACGCACACTTTCCGAACTAAGTCAAGGACAAGTTTTTACGATCTCCGCAGTCTCGCGAGAAGGACTGGAGCCAATGCTACAGAAACTCTGGCAATTGCTTGATGAGATGGCTTTGGTAGAGCCTTTACCCGTATCCTTTTAGCGACCGGGCAAAGGAGCGCAAAGACTTGCCGTCTGCATTTTTGCAGGGAAAAACAGCCGGCTTCACGCTACTTACTGAAAGATTGGTAAGCGATGCGAGAGAACTGCCGGATTAGTTCCGATCCCCGCTCATCATTGTGGGGGCGTTTAACCATCACAGCCGCAATATATCGCTTGCCGGTGGGCAGATCGATAAGGCCAACATCACCCACCAGGGAACCAATATCGCCGGTTTTGTGCGCGATTGTGGCTCCCGGTTCCAGTCCTTGGGGCAGCAGGGAATTATTCACAGTCCCTTGCATAATCGCCAGCAAGCGATCACGGCTGCGGAGTGACACCAGCTTGCCTTGATTCACCAAAGCCAATAAATTGGCCATATCTTTAGGACTGGATGTATTGGTCCCTTCTAAATCGGGGAGGACATTGCGGATCGCTGTGGTGCTTAACCCCCAAGAGAGAAACCGTTGATTGAGGGCAACAGCACCGCCTAAGCGATCAATCAGCATATTGGTAGCGGTGTTGTCGCTGATCGTAATCATCTTCGTGGCTGTGTCCAGGGCGCTGTACTTCGTGCCTGGCGGCTGATACTGCATATCCCCAGAACCTTCAGCTATCTGCTCAGCGCTCATCGTCAGCCGCTCATCCAGGCGAATTTTGCCCTCATCCACATCCTGGAAAAAAGCGATGAGAATGGGCACCTTAATCATGCTGGCAGCCGCAAACGTTCCAGAACCTGCTAAATCGATATAACCGCCCGTATCGAGATCAACGAAAAATGCTCCTGCACTCAACTCGGCATTTTGAGCCACCAAAGTCTGCATCTGGTTTTTCACCGGCACGAGTTCCTCACCCAACTGTAAGTCAGGAAGTTGGCTTGCTTGGGCGGAATTGTTCTCTCCACTCTGTATGCTTTGCTGAGACTGACCGCTTTGAGCCACGACAGATGCGTGGTTAACGGTTTCTGAAGCGGGATAGCGGCTGGCTGGATCGAATATAGACAGTAGCGTTCCTGCAATCACCCCAATTCCTACCCCTAAAATCAGCATCCGAGTGCCGTATACCAGGGGAGAGGTGGATTGCTTGCGCGGCTGGTTCTTTGGCGTACCCTTCTTTCGCTGGCGAGGCGGTTGGGAGGGTGGCTGGGGAGTTTTACTCGTTGAATTTTGCGGGGGCTGTTTTGCTGGTTGCCGGCTGGCTGAGGGCTGCTGGCTGGTTGGGATCTGGGTTTGACGGGACGGGCGCTGCTCGATGGGTTGCCCCGGCGCGGTTCGTTTCTGGGATCGCGGGGTTGTTGAGCTTGGCCGGTATGGCTTGATATCGCCCATCGTCCGTCGTGCAGAATGCAAAGAGGTTCGCGAAGCCGGCTGGACGGGATTTCCTGTCTGAGATTGTCGGGAATTCAAAGTAGCCGATCCACCCCCACGGCGCTTAGTTGGCAGTGGGGAAATCGGCTGAGGTTCGTTGCGGGGATTTACGCGATCCGGGCTAGACAGCTCAGGTTCCCCCTTAACGTCTCTGTCTGCTGGCTGGCGTTGCCCCCCGGATCTTGCCTGGGGTGGCTGTTCTTGGGGCTGTTGCCGGCGTTGCTTGCGGGTATCGCGCCGACGTTCCCGACGCGGTTTTTCTTCCGACACGTTTCGCAATTGTCCTGCTGATTGATTGTGCGCTCTTGACTCTGTTGGCGTCTCATCTGACGCCGGTTTTGATGGCACTGCCGACAAAATTGACCGAATGGGAGTTCTCTGAGCCACACCAGACTCCTTTACATTTCACCAATAAGAGGCTGCACCCAGGCACCATTGCCTTTGTAAGCAGCCTTTACTTCTACCCTATTTGCGTACCTTTTCCGCAAAAACTGAGCCAGGATCACGTTAGGTTTGGCTCATGTCCTTCGGGCCGGCTTTGCCAAAGTTTAGCGGGTTCTTAGGAGAATCGCTAAGCTTGTCTTGCGACGCCTTTAGCGTACCATCAACCATCATCTGGTTGGATAAGGCCCACTCAACCTGTCTAAGGATACCCCGTAACATCGACACTTCAGATCCTGAAGGCTGGGCGCGGTTAAACAGGCACCGGAATTTTTCCATGCGGCTGGCTGCTGTGTGAGGGTAGAGGTATTCGATTTTGAGCAATAGGGCTTCTAGTTGCTCATAGTACCCTTCCAGCGCCTCTAGGGGGGCGGAGGCAGGATTGAGCGGGAAGGATGGTTGGGTAATGTTACTATTTTGCGTTTGTGTTTCCCCGAAACCCTGCTGTCTTTTTTCTTCCAATCGCGCACTCTCGGAGAGTTCGTAACAGCAAATCGCCACTGCCTGAGCCAGGTTTAAGGAGGGATAGATATCCGTTGAGGGAATTCGCACAAATCGCTGGGCATATTTTAATTCTTCGTTACTTAACCCCCGGTATTCTGGGCCAAATATTAAGGCTGCCGGTGTCTCTAGCAACCAAGGCAAACCGCTGCGGGGGTGTTCCATGACTGGGGGGGCAATGGATCGCTCGCGAGAGGTTGTAGCAATCGCTCGCTGGCATCCCTCCAAGGCTGCCGGCAGGCTTGTTGCCAGCCTGGATGATTCTAAAATATCTGCGGCGTGAACGGCCATTCTTCGGGCGTCTTCTCCAAGGGGATCGCACTGGGGATTGACGAGTACGAGCTGTTGCAGGCCCATATTTTTCATGACTCGCGCGATCGCTCCGACGTTAAGCGGGCCGGCAGGCTCTACTAATACAATCCGAATTCTCGATAATAAGATACTGCTGTCAAGTTGCATTTATTCAAATAAATTGCGTCCGTTATTGATTCTTCAAAATATTTACTAGCGTGCCCCCAAATTGTGGCATAATTCAAGGCAATTTTATTTCCAGTTATTTGCTCTCTCTTTACATATATTGATTCAAAATTTTGGATATTTTAGAAGGTCTGCTCTCTCAGCTAGTTTTCCGTAAAATTGAAAGGAAATGTATCGTCAAATTAGCATGGGACGGGCACGCTCTAAATCTGACTTACCCACGAAAATTTGCCCCGTATGTCAACGCCCCTTCACATGGCGTAAAAAATGGGCCGATTGCTGGGATGATGTGAAATATTGCTCTGAACGCTGTCGCAGGCGTCGCGCTGGGGCTGGACTGGAGACAAAAGAATAGAGAATGGAAGAAAGCTGATGTATTCTCTATTTTCAACTGACAACTGACAACTGACAAATGACTATTCAGAAAGTACAACCTAAACTAATTATCCACGGTGGTGCCGGCAGTTCCCTGAAAGGAAAAGGCGGGGCAGATGCAGTGCGTAAGTCTCTCTACAAAGTGGTAGAGGATGTCTATGGGCTGCTGTTGGCAGGAGCAACTGCTAAGGACGCAGTGATTCGGGGCTGCCACTTGTTAGAGGACGATCCGCGCTTTAATGCCGGCACGGGTTCTGTACTGCAATCCGACGGTCAGATCCGCATGAGCGCTTCGCTTATGGATGGTTCAGCGCAACGATTTAGCGGTGTAATCAATGTGTCGCGCGTACAGCATCCCATTGAGCTTGCGGAGTTTTTACAGGGTTCGGCGGATCGGGTGCTGTCAGATTTTGGTGCGGCAGAACTTTTGCGGGAGTTGCAAGTTCCGCTGTACAATCCTCTGACTGAGATTCGGTTGCAGGAGTGGATGCAGGAACGTCAGGAAAACTTTGTTCGGGAAGCCGCTGGGGTGGTGGCTGAAAACGAGTTGGTTGAGGACAGCAACGCCGGCTATGGGACAATTGGTGTAGTGGCGCTAGATAGCCAAGGGTGTTTGGCAGCCGGCACTTCGACAGGCGGTAAAGGTTTTGAACGGATCGGACGAGTGAGTGATTCCGCAATGCCGGCCGGCAATTACGCAACAGCGAAAGCGGCGATCAGCTGCACCGGCATTGGTGAAGATATTATTGATGAGTGTTTGGCTGCGCGAATTGTGGTGCGCGTAACCGATGGTTTATCTTTGGTAGAAGCATTTGAGCGTTCGTTTACAGAAGCCGGTGCCAGCAAACGAGATTTTGGCGCAATTGGACTCGATGCAAATGGGGCGATTGGTTGGGGGAAAACCAGCGAGGTTCTGTTAGCTGCTTATCACACCGGCAATCAAATGGGCGACACCCTCGATTTGAGTGATGGCGTTGAAAGTGGCGGGTTGTAAACGTCTTATTAAAATCTGAGTTTTGAATTCAAGCTGCCTGACTCAAAATTCAAAACTCAAATTTTTTCGGTTAAGAAGAGGTGGGGAATTCGGTCGGTGCGACAATCTTCTTCGCCCGAAAATCTTTACCCTTGAGCGGGTTTTAACCACGCCATTGCTTGAGATAAAATCTCTTGCCGGTTCACCAACGCCCTTCAAATGCTTGTAAGGCTGCTTTCTCTAGGGCAACCTCATCTCCATCTCCCAAAATAGCTAGCCACCTGCGGTTTCATCTTTCTGAGATTTCATCCGCCACCCATGCTTAACAGATTGGCGAGAACGTGCAATTACCAAACAATCTTTGGGCACGTCTTCCGTCACCACAGAACCGGCAGCCACGGTAACATCTTCCCCAAGCGTCACCGGCGCGACAAGGACGCTGTTAGAACCAACTTTGGTATTCGAGCCAATGTGGGTTGGGTGTTTGTTCACGCCGTCGTAGTTGGCGGTAATCGTGCCGGCACCGATATTCACTCGATCTCCCAGCGTGGCATCGCCTAGATAGGATAAATGAGCGACATTGGTTTTCTCGCCGAGGGTCGTATTTTTCATCTCGACAAAATTTCCGATCCGGCAGCCGGTGCCCACATTGACATGACCGCGCAGATGTGCATAAGGGCCAATTCGCGTGCCGGCGGCCACAACGCTATCTGTCACCACCGAGTAAAATACTGTAACCTTTTCACCCAGCTGGCTGTTTTCAATTAAACTACCCGGCCCGATGCGGCTGCCGGCTTGAATCACGGTTTGGCCACGCAAATGGGTTTGGGGTTCAATCACCACATCCGATTCTAACTGCACGGTATCGTCAATCGTGATGCTGTCCGGGTCAATCAGCGTCACACCGGCAGCCATCCAATCATCCTTCACCCGCGTCTGCAATATCTGATAAGCCGTGGCTAACTGTTTGCGGTCATTGATTCCGAGAATTTCCTGATAATCCTCAACATCCACTGCCATCACCGGCTCTAGATAATTAACCGCATCCGTCAGATAATATTCCTGCTGGTCGTTTTCCGCCTTCAGACGCGGCAGCACTTCTGCCAAAGAGGGCCAGTGGAAGCAGTAAACGCCGGCATTGATACGACGATTTTGCTTTTGTGCTGGGGTACAGTCCCGATCCTCCACAATTTGTTTGAGCAGATTTTGACCATCACAAAACACCCGCCCGTACCCCTTCGGATTCGGCAGATGAGCCGTGAGAATCGTTGCTGCGTTGCGGTTTTCTGTGTGCGTCTGCAGCAGCATTTTAATAGTTTGGGGCCTCAGCAAAGGCACATCCCCATTCAAAACCAGTAAATTGCCTTCAAATCCCTCTAGATGAGGCAAAATTTGCTGAACAGCATGGCCGGTTCCCAACTGCTGTGTTTGCTCAACAAACTCCACATCTGTATCCGATTGCAGGGATTCTCTGACTAAATCTCCCCGATATCCAACGATCACGATGCGCCTGGATGGCTGTATTGAGAAACAGCTGTTAAGAACTCGTTCGACAAGTGAGCGCCCGCCTAAAGAGTGTAAGACCTTAGGCAGATCAGATTTCATCCGCGTTCCGCGTCCAGCCGCTAAAATTGCTACTGCTACCATTCGTTTCTGAGCCAGTTTCTCCCAATGGAGTATACCTTGCAACAGTCCCTATCCTGCCGGCTTTTCTCAGACGTTTAGCAGGAGTGAGCCAATTGTAGATTCTCAATTTTAGATGCTAGATTGCTAGACTCTCTCATATTCCTAGCTTGGCTCCCGCCTTATAACACCGACGAAGCGCTGGGTTGAAGCACTTCCCTCCCCTGTATTTTCACATGACTTTTTCCTAAGAGCGTCACAATAAATTCCCGAAACTGCTTAACCAACTCAGGATTACGCCAGCCTTTGTTCGTTTCCTGGGCGATAATTTCGAGGGCTTCTGTAGGCGAGAAGGCTCGTTTATAGGGACGTTCGCTCGTGAGAGCATCGTAAATGTCAATGAGTTGAAATACCTGTGATAGGAAAGGAATCTCATCTGCAACCAAGCCGTCTGGATAGCCGGTACCGTCCCACCGCTCATGATGGTATTTAATGATGGGCAGAACACCGCGCATCGTCCGCAAGGGCTTGCAGATTTTCTCGCCGATGAGGACGTGCTGGTTCATGATCTCCCGCTCTTCATCGGTAAATGCACCCTTTTTCAGCAGCACGGCGTCAGGAATTCCCACTTTTCCAATATCGTGGAGATACCCGCCCCACATCAAATCCCGCAGTTCAGGACGGGACAAGTTAAGAAATTCCCCAAACTCTTTGCCCAAATCAATCAGCCGTTCGCAGTGATCGCCGGTGTTCGGATCTCGGCTTTCCACGGCGCGGGCAATGGAGAAAAGCACTTGTTCGGCATGGTCTAAATCTTCATTGAGACGCTTTTGGCGTACCAATGATTTGACGCGGGCCGTGAGTTCTAAGTGATCGAAGGGTTTGGTGAGGAAGTCATCGCCACCGGCTTCAATTCCTTTGATCCGCGAGCGCCGGTCATTAAGGGCGGTGATAAAAATGACGGGGATGAGACGCGTCTGCTCATCCTGCTTGAGACACCGGCACACCTCAAACCCGTCCATCCCTGGCATCATCACATCCAGCAGAATCAGATCGAGATTAGTCTGGCTGACGCACTTAATCGCTGCTGGCCCACTTTCCGCTTCAAAGACATCGTAGCCTTCTACAGAAAGCAGTGCCACCGCTGTCATACGGCTAGCTGGATGATCGTCAACAACGAGAACTTTTGGCGGTTCTAAATCTAGGAAGCTCACGCTCGTACACCTTGCTCTAGGAACTTACAGACGTACTTGATACTTAGGAAGCAAAACTAATAGGATCATTCTATCTAGAAGCCAGCTTCTACTCTTCTGACATTATCTTTAATTGTCATTGTAGAGAAATCAGGCTTTCCACGTAGATCCGTTCCCCCTCTAATCTATTTTGAACAGCTCCATTAATTTTTGTATTTAACACAGGGCCAGCCGAGGGCGAAACCGAGTAAATGATTAGTTTCTTTCTTCTAAATTCGCACAACAGCTGACTTTGGTGCCCGTTTTTTTTAAGTTCTGTTACATTTATACAAAATAAATTCTAGTTTCTCAAAGAAACTCAGGAAATAGACCAGCGTTTTTTCCAATGGGATGTGGGTTCTAAAGAAGATGCTTGCTGTTCAATTTGACGCCGCTCGATAATGGTTGCACTGCAGTCACATAGCAGGGGATCGCGGTAGGGGATCGCAGCACGAGTTTGCAAGTGTTCCCGCTCTTGTTGAGACAAACTCAGTAAATCTGCGGAAGCATGGGGTTCGTGATCTCTATCATTTTTCCAGGCCACTGTACCGGGTGAGCGCCGGCCTACCGGCGAAGTTGAGGCGATTTCCAACCCGGCGCTGATTAAAGCGGCGCGAACGGCGGCTGAACACGAATAAGTTGCTATCAAACCGAGGGGGTGGAGGCAGTTTGCCACCAGACTTAAAAATTCCACAGTCCACAACTGAGGACAACTGGGTGGGGAGAAGGGATCAAGGAAAACCGCATCCGCTGGGAAACCGGTTCGGCATACCTGCTGGATCGTTTGTCGGGCGTCGCCGATCAGCAGTTGCGCTTGCAAACTGTCTGTTTCAATTTGGCAAGATGCAGCCAGTTGGGTTAAAAGTTGAGGAATGGGTGCCGGCCATTGGTTCAGCAGATTCTGTGAGATTGCAGCTTGAGGCGCAGCGGGGGTTAATTCCAGTCCGATCCATTCAATACGACAGCCGGGATTGACGGCCCAAATTGTGGCTAAAGCGGCGGCGGTGTTATAGCCGAGTCCGTAACAAATATCCAGCAGCCGTACCACGGGTTGTCGGGCTTTATGGGCAAGCTGTAGCGGTTGTGTGAATTTAAGTTCGGCTTCTTGCCGTGCTCCAAAATGCGAGTGAAAAGTTTGGCCAAATTCTGCTGAGAAAAAGGTGAACGAACCGTCAGCGGTCAGTTGTGGGGTAAAGTTTTCAGTGTTTTGCATCGTTTGTCAGTTATTCTTTACTCTTGACTTATGACCTCTTACCATAAATGACTGGCTCTAACCGTGGCCGACAGAATCTTTGGATGCCGGCGAGGTGTTGAGTCAGTCCGGTTAAGTTTTATTATTTAGTGGCTAATTCAGCGAACGGACGGCTTCTGTGAAGACTTTTATTCGGCTTTCTCATTCCGGAGGCGAGAAACTCAAAACTGAGCCAGAAGGCCGGTTTGCTGTGACTCCAGTGCTTTTTATGAGTTTTACACGGATTGTCTGTCTGTTTAAAGAAAAATATTTGTGCTTTTGAGTCGTAATAATGTTCTTCATGAAAAATTCTGCTAGTCACCATGACGCATTTTAATTCTGTAGAACTTCCCGATCAGGGGAATGCAGAAGCCATCGCCTCTCTCATCAATTATCTTCTTCATGATACTGGCATTACTGCAAAGGCAGCTTTGAAGGATAATTGCTTGCAAGTGATGCTGGAATCTAATCAAGTTCCCGACCCAGATTCATCCCTCGATTTTATTCGTAAAATGATGGTGGAATGGCAAATTCAATTTGTTGATTTTATCGAAGTTTATGGAAGAAAAATTGGGGACGATTCTCCTGCTTGGGCGGAACTAATTGTTTTGAAACCTCAGGACGATGAAAGTTTTTACCCAACAAGCGGGGATCTGAAAGCAGATGAGGCAAACTCGCTTAAGCACAGAAAAAAACGATGGCCGGCATGGTTTCCCTATCCAATTTCTTGGTTGAGAGCGTTGGGGTTACTTTTAATTGCGTTTCCTCTCACCAGTTTAATTGTGTTTAGGCTGAACATTAGTACGTCAACTGCCCTGATTAGCAGCCATGATGTTTTGGTAATTTTTGCAGGATATTGGGTTTTATTACCGACTTTATGCTTTTGTTTATATTATCATTTTTTCGGCACGGCTGTTCGATCAGAAAAATCTTCGTATCTATCTAAAGTAATTCCGTATTTTAAAGGCTTGTGGGAAGGCGTTTACGGTACATTTATCATCGCCCTATGTTTTTTGGTTATTTTAAACAGTATTGCTGCTTTTTTTGTCTTAAATTGCAGCTTGGGAGGTGCGGGGAGTGAGGATGTCAGTAGTTGTATTGGACGTGAATTTGGATACAGGGCATGGGAGATTTTTGACAGTGTTGAAAACTTTTGGGATGTCAGCGGTCGTGGCGTAATCATGGCGGGGAAAGATGGGTTCGCACTCAGACCTTGGGTGGTAATCTGGTTTACAATCGCGGCCTATCTTTACCAAGTTGAGTGCCTGATTCGGCGATATTTTACGCCGAAACAACTGGCAAAAGGACTATTGGTGAGTTTGTTTGCGGTGTTGGTGGCATCCGGAATTGCTTTATTTTCTAAATGGCCCGAAGGCAGACAAACGATGCAGGTTGCGTCCCAGAAGCCGGCGCAAGTGCCATCTAACCCGATAGCGCTGATGCCTACACCGATTCCTGGTGAAGTTCCCTTGCCGGTTCCCTACGCGCCGGCTGTTGCCACACCTTCTAAAATTCCGTTGAAAGCGCCTCCCCAAATGCCTCAATTTGATCCTTTTCCAGTGGCAATGACTAAGGCACAGAATGCGGTAAAACTCTCTAAATCAGCTAAATCTCAGGATGAGTGGAGTTTGGTTGTCAGTCATTGGCAACAGGCGAGTGCCTTGATGGAAGCAGTGCCGGCATCTAGTCCCAATTATGCAGTGGCGCAGCAGAAAGCGCTTGAGTACCAGGAAAATCTCGCCTACGCTCAGAAAGCAGCAGCGAATCGCCTCCGATAAAGTCGGGGCATTGCTCAAAGTAAAGTTTTTCTGCGCCCATGCTATGCCCTCTGGACACGCTGCACTAACGCCCTGACTCATGCACGCACTTTTGCAATTTTCCCACCTCTGCAAAAATATCAACAGCCCTTTCTTGCCGTTGGTGAGCCAATGAATGACGCTGATTTTCTCGTTTCCCCCCAATGGTTAGCCGAACACCTGGACGATCCACTTCTGGTGATCGTCGATTGTCGCTTTTCCCTCGCCGATCCAGAACTAGGGCAACAGCAATACACCGCTAATCATATTCCCGGAGCGTTTTACCTGGATCTCAACCGTGATCTTTCCAGTCCCGTTGGTCGCCACGGTGGCCGACATCCCTTGCCCGATCCACTCAAGTTGGCAAACACGCTGGCAGCGATCGGCATTAATTCTCAAGAAACTTTTGTTGTTGCTTACGATGATTCTAAATTTGCTTTTGCTTCGCGTCTGTGGTGGCTGCTGCGCTATTTAGGGCACGACCGGGTTGCGTTACTGGATGGGGGCTTCAGCGGCTGGCAAGCGGCGGGCTATCCTGTCACGGCTGAAGTGCCGGTGCCTAAGCCGGCAACGTTTGTCCCCGAACCCCAACTGGAGCGAGTGGTGGATATTGAGTATGTCAAAGCCCACAAAGATTTGCCGGGTGTTTTGCTGGTAGATTCCCGTGAACCGGATCGCTACAACGGGTTACGCGAACCGATTGACCCGATTGCCGGCCACATTCCGGGTGCTGTGAACTATCCCTGGCAAGCGGTTACAGATGATCAAGGTCGGGGGCTGCCGGCTTCTGAACAACAGCGCCGGTGGGGACAGGGGACGCACGCGAAGGAAATTATTGTCTACTGCGGCTCCGGCGTCACGGCTTGCGTGAATTTGCTCTCCCTTGAAATCGCCGGCATTCCAACAGGCAAACTCTATGCCGGCAGCTGGAGCGACTGGTGTTCTTATCAAGTTTGAAGGGAAGTTGAAGCCGAGGATGACGGGATTAGGGAATAGAAATTTAGGCGTGATTTTTCTTGCTTATAATTTCTGTTGCCTCTTCCTGGCCTATTTTGGCATAATTTATTACAAAGTAGTGCAGTTGTCTAAAAATCTTTACTGCATTTGTATAAATATTCTCTAAAAAAAGATATAGTACAAAAATATAAGGGAAAATCTTGTCAAAAGTGAGTTATTCGGGAATTATACGAATTTTGGGATAGAGATTTTGAGTTTGAGATTTTCGATCTCGGGCTAAAGGGCCATTTTCTACCGGCAGGCAGTTGCCTTCTGTGGGGAAAAAAGGAGAGGGGATCTGCCGGCGCACATAAAATCCCCTAATTCCAGCCTCCAAATCTTACTAAAAATCAAAGTAAATAAAGGGCGGGGTGCCATCAGGGGCGAGTAGCGCCACCGCGAAGAAACACAGCGGCACCAACAAAATTTTCAGAGGCCAATTTAACTCTAATTTGAGAGTTCGATTGATTAAATAAGAGACTGCCATCGCTGCAACTAAAGCACCCAGGAGCATAGAGATTTGTAAGCGATCTAAACCCATTGTTTCTAGATAAACCTTTTGGGTAAACTGGACATCAGCCGCGTGTCCCCACAGATGCTGAATTGCCCAACTCGAATATCTCAAATCGGGAAGCCGGAACCAGATCCAAGCGGTAAAAACCATTGCCTGAGTGAGTAACCATGCCGTTAGTACACCTGGGATACTTTGCCACCAGCGTTTGAGAAGTGGCAAGCGATTTGATAGGGCTTCTGTAAGCCGGTGAATCACCAAAGCGACACCGTGAATCCAACCCCAGACAACAAACCCCCAGGCAGCACCGTGCCAAATTCCGGCAATTAACATCACAATTAATAAGTTCAGACAGGTACGGTCTAAACCTTTGCGTGATCCACCGAGGGGAAAGTAAAGGTAGTTGCGAAGCCAATCTCCTAAAGTAATGTGCCAGCGACGCCAAAAATCGGCAATGCTGGTACTAAAGTAGGGAAAGTCAAAATTTTCTGGGAGGTTTAATCCCATCAGCATTGCGCTGCCCCGGGCGATATCTACATAGCCACTAAAATCAAGATAAAGTTGCAATCCATAAGCGAGGGTTGCTAACCAGATATCTTCGCTGCCGGCGCGTTGCAAATTCTCGAAACTCAGATTTACAAGAATAGCTAAGCGATCAGCCAGTAATCCTTTTTTAACCGCCCCAGAGGCAATTAACCAAAGTCCTTCCGTCACCCGTTCAGCAGAGGGAAATTTTAGGGTTTGTAGCTGGGTGGTTAAATGATGATATCGAGTAATTGGGCCGGAAATTAGTTTGGGAAAGAAAAACTTGTAGGCGGCAAACTGCAGTAATTGCTGACTAGCCGGTGCACCCCGATAAACATCAATGAGATAGGCAAGACACTCAAATGTGAAAAAACTCAGCCCCAAGGGAGCAAAAATATGGGTGCGGAACCAACCGGCACTTTGCCCCGCTTCTGGCAATTTCAACAAAGTGCCGGCAGATTCTAATAAAAAAGGCACGTACTTGAAGCTCAACAGCACCAAAACATTTAAGAAAATGCCCAGCCACAAAATTGCCAGACGCCGGGGACTCCAATTTGCTTGAGCAACTTGCAAATCTTCATGATCTGAAATATTTTCATCTAAAGACTGCCGGCGTTTAGATGTTTTTGTGTTGAGTGCGCGTCCAAAGCGGAAGTTAATCAGAATACTGACCAACAGCAATGGAATATATTGAAATTGCAGTGAGGCATAAAATACCAAACTGGCGCTCAAGATCACCCATAGACGCCAGCGCTGTTGCTGAACCGTCCAATAAACGCCGAGAAAGCTGAGAAGAAATAAGGCGTAAGGAAGTGAGAGAAATTCCATCTGACGAATGAAGGATGAAGAATAAAGCAGGGAAGATAACGTGCTGAATTTTTAATTCTGAATTCTCAATTCTTCATTGGGCATCGGCCAGGGAATCATGGGATCTTTAGCCACGCGTTGTGACACTTCGTGGGCACCAAAACGGTTTAGGTGGCTCGGATCTGAAAAGTGTTCATTTTGAGTCGGCCACAGTCCAGATAAATCTCGGAAGATAAATTTTTCTTCCATAGACAGACGCAACATTTGCTGTTGAAATTCCTGTTCGTAAGCGTTACGAATAGGGTCTAAATAATCCTCAGTCAAAGGCAGGTTGACGAAGGCTAAGGTAATATCGCGTGACTGTGTAAATTGCACCAGGTTTTTCAGGGCAGAAGTTTGCCGGCCTGCGAGCTGGAAAGATTCGTAATCAGCGTCATAATTGCCGGGAACCTTGGGATGTTTGAGATAGTAAATTGCTGGGTTGAAGCGCACCGGCAGGTGCATGAAGCCGTTGGCATCAATCGTACCGGCAGACTGCATCTCATCCGCACCGGCAGTCTCAGGGGATTCAGCACCTTTAGTAGAGGCAACCAGGGGCTGACGCGTTACGCCTTGCAGCTTTAGCTTCGTTGCGAGCTGCTGCTGCAAGACCCTTTTCAGGCGATCACGTTGGGGATAAGTCGCAGAGATGCCAGCCAGCTTTTGGCTGAACCACTCACTCATCTCGTCGTAACTCGATGTCCAGAACTGATCATAAGCTTGAGAGGCGGCGTCCAAAGCCGGCGCAGCAGAATTGGATGCGCTAGAGCCAGTTTCCCCAGCGGCATTGGAGATCGGGTGTTTGCCGGCAACCAGCTGCCTATACCCTTCTGAAGCCACAATCGCGTTGTAAGTTACATCCACCCGACCGCTATTAAACGCCCGCGCCCCATCCGCCCACAAAATCATTTTGGGCAGCTGGTCTGGGCGCAAAATCTGGCGAATCAGCACATCGACCGTTTGCGCGGTGGCACCGTTGATTCCAAAGTTAAATATCTTGACATTAGGAGAACCTTGTGCAGTCAAGGTTTTTTGCAGAGCTACCGGATCGATACCCCGCAGCGCCCGTGAACTGCCCACAATCAAAATATCTGGGGTTCCCGAATCAGCCAAATACTGCTGGTAGCGCAGCAGATGTTCATCAAGCTGCCGACTATTAAAGCTGGGGTAAGACAAAGATTCCAGAATACAGCGCTCTGGGTCTAGGCCGCCGGCATCTACCTGACACTTGCCGGCAATCGTGAGCTGCTCGCTTCCCTGCTGAGTAAAGCCAGACACATTAAAAACGGACGAATCATCTTTTCTTGATTTCGGCAGCGAAACTTGGGGCAAATCCAGGGATACTCTTGTGGGGACTTTGCCATCTTCATCCGCAACCGGCTTTTTAGAAAGCGCCTCTTGAAATACTTGGTTCAACTGGGCTTCGCGAACCGGAGACAACTTGGTATCCCGTACCAACTGACCCATCACCCAATCTGCCTGTAGCGCCAGCAGCAATCCCAGTGTGCCCCAAACAAGGGCCACCCAAACCCCGTGAGGCGTTGCTTGATTTGCGAACTGATTGCTGGGGCTGAACAGTTGCGATCGAATCAACAACTGTTGCAGAACGTGACCGATGCCTTGGCCCATCCCAGCCAAACCGGCCTTTTCTTCGCTCGGTTTGATAGATGGGCGCAAAACTAAATCGCCCGGTTGCGGCAGCAGTTCTGCCCCTTCCGCAACCGAAGCCGCAAACTCTGGTGCCGCTTCTGGTGCTGCGCCATAACGCCCCACAAAATCAGCACCGTAGCGCCACAAAGGCTTTTTCTGGCCGGCACGTCGTCCATACACTCGCACCCCGGAAATTTCCGGAATTTGCAGCTGACGCAATAACTTCGCGATCGGAGGGCCAACCCGACTTTGTGGGGGGCACACCGGGGCATCGCTGATCACGTGCAGTAAGTCGTCTTTCTGTAAAATTGATAGATGAATACCGCCGGTAGCCAGCTTGGCATTCAAATTGGGATGAATCAGCCGATCAAGGACAAACGTCAGCGCCCCGCGATCTCCTCGCTTCGCTAAATCTAAAGCTGACTCCGCTAAAGCGGGATGTTGCGTGGCAGCTAAATTCACCCAATCAATCCAAACGGGAGTCTCTTCCGCACCCAGCCCCAAACCCTGAGTTTTGGGTGAAACGGCACACTGGGGGTTTAAAGACAGGGAACTGTCTACGCCATAGATCGTTGCGGCCTGAATTCCTTGAGGGGCAATGCTTTCTAACACCGGCTTAATTGCAGCCACACACTGCCATTTATCAGGTGCCGGCTTATTCGCCTCGGCGGCACTTTCCCCAGCGTTTGGAAGGCTGCCGGCCTGTGAAGGCTGCCGGCTGCAAAACAGATGCAGCGTTGCCTCTTTGAGTACCGCCCGAACCGCAATTCCCTGATTCGCTAAAGCGCGGTCAATCAGCAGGGCAATGGCTTGCACGTCACCCCAACACGCCCACGCCTTCAGCATCTCCTCCGGCGGCGTCATATCCACGCGCAGCATCCACTCCGGTCTAGCTTCACCGCTAACCTGACCGACGATCACCGCATCTCGAAATCCCTGGAGAGAAACCCCTTCACGCTTTTCTAATAAATTCCGCAATCGCTGGGCGATCGGTTCGGCAAGCAATGAGGGATCGGGACTGTAGGCAGATTCGCAACACACCCAAAGACGCTTGGTATTTTGGGCGGTGGCATTGCCTCTGTTGTGCCCTTCACTTGCTTCCTCCGCGCCGGCATCTTGAATATCTCTCACGGAAACCTTCACCCCAACCCCTAAAGCGCTTAGGGTTTCGCTGAGATAGCGGGCGATGGCATCCGGGTTCCCAGATCGGGCCAAATGCTGGTTAGCCAGACTTTCAGGGCTGGAAGGGGCGTGTATGAGGCGCTGAGGGGTCGAGACGCTGAGGGGTTGCACTTCTGCCACGATCCCCCGCTTTTCTGCTGCCGGTGGAACCGCAACCGGCACGGTGCTAAAAGTTGGTTGCGCCGGCGTCAAAGTTGGAGGTTCAGGCTGCGGCACTTTAGATGGACTCGCCGGCTCTAAATGCCGATCCAGCTGAGTCGGATCGAGTCGCACCGTCCAATCAGGCCGGTTATGGCCAACTTCCCGACCCGATAAAAATACTTGATAGATCCGGGGTTGCTCCGGAGGGCTGAGGGTTTCTAGAGAGTTATGGGCGAGTGCCTGGGCGAACCGAGTCACTGCAATTGCCACATCCGGACACGGAGATCCCTCACACAGAAGGTACAAATTATTCCCGCGCAGCCGTACTTGCACCCGCACATCTGGAAGTCCCAGTGCGCTCGATGCCCACTCGGCTAGGGTTGGCCCGCTGCCCACCCCGACTCGCTCATCCACATTCAACATCAGCGTCGTCATAGTTGCTAGTCATCTCGCTCCCTAGAAATAGCACACCCGCCCTACGTTTTGGCATAGTTGATGATAAAGGCGCAGCTGCCTTTATGTTGTTCCCACCATCACGTTTTTGGAGGCACCGATGTCATTATCTAGCCAAACCCTATCAGAAACTCATCAATTTGACACCTCTAACAATCGGCCAACCTCTCCAGATGCAGCAAATGCTCCCGTGGATGTGCTGTTGAGCTTGGGAACAGTGCCGGTTCTACTTGGCTTGTGGGGAGGCAAAGCGATCTCTTCATTGATGCGCGAACTTGGTCAAGCGAGTGAGGAGGTGTTTCGAGGAGATCGGTTGCCGGTGCTGAATTTTCCCACCGCCCCAACTTCAGATCCGGAGGAATCTGAGGACTAGGGACTAGGGAGGGACGAGGGGCCAGGGAAGAGAGAGAAATGCCTCATCCCTCAACTCACCCCCTTACCCACTCAGAACTCTGCCACTCATCCCTCAACTCTCCCACTCAGGACTCAGCACCCCCATACAGCACTCCATTAAAAATTAGCAAAAATGTAAAGTTTGGTAAAATCATTACTACTAAGAGCCAAGCCTATGTTAATTTAATAGTGGACATCAACAAGAGTGTTAAACGTTAGTATCGAGCAATAAAGGAGTGAGAAAAAAATTCGTTGTTGATGGGGCTAGACCCGATGTCCCCTGTCTGGAATCCCTACGAAAGTTGTCCACCCTAGTAATTGACTGTTTTCACTCGTAACGTTCCGTCTTCTTTGGTTTAATTTTTGAACAATCTGTCTCTGATTTTCTTTCGAGCCTAACCGCCCTTGGTTAGGCTCAAATCGTTTTTAGGGGATTACAGTTAGCTCAGCACTTGCCGCAATCCTTTCGTTTCAACAAGCGAGCAAGATGCCACCGATGAGTAGGAAGGGCAGACCGAGAAATAGCCCAATTCCAGGGATCAGTAACGTGGGAATGCTTCCCCATAAGATGAATAGCAAGCCTAAGCATTTGCGAATACTGGTGAGTAGGCAACCAATGAGTTTCATGATATTTATCCTTTGAGTTTTAAGATGTTTTGAGGCTGCCGCACCCGATGAGTGAGGGGCGGGCACCAGTTCTATTATGAAGGTTTCACTTTAGGATTGTCCGGAACGAGAGGGGATGCCGGCATAAAAATTTTTCTTGAAAAAAAGTGGGAGAAGTTGCCAGTTGCTACCTCTAGTGCAATTCAGCTAACTTAGCGCGAATCATCATGCTCAGGCGCTACCTGAATTCAAAGCCGGCACAGACACACAAGTTAGAAAATTTGAGTAGATTAGTTAGAAACACAGATCGGGTCGCTGTTATGAAACCAGTCTGGAATTCTCTGCTAATTTCCCTTAGCCTTGTCTTGTTGCCATCTGCGGCTGTGGCACAACCTTCAGTCACCGAAAATCAAGCTTATAGCGTCCCTGAACCGGCAACGACAGGCATTCCCAAGAAAATCGCTCAAATACAGGAAGCACCCGAACCAGTCGGCACTCCAGAAACTCAAGAAACACCCGAAGCAGCCGGCACTCCAGAACCGGCAGACACAGCAGAATCTGACGAAAAAAGCAGCCGGTTGCAAATTCTTGCAGAAGCCGACAGGCTTTACCTCGCAGGAGATATCCCAGCAGCAGAAAACCTCTACCGGACAGCAAAACGTCCTTTGCCTGAAGAATTGCAGGAACTCGGCAGTGAAAAACGCCCCGAAGCAATTACTGATCCAGAGTTACTCTCACCCGCCGGCAGAGTTTATTGGCGCGAAGCCCAAACCGGCATCCAGCAGAAGCTAGCAACCCGAATTTTAGTTCCCCTGAAGCTTTTAGTTGAGCAATCTCCCGAATTCATCCCAGGACATTTACTTTACGCTCAAGCCCTCAAAGAGTACGGCGATGCAAAAGAATCCCTCGCAGTTTTAGAACGAGCAAATACACTCTATCCCGATCATCCCGATCTGCTCAAAGGCAGAATTAGCGCCCTTGCAGATAGCGGAAAGTGGTTAGAAGCATCCGTTGCAGCGCGTCAGTTTGCCCTACTTAACCCTGATCATCCGCAAGTATCTGAGTTTACCGAACTTGCAGAAACAAACTTGAAACGCTTTCGCTCAGATTTGCGAGAGAAATTAACCGGCAATGCAATCGCGAATGGATTGCTGGGCGCAATTAGCTTCGCAGTCACCGGCAACCCGCTTAGCGCTTTTTCTGCTGTTCAGACAACTGCTTTACTCATGGAAGGTGAATCAGCTTTAGGAGAGCGAATTGCCGGCTCAGCGAAACGCGATTTAGAGTTAGTTGAAGACGAAGTTGTTGTTAGTTATATTAATGACCTGGGCCAAAAACTGGCTAATTTAAGCGGTCGGGATTTTAACTATGAATTTTATGTTGTTAAAGACAAAGACCTGAATGCTTTTGCTCTACCAGGCGGTAAGGTTTTTGTTAATGCCGGCGTCATTTTAAACACCAACTCTGAAGCAGAATTAGCCGGCTTGCTGACTCATGAATTAGCCCATACCATCCTCTCTCATGGATTTCAACGCGTCACAGAGGGAACCTTACTCGCCAACGTCACCCAGTTTATCCCCTTAGGCGGCCCACTGACGGATCTGCTTATGCTCGACTACAGCCGCGATCAAGAGCGTCAGGCTGATATTCTCGGAACTAGACTTTTAGTTGCAGCCGGCTACGCGTCTGATGGCTTATACAATTTGATGGTTACGCTCAAAGAAGAAAAGGGAGACGACAGCGATTTCCTAAGTTTCTTGTCCACGCACCCCGGTACAAAAGAGCGGATTAATTATCTAGCAACTCTTATTCAGCGCAATGGCTATAACCGATATGCCTACGAGGGAGTGACGCGACACGCTCAAGTAAAGGCGCGGGTAGAAAAACTCTTAAAAGGAAGAAATCCAGATGGTGAGAAAAAGGAAGAACCAACCCCACGCACTCAAGCAGAGAATTAATTAACTCTTTCATGCCAATTGATGGCTGTTGGTTAGAGGCGGAAGAAGAGAGTTAGAAGTCAGTGATTTTGTTGATAAATTAACAGAAAAATAGAGGCAATTTACGAATTGCCTCTATTTTTTTCAACAAACTGTATGGGTGAGCCGGCAAAGCGATTTACTTTGGTTTACCTCTGCTGAATTACTTACTCATCCTCAGCAAAAATAAAGCGGTAAAGCTCGCTCGGATCAGGTTCCGGACTTTCCTCTGCAAACTTCACCGATTCATCCACAACCCCTTGAATTTTCTTCTCAATTGCCTTGAGTTCGTCCTGGGTTGCCAGATTTTGCTCAGTTAGGTAAGCCGCTAACCGTTTGATCGGATCGCGGGGAAACCAAAATTCTTTTTCTTCCTTCGAGCGCAATTCATCCGGATCGGCGAGAGAGTGACCCCGGAAACGATAAGTCAGCGCCTCAATCAAAGTTGGACCCTCACCGGCACGGGCACGGGCTACCGCCTCTTTAGCCGTTGAATAGACTGCCAGCACATCCATGCCGTCTACCTCAATCCCCGGCATCCCAAACGCAGCACCTTTCTTGTAAATCTCTGGTTCAGAAGTTGCCCGTTCGTGAGACATCCCAATCGCCCACTTATTATTTTCCACCACAAATAAAATCGGCAGTTTCCACAGTGCCGCCATATTTAGGCACTCGAAAAATTGACCGTTATTGCAGGCACCATCCCCAAAGAAGCAAGCCGTTACCTGATCGGCATTGGCATCACCCATCGCCTCACGTCGGTACTTGGTTTGCAACGCTACGCCAGTCGCGACAGGGATTCCCTCCGCCACAAACGCGTAGCCTCCCAGCAGCCGGTGTTCGGCAGAGAACATATGCATGGAACCACCCCGTCCCTTGCTGCAACCCGTCGCCTTGCCAAACAACTCCGCCATCACCTCTGCTGCCGGCACCCCAGCACTTAGGGCGTGGACATGATCACGATAGGTGCTGCTGACATAATCTTCATCACGGCGCATTGCCTTGATGATGCCGCTAGAAACAGCCTCTTGGCCATTGTAGAGGTGGACAAACCCAAACATTTTGCCCCGGTAATACATTTCGGCGCATTTATCTTCAAAAAAACGCCCCAGAATCATGTCTTCGTACAGCACCAAACCTTCTTCTTTGGTGATTTGTACTGAACTTGTATCAAATGCCGGTAAAGTCCGTTCCTGAATCATTGATTGTTTGTCCCCTGGCAACTATACTCAAAACTGGTTTTGTCAAAATAGCCTTAATTCCAGCACTCAAGCTGAATTTGAACACACGGAATTGAGACAAATTTCCCTATCCATCCCTCTGCTTACCTGGTAACCGCTTAAAAATTCCCGCCTTCTGTGCGCTAGCCGCCGTTGCGGTGAGTTATGGGTCACGTCATGGGCCAACAATCAAACTCTGGCGATTTTTCAGAGGCAAGTTGTAGTTTAGACTACGGATAAGCGAATTGACCCCGCCAATCTACTAAATTGTCAAAACTTATATTATCTTGGAGGGAAAGGCATCTTGTACTTATCTGGAGACTAAACCGCTGACACCATCTCCAAAAAATTATGGGAACTCAGCTATTTTAATGATTAACGCCTCGATAATATAGATCAATTTAGTGGCTCACTGCTGGGGAAGAGGACTGTGCGAATCCCACTCGACTATTACCGGATTCTCGGCTTACCGATTCAGGCAACCGCTGAACAGTTGCAACAGGCTCATCGTGATCGCTCCCTACAGCTACCGCGACGGGAGTATTCTGAAGTGGCGATCTTGGCTCGTAAGCAACTTATCGACGAAGCTTATGCCATACTCAGTGAGCCAGACCAGCGTCAAGCTTACGATGCGAGCTTTCTGGCCAAAACCTATGATTTAGATTCTAAAGGCTTGGGTGAACCACCGGCAGCAGGGGGAGACTCCCCACACAGCCAAGCCGATCTTCATACCCCTAGCATTGAGATTGAAGATAAGCAATTTGTGGGTGCCTTGCTGATCCTGCAAGAACTCGGGGAATATGAACTGGTTCTCAAGCTCAGTCAACCCTCCCTCAGTAGTGGCCGCTTTGGCTTAAAGGTAGGCCGATTTGGAGAACCCCAGCTCGTTGGGCCAGACATCATATTAACGGTATCACTGGCTTGCTTAGAACTCGGTCGGGAACAATGGCAGCAGGGTCAGTACGAAAACGCAGCCGTCTCCCTCGAAACCGGCCAAGAACTACTTTTAAAAGAAGGTTTATTTCCGAACGTACGGGGGGAAATGCAAGCTGACCTCTACAAGCTCCGTCCCTACCGGATTATGGAATTGCTAGAGCTGAGCGACGAATATGTTGTTGAGCGGCGCAGAGGCTTGCATCTATTGCGAGATATGCTGCAAGAGCGAGGCGGGATAGACGGCAACGGCACCGATGAGTCGGGCTTGAGTGTCGATGACTTCTTGCGTTTTGTTCAACAATTGCGCTCTTATTTAACCGTAGCCGAACAGCAAAGTTTATTTGAAGTAGAGGCAAGGCGGCCTTCTGCTGTGGCGACTTACCTGGCAGTATACGCCCTGATCGCCCGGGGATTTGCCCAAAGGCAGCCGATTTTGATCCGTCAGGCGAAGCTGATGCTGATGCGGTTGGGCAAGCGTCAGGATGTCCATTTAGAACAAGCGATTTGTGCGCTGCTGCTGGGGCAAACTGAAGAAGCGTCTCAAGCTTTAGAACTCAGTCAAGAGTACGAAACCCTGGATTTTATTCGCAAACAGTCTCAGAATGCTCCAGACTTGTTGCCCGGTCTTTGTTTGTATGGAGAGCGCTGGTTGCAAGAAGAAGTGTTTCCCCACTTCCGAGACTTGGCGAATCAACAAGCATTCCTGAAAGATTATTTTGCCGATGAGCGGGTTCAAGCCTATTTAGAATCTTTGCCGGCTGAGGAAGAAGAAGCCAGCAATGAATGGTTTCCTGTGACAACTCAGCTAAGTCCCACGCCTAAGAAGGTGGAGACTAAACCGCTGACGCAATGGGAGCCGGTGGCGGCAATTGCCTCGCGGACTACTATGGCAACCTTGTCTTCAGCCTCAACCGGCCCGACAACGGTGTCGAGTGCCCTTAGCGGCAGTGCTGAGCCGGCTCCACCGCCTCCCCTGGGTGAAGCACAACGCAGTCCTTCACCTGCCTTAAATGGCTCTGGGGCAAACTCAGGCGAACCCCTACAGAGCGAACCGGCTGCAACACTTCCCCCCACTGAGTCCAATTCGGAACGCCGGCAGGGACGGCTTCGGCCTGATGAAAAAGCACGGGTGCCGGTGGCGACTGTAGCACGACCGGCAGCAGAAACCGAAGAACGGCGAGGCAACCGACCTCTGAGAGGTTGGCAGCGTTCCTCTGGAAAGCTTCTGCGCTCTGTTAAAGTAGAGCGGTTGATTGGACTGGCATTGCTCACACTGATCGCTCTGCTCGTCCTTGGATTTCTCAGTGCTAGAACCTTGGGTTGGATCGGTGATCAATTGAGTCGTTTGTCCGGTCCTGCACTCGAAGGAGAGCAACCCTTCTTGGAGCTACGTCAGCCTCCGGTGCCAATTCCCGACCCCGATAGCAACCCACTCGCCACCACCGGCCCACTTTCCGATTCCCTTGCCGAGCAAGTGATTCAAAAATGGTTCACCACGAAAGCAGAGGCTTTAGGGCCAGAACATAAAGTCGAGCAGTTAGAGCAAATTTTGACTGGGCCGGCTTTATCAAAATGGCAGCGATGGGCGAAAGAAGCCAAAGAAATGAACGCCTACAACGAGTACCAACAAAGTCTCAATGTTCAATCGGTGCAAATGGATAAGAACGATCCCAATCTAGCCAAAGTTGATGCTGAAGTTAGTGAAGCTGCTAAGTCGTTTGAGGGTGGCAAGCAGACAGACTCACGCGATGACAAGTTTGGGGTTCAGTATACTTTGGTTCGCAAAGATGGCCAGTGGCGTATCCAAGATTGGGTTGTCAAATAGCTAGGGAATAGGGATTAGAGAAAACAGAAGCGTGAAGAGGGTGCAGAGGGATCTGCCGGCTTTTCACGCTTCTCTTTTTTGTTAGGCATTTTTCATGCTGCTGAAGCTTTTTGGACTCGCTTTGTCATGAAATCTTGACATAAAGCCTGACGGTTGGCCCTTGAATTTTCAAATTGTCATCGTTTCATGACAAAGCGATCCCCATTTTTCTTGTAAATCCGTAAATGTGCTTATAAACAGGCGCGTAGCCCCTTGACCAGACTGGGACTTTTCTGCAACATATAAGTGAACAAAGCGATCCCCGCGATCCCAAAGAAATGCTATTTTTTAGCGTTGATCACGGACATAGGTTTGGAACTACAGACAGTGGTGTGGCTGTAGCCTCTGCCAAACTCAACTCGCAAAGCGAGGACGCGAAGGATAAAGAAAATAGCCCAAAGAGTTTGGCAGAGCAATGCCGGCGTGTCGGGTTGACGTTGACTGACTCAATCACACTTAACTCAAAGGGCAATCAAGCAGAGTCTGTCGCGCTCAGAACCACCGGCTGCCAAAAGCCAAGCTAAATGTGGATTCACCAGACAAATTCACTTTCACAGGCACACGGATGAGTTACAGCCCATCTGTCCAACCCACGCACGAGGGATCGCCAAGCCATCACCAGACAAGGCTTAGAAGGTTTCAGCGCTCACCTGTGGGAAATGTGATCCCACCAAACGTGTTCGTAAGTCAGGAGCGACCTACCTGCCGTCTAACCTATCGGAGACCCATTCATGGCAAAAGAACGCCCACCTTTAGAAGAGATGACCTTGCGGCAACTTCGCAAAGTTGCTAGCGAATTTGGCATCTCTCGCTATAGCCGCATGCGGAAATCGCAACTGCTGGCTTCAATTCAAGAAATTCAACGCACCAAAATTTCTAATAGCCCATCTCGCACACTGGAGCCGCAAGAAGAAGTGGAAGCAGCAAAATTTGAACTCGGTCAAGAAGATCGCTTAGGTGGTGAACTGTCATCTGTGGATGAAGGACTGGCGGATCTGCCGGCCGGCTACGGAGAAAGCCGCATCGTCCTCATGCCCCGCGATCCACAATGGGCTTACACCTACTGGGATATTCCCAACGACCACAAAGAAGACCTGCGCCGGCAAGGGGGTCAGCAACTAGCGCTGCGGATCTACGACGTCACCGACGTTAATATTGAATACCAAAGCCCCCACAGCATTCAAGAATATCCCTCAGATGAGCTGGCCCGCGAGTGGTACTTGCCCATCCCAGTCAGCGATCGCGACTATGTCGTTGATATCGGCTATCGCTGCGCCGATGGTCGGTGGTTGGTTCTGGCTCGTTCCGCGCAGGTACACGTTCCGCCGGTTTATCCCTCCGACTGGATTGAAGATGAATTCATCTCCGTCGCTTGGGAAGAAGACTTGCGCGGTAAAACCTTCGTGGAACTGGTTCCTCCCAGCAAGCGCGTGGAACCTGTCTACGGAAACCCTATCTACGACCAAATCTTCGGCATGGCTCAAACCGCCGAAGCAGCAAGAGTTGACGGCTCGATTTTCGGTTCCATGCAGCACGTTGCCGGCTCCGTGCAGCAAATCCCGCTCTCTGCCATTAGTTCTTACGTCTTCCCTTCTGGCGTTGGAATGTGGGCCGTTCCGACCGCATCTGGTCTAACCATGTCCGGTGTCGGGATGACAATGTCCGGTGCCGGTTTCTCCGCTTCCGCCCCACCCAATCGCCCTCGCCAATTCTGGCTGATTGCCGATGCTGAGCTGATTGTTTACGGCGCAACCGAACCCGATGCCACCGTTACCATCGGCGGACGTCCGATTAAGCTCAATCCTGATGGCACCTTCCGCTTCCAGATGTCCTTCCAAGATGGCCTGATCGATTACCCGATTATGGCAGTCGCCTCAGATGGCGAGCAAACCCGCTCGATCCACATGAAGTTCAACCGCGAAACCCCCAGCCGCCATACCAATACCAAGGACGAAGCCGTTCTTGAATGGCTCGGTTAATTTTACAGGCTTGATATTGGGTTGAATTTCAAATTTAATCATTGCTTCTCCCCCGGCATCCGTCGGGGGTTTATTTTTTTAAAGTTAAACTTTCAGCCAATCAGCTGATGTGCCTATAGCTAGCGCCCCTCTAGAATCTAAAATCTATAATCTAAAATCGATATGACTCCTGAAGAAATTACCGATATCCTGAAGCAACAGTTCCCTCAAGCCGTTGAGATGCCAACACCGACATCGTGGCAAATTGACACCGACAAGTTCCGTCTTTTGGTTCTTCTGTCGGATGACCACTCTTGGCTGCGGGTTTTAGTACCGATCCTCCCGTTTCAAGAAGCCCAACCGTTTCTCCAGCAGTTACTAGAAGCTAACTTTGACACCACCCAAGAAACTCGCTATGCCCTCCACGAAAACGTTTTGTGGGGCGTGTTCCAGCACAGCCGGCAAAGCCTGTCTCCCGCCGACTTTTCCGCTGCGGTTCAGCGTCTGGTGTTGTTGCGCGAGCGGGGAGTCACCGACAGCTTTAACGAGTTGCGAGAAAGCGGAATTCGTCAGATTGTATTAGCTGCAAAGCTTCAGGGACAATCTCTGCAAGCAACTCTTCAGACGTTAGATCGGTTTTACGAAGAAGGACTGATGGGCGACATGGAACAAAGCGCCGAGGCGCGAGACGCCGTGCTAGCCGCTTGGCGGTATCAACTTGAACGGCTGTGGCCAGAAGTGGAAACCTAGGAAAGTTCTCGGTTGCCGGCATATCTGGGGGTTGTGAATCCGTGGGGATTTAGGAATCGGCTACGAGACATTGAATTGAGCTGTGGCACTTCAGAGAGCGTTCGATTAAGCATTTCGAGTTCTACCGGCCAGATTAGCTACAACTGCTACCAACTCAGCCGGCTCAACCGGCTTGGTGACGTGCATCTGAAAGCCGGCCCACAAAGCCCGCTGCCGGTCTTCCACCCGCGCATAGGCTGTCAGTGCTGCTGCCGGAATGCGCCCTCCTTGCGAAGCTTCCAACCCCCGCACCTGATGAATGAACGTGTAACCATCCTCACCAGGCATCTCAATATCACTCACTAACACATCTGGCTTCATCTGTTGAAGGGTTAACAGCCCCTCAGCCGCAGATTGTACCGCCGTCACTTTTGCCCCGTATTCTTCTAAAATCATTTTGATCAACTCACGGGCATCTGTCGCATCATCCACCACCAATACTTGCAAGCCGGCAAGCACCTGAGATGAGTCAAACAAAGTTTCCCCGCCAGTGGTGGGGTGAAACCGCTGTGAGGGAGATAACTTTTTGTGAATAATCATCAGCGGCAGTTTCACCGTAAACGTTGAACCCTGTTCCTCACCCGGACTGGTGACAGATACCGTCCCGCCGTGTAATTCCACCAAATGACGTACAATCGCCAGCCCTAAACCGAGTCCCCCGTAAGCCCTTGAACTAGAGGCATCAGCTTGACTGAAACGTTCAAAGACGAATGGCAGAAACTCCGCCTTGATGCCCATGCCGGTGTCGCTGATTGTAATTTCAATGTGAGAATTAATACGTTCTAGGAATATCTGAACCAATCCTTCCTTTGGCGTGAACTTGATCGCATTAGAAAGCAAATTCCAGATCACTTGCTGCAAACGTTCCGAATCACCGGCAACCGGCCCTGCAGAGGGATCGAGCACCGGCTGTAGTCGAATTGACTTAGCCTCAGCCGCTGGACGCACCGCATCAAGTGCCGCCTCAACCACCGTATGCAGTGCAACTTGACGAACATTTAGGCGTAGTTGGCCGGTAATAATTCGGGAAACATCCAGCAGATCCTCAATCAGTTGCGATTGAGACTTGGCGTTGCGCTCAATGGTCTCCAGCGCTCGTTCTGTGGTTGTTTGGTCAAATGTTCGCGTCCGCAACAACTTCGCCCACCCCAGAATAGAAGTTAGCGGCGTCCGCAGTTCGTGGGACAGCGTTGCCAGAAACTCATCCTTAACCCGGTTCGCCAGTTCAGCCTGAGTGCGATGCTCAACCGCACTGGAGTAGAGCTTTGCGTTATCCACAGCTAAGGCGGCGCGGTAGGCAAGATCCTCAGCAAAGATCAAGTCAGCTGGAGTATAGCGCCGGCCTGACTCAGCCGCTATAAAAGAGATTGTGCCTAGCGTCTTATCGCGAGCCACCATTGGCACGATCATCACCGACGCAAAGCCGACTTGCCGCAAGATTTCCAGGTGTTCTGGGCTGCGAGCGGATGCGACTAACAAATTGTCTGGAATTTCTGGGTATAATTCTGACTTGCCGGTGCGTAGCACCTGCGCCACACCACCCTCTTCGTTGGGATCAATTGGATACTGATCGCGTAATTCGTTCGCCCACTGTAACTTGGCTGGACTAGCATGGGCAACTGCCAGCGGCTCAATCGAACCGTTCTCCTTCAGGACATGGACACTACACCAGTCTGCCATGTGGGGAACTGCCAGTTGCGCCACGCTGGCCAGGGTTGTGGAGTAGTCGAGGGAAGAAGCCAGGACAGTGCTTGCGCCAGCGAGAAAGTTTTGCGCTTCCTCCACCCGCTTGCGCTGGCTGATGTCAAATCGGATTGCTAAATACTGGAACGGCTTACCTTGATCGCTCAGAAACGGCACAATCGTGGTATTGACCCAGTAATACGTCCCATCTTTCGCTTTATTTTTAATTTCTCCTTGCCAAACATTGCCGCTAGAAATCGTTGACCAAAGCTGCTGAAAAAATTCTTTGGGATGATAACCCGAATTCACCAGACGATGGGTTTTTCCGATTAATTCTTCTGGGGAATACTGGGAAATCTCACAAAATTTATCGTTAACATAACTGATCACGCCCTTAGAGTCAGTGACTGCCACAAGTGCTGCTTGATCTAAGGCAAATTTAATGTCAGATAAATCTTTAATTAAGGTTCGCAATTCCTCTTCATTTCGCTTACGCTCCGTGATATCAGAAAATGCAGCTACGCACCCTCTGCTGTTGCCCTCTTCGTCAAACAGCGGAGCAGCAGATACCAACAGCTTGATGGGTTTCCCATTTTCCTGTAAAACCTCAATTTCTTCATCGAGAACTTCGACCCCATTAGCAGCACAATACTGCATAGGTAATTCCTCTGGAGCCTGTTCTATTTCAAATTTGTAGACTTTGAGTTTCCTAAATTCCTGTTCCGCAAGATCGCTGAGAGAGTCAGTCTCGTGGGAAATTCTCAACCATTTTGCCAAATAGGGATTAACTTTGAGCCGCTGACATTGAGCATCTTCCGCCATCCCTATTCCAATTGGAATTACCTTCAGTAAAGTTTCTAACTCTGTAACACGGCGCTGTAGCTCTTTGTTCAAGTTAAGAATTTTTTCTTCGGTTTGCCGGCGTTCGCTGAGATCGCTGACTAAGGCAACAAATCCTTTGACTTCTCCTCGCTCTCCGAAATGAGGAATGTAATTAACTTGCACATAACGCTGCCAATTTTTATAGGGAATCGCGGTTTCATAATTGACAGTTTGACCTAATAATGCTAATTCGATGTAAGAGCGAACTTCGCTATAAGCTGCCTCACCTAAAACCTCCCTAACTGACTTTCCAGTAATTTCTGTGAGTTCGTTACTGAACCAGGTTTCATAAGTTTTATTGTTGAAGAGATAGCGCTCTTGTGAATCAATGTAGGCAATGAGCGTTGGTAGAGAGTCGGCGATTAAGCGGATTTGTTCTTCGCTTTCTCTTAAGGCATCTTCAGCTTGATTGCGCTCAGTAATATCTACACACGAGCCGATATAACCGAGGAAGTTGCCGTCTGGTGTAAAGCGTGGAATGCCGGTATCCCAAACCCAGCGGTATTCTCCATCAAAACGCTTGAGCCGGTATTCCATTTGGAATTTTTGACGAGCATCAAATGCTGTCATATAGGTATCGAGACAGCGTTGGAAATCGTCAGGATGGACACCCTCAGCCCAGCCGTTGCCCATTTCTTCCTCCATTGTCCTGCCGGTGAACTCTAGCCAGACTTTATTGAAGTAATAACAATGCGTGTCAAGACCTGACATCCAAATCAAAACCGGCGCGGTATCTGCCATGATTTGAAATCGGTTTTCACTTTCTTGCAGCGCTTCTACTAATCGCTTACGCTCTGTGATGTCGCGTTGAGTTCCCCAAGCTCTTACTAGAAAGCAATTTTCTACCGTTCCCACAAGATTGTTCAAGAAGTGTTTCGGGTTGCCGTTGCTGTCCACTTCATGGGATTCGGCATCGATAAGCCGATAGCCTGAACGAATAAAGGCACGCAAATACTCGATATTATGGTCGTCTGAACGAGGGAGAAAGTCGTTGAGTTTTAAGCCGATAATGTCTTGAGCTACAGAAAACCCATACATCTGTGCCATGATATCGTTGCACTCGGCCAGATATCCATATTGGTAAAAAAGTTGTATTTGCTCATCTTCCGAAGACTCGATTGAAATCGGCTGTTCGAGTTCAAAACACCAAATTCCTTCTGAACTTTGCTCAACAAAAGCACGGTAGCGTTTCTCAGATTCTTGCAGTTCCTTCTCTGCCTGCTTGCGCTCTGTGACATCCACAAGCATGGCGAGTCTGCCGGTAAAATTGCCGCGTTTATCTAAAATTGGGTTAGCAGAAACGAATGCCCAAAGATCCGAACCATCTTTGCGGCGGTAACGAAAGTCAAATTGCTCTTTAATGCCTTCCTGCCGGCGATCAATTTGCTGCTGAGCTTCCAGGCGAGCGGAAGTATCCATAAAGTCGAAAATGGATCGCCCCAGCATTTCTTCAATGCTGTAACCAAACATCTCTGCCATGCGCTGGTTGACGTATTCTGTGCGCCACTCTGCGTTAACTAACCAAATAGCTTCGTTGGCTGTTTCGACAATCCGACGGTGCTGTTCTTCGCTTGCTTTTAGTTTAGTTAGATTCTCTTCAGCTCGCTGCCTTGCGGTTCGCAGTTCGGCACTAAGCGAGCAGATCAGTAGTGCCACTAGCCAGAAGATGCCTAGCCGCAGCATGACTTCCCAAGTAATGATCAGGGAATAGTTTGGCGAGATAAAAAAGTAAGCGATGGCTAAAGTTGATAAAAGAGTCGCCAGAAGTCCTGCCTCAAAGCCGCCGTACCAGACACTAAAAGCCACGGCAGCAAGAAACAGGGTGACAATATTGGGTTGGATTAGCGGCAATAGCAGCTGGGTTAAGAGCGTAGCGCTAGCAACACTCAAGCCGGCGACTGTGTAGTGCCGAATCTGGGGACGAGTTCCTCTCAACATATTGCCTTTGGTATTCCTCTCAGCGGTTTGCGGCTGTGGCATCTCTCAACCGCTATTGCTTGCCTTGACTTGATTATCGCCTATAAAATCACGGGCTGGTTCCGCCTGGCATTGCGCTTTTGTTTTGTTCGAGGGGGGCGAAGGGAGACGTTTACCTGCCGGCAATACACAAGGGATCGTTGGCTAAGCCGGTATAGCGAACGAGTGCTGCTTTAAGTGCCCGCTCTATTAACTCACTTAATAGCAGGATGGCTAGAGTTAGGAAAAAGAGCGAAAATAGAATTAAAGGCAATTAATTGGGTTTTCTCAAAGACCCAAAGACCATGACTAAATTAACTAACAAAGTTGATTTTCAGCTAGGCAAAACCGCAAAAAATCTGAGAAAATTCAGATTTGTCCGTGAGTGTATTAACCTGGTTTCTGGCTTTGTTAGCATTTTTATGGATTTTTAGAAAGCTTATATAATCTTAACAAATAGCCAGAAACCTTATAGCCCTAAGGGTCACCTTGAAGGAATGGGTAAGAGTGTGCCGGCTGAATATTAAAGTGCCGGCTATGTAGCGGAGCCGGTTATTAATGATATTGCAGAATGGATTAAAAAGTAATCTATAAACTTGATAGATATATGCCCGCTGTTTTCAACCTTTAGTCTAAAATTAAAGCAAACTTTTGGAAGGCTTTGACATCTGCCGGTGAAAGTTCCCCCATAATTTCACTATCTTGAACTCGCAAGATTTCCCCTCGACTATCTTTAGCAGTAATTGTAAGAGTTTGTCCTTGCTGCCAGAGGCGATACTTCTCTCCCTCAAGAAATTGGCCTCCCTCTGGTGCCGACCTTCCGCACTTATTTAATGCTTTTTTGACCGTTTTTACAACCTCCTCACTGTATTGATAAAACAATAGATGACTAGCAAATGTTGAGATCACGTTGTTTTTAACATAAAAATCAAGTAATTACAGCACATCCTTTTTGGTTTTTTTATACTTATTAACTTGTCGCTGTATTACTTGAGCTACCTCGTCTGGGTACTGATCAAATAAGTCACTCAGGAAGTCATCTGGCGACTGCACTTTTATGTTCCAAGGAGCCAAAGCTTCTGGTGGGAAGTCCTTGAGATTATCGGTAACAATCACATCCGCCTTAGCAGCTACAGCCGCAGCCAGAACGTGACGGTCTTTCGGGTGATTGGCCATCACGTCTGCTAGACCTACGGGTACTTCAACCATTGCTTCAGGAAAGGCTTTTTTTATTATCTCCTCAAGCTTCATAGTTTTCTCAGCCGGCATTTTCCCCGTACTAACAATATTGCCCACTGCCTCATCCAGAATTTTCTGCGACCAATATGGCAAATACAGACCAGCCTCGGCGGTGGAAAGTAAGGTGTCGCGCAGATACATAGGAAAGAGAACGCAAGCATCTAAAACAGCACCAACGTTATCCATTCAATCGGTTAAATTACTCGCCGTACTCGTATAAATCTGCATCCTCAGTCATCTCGATGAGCTTATCCAAAAGTTGACTGCGCTTAATGTCTCGCTGTTCTTTGTAAGCCATTAAATCTTCAAAACGAATGCGCCGGTGCTTTCCCACTTTAGTATGAGGAATTTCTCCTTCCTCTAATAACTTGACCAAATAGGGGCGTGATACATTCAAAACATCAGCCGCTTCCTGCGTGCTTATTGCGTGATTTTGGGGAATCAAGTGTATAGCTTGACCTGATGCCATCATGTGAACAATATCATGCAAAATTCGGTAAACCGGCTCAGGAATTAAAACTTCTTCTCCATCGCTTCCCACTAATTTTGCTTGAGAAGTTTCTTGACTAAGTAACTGTTCTAATTGCCGAATTGATTCGGCATCTTGTTGTTGCACGACAACTGACTCAAGTTGCGCTCTTTGTTTGGGCATTTTACTTTTATTTCCATTCCTTAGAAAGAAATGGATGTTGACGTTAACTACTAACTACAAATGTAACACTCTTTTTGCATTAAACGAAATATCCGAAACAAACGAAATATTCAAAAGAAGCGGGGTTGCCGGCTCTGCAATCTGCCCAATCGCTTAAGATGCTGATGCCGAGCGGTTGTACAATGGGACAGTTGTAGTTTGTGGCCGACTGTGATCGAGCGGTATACTCTGCCCGAAATGGGCGAACTGTGGACAGATACTTATAAGCTGAAGACCTGGCTCCAAGTAGAAATCGCAGTCTGTGAAGCTCAGGCTGAATTGGGTTATATCCCATCTGAGGCGGTTGAGGAAATTAAGGCAAAGGCGAATTTTGACCCGAAGCGGGTGCTAGAAATTGAGGCTGAAGTTCGCCACGACATGATCGCATTCTTGACAAATGTCAACGAGTATGTAGGGGAAGCCGGTCGCTACATTCACTTGGGGCTGACGAGTTCGGATGTGCTGGATACAGCTTTAGCACTGCAACTGGTGGCGAGTTTGGATGTGCTGATGGAGCGCCTGGAGGATTTAATTCAGGCGATTCGCTATCAGGCTCAGCAACACCGGCACACAGTTATGATCGGTCGCTCTCACGGCATTCACGCCGAACCGATCACCTTTGGCTTTAAACTCGCCGGCTGGTTAGCGGAAGTATTGCGGCACCGGGAACGCCTGTGCAATCTTCGTCAAGAAATCGCCACCGGCAAGATTTCCGGCGCGGTTGGCACCTACGCCAATATTGACCCGCGTGTGGAAGCGCTCGCTTGTCAGAAACTCGGACTCGAACCCGATACCGCCTCAACTCAGGTGATATCACGCGATCGCCATGCGAATTACGCGCAACATCTGGCACTCCTGGCGGCGTCCATCGAGCGATTTGCTGTGGAGATCCGCAACTTGCAGCGCACAGATGTTCTAGAAGTTGAAGAATTTTTCTCGAAAGGGCAAAAAGGTTCTTCCGCAATGCCCCACAAGCGTAACCCGATTCGCTCGGAACGGTTAACCGGCATGGCGAGAATTGTGCGGGGTCATGCCGTTGCTGCCTTGGAAAACGTTGCCCTCTGGCACGAGCGAGACATCTCGCACAGTTCCGTTGAGCGGATGATTTTCCCGGATAGTTGCACTTTAACGCATTTTATGCTGGCGGAAATCACCGATTTGGTGAAACACCTGCTCGTCTACCCCCAAAACATGGAACGGAACATGAATCTTTACGGGGGCGTAGTTTTCAGCCAGCGGGTGATGCTTACCTTGGTAGAAAAGGGGTTAAGTCGCGAAGAAGCTTATGCGATTGTGCAGTCGTGTGCTCATCAAGCTTGGAATCAACCTGATGGGAATTTCCACGATTTAATCGCCAAAGATGCGCGGGTAACGGCCCAACTGTCGCCAGAAGAAATCGAAGTTTGTTTCGATCCGCAGCACCAATTGCGACACCTTGACCAAGTTTACCAACGGCTGGGTATTTGAGATTGAGTTGGGTGGGTGAACTGTCTCCCACCCATCAACGTCTCTACTTTAATTGCACTGAAAACTGATAGTCGCCTCCTTTGAAGTTTGATTCTATGACAATGCCATACTCGCCGGTAGCCGGCAATTTCCCTGTCCAAGGAGAATTATTCGCAGCATTGGGATCGCCACCGAGATACTTATCATTGGGGCCAAAAATGGCTGGAAAAGAACCTTTAAGACTGGTGACAGTGAGGGTTTGACCTTGATTCGCTTTGAGCGTGTATTTATGGGTGCCGGGGCCAATAAAGCGACCTGAAATTATCGTTGAATTGCCATTGGGAGGAAAGGTAATTGGCTGTTGCTTTTGGCTACATTCGGTTTCTGTAACAGTTTTGGAAATCCAACCTTTGGCCGGTTCCTCAATTTGAAACCAGCCGTTTTTCTCACTTAAAACACGCACAAGTTTACCGTTTTCAACTTGCCCCACAATGTTGTTTGGTTTCACTTCCGGAGTAGATCGGATATTCGTGGGGGGGTTGGGATCGTTAATTTTGGCAAAAGAGATTTTGCAAGATGGGTTTGAGGCTTGGAGTGGACGAGCTGCCGGTGGTACATTGGCAGGAGCAGCTTTTACAGGTGTTGTTTGAGCCGGCTGGTTAGATGTCTGGGGGGGTGTCTGTGTTGGTGGTGCAGACGGTAAAGGTAATGGTGAGTCAGTTTGAGCTGTGCAGGCAACAGCCAGTAAGCCGGTGAAACACGCCAAGCCGGCATTCTTCAGCCAGGAAGCTTGAAATGAAATTTTCTGCCGTCTATTGTCTTTCATAGTAAAATCATCCTATTTTTCATTATTAGTGACAGATGCTGAGGACGCATCGATTTTAGTCCGGATTTATGATTACCACATTTTTTCCCAAATATAATTAATTTTGCCAGCCTGATCTTACGCCAATTAAGCGGAATAATTCAGTTGTCACCAAAGTTTAAGTTCATGAAGATAAGTCGTCCGAGAAATTTTTTGACGGTCATGCTGCTCGTATTTCTAGCGGTAGTATGGCAAAATTTTACATTCTCTCAAGAAGCCGCTTCTGCCATGCCATCCTCAATTCCCGAACCTAATTCTATCTCCTCCCAGAACGTAGTTGCTTATCAACT
This sequence comes from Microcoleus vaginatus WJT46-NPBG5, assembly GCA_019359355.1. GTDB lineage: Bacteria > Cyanobacteriota > Cyanobacteriia > Cyanobacteriales > Oscillatoriaceae > FACHB-68. The sequence goes on along the minus strand of JAHHHM010000006.1, from coordinate 14,211 downwards.
GCCAAATCGGGCGCGGTTGGTTGATCTTCAGTCGGTGAATCGTAATATTAAGCTGGATATTCGCTATGCCACAACTAATAATTTCTTAAAGCGAAAGCTGTATCCGGAAGCGAGATGTATTTTGAGAGCCGGTGTTGCCCAAAAACTATCGCGAGTTCAAGAAGATTTACAAGCAAGAGGACTAGGATTGAAAGTATTTGATTGCTATCGCCCTTTATCTGTGACAAAACAAATGTGGGAAGTATTGCCAGATGCACGTTATGTGGCGAATCCTGCTAGAGGTTCGCGTCACAATCGCGGGGCGGCGGTTGATATAACCTTAGTGGATCGCAATGGGAAAGAATTGGAAATGCCGACTGCTTTTGATGATTTTACAGAACGAGCCGGCAGGAATTATCAAGGTACAGATGTTAGTGAACAAGCACGGAAAAACAGCCAACTGCTTGAGGATGTGATGCGAAAATATGGGTTTGCTCCTATCTCCAGCGAATGGTGGCATTTCGATGCCACGGATTGGGAAAATTTTGCGATTCTTGATGTTGCTTTTGGCGCAATTTCCAAACCAAAACCATACTTTCGTTGAGAGTAGGATGGGTAGAGCGAGAGCGAAACCATTAGCACCTCACAGTCCCAAGTGATTGAAAATTGCTAACGCAGCTATACAAACGTAGTCCGCGTAGGCGGACTTTTCAAGTGATAGCGAACGCTCGGTTTCATTTCGCCTATCCCATCTTTGCGGGATGTGGAGTATTTAGTTTAATTGACTTATTATTTCACTTCCACTAAAAATTCATAGACAAATCCCTTAAAATTTGAATCCATTTCTAGGGAGTAGTCACCGGCAAGCGGGAGTTCCCCCGTCCACTCAGTTCGGTTGCCGTCTGTGTAAGGATTGCCGGCTAACAGTTGTCCTTTGGGGTCAATAATAGTGGGGAAAACGCCGGCAGCATTTAATTTCTTAACGGTGATTGTTTGACCCGCCACCGCTTTAAGTTTGTAAGAGTGGCTGCCGCCGCCAATAATCTCACCTTTCACAATAGCAGAGTCGCCTTTTGGCGGAAAACTAATTTGCTGAGTGACAACGGGACAAGTGCTTTTTGTCCGGTTTTTAGAAATCCAGCCTTCGGGTTCACTAATCTTAATCCAGCCATTTTTTTCTTCAGTCACACCAACAAATGCACCATTTTTAAGTTGGCCAATTATATTTCCGTCGGCAATTTGGGGGCTGGATCGGACATTTAAGGGCGGGTTAGGATCTGCAACAACTGCTGTGCTGATTTTGCATCCGTCTTTGGGCGGTGTGACGGCGATTGGATCAGGTTTTGCAGTATTAACTGAGTTGGGTATTTGTAAGGGTGTAGCTGTTGGTTTAGGAGACGAAGAAGGTTCAAGTTGAAGCGGTTGTGATTGGGTAGGATTTGATATTATATTATTTGAAGTATTTATCTCGGGTTCTGCTGTTTTTAATTGAACGGCTGCATAGGCAACTCCAATTGCGGTAGCAATTCCAGTTAGGCCGACGACAATCCATTGTGAGTTCTTCATGTTTACCTCGTGTTGATAGGAATTAAGTTTAAAATTAGCTGGACTTAGGATAGTTTAATTAAGCCAAAATAAAACTAGAAAATAAAGTGATTTTTGCGAGAGACAAAAATTTTAATGATTGAGACTTTCTAAGTTAGTTAAGGCTGTCGGCAGGGGATTAGTTTTGTCCATTTGATATCGGTGTTCTTTAATCAGCCGGTTTAATCTATCGACACGATTCCGAGGAGAGGGATGGGAAGCTAAAAAGGCAAAATCCATTCCAGACTGACGATTAAGTCGCGCAAAAAAGTCTGTTGCCCCGGCTACGTGTTGATAAGTTGCTTGCAATAACATCAAACCAAAATCATCGGCTTGGCGTTCCTGCGCTTGAGAATATTGGGCACTAGATACTGATTCAACTGCTGATGCGATAATTCCTGACAATCTGCCGCTATCTCCAAAAATAGATGCAAGGGCGAAATTGAGCAGCAACGCTTGCCCGATGCCCCGTAAGTGATCGCGGTTGGCAAAATGGCCCAGTTCATGTCCTAAAACCATCATTAGTTCATTTTCAGACTTGACTTGGGAAATTAAGCCGGCATAAATCACGATGGTATCGCCCGGTAGCGCTAATGCATTGACGGTATTTTGCGGGACATACAAAACTCTATAATTCCGTTTTGTGTGCTTTGCCGCCGGCAGTTTGGTTTCCAGCCGATCTAGTAGTTGATTGAGACTATCTTGTGCCGACGATGGTTGGGCGAGTTTTTCATAAGCCGGTGTGACTACAGCAGCCAATTGTTGTTCAATTTGTGGCGGAATTAACCAAACTAAATTACTCACCAACAGCCAAATTATGTAAATAATAGCGGTGATAAATCCGACAAAGATAGCCAGGAGAGTCAGTAGTTGCCGGTTGCTTGGAGGGGGATTTTTTAAACTAAATTCTTCGTTCATTGGTAATCGGTTCCCTAAGAGAGGAGTTCTTTTAGGGGCGAGGGTTTAACTGAAATTATTTCGATAGCAGCCAGCTCCAAAGATGTTCGTAAGACTCAAGCAGTCGGCTTAATTATTACTACTCTTAACCGGACGGAAAGCATCTAAAAAATTGAGTAGGGGAAATAGATTGCGCGATTGCACCCATAGCCGGCCTGTTCCATTAAAACGACAAACTAAACCTTCGCCGCCGAAAATGCCGGTTTTGAGTCCTTTAAATGATAAACCCCCCAGCATTTCTACCTTGTAATTAAGAGTATCTTCAAAGGCAACGATGTAGCCGGTATCTACTACATAATCACCGGCAACGGGAATTTCTAAAATTGCGCCATAAGAACTAAACCACAAATCACCTTGACCCGTTGCCCGAATCAAGAATAGGGATTCGCCACTAAAAAATCCTTTAAATCCTTGAAACTTTGTATCAATTTGCACCGTAGGACTGCACGCAACAAACCCGGAAGATTGAATCATTAATTCATTGCCGGCTAGATAATAATGAGTAATCTCTCCAGGGACTGCCGGCGAAATATACAATTCTCCCGATCTTCCTTCAGCCGCAAACTCACTCATAAACAGCGACTCCCCGCTAACCATGCGACCGAGTCCTTTCATGAAACCCCCTTGCATTTTAGATTTCATTTTGATGCAAGCGTCCATTGCTGCCATTGCGCCAGATTCAACAATAACGGTTTGATTGGCTTGCAGCTTTAACCGTAATGAAGCATAAGAAGGAGAATGTTCAATTTCGTAGGCAATTTCATTATTCATGATTCTAACTCCTTAAAAATAACTAATTATTAGTGTTGGTAGGAAACTGAAAACTATGCTTATTTCGCCGGCAGTTGACTCCCCACCAAGCGACCGAACGCAGCGGCATTATGCGTTTGACAAAAAACCCGGCCTCGTCCTTTAAACCGGCACACTAATCCCTCGCCGCCTAAAAAAGCGCCAATCCAACTAGAACCAGCTTTCTTTATTTCAAAAGTCAAGCTTTTTTCAAATGCAACAATATGGCCGGTATCTACAATATATTCGCCATCGACTGAAATTTCATAAATTGCTCCAAATGAACTCAATAACAAAGAACCGTTTCCGGTAATATCCAGCCAAAAAATGTTTTCTCCAGAAAACATAGATTTGAAGCCTTGCCAGCCTAAATTAATTTCAACATCTGACTCACTCGCTAAGTAAGAAGTTGCTTGCACAACTAAGCCTGGATCGGATACTTGATAATGTAAAATATCACCCAGTAATTTGGGAGATAGAAACACCTCACCCCCATCATTTGGAGAGCGAAATACACTTAAAAATAGCGATTCTCCCGCTAACATCCGTTTCAGTCCGCCCATAATACCGCCGCCTTTGCCTTGCCGCAAAGTCGTGCTGGTGTTAATATAACCGCTCATCGCAATCATCGCACCGGCTTCCGCAATTAACTCTTCACCGGCCTTCAAACGAATGTGGGCAACTGCACTATCTGGTTGCTGCAAAATTTTGAAATCCATCGGCTCAAAACCTCCTAAATTTAGGTTAAAATATCTTAATGACAGATATAAATCACTGTTTAAAAAACCTTTGAACTTAAAAAGCGAACTAATCCGTCAACACTCCGAGACTGTAAATAAATCACGCCTTGACCAGAAAGCCGGTTAATTAATCCTTCCCCAGATGTGACCGATCCAATTAAACCGCCGGCTAAACCCACCTTCATTTGAATTTGCGGATCGTAAGCCACTAAATGACCGCTATCAACGACAAATTCACCACTGATGCGTTTTTCTGTAATGCCCCCATAAGCACCAAAAAATACTTGACCCGTGCCGGTTAATTTCAGTTTAAATAGCCCTTCGCCGGCAAAAAAGCTAGAAAACCCTGCCCACTTCACACCCATATCAATCCCAGGCGTGTGAGCAATGTAAGCACCCGGTTCAAAACAAATCCCATTTCCTCTCAAATCAATACAAGCAATGTCGCCAATCGTGGATTGTGTTAAAACCAACTGCAAAGGTTGCTGAGTTTCATTTGTAAAAGTATTAACAAACCAAGATTCCCCGCCAAATATTGCTTTCAAGAAGCCGGAGAATAAACCCCCAGAAAATTGCGTTTTCATCGTAATGCGAGCATCCATACTTGTCATCGCGCCGGCTTCAGCGGTAATGCTATCGCCGGGATTCAGCGTAACAAAAATTGCAGCAAATGATGGTTTGTAGCGAATTTCATGTTTCACTGACCGAACTCCTGCAAATAGATTCTATAAATACCTACAAGTTTGGCAGGAGTTTTACGGTCGTCAAGTTTTCTTCAAAAAAAGCAATACGTCCTGCCTGACAATTCCGGCAACCATTATCTAGCGTTGCAATCCACCCTTGGCAAACTAGCCCCTGCTGACTTGTAAGCAGCTTTCATGCTAAAACTTACCCTTGCACTGGTATTATGGCTGCGTTCGGGTCTCGGTTTTTAGAAGACTTGCTTTTTAAGACAAAATTACTGATGCTTGTTGGGTTTCTCCCACGCTTCCCCTCTCGCTCTCACCTCCTCTCCCCTGCGTTCCATGCAATCTAACAGTGAATTAGCATCTACCCCACCGGCATCTGCTTCCGACAAGCAAAGTTTTCGGAACCGGCAGCAGTTGTTGACGGCTGTTAAGAATGAAGTCACAGCGCGGCTACAACAGTCCTTGCACAACGCAGTTTTGGTTAACCTGGGCGAAGATCAACAACCCCAGCCAGTTCGCCCAGATGTGGATGTAAAAATCGCTAAACAGCCTCGTTTCCGGCTACAGCCTTCTGACAGCATCCTGACAGCCTTCGATCAAGCCGGCGGCAAACTGCTGATTTTAGGTGCACCCGGATCGGGCAAAACCACCACCCAACTTGAGTTAGCCAAGGAATTGTGCGATCTCGCTGAACAAGATAGTGCTGCGAAGGTGCCGGTGTTGTTGCATTTATCCGGTTGGAATGAGCACGAACAACCCCTTGCCGGCTGGCTGGTTAACCAACTGAAATATAAGTATGGTGTGCGTGTTGAAATCGCTCAAAATTGGTTAGAAAACGGCCAGTTATTGTTGCTTTTTGATGGGTTGAACGAACTAGAGTTAAGCCAACAAGAAGATTGTATTCAGGCAATTAATAAACTGCTGAAAAAAAATCCACAATTGTCACAGCTTGTTGTTTGTACGCGCTTTGAAGATTACAAAAAGTGCAATTGCCGGCTCAGGCTTAAAGGAGCAATCTTTTTGCGACCTTTTAATTCATCTCAAATTCGTAATTATCTAATGGCTGCCAGAAGTCGAGAGCTATGGTACAACATTGAAACCGATCGGCCTTTGATGGCATTGGCTAAAACGCCTTTATTTTTGAATATGATGGCTTTAGCCTATGAAGAAATTCTTATTCATTCTTGGAAGCGCCTGACTTCTAATAAAGAACGGCGTCAATATTTGTTTAATGCCTATATTCGCCGGCAACTCGGACGAGACATTAACCTCCGAAAACAACCCACCCCAGAACAAAGCCGGTATTGGCTAATGTGGCTGGCAAAAAGGTTGGAAGAAGAAAACCAGACAGAGTTTTTCTTAGAAAAAATGCCGCCAAATTGGTTAAAAACTCCAGATCAGCAGCGACTCTATCAAATCGGTGGGGCACTGATGGGTGGGTTTATTCCGGGTTTTTCTGGGGTACGGCAGTTTGTGCTGCGTTTTATTCTTTGGCGGCATGGATATATTCCTTGGAATTACGCTCGTTTTCTCGACTACGCGACAAAGCAACTGTTTTTGCAACGGATCGGCAAACGTTATCGGTTTACCCACAAGTTGTTGCAAGAGCATTTCGCTTTAATGTCCGATATTTAATTGCATTTAATTGCAGGGCAGTGTTGGCGGAGTTAGTATTGGCGTCTCAATTATTGGGCGTGCAAAAAAATTCAAAAGCCTGTTTCAATTAAATATAAATTTAACGCTTATTACTCATAAGTTTGCCATTAATTAGCTAAAAAAATAGCTAATAGCTTAAGAAGTTTAGGTTTAAATTTTTCTCATCCATCACAGAATAGAAAGCCCAAAATATTGTAAAATGTCCATTAGCCGCGCTGATTTTAATTATATTTGCCAGTTGCTTCGCGATCAAACTGCAATTTCGCTAGAGGCGGATAAGGCGATCCGCGTTGAGAGACAGTTAGCCCCAATTGCTCAGCAAGCCGGTTTCAATTCAATTGAAGATTTTGTGGCGTTGCTAAGAATTCAGCCGCACAACGAACTTCATATCCAAGTAGTTGAGGCGATGCTGTTAAATGAAACCTCATTTTTTCGCGATATTTATCCCTTTGAAGCTCTGAAAAAAGTCTTACTGCCCCAGTTTTTGAAGCAGCATTTGAGCGAGCGAAGCCTCAATATTTGGAGTGCCGCCTGCTCCACCGGCCAAGAGCCTTATAGTATAGCGATGCTGCTGCATCAGTATTTTCCAATTTTTGCCGGCTGGAATGTGCAGTTCATTGCCAGTGATATTTCTGGGGAAATCTTAACCCGCGCTCGCGAAGGCCGCTACACTCAACTAGAAATCCATCGCGGACTCACACCGGCACAACAACTGAGATATTTTCAGCAGCAGGATAATGAGTGGCAACTCAAACAACAGATCCGCCAGATGGTTGAATTTCGCCAAATCAACCTCGCTGCCGGTTGGCCTACCTTACCCCTGATGGATATCATCTTTATGCGTAACGTTTTAATTTATTTTGACGTTGCAACAAAAAAAGCCATCTTGGCAAAACTGCGGCAGGTACTTAGTCCTGATGGCTATCTGTTCCTAGGTGCCAGTGAGACAACGATCACGCTTGATAAGTCGTTTGAGCCGGTGTATTTCGACAAAGCGCTGTGTTACCGTTTGCGCCGGTGAAGCATCTTGAAGGGCAGCCGTAAAAATTATTAGTTGTTTACCAGGCAAAGTGATTTTAAATCCTAAATTAGTATTGCATCCAAAATTCACCTATCAAAATCCAATATGACGCTGACGCAGGTTTTGGGAGCGCTACTTATTTTCACGCTTTGCCCGCTTTTAGGTGGACTGCCTCTGATTGCCGTGGGTTGCAAATCGGTAAAGTATGGGCTAAGGGTATACGCCGGTTTCAGTTGACACTAGATTTTTGCTAGAGATATACCGCACCTTTACTCTATCCAATCGGGTTCCTCTATGAATTCCCCTTCAGGAGTCGTCGTTTTGCAATAGAAAGCTCCTATGCCACAGCCGAACCGTCTGGCCCCCCGCAAGTTAGTTGCCACTAGAATGACGTTATCCGTATTAGCTCCCGTGCAGTCAGCACCATCAAAGTCAGCACCGCTCAGAATCGCACCATTCAAATTAGCATTGCTGAGATTCGCGCCCCTGAGATTCGCACCACTGAGATCGGCATTACTAAGGTTAGCACCGCTCAGATTCGTACCACTTAGGTTAGTACCAAGCATTATCGCTCCCTGCAAGTGAGCATTACTTAAATTGACCTGACTTAGATTTAGAGCCGAGAGTTCAGCTTTGCTTAAATTGATGCCACTAAGAGCACAGCCGCGAACCGCTCCCCCATAAACTTTAACCCCAGCAAAATTTCTTTCACCGGCAGCGTATTGTTCAAGTAAATTACGAAATTCTATATATCGTCGATCTGGAGGCTCAAAACTAACTTCATCAAAAATAGTATTGCTGAATCTAGCTTGGTTCAAGTTAGCAAATGCCAGACTCACAATATACAAAGAAGCATTACTTAAGTTTGCATCTGTTAGATTGGCACCCATAAGGTAAACTTCATTGAGTTCAGCATTGCTTAAATTAATTTTAGTTAAATCAGCATTCTCTAAAATAATATCTCTCATCACAACACTTTCTAAGTTAGCTCCTCTCAGATTCACCCCTCGCAGATTGCTTTCTTCCCAATTAGCATTTTGGAAATTAGTCCCACTCAAATTGGCATTAAGCAAGTTGACATTTATCAAGTTAGATGCTCGAAAATCAGTGTAACTTAAGTTAATATCAGTTAAATCAATATTAGTGATTTCAGTTCTCGAAAAGTCTCTTTCTCCATTAGCATATCGCCTTGATAATTCCTCTCTATCCATACCTCTCCTAAATTTTTAATACAATCCTGCTAAAGCTAACTCATAATAATTTTATTTTTTGAGCAAAAAATTTGCTTTTTAAAGCCTAGTATTCAAAGATAACAAACTTACCCTCTAGAAGCCTCTATTTAACCCTCGCTTCTGATACTTCCATCGGGCATAATAGTTTCACAAAAAATAGCTCCTTTGCATCTACGAATACTAAAATCGTAAGCTCCAGTAAAATCGGCATAGCTGAGGTTGGAATCGAAGAAAGAAGTTTCAGTCAATTTAGCTTTTCTCAATTTGGCGTGACTGAGGTTAACTTCACTGAGAGAAGTTTGTCCGCAAATAACATGACTTAAGTCTGCCCCTTCCAAATTAGCCCCATTCAAAGCGGCTTCACCAAGACGCGCCCCTCTCAAGTTGGCTCTTCTCAAATCGGCATAACCGAGAGTGCTCCAGTCCAAATAAGCATTACTCAAATCAGCTTCTCTCAAGATAATACCAGAGAGATTTATACCCATCAAACGGACTCCCGGCATCTTCACTCCGGTAAAATCTCGTTCTCCTGCAACGTACCTTCTGAGCAATTCTTCAGCGTTCATAGCTCTCCTCCCGAATCATTTTACTTGATTAATAGTCCGGTAAGCTCTCTTCATAGCATCTGCGAAATAGCTAGCACGAGCCGCAGGCGTTTATCTCTAATTATAGATATAATTAAAACATAATCATTCAACAACTACATCAGTTAATTAACAGTTTTATGCTGGGAATTTTAATTGGTTAATCTACGATTTTATTCTCCTTTTAATTTCAAAAATTATCAGGTGGATTGTTACTATAAAGGCTGCCGTCTGGCATGATAGTCTCGTGAAAGATAACACCCTCGTATCCAAGAGGACTGAACTGTGTTGCTCCACTAAAGTTGGCATAGCTGAGGTCAACTTCAACGAACAGGAGTTCTACCAAGACAGTTTTACTAAAATTGGCGTGCCGGAGGTTGCACTTGCCAAAATAGGTTTGGCAAAAATGAGCACCGCGAAAGTCAGCTCCTTCTAGGTTCGTACCGCAAAAGGCAGTTTCACCAAGCGCAGCTTTCTTAAATTTGGCATAGCTCATGTCTATGGCTGGAATGCTAATTTCTTCAAGCAGCGCACCTGTGAGGTTGGCTTTTTTGAGAATGATATCGCGGGGGACTCCTTGAAACCTGAAATCAGCATCTAGGATTGAGACTCTCGTAAAATCTCGTTCACCGGCTTGATAACGTTCGCAGAATTCCCTCATTGTGAGTTTCATTGTTCCGCTCCGATACTTCCTTTTCACTGAATCATAACCTAACCTAATTATGCTTTGATGTTAGAAGCCGAGCCAAGTCTTACCCATAACCGTTTTGTGGTGCAGGCGTGGAGGAATTTGCGATTCGATCTCCATGTTCTTGAAGCCGGACTGGGTGAAGGAAAACGTCGCTTTTATCAATAGTATCCTGGCTACAACTCTGTCATAATTTAGTTTATAAACCTCGAAAATTACTCCCCCCAAGGATTCGGATCGGTGATGACTTTTCCATTCGGCCAGATGGTTTCGCAACAAATGCACTCAATAAAGTTAGTGTTTTTAAAAATAGCCCTTCTGAAATTAGTTCCCTCTATTAAGGTCAGAGCAAGTTCGGCATCTGTGAGATTCGCTTCTTCAAAAATTGCATCGTTCAGAACAGTTTCTTGCATCACAACTCTTGTCAGGTTGGCGCGTCTGAAGTTAGCTCCTATAAAAATAGAAAAACTTAAGTCAGATCCTTCAAGGTTTGCGTCTTCAAAGTTGGCTCCGTTCATCTCTGCTTCCGTAAGAGAAGCACTACTTAAGTTAGCATCGCTGAGATTAACAAAACTCAGATTAGCCCTCCTCAAGTTAGCACCGCTAAGATTGATACCGCTCAAGTCATTCTGACCGGGTTCGAGGTCTTCGAGGTATCTGACTTTAGCAACGTTTAAGTTAGCTCGATCTAAAGCAACTCCCGGAAAATCTCTTTCTCCCGCAGCGTAACGTCGATACAGTTCTTCAACGTCCATAACTTTACTCCTATCCTAGATTAATCAATCTATTCAAAGATAACTGACTTATTCTCCGAAAGCCTTTATGAAAAGAAGATTGACTCTAAAAATATTGTCAACCAAACGAATCACCGGCAGCTTGATGCCGGCACAATCTCTTTCTCCAGCCGCCTACCTTTCCAGCAATTCTATGAGGCTGTTGCGTCACGCTTCGCTATCAATATCCATCGCTATCTTCCACAATTGTTTGCTAGGATAGCGTTTTTCAGTTGGCTCCGATCTTGAAAACTCCCTTGCGGAGTTTACAATTATCAATTTTTTACGGGGTAAAGTGATTTTAAATTCTAAATTGGTAAGGAATCCAAAATTTACCTATCAAAATCCAATATGACGCTGACGCAGGTTTGGGGCGCTCTACTGATTTTTACCGTTTGTCCACTTTTAGGCGGACTGCCTCTGATTGCTTGGATTACCCGCGCCTTCACCGGCAGGCAATTGGCTAGAATTGGCACCGGCAATGTGGGAGTCTCTGCGGCTTTCTATCACGGGGGCAATTTCGTCGGCATTCTGGCGGTACTCTCAGAAGCCGGCAAAGGCATTGCAGCGGTTTTACTAGCCAGATATTTCTTTCCCTCAAACCCAGAGTGGGAGTTAATTTCCCTCATCGCCCTGATTCTCGGCAGGTTCTGGATCGCCAAAGGTGCCGGCACCACGAATTTAGTTTGGGGTGTCGTTGTTCATGATCCGCGAGTTGCCGGCTTCGTATTTTTAATTGGCGGCATTAGCTTTACAATCCTGCGGGAGCGCAAGTTGGGACGGCTGGCATTTTTGGTGCTATTTCCCTTTACCTTGGCACTGCTGCACCCTTACAATGGGGCGCGAATCCTGGCAGCAGTCACCCTCAGTGGGCTGCTAGGCTGGATCTATGAAAAAATACCCGATGATTTAGATTTAACACCGGCATCTGCACAGGAGGATTCTCAAAAAGTGTTTCGCTTTTTTCGAGGAGATCGGGCAATTGTTTCCCTAGAGCAAAAGCTAGAGTCTGGTAAAGTCGGTCAAAAAGCCGCAACCCTCTCCCAATTAAAGCGCTGGGGTTATCCTGTGCCGATGGGTTGGGTGCTGCCGGCAGGCGATGACCCTCAAATCTTGGTAGACTTCCTGCAACCCTCCCATAACCAGCCGCTTGTGGTGCGTTCCTCCGCCGTTGGAGAAGACTCGGAACAAGCCTCTGCTGCCGGTCAATATCAAAGCATTTTGAACGTTAGAAGCCGAGAGCAATTGTACGATGCAATCGCTCAATGTCAGGAATCCTATAACCGGCCGGCAGCGCAAACCTACCGCCAAGATCGCAACCTCCCGGAAGCCTCGATGGCGGTACTCGTTCAGCAGCAAATTCAAGGCGTTTTCTCCGGCGTTGCCTTCAGCCGCGATCCCATTGATCGGCAAGGCGATGCAGTCGTGATTGAAGCTTTACCGGGAAACGCTTCGCGGGTTGTTTCCGGGCAAGTTACCCCAGAACAATATCGCGTTTTTGTCCCAGATGCAGAAGTAAGTAACGCCCCTGACTGGGTAATGCCTGCCGGCTTGGATTTAGAAATCGAAGGGGAAGCCGGCGATCTGCCGCCGCAACTGATTCGGCAAGTTGCCTTCTTAGCGCGGCATCTAGAAGCCAAATTTCACAGCATCCCGCAAGATATCGAGTGGACTTACGATGGTCAAACCCTGTGGCTATTACAGTCCCGTCCCGTTACCACCTTACTCCCGATTTGGACGCGCAAAATAGCTGCTGAAGTCATCCCAGGACTGATTCGCCCCCTAACTTGGTCGATTAATCGCCCTCTCACCTGCGGCGTCTGGGGAGAAATTTTTACCGTTGTTTTAGGTGCCGGTGCTGCCGGTTTGGATTTCAACGAAACCGCCACACTCCACTACTCCCACGCCTATTTCAACGCCTCCCTACTCGGCGAAATTTTCCTTCGCATGGGTCTTCCGCCGGAAAGTTTAGAATTTTTGACGCGGGGCGCTAAATTCAGCAAACCGCCGATCACCTCAACTTTGAAGCAACTGCCCGGTTTAATGCGTTTGCTGGGTCGTGAGTGGCGTTTGGAAAAAGATTTTCAGCAGGATAGCAATCGCTACTTTGCCCCAACTTTAGCCAATCTCCCCCTCTCCCCGTCCCCCTCTCTCGCCCTCTCCCCCTCAGCCTTATTACAGCAGATAGACTCAATTTTAGAGGCGCTGAAGCGAGCAACCTATTACAGCATTCTGGCACCCCTGAGTTTAGCGGTGCGGCAAGCTTTATTTAAGGTGAATGAGACAGATTTAGATAATAGCCAACTGCCAGAAGTTGCGGCGTTGCGAGCACTTCAAGAATTAGCCGATAAGACGCGTCGGCAACTGCCCAATCTTGAGGAATTAAATCCTCAAAGTCCAGACTTTTTTGCAAAGCTGGCAGAAATTGCTGAAGGTCAGACAATTTTGGCAGAGTTTGACCAGTTACTCAACCGTTACGGTTATTTGAGTGAGGTGGCGACGGATATTGCAGTTCCACGATGGCAAGAAAATCCGGTGCCGGTGCGTGAACTTTTTACCCAATACTTAACTCAGCCTTCCCCCCAAAAAACTCAAAACTCAAAGCTCAAATCTCAAAACTCGCTACAGCGTCGAGTGAATTTGAAGGGACAGGTAACGGAAGTTTATAGTCAACTCTTGGCACAGTTGCGATGGAGTTTTGTGGCGTTGGAGGCGCTGTGGTTGCAGTCTGGGTTACTTTCTGAGGCTGGGGATATTTTCTTTTTGGAGTTTGATGAGGTGCGGCAAATCGTTGCCGGCAATCCGCAAATCATTAACCGGCTATCTCAGTTAATTAGCCACCGGCGATCGCAACTTGAACAACACCGGCAATTAACTGTGGCGCGAGTGGTTTATGGCAATGCGCCCCGCCTCCAGCCACAATTTACCGCGCAAAAGCCTAAATCTAAGCTACAAGGCATTGGTGCCAGTCCAGGGCAAATCGAGGGCAGAGTCAAGGTTTTGCGCGGGTTGCAGGCAATTCCAGAGATTAACCGGCAGACAATTTTAGTGGTGCCTTACACCGATTCTGGTTGGGCACCTGTTTTAGCCCGTGCCGGTGGTTTGATTGCTGAAGTGGGAGGGCGTCTTTCTCACGGTGCGATTGTTGCCCGTGAATATGGCATTCCTGCGGTGATGGATATTCACAATGCAACCAATCTGTTACACGACGGGCAGCCAGTGCGAATTGATGGATCGACGGGGCTTGTGGAACTGCTTTAAATTCACTTTTTCGGTCTGCAGACTAGAAAAACACCCCTATGAATCTATTTTTTTTGTTTCGCTCTATAGCGAAATGTCACACTTTGTAAATCAATGAGGGGTCATACCCCTCAAGGTGGTAACTTAACCTCACGTGAGTTCGGGTTAAGCAGAGGGAAGCAAATTGTGCTCAAGAGCAATGGAGGGCTTTTTAGGTTGGTGGCAATAGGCAATCAATCCACAAACGATATTGACCAAGCAGTTGACGGGACTGCGGTG
>JAHHHM010000005.1 GCA_019359355.1 Microcoleus vaginatus WJT46-NPBG5 | reverse complement strand
GAAACGCTGCAGCGGCGAAGATACTTGAGGGGTAGCCCTCTGGAAAAATAGCTCCGTGCCAGGTCTCTATTTTATTCGAAAGCCCCATGTACTCAAGGGGCTTTTTGCTTTTTATTTGTTTTATTTTATTTCTTTTCAATTGACGTGCAGGAAAGTTTGGACAATCTGACTCAACGGTTGCGTCAAGCTGAGACAGCAACCATCAAAGAACGATTACAAGTGCTCTACTGGCTCAAACAAGATAATCCACCTAGTATCAGTGCGATTGCCAAAGCCTTGGGTAAACATCGCAGCACTATCCAAACGTGGTTATCTCTGTACCGATACGGGGGAGTAACAGCAATGCTGGAAATAAAGAAATCCCCTGGAGGTGTGCGAGTGATTGGGCAATGAGCAGAAGCGACGTTAGCCAAACGCTTACTTGACCCAGATCATGGATTTAGCAGCTATGGGGAAGTACAGCAATGGCTTTCGGAAACACTGGCAGTAGAAGCCCAGTATCATGCGGTGTACCAGATGACTCGTTATCGACTCAAAGCCAAACTCAAGGTCGCCCGAGAGCAAAATTACAAGCAAAATACTCAACAGCGCTCTGGATTTAAAAAAACCTTGCCCATGACCTTGAGCTGTTGAGTCAACATGATCTCCAGGTGCGACAGCAGCAACGACAGATTCGTTACGCCTGCCCAAGATGAGAGTCGCTTCAAACTCAAAACCTTATGCACAAGATTAATCACAGCTTGTGGAATCAAATCCATTGGACAGTGGCAATGGTTATTCAAGGCATTCTGGCTCTACGGGGCGGTTGAACCGGCAACGGGAGAGTCTTTCTTTCTACAATTTTCCCATGTCGATACCCAGTGCTATCAACGGTTCTTGGATGAGTTTTCCCAAGCGTACCCAGATAGTCTCAATATTCTTCAAGTTGATAATGGACGGTTTCACACCAGCAAAAGCTTGATTGTGCCAGACAATATCATCTTGTTGTTTCAACCGCCTTACTGTCCCGAGTTAAATCCAATTGAACGGTTATGGGAACATCTCAAGGCGGATCTTAAGTGGGCCTCGTTCTCGACTCTGCCTCAGCTGCTTTTCTAAAGTGGATCAACTCTTAGCTCAGTTAACTCCGGAAATGATTGCTTCCATCACAGATTATACCAATTCTTGAAACCATCGCTACAAATACTATAGACTACTAGCTGAGTAGAGTTAGAGAAAAAAAATGGCTGGAGTGTGTAAGATAGAAATCACCGAAACTGAAGCCGAACTTAAGAAACTGCTGAACCAAGAAAAAATCGGCTCTCGCAAAGAGCGATTACAACTTTTGTACTTGCTCAAGACAAAAAAAGCTAAAACGGCAGTTGAAGCTGCTGAATTGCTCGGTAGAAATCGAGTCACTGTCCAAGATTGGTTAGGGAAATATCGTCAAGGAGGGCTAGAAAAATTATTGAATAAAAAAACGGGGGGAGGCCGACCCAGAAAAATTCCTCAGTGGGCAGAAAAAGCTTTAGAAAAAAGACTTCATTCCCCTCAAGGATTTAATAGCTATGGAGAAATTTGTCAATGGTTAGCTGAAAATTTAGGGATAGTCGCCAACTATAAGACTGTCCATCAGTTAGTACATTATCGATTAAAAGCTTCCCCAAAGATAGCGAGACCAAAAAGCCGAGAACAGTCAGAATCAAGGTTAGATAATTAAAAAAAAAATTGCAGATAACCTAGCCATGTTGAGATGGATAGCCATAACGGTCATGGGTTTAGGCGACAAAGTTAGGTTTTTTTGTGGCGACGAAACGAGGATAGGACTGAAAACAATTAGTGGCCGATAGCGAAGCGTGGACGCAGTCCATAAGATTACGGCGCGTGGGGTTAAACCAATTGGTCAAGTCCAATGGAAATTTCAGGCAACTTATATATATGGAGTCGTAGAGCCGAAGACCGGAGAGCATTTCTTTTATGAATTTACCCATCTTAATAGTCAATGCTTTGAAATATTTTTGCAGTTAGTAGCCGAGAAATTTCCGGAGAGTATTTTGATCATACAGTTAGACAATGGCAGGTTTCATAAAGCGAAAAACCTGAAAATCCCGGACAATATTATTTTAATGTTTCAACCAGCCCACTGTCCGGAATCGAATCCAATTGAACAAGTGTGGCAGTATCTAAAAAAAGGTTTAAGGTGGGACTTACCAAATAACTTAGATGAGTTACGACTGTTAATTAGTCAACAATTGGAAAAAATGAATTCAGAAGTCATTGCCTCAATTGTGGGACGAGCCTATATATTGGCGGCGTTATCTGTAGCGGGTATTTAGAGAATTGGTATTACTCCTTCATCTTGGATGCCCTATCTGTCGTTAACTCCATTTAAATTGGTAAGTAGCTCAACCTAATTAAACTTAAAACGTTGTACAGTGTATCCGCTCTTGTTGCTTCTGTTATCCAGTCCTTCGATGAGCGCTCGGGCTAAATCCACCTCATCCTCGAATACCCGACTGGCTAATTCATCGCGTTTGAGGTGCAACCATTCCTCCTCAATGCGATTCATTTGCGGGCTATAGGGTGGCAAGAAAAATAGAATCAGTCCTTGCTGCTGCCACCGTTGCCACTGTTGTTGGCTCAGTTTGCTGCGATGAACTGAGGCATTATCGAGAACAATGACAGTCAGTTGTTGAGTATGCTGAAGATGCTGCTGGGCGAGGTTGGCCTGCCAATCCATGAGTGTCAGAAACGTCGAGGTTTTCAGCGAACCAACCATGAGAGCATAGTCAAACTGAACCTGCGGTTGCCATATTCCCAAAATGTTAATGCGTCTGCCTCGCCGTTTGCGCTGTCTAATTCGCTTTTGCTCCCCTCGCTTGCCGTAACTATAGTCTGTTGGACTTTGTGGACAACAGCCGGATTCATCCAGGTATTTCAAGCAAATCATACCAAATCCTTTTTGGTATAACTCCTTTCACCTCAGCCAAAACCTTTGCTCCAAGAGGATTTGGTCAATCTGTAGGGTGTCTGTCATAACCGGATTTGGTATCACACCTTGCTGTGCCCAGAGTTTGAGCATCTGCCAATCAGCTTGCCCCGCTCGATAAAGCGGGGTTATGGTCGGCTCTGGCGGACTAAGGCGAATCCGTTTCCAAGTGTAGTTTTTTTTTTGAGAATTCGACGCACTTGTTCTTTGCCCAACTCCACCTGTCGTTGGTCCGCCAGTTTGCGACTTAACTGTGCGGCACTGTAGCGACGCGGTTCATTGACCCATTCTTCGAGCGCCTCTCCATCTGCAGGACTCCAACGGCGATGTCTACCGCGACCCTCGGCTTCCCATAAACCACCCAATCCACGCTTTTGCCACCGATGAATCGTCTCTCGCACCGTTTGCGGTGCCCAATCCAGATGCATAGCGATTTGAGCCACGTTCCATCCCGAGGCATTGAGTCGTAGGGCTGTTGCTCGTTGCTTGATTCGTTTGGCCACACCATCAGCGTAACTGAGTTCGCGCAAGGTGCGATCCTCTTCGTCCGTTAGACTTAGTTTTAGGGGAGCCGGCATTTCTTCCAACGGTTAATGACTATCTGCTATCTTACGTTTTATTTGGTTGACCTACTTATCAGGGCTTTGTTTTATTTAAAGTCAGGGCACAGCTCTAAAAGAAATTCCTATGGGGGCTATAAGGCGGCAAGAAAAATAGAATCAGTCCTTGCTGCTGCCAACGCTGCTGTTGTTGGCTCAGTGCATCGCAGTAAACTGAGCCATGATCGAGAGCAATGACAGTCAGTTGTTGAGTGTGCTGAAGATGCTGCTGGGCTAGGTCTGCCTGCCAATCCCTGAGCGTCAGAAACGTTGAGATTTTCAGCGAACCAACCATTAGAGCCTAGTCAAACTGAACCTGGGGTTGCCATATTCCCAAAATGTTCATGCGTCTGCCTCGCCGTTGGCGCTGTCTAATTCGCTTTTGCTCCCCTCGCTTGCCGCAACTATAGTCCGTTGGACTTTGGGGACAACAGACGGATTCATCCAGGTATTTCAGGCAAATTACCCCCTGCTGTGCCCAGAGTTTGAGCATCTGCCAATCAGCTTGCTTGGCTGGATAAAGCGCGGTTGTGGTCGGCTCTGGCGCACTAAAGCGGGTAGCGCTCAAGATGTAATGATGGAGAGGTAGAGTTTCATGCTGTTTTCCTGCTATGTGCGTCTTCTCAAACGGTCAAGAATGGTCGTATTCACAACGGTAAGCAACGGTTCAAATGGCAGGAGTGCGGACGAGAGTTTGTCGAATACCAAACCCAAAAAGTGATTGACCAAGTGACACGCGAACTGATTGAGCGATTGCTATTGGAGCGCATTTCACTGGCCGCAATAGCTCGATCCGTCCAGGTTTGAGAGCAATGGCTGCAAACCTACGTCAACGAGAAATACGCATTGGTGCCCCAAAGCGTGCAGGTGATACCTAAAAAAAGGGGAGGCTAACCATTCAATGCGATGAGTTATGGTCATTTATGGACAACAGAGGCAAAAGGGCACAAAAAAGAGGCAAAAATATTTCTTTGATTTCTGCTCTATCAGTTAAAGACGTGCTGGCTTCAGCAAATATTTATGGTGCAGTATATGGCGCGACGCTTGAAGCTTTTGTCGCTCTAAAGTTAATTCCTAAGCTAAGCTCTGGGAAAATGCCTGTGTTGTCATGGATAATGCCAAAATCCATCCTGGGGAAATGGTGAGAGAAGTTATTGAAGAAGCGGGAGCAAAACTGATTGACTTACCTCCTTACTCCCCAGAGTTTTCCCCTAGAGAAAATTTTTGGTCAAAAGTTAAAGCACTCTTGCTAAAGACAGCAGCAAGAACTTACAAAGATTTAATCGATGGCCTCGTTAATGCAATGCCTTTAGGTGACTAAGAAAAATATCCGAAACTGGTTTGCTCATTGTTGTTACTGTACCTCGAACATATGAGAATTGCTCTAATTTTTAGAGAATTGCTATAATAGCTCGGCTAATCCACCCTGGCGATATTTCTGAAGCCAGCGACTGATGGTTGAGGTATGGCGTCCTAAACCTTGTCCTAACTCTTGGTGCTGTTTGACTTCTCCAACTTTGAGTCCCCGTAGCATTTGCAGTTTCTCTGGGTGACTGTGCGATTACGGGAGCGCCGAATTCTTTTGTCCAAATACTCCGCATCTTCGAGAATCTCAATCTTAATGTGACGTGCCATACATCAAGGAGGATTGCGTCCTCTCTCTGATTCTGTGCAGCCTCATAGAAAATTGGTATTAGTTAGATGCTGATTCCGCCTCACGAATCAACCCATCAATTAGAAAATGACCTTTCAGGGGAAAAGTTCAGTTTGCTTGATGTTTAGGTGACTTAGCAAACTCAAAAAAATTATTAAAAATAGAAATATTTTTGGCAACTTTTCTTTGCTCTGAGCTAAATAATTAGTAAACAAGCTGTACCTTAATCATAGCACAGCTTGCTTGCTAATTATTCAAGCTCAAATTAAACGCAGTGCTGCAAAGGTCAAACTCAATTTTGGGACTAGCTTAAGCCACTTCCGCTACTTTGATCTCTGCCAATTCTTTCTTGGCAGGAGTGGCGCTATAAATATCAATCAAGCGCTCTAGTTGCTGTACTCGCTTATTCCGCTGGGCAACCATTGAAGAAAGATCCGGCATTTCTTGCCAGCAGTGGGAGCAAAACCAGTAAACGCCATTATTACGAGCGTGGCGGAGTAGTTGGTTGGAGCAGCAAGGACAAGCGTTCATAATATTTTAAACCAGTTTAGAAATCGAGCAATGATTGAGTCAAAAATTAACTGAGTGCTGTACTTAACCCTAAAAGCTCTGGAAAATGACATCTGTTTTAGGGAAAGTCTTTTTCAACCGAGACGCCCTTCTTTGGGGATGTAGAATCGCTCTAGACGCATTAGGAACAGGACGATGAATAACTGAACGATCCAAGGGGATGAAGCAAAACCCCAAAAGAAACACACAACGGCAGTTAAGGCAGCGAGAGTAAAAGAAAGGTCTTTAGAGGTTCGCAGATAAACCCAGCCGGCTAAGAAGGCGATGGTCAGTAAAAGTAAATAAGAATATGGCAACCTCTTCACCTCCATGTATGCTAGCCAGTGGTTAGAACTGAACTGCTTTAATAAAAAGATTAGAACTTAACTGTGAAGAACTTGTGAAGGCTAAGAATTTTTTTTACCGGCACTTCAACCTTACCAACTAACGGCAAAGCTTGTCCCTACGCTGTTTTCTCAATCAAGGTAAACGCTAAGCCGTTTTTTGTAACAAAAACATTACTGAGAGATAAGTGTGTGCTACCAATGTGTTCTTTGATACCAATATAGGGTAATAGTCGGCGATCCCAAAGCCGAAGTCATACCGTTACCATAAGCAAGTTAAGCAGTTTAGGGGGATACGCCGACACTCAACTTCTCAATTTCTTCGATTTGCTTTCACTTCAAAAGCGACGGTTTGCGAGCTAACTTTCCCCTTTAACACTTCTTTACAAAATGCGGAATATACGGATATCCTTAACAATTAATTCGGAATTTGCGGCTTGTGATTTTTGTCACTGATGCTCTGGATGTTTAGGCTTTTTTTAGGTGAAAGAGACTCCACAAGCCGCAGAATCATTACCCAAGAGATCAGCAACCCAACCCTAATGAAGCAAACTAAACAATGGGCGAGGTGCCGGCAGTCAACGCCTCAATTGATTCAAATCACATTGACCTAAACTTCATTAGCGCCGAGCTAAGCCCACGGAGCTTAACACTTCCTTACAAATTGCGGAAAATACTGAGATCACTTAATCTAAAATTCCGGATTTATAGTCGCAGTTTTTGTCAATTGTGGCGTAACGACTTTTGCCATTTTGGGTGAGACTCCATGCCAAACAGAATCATGACCGATGAGATGCGCGACGACAAAACGCCCGACGAGGTAGTTGTCCGCGCACAGCCACGCCAACCTGTTACAGATCCCACCCTGGGAATTTCCGTTTCAGTTAATCGAGAAGGCACCCCCCAACACCGGCTTGTGACAATTGGCGACTCCCTCACACATGGCTTTCAAAGTGGGGCCATATTTAATACAAACCTCTCCTACCCCGCCATCATTGCCTGGGAAATGGACTGGGACGAGAAATTCCGTCACCCATTGCCCTACAGCGGCTGGGGGGGATTGCCTTTTAATATGGA
The DNA here is from genome assembly GCA_019359355.1 of Microcoleus vaginatus WJT46-NPBG5. Lineage (GTDB taxonomy): Bacteria > Cyanobacteriota > Cyanobacteriia > Cyanobacteriales > Oscillatoriaceae > FACHB-68. The sequence continues at coordinate 314,908 of JAHHHM010000005.1, read as the reverse complement.
AGCGCTGATTCGCCGGTTAGAACAACAGTTTGGCGACAAGCTGGAGTGGTGGGAATTAGCCGGTGCTGTGTTTTCAGTACATCAATATATGGCGGATGTAGAAGAGTGGTGGGAACGCGGTCCCGGTGCTCGCATCCCCAATCAAAAAGGAATTAACCACAACTTAGCCGTTTACGGCTGGGATTTGCGCGATACTCTCTCCCGCAACGCAGATATCTGCCGGCAACTCCTCGAAGAACCCAAAGATAATTTGTTTCGGCAGATTGTCGAGAATGCCAACGAACGCGCCGCCTTGTACGTTTTGGACTCAGCACGAGATCCTCAAGGCAAGGCACTCACGCCCTTAGAAGCGGCAGCAGAACTGGCCAAAGACGGAACCCACGAAACCGGCACCGGCGACGGCATTGAAACGCTGATTATCTTCTTGGGCGCTAACAATGCTTTAAGCAGTGTTATTCAACTGAAGGTGGAGTGGAGCAAAGAGGGTTATGACGATTTAGATCGCAAACAAAACTTTACCGTTTGGAATCCCCTTCACTTTAAAAAAGAGCTAGACGAAGTGGTTGCCCAAGTCAAAAAGATAAAGGCTCGGCACGTTATTCTAGCAACCATTCCCCATGTCACGATTATCCCCCTTGCCCGTGGTGTGGGCGAGAAGGTGGCACCGGGTTCTCGGTATTTCCCGCACTATACGCGTCCCTGGATTAGTGATCGAGATTTCAATCCGAAAGATCACCCGTGCATCACTGAACTGGAGGCGAGAGCAGTTGATAGTGCGATTGATCAATATAATGAAGCGATTACGGAAGCGGTGCGGACTGCCCGCAAAGACGGCCTAGATTGGTATCTTTTTGATGCTGCTGGACTCATGGATCGCTTGGCTTACCGGCGCTATATTGATGACCCCTTGGCCCGACCTGAGTGGTGGACTCCTTATGAGCTGCCTGCTGAGCTGCAAGCGCTTTCACCTGTGCCGAATTCTCGCTTTTTTACTTCAGAGGTGGTTGCCGGCCAAGCGGTTCGCACCAGTGGCGGTTTATTCTCACTCGATGGCATTCACCCGACAACGATTGGCTATGGAATATTAGCCCAGGAATTTATTAACATCATGCAGCAAGCCGGGGTGAAATTTTATTTGGGGGATGGCCGTACTGAGCGAAATGGGCCGGTTCGGGTAGACTTCAAGCGATTGATTGCCCTGGATACACTCATTTCTGACCCACCGCGATCACTCTCCAATCAATTGGATTTAATAGGTTGGCTTGACCAACGATTGAAAATATTTAGTCGTTTGTTAAGGCGGGGTGCTTGAGTTGGGGGTTGTGGGCTAGGGGTGAGCGGGAATTCTGGAGAAAAACAGAATTCTCGCAAAAACCGGCATTGGGGGAGAGTGCATTCAATTCAGGCAAAACCGGCTTTGAAACCAATTCGTTTACTTCACAATTCTCTATTCTCTCTTCCCCATGCCTCAGTTGTCGTGAATTCCCCCGACACAAGCCCGATTTTCTATTTCCAAGCCTTATTTCATCGCTGAAATTCCCCAGCGCACTCCCTCAAATAAATAGTAGCCGCCAATTAGAATCAGCACCACGCTGGCAAAGCGAATGATGGTTTGAGAGTGGTTGAGTAAAAAGCGGGTTTGTTTGACAAAACCTGTGAAGAGACTGGCAAAGAAAATAATTGCGGTATAACCCAGTGAATAACTGATCATCATCAGTGTGCTTAAAACTTGGGAACCCGTCGCGCCGCCGGCACTGAGAACGGCAAACATAACCGGACTGGTACAGGGAGAACTTAAGAGTGCGAAGGTTAACCCGACACCATAAGGGCCGGCAATGGGTAATTTAAAATTGGTTTGAGGTAAAGGCAGAGGCACAATGCCGGCTAAATTTAGCCCCATCAGCACAATAATTGCACCTACCGCGATTTGGATGTATCCCCGAAAATAAATCATCACCGCCCCAGCGAAGGAAGAAAATAACCCAAATAAGCTGAGAATGGTGACGACGCCTAAAACAAATGAGCCGGCTTTGATAAAGGCATCCCAACGAGAGGTAATTTCACGAGTGCCGATGTAGCTGAGATTAACCGGCAACAGGGATAAAATGCAGGGCGAGATACTTGCAATCAGTCCGCCGGCAAAGGCTAAGGGAATTAAAACGAATGGGTTATTCGTTACTTGAGACTCAAACCATCCCTGATAACTTTCTGCTATCCCGAAAACGAAATTCTCAAAAGGTTCGGATAAAAACCGCAAGTTGAGCCGGCTAAGAATCAGAACCAGTAAAACTGTTCCCCCAAACAGTAACCCTAACATTATGATTTTTGAGTGATTGCTTTTAGGGAAGTTTTGGGTAAACCATTTGGTGCGATTCATTTTTATTTTAAGGTTTAGATTGCAGATAAAGTTAAATTTGGTAAAAATAATAAATCAGTTGATTTTGATTGAATTCAATCAATGATAAATCACCAAAACTTAACCTAAAAAAGGGCAGTTGATTACAAAGTCAGTTGCTAAAGTTGCGTGGCCCTTTATAGCCGGAATAATCTGCAAGTGCCTCCAAACGAAGTCCGCCGGGAGGGTATAAATAACCGTTGATTTCCCAAGTGGGGAAAGCTCTGATATTTGCTTGCCGGCACACGTCAGTTTGAGGGTTTTTGCCGGCAGGATCGCACTCAATATAATTGATTTGGCTGGCTGCTTCTGATCCAAAACGATAAAGCTGCCTCTGACAGGTTGAACACCAGTAAGTACCATACATTTTAGCGCCTGTTTGTTTGAGGTGCATCGCTAAAGCCAGTTTTCCCGGAATGGCGCTTGTTTTTGTTTTTTGTTTAGCCGTGTTCAAGTTGCGTTGATATTCCGCTACCTTTTTCTGCGCCTGGGCTTTTTTGGGATGGGTTGCCGGCACAGCTTTCATCTGCACGATCGCTGCTTGCCACTTGCTAGAAACCAACTTCCAATCATCCGGAGATTGAGCAGTTTGGGAAAGGGTTGCCGCACTCAAGGCTGTATCTTGCGCCCATTCAAACGGATCGGCACCGTTTGGTAAAGCAGTTTGAGCGGTTTGATTGTTGGGTGTCGGTTTCGCCGGCGCAGAGGATTTAGGTGCGGGTACGGCTTGCGGGGGTGGGGCTGCCGGTGGGGTTGGAGGCGGTGCCGATTCGCCACATCCAGCCGCCAGTAACAGTAGCGCGATAGCTGTTGTGCGAATGGTGAAAGCACCTAGGCTGAGTAATTGGGGTTGCAGGGTTCTCATACAAAAAGATATTCAGCTTTTTAGAAAGACTCGTCTTCAGTTTTAGCCTGAGAATCCCGTTAACAGTGAGAATATCAATACTTTTTTATAATTGCGCCCTTAATCTACAGTTTTTGTAATGCGCCGGCTCACTTCAGCCTGTAAAAATGGCCGGCACTTCTCTTGCTTCAACTATTCAATAGCATTTACCACTGCCAAAGCTTGATTTAAAACCCTGGAAGCTTGGGTTGCTTGTTGCTTTTCAGCTAAAGATTTACCCATATAAACTAAAAGTCTTCCTTTCTCTAAGTTATTTGGGATATTTTGGGCAACTTGTAACGCGCGTTCGACTTGTCCGGATGCAGCCAACGATGAAGAAATGCTGCCAAACAATCCGTGTCTAATCGCATCATTCTTCGGGGAATTTGCTATCTGCAAAGCCCGTTCGACTTGCCCCAATGAAGTTAATTTAGAAACGAAGAAACTTAACAACCGAGATTGAGTAAAAGAATCAATTTCAAGCGTTGTTACCACTTGTAAAACTTTTTCGGCTTGGGCAGATGACGTTAAGTTGAAAATGATTTGACTTAACAATTCAGTTTTCAGAGAAGCAATGGAAGAATCTACTTTAATGGTTTGCGCCACCTCCAAAGCTGGTTCAACTTGTCCGGCTTTTAGCAACTTAGTAGCGATGCTTGACAATACCCAAGGTTGACGAAATTCAGTGAGTGTTTTTACCAATTGCAAGGCGCGCTCAGTTTGTCCTAAGTCTGCCCTTTTTTCAACGATCATACGCAGCAGATCGAATTTGCGATCTTCATTATGAATGGTTTGTACGAGTTGTAAAGATTGGGAGAAAAACGCCTCGCTTTGGTTTTCGTGACCGGCTTTGGCGTGTAAGCCGGCTAATTGAATTAATACCTGAGCTTTGGCATCGTTATCTGGTATCGTTTGCGCGACTTGTAAAGCATGGCCAAGGTGTCCTAATGATGCCATTGAACTTGCAATGCCATGCAACACAGGGCTTTTTCCATAAGGAGTTGTGATCATTCCTGCGATCTGCAAGGCGCTATCAATTTGTGCAGCTTCAACGAATTTGACAGCAATATCTCTCAACACCGAAGAGTAGTCGGTTTCATTATTATAGGTTTTGGCTAGTTGAAAAGCGCGATCAAAGTTTCGTGTTTCAACTAACTTGACACCAATTTTACTCACCGCATGAGCTTGCCAAGATTCAACAGAACTGCTTTGTGCAAGCTGTAAGGCTTTATCAAAGTTTCCCGTTTCTGCTAATGTTACAGCAATGTCGCTCAATACACGGGCTTTCTCCATTTTGTCTGGAATGGATTGTGCTGCTTGAATTGCGCGATCAGTTTGTCCTGCTTTGGCAAGCTGGATAACAACCAGCTCCAAGGCATTGGTTTTTAGAGAGTTATGTTTGATGCTTTGTGCGACTTCCAAGGCTTGATCGAGTTTTTTATCCTCTGCTAAGTTAATTACGATTGAATGTAATGCTGAGGCTGTGTCAATGTTACTTCTAATCATTTGTGCAACTTGCAAGGCTTGCTCAAATTTTCTGGCTTTTGCCAATTCTGAGGCAAGCTGATTCAGCATCCAGGGTTTGATGGTAATATGCGAGACGGATTGTGCAAAGTTTAAAGCCTGCTCATATTTTCCCGTTTTAACTAACTGAGCGGCGATTTCTGAAAAGCTGTGAACTATTGGACCGACAACCATTTTTCTCAGAAATTTATCTTTGATGTTTGGCTGATGTTGCAAGGATTTAGCGACAAGTTGCAATGCCTGGTCTGTTCTTCCCACTGTTACTATCTTGGAAGCAATGTAACTCAATACCGCAGCTTTTTGATAAGGATCTGAGATGGTTTCTACCACCTGCAAAGATTGAGCGAACAGTTTTTCAGCTTGCTGTGTTTGTTGGAGAGAGGTAAAGAGGATGCCGGTTTCAGCCAATAGGACAGCTTTTGAGGCAAGCTTATTAAAGACAAGTAACTTCTCCTGTTCAGGACTAGGAGAGAATGATAAAGCCGGCAGATTTGATGAGATGCCGATAGTTGTGAGGAAAGGGTGAGGGATGAAGGTAGCAAAAAGGGTGATCAGGACGAGGAGGGTTTTTTGAGTTCGCATAGTTTCAAGGGGAATAAAGGGTTGATTTTGTGCCGGCATACACCGACACTTAACTCTTCACCCCTGCCGGCTTCATTTCCCTAAAAAATCAGACAGCCGGTTTCATCCTTCAAGAAATAAGCTAAGCAACTCATTAAAATAGCGATACCTTTGCCTCTATATTAAGCAATTACTTTTGTTTTCCCTAACCCAACCAATTTTGATTTTCGCTTCACTACAATTTCTACATCACAACCCAGCGAATTAAGAAACCGAAAGCACCTTTTCGTTGAAAATTCCGTCAGTTTCCCTCTCATTAAAGCAGAAACTTTTGGTTAATAAATTCCTAGCAATTCTGCCGCTTCAGCTTGAATTAGGTTAATATTAGGCTAAATTTACCCTCATTTATCAAAAATCCCGACTGCCAAAGCCTTCAGGCGCTCAAGTCAACGTGAATGTTGAATGATTCTGCATTTGCCTGAAAGACCTCTTAAAATCGAAAGTGAGGAAATATGTCGGGTTGAGGCTATATGAAACGCATTGTTCTGATTGCTGGGTTTGAATCGTTCAACACCGGCTTATACCGGCAAGCGGCGAAACTGGCAACCGCGCGCTGTCCAGATTTGGATATTCGGGTATTTAGTGATCGGGACATCTCCAGCCAACCAGAGGCGATTGCAACGGCTTTGCAAGCGGCGGATGTGTTCTTTGGCAGCCTGCTGTTTGATTACGACCAGGTGCTTTGGCTGCGCGATCGCACGCAACATATCCCCATTCGCTTAGTATTTGAGTCTGCACTGGAATTGATGAGTTTGACGCAGATTGGGGCGTTCAAAATTGGGGATAAACCCAAGGGAATGCCGAAGCCGGTTAAGTTTATTTTGGATAAATTTAGCAATGGCAAAGAGGAAGATAAACTTGCGGGATATATTAGCTTTTTAAAGACAGGGCCAAAGCTTTTAAAATATGTGCCGGTGCAAAAAGTTCAAGACTTACGCAACTGGTTGATTATTTATGGTTATTGGAATGCCGGCGGTTCCGAAAATGTGGCGTCTATGTTTTGGACGCTGGCGGAGAAATATCTGGGGTTAAAGGTTGGGGAAATTCCGCTGCCGGTGGAAACCCCAAACATGGGATTATTACACCCAGATTATCAGGGCTATTTTGAATCACCGCGCCAATATTTAGAGTGGTATCACCACAGAGTAAAAGGGCAAGAATTTACCCAACGCCCAATGCCCCATCCCCCATGCCCAATCGTTGGTATTTTATTATACCGCAAACACGTTATTACAAAACAGCCCTATATTCCCCAAATGATTCGTCATTTTGAAGCGGCTGGATTAATTCCTTTACCGATCTTTATTAATGGTGTAGAGGGTCATGTAGCGGTAAGAGATTGGATGACAACAGGTTATGAAACTGAACAGCGCCGGCAGGGGAATAATCAGACGTTATCTTTATCTAAAGATGCCGTAGAAGTCGATGCAATTGTTTCTACAATTGGTTTTCCTTTAGTTGGAGGTCCTGCCGGTTCAATGGAAGCCGGCCGGCAAGTGGAAGTTGCGAAGCGTATTCTTGCTGCGAAAAATGTACCCTACATAATTGCCGCACCTTTATTAATTCAAGATATTCACTCTTGGACTCGTAAAGGAATTGGAGGATTGCAAAGTGTTGTTTTATATGCTTTACCCGAATTAGATGGGGCAATTGATACGGTTCCGCTTGGGGGTTTGGTTGGAGAAGATATTTATTTAGTTCCCGAACGTTTGCAGCGGTTAACCGGCAGATTAAAACGCTGGGTTGAATTAAGAAAAACAAAGCCAGAAAATCGGCGAATTGCCATCATCTTATATGGATTTCCTCCAGGCTATGGAGCAACCGGCACTGCAGCATTATTAAATGTGCCGAAATCGCTTCTGAAGTTCCTTCACGCACTTAAAGAACAAGGTTACACGGTTGGAGAATTACCTGAAGATGGGGAAGAATTAATCCGCTGGGTGAAAGAGGCTGATGAAGGCACCACAGATGCACACAGATTAACACAGAGAGAAAGTCAAGATATTGGCGTTGAGCAGCGTCTATATGCAGATAATACTGTCAATGTTAAAACTTTAGAAGAATGGTTAGGATATCTGCTCAAAACCCGCATTGAAAAGCAGTGGCAATCTCTGACAGGTGCCGGCATCAAAACTGAGGGAGATGAATTTCAGATTGGGGGTGTGCAGTTGGGGAATGTTTGGATTGGGGTACAGCCACCTTTAGGCGTTGCCGGCGATCCAATGCGGTTAATGTTTGAGCGGGATTTAACGCCACACCCCCAATATGCTGCGTTCTATAAATGGCTGCAAAATGATTTTAATGCCCATGCGGTTGTTCACTTCGGAATGCACGGCACCGTTGAATGGTTGCCCGGATCTCCTCTGGGAAACACTGGCTATTCTTGGTCGGATATTCTCTTAGGAAATTTGCCAAATCTTTATATCTATGCGGCCAATAATCCCTCAGAATCAATTTTAGCAAAACGTCGCGGTTATGGGGTTTTAATTTCGCATAATGTTCCGCCATACGGACGTGCCGGCTTGTATAAAGAATTAATGACTCTCAGGGATTTAATTTCCGAATACCGAGAAGATCCGCAGAAAAATTCTGCCCTGAAGGAAGCGATTTGCCAGAAAATCGTAGATGCCGGCGTTGAAGCCGATTGTCCCTTTGAAGATGCCAAAAAATTTGGGATTGCTTTCACCCCAGAAAATGCCCGGATGTTCAGCAAAGATGCACTTTCACAGTATTTTTTCAAAGTTTATGAATACCTGCAAGTCGTGGAACAACGCCTTTTTTCCTCTGGGTTGCACACCCTTGGAGAACCGCCAAATGAAGAAGCCTTGAAATCCTATCTTAATGCTTACTTTGGAGAAGATATATCGGGAGATGGTGTAAAGACTGCCGGCTCCAAAAATGGCGTTTCAACTGAAAAACTGGAAGAAGTTTTCAAAATCCAAACTTTACTCGCACAAACCACAGACGAATTAACGAATCTTTTACGGGGATTAAATGGTGAATATATCCCACCGGCACCGGGCGGTGATTTGTTACGAGATGGCCCAGGTGTGCTGCCCACTGGACGCAATATTCACGCTTTAGATCCTTATCGGATGCCCTCGCCGGCAGCCTATGAACGCGGTCGAGAAATTGCCCAAAAAATAATCGCTCAGCATTTGCAAGAAAATAGCAAATATCCCGAAACAGTTGCGGTGATGCTATGGGGATTGGATGCGATTAAAACCAAGGGAGAATCCCTCGGAATTCTGCTAGAATTGGTAGGTGCGGAACCAGTTAAAGAAGGCACAGGACGCATTGTTTGCTATCAGCTAAAGCCTTTATCAGAAGTGGGTCATCCCCGCATTGATGTTTTAGCCAATCTGTCAGGAATTTTCCGAGATAGCTTTGTCAATATTATTGAATTGCTGGACGATTTATTTCAACGCGCGGCAGAAGCCGAGGAACCGGAAGAACAAAATTTTATCCGCAAACACGCTTTATCTTTAAAAGCCCAAGGCGTGGAAAATGCCTCAGCCCGATTGTTTTCTAATCCTGCCGGCGATTTTGGTTCCCTTGTTAATGATCGCGTTACAGATGGAAATTGGGAATCTGGGGAAGAATTGGGAAATACTTGGCAAGATCGCAATGTTTTTAGTTACGGACGTCAAGATAAAGGAGAAGCACGGCGAGAAGTGCTGAATGAACTGTTAAAAACAAGTGATCGGATTGTTCAAGAAATTGATTCTGTTGAATATGGTTTAACTGACATTCAAGAATATTACGCAAACACCGGCGCATTAAAACGGGCAGCCGAAAAACAAAGCGGGAAAAAAGTAACCGCCAGTTTTGTCGAAAGCTTTTCTAAGGACACCACCCCCCGCAATTTAGACGATTTGTTGCGTTTAGAATATCGCACCAAATTGCTTAATCCAAAATGGGCGGAAGCAATGGCAAATCAAGGCAGTGGCGGCGCTTATGAAATCTCACAGAGAATGACGGCATTAATTGGGTGGGCCGGCACCACTGATTTTACCGATTCATGGGTTTATAATCAGGCAGCGGATACCTACGCTTTAGATCCAGAAATGGCGAATAAATTGCGAGAAGCAAATCCCGAAGCATTTCGCAACATTGTAGGACGAATGTTAGAGGCAAATGGGCGTGGTTTTTGGCAACCAGAAGCTGGAAAATTAGAAAAGCTACGCGAATTATATGAGCGATCCGACGCAGAAATTGAAGGAGTGCCGGTGTAGAAAATATGATCCCCCTGGAGGTTGAAGGATAAAAATAAGCACTAGCAGATTTCTACCAAAAATGGCTGATTGTAGAATTTGCCCTAATTGGTTCGATCCTGCAAGATAACTTTCGCCCAGATAGTGCTGTTGAGCTTGATTGAGGGAAAGCCGGCGCAGAAAATAGCAGACACAACAAAATAAACTTTAGACTGGTGTTCGTAGTCTTGAATCCACCGCCCGCACCAGATGTCCGCTCAATTTTACCGTTCATCCATTCCCCAGATTACCGTTAAAGAGCTTGCTCACCGGCTGTTGTCAGACACCACCGGCAACTTGCAACTGTTAGATGTGCGCGAACCGTCTGAAGTTGCGATCGCTCACCTAGAAGGTTTTCAAAACTTGCCCCTGAGTGAATTTGCCGAATGGTCTGGCGAGATTCCCACCCGCCTTGACCCCCACGCCGAAACCCTCGTACTCTGCCATCACGGGGTGAGATCCGCTCAAATGTGCCAGTGGTTGATGTCTCAGGGTTTCACCAATGTCAAAAATGTGGTGGGGGGAATTGATGCCTACTCACTTGAGGTCGATCCGGCCATTCCCGCGTACTAATTGACGCAGTTCGGACACCGGCACTTGGCTGCGTTTGCTATCTCTTTAGCAAGCAGCTGAGTGCAACCCTCTAATATCTGTTATCTTAAATCCACTCACGCTGATTCACTCACCCCTGCTGAGCTGAATAAGTCCATCGGGTTAAAGGTAGCAAATGCGGGTAAACGAACCCAGCCGCCAATCGCCCTACCGGGAAAGATATCTGGCTGATTGCAGGCTTCCTTAAGTATCATTTAAATCAATCATTGCAAATTTTTTTTTAACCCCTAATTAAATTCGCCATCTGCGGAAATGTGTGTGCAAGTGAATCTGACAGATCGACAACAACATATACTTTGGGCGACAGTACGGCATTACATTGCAACTGCAGAGCCGGTTGGATCAAAAGCATTGGTCGATGAGTATAATCTCAGCGTCAGCCCAGCAACGATTCGCTCTTGCTTAGGCTACTTAGAAAAAGCCGGTTTACTGTATCAACCGCACACCTCTGCCGGTCGGGTGCCCTCTGACTCTGGCTACCGCATTTATGTTGACCAGCTAATCAAGCCTTCCGAGGCGCTGACACGCAATGTGGAACACTTACTCAGCGTCCGGCTGAATGGGGAAGATAGAAGTTTAGAAGCCTTGCTGCGTGGGGCGGCGCAACTGCTGTCTACTCTCACTGGATACATTACCCTCGTCACCATGCCCCAAACGAGTACCAGCCGGCTGCGACATCTCCAGCTGGTGATGGTTGATCCAAAACGGGTGATGCTAATTGTGGTGACGGATGCTTACGAAACGCACTCAGCGTTAATGGAACTCCCGATGCCGGCAGACGACGAACCACTCGATCCAGAACCGATTGAACGCGAACTGCAAATTCTGTCAAACTTCTTAAACAGTCAGTTGCGGGAACGTCCCCTAACGGAACTGTCGCAGCTTGATTTGAGCGAATTAGACCGGCAATTCCAACGCTATGCCGATTTTTTAACCTCCTTGTTGGCAGATTTAACCCGCCGCCGGCAAACTCCAACCTTTACCCGGATTCTAATTAGCGGTGTGGCAGAAGTGTTGCGTCAGCCAGAGTTTTCTGAGTTAACCCAAATCCAGACATTGATGCAGCTGCTGGAAGAAGAACAGGAACAATTGTGGCCACTGATTTTTGAATCATCCGCCTCTGAAACCACCGGCAAGCGGGTAAATGTGCGGATTGGCGCAGAAAATCCCTTAGAATCAATTCGCGGCTGTACCCTAATTTCCTCCACTTACCGCCGGGGTTCAGTGCCGGTGGGCAGTGTCGGCGTTTTAGGGCCAACCCGAATGGTATATGAGAATGCGATCGCAATGGTAGAAGCTGCCGCTGATTATCTCTCAGATGCCTTAACTCAGCCGGCTTAAGCCGGTTTATCGAAATCACTTCCACTTTGCCGGTTGTTTGGCAGCCGGCAACCCCTTTAACGATAGAAACAAAAGTATCTAGCAAAAATCCCAACCACCGGCGATTAACCCTTAAATTTATCTGTGTTAATCTGTGCCCATCTGTGGTTAAAAATTTTTATTAAAATATTCAAATCTGCATTAATTAAAAGGTCAAATCATGGTTAGAAAAATTGGATTTGGATTGCTGTGGATTGCGATGATAACTTATGCGTCTTTCCTCGCACCACCCACCCAACCAGGCACATTTGAACTGATTAAAAATCTTTCGCTTGGTAACTTAGAAGGCATTAACCCCCTGATTGTGGCGCTGTTTTACATCATGGGTGTTTGGCCGATGATTTATAGCTGCTTGCTGTTTTTTGATGGCAGAGGTCAAAAAGTGCCGGCTTGGCCATTTGCTGCCCTATCTTTCGGTGTAGGTGCTTTTAGTTTGTTGCCTTATTTAGCCTTACGCGAAGCCAACCCCAACTTTTCAGGAGAAAAAAACGCATTTCTCAAGCTTTTAGACTCCCGAATTACCGGCATTTTCTTAACGTTAGCAACTGCCGGCCTTGTTGCTTATGGTGTGTTCACTGGCAATTGGAGTGATTTTATCCAACAGTGGCAAACCAGCAGATTTATTCATGTCATGAGTTTAGATTTTTGCCTGCTGTGTCTTTTATTTCCTGCCTTGCTGGGAGATGACATGGCAAGAAGAAATCTAAAAAATCCCCTACTTTTTTGGGCAGTGGCGCTGATTCCTTTATTTGGCCCCCTTATTTATTTGTGTCTGCGAACACCTTTGCCGGTAACAAATCCGCAATCTCCCCAAGCAGCGATAACTAGCACCACTCACTAAACAATTATTTCAGCGTTTCTCAGATAAAACTTGACCCAAGATAGATGCTGCCAACTCGGTCTTTTCTTTAAACTTAACAGAGAAACGCAGCAATTTTTGGGTCAAGATCATGGCGAGAAAAATTATTTTATTCTTGATCTGGATAGCATTTACTAGCTATACCATAAGTCTGGCTCCGCTTGATCAGCCTGATACATGGCCTCTCGTTCAAAAGCTATTAACGTTTCAGTTGGCCGATGTTAACGCAATTATTGTATCTATATTTTGGTTCATGGGCGTCTGGCCCATGATTTTTGCTTGCCTGATGTTTGCTGATGGCAAAATGCAAAAAATCCGAGCTTGGCCGGCTTGGATTGGGTCGAACGGAATGGGTATCATTGGCTTGACGCCCTACTTACTTTTGCGAGAATCGAATCAAGAATTCGATGGAAAAAAGAATCAATTACTAAGAAGCTTAGATAAACGTTCCACCGGCATTGCGCTGCTTTTAACGACACTTGGCTTATTTGCCTACGCGTTTATTGCCGGCAATTGGGGCGATTACGTTCAACAATTCCAAACGCGGGCTTTTGTTCACCTGATCAGCCTTGATTTTTCCCTGATGTGCCTCATATTTCCCATCACCTCATTATTTGATGATGACATGGCACGTCGAGGTCTTAAAGATGCCCGAATTTTTTGGGCAGTGGCGCTAGTTCCTCTAATTGGCCCATTAATTTATTTGTGCTTGCGTCCGCCTTTGCCAGAAGCGGAAATAGGGCGACTGCAAGAGTCGCCCTTACCGGCTATGAGTTAATCCGTAAGGTTATACGAACAATGCTGGCAACCCCTTGGGGCACTTTCCAAATCAGCAATGATCGCTTAATGGGATCTACAACAGTTGCCTCGTCCAAGGTTGAAGCTTGATCATCCAAAATAATTTGCCCCACGCGACCATTTTGCACAGGAAACTCTAACACTATCTCGCCACTGAAACCGGCAGGTAGTTTAACCCTTTTCAGGTGTTGTTTTAGGGCATTTGTGGCAGCTTCATCCAAGCCGGTAACACTGATAATTTCTAAGCAAGAAGGGAGTTCAGGGGGTACAGAAGCTTGAGCGCTTGTGCTGGGAACTTGTGGTGTATTTCTGCTAGAGAAACCTTGAACCCCAGCAGGCTTAGCTTTTGCCTGTCGCACTTGAGGGGATCGTGGTGGCGGCGGAAAAAACCCTTCAAGACATCCAAATTCAGGCGCTTCGGGTCCTTGTGTTGAACTAGCACCTTCAATCGCCAAAGGGGTATTAAGCAATTGATTTTGTGCAAAATTAGCATTGCCGGCACTCACTGTTGTTTCATAGCTAACGCCTTCTGGCATTTCCACCGGCACTGCCATTGAAATTCGCTTGCCTTGCGGATCGACCCGCACATCTTCACTAACTGCAATAAATGCCGTGTATTTCGAGAGTAACTGATAAGTCAATGCCGTATCTGTTAACGCTTCTACTAAAGATTTCTTTTCGCCGGCAAGCATTTGATTCATTAAATCCTTAATCCGCTGGCGTCCCCAAAGTTGAGCAATTGCTGGATTGCCGGCATCCTCAAAATTGAGGCTGAAACGCTTCTCAAAGGGCTTACCGCCTGCTGTCATGCCGGTGATGTGTAGTTCCCCAGCCGTGCGGTTTTCGTGCCGGCCAAACAAAACTAAAGGCTGTTCCGCAAACAAATCTGGGGCAATTGAGGGATAAATTTCCGGCTGTCCGTTGCCTTCCCAGTGAACTTGAATATTCGTCAGCACCGGATTATTAATCTGACGGAAAAACTTCTCGGCAACTTCCTCAGTGGGTTCATCGTGACGCACAACTTGGCACGTTCCTCGCCCAATTTCTGCAATCCGATTAAGTAAGAATCGGTTCACAGAACTACCGACCCCAAAACTATAAAGTCGATTGCCTAGTTTGAGATTTCGCTGCACTTCAGCTAAGATTTCATTATCGTTGCCAATGTAGCCATCTGTGAGCAGCACAATACTTCGTAAACGTCCTGCCGGCGCAGGGGGGAAATTCATCACCGCTTCAATCCCATTCAGTAATTCAGTACCGCCATTCGCACTCACCTGATAGATGTAGTTAATAGCCTTCTTCCGGTTTTGGGCAGTATTGGGTAATGGGTAAGCAGAAAGTTGCTGGGTGGTATCAGAAAAGTCAATGATTGTAAAAGTATCGTCAGGATTTAACCCATTGATAAATCGGCGCATCAATTCCTGAGATTGCAAAATTGGAGGGCCGGCTTGAGAACCGGATGTATCCATCAGGAATACAACATCTTTGGCAACAATCTCATCAGTTTTGTATTGCAAAGCCGGGATGAAATAAAGGGCAAAATGAGCGCCCCGTTCATCTGCGTGCGTTAAAACCGTTGCTTCAGTTGTATTGCCGGCAACCCGATAACGCAGAATCAAATCTTTATTGGGAATCGTATCTTCACCGCCCAATTTCACCCGCACAATTTGACCTTCATGTTCAATGTGTAATTGGTGAGAAGGCGAACGCACATCAGAAATCGGCAAGCCGGTAGCGATTTCAACAGTGACCGCAATATCATGACGAGAGCGCATTTCTGGCGGTATAAATGGCGGATTAATTCGCGAGGCATCCGGCACTTGATCGGTATCTCCACTGCCATCAATAGGCGTTCCCGGAATATAACGCGGCCCTACCACCATTGGGAAGACAAATTCGTAATCACCCCCCTCAAATTTAAGGCTTTCTGTGTAGCGAATGGTGACATCAATTTGTTCCCCAGGCTTGATATTAGCCAAAGATTGGGTAAATATATTATCCCGTTCTTGTTCTAAAAGGCCGGCAGTTCGTCCTTGCCGCTTTGCTGCTTCGTAAATTTGTTTGGCTTCTTCGCGTTTTTTAATGCTGCCTTTAATGATTCGTTCGCCAATTTTAATTTCCATGTCATCCACCGCCGCTTCATCCGGTAATGGAAAAACATAAATTGCTTCTAATGGGTTGGTGAAGGGATTTTCAAAGCTTTGTGTGACTTCAACCCGTGATAGATTGCCGGCAATTTTTGCCAGCACTTCGGTATGTTTTAAAGGGAAAACCAGCTTCTCGCCAGCCGGGGATTCGACGTATAAGCCGCCTAAGCGATCTTTTGCAGTAATGGGCATCAGTTGTAACCTCCTAGCTTGAGCAATCGTCAAATGGGCGTTCGGTGTCGCCGGCAAGCACATACGCTAGCTGCAAAAACCAATGCCCCTTAAAAGACTTAAAGAAGACTTAAGATAATGTGCTTTCTACTTTCGCATCTGTTCAACCTCATTTCTAAATGGTTACAGTTTTTGTAACGGGCATTTTATATTAAAGTGAGATTTAACAAGACAGCGTTTATCCTGTTAACCTTAAGCCCATAAAAATGTCCTATCAGAAAAGGATTCAGAATTGTGGAAAAAACAGAAAAACAAAAAATGCTAGCTAGCGAACTTTACTTAGCTTCCGATGCTGAATTAGTCGCTGAACGTAAACAAGCGCGTCGCTTGCTGCGGATGTATAACACGACAACAGAAGAAGAAACGGCAAATCGAACGCAAATTCTCCAAGAATTATTTGCTCAAGTCGGGGCTGATATTGAAATCGAGCCGCCTTTTTATTGCGATTATGGCAGTAATATTTATGCCGGCAGCAAATTTTACATGAACTTCGGATGCGTAATTCTTGACTGCAATCGAGTTGAGATTGGTGATAATGTTTTATGTGGTCCTTCCGTTCAAATTTACACAGCTTCTCATCCAACACAACCCGAAATTCGTCTATCTGGGAAAGAATTAAGTGCCCCGGTCAAAATTGGCAGTAATGTGTGGATTGGAGGCGGTGTTATTATTTGTCCAGGAGTAACAATTGGGGATAATACCACCATTGGAGCCGGCAGTGTGGTTGTCAAAGATATTCCTGAAAACGTGATAGCTGCCGGCAACCCCTGCAGAATAATTCGACACTTACCTTAAATGGGGTACTTAAGAACACGAGGGTGGGGTCAGTTCTTAAAGTGGAACCCCCCTTTTTTTAGGTAAATTTTCTCTCAGACTGGGATAAAACGGTTAAATCTCGCAAGTTTACAGAAAGATTTCTAGCAATTTGTTAGAAAATTCAGTAATATTGCGGATGCCCAATTCTCCCGAAATCAGGTCTTATAAAGGTAAGATAATAAGGTAGCTGAAATTCCTGTTGAGCAAATTTTTCATCAGGCTTTGTATCTACCCAGGCGCATACTCTGCCTGCATCTACTCTACAAATATATGCAAGGCATCTACTATACGCATTGCGGGAATCTACTGAGATAAATGGGTTGGAAAGCCATCAAGGGTTTTAGCGACAACAGTTGAATTTGCCGGGTTAAAAACTCTTCGGGAAAGAGTTCGGCAATTACTGTATGGGAATTAGAAAAGCGCTCTCAGCTTAGCAGCGAAGCGTAAAGTTTTGGGGTGACAAAGGACTTTCTTGGGTCATATTTTTTAGGGTTTTTGCACTATTCATTGCCGCAAAACAATCTTTTCTCAGTTGTTAGTGTGGCGTAAAAAAAGCAGGACGATTTGCTTCCCTGCCGGCTTTGCTGCGGCGTTAAATTCCTTGTCTAGCTTTAGGAATTTAATTGCTAAAACTGAGCTGAATTCATCCTGAAAACCTATCACTTGATAAAAAAATATTTAAATCTCAACTGTCCTGATATCTGAATGAAACTCTGAAAGGTGAAATATGAAGTTTTTTAAAGCAGGCTAGGTTCTTTATCTAGAACCTTTCTTTAAAAAGCGATGGAGGGATTGAACTTAGTAAATCTATTTCTAAAGTTTCATCCCATCTTTCAACGCATCAAGAGTCCTAAAAAACAGGATTTTAAGCTGTATTTGCGTTTGGGTGTAGGTGCAGCAGCCGGCAAGTTATCTAAGTTCTAAGTAACTTAACTTGTTTAGCCAGAAACCGCACGCAGTACGTCTGGGTTTTATCTACCAGCAAACATTATTCTGGAAGACTCACAATGACCGCTCATATTGCTTCAATCCATCCAAATTTTGACGCTCAAAATTCCCAGCCGCGTTCGCTAGTATTCATTGATGAAAGCGTGAGTGATAGCCAATTGCTAGCAGCCGGCGTATCCGATGGGATGAAGGTAGTTACCCTGAAACAGGATAGTGATGGAATCGAGCAAATCACTACCGAAATCCAAAAATACGCGGATATTTACGGGTCAATCGACGCGATTCATATCTTTTCTCACGGAAGTTCAGGAAATGTTTATCTAGGAAATAGCAGCCTCAATTCAAACACCCTAGAAACCTATCAAAGCCAGTTGCAACAGTGGAAAGAAGCACTGAGTGACAACGCAGATATCAAATTTTATGGCTGCGATGTTGCCGCCGGCACAGGTTCAGCGTTTATTTCCCAACTCAGCCAACTCACTGGCGCAGATATTGCTGCCTCCACAGATTTAACCGGCAATGATGCCAATGGCGGCAACTGGAACTTAGAATTTACCACCGGCAGCATTGAATCTGTTAACCCATTGTCGGCGGAAACCTTAACAGCATATAGCGATGTTTTAGCCACGATCACCGTCACAAATAACGCAGACAGTGGCGCAGGTTCCTTAAGAGAAGCAATCGCCACGGCTCAAGCCGGCGATACGATTGTATTTGACCCCAGCCTAGCTAGTCAAACGATTACCTTAAGCAGTCAATTAAACATCAATAAAAACCTGATTATTGATGGCGCTAGTGCAGCCGGTGTAACCATTAGTGGTAATAATGCCACCCGCGTTTTTGAGTTACAAACCGCGCCTGACAATACCGCCATTAATGTCACGATGCGGAATTTAATTATTGCCAACGGCAAAGTTAGCGGCATCGATGAAGCCGGTGCCGGCGCAGGCATTAAAACTGCCTCCAGCACCATCTTAACCGTTGAAAATTGCCAAGTTAACAATAACGTTGCTCAGTTTGGCGGCGGCATTTTTGCCGGCTTTCGTGGCAACACAACGGTTATTAACAGTACATTCGATGGCAATGATGGCACAGCCGGCAACCAAGAACGAGGCGGCGGTGCGATTGCTACTAAAAGTGAAGGCAGCCTCACTGTACAAGGCAGCCAATTTACGAATAATAAAGGCATTAATGGCGGCGCAATTAACAGCCTTTTGGGTGCATTAACCGTTGAAAATTCAACCTTCCTCAATAACGACTCAACAGCCGGCGCTTCTGGAAGTGTTACCAGCGGATTTGGTGGGGCAATTTATACCGATGGTGCCAGTGCTTTAATAGATGACGCAGTGGGTGGAACGATTGCAATTCGCAATAGCCGGTTTGAAGGTAATAAAGGAGCCGGTCAAGGTGGGGCAATGTTTTTGTTTGGTTATGCCCCAGACAAAATTATTGTTGATGGCAGCACGATCATTAATAATCAGGTGATTAAAAATGGCACCGGCAACGCCCTTGGCGGTGGTATTCGCATGGGCAATGCCGAATACACGATTAGCAACACTACCATTGCTAACAACTGGGCATTGACTCAAGGCGGTGGTTTGTGGACGGGTGAAAATTCACCAGGACAAATTATTAACACCACCTTTTCTGGTAATAAAGCCCACGAATTAGATGGCACTAGCGGCTTGGGTGGTGCCATGATGATTAATAACTCCGGTGGCACCACCAATATTATCAACAGCACGGTTGCTAATAATTATGCCGGCTTTATGGGTGGGGCATTTTGGGGTAAAAATCTCACCACAACCGTCAAAAATTCAATTTTTGACAAAAACACCGCCGGCAATCCTTGGGGTGTGAAACAACACGTGGGTGAGCCATTAGTTGATGCCGGCGGGAATATTCAATTTCCCCCCAAAAATCCTAATGACGCGAGTGATATCAATGTCACAACCAGCATTACAATTGCCGATCCCTTACTTGGCCCACTGCAAGATAATGGCGGCGGCATTTTAACCCATGCTTTGCTAGCTGGAAGCCCAGCCATAGATGCCGGCACCGGCACAGGCGCAGCGGCAACCGACGGGCGAGGTCAAATGCGCCCTCAAGATGGAGATAACAACGGCACTGCAGTGGTGGATGTTGGGGCTTTTGAATTTTCCGGGAATGCCCCAGAAATTGCAGTTTTAGAGGCAACAACCAACATTGTTGATGGCAGCACAACAGCCCTTGACTTTGGCACAACAACGGTTGGGACTGCCATCAGCAAAACCTTCACGATTAACAACACCGGCACCTCTGATCTGGTTCTCAGCAACCTGGTATTGCCCACCGGCTTTACTGTTGTGGGAACGCTTCCCGCAACCGTCGCAGCCGCAGGACAAGCAACTTTCTCGGTTCAACTCGATGCCAGTGTTGCCGGCACTTCTGCCGGTGAAATTTCCTTCACCACCAACGACAGCGACGAAAACCCCTTTAATTTCGCCATTGCCGGCACTGCTACTGACCTAACACCAACCCCAACGCCGGTTCCTGCGCCAACACCCACGCCGATTCCTACCCCAACACCAACCTCTGAAGATACAAGCTGCCTTTGCGATCAATTTCCCACTCCCAACCTCGACGTTAGCCCCAACGTCGCAGGCAGCACGCTTTTAGGCGACGAGGGCAACGATACCTTAATCGCAAGCACCGCGAATGAAGCCCTTCAAGGCATGGGTGGCAGTGATCTTTTAATTGGCTACATCGGCAACGACATCCTGCTGGGCGGGGATGGCAACGACTTGATGTACGGAAATCAAGGCGATGACTACCTTGATGGCGGCTTAGGTGCTGATACCCTCTACGGCGGCAAAGAAAATGACTCGCTTATCGGCAATTTTGGTCAAGATATCCTGATCGGAGATATCGGTAACGACATCCTGCTAGGCGGTGACGACAACGATCTGATGTTTGGGAACACCGGCGATGACTTGCTAGATGGCGGCATTGGCAACGATACCCTCTACGGTGGCAAAGAAAACGACATCGTCAAAGGGGCAGCCGGCGATGATCTTCTTCTGGGCGACATCGGAGATGACACCCTGTGTGGTGGAGAAGGTAACGATTTATTAAATGGCAACGTTGGTGCTGACCTCATGGACGGTTGCGAGGGCGATGATACCCTCTACGGTGGCCAAGAAAACGACACCTTAATTGGCAACACCGGCAACGACTGGCTAAGTGGCGACTTCGGCGATGACTCGATGTATGGCAACATCGGCGCGGATACCCTCAATGGTGGAGATGGCAATGACAGTCTTTATGGTGGCAAAGACAATGACATCCTCACCGGCGGCATCGGCAATGACATCCTTACGGGAGATTTTGGCAACGACATCCTCACCGGGGGTGCCGGCAGTGATCAATTTATCTTGGGTGCCGGTTTAGGCGCTGACACCATCACCGACTTTGAAGATGGTCAAGATATCCTTCTGCTAGGGGGCGGATTAACATTCGACCAACTCACCATTAGTGCCGGCAGCAATGCCACTTTAATCAAAATCGCCAGTACGGATGAACTTTTAACCTCCCTCAATGGCACCTCATCCACTCTGTTCAGTGCAGCAGATTTTGCTGTTATCTAAATTTCTTGCAGGGTGCATCTACTCCAATTTGACTCCACAAACAGCTTCCCCGGACTCTTTAGAAGAGTAAGCTCCAGAAAGGGTAAAATGCTTCTGAGCCAGCACCCCTCAACCTCAATCATGAGGAAGAGCGCCCTAATCTTGTTGTGGAGGATGGAACCCTGACCACTCGCGTTATATTACTTCGTCACGGCCAAAGCAGCTTTAACAAAGAGCGCCGAATTCAAGGCCGGCTTGATAAATCGATTTTGACAGAACAAGGCCGTGCTACAGCCCGTCAAGTGGGTGAAGCCCTTAGTGGCCTTACGTTTGATGCTATCTATTCCAGTCCCCTGCAACGGGCGAAAGAAACCGCCACCGTCCTGCTTTCTGCTTTGGAAACCGAGGCCAACCATCCCTCCTTACAGGTATCACAGAACCTGATGGAAATCGATCTGCCGGCGTGGGAAGGGATGCTGCGCCAAGAGGCGATTGAAAAATTCCCCCAAGACTACGACTGCTGGCAAACTCGCCCCGACACGCTGCGAATGGTCGTTTCAGATGCAGCCGGCGAACGAGAGCATTTTCCCGTATTGGCGATTTATGAGCAAGCGCGGCATTTTTGGCAGGAACTCCTCTCAAATCATGCCAATGGCACCGTTCTTGTCGTGGGGCACAATGGCATCAACCGCGCCTTAATCAGCACGGCATTAGGCATTCCCCCCTCTTCTTACCATTCCGTCCAGCAGTCGAATTGTGGCATTAGCGTCCTTAATTTCGGCACCATTGTCGGGCCGGCCACTGAGCTACAATCGGTGCAGATGGAATCGATGAATCTCACCTCTCATGTGGGAGAAATTTTTCCCAAACCCAGAGAGGGCCATCAGGGATGCCGGCTGTTATTGGTGCGCCACGGGGAAACCGAGTGGAACCGCCAAAGCCGGTTTCAAGGGCAAATTGATGTCCCCCTCAACGATAACGGCAGAGTACAAGCCCAAAAAGCCAGCGAGTTTCTCAAAGACGTTCCCATCGATTTTGCCGTCACCAGCCCCATGCTGCGCCCCAAAGAAACCGCTGAAATTATTCTCAAAGCTCACCCAGATGTGGAACTGCAACTTCACGATGGGATGAAAGAAATCAGTCACGGACTTTGGGAAGGAAAATTTGAATCGGAAATCGAGGGAGAATTCCCCGGTTTGTTGCAACAGTGGAAGGACACCCCAGAAATTGTGCAAATGCCTGAAGGGGAAAACTTGCAACAGGTGTGGGATCGGGCAATTGACGCGTGGAATTCTATCGTCAAATCCGCCCCAGCCGGCACCACAGGCTTGGTTGTGGGCCATGATGCCATCAATAAGGCCATCCTCTGCCATCTGTTTAATTTAGGCCCAGAACACTTCTGGAACTTTAAACAAGGCAACGGGGCGGTTACCGTTATCGATTATCCCAAAGGTGCAGACGGCCCGCCGGTGCTGCAAGCGATGAATATCACCACTCACCTGTCGGGTGGGGTGTTAGACAAGACAGCAGCAGGAGCATTGTAGTGCTTATGGGTTATGGATCATTGATCAGTTGTCATTTGCGAAGGACAAAAGACAAAGGGCAATGAATAGCGAATTACTGCAACAAGTCCGGGTGCTCGATCCACTCAGCGATACCGATCAGATTGCGGATGTTCTGGTCGTAGAGGGTGTGATTCAACAAATCGCCCCCCACATTTCTGAGTTTCCAGAATCCACACAACTGCGCGATTGTCTAGGGTTAATTTTAGGGCCAGGATTAGTAGACCTTTACAGCCACAGCGGTGAACCGGGATTTGAAGAACGGGAAACCCTGGAATCTCTAATGGGGGCGGCCTCTGCCGGCGGATTTACCAGGGTCGCCATTTTGCCCGATACTAAGCCGCCGGTGGATAATCCTGCCGGCTTGGCTTTCTTGCAGCAGCACACAAAAGCCAGGGGAAACCCCCACTCTCCCTCTCTCTACTTCTGGGGTGCCCTCACCACCGGCATCCAAGGTCAGCAAATGACGGAATTGGCGGAATTAGCCGCAGCCGGAGTTGTGGGCTTTGCTGATGGCCATCCGATCCAAAATCTGGCCCTAATGCGCCGGCTATTGGAATATCTGAAACCCCTTGAAAAGCCGGTTGCCATCTGGCCCTGTGATCGGCATCTGGCCGGCTCTGGTGTGATGCGAGAAGGGCCGGATTCTATTCGGTTCGGGTTGGCCGGCAATCCTGCCATCTCCGAAACCGCTGCCCTCGCTGCTTTGTTAGAAATCGTAAAAGCCACCGGCACTGCGGTTCATATCATGCGCGTGTCCACCGCCCGCAGCGTCCAGCTGATTCAAGATGCCAAAACCCGTGGGTTGCCGGTGACGGCGAGTACCCCTTGGACGCATTCAATTCTTGACACAAGCTCACTGAGCAGCTACAACCCAAGCCTTCATATCGATCCTCCCTTAGGCAACCCAGCGGATCGAACCGCACTAGAGCAGGCTGTGCGGGAAGGCGTCATCGATGCGATCGCCATTGACCACACTCCCTATAGCTACGAAGAAAAGACGGTTGCCTTTGGGGAATCGCCTGCCGGCACCATTGGTCTAGAACTCGCCTTGCCGCTACTGTGGCACACGTTGGTAGAAACCGGCAGATGGACAGCCCTAGAACTGTGGCAGGCGTTAAGTACCCAGCCGGCCCTGTGTTTACAGCAAAAACCAGCAACCCTCGCTGCCGGTCAACCTGCCGAAATCATCCTTTTCGATCCACAACAAACTTGGACGCCTGACGCTCAAACCCTCTATTCTCGCTCCACCAACACCCCTTGGTTGGGCCGGCAGTTAAGCGGTCGTGTTCTGCAAACCTGGAACCATTAATTCTGCTGTGACGGCTGCAATTCCTGTTTTGCCGGTTCTTCCTGAGTCGCAGGATAAACCGGCTGCTGAGACAGTTCCCCTACGCGATTGGGTGGCCAGAAGCGAACAACTGCGCGGCCAATGACTTTGTCGCGGGGGACAAAGCCCCAATAGTGGCTGTCATAGCTATTATTGCGGTTATCTCCCAAAACTAAATACTGGCTCTCTGGCACATTGACCGGGCCGTATTGGTAGTTAGGCTCGTCCGCGATATATTTCTCACGTAAAGGTTTATCGTTGATATAAACTCGTCCCCCTTTGACCTCCACCTTGTCCCCCGGCAGACCGATCACCCGTTTAATGAACGCATCGTGGAAATTTTGCTTCTGTAGTGTTTCAGTCGGGTCAAACACCACAATGTCTCCCCGCTGGGGACTTTGGAACTTATAACTCAACTTGTCCACAATCAAGCGATCGTTAATTAAAAGAGTCGGTTCCATCGAACCAGAGGGAATGTAACGAGCTTCGGCGACGAAGGCCCGAATTCCAAAGGCCAAAACGACACTTAAGCCAATCGTTTTAATTGCCTCTACCCACGGATTTTCAATATTTTGTGGGGAATTCGGTTCGGTTACAGAATTTTGCACACGGGTCATAGGCGTTCAAGCACAAGATAATAGTAAGTTTAGAAGAGGGAAGACACAAATACCAACCTGCCGACCGAGAAACCTTAAACTTCTCGTCTATATACAACTGTACAAAGTTTGTCAGAGTTTGAGAGACTCACAGACCGGAATCGGCTGACTGGTATTGTACCTAAAACACTAGCCGGCTTCGGCTTTCGGGTAACAATTGCATCATTTTCTGTATTTTGACCCAAGTAT
Source organism: Microcoleus vaginatus WJT46-NPBG5 (assembly GCA_019359355.1). Taxonomy (GTDB): domain Bacteria; phylum Cyanobacteriota; class Cyanobacteriia; order Cyanobacteriales; family Oscillatoriaceae; genus FACHB-68. Next base: position 290,099 of record JAHHHM010000005.1, on the reverse strand, counting down.
TCCATTTTAGAGTTCGCTCAAGTCTCATCCCAAAAGAAATTTAATGGTAATTCTTCACAACTTTTGTATCAACTCTCAACTACCATGCTTTCTGATTCTTCTGCGTCTTTGTTGATCCGCCGCGCCCGCATCCTTTTGCCCAGTGGGGAGTTTTTGGTTGGAGATGTGCAAACCAGGGGGCGAGAAATTGTCCAAGTGGCACCACAACTCCCAGATGCCGGGGGTGATACTGTCACCGAGATAGACGCCGAGGGGTTAACTTTGTTGCCTGGGGTGATCGCATCCGCAAGTACATTTCCGCGAACCCGGACTGGAACATAAAGAAGACTTGTTTACAGCCAGTTGTGCTTGCGCCAAGGGTGGGGTGACATCGTTCTTAGAAATGCCCAACACTCGCCCCCTGACGACCACCCAGGCGGCGCTAGAGGACAAACTCCAACGGGCCGGCCAGAAATGCTTGGTTAATTATGGCTTTTTTATCGGAGCCACAGCAGACAATCAGCCAGATTTGCTGGAGTCTGGCCCGACCTGTGGAATTAAAATTTTTATGGGTTCGATGCACGGTCAGCTTTTGGTGGATCAAGATGAAGCCCTAGAAGCCATTTTTGCCACCGGCAGCCGGTTAATTGCCGTTCACGCTGAAGACCAAAATCGCATTAACGAACGCAGACAGTTATTTGCCGGCCAGACAGATCCGGCTGTACACTCGCAAATTCAAGATAATCAAGCGGCTTTATAAGCGACTCAGCAAGCATTAGCACTCTCTAAAAAATATCGCCGGCGTCTTCATATTCTGCATCTGTCTACCGGCGAAGAAGCGGAACTGCTGCGCCAAGATAAACCCAGTTGGGTGACAGCCGAAGTCACACCCCAACACCTGCTGCTAAATACCAGCGCCTATGAAAAAATCGGCACGTTAGCACAAATGAACCCGCCTTTACGCTCACCCCATGATAACGAAGTCCTGTGGCAAGCTTTACTCGATGGTGTGATTGATTTTATCGCCACCGATCACGCACCCCACACTTTAGAAGAAAAAGCGCAAGGTTATCCCAACACCCCTTCTGGAATGCCTGGGGTTGAAACGTCTCTTCCTTTAATGCTGACTCAAGCGATGCAAGGACGTTGTACAGTTTCTCAAGTTGCCAATTGGATGTCTACAGCCGTGGCGAAGGCTTATAAAATTCCTAAAAAAGGCGTGATTGCTGCCGGCTATGATGCGGATTTGGTGCTGGTTGATTTAAACAATTATCGCCCCGTTGTCCGAGAAGAACTTGCGACTAAATGCGGCTGGAGTCCGTTTGAAGGTTGGGATTTAACAGGATGGCCGGTGACTACAATTGTTGGGGGCAAGATTGTTTATGAAAAAGGGAAATTAAACACCGAAGTTCGAGGAGAAGCTTTGACTTTTGATGCTTAAACGCTTCAAAGTTGTAAAAACAAAGTGCCGAATTTGCGAATAATCTGAGATTCTGCATACCCTTCTCAATAAACCTGAAAGTGCCGGTCAGTTTTGTTGAAATTGATGCAACGTCTCAGGTATATCAAACCCACCCGCCGGCATCAGCTCAACTTGACGGCCACTTTCAGCTTGATAGGTTAGACGAATTTGCAAATAGCTAGGGGGGAAATAGGGTAGCCGTTCCGCCCATTCAATGGCGACAATTCCTGCCGGCATTTCTATTCCTTCCCAATACGTTTCAAGATAAAGCGTTGCGACTTCTGCCGGCTCCAAACGATATAAATCTAAATGATATAAAGGCAAACGCCCTTCATGATATTCATTAATCAACGTGAAAGTGGGGCTAACAACGGCATCGGTAATTCCTAAACCTTCAGCTAGTCCTTGCACTAACGTGGTTTTACCGGCACCCAAGTCCCCTTCTAATAAAATTACACTGCCTGCCGGTAGCCCTTGCCCTAATGCCCTACCGAAAGAATGAGTCGCCGCCGCATTTGCCAGAGAAACTGTAATTGGCTCTACCATCATTTGTTGAATATGTTATTGAGATAACAAGTTTGTAAAAAATGCTTAAATTTTACTTTTTGTCAATCTTTATAATGAATGAAATTTAGATAATAAAATTTGACGCAATATCGCTGACAAAAAGAAACGAATTCTTTTAGGCAATTCAGCTCAATTTTAAGGGTTAGTCGCTTGATTCAGGCAAAGAACGTTTTACCTTTCTCCTAAGAGGTTACAAACCTTGAACGCGGCTGTACCATCGGAGCAACACTCGTGCCAACTCGTGCGGATCATGGCGCACATAACCTGTTTCTTTATCTTCCTCCATCACATTAGCCACAACAATGCGCCGGCCTAATAGTCCAACAGCTTCTCGATCCAGAAAAACCGGATAGGATTTTTCTTGGGCATAGCGGATCAAAGCTTGGGCAGTTGGAACTTTTCGCTGAACTAAAACCGCGCTAAACAGCGCCCGACCACACGCTTTATCAATTGCTTGGATATGGTCAGAGACCGTATAGCCTTCCGTTTCACCGGCTTGAGTCATGATATTGCAAACATAGATGCGAGGGACTTGTCGGCTGGCAATCGCTTCAGCAATTTCCGGTACTAAAAGATTAGGAATCACACTCGTGTAGAGGCTACCCGGCCCAATAATAATAAAATCAGCTTCGCGAATGGCTTGCACAACTCTCGGCAAAGCCGGAGGATTAGCCGGCGTACAGCCAATTTTGACAATACTGCCCCCAGCTTCAGTAATGCTAGATTCGCCTTCAATGCGACGACCATCTGATAATTCAGCCCAGAGGTTAACATCGCTTAGGGTAGCCGGTAAAACCTGCCCCCGCACCGCAAGAACTTTTGAACTCGCTGCGATCGCCTGTTCAAGATCGCCGGCAATATCACTCATCGCCGTCAGGAACAAATTGCCGAAACTATGGCCAGTCAGACCCTTGCCGGCGCGAAAGCGATATTGAAACAGTTCGGTTAACAGCTTTTCCTCGTCTGCCAGCGCTGCCAAACAATTGCGAATATCGCCAGGCGGCAGCACCCCAATTTCGCGACGCAGCCGGCCAGAAGACCCGCCATCATCTGCAACGGTGACCACTGCAGTAATGTTAGCGCTATACTTTTTTAGTCCCCTAAGCAAACTGGAAAGGCCGGTGCCTCCACCAATGGCCACAATTTTTGGCCCCCGGTGCAACTTGCGGTGCGTCAATAGCAGATCGACCAGTTCTTCATCCCCCGCCGGCATCAGCGCCTTCGTAATTGAACCAACTGTCCGGGTTTGCCCCCAAAAAATCAACAGCAGGCCACAGCCCAAAACAAGTGGCCCGCTAATATAGTTAGGGACAATCGCTGCGAGGTACTCCAGCACACTCTGAGTCAGTTGAATCAAATAAAAAATGGGGGTTAGCTTGATCCAAATCGCCAAACCGAGACTGGTGAGCAAAACGCCCCCAGCGCTTAACAGCAGCCAGCGTTTGACAAACAATCCGGGGGATAACCACTTAAACCACTGGCCAACTCGAGTTTGAGTGCGACCTCGTGATTCCAGGTTCAGGGCGTGTAGAGCTTGTTTAAATAGACCGATTGACATAACTGATGGAAGGGTGAGGGATAACAGGCTTTGACAGACAAATTTACATTAGAGGATGTTAAGGCCGGCAGTAAAATCATTACGCTTCTGAGGCAAGGTTGACCTGGCTTTTTTGACTAAAGTTGCAGCCGGCCTTGTATCAGGACACGTTAACCCCCCATCAAGAAGATATACTGCGTGAAAGCAGACGATCCGCTAAGGGGTAGCCGCTAAGTGCGCGGTTCCATAGTCTAACAACTTGATTTCACATCCTATGCATGAGCGTGAGCCGTTGATCGAACTCAAGGGCGTTTGTAAGTCATTTGGCAGCAGTGTGGTCTTAGATCAAGCAGACCTACAGATTTATCGAGGAGAAGCACTGGTTATCATTGGGCCATCCGGTACGGGTAAATCAACAATCCTGCGAATTATAGCTGGGTTGCTGGCTCCCGATGAGGGTGAGGTCTATATTCAAGGAGCGAAACGAGAGGGATTAATCGGGGATGTTGAGGAAGCCATGCGGATTAGTATGGTCTTTCAGCAGGCAGCTTTATTTGACTCGCTAACCGTGGACGAAAACGTGGGATTTCTCCTGTACCAGCGCTCAAATCTACCGCGCCAAAAAATTCGATCCCTGGTAAATGAAAGTTTAGAAATGGTTGGGCTGTCTGGGATTGGGGATCGCTATCCGGCTGAACTCTCAGGAGGTATGCGAAAGCGAGTGAGTTTTGCCCGGGCGATTATGGGCAACCCAGATAATCCGCGAGATACCCCGGAAATTGTGCTCTACGACGAACCCACTGCCGGTTTAGACCCCATCGCCTCGACAGTCATTGAAGATTTGATCCGCCAGCTACAACAAGCTCAAGGGGGCTGTAGCACGTATGTCATGGTTTCTCACCAAGACAGCACAATCCGTCGCACCGCTGATCGGATATTATTTCTCTACCAAGGCAAGGTGCAGTGGCAGGGCACGGTGAATGACATCGACACCACGGATGAACCTTTGGTTCGACAGTTCTTTAGTGGCAGTATTGCCGGCCCCATCCAGATGATTGGTTAAGATAACTGTCAGCAACCGAATTTTGGACTGTCATTAGATGATTTGTCCTTGCTCATTTGCCTACAGCAAGGGACAGGTAAGTGGGGACAAGGGACGATCAAATCTCACTCCAAAACATTACCGAGGAAGGAATATGCGCTCGCGAACAATCAGAGAAGGCTCAGTTGGTTTGTTGCTCCTGCTTGGAATAGGGGGCTTTGGTGTTCTCCTTCTCTGGTTGGGAGGGCTAACGCTGGGTGAAAAAACTTATCAGTTTGTCGTTGATTTCATTGATGCCGGCGGCATGGAAGCGGGGGCACAGGTTCGATATCGCGGGGTAGCTGTTGGCCAAATTACTGAGATAAATGCCGGCCCGAAAGGAGTGGCTGTCACGATTGAAATTGCATCGGCTGATTTAGTAATGCCGCGTGATGTTGTGATTGAAACCAATCAGTCGAGTTTTATCGGAGATACCTCTATTGATATCACTCCCAAGCCGCCGATAACCGTTGGGGCAAATGTTGCGAAGCCTCTTGATGCCAACTGTAATCCTAACCTGATTATTTGTCACAAATCGCGTCTGCAAGGTGCTGTTGGCGTCAGCTTTAATGAACTGATCCGCTCTACTGTCGATTTCACTAACCGCTTTAGTAATCCAATTTTCTTGGAAAACATTAATTCAGTGGTTAAAAATACGGCGGCGGCTACAGAGGGGGTGACTCAGTTAACTCAAGAACTTTCAACTTTGAGTCAGTCAGTTCGTCAAGAACTCAAAACTGTATCGGGCACGACGGATACATTTCGTCAAACAGCAAATCAAATCGGCTCTTCAGTGGATCGGATGGCGAATCAAGTCGGGGTCTTAACGAATCAAGTTGGTGCAACCGCTAATGAATTTAGAGGGACGGCGAATCAAGTCAGCGCCAGTGCAAATCAGCTGAACCTGCTGGCGACAAACCTTAACGATCTTGTTGTCAACAACCGCTCTACTTTACTTTCATCTTTAGAGAATATTAGCTCAGCAAGTACAGAACTTCGAGGCAGTGTAACCAGCCTCGGCCCGCTGATCAATCAGGCTCAGCGAGGGCAATTTCTCACCAATTTAGAAACGCTGTCGGCGAATGCGCTTCAGGCTTCGGTGAGATTGCGAAGTTTGTCTGAGGGGCAATTTATTAGCAATTTAGAGACTGCCTCTGCAAATGCGGCTCAGGCTTCAGCGAGTCTACGGGAGCTTTCCGATCCAACCAATATCGTTTTGCTTCAACAAACACTGGATTCGGCGCGTTCGACTTTTCAAAACGCTCAAAAAATTACCGCAGATTTAGATGAATTAACCGGCGATCCGTCTTTCCGCACGAATGTTAAAAGGCTAGTGAATGGGTTAAGCGGTTTGGTGTCTTCAACGCAGCAGTTGCAAGAGCAAACTCAGATAGCCCAAAATTTAGTTCCCCTAGCTGTTGCAGCGGAAAGGTCTGTATCGGCAACGGCAAATATGGCCTTGAAGAAGCAAATGGAAAGATTTGATACACCGACTGCTAGAGGCACGTCTGCGCCTCAACAGCAGTTTGATGCCTGGGGCCGGCCTTCTGTCAATAGAAGTGTGGCAACAGAGCCGGTGGAACGCGAACCTATCCCTTAATGCACTCAGCACTCCGGAAGCCGGCTAACTCCAATCGTCTTGATCTCCTTTCTTGCCCCGACCTTTGTAAACTTCACCGGCAGCATGAATCTGCATAGTTTTTTCATAAAGTTGCTGTTCTGTCAACTGCCACTTTTGAAGAACTTTTTCTAAGTCTGCCTGAATATCTTTCGCACCGGGAAATCCCCGATATCGGATTAATAGTCGCGCTAGTTCAGCGAAGTTGTAATCAGTTTGCTCTCCAGTGAGAAGGCTGTTAACAATTTCGCGATCACCTCGCGCTTGGGGGTGTAGCTGTTCTTGATTTGCGGGTGTTGAAGCCATGTTCGTTTTTGTTGCGGAAACTGCTGCTGAGTTGGATGGGAAGCTGCCGGCATTCCCCTACGGTAGTCATTCCAGTAGGATTAACTAAGCGCGTGACGCACAGGACACTCGCTCACTACTGTTTTTACCATTTCCGCTGCCATCATTGTTGAGAGGAGTTTTTGTTATGAGTACAGCAGACGCCGCCAAGATCATGAAACAGCAAGTCGGCAAAGCCGCTGCAGACCGTGTGCAATCTGGCACAATTGTGGGGCTGGGCACCGGCTCAACGACGGCGTATGCCCTTCAGTATTTGGGGGAACGGCTGAAATCTGGCGATTTAAAGGACATTAAGGGCGTTCCAACCTCTTTTCAAGCAGAAGTGCTGGCGAAGCAATACGGGATTCCTTTGACCACTTTAGATGATGTTGATCACATTGATGTTGCGATTGATGGGGCTGATGAAGTCGATCCCAATAAAAATTTAATTAAAGGGGGCGGTGCGGCACACACCCGCGAGAAAATTGTAGACGCGCTGGCTGAGCAGTTTATCGTGGTGGTGGATAGCACGAAATTGGTAGATCGGCTGGGTTCAACGTTTTTGCTGCCGGTGGAAGTGATTCCAATGGCAATCTCGCCGGTGATGCGGGCGATTGAAAAGTTGGGCGGCAAACCAGAGTTGCGGATGGGAGTCAAAAAAGCTGGGCCGGTGATCACGGATCAAGGCAATATGGTGATTGATGTCAAATTTGACTCAATTGATGACCCAGCCGGCTTGGAAAAGACGCTGAATAACATTCCCGGTGTTTTGGAAAATGGTTTGTTTGTGGGCGTTGCCAATATAATTTTAGTTGGGGAAATTAAAGACGGTGAGCCGATTGTTCGGGAAATTTCGTAAGAGCCAACAAATTTAATTATTCACAAATAAAAGGCAAAGGTTTTTAATTTTTGCCTTTTATTCTATTTGATTTGGTTGATAAAATGACGTTGTACTGATCTTAGTCGGCTAACACGCATCTAATTTGAACTTTAAGCAAGAGTTGTGATAAATCAGATAATGCAATACCGACGATTTGGACGCACAGAATTGCAGATGCCGGTGTTTTCCTGCGGGGGAATGAGATATCAGTATAAGTGGCAGGATGTGCCGGCAGACGAAATTCCATCTGACAGTCAGCAAAATTTGGAAGCCACGATTCGCCGTGCTTTAGAGGTGGGGATCACTCACATTGAAACAGCGCGAGGCTACGGCACTTCGGAAATCCAACTGGGACAAATGTTGCCGGCACTACAGCGTGATCGCTTAATTATCCAGACAAAAGTTCTCCCAACTGCCGATCCAAAAGAATTTCGCCAAACTGTTGAGCAATCCCTCGCTAATTTGCGGCTAGATTATATTGATTTGCTGGGATTACATGGCATCAATACTTTAGAATTACTGGACTACAGCAGTCGCGCTGGCGGCTGTTTGGATGTAGCGCAGGAACTGCAAAAGGAAGGAAAAGTGCGGTTTATTGGCTTTTCCACCCATGCTCCTACGGATATTATTACTAAGGTAATTGAAACCAATCGATTTGATTATGTTAATCTCCACTGGTATTACATCAATCAAATAAATTTACCGGCAATTGAAGCGGCTAGCCGGCATGATATGGGCGTATTTATTATCAGCCCTTCAGATAAAGGGGGAAAGCTCTACAATCCCCCCAAAAAATTAGTAGAATTGTGTGCGCCACTCAGCCCGATGGTGTTTAACAATTTGTTTTGTTTGAGTTATTCTCAAGTGCATACCCTCAGTTTAGGTGCTGCACGCCCAACAGATTTTGATGAACATTTGAAAACTTTGCCACTTTTGGATAAAGCGTCTGAAATTTTACCACCGATTTTAGAACGGTTGGAAAAAGCAGCGATTGCGTGTTTTGGAGAAGATTGGGTGCAGAGTTGGCACATTGGGCTGCCGGCACCCGAAGAAACGCCCGAAGGAATGAATATTCCGGTAATTTTATGGCTGAGAAATTTAGCACTTGCCTATGACATGATCGATTACGCTAAGATGCGTTATAACCTGCTCGGTAATGCCAGTCATTGGTTTCCTGGAAACAAGGCAGATCGAGTGCAGCAGCTAGATTTGCGCCGGTGTTTGTCGAGCAGTCCCCACGCTGATAAAATTCCTGAATTATTGGCAGATGCTCATCGCCTGTTGGGGGGAGAAACCGTGGGGCGATTATCTCAACAGTAAGCATGAAAAAGTTCTCTATTTTCACGGCAAAATTCTTGATTCTCTTGGCTGCCGGCTTATGTCTCAGCTTTTTGTTACAAAGATATGAGCCGGAGCAAAAAGTGGCGCTATCAATTAGTAGCAATATCCCCAAAAGTCCAGCCCTTATTGAAAGTATAATTTCTCCAGAATTTCAAGGCAAGCTATCTTTATTTATTTTAGCCGGCCAATCTAATATGTCAGGCAGAGGTACGCTTTTACCTATCACTTTATCTGAGAATCCTAGAATTTTTCTCTTTGGCAATGATTACGAATGGCATCTTGCTGCTGAACCTATTGATAATGCTAGAGGACAAGTTGATAGAGTATCTCAGGATTTGGATGCCGGTTTTAGTCCCGGAATGTCATTTGCCACAACATTATTAAAACACAATCCTAATTTAATTATTGGGTTAATTCCCTGCGCCAAAGGAGGAAGTGCAATTGCAGAATGGGAAAGAAACTTGAGCGATAAAACCCTCTACGGTTCCTGTCTAAAACGCTCACTCGCTGCCTCTAGCAAAGGGGAAATTGCCGGAATGCTTTTCTTTCAGGGAGAAGCCGATGCACTCAAGCCCAAACCCGTTGCGAAAAGACCTCTTTTTCCTCATCAATGGGCAAATAAATTCTCTGCTTTTGTAAATAATTTTCGTCAAGATTTAGGGCTGCAAAATTTGCCAGTTGTGTTTGCCCAAATCGGCAGTAATAAAGCCCCTAGCTTATTTGTAAATTGGAAGCCGGTGCAACAACAGCAAAAAGCTGTTAAATTACCCTCAACGGCCATGATCCTCACCGCTGATCTTCCTTTAAATGATGCCGTTCACTACACAACAAAGAGCTATCAAGTTATCGGAGAAAGATTCGCCGACGCGTTTTGGCAATTAACCAAAAATGCTCGCTTAAATCAACCCTTCTCTGAGCCTCAAACGGTTAAATTATGAAATCATATTTTCGCCTTGCTCTATGGATTAACATTTTATTTTTTTTAGTCATTTTTATTTTAATTACTTTAGCTAAAACTTTGGGCTTTTCAGTTGGATCTTTATTTTCTACTCCTTTCTCTCCCCTAGACGTTCAGATGGGGATTTTAACCCATATATTCCAACTGCTGTGTACCGTTCCCCCGATTGTTTGCGCCTTTACTTTTACAATCCTCAACTTGATGGCACCGCGTCGGAAAGAAAATTCATTTATTCTTGTTTCAGCAATTGTAACCGGCGGCTTTCTTTTTAATACAATCTTTAGATTTCACATCTTTCTTTTTCGATTGGGTATCCCTAAACCTTTAACCATTTTAATCTACGTTCTATTTGCCGGCATCTATGGATTCACATTTAAAGAAAAAATCCAATCAACACCCTACAGACTGCTCCTCATCGGCATAGGTTTATTATTCACCGGCATTCTAGTAGATTCACTACATTTGAGCGATTATGAATTTTTTGTCCTGCTAGAAGGAGTTCTTAAATTATTCAGTGAACTTAATATCGCTCTGTATTTTTGGGGTGTTTGCTATAAAGAAATTATGCAAGCTTTCAATGCTGGCTCAACAAAAATTGAATTAATGTAATTAGTAAATTTGGGTATAACAAAGCCTCGGGACTTGAAGACTTTGCCCACAGGTGGGAAGAAAAAAGCTAGAAATTTCTTGAGTGAGTTTGCTGATTTATTCGAGCCTTGAATTATAAACGATTGAGCAAGTTAATTACAATTATCCCCTTGATAGATGCCGGCCTTACACTCTTTAGGCTAATAACAGGATCGAATCTAATTTAGCAATTTGTAGTGAGTGGTACATCTTATGAGCTTGAAACGTCGGAATTTTTTGTATTTAGTCGGAGCAAGTATTGGCGCAGTCACAGCCGGTGCTTGCGGTGCATTTGGGGGAAATGCCACTACATCATCACAGAATGCCACTGCCGGCACACAAATCCAGCCCAAAAGCCCAGCAACCATTGCTCAGAACACAACGGTGATCGAACTGCCGCCTTTGCCTTACGACTACAAAGCATTAGAGCCACATATTGACGCGAAAACGATGGAGTTTCATCACGATAAACACCATGCCGCTTACGTCAAAAACCTCAATACTGCACTCGATAAACACCCTGAATTGAAAGGTAAAAGCGTTGAACAGATGTTGCGCGATCTTAAGAGCGTTCCAGAAGATATTCGCACAACCATTCGTAATAATGGTGGGGGTCATCTAAACCATAGTATGTTTTGGAGAATCATGAAACCCAATGGCGGCGGAGAACCTACCGGCGCGATTGCAAATGCAATTAAACAGAACTTCGGCAGCTTTGAAGCGTTTAAAAAACAATTCAACGAAGCGGGGACTAAACAATTTGGTAGTGGTTGGGCGTGGCTTGTCCGTGCTGGGGATGGCAAACTTCAAGTCATCAACACACCCAACCAAGATAGCCCTTTAATGCAAGGTTTGTACCCAATTATGGGTAACGATGTTTGGGAACACGCCTATTATCTAAACTACCAAAACCGCCGCGCCGATTATCTTGATGCGTGGTGGAATGTTGTAAACTGGGATGAAATTAACCAACGGCTAGCGCAAGCAACTGCTTAAACAGCAAAAGGGAAATAATTTTGAATTTTGAAGTGACATTTTAATGAAGAATTAATTGTTCAAAATTCAGAATTTCCCTAATTTTAAGTCGGCTAATTCTAGCTGATTGATTCTCTAAAGGCTGCTGCTAAACCGGCACCCCTACAGGACGGGGAATTTCTACCGACGTTGCTGATATTTTCCGCAAGTAAATGCAGTGGCGCACGCCCTGAGTCAGTGGCGTTGTAAAACCCTCAATCGACTCAATCGCGCCGCCTAACTTCTCCACAGCCGGTGTTAGAGCTTCTGTCTCCTCATCTGTCCAGTGACCCCGATAGAGGATTGCTTGACCTTGAGTTTTCAGCAACGGCAGGGCATATTCAGCACAAGCAGAGGCTGAACCAACGGCTCTAATTAAAGCAAGATCGTATTGCTGCCGATGCTGCTTTTGTTTGCGAATTTCTTCAGCTCTGCCGATTAAAGCTGTAGCATTTGTTAGGTGCAAATCATTGATTAGAGTAGAGAGAAAGGCGATTTTTTTGCTGGTGCCATCGAGCAATGTGACCGTCCAGTCAGGCTTAGTAATTGCCACCGGCAGCCCCGGAAAACCTGCGCCGCTGCCAATATCAATGGCTTTAAAAGATGAATTAACTTTTCCTTCTTCTTTCAGTGCCGGCATCACTCCCCGCAAAGAATCCCACAGGTGCTTTTCCCAAAAATTCTCTGGTTCCGTAATGCGCGTTAAATTGAACTGCCGGTTGCCCTCCAAAATCAATTCATAAAGGCGCTGAAACTGCATTTGTTGCTCGTTATCTGGCTGCCAAAAAAGTGTTTCCTGCCACACAGAGAGCATTTCTGGCAGCACTGCTGATGTAATTTCACCCATAATTAATTGGTATTTTTTTTCTATTAGTTATTAGGAGAATTAACTCCCATTTCCGACTCTTCACGATTGACTTTTCCCAATCCCCAGCCCCTCAGCACTAACAGCAGACAATTCCTGCTTGACAAGCTTATCAGGTTCCACCGCTTGTACTTCGCCGTGATTGAGCGTCCAGCAGCGATCTGCGATGCTCAACAAATCACCGGCATCGTGAGTCACAACCAGCAAACTCCAGTGAGTTTTAAGCTTGGCCAGCAAATTTACTAACTGCCGGCGCATTGACCAATCTAAGCCGGCTGTGGGTTCATCTAACATCAGCAAATGAGGTTGACGAATCAGTTGCACGGCTAAAGCAAGGCGGCGCTGCTGTCCTCCGCTTAAAGAATTGGGCGAAGTGTTTAGCGGCAAATGTGCCAAACCCACCTCTGTCAAAGCTTCCTTAACCTGTTCTGACCCTAACTCTGGGTGTCCCAGGCGCAATTCCTGTAAAATTGTACTCCCACAAAAATGCCGTTCTGGAAACTGGAAAACCAGCCCCCCCAATTGTTGCAGGTTCTCGGCATTGAGTTCCCGCTCGCGCCAGTACACCTTACCACTGGTCGGTTCAGCAAGACCGGCCAAAATTTCCAGTAATGTACTTTTGCCAGAACCACTCGGCCCAATCACCAGCCCCAACTGTTGGGGTGCAAGTTCTAAATTAACGGATTTAAGGATGGCCGTGGGACTGGCCGGTGGATGATAAACCAAGTTTCTCAGATAGAGCATTCAGACTTTACCGTAACAGGGTGAGTGGTTAATACCTTTTTAAATTTTAGATTTTAGATTTTAGATTGACACAACCAAAGTATTTATTCATTTTTAGCGTTATTAAAAGATGCACAATTATAGCAAAATGAAAGCGATGGTGAAAAACACAATTGCAGTGAGTGCCGGCCTGATAATTCCAGTGTGCCCTTTTTTATGCGATCACACACAGTGGATGCCGGTAGATCGAGCAAAAGTTGTGAGACAGCCTTCCTGCGTCAACTCAACGCTGCCGGTGAAAAAAAACACCACGCCGCACTTTGACGACAACTGGAACATGAAAGTGGTCACTGCGTCAACACCTCCCGGCATTTTGGATTTTTAATTTTAGCTTCAATCTAAAATGTAACCTCTAAAATCAATAACTCCTGCTTTCAAAAAAAGTCAAACATGATTACTCAATTTCTCACACCCGTGCGGATAATGAACGCTTTAACAGCCCAAAGTTTTTGGAAGATTGCCGGCTGCACTGCACTTGCATTTAGTTTTTGTGCAAACTCGCTTCTTGCTCAAGACCCTTTCCGAACCACGAATCCTCAAGCCATTGGAGAGAAGACAGAAGCCGCTTTCAAATCTCTGTTTAAAGAAGGTGACTATAAAACAGCAAGCAGTCAACTCGAACAAGCGCTATCGAGTGAGCCAAATGAACCCCTGCTTTATGCGATGAAAGCATCTTTAGCCTATACAGAAGGAGATTTAGAAACTCTAAATTCTTATGGGAAAAAAACTCGTGAAGTGGCTGAAGGTTTGAAAGTTAGTAACCCGTTACGCAGCAATCTTTATGTAGCAGTGGGGCATTTTTTAGAAGGCGCTTATATCCTGAGCAAAGAAGGCACAGTGAAAGGCAGTCCCGAAGCTTTGACAAAATTGCGGCAAGTCTTTCAACATCTCGATGCTGCGGAAAAAATTGCTCCACAAGATCCAGAAGTCAACTTGCTTAAAGGATATATGGATCTGATGCTAGCGACGACGCTACCTTTTTCCGATCCGGCTGACGCAATTTCTCGTTTAGAAAACTATGCCGGCCCGCGCTATTTAGCTGATCGCGGTATTGCAGTTGGACGCCGGAATATGAAACAATATGATAAGGCATTAGAATCAGTGAATCGTTCTGTTGCTGAAACACCCAACAATCCCGAAGCTCACTATCTAAAAGCTCAAATCTTGGTCAATCTGAAGAATAACAAAGAAGCCAAAGAACATTTTCAGACTGCTTTAGCCAAACCCGAACAGCTTCCAAAAAGTCTGGTTCAGCAAATATTTTACGAACACTGCAAGAATGAAAAGCGCCTGGAAAATAAAACTTGGAATTGTGACGCAGTGCGAGATAAGATAAGAGAAGGCAAGGGTAATTGGGGTCCCAGCGAATTACCGCGACTCGAATAAATCGTTAATAACAATGGAAGTACAGTTTCGAGAATTTGACCCATTTGATTTGTGGATTTGGTTGGAATTCAGTACAGTTCCAAGCAATGTAGAAAAGCAGTATGTCGAAGAAGTGTTCAGTTCCTGGTTTTTTATCGGAAAACTCGGAGGCTTCAACGCTGAAAATCTTCAGGTGCAGGAAGCCGGCATCGATCTCAGCTACATGGATTATGACACTGACGCAGCGGATAACAGCATGATGGCACTCATGCACAATATGGCTGAAGTTGACTATCAAGGAACTTGGGCACGTTGCTGGTTTGATTTGGGCACCAGTGACGCACTCGCCTTGGATATTCTGATCAGTACCTTTAATCAATTTAGCAAAGAGTATGTCACCATTGAAAAATTGATTATCGGCGGCGAAAATCCAGACTGGCCGGTTGATAGAAGTCGCAGCCAAGCTGACTTTGCCGGCGATAATTGATGAAAGATTGCAAGGGATGTAATCGATAGACTGGTACGGTGAAATTTTGTAAAAGTAGGGGCGACACATCACGCCCCTATTTTTAATTTGTTTTAAGCTTTGAATAGTGAGAATTTGCGGGTGAGAGTCACTAACTGAGCTGCCGGCGCAAAAAGTACAACAAGGAGGCTATCTGAAATGGTAATTGCAGTAGTTCAATCATCCAATATTCAAGCCGGCACATCTAACAAAATTTCCTTAGAGGAATGGATGCAAAACCCACCCGAAAGTATGGAAGGGATGAATGGGGAATTAGAGGAGAAAACCGGCATGACCCTCAAACACAGTCAAATTCCGGCAAAATTAACTGGTTAATAGAAATTATCAAGAATTCAGTTTATTAACATGACCAAACAAAATCTCCCTCTACACACATTATCTAAATTATTAAATATTCGCAATTCAGGCAATGAGTTGTATACTATTCTCAGCATTCTTAAACGGCACGCTCAACAGTTGTTAGAAACCGGCTAAACTTGAGAGCCGGCCTCAAAAACAATCGAGCTTTGCTACAAATTCTTAAATTCTCCCTAAAAACGACTGAGAACTATGTACAGACAAGGTGAAATTCGGGTGCTAGCTTTAGGGCTAATTCGAGATGGTCATCGCATCTTCTTATCAGAAGGTTACGATCCGGTTAAACAACAGACATTCTACCGGGCAATGGGGGGAGGCGTTGACTTTGGCGAAACCAGCCGGCAAGCCTTAGAACGGGAATTTCAAGAAGAAATTCAAGCGGAATTAACGAATATTCATTATTTAGGTTGCCTAGAAAACCTCTTTGTGTTCAACGGAAATCCCGGACACGAATTGATTCAACTTTATCAGTGTGACTTTGTTGATCGCAAGTTTTATGAGTTAGAGCAATTCACCTTTGCCGAAGGTGAACGGCAAAAAACAGCGCTGTGGGTAGATATTGAACGGTGCAAATCTGGAGAGTTGCGGCTAGTTCCTGAAGCGTTTTTTGATTATTTATCAACGCAACTTTGAAAAAATTGGGTTATTTTATAAATAACCCTTAAATCTCCTCAATTCTTTTTAACTCATAGCCGGCAACCCGCATATCCTGAACCTAGCCCCTATTTGCTGTAAAGCTAGACACAGCGAATGGATTTCCCTATTCAAGGCGATCATAGGTGCAACTTCCTAACCGCCCTCTCCTCAACAGCAAACCTGTGACAAAAATTGCAGCCCCAAAAATTTTAGGCTTAAACCGGCAAACGTATCAACGCATGAAACTCGCGTTGAGTCTTGATCTGCGCCGACAAATTTTTGTGGGAGTGTGTGACGATCTGCCCCTGCGCGATCTCCTCGCAGCTCATTTACAGGCGGAACTCGGCTATCCCCTGCCAGAGGCACAAACCGAAGCAGCCCCAGAACCCCTGGAAAAATCGCACCTTCCCGGATTAGTCAGTTTGCGGCTAAACTTGCGCCACCCTAATCCGATCGCTCAAATCGTCCAGTGGTTTGCCCAGCATCCTGCCCTTAACAACACCGGCACCTCACCCGGATTTCAAATTTTAGGCGTGGAACGTTTAACGCGCCAGCAGCCGGCATTGCAATGGTCATTTCTTAGCTATCTGCGCGATATTGAGCGCACCCTGCCCACCTTAGAGTCTAACCTGTTGCTTTGGGTGCCCCGCCCTTGGTTGCGTTCCATCCAAGAGTCTGCACCAGAATTTTGGAGTTGGCGCACCGGCGTCTTTGAATTTGAAGGCGATCCCAAGCCGGCAACCTCCTCCGACAGTCACCAAGGCACACCCCAGCAGAATCGCACCGCCTCGAAGAAAAAAGCCACCCTGCCGGCTAACCTGAAGGCAGAAACTCCCAGTCAACTTGATCGGCAACAACCTCCCCGCAAACAACCACAGCCGCAAGAGAGCAGTCAAACGGCGCAGACTCCGATTGATCACTCACACTTCATCCTCGATCCGGCTGACTTTGGCAATACCCACTTAGAAGATGAGTTAGAACTCAATCATTCAGTCGGGGCGTTAGACTCCGCCAATCCAAAGATACAGGAACCGCTGTTACCGCATCTCGCTTCCCCCTCACCCGACAAGAAACAACTAAAAACCGAAAACTTAGACTTCAAACTTCAGCCTTCAAACTTTAGCCGGCTTAAACAAGAGTCTAAAACAGTTGCCGAATTGGTGGATTTAGTCTTAGCCAGTGCCACCCAAGAAGCCGGTTGGGATGGGGAACTGAAGCATTCCCAGCCGATCCAAAGCTTGCAAACAATCGAGCAATTACACCGGCAACCCCGCGCCCAAGCAGCCCTGGCAAGCGCCTATCAATCCCTCGGAGATATTTACCGCACGCGCATCGAACAGGGAAACGCCACACAGCAAAACCTAACGATCGCCATTCGCGCTTATGAGCAAATGCTGGAATTTCAGGATGCCGCCTCTCCTCAAGTTCCGGATATTTTAAATGATTTGGGCAACCTCTACTGGATGCTATCGCGCTATGTGATGCCGGCAGAGCAAAAACTGCCTTACTTAGAGTTGGGAATTCACGCCTATCACGCAGCGTTGATGAATATCAACCCGCAAACCCAGCCCCAATCTTATGCAATGATTCAGAATAACTTGGGAGCTGTTTACGGAGATTTGGCGCGTTATCGAGAGCCGGCAGAAAACTTGCATCAATCGGTTTTAGCTTATCAAGAAGCCCTGAGATATCGCCGGTGGGAAGTAGACAACCCCAATACGGGAACGCCGGCACAGTATGCCTCAACCCTAAATAACTTGGGCACCGCTTACTGGAATTTGGCGCAACACCAACAGCCAATTCCCAACCTCAAGCAAGCAATTTCAGCCTATAACGAAGCCCTGCGGTACTACAGCCCAGACCGGCAGCCCCTCGACTATGCCATGATTCAAAATAACTTGGGCACCGCCTATTGGAATTTGGCACAGTACGAACAACCGGAAGACTATCTGTTACTCGCCATCAGCGCCTATCAAATTGCCTTGGGTTATCGCACCGCAGACGCAATGCCCGCCGCCTGCGCCGCCACGCAAAATAACTTAGGCACCGCCTACTGGCATTTAGCAAATCAAGCCAAAAACAAGCCGGTAGAGCGCTTTGAGTTTTTGCAGCACGCCATTTCTGCCTACGAAGCCGCCTTAAATGTGGCACAACAACTGGCTGCCGGTACTCAACCCCTAAAAGCGCTCAGTTTCGATATTTTTTCCACCCATAACAATCTGGGCTTAGCTCACTATCAAATTGCCACAGATCAGCAAGTGCCAATGGATAAAGCCAGCCGATCTGCCCATTTAGACACCGCACTGCACCACCATTTGCAAGCCTTGCAGGGATGGCAGCAGCAACCAGATTTTTATCAAACTGCCATGAGTTTCGTCGTGCAAACCATCCGCGCATTCTACGCAGAAGGCGGATTTCAAGCACAAAACGCAGTCCTGTCAAAGATTCCGGGTCAATTGTTACCCGAAATCATGCGCCGGTTGTAGAGAGGGGCATTGGGCATTGGGCATGGGGGATTGGGCATGGGGGATTGGGCATGGGGCATGGGGTTAGGGACTTAAAACTCAACACTCCTGAAAACTCAACACTCAACACTCCTTGGGCTAGGGGCTAGGGAAGAATCTAGAAGTAGGTAGGCTTAAGGAACGAATTGGCACAGTCAAAATATCTCAGCGCTTTTTGAGTAGACAAAAATAGCGGCGCAGCAGACGGGGGGATTGTTGTCCACAGTCTACAATCAAAGAAAGTAGATTTAAGTGTTTATCGCAACAACATTTTAGACAGTCCCACCAGAAACTTTAATTTATAGTTGTGCCTACCGTGCCCCAAAACCTTCAAGAGCAAGAACTAGACTTAAGAACGCTGTTTCCATTTGACCTAGATCAGTTTCAGATGGATGCAATCGCCGCCCTGAATGCCGATCGATCCGTGGTTGTGTGCGCCCCCACCGGCTCCGGGAAAACTTTAATTGGAGAATATGCCATCTACCGCGCTCTGGCTAGCGGACGCCGGGTCTTCTATACCACACCATTAAAGGCTCTGTCAAACCAAAAATTACGAGATTTCCGAGAACAATTTGGTGCAGATCGCGTTGGGCTAGTCACCGGCGATGTCTCCGTCAATCGGGATGCCCCGATCTTGGTAATGACCACGGAAATTTTCCGTAATATGCTCTACGGCACCCGGATCGGAGAAGTGGGAACTTCTTTAATCGGTGTGGAAACGGTGGTGCTGGATGAGTGTCACTACATGAACGACCGGCAGCGCGGCACGGTTTGGGAAGAGTCTATCATCTACTGCCCCCGTGAAATTCAGCTGGTCGCCCTCTCGGCAACTGTGGCCAACAGCGGTCAACTCACAGATTGGATCGCCCAAGTCCACGGCCCGACGGATCTTATTTACTCGGACTTTCGCCCCGTTCCCCTAGATTTTCACTACTGTATGCCGAAGGGGCTATTTCCCCTGCTAGATAACACCGGCAAGAAAATTAGTCCCCGCCTCAAGCCCAAAGGTGGCAAACCGAAAGGAGGCCGGCCAGAAGCGCCGAGTATGCCCTTTTTGCTGTCGATTCTACAGCAGCGGGATATGTTGCCGGCGATTTACTTTATCTTCAGTCGTCGCGGATGCGATAAAGCCGTTGCAGACTGTGCGGAACTCAGCCTTGTCAGTAAGCGAGAAACCCAACAGCTAAAACTGCGAATCGATGACTTTTTGGCCCGTAATCCAGATGCCGGTCGTGCCGGTCAAGTGGAACCCTTGTATCGCGGAATTGCCGCCCACCACGCCGGCATCTTACCGGCTTGGAAAGGTTTAGTTGAAGAACTGTTTCAAGAAGGTCTGATTAAGGTTGTATTCGCAACAGAAACCCTGGCGGCTGGGATTAATATGCCGGCTCGCACTACGGTAATTTCCAGCCTTTCCAAGCGCACAGACGACGGCCACAGATTGCTGAAAGCCTCGGAATTTCTACAAATGGCAGGGCGTGCCGGTCGTCGGGGCATGGATGAATTGGGCCACGTCGTCACCGTGCAGACGCCATTTGAGGGGGCGAAGGAAGCGGCTTATCTCGCCACTGCCGGTGCGGATCCCTTGGTGAGTCAGTTTGCCCCCAGCTATGGCATGGTGTTGAATTTGCTGCAAACCCATTCCCTAGAGGAAGCGAAGGAACTGGTGGAACGCAGTTTTGGCCAGTATTTGGCAAATCTGTCTCTGCGGCCCCAACAGGACGAAATCGCAGTTTTGCAGAAAGAATTAGATCAAGTGCAATCCCAGCTAGCGTCGATTGACCCGAATGTGCTGTCTCGCTATGAAAAATTGCACGAACGGCTCAAAGTCGAGCGGCAACTGTTCAAAACCTTGCAAGAACAAGCAACGCAAGTCTCGGCGAGTGAGATATTTGTGGCCTTGCCTTATACCATGCCAGGGACGATTCTCAGGCTCAAAGGCAAGCACGTCCGCTATAGTGAGCCGCTTAGTGCGGTATTAGTGACGCGAGTGGCCGGTTCTGGCCAAGTCCCGTACTTAGTTTGCCTGGGGCGGGATAACCGCTGGTATGTGGTGACGATGAGTGATGTGGTGGGTTTGCATCCAGAGTTGCCCAGAGTGCAAGGGGTAGACCGGCTAGAAGGGCCGCCGGTGGAATTGTCACTCAAACCCGGTGCTTCCCGCCAAGGCACAGAAGCCACTGCAATAGTCGCACAGCAGATTCCGGAACCGTCGGTGCCGGAGGAAGCCCCAGAAGTTATGGAACAGATGCAACGGGTCATCGCGGTGCAAGAGCAAATAGCCTCTCACCCGATCCATCAGTGGGGTGAACCGGCAGCCTTGCTGAAGCGCCAGCGGCGGGCAACGAACCTGGCAGCAGAAATTGAAAAATACCAAGGCCATCTGCATAAACAATCCCAGCGTCACTGGGAAGAGTTTCTCGACCTGATCGACATTTTGCTGCATTTTGGCGGCTTGGAAGGAGAACCGCCGGCTCAGCCCTACAAACCCACCGGCTTAGGGGAAGCCGCAGCAGCCATTCGTGGCGATAACGAACTCTGGCTAGGGCTGGTTCTGATGTCTGGGGAATTGGATGAACTTGACCCCCATCACCTCGCTGCTGCCTGTGCTGCCTTAGTGACGGAGGTTTCTCGACCGGGCACCTGGGCAAATTATGATCTTTCGACTGAAGTGCAGGAAGCTTTAGGAGGCTTGCGAAGCATCCGGCGGGCGCTGTTCCAGTTGCAGCGTCGCTATCGTGTAGCGCTGCCTATCTGGTTAGAACTTGATTTAATTGCCTTGGTGGAGCAATGGGCGATGGAGGTGGAATGGCCAGAACTCTGTGAGAACACCAGTTTAGATGAAGGGGATGTGGTGCGGATTCTCCGCCGTACGCTGGATTTTCTTTCTCAGGTGCCTCATGTCCCCCACATCTCAGAGACGCTGAAGCGCAACGCCTATCGCGCCATGCGGTTAATTGATCGCTTCCCGGTCAATGAAGCGCTTGATTAACTGGGGAAATGGCTTTTCTTTGCTAACGGGAATTTCCATTCAAGGCGTAATTTGAGAGTTTACGCCTTGAATAAATGGAAAAATTGTGTAATCAATTTCTAAATTCCGGCACCGTCGAGGAACTGCTGAATTTCCTTATCCCTAAGCCGGCAATTTGGAGCGGCATCAGGTGCGGGTGCCCTAGTGGAAGCGCCGACTAAAACCGGCGTTCTTACGGCAGAACTGTCTGCCGGCAAATTAGCATTCGCTGTAGATTTTTGGCTGTGTAGGTTTTGAACTTGTTCTTCGAGCGCTTCAATTCTATCAAGCAAGGCACGAATCACGGTTGCCTCAGAATCCGGTAGCTGGCCATGTTCCAGCGGATTGACCCGAACCCCAGAACGGTAGACAATTCTACCGGGAATGCCCACCACGGTGCAATCGGAAGGGACATCTCGCAGTACGACAGAACCGGCACCGATGCGGACATTATTGCCAATTTCGAGATTGCCAAGAACCTTGGCACCGGCACCCACAACCACACATTCGCCTAAGGTCGGGTGACGCTTGCCACTTTCTTTGCCGGTGCCACCGAGGGTTACACCCTGGTAAATAAGGGCGTAGTCTCCCACAATCGCAGTTTCCCCGATCACAACGCCCATACCGTGATCAATAAAAATCCCCTTGCCGATCTTCGCGCCTGGGTGAATTTCGATGCCGGTGAAAAACCGCGCCAAGTGAGAAATCAGGCGAGGGATGAAGGGAATTTTCAGCAGGTGCAACCAGTGAGCTAGCCGGTAAAACACCAACGCTTGCAAACCAGGATAGCAAAACAAAACTTCTAACCAGTTACGTGCAGCTGGGTCACGCTCAAAAATGATGCGGAAGTCGGCAGCAAGAGTATTTAGCACGAGATGTTATCCACTTTTGGCAAAACATACCACCTTATATATTATCGCCGTTGTTGCCGATGCCCCTCTGCCAAAATTCAGAGTCCGGTGCTGTCGCGTCTTGATTTTCAGTTAAATTGTCTGACTCAAATATCAACAGTTGCAGACAATCGGCAAAAATTTAGACTATAGGGATAGATGTGTGCATTGGGGGGATGTGAAACTAAAATGGATCTTGAGTTACTGCCGCACAGAAAGCTTATAGTTCCATCGGGAACCGGCTTCTATCGAACCCACCCAAACTTCATAATTGCCGGCTTTCCAATCCGGATCTTGAATACTGGCATCCTTATTCTTGCCCGTATCATCAGCACAGCGAATAGTCCCGTCTGGCCCTTTGATGGCTAAGGTTGTATCTTTGCCCCCACTGTCAACTTCAATGACCAACTGGGGAAAGTCTTTTTGCAACACCATTTTATAATCGGGGGCGTTGTCAGCAAACCCCAAACATTTGTTACCCTGGCGATCTTGGTTAGCCACGATGGCCGGCAAAGAGGTTGAGCCACTGGTATAACCTGAGACAACTCCCTCTGAGGGTTTAAAGCCGGGGGAAAGGGTCAACGTCCCAAAAACCGCCGTCTCCGCTAAAGCCGGTAAGGCGCTTAGTGCTGTCATTCCAGCCAGTAAACAACCGTATTTGAACCGCAGTTTGGTGCGTTTGAACATCGCAACTATCCTCCTACACATTCGGGGCGTTTACTTTCTATATTCACGAAGCGCAAAATACAGATAAAGCTAGCCTAGTTGTAACTGTGAAGGACGAGTTTAATAGAGACAGGAGTGACAATTTTGTTTCTGCCACATTCACTCCATCCAGTTTTAACAGCACGTTGGTGAGGGAGAGACGATGCCGGCGGTAATCTTGGTTTTTCTGGTAATTGTCGGTTGGGTTGGGGTTGAAGCTTTGGTGGCTTTGCCTTTAGGAGCCATAGAATTGGTTAAGGTGCCACTATGGCTGATTCTCACCGTAAGTTTAATCGTGTTTTCCTGGTATTTTGGGGAGTGAAACAATCGTACAAATTTCTGGAAGCCCTCACCGGCTGCTTGCGGCAGCAGGTTGTGTTAAGAACCGTACATACTTGTCTTAATTAAACGGTGAGATGTGAGGGCAAAGCTGATTTAATGATGCTTTAACAGGAAGCCGTTAATTTCTGATTTTCCGGGTAGGCGTCTGGGTCTGTTTTGCTGTCGTTGCTGCCGGCCAGAATCGCCATCATTTTTACCAAAGTCGCTCCTAATCTCCACTCAGCTAAATTCATCCCTGACTTATTTAATTTAACTAATAAGCGCAACTCTTCCGCTTATTTTAAAATCGTTTATCTCGACTTAATTAATAGCAATTTTACCAAAAATACAGACAAAAGTCGGCTTTTAAAATACAAGCCTTACGACCTTAAGCTAGTTTTTCCTTTCTGATCGTAACCTGCTTTCTCCAGCCTTTCAATTTTCAAGCTTGAGGGTAATATTTCACAATTAATAAACAGTTGCGCCGATCATCAGTTTGTGTATAGCTCAGACCATCGGCTATTCGATCCAAAAGTTTCAACCCTCGACCGCCAACAGCCTCCTCATCTACCTGCGCCGGCATATCTGTGACGCTCCCTTTGAGATCGAAAGGCTGTCCCCGATCCCATATCCGAATTTCTAAGCGTTCTGGGAAAATGGCAACCTCCATTTCTATCGGAGTTTCTGGTGGTTTATCTCTGTGGGCATGACGAGCAGCGTTTGTAAACCCCTCAGCTATTGCTAACTGGCACTGCATCCAAATATATTTAGGAACTGGGGGATGGTTAAATTGGTCGAACCATGATAAAACTTGGGAGAGGTCGCCCAGATCGGAACTCACCTGAATTTCCGCTTTGTGAATGGCTTGCCAGTCGCTCAAATCATTTAAGTTCATAACATTGCTGCCAAATTTTCATGTCACAATTTAACGCCTATATTTATAGATTTACCATAAAAATTAGAGGTTAGTCTGCTCTTTTTTTTAACTAAAAATCGCGCTCTCAAAAAATTTACTTTTATAACTTATTTAAAGCAAAAAGTGAATTCATCAAAATGAAATTTGAGGTGGTCAGATATGATTTTCTATGCAAGAAGCAATGATGATTTCCCAAGGCACTCACCGGCATAGGGACTGGCCGCAGGCTGGATAACTGAGGGATCAAGCGATGTCGGCAGTTTTTGTGATAAAATTTAACACTTCTAGCAGCTAAGGTTAAGCTGGAGAAGAAGTTAAATGACTGTTGTACCACTGCTTTTTTCAGTTTAGAGACTTTTGGTTAACTATATCAACTAAACGTCCTTTTGATTTCTGATATATTAGCTCTCTCATCGACTTCTAAGCAGCTCGTCGTAGGTGCTTTATACTTATGACTCAAATTCTAGTAATTGATGACGATCCTACGATTCGGCTGGTACTGACAAAAGCCCTGCAAAAGCAGGGTTATCAAGTCACAGTCGCCAAGGATGGCAAAGAAGGAATTGAGCAGGCGCAGCGGTTGCGTCCTGCATTAATTATCAGTGACTGGATGATGCCCCACATGGATGGGTTGCAAGTCTGCCAGTGGGTTAAAGCCAATCCAGATTTGTCAACAACATTTTTCTTACTGCTGACGGCGCGTGGGGAAATAGAGGATCGGGTGATTGGGCTGGACACCGGCGCAGATGAATTTCTCTCTAAACCCATTGAGATCGATGAGCTAAATGCCAGAGTGCGAGCCGGTTTGAGAATACACCAGCTCAATCAGGAGTTGCACTCCTCAAAACAGATTTTGGAGGCAGAATTAGCGGATGCGGCTGAGTATGTACGCTCACTCGTCCCGTCTCCCGTAACGAGTAAACCCGCGACGATTGAGTGGCGGTTTATTCCCTCCAAACAATTGGGAGGCGATTGTTTTGACTACTATTGGCTTGATCCCGATCATTTAGCGATTTATTTGCTAGATGTATCCGGGCATGGGGTGGGGGCAGCGCTGCTATCAGTCTCGATGCTGAATTTGTTGCGTTCGCGTTCCTTGCCCAACACCAATTTTCATCAACCTAACGAAGTCTTGAAAGCTTTAAATCAGTCTTTCCAGATGAATTATCAGCGGCAACACTACGTTGATAAATACTTTACAATCTGGTACGGCGTTTATCACCGAGTCAAACGCCGGCTGGTTTATGCAAGCGCCGGCCACCCGCCGGCAGTGTTGGTATCGGGTACAAATGTCGGCAATACTGTGGTTAAAAAGTTAAAGACGCCGGGATTGCCCATCGGGATGTTTCCTGAAGCGGAATATGCTGACGATTCATGTGAGATCAAGGCATTGAGTTCCCTGTATGTTTTTAGTGATGGCATTTACGAAATTAATCTGCCTGATGGAACACTTTGGGGACTTGACGATTTTATCAATCGGGTCATCTATTACCGGCAGAAACAAACGGCTAACTTAGACCATCTGCTGGACGACATTCGGACATTAAATGGAAAAGACAGCTTTGAAGATGATTTGTCTTTGTTGCAAATCATCTTCGGGTGATTGTCGCACACCATTCAAGTAGGCTCTTGTCGTTAAGTGAGCCGCACAAAAACTCGCTTATTAATTGGCAGAACTCACTGATTTATTGAACTCATCTCGATTAGAAAATATCTGAAACACTCGATCCATGCTTGTCAGCTCAAATAACATTCTGACCTGAGCGTTGATCGAGCAGATAAACAGCTTACCGCCGGCGGCACGCACAGCTTTGAGTGCTGATACCAAAGCACCCAAACCCGAACTATCAATAAACGTTACATCTTGCAGATCGATTAACACAACATCTGCGCCATTGGCGACAATTTCGTCAATTTCTTGCCGCACGAGAGAAGCCTTCGTACCGTCTAAAAGGCCAGAGGGTTGCACAACTTTAACAACAGGACTCATAGATTTGGGCTGAGTGAGTAGGTCTGCAAAAGTGAAAGGGGCTAGTCTGTCCCAGGCTGCCGCTAAATAGACTGCCTGCTTCAGGATAATCGGGTTTCGGCTACCGTGCTGAATGATAGCAACCCACTGCTTCCTAGGTATAGCCTACAGCGAGGCTGTGTCAAAGGATCGCCGGCTAAGAACCTGCAACCCTCACTTGGCTTTCCAGATCGGGCTAAACGCCGCCCAGTCTTGAGGATAGGGTTTTGTTGCTTTGCACGATTGGAATAGAATTTTTGAGCTGCCAACCCCCATTCCAGCAACCCCAGTCTTTGTTTTGCGGGATAACCCGGAAAAACTTGATCACTGTTTATCCCGATCCATCTGTAAGTGACACACCCGTAAACAGGCCATGACATCCCGGAAATCAGCCGTTATGGCTAATTTGCTCCTGAATTGCCGCACCTTACCCTAGAGGCCGCAAAAACCCAGCTAGCTGCCCTTGAGAGCTTCCCTCGTTGATGTGGCTATCCCAGCGCCGGCAACGCCAGATGGATATTAACTTTCGGGGCATCATCTGCGCCAGATGATCAGCATCACTGGGAAAGCCGGCAGATCGGCGTTGCATGAGCCGCTTCTTTTATTTCTGCCTCCAAGTCTTCTTTTAATAGATAAAGTTATGATAGCCTGTGAACAACTTAGGAAAGGATCGGCAGAGGCTGATGAGCCAGTTTTTAAGCGCAACTTGCGCTTTCTGACTGTTTATCTGGGGGAAACTATAAATTTCACAAAGAGGATAAAGATTTTTTACTGTTAAAATCATTTTGTGCTAAAAATCATCAAATTGCTTAACACGATTATATTAAAAAAAATATTTTTTATTTTATAAAATTCAATGATTTTTATTCATTTTTTATAAAAATTTAGACTCATTCCATCAAAAATAACTCATGAATTTTATTGACATTTTAGGCTTTGCCGCTGCAACATTAACAACCCTGGCTTTTTTGCCTCAGCTAATTAAAACTTGGCAATCGAAATCAGCGAAAGATGTTTCTTTAGAAATGCTCATCACTTTTTGTATTGGCGTATTTTTGTGGCTGGTGTACGGTATTTATATTCAGTCCGGGCCGGTGATTGTTGCGAACCTGCTGACTTTAATTTTTAACCTGATAATTTTATGGCTTAAAATTAAATATGAATAAGATCCTTTTTTGCTGACGCTAAACCTGCCTGTGACTGCCTCTGTATTTTCTGCTGAACGGCTTTTATTTACTCCTGCAACCCCTGATACTGGGGCGATCCCCACAATTTTTGCCTTCCCGAACGAGTACAGCGTTGGCATCACCAGCCTCGGCTATCAAATTGTATGGGCAAATCTGGCCATGCGCTCGGATGTATGGGTGAGCCGACTGTTTACCGATACCCATGAACCGCTGCCGGCATCCCCAGAATTATTGGGATTTTCGATTTCATGGGAACTGGACTATGTCAATATTTTAAGCTTGCTGGAATCGCTAGAGATTCCCATTCGTGCTGCCGATCGCACAGATGCTCATCCCCTGGTGTTTGGTGGGGGGCCGGTTTTAACGGCTAACCCAGAACCCTTTGCCGGCTTCTTCGATGTGATCTTGCTGGGGGATGGGGAAAATTTACTGGGAGATTTTATTGAGGCTTACAAACAAGTCCGCAATGCCGGCAGGCAAACTCAACTGCGGCATTTAGCGCAAGTGCCAGGGGTTTATGTACCGAGCCTCTATGAGGTGAAATATATCAGTCCAGATGGCCCGATTGCGTCAATTGAGCCGGCATTTCCTGACATTCCCGCTACAGTAGCTAAGCAAACCTACCGGGGTAATGTTCTGTCTGCATCGTCGGTGGTGACGGAAAAGGCAGCTTGGGAAAATATTTACATGGTGGAAGTGGTTCGGAGCTGTCCGGAAATGTGCCGGTTTTGTTTGGCAAGTTATCTAACTTTGCCGTTTAGAACAGCCAGTATGGAAGCTTCTTTAATTCCCGCAATTGAGCGCGGTTTGGAAGTAACAAACCGACTGGGTTTGCTGGGCGCATCTGTGACCCAACACCCAGAATTTGACAGCTTGCTCGATTATTTGAGTCAGCCAAAGTTTGATGAGGTGCGCCTCAGCATTGCCTCAGTGCGGACAAATACAGTCACGGAAAGCTTAGCAAAAATCCTGGGAAATCGCGGTACAAAATCCCTGACAATTGCCATTGAAAGTGGGTCTGAGCGGCTTCGCAAAATTGTTAACAAGAAGCTGAATAATGAAGAGATTATTCAAGCGGCGGTCAATGCCAAAGCCGGCGGATTGACGGGATTAAAACTTTACGGCATGGTTGGCCTTCCCGGTGAGGAACCAGAAGATTTAGAAGAGACTGTGGCAATGATGCGCTCTCTAAAAAAAGCCGCTCCGGGTTTGCGTTTAACGCTTGGATGCAGTACGTTTGTGCCTAAAGCTCACACTCCGTTTCAATGGTTTGGAGTCAATTCTTTAGCAGAAAAGCGGCTGAAGTCGTTAGAAAAGCAATTGCGGTCACACGGCCTTGATTTTAGACCTG
Source organism: Microcoleus vaginatus WJT46-NPBG5 (assembly GCA_019359355.1). Classification (GTDB taxonomy): domain Bacteria; phylum Cyanobacteriota; class Cyanobacteriia; order Cyanobacteriales; family Oscillatoriaceae; genus FACHB-68. The sequence goes on along the minus strand of JAHHHM010000005.1, from coordinate 261,287 downwards.
AAAGTTACAATTGGTCAGTTATTCAAGGACTAATATCAAGAGGGGATCGCCGGCTCTCTGATTTATTAGAATTGGTGCGGCACTATGGAGATTCTTTAGGCAGTTACCGGCGAGCATTTAAAGAGTTGCGGGGCAAGTTGCCTGAGATGGATTTTTACGTCCATACTAACTGGGAATTAAATCGGGTTTTACCCTGGAGTCACTTGCAAGGGCCGCTGCCGGTGGCGACTCTGCAAAAACACTTAGCTGATGCCACTGCTTATTTCAAGGAGGTTGAGCAAGCAAGTTGAAGTTGCGTAAAATTCCTGAGAATTTGGGCAACTTTAAAATAATCATGAGGAATCTGGAAAACTAGAAATGTCAAGGTTAGAGTGGTTGCTATCAAACGCCTGATGGATTTAAATCATCAGTAGCACTCCACACCAAGACTTCTAGCTGGAAGGAATCTCATGCAATTTGTTAAAGCTGTGTTGAATTTCAAACAAACCTTGAATATTGCTCTATTAGGAGCCGGCGCATTTTTGTTCTTGACTTCCTCGGCAAAGGCTGTTGTTTTGCTTGACAGCCAAGCTGAAAGTGCGAATTTTCACCCTGCAGCCTCAGAAATCTCACCAAGCCTCAAACCTGTGCTAGTGGCTCAAGACCGCGCAATTTGTGGACTTGACGGCAGAATTGTCCGCCGGTTTGAGACAACCTACTACCGAGTATTTATTTGCGAAGATCAGAATTCTGACAGTCTGACTTACGTGGGCATGGAGAAAGGTGCGGAACAGAGTAGTAACATTATTTTGCCGCTGGTAAGTTCTGAGAATGACACTTATGTGGCTGTTAACGGGGAGGTCATCTATACAATCGATTCGCAAGAGTTAATTATTACTGAAAATGGCCGGATTATTGGCAGAGAGGCTGTTTTGAGTTCGGGAATTTAAGGAATTCCAACGGTTTAGATGATACAGTAGAGCCGCCGGCAACGTAGCGTGCCGGTGGCAAAAACAACCGGATATAATGACCGCACCGGCTCTATCTAACCGATCTCACAAAGAATTCCAGCCTTAATTAAAATGCAAAACACAGCGGAATATATCTGTGCCTATTGCGGAGAACCCAATTTAACGTTTATTGATCTCAGTGCCGGCAACCAGCAATCGTATGTTGAAGATTGTCAAGTCTGCTGCCGACCTAATATTCTGTATGTGCGGGTGGATGAAGAAACCTTAGATATTGAAATTGATACTGAGTTTGAAGGCTAAATGAGAGAAATAAACAAAATTTAATCACTCCTTTTCTTTGAGCAACTACCCATCACCGATTTGAGATGCTACACTTCAAACATTCCTCACTGATTGATGCGCCGGTAGAAGTGGTTTGGGGCTTTCATGAAAGACCCGATATTCTCCAACTTCTCACTCCTCCCTGGCAGCCGGTTCAAATTATCCGTCGCGAAGGCGGTTTAGATGTGGGTGCTATTTCTGAATTCCGTCTTTGGTTAGGGCCAATTCCCGTGCGCTGGGTTGCTCGTCATACGGAATGCGAAAAAAACCGGCTTTTCACCGACCGGCAAATTGAAGGGCCAATGGAAAGTTGGACTCACCGGCATCATTTTATCGAGGAAAATGGAAAAACCAGATTGACGGATGCCATCGACTTCGAGTTACCAGGAGGAATGCTTGCTGAACTCGTTCTCGGATGGTGGGTGGATCTGCGACTCAAGGATATGTTTTCCCACCGGCACAAAGTCACCAAAGAGCAGTGCGAAAAATAAGCTTGAGTTTTCTATTCAGAGTAAAAGCATCTATTATAAGAAGTAACAAAAAAAAATCCCCTGACGGTTAGGCCAAGGGATGAACAGAAAACATCAATCAGGGTGCATCTTTTGATTGTATTCCCCTAGGGTCAAGGCGCATCCGGAAGATTATCAAGCAAAAAAAAAGCTCCTGGCAAAGTTGCCAGAGAGCCATCAATCAGGGTGCATCTATTATTGGTATTCCTTTAGTAGCAGGGCGCATCCGGGAGATTATCAAACAAAAAAAAAGCCCCTGGCAAAGTTGCCAGAGAGCCATATTAATCAGGGTGCATCTATTATTGGTATTCCTTTAGTAACAAGGTGTATCCGGAAGATTATCAAGCAAAAAAAAAGCCCCTGGCAAGGTTGCCAGAGAGCTATCAATCAGGGTGCATCTATTATTGGTATTCCCCTGTCACCTAGGCGCATCAGGAAGATTATCAAGCAAAAAAAAAGCCCCTGGCGAAATTGCCAGAGAGCCATCAATCAGGGTGCATCTATTATTGGTATTCCCCTGCCACCTAGGCGCATCAGGAAGATTATCAAGCAAAAAAAAAGCCCCTGGCAAGGTTGCCAGAGAGCCATTAGTCAGGGTGCATCTATTACTATTGGTATTCCCCTGCCACCTAGGCGCATCAGGAAGATTATCAAACAAAAAAAAGCCCCTGGCGAAATTGCCAGAGAGCCATCAATCAGGGTGCATCTATTATTGGTATTCCTTTACTAACAGGGTGTATCCGGGAGATTATCAAACAAAAAAAAAGCCCCTGACAAAGTTGCCAGAGAGCCATTAATCAGGGTGCATCTATTATTGGTATTCCTTTAGCAACAGGGTGTATCCGGGAGATTATCAAACAAAAAAAAAGCCCCTGGCGAAGTTGCCAGAGAGCCATCAATCAGGGTGCATCTATTAGCTGTATTCTTAATTGCGGTTTGAGATCCGGAAAGTTTCCAGAAAAATGGCTGAATTTGCCGGCAGTCGTGATGAGTAGAACCCTGCTGTAGATTTTAGCGAGTAATTATCGTCAAGCGAGAAATAATCGTTTCCGACAAAATCAAAGCCGGCAGTGTAAAGTAAAGCTCTCTACCGCTCTCAACAATTTCCTAATCTTTGAGCGAGGTTCCATGAACCGTTCTATCAACACTCTGTATGTGAAGAAACTGTAGCGCTCATCATAGATAACAAGCTTGGGTTGCTCTCGAAAATATACAGAAGATTTTTATAAAATTCCCTTGAAAAAAAAATATTTTACATAAAAAGTTATTATAATTAATAGTTATGTTTTTCGCTCAAGAAGGGAGCCGGAATGGAATACGTATTAATAATTCATGAAGTTAAAGACTACGAGGCATGGAAAAAAATATTTGATGATGCTGCATCTATTAGAAAAGATGCAGGAGAGCAGAGTTATCATGTTTTAAAATACGAAAACAACTCCAATAAGATTGTCCACTTTTCTAAATGGATATCACTTGCTAATGCTAAAGCATTCTTTGAGTCTCCTAAATTGGTTGAAATAAGAAAGCAGGCTGGTGTTAAGGCACCAGAATTTATTTATTTAGAGCAGTTGGAAGAAGGTGTGCTGTAAACCGAACAATTCGCTCAACTCTGGCGTGGCGTAGCCATGCCGGTGAGCTTTGTCATTAGCCGGCTGTATAGAGTTGTCTCCATATACAACTTCCAGATGAAGTTAGTTGTTGTTTTGCAATTCAATCATGCTTTTTCAAACGGATCGTCTGCAGCTGCGCGAATTTACCGAAGCCGATTGGCCGGCTGTTTTAGCCTACCAATCCACACCGGCATATCAACGCTTTTATCCAGAAGTTGGGCGCACGGAGGCAGAGGCTCGTGCCTTCGTCAATCGCTTCCTTCTGTGGCAGCAGGAAAAGCCCCAATGGAGGTATCAGTGGGCAGTTACGCTCCGCAGACAGGATACACTGATTGGAAACTGCGGCATCCGCAAGAGCCATCCCGATGCCCTAGAAGCAGAAATTGGCTGTGAATTGGCTCCTGAGCATTGGGGCCGAAATTATCCGGTTGAGATGGGTCAAGTGCTATTGCGCTTTGGCTTTACAGAATTTGGCTTGCACCGGATTTACGCACACTGTATCGCTGAAAATAGAGGGGCGGTGTCATTGGCACAGACGCTTGGCATGAGTCAAGAAGGCCGGCTGCGAGAGAATGTGAGTATCCGGGGACGGTGGCATGACACGCTGATATACAGCATTTTGGAGCAGGAATGGAAGGCTATGGTTGAATAACTGTCGGCAGCCAACCGCAATGAGCCGATCACTATAATTGAATATCTGGCCAAGTATCGATGGGATCGCTAGATTTAACCAGATGCATACCGGCACTCGCAAACCGGCGAAAGGCTTCATCCGCTTGATCCGTGCAGTCAATCACACCAGGAACAACGACTGGCGAGGTGCAATCTTCTAGCAAATACACCTTTTTTGCCAGGTTCGGATCTTTCGCTTCAATCTCACTGAGCAAATCGTAAATTGTCCAAGCGACGCAGTGACTTTTCGCTTGGCCGGCAATAATAACTGCATCAAATTCCAGCAGTTTTTGAATTAAGCCGGTATTCTTCTTAGCAATGGGTTGTCCGTCTGATCCCGCTAAAACTTCCGCCTGCAACACTGAATAATTCTCAGTTAAAGGATTGTCGCCTTTAATTTCAAAACGAGTTTGACTGTATCGAGCGAGATTGTGAAAAAATATCGCTTCCTCAACGGCTGAAACCAGCGCATGACCGATACCGCCCAGCATGGAATGGTAGGGCCAAATTGTCAACGGATACTTGCCGGCATCACTGAGGTGTTGAACATAATGTAGAGCGTGTTTTTGCAGCGTTTGGTAGTTGCCGCCGGCAATACTATCTGCAACGGCTGGGTTAACTTTCCAAACACCTTTTTCAACATCTTCTAGCGTTAAAATTGTGGCTGCTGGGAGGGGGTATTCCCCGGCATCATTAATCCAAAATACGGGATGGAAAATCTGCATCGCTGTGTGCGTGTCCATCGTTGGCGCGATGGCAGTAATCACGCCTAAATTACGGTAGATAAACTCGCACAGCCGCGCATTGTCATCAATCGCCCCGGTTCCAGATTTGCCAGCAACGAACAATTCAAATTCTGGAATGCAGAATGTGTTCTGCACGTCAATTGCCATTAAACAAATGCGGGTTTTATCTTTGGCAGCCGGTTGAATATCGTGTAACTTCACCCATTCTTTCGCCTGTGATGCTCGTTCTTGGTAGGGAACTCGCCACACTTGCCCCACTTTTGCATTGTCAAAGTGAGGCGGCATGGGCAATTGCGTTACCGTCTGTGTGTTCATCATTAACCTGCCACTTCAAACAGCAAATGACTGTTTGGGATACTTTCTTTTTTATGTTAGTGTAATTTTTACACTTTGTCAATATTTCGTTGTTTGCAGCCGTTTGCAACGGAAGGCTTAAATTATGATGCTTAATTGAAAATTCTATGCCCTATACTTATGAATTTCCCCGGCCTAATCTCACAGTTGATTGCGTTGTTTTTGGTTTGGATCGGCAAGACTTGCTGAAAGTGATGTTAATTCAAAGACGCTTGCCTCCCTTTAAAGGGCATTGGGCGTTGCCGGGAGGATTTGTTCGCATTGATGAATCGACAGAAGAAGCCGCCCGTCGAGAATTGCGAGAAGAAACAGGTATAGAGAAAGTATTTTTAGAGCAGTTATACACGTTTGGGGAAGTGAATCGAGACCCTCGTGAACGTGTGGTGACGGTGGCTTATTACGCGTTGGTTAATCTGGAAGAACATCGGCTTTATGCCGCAACAGATGCCGTTGATGCGGCTTGGTTTCCTTTGGCACAAATGCCGGCACTGGCATTCGATCATGACAAAATTGTGCGAGTGGCGCTGGCAAGATTGAAAGGTAAAGTTCGATATGAACCGATAGGGTTTGAACTGCTGCCAAAAAAATTCACGCTATCTCAATTGCAAAGGTTATATGAAACCGTTTTAGAGCAAAATTTGGATAAGCGAAATTTTCGTAAGAAATTTTTGAGTATGAATCTTTTAATAGAGCTAGATGAAACTCAAAAAGATGTTTCTCATCGCGCTGCAAGACTTTATCAGTTTGACGAAGAGAAGTATTTACAGTTAAAAAGTAAGGGATTTAACTTTGAAATTTGACGGTATTTAAACGAGGGGGAATCTGCCGGCGCGACACATTGAATATAATTAAGCGGATGCAGTGCCGGCAGGAAAAAAGCCCAGTTTATCGCCGGTAAAAAGGTAAAGACTTTAACAATTAGTAACAAACTTAATGTTACAAAACGTTGCGTCCAGAGTCGGTAGCCTTTAGGGGTTAGATTCAGTAACGAACTGTCTCAGCAGTGTTATCCCCTATGGTGCCGGCAGGAGGGCTAAAACCGTAGCAACGGAGGGTGCAATAAGGTATAGTTGTCCCTATAGCTTATTCGCCGCCGGCTCACTCACAGGAGGTTATATGTCAGCCAACGATAAAAAGTACAGATTAGTTACCCGCAGTGATTTTGATGGCCTTGTCTGTGCGGTTCTTTTAAAAGAACTCGATATGATCGATGAAATTAAATTTGTTCATCCTAAAGATATGCAGGATGGAAAAATTGAAATTACGGACAATGATATTACGACCAACTTGCCTTATGTAGAAGGTGCGTATATGTCTTTCGATCACCATCTGAGTGAAACCATCAGAAATCAAAACAAAAAAGAAAACTATATTATCGATGCCAAAGCCCCGTCAGCAGCACGGGTTGTGTATAACTATTTTGGAGGTAAAGAAAAATTTCCACAAATTGCCGAAGATATGATGGATGCGGTGGATAAATCCGATTCAGCGCAATTTTTGAGAAATGAAGTTTTAAATCCGAAAGGTTGGGTACTTTTAAGCTTTTTAATGGATGCCCGAACAGGTTTAGGAAGATTTAAAGATTTTAGAATATCCAACTATCAATTGATGATGGAATTGATTGATTATTGCAAAAATCACCCCATCGATCAAATTTTAGAACTGCCGGATGTACAAGAGCGATTCAGTTTGTATTTTGAACAAGAAGAAAAGTTTAAAGATCAAATTGAAAAATGCTCAAAAATTTACGGAAACTTAGTGGTTTTAGATTTAAGAAATGAGGAAATTATTTACGCCGGCAACCGATTTATGATTTATGCCCTCTTCCCAGATTGCAACATATCAACACACGTTCTCTGGGGGCTGAAAAAGCAAAATACTGTGTTTGCAGTTGGCAAATCAATTTTTAACCGAACTTCAAAAACGAATGTCGGGGAATTAATGTTGAAATACGGGGGCGGGGGCCATGAAAATGCCGGCACCTGCCAAATTGATAATGATAAAGCTGAAGAGATTTTAAAAGAGTTAATTGCTCAAATTAATTCGGATGGTTAATTTGAAGCAGGAAGGGCCGGGTTTCACGCCTTCTAATGATGTGGCTTAACCCTTCCTGTCTTACTCGCAAATTGCATTAATCCGGCTTTGCTGAACAGGGGTCAGCCGGTTGTAGACCTGCTTGATCTCCACATCCGTATAATCTACGATAAGCGCGTGCAGTTCTGTGATGGTCTTAGCAGCAAGCATCTTGGCTTTTAAAGTCTCTAAACTTGTGAGCGCCGGCAGTTGATGGAGAGGCTGGGGAACAAGGGAAATAGACTGTTGAATCATGCTGGCACTCGAAGAAATAGCGTTGAACAAATCACAGAACTTTGCGCGAACCCATGAGCCGGCGCAGAAAGGCTATTGTAGCAAATCATGAGAATGCTGCGTGTGATTTGGGCCGGCACAGCGTTTTTCTGCGTGTAGTTTTAAGGGATAGATCCGGTTTCTCGTTGCTCTCACGAAAAATCGTAACCGAATCGAATATTCTCTTTCTCAATACCATCGAGTACAACTTGAAGTCCACCCATCCGAATCATCCACTCAAGACGATGATCGCGGTACTCGCGTTTAAGGAGACCCTTCTCTAAAAAGCTCGAAAATTGCTCCAAGCCGGCTATTGAATTGTTTGCTTCCTGAAGCGTTTGAGCGACGCTGGGACGTACCTTGACGCGCTCAAACCAATTGGCGAGTGGAGAACCTGCTGCCGGTGCTATTCCAAATGCGACCAATGACGTGTTGATAGAGGGAACAACACAAAGGTCACTCCAGCCAAAATTGTCGCCGTTGAACCATTCGCGTTCACCTAGCTGCTTGGTTAGCCATTGCCGGCACTTTTCGGCCTGTTGTTTGGCATTCCCGACAATTGTTTCAGCCAGTTCACCCTTTGCGCGACCGAAAAAGTTAATTTCAACCAGTCCCCAGTTAATCGGCTCATAGTAAGTATCCATAACCTCTTCAATCATTCGGACGCGAGCGCGATCTGTGGGATTGTTAGGTAGCAGTGGGGGTGAAGACCATTTATCTTCAATGTACTCAAGGATGATTGTAGAATCGAAAATCTTGGCATCGCCGTCAATGAAGGCCGGCATCTCTCTACGAGGATTGGCTTCTACGAACTCGCTGCCGGCAAATCCACCCCCACTTAAGTCAGGTGTCTTGGACTCAAACTCAATCCCCTTTTCGCGTAAGGCAATTTTGATTTTCTGTGCATACGGAGATAGCGGGTGTTCGTAGAGGATAGTCATTTTGCTATTTAGAATTATTTCTAACAGTGTATGATAGACGGTAAGGTAAAAGATAAATCGTTGTTGTAAGAGAAAGTAGCGATGGGAGAATTTACAGCAGTTGATGTGGTGCCCTTAGGGCTGACTCTGTTGGCTACAATTGGGTTTTTAATATTAGGATGGCAAGCTTTGCAAGCTTTGAAAAAATAAATTAACAATGCCGGCTGCCCCGAACCAAGTCAAAAGAAAAGCTAAATTTGTTGACTTGGCGCAACCTAAAGTGCTTGTCTTTAATGCCGGCAGCTATTTTTTTAATTAATAAAACTTTAGGTGTTAACAGTTTCTAATGTCAGCACTCCAGCCGGCATATCTGCAACTAAGCGGCGAGTTTTTAACCACTGACGACCGATTAAAATTTCAGGTACTTCCTCGCCGGCATGGACAGGAATATAAAACTCATCTCCATCTATCCGGACTTTTCCCGCATAAAGATTAAACTCGGAAACTCCTGCCTTAGCCATCCGCATTGCTTCTTTGCGAATATAAACCCAATCCAACCCCTCTATATCCTGAATGTCAATTGCTAGCCAACCTGAAAACCCAGTATCCAGCATGGCATCAACCGGCAGTTCTAATCCGTTATCAGCAATCAAATCAATCTCAAAAAATAGCTCATCATCATCGCCAAGTTTGCCTTGAATCATAGGGTGCCACAAACTCCCGTCTCATTAATCCTGAATAAGAATGGGATGGCATCGGGGTGCTGCTGACGCGACATCTGGGTAGCCACTTCTATATCCTGGTCAATGAAATAGTCCCCACTGTCAGGCTCAACTGCGATATACCAATTGTAGTGAGTCTTAATCAACTCAGGTTTAACTCGCTCTAAAATTACTTGGCAGCGCTGGTAAAACGCTTTCTGCTCAGCTTTCCACTGAGCTTTCTTTTCTTCTGACCACTGAATTTTAGGAAATAACCTTCCCCGGCTTACTATGCGGATTTGCTCGACTTCAGTCATGGCTGGTTCTCCTTCTTTCCTCAAAGTCTCTGTTTTCTTATTATCGCTGAGATCTCTGATAAATTCAGCAAAAGGATGGCGCTTAAGGGTTGAGACAACTGCTAGTAGAGCCAATTTTGCAGGCACTCTTGCACAAGGTTGAATAACATTAAAGTCTTGCTTTAGCTATAGCTACAACCATTTAAAACGTTAGGTTGATGAACCCAAACTACATCAGAAATAACTAGAAAAATTGAAGGGTGGGCAGTTCCCACCCTACGTTTTTAACGCTTGCGTTATTTTGCGTTAAAGATTTTCTTAACTGCTAACAGCAGAAAGCTGAGGACTGAGAGACATCCGCACTCGTTCGGCAATTTGAGGCGGTGTTAAACCCAACTCTGCCATCGATTGTTCAGCAGTGGCGTGCTCAACTAAAATATCGGGAACGCCAATTCGCATCACCGGCACCACGACATTCAGATCCATCAGCGCTTCCATCACGGCTGAACCAAAACCGCTCATGATGCAGCCTTCTTCTAAGGTGACAACCCGCCCAATTTGCTTCGCCAACGGTGCAATTAATTCCGTATCCAAAGGCTTGACAAAACGCGCATTAATCACCGTTGCTTCAATCCCATGCTCGCTGAGAATTTCAGCCACCTGCATCGCCGGCTGTACCATTGAGCCATAGCCGATTAGCAGCACATCGTCACCCTGACGCAGAAGTTCCCCCTTACCGATGGGCAGATCCTCCCAACCTTCTTCCAGCAGGGGCACACCGTAGCCATTGCCACGCGGGTAGCGCATCGTAATGGGTCCTGCCGTGTAATTGATGCCGGTGGCTACCATTCGCTGCAATTCCGCTTCATCCTTGGGTGCCATCAACACCATATTGGGAAGGCAGCGCAGAGAGGCAATATCGTACATCCCTTGGTGAGTTGGGCCATCTGCACCCACAATGCCGGCGCGATCCAGGCAGAAAAACACCGGCAGGTTTTGAATACAAATATCGTGGATGACTTGGTCGTAAGCGCGTTGCGCGAAGGTAGAATAAATCGCCACAACCGGACGCATTCCCTCACACGCCATACCGGCAGCCAGGGTAACGGCGTGTTGTTCCGCAATACCGACATCGACATATTGCTTCGGCAACTTAGCTTGTAGCTTATCTAAGCCGGTGCCGGTGGCCATTGCGGCGGTGATGCCAACCACTTTAGGATTGTCTTCGGCAATTTTAATTAGGGTGTGGGCGAATACTTTCGAGTAGCTGGGGGGTTTAGGCTTGCTAGAGGGAATTGCCTTGCCGGTTGCCAAGTTAAAGGGATTTTGGGCGTGATACCCAACTTGATCTTTTTCTGCGATCGCATAGCCTTTTCCTTTCATCGTCGCTACATGAAGCAAAACCGGCCCGGGTATTTTGTGCGCCTGCTTGAAGGTGGCGATCAATTCCTCCAGATTGTGGCCATCCACCGGACCCATATAGGTGAAGCCAAGTTCCTCAAACACAGCGCCCACTTTGGGTACAGCTAAGCGCTTCATCCCTTCCTTCAGCCGTTCCATTTCCGGGGAGAATGTCTCACCAACAAAGGGAATATGTTTGAACTGTTCCTCTAAGTTATCCGTGAGGAACTGCATGGGCGGCGAAAGGCGCATCTTGTTGAGGTAGCGGGGAATTGCACCAACGTTGGGCGAGATGGACATCTCGTTGTCGTTGAGGACAACCAGCAGGTTGGTTTTCGGCAAATGACCGGCATGATTAATCGCTTCGAGTGCCATGCCGCCAGTTAGCGCCCCATCCCCGATCACTGAAACCACTTTGAAGTTGTCGCCCTTGAGATCCCGCGCTAAAGCCATGCCTAACCCGGCTGAGATGCTCGTGGATGCGTGGCCGGCACCAAAATGGTCAAATTTGCTCTCACAGCGCTTGAGATAGCCGGCAATCCCATCTTTTTGCCGCAGCGTGTGGAAGTGGTTATAACGACCTGTGATCAATTTGTGGGGATAGGCTTGGTGGCCAACATCCCAAATGACTTTATCGCGATCAAGGTCTAATGTTTGGTAAAGCGCTAAAGTCAGTTCCACGACGCCCAAACCAGGGCCAAGATGTCCCCCACTGGCGGCAACGGTTTGCAGATGCTTTTCCCTAATTTGACGAGCAATTTGCTCAAGTTGATGGATTGATAAACCGTGCAACTGGTTCGGGTGAGTCAGTTCGCTTAGATGCATATCTATTACTCGCTAGGTGATCGTGCTTACTGCCAGTCGAACAAGCAGGAGCGACTTTAATCAGTTCGCCCCACACTTGTATCCCGTACCAATGCCGGCAGCGGTTGAGGTCGGGTTGGTGGCTCCGAAATCTAGATTAAATCAGTCCCACTCGATCTATCAGGATAGTATAGGAGCTTGGTGGACATCTTCATCAATCGATCCCTGGAGAGTGCTGAGGAGAAGAGGAGGAGCGGAGAAAATTCAGAAATTTGTGTTACGAAAATGAGACAATTATTAGTCGCGACTTTCTTTAATATAAGGCGTGCCGAGTGCGGCGGGGGGCGTTGATTTGCCGGCTAACCCAATTAAAGCTAACAGTGCAACACAATACGGCAGCATTACCAAGAATTGATAAGGAATGTTGAGATTAAAAGCTTGAATTCGCAATTGCAACGCTTCTGTGGCACCGAATAATAAGCAAGCAAAGAGAGTGCTAACGGGATGCCATCTGCCAAAAATCAACGCAGCTAGAGCGATAAATCCTTTGCCGGCACTCATATCTTCGGCAAAATATCTGACATGAACTAATGCTAAATAAGCACCACCTAAACCCGACAGACAGCCGCTCATAATTACACTGAGATAACGGATTAATGTAACAGGAACACCGGCTGTATCAGCAGCGCGGGGATATTCTCCAACTGCTCTTAGGGATAAACCAAGGCTGGTATGAAATAAAATATAGGTACTGATAGGAACCAAAAAAAATAAAAAGTAGACAAGGGGATCTTGATTGAAGAGTAAATCCCCAAAAATAGGTAAATTTTTTAAACCGGCAATCCCGATTAATCCCAGTCCGGGTAGTTGCTGATTGCTGCCACCGCTAAACACAATTCTGGCTAAGAAAGCAGTTAAGCCGGCAGATGCTAAATTAATCGCTAATCCTGATACTAATTGATTGACTCGGAGTGTTACGCAGAGATAGGCATGAAGTAAACCAATCATTCCTGCTGCAACAAATGCTGCGAAAATTCCGACCCAGACATTACCTGTATAAAAAGCTGCCGCTGCGCTGGCAAAAGCGCCGGTTAACAGCATTCCTTCTAACGCAATATTAATGACTCCAGAGCGTTCTGAAAAAAGTCCTCCCAAAGCGGCAAAAGCTAAGGGTATAGAAAGACGCAAGCTTGCGACTAAGTAATCGGAAAAAAATATTAAGTTGGCATTGATTTTAATCATTATTTTTAACCACAGATGCACAAAGATTAACACAGATATATAGAATTATTATCTGCGTTAATTTGCGTTAATCTTTGGGTGTTTGATTCCAATCTTTGACTCTAGGGCGAAACTGATGGCAATGAACAGAATCGTTAATCCCTGAATCGCATAAACGACTGTCACCGGCACGCTGGCGCTGCGCTGCATGACATTTGCGCCACTGCGAAGCGCCGCAAAAAATAGGGAAGCAAGCACAACACCGGCAATATTCCCGCGACTCAAAAAGGCGATGGCAATGGCGTCAAAGCCGTAACCGCCGGAAAATTGAGCGAAAAGCCGGTATTTAACGCCCATCACTTCTCCCGCGCCGGCTAACCCCGCTAAACCGCCGGCTAATGCCATGACGAGGGTGATTGTGCGTTTAACAGAAATGCCGGCATATTGTGCGGCAATGGGGTTCAATCCCACGGCTGTAATTTGATAACCGAGGGAGGATCTTTGCAATATGATCCATAAAATTATGGCGGCAATTAATCCAGTTAATATGCCGGCGTGGGCTAAACTCCCGGGCAAAATAATCGGCAGTTGGGCAGATTTTGCAATGGGGGCTGTGTAAGGGCTGGGTGCTCCTTTTTCCATCAGCGGCCCTTGTACAAGATATCCAATAAAGTTTACTGCAATATAATTAAGCAGCAGTGTTGTAATCACTTCATTTACGCCGCGTACTGCTTTGAGATAGCCGGGAATAAAACCCCAAAATCCACCCAACAAAAAGCCGGCTAGCAGTGCTAAAGGGATATGAATAAAAGCCGGCAATCCTTGCAAGTACAATCCTGCGATCGCACTTCCCAAACCGCCCATATAAATCTGTCCTTCGCCGCCAATATTGAGCTGTCCTCCTCGCAATGCCAGCAACACACCTAAACTGGTTAACAGTAGCGGTGCCCATTTGGTGAGGGTGTTGCCAAATCCAAAGTAAGTTGTCAAGGATTCTTGAAATAGGGCGCTATAAGCTGTGAGTGGATTTGCGTCGGCTAAAACGATCAAGCCGGCACCAACCAGCAGCGCTGCGATGATCGCCACAACCGGCGACAGAAGTGGCAAGAAGATAGGAGGAATACGAGCGAATCTCATAATTTTGCCCTGAAATCAGGTTCGCTCATATTACCTTTATCTGTATGGAGAGCAAAAGGTTTAAATGCCGAGACAAACAAAATTAGAAGTGTTTGTTCATTTAGACTTCAATTGCCCTCCACTCTCAATTCAGTTGCCGCAATGATTTCTAAGCCGGCATTTCTTCACGACAGTGGCTGCAAAACCAGTAAAGTTCTGCGGATCGTATCTGACGAACTAAAGTGTTTGAGCAGCAAGGGCAAATACGGGTCATTGTCATAGACTGATCAAGGGTTATCGCTTCATCCCCTTTGCTCACCTCTGTTTCCGGGTTAGTCAGCCCTTCCATTTGATTCGTGAATAGAGCTGTCATTGTACAAACCCGATAAGTAAATCCTATTTCCAGTATAAATCACCTTGACTATAAAATAGGGATTTTGTTATAATCCCGCTTTTTCGTGTTATGTTATGGAAATACTCTAAAGCGGTCGGGTAAGTAAGATGCAGGGCTGGATTTTGCCGGCCTGAGCGCAAAGAGTTATCAAAGTGACAGCCAATCACGGCAGCATCGGCAATAATAGTGACTCAATCGCGCTGTGCGGCTCAACGGCATCCGCGATCAATGCAGCTAGCCGATCCAAAACAATAAGGATAAATAAAAATGAAAATTCAAGCAATGGATGTTCAGATCGGAGATCGCATCCTCGCCTATTGTCACCAGAGGAGGCAGACTTGCACGGTGCAAGAGGTACTACAGTCAACCCAGAATAACATTACCTTGACCGTTTCCACTGCGATGCGTTATCGACGAGCCACCTCATGCGTTGTTCAATTCCGTCGAGATGCTTTTGTTGAATTAGCCGTTTAAAATTTATATCCAACAACAGCAATGATTCGCGATAGCTGTTGTTCATTGTTAGCTAGCTAGCTTAAAAAACTTACTTTGCAAATCAATATCGCTCAATCTTAATGGGTTGTGTTTGCGTAGCGTGTTGCAAAGTAACCTATCGCTTTTATCGCTCATTAGACTTCTGGCAAAGCAGGTGTGGACTTTTTAGATTTTTACCAGAGGTCTACTCAGCCGGCTCTGCAAAGGCAATTCTCGTCAGGGTAAAATATGATTTTCTCAAGTCGGCACGCTTGTTGAAAGTTGACCCCCTGCCATCAAAAATCCCACCTGTTCAACGGTTGCAGTTGCGGCATCTAAAATTTCGACAAACTCGCCTTCATAGATTACCGCAAGGCGATCGCTCATTGCCATCACTTCTTCTAACTCTGTGGAAATATAAAGAATTGCCGCACCGCGATCGCGCTCAGCTAATAACCGCTGCTGCACCGCTTCAGTTGCGCCAACATCTAATCCTCGCGTCGGTTGCATCGCCACAATTAAAACCGGCTCTCCGGCAAGCTCTCGCGCTAGCACTATTTTTTGCTGATTTCCTCCCGATAACTGGCCGGCTTTCACATCAGGATGAGAGACTCGGATATCAAAGTTTTGAATACTCGCCGTTGCATGATTTTGGATCGCATCTTGCTGCAAGAAAAAGTTGCGGCAAAAAGGCAAACGGTTAAAAGTTTTTAAAATTAAATTCTTGGCAATACTAAACCCCAAAACCAACCCCATTTTCTGCCGATCTTCGGGAATATAACCGACTTTAAATTTTTTGCGCCATCGCTGCGCCGGCATCTGCGTCACATCCTCTCCGCACAGGTGAATTGTGCCGGCTGTAACCGTTCTTAAACCCGCAGCTGCGTCTGCCAACTCTCGCTGTCCGTTACCATCCACGCCGGCAACTCCTAAAATCTCCCCGGCACACAGTTGAAATGACAAATTCTGAACAGCCGTAAAACCTCTGTCATCTTTAACCTTTAAATTCTCAACCTTTAACACCACCTTTCCCGCTGCCGGTTGAGATTTATTCAGTTGTAACGCAACCGCTCTGCCTACCATCAATTCAGCCAATTTTTGAGCGGTGATCTCTTGCGTTGCAGTTGTAGAAATTACCTGTCCCCGTCGTAATACGGTTACATTGTCGCACAGACTCATCACCTCGTCTAATTTGTGCGTAATAAAAATAATCGTGTGTCCTTCTACTGTAAGTTGCCGCAGAATTTTAAATAAAGATCTGACTTCCGGTGGAGTTAGTACCGCCGTGGGTTCATCCAAAATTAGCAATTGTGCCTTGCGGTAAAGAACCTTAAGAATTTCCACTCGTTGCTGAGTTCCCACCGGCAAATCTCCCACCCTGGCACGGGGGTCAACTTCTAAGCCATAGGCTTGCGACAGGGCGGCGATTTCTTGTTGTTTAGAACGTAAATTCAGCCGAAAACTAAAGTCGGTTCCTAGGATAATATTTTCCGTCACCGACAGTTGCGGCACCAGCATAAAGTGCTGATGGATCATGCCGATTCCCAGCTCAATTGCGGCACTTGGAGACGCGATTTCTACCGGCTTACCTTGTAAGTAAATCTTGCCTGAATCTGGTTTGTATAAACCGCACAGGATATTCATCAACGTTGTCTTTCCCGCCCCATTTTCTCCTAAAAGAGCGTGAATTGAGCCGGCTGCCACACTGAGGCTGATGTTGTCGTTAGCAACGAATGTCCCAAAGCGCTTGGTGATTGCCTCCAGATGCAACATTTTATTTTACATAAAGTTAAAAATTTCCAACCGAATTTTATTCATTTTTGGCAGTATTTTCTGCCTTACGAGTGTTCATTTGTTGAACTAACTCACCCGAAAAAGTTTTAAACGTTACAAATTTCTGGCTGAGTTCTCTAAATTGCTTTCTTAATCGGCTGCGCTCGCTTTTTAGTTGCATCATTAATTCTTGCCTCATATCCTTGTCTGTCCGCTCTCCATCAGGACTATATAACTTAAAGGGCAAATCTAACGGACTGCGGCTTACCTCTTGCTCTTTTAAGCTGGGATCAGTTTTTATAGCGTGTGCTGCTTCTAACATTTCTAAATTTATAAAATTTAATAATTCCCGGTCAAGTTCCTCCAGTTCAAGCTGCGTGTAAGTTAATTCTTCACGGTAATCCTCAGCCCGCTGACGTTCTTCCAGTAGCTCTTGTTTGAGGCTTTCCAGTTGTTCGCGCAAAATTTCTACTTCATGTTCTAAAGATACAATTCTTCTATCTTTAGATTGCTCGTTTTCCAAGTCCATAGATCCTTAAAGAGTTTTAGGTTGGCGGTTGCTTGAGACACCAAGTATCCTTACCTCCATTTTGGCATGATTCAAACTGGATCTTGTTGCCGGCAATGGCTTCTTTTGCCGTCAACGCCTTTTCCTGTATAGCTTCTGGCACAATTTCGCCAAAACGTCCTAAACTCACAATATCTGGTTTTTCCAGTCCTATTAAGTATTTTTGCCCAGTTAGTTGCCCTGTTTTTGCCTGTTCTGCTAAATAAGCAATTGCTAAATCAAGCCGTTTTAACGCACTGGTTAAAACCGCTTTTGGGGCGATTTCCAGCTGATCGCTTGTATTACCGAAGGCATAAACCCCTTTTTCAGCCGCCGTTTGCAATACTGCCGGTGAGGCAACATCGAACCACTGATATAGCACATCCGCACCCGACGCAATTAAAGCCAGCGCCGCTTCTTTCGCCTTCGCCACGTCATTCCAGTCGCCGGTAAAGCTAGAACTGATTTTGATATTCGGTTTCACCGACTGCGCCCCTAATTCAAACCCGCGCAATTCCTGAGTGGTGGCTTCAAATGATTGGCCGGCAAGATAAGCCAGTTGATTAGATTTTGTCATAGAAGCGCCGATGATGCCGCACAGATAGCTCACCTGCATATGATTAATTCTCAAAGCAGCAATATTTTTGCCGGTTGCTGCACCATTCACCGCCACAAAAAAAGTGTTAGGAAATTGACCGGCAACCTGTTGCACCGCCGCATCAAATTGTCCCCCATGCGCGAAGACCAAATTGTAACCGCGACGCGCAAAATCTGACAGCGCCTCTGCTTGATCGGGTTGTCCTACTTTTTCTACATAAGACGTTTCTGCACCCAGCTTTTGTTTAGTTAGGGTTATGCCTTCATATCCTGACTGGTTCCAAGCGCGATCTGTAATGCTTCCTGGTAAAACAATTGCGACTTGAAAATTATTTGTGCCGGCAGATGGTGTTGTGGAAGTACGATTGCTGCAAGCTTTTAAAAACAAGCTACTGCCCAATGCAGCGGAACTGAAGCCGATAAATTGACGCCGAGAGTATTTCCTATCCATACGACCTCTAAAACAGTATCCGTGTTAATGCAATCATCAGTAGGGTGCGTGAGGCACGCAACCAAAGACTCCAGCTTGCTGGTGGTTCATACCTCACAGGTTTGCAGCCACGTTTCTAACTCTGCCAGTAAACCAGCGCGGGTTGGCTCATCGACAATTGCTTGATTAAAAGCATTGCGAGTCCATCGCGCCAAGTCAGTTGTTGTGACATCCCGTTCTGATATTAACCGGGTCATTTCATTTGTCAAATTTATCCCGAAAAAACTGGGGTCATCAGAATTTACGGTTACAGCGACACCGGCAGCATCTAAAGCTAAGATGGGGTGCTTGTCATAAGCGGGAACATTCTGAAGACGCTCATTAGAGGTTGGACACATTTCTACCAAGACTTTGTGCTTAACTAGCAACTCAACAACTTTTGGGTCTTTGATCGCAGAAGTGCCGTGGCCAATTTGCGTTATGCCGAGTCCTTCGACTGCCGCTCGAATATTTTCTGGCCCTACCATTTCCCCAGCATGAACTTTTATTTTTTTCCCAGCTTCTCGCACGGGTGCAAACGCTTCACGGAATAAATCTGCCGGCCATCCCACTTCATCTCCATGCAGGTCAAATCCAGAAATGATAGGAAATGGCAGCATTTTTTGCACCCAATAAATTGCGCTTTCGACTCCTTGGTTCCGCCCAATTCCCACAATCATTCTAATAATAGTTCCTTGCTCGCGTGCCCGTTCAACTTCTTGTTCTAAAAGATGCAGAACTTCTTCAACATTCCTACCAACTCGCTCAACAACCGATACATCAAAGTTCAGTTCTGCATAGCGAATTTTTTGCTGAATGAGCGAGTCCATGACATCGCGAATCACTTCGGCATATCCCGATGGAGTTGCTAACCAAGGATGAATGTAACGCCGAAAGCAATCTTGAAATTCTTCAAACTTCGTAAATCGGAATCCCGGAGCGTAGAAGGGAGGGAAATCTGGCAAATTCAAACCTGTATGCCGGTGTAGTGCCTCTCGGATGCTACTCCAGCGTGGTGCGCCTTCCAGATGAATGTGAAGTTCAGCTTTGGGCATTTCAGAAAGGTTTGAGATATTTTTTGTCTTGCCGGTTTGTGGCAGCTCAACCATTTGCCCATTCCTATTTTTGCGCTTTTTTATAAACTCTTTTCGTAAATTCGGTATTTTTTATAAAGCTGTCCCCCCGCAGCTTCAATGAGTTTGCGGGAAGGAAAGTTATCTTCCCAAACCCAAGATAGTTCGGCTTGTTTATAAGGCTTGCCTTTTTGAATTCCCCCGCTCATTCCTAGGTAAATTAAAGCCAGAGGAACCATTTTGCGGCGGTATTCTGGCAGTGAGCAAATGGCAATCACTCTTCCTTGGTCTATCTGCCGGCGATACCAGAGAAACTTAAGGATACCCAGCCAGTTCAATTTGCCATTAACGTGTTTTAAAGGAATATTATAATCCGGCAATCCCATAAAAAAGCCAATCATTTCACCATTGTATTCAGCAATGGGAAAGACATCCGGATCGACAAGTTGCTGTAGCGATTTTGCTTCTTCTAAAAATTCGGCTTCAGTTCTCGGTGTCGAACTCCAATTATTCGTAAATGCTTTGTTAAATAAATGATAAAGGCTGATACAATCTCGCTCAAATTCTTCGCCTTTTGTTTTGAGTGGGCGGAAGGTAACGCCTGATTTACAAGCAATTCGATAGGCTTTTTCAAATTCTGCCGGCAGCGGTTTATCTAAAGGAAAATTATAAGCGCAGGCATCTTTGGCTTTTTGCCAGCCATTGCGTTCGATAAATTCTGGATAATAAGAGGGGTTATAAGGCATCATCACCATTGGCGGTGAGTCAAAACCTTCGACTAAAAACAGACAGTTGTTGTGGGTTGATAAATCAATCGGACCCCGTGCTTCGCTCATGCCTTGCTCTCGCAACCACCGGCAGGCAGATTCTAAGAGCGATTGGGCGATTTCAAAGTCATTAATGCACTCAAAAAATCCAAATAACCCAAGATTTTTGCCTTCGCGTTCAATGAGCCGGTTGTTGATGGCAGCAACAATCCTTCCCACCGGCTTATTTTCTAAAAGGGCAATAAATGCTTGCAGCCGGCCATACTGGAAAAAGGGATTAGTCGGTGCAAATTGCTTCGCAATATCGCTGCGTAATGGCGGCACCCAGTTGGGATCGTTGGCATATACCCGTGCCGGCACATCGAGAAACATTTCCGTTTCTGCCGGCGTTGTGACAGCTCTGATTTCAAGCGATTTTGTTGAACTTACCACGATTTGATTGTCTCTAATTTAGAGATTAACTGCCGATTTTTTGCTTTTCATCGGTTGCTTTTAGTACAAGATAACTGATAATTTAAAATTGGCTTAAAGATTTGTTTAAAATTAATAAATATTTAACGTTTCAATTGCTGCCGGCCAAACAATTTGTCTACAATTTTCCCGCTATCCCCAGCTCCCAAAAAGGTGGGCAAGCTATAGTCAGATAACATAGCTTGCCCACCCAATTTTTAGGCGCTAATTGTTGTTGTTTTGGGTTGATACAACAAATCCCGCGTTGCCACCATGCCGTCAACCAGACGATCCATGTCCTCTTTGGTATGGAGGGCGTTTGCAGTAATTCGGATACGGGGTTTGGCGATAAACCAGATGGGAGAAACCCAAATCCCGTGTTGCTCTATAAGTTGTCTGGCAAATGTCTTGGGATTGATTTCTGGCGGCAAGAGCACCGGCACAACATTCGTTTCGCCAATATTTATAAAATCATTCTCGGCTAAGCGCGAACGCAAATACTGTGTATTTTCCTGAAGGGTTTTCACCAATTCTGGATGTTGGCGAACTTGACGAATGCTTTCCAAAGCTGCAGCCGTTGTCGGCGGTGGCAGGGAAATGGTGCCAATGGATGTGGGAGAGACATTCAACAGGGGGATGAGTTCAGCGACATGGCTGCTAATGGCAGCACCGGCAGAGGCGGCAAACTTAGAGAATGTCGTCATAATCAGCGGTACAATGCCCCGCTCAATCGCGTGTTGAGGCAAAATGCCAAAATGTTCGTAAATTCCCCTGCCGGTGGCCCCGATAGCACCGCTGGCATGAGCTTCATCCATCACCAGCACACTGCCATCGTAATGCTGCAGCACATCAAGCATATCTGGCAGCGGTGCGATGTCCCCATCCATTGAGAACACGGCATCGGAGACTACCAGAATTCTGTCGTCTGGGTGAGCATACCGGCGCAGCTTGCGAGCCAAATCTTCCATATCGCAGTGCCGGTAAGGCTTGACGCGGACGCGGGGGCTGTTGCCAAACACCTTGCCAGAACGAGTGCCGGCATTGACAACCGCCGCCACAATGCAACCGTGATTTAGAACGTCCGTGAGAATCAACGTCTCGCGGGTATTCTGAAATCCGGGAACTGGAATTGCCAAATGACAGAACGCATCCATTAAGGCTTGCATCGCCATCCAGGCATTTAAAAATAGCTGAGTATGAGGCAGATGTTTAAACGCCGAGATTTCAGCTTCCAGCTGCCGGTGTAGATCGATGCGCCCGCTCAAAACTGAGCAGGAACTGTTCGACGTTCCATATTGAAGAATGCTATCAATTGCCGCTTGGCGTACAGCCGGGTTCTGAACTAAACCTAAGACATCATTCGTGCAGAAAGTCAGAACTGTCTGACGCTTGCCGGTTGTCGCTTCTTCGATCTCAACTAAATTTCCCTGCTTTTGATGACAAATATACTCATCGGGATCTAGCCCACTGTCATACCAGCGCTGAACATACTCTTTGACGACTTGCACTTTAAACTCCCCTCACCTTAGCAGACTGGCAACTGTATTCGAGTAATGCGAAAACGGCTGCTTTCATCCAATTGAAGTTTCTTTTGTTAACTCAGCTTGGCCTGAGGCCATGCCCTTAGACAGTGGAACAGATTCTTTGGAGTTTCCGTTCGCATTGTTTTTCGGTTGACTAGATTTTTGCACAAATTGCTCATACTGCCGAATAATCAACCGTTGAACGGCAATAATCGCTGGGTTGATTTCCACATATCGCCGGTGCGGGTTGGCCAGATAGCTTTGCTGTTCGCTCTCAACCATCTCAATATCTTGAACGAGAAATTTCGTCAGGAAAAAGCGCCCAAGCAGCATACTTAGTATTGGTTTGAGCGGTTTGAGAAGCCATTTCGGCAGGGGAATTTTGAAAAAGAATAGGGCGCAGGAGCGGCTTTCAGTTGGACTCACCGGCAGCCGCATCAGATACAGTGAGGAAACCCCTTCCAAAGAACTGTAAAAATTGGGATAGCGGTAATCGGTTAAGACGACGCGGGTGGTCACTTCATTCCCCTTGTCAGTCAAGCCTAAGAACTTGGCCATGCGACTTTTATAGGAGACTTTGTACTCAGTGCAAACGGCTGCTTCCGTCTCCCGCAAACTCAGCAAAACCGGGTCGAACCAACCCTGTAAGTTGCGGTGCAAATAACCGTGAAAAACATCCATCGAATTTTCACTGCACATGGAAAAATGGGCTTTGAAGCAAGCATTAACTTGCACCATCAACCATTCAGGATCACCAAATTCTGGCATATCGAGCAGTGGACGGTTAGCCGCTTCCTCCGGATCTCCAGGGAAGATCCAAATCACATTGTATTTTTCTACAATGGCAAAGCTGCGGGCTTTAGCGCAGGGAAGTTTTTGTTCTGGAGGGAGGTAGGGAATGCTGACGCACTGGCCACTGCCGTCAAATTCCCAGCCATGATACCCACAAGCGAGGTAGCGACCTTGGACTTGACCTTTGTGCAGGGCGATGCCTTTGTGAGGGCAGACATCCTCTAGGGCGTGGAGTTCGCCGGTTTCGTCACGGTAAACCGCAATTGGTTGCTGCCAAATCACCACCGGCATGATTTGACCGGCCCGCAGCCGATCTGCCCAACCAACGCCATACCAATGATTTGGGTTGATTCCGACTTCTCTGACCTGGTTCTGAACTGTCTGGCTTTTTAAGGTTGTAGCCAGTTCCATTAATTGTGCCTCTGTGTTTAGGTATGGGAAAATATTTAGCTTTTGTGTGCCGTGTTCGTCAATCGGTAGCCTTTAAACTTTAAAGTTTAGGCTTGAGACTGTCCGGAGTCTAGCAGAACAAACCCGTGAAAAGTGAAATGTGAAACGTGAAAAGCTTGAAGATTTTACTCCCCAAATCCCAACCAACTAACCCTAACCCACAACCCTCAATGTTGGGAGATCGCCGGCTGCTTTTACTGCTGGCGGCTGGTTCTCTCACCACGATGGCTGGGGGAGTTGTTGCGCCGGTGCTGCCGGAGGTGGTGCAGCAACTTCAACTCAATCCAGTGCTAGCCGGCAATTTGGTCAGTATGCACTGCTTGACAATTGCCTTGTTTAGCCCAGTCTTAGGAATTTTAGCGGATCGCTTTAGCCGGCTGAAAGTGCTGGTTCCCTCCCTGATTCTCTATGCGATATTTGGCGTTGCCGGCGCTCTGATGTCCAATTTTTGGCCACTCCTAGCGACACGGGCGCTGTTGGGGGCAGCCAGTGGCGGCATTGCGGCGGCAAGTCTGGGCTTGCTGGGTAGTCTGTATGAAGAACCAGAGCGTTCCCAAGCGATTGGCTACGCCACCAGCACTTTAACGCTTACCGGCATTTTATTCCCACTGCTAGGCGGCTGGGTGGGCGCGTCCCACTGGCAATTTGCCTTCTATCTTTACGCGGTTGGGCTGCCCCTAGCGTTGCTTGCCTTGTTTTTTCTGCCAGAAAAGCAGCAGCAGCCGGGCAAGGGGTTGGCGTTGGATGGCAAGCAGTTGGGCGCTTTGCTGAAACGCAGCCAAACTTGGCGGTTGTTACTGACTCTCAGCCTTGCCTCGGCAACCATGTACGCTTTCTTGATCTATGTCCCCCAATATCTCAAACAAACTTTAGCCGCCGGCACGGTTGTCAATGGCATTGTCCTGGCATCCACAGCGATTGGTGCGGCGCTTATTTCTGCTTTGGGAAGCAGCCGACTTTCCCAGAAATGGGGACTTGATCGGGCCATCGCCCTGGGATTTGGGCTGATGGCTGCGATGTTGGTGGCCATCGCGCAACTGGGCACCCTCAGTGCGATTCTGCCGGCAGCGGTGTTTTTTGGGGTGGGGTTTGGTTTGGCGCTGCCAAGTCTCTATGCAGCTTTAGCAAATTTAGCCCCTTCGACGATGCGTTCCAGTTTGCTGGCTGCCGGCACGGGGGCAGGATTTTTGGGCCAGTTTCTTTCGCCGGTGTTTTTAGGGCCGGTGTTGGGTGCCGGTGGCATCGCGGCTGTATTTTATGCGGCGGCGATTGTTGCAATGGTGGCTGGACTGATACTGTTGGCTCCAAGCCGCTAAGCGTTGGTCAGGTTTTTTAATTATCTTCGCTCATTCGGATTTCTCGTTCTATGACTAAGCCGGCAAGAAATTGCCGGTCTTCACTAATATGAGGAAATTTGAGCTGGGAATCGGGAATACCTTTTTCTATCTGGCGCTGGCGCACGATCCCAAAGCTTCCGGGTGCTAAAATTCTCAATCTTGGCGGCGGAATTGGATCTTTGCGAGAGATTTCATAGTGAGTATTCACTTCTTGAAGTTTGCGGTCGCACGTTTCTAAAAATGCTTGAGGATTATCCAATTGATAACCGGCAGCAAATTCGATATTGATTAAATATCGCGCTGGAAAGTCATTTTCAGATAAAGTAATGCAGAAATCTTCTAAGGGAATATTAAATTCTTGCTGCAAGGCTTTCATCACTTGCGTGGCGTGAGCTTCTGTTGTCTTTTCGGTTGTGGAGGAAATTTGTCCTGCTCGTCGATAGCGAAAGACAATTAAAGGGGTGGTTTGATAAAATCCCACGACTTCGATAACGTCGCCGATATCATATCGGTAGAAGCCGCCATAGTTGGTTGTGAGAATTCGATAGCGTTGGCCGGCTTTGACTTCTGTGGCGAGTAAGGTTTTTGGATGTTCTTCGTCCCACTGATCTTCTGGAATAAATTCAAAAAAACCGCTTTCAATCGCTAAAACGCTGCCATCTGTGTTGACATCTGGGTAGATGCTAAACATTCCTTCTGCTGATGAGAAAACAGCTCCAAAAATCGGAGTGTTTTCAAAGTAAGTAGGGAATCTCTCGAAATAAAAATCTGAGGTTCCGCCTCGTGCGTTGGCAACAAAAGAAATATCTGGCCAAGCGAGTTTCGGAGTGAGTTTGCCTTCAGATTTTAAGATTTCTCGCAACTGACGCGCCCGGTTTGGATTGGCTGACCATTGCTGTTTTAATTGCGCTCTAATTTCAGGTTCAAGTTCGAGCCGGCTAGAGATAGTTCCTTTTTCAATATCTTGGATCAGTTCGTCTGCAAACTTCTCTAAATAGTTACAAGTTCGCAAGATTAGCATGGGAAAATTAGCCACCATTCCCCGCATTAAAGGATCGCGCAAGGCAAATAGCAAGCAGATATAATGACGGGCGGGACTGTCAGCAACTTGTAAGGCTTCATAAGGGTGGGCAAAAAATTGTTTATAAAGCCGGTTATCCATTCGCAAAACGCCGGCACTTGCAGGGCCAAAATCAATGCCGCCTTCGCTGCGTCCCCAACGTTCTACGGAATTGGTAACTAACAGTTTACCAAACTGAAGTTTTCGTGACTGTAACGCCTCAATCAAAAAGCCCATGCTGGTTAAAGTTGCCTGCCGGACAATGTTTTGTGATTTTCGGGTTGTGGGGATGAGTTTTTTCTTGCCGGTGGAACCACTGGTGAGTGTTAAATAAACAACCGGATCAGCGGTTAAAATATTTTGCTCACCTCTGGCAATCCGCTCCATTAGCGGTTCATAGCTGCTATAAGGTAAAATTGGGATGCGCTCTCGAAATTGCTCGATAGTTTTGATCTCTGCCAATTGATATTTTTGGCCTAGTTCTGTATCTCGATGCGCGAGTAGAACAGATCGTAAGCATTTCTCCTGCACGGCATCCGTCTTGCCGGTTTTGCGAACAAAGTTTGCTTTGGCCTGTTTAGCCACAGCACTGAGAATGGGTAACATAAAGTTTGGCATTGGACTCTGACACCGCGATCAAATTTTGGATTTTAGAAGCGATTTATCAAGCCGGCTCTTCGCTCTGCCTTTGTTTATTTTTGGAAAATGCAGAGTTCTGTTACTGTGACCTGACAAACACTCTCTTATACCATTTTTTATGTGAGTTGCAAAATAAAATTTTACCGAGCCATAGAAGTAAAAAAATATTTGCTGTTATTAATACATTAATTTTGGTTAGCTTAAAATTTTCTATAACCTTGAAATATAAGGTTGTCATGGCAACAGAAGGGATGAAAAAAAATTTCATGTAACTTAATCAATTATATTAAATTCAGCCATCTAAACCTTAGAGGAAGTCGTGGGCGAGCTTCTACCTTTTTTTAATAGGAAATTTAAACAATTTGGTGTGATACGTTTTTTGGACAAAGTAAGAGCAGAATGCTTTCCTTCCCTACATTGTTGTAGATGAATGCAAGCGAGAACCCCTCTATTTGTTTGACGATTAAACTAAATTAGTATTAAACCGCTTCTCAGCAATTGCACGAGTCTTGTAAGGTCACTGTCCACTTATCATTCACTTTTAGCAGAACAAAGGAATTATAACACTGCATAGACTCTACCAACTTAACTCCATAAATTAAAGCATTCAAAACTGACTTGAGCGGCTTTCCATACCTTTTATAAAAATGTCTTGTCAGAACTTAAATTTCACCAAAACATCGGGGTGTGTTACCTCCTAACTCTTTCAATAACTTATACAAAAATTGTTCCAAGTCTTCACAAGATTGTATGCAATGATGAAAGTCGGCGCTTTAATGCTTATTACACTACTGTTTTAAGATGTAGAGCAGCTTCATTGAGTTTTTGAGTGCCTATTTTTGTTTGACTAATCCCACTTGCCGTCTCAGAAGCTCCTTGATTAATAGCATTCATCGCCTCCACGACTTGCTGAACTGCAATCGCTTGCTGTTTAGAAGTAAGCGAAATTTGCTGGCAACTTTCTACCACCTCATTAATGGCATCCAGCGAGATTTGCTGATTGTTCAAAACAATGTCATTAATGGCACGAGTCACACTCATAAAAGCCTCAGCAGTTCCTTGAGAAAGTTTAATTCCTTCCTCAGCTTTTCTCGTGCCTTCATCAGTCACCATCACAGTAAAATTGATAGCCTTTTGAATATCATCAATGAGAACATTAATTTTATCGGCTGAGATTTTGCTTTGATCGGCGAGTTTGCGAATCTCTCCGGCGACAACACCAAATCCTTTACCTTGTTCTCCAGCGCGAACAGCTTCCACCGCTGCGTTTAGTGCTAGCATATTTGTTTGATTCGCTAACTGGGTAACTACATTCGTAATACTGCCGATCTGATTTGCCTGCTGGCTTAAGCGCATAATTTGCTCAGCAATTGCCCCGACATTCTCTTTTAATGCGTAAATTCCCTCAAGGGTTTGGGTTACAGATTTATTGCCTTCCTCTGCCCGGTTTAAAACTTGATGTGCGCCGGCTGATGCTGATTCTGCTAGCTTTAAAACCTGACGTGCACTTTCGGCTGATAATTCTGCTTGCTGGGCTGCATGACGAGATGATGCGCCTAATTCATCCATTGTAGTCGTTGTTTGATGGACGGAACTCGCCTGCTGTGATGCTGTGCGTTCCTGTTGTTCTACTGTAGCGGCAATTTGTGTTGAAGAGGAGGCGATTGAACTGACTGCTTGATTAATTGTCTTAGTAATTCCCGAAGAAAGGAATAAAGCAACTATTATGGCTAAGACTATTAATAGCAATGAGCCAAAAACGAGGGCAGATAATAAATAACTTAAAGCGTTTCTTGATTCAGCGGTTTTTTCTGTGAGTTGCTCTTGCTGAAATTCTTTAAATTCTTTACTAATTTGATCGAATTTAGTAACAAATTTTCTTCCTTGTCCTGTCTTAAATAAAGTAATTGCTTGATTTTGTTTTCCTTGTTTAATCAAAGTTATTGAATTTTTAGCAAAATTATCATAATCTCTTATTAACTCAAGCATTTGGGCAAGCCGTTTCTTTTGTTCTCTGCTTTCCACAAGTTCTTCTGTGGCGGCAGCTGCTTCGAGGGCAGATTTTAAATTGGCCTGATAGTCATTAATAAATTCTTCATTATTATCAATAACATACCCCCTAAAATTCCGGATCATCCCCTTAGCTTCACTTTCGAGTGTATTAGCTTCCATTACAACTTTTTGCACTTTCTCGACTTTTTCAAATGCGTCAAATACTTTGTTTGCTGTTGAGTAAACTAACCATGCCATCAATATATATATAAACAAAGGGAAGGTATATCCCAGTAACATTTTTGCTTTTAAGTTCATGGTAATCTCCATCAATTATTGGATTTTTTATCAAATAAGATTGAAAATTTTAAGGAGTAAATTTTAACTTAATTTTTGTAATTTCATCACAAGTTAAAAATAGTGTTTTTGTACTTAAGTTAAAAACAAAAAATGCCTGAAAAATTGCTTAAGTAGACTAATATCCTACTTGAGTAAGGGTGGTTGATATTATATATTTTATATTTTTAATCAGAGGTTAAGACAAAATTCTCAGTCCAGACACCGGCAGCTAATATTTCATAGCTGGGTAGGGCTAAGCAATATTCGTGCTATGCCAGACGCTCGTACTTGCACCGGCCCGGCACTTAGCTAAGGTGTTCAAAACTTAGCCAGTCCAGCTTAGCTTTCATTCCCAGCTACTAGCAACGATTTCGGGTGCATTACACCCGTTTTGATAAATCTCGAAACACCTCAAGGGTTACCAGTGATATCGCCTTAACACATCTTGAGGATTTGAACCGGCTTCTGGTACTTGTTGAGAGGCGATTCTAATCGCATCTTGCTCTGGGACGGAGTGGATATCATGCAGCCGCACAGGAGTGGCCACAGACGCCTCGCTAGACTGCCTCTGAGACTGAATGCCGGCTGGTTGGGTTAACTCTTCTAACTGAACGCTCATCACCTCAAGAGATTGCTCTAGTGCAACGATCTGCTGTTGCAATTTCAGCATTGCCGCCCCCAAGTTTTCCACTTCTTGGCCGGCTTGAATCTTTTGCGCCTCCTGATTGAGCTGAGCGATGTCTATTTTTAAGTCGTCAACGCGCCGCTCAACTAAAGCTTTGATACTAAACAACTTTTGGTCTAGTTGGGTGATCGCAGCAGTCAGCCTCGCCCTCGTCAGTTCCTCCCAACGATGCCGGTTAAACAAGTTCAATAACAGCGATAAAGACACCGGCACAGCCGCATACAAAATTTGCTGTGAAGCCACAGCGACAATTGAACCAATCACAGCACCGGAAAGCGCTAGATATTCAGCAATCTCTGGCCAATCAAGGTTATTTACTTTCATGGAGCGATCTTTCATCCAAAGAATTATTTCTGAGCCTTCTGTCCAACTAATCTAGGATGAGGCTACTTGGTCTGTGAGATTGCACCCTGCCGGTGGACGCAGATAAGCGGCATTTTACAGCTTCGCACACGCCGGTGGTAGAGAACTCTAACTTAACTTTTAGGCGAATCCTACCCCCACCGGCAGCCAGAAGATGGCAAAATATCCCTGGTGGTTTCAGCACAGAAACATCCCGCGTGAGGAGGCAATATGATCGCAATCGCCTGTTTTATCATTGCCTTTATTTTGGCAAGTTTAGTTGAATACTGGATGCACCGCTTAATGCACGCCTCGCCCAAAATTGGCGAACGTCACCGAGATCACCACCGACGCAACGAAGGCCAAGGGGTGTTCTGGGAATTTCGGGACTATGTTAAAGGTAGTGGCCTAGTGATGGCCCTGATGTTTTTTTACTCCATAGAAGCCGGTATTGGTTGGTGTCTGGGCGGATTGGCCTATGCAGCCTTTTCAGCTTACGCCCACCAACTACAGCACGAAAACCCAAAAGCGTGCTTTTGGATGAAGATGCCGGTTCACTATGTCCACCACAAATACAATATGTGGCACCACAACTTCGGTCTAGCTGTTGACTGGTGGGATCATGTCTTTGGCACCTACAAGCCGGTGGAATGGCTGACTGAAGAGGAACTCACCCAACCACCACGAAATTACCTACAGATGCGCTGGTGGTAGCCAGAGAGGGGCTAGAGGAAGAGGGGAGACTGGGAGAAATTCCCCATGCCCGTCCTGTTCTTGTTGGCGCAGCCATGCCTTATGCCCTACCTTTAGGTTGGTGCATTTAGCCCTAAATGCCGGCAAATCCTAGAAATTTTGTGATCGCTCTCGCCAGAATGAGAGCGTAAGTGATATTGTTCCCAAAAGCGTGACTCGACAGGAGAATCACCGTGAGCTACTTCCAAGAAGCCAAAGCCCACTTTGTGGCCAGCCATCAAAATCCTATTAACCAATTCCTGCATCATTTAACCAACATCCTGGCAATTGCAGCGGTGATTTTGCTGTTTTATGACTGGCGGCTTACCCTTCTTTGCTTGATCTTCACCCAAGTGTTTGCCTTGGGGGGTCATGCCTTTTTTGAAAAAAACGAACCTGCTTTTAGAAAATATCCCGGCATCACCATCCTCGCTTCGCTGTCGTGGTCGTTTGAACACTGGTTTGGTTTACGCCAATTGTGGACATACTTTAACCGTAAGCCGGCTTCACGCTAGGTTCACTTAAAATAACCTAAGCAATCGGCGCGAGAGTGAGGCGTGGAAAACGATTCTGCTCGTCCAGTTCCCTCAAACGCCTCTAGCCCCTAAAATCTGACAACTGACAAGTAAC
Source organism: Microcoleus vaginatus WJT46-NPBG5 (assembly GCA_019359355.1). Lineage (GTDB taxonomy): Bacteria > Cyanobacteriota > Cyanobacteriia > Cyanobacteriales > Oscillatoriaceae > FACHB-68. The sequence goes on along the minus strand of JAHHHM010000005.1, from coordinate 230,252 downwards.
AAATAACAGAGGAAAGTTAATGTACGACGGCTTACTGGTAATTGATGCCGATGCTCATAAGATAGAAAATCCCCTGATTATGCGGGATTATTTAGAACCACAGTATCGTGACCGGCTCGGTTTAGTGGTGGATAGCCTCGGCGATCAACGGGCAAGAGTCATAGACTTTAACCCAGCCACCGGCAAAAATGACTTCTTGCGGATGTTCCCCCAACCGCAGGGTTTAGGCAAAGGCGGCTTTCGCACCCTCCATCCAGAAACAACCCTAGGCGCTGTGTTCAATCAGCGCCGGATTGAACACATGGATCAAGAAGGTGTTGATGTCCAAGTAATCTACGGCACTCTAAATCTAATCTTCTCCAGCATTCTGGATAAAGATTTTGCAATTGCGCTGTGCAAAGCTTACAACAACTATATGGCCGATGATTGCCGCAAGTACGGCGATCGGCTCAAACCCATTGGTGTTTTGCCGCTTCAAGATGTCAATGAAGCAGTCGCAGAAATGCACCGTTGTGTCAATGAATTGGGCATGATTGGCGTTGCTGTTGCCCCCAATATGCCGATCCCTCATCCCAAAGCACCCGATGCTTTCCCAGATATCCGCTCTTGCAAAACCATTAGCCATCCTGACTTCCGCCCCATTTTACAAGCCGCAGTAGATTTGGATATTGCCCTTGGCATACACGGCGGACCCGGTTCCTATATGGTGGGCGGGATTTCAGACTACACTGACACTTTCGTTCTGACTCACATTTTCGTACAGCGAAATCAGCAACAATTAGCCCTAGCGCGGATGGTGTTTGATGGGGCTTTTGAGCAATTCCCCACCCTGCGAGTTGGCTTTTTAGAAGGCGGTTGTGGTTGGCTGCCAGATTTGGCTCATGCCTTCCACGAACATTGGGAAAAACGCATTCGCGACTTTGATCCCAAGAATCCCTATCGCCCGTCTTTGATGGAGTTTACCAAGCTGCTGATTCAGGAACGCGGCAGCAATAATGTCAACATTATTTCTCAGGCGAAAAACCTATTCGATTTGATGTGGAACGCTCAAAATGATCCCACAAAAATCGATGATGCCAGCTTGTACGAACACTACGATTTGCGTCACCGCGATCCGATGGAATATTTTGAGCGGGGGCAAATTTTTACCTCCTTTGAATCGGATGATCCAGGCCCAGCTTATTTGCCGGTGGCGATGGGTGAAATTGGCAAGCACTTGGCTTGCTTCTCAGGCGATTATGGTCACTGGGATGGTGTTCTGAAAAATTGCGTCAAAGATGCGGCTGAGGTGACAAATTACGACCGGCAGCATCTCGAATTGCTGTTAGGTGGCAATGCTTTAGCACTGTATGGCGAACGTTTGCGCCAATCTCTGCCGGCAAACCAAATGGTTCACGCCTAAAAGTTAAGTTAGTAAGTAGCACTCAACACCCAGTAGAATATTCAGCAATCACTGAAAAAACACTGATTGTTGAGTGCTAACAATTTCTAACTGACCGCTTCCCTTTTTTATGAGGCTTGAGTTTCAATGCGAGTTTTACTCCTCTATCCCCTATTTCCAAAAAGTTTCTGGTCATTTGAAAAAACCTTAGAACTGGTGGGGCGAAAGGCAATGCTGCCGCCATTGGGTTTGGCGACAGTCGCGGCAATTTTGCCTCAAGAATGGGAGTTTAAGTTAGTTGATCGTAATGTTCGGGCAGTAACAGAGGCTGAATGGGAATGGACTGAAATTGTGATTATTTCAGCCATGATCGTTCAAAAGCCAGATTTTATTGCTCAAATTGAAGAAGCAAAACGACGGGGCAAATTAGTCGCAGTGGGTGGCCCTTATCCAACGGCATTGCCCAAAGAAGCGAGTGCTGCCGGTGCAGATTTTCTGATTTTGGATGAAGGCGAACTCACCTTGCCGATGTTTGTCGAGGCGATTCAAAACGGTGAGGTTTCAGGAACTTTCCGCGCTACAGAAAAGCCTGATGTGACTTCAACCCCAATCCCGCGCTTTGAGTTGCTGGATTTTGAAGCCTACGACAATATGTCAATCCAGTTCTCTCGCGGTTGCCCGTTTCAGTGTGAATTTTGTGACATTATTGTTCTCTATGGTCGCAAACCCCGGACAAAATCTCCAGAACAACTTTTAGCTGAACTTGATCGGCTTTATGAATTAGGCTGGCGACGCAGCATTTTCATGGTAGATGACAACTTTATTGGCAACAAACGCAATGTTAGATTGTTGCTTAATGAGTTGAAAACCTGGATGATAGAACGCAACTATCCATTCCACTTAAATACCGAAGCATCCATTGATTTAGCGCAAGATCCAGAACTGATGCAATTGATGGTTGAGTGCAACTTCAATGCTGTCTTTCTAGGGATTGAAACGCCTGATGAGGAAAGTTTAGCGTTTACCAAAAAGTTTCAAAATACAAGAGATCCGCTTTCAGAATCTGTAGAGGCAATTACCAAAACCGGCTTGCGGGTAATGGCCGGCTTTATTATTGGTTTTGATGGCGAAAAACCAGGTGCCGGTGAACGAATTGTCCGGTTTGTTGAGCAAACAGCAATCCCCACCGCACTGTTCAGTATGTTACAGGCACTCCCTGATACCGGACTCTGGCACCGGCTGGAAAAAGAAGGCCGGTTGCATGGCAAAACCACAGCTATCAACCAAACCAACTTAATGAACTTTGTGCCGACGCGTCCCATAGAGACTATTGCCCGTGAATATGTGGATGCATTTTGGCAACTCTACGACCCCATGACCTTTCTCAATCGCACCTATCGGCACTTTCTAATGTTGGGCGTTCCCAAGCATCACGCCCCCACCAGGCCGCCGAGTTGGGTTAATGTTAAAGCACTGCTAACGGTCTGCTGGCGGCAGGGTTTTGTTCGCCATACTCGCTGGCAGTTTTGGCGCAATCTGTTTGGCATCATCCGGCACAATCCTCGCGTCTGGGATGGCTACTTAGCCATTTGCGCCCATAGCGAACACTTTATAGAATACCGCGAGATTGTGCGCGAACAAATTGAAGCTCAACTGGCTGAATATTTGGCATCTGAAGCTGGTGCTAAAACCAAGATTCATGAAGAGGTGAGAGAGTCGGCAGCCGCTTAATTGGTGCAGCGATTTTTTTTAACTTACATCCTGCAACCCTCCCAGAAATCTATTTCTGGGAGGGTTCGTTTAAGTCGAATAAATCCCAATTCAATAAGTTTCCTGTCGGATTTATCCGGCTTTAGCTATTAGCCGGAGGTTTAAACCTCCGGCTGATTTTATCTATTAATCGGCTGTTTAAACCCCGACAGGCTATCAGGCAAGTGTGGCGATATCAAGAAACGTCAAAAATCAAAACGTAAGCAGGATAAATATAATCTACCCTTTACATTTTTCTGGGTTTAAAACACAATTTCTGCTCAGAAATTAACAGTGTTTTGATGTTATTGTAAATCAATCCGTTGTGCCTTACCTACAGGCGTAAAGCGCTGTACAAAGCTTTGAAATTTAGGAATTTTATCTCCATTTAGATTCAAAACCGGCAGATATCTTTCTTCCGTCGCTGAATCATTCCCATAACCGTAGCGAATCACAGTTCGTTCAGGTCGTCCTGTGCCATAAGCAATGTGGATATCACGCACCAGGTTACAACTCATGACAAATCGCCCCATATTAATGTCCCCGTCGCCGGCAAAGTAATGCCACTCAACGCTGTTCCAACTATTAGAACAATAGACATTTGCCACTTCAAGCATTTTAGAGATGTGGACATCATAACGACTCAGCTTGCCACCATAAGCTGAGCGAGTTGTGTCTCCATCCGGTACAATAAAAATGCCTCTTGCTTGTCCGCCTTGCTGAGCACCCACAAAGCGAATGGAACTGATCGGGACTTCGGTGTTGGCAACGGTAGGTTGCGTGATTGCGCCGGCACCTAATAAAGCACAAGCAGCGATGGGTAAAAATTGTTTACGCATAAAAGTTGGCTGTGGCGTGTAATGGTTATCTAGCCATCACTACACGCCGACAGCCGGTGATTCCTAAAACTGCTTTTTTATATCTAAACTCAACTGTTTAGGTACTTATCATAACAAGCGGTAAATAAATGGGTAGCGATAAGGCCGGTCGGGATTACCCAGAACTTCGATAATAGCCATAATCGGGAGGACAAAACTGGCAATACCTAACAGAATTAACAGTGGAATCCCAATCAGGACAATACTCAGCAGCCCAAAAATAGCTGCATAAATATAAAGGTTAATGTGAAAATTTAAGGATTCCTTAGCATTATCTTTTACCACCGGATCGTCCGATACAAACAAAATCGCAATCGGTACGCCAATAGAGACAAGTGCAGCGCTAAAAAAGATCGCTCCATGACATAGCGCAGAGAAGAGCTTCCGCTTGTCTAAGTCATTCATACCAGCACGCTCCCATTGATTGCACGATACGTTCAATCATACCGGCCTAAAACTGGCATCGCTTTATTTGCTCGCTTTTATTTAAGATTAGAGCGTTCGTCTATCCTTTAAAAGCGCATGGATAATTGGTAATGGTCTGTCCTTTCTAATTACCAATTATCCATTACCCGAAAGATCGCGCAAGCGCAATCACGAACATTTGCCACATCGGCAGCCTTAGAGAATGCGGAAAATAAACGGGTAGCGATAAGGCTGGTCAGAATTTCCAAATACCTGTAAAAGTGCCAAAACCGTCAGTCCCCAGTGGATAAGAAACCCAATAGGACCCAAAATCAACCCCAGCAACCCAAAGGTCAAGAAAGCCAGCGCTGCAATAATGGCTCCATAAAACCATACGTTAATATGGAAATTGATCGATTCCTTGGCATTTTCTCGCACAACCGAGTCATCCGATACAAACCAAACTGCAATCGGTATCCCAACAGACACAATCGTAGTGCTGAAAAATATCGCCCCATGAGACAGTGCTGATAAAAGCTTTCGTTTGTCCATTTAACCGACCCTCTCACCCATTTCGGGCTTTGCTATTGTTGCCAGCGGTTCATCCGCTTCATCTGTAATGTATTTTAACTTTGACAGCCAACATTTATGCTGGGTGGGATCTGGGGGGAGTTTCCGCACACGACAGCCAAGCAGTTCGTGCTAAGGGTAAAACTTGAATCCTTAGCTAGCTTTGCTACACTCAAACTTAAAGCTCCGTAACCTCGTCCCGCCAAATTTCAGCATGACCACAGAACTGCAAACCGAACTTCTAGCAGCGGTTGATCAGCGCCGCAACTTTGCCATTATTTCCCACCCCGATGCTGGTAAAACCACGCTTACAGAAAAGCTGCTGCTGTACGGGGGTGCAATTCACGAAGCCGGTGCTGTAAAGGCACGCAGAGCACAGCGTCATGCGACTTCAGACTGGATGGCAATGGAGCAACAGCGGGGCATTTCCATCACTTCCACAGTATTGCAGTTTGAATATCGAGGCCGGCAGATTAACCTGCTAGACACCCCCGGACACCAAGACTTCAGCGAAGACACCTATCGCACCCTCGCCGCCGCAGACAACGCCGTGATGTTGGAAGACGCCGCCAAAGGGCTAGAACCGCAAACACGCAAACTGTTTGAAGTGTGCCGGATGCGTTCCATTCCCATCTTCACATTTTTTAACAAACTGGACCGGCCCGGACGGGAACCGTTAGAACTGCTAGACGAAATTGAGAAAGAACTGGGTCTAGCAACCTATGCAGTAAACTGGCCGATTGGGATGGGCGACCGCTTCAAGGGCGTATACGACCGGCGCACCCAGCAAATTCACCTGTTTGAGCGTAGCGCCCACGGCAGCCGCGAAGCCCTCGATACAGCACTCGATATAGGCGATCCGCGCATCGAAGAATTGCTAGAAAAAGACCTTTATTATCAATTCAAAGATGAGTTAGAACTGCTGGATGAAGTGGGTTCAGAATTAGATTTAGAACAGGTTCATGCCGGCAAAATGACCCCTGTTTTCTTTGGCAGCGCCATGACCAATTTTGGCGTGCAGTTATTCCTCGACTCGTTCTTAGACTACGCCCTCAAACCCGGTTCACACAGGACTTCTGTCGGTGAGCTGCCCCCCACTCATCCAGAATTTTCTGGCTTTGTCTTTAAACTCCAAGCGAATATGGACCCGAAACACCGAGATCGGGTAGCCTTTGTGCGCGTCTGCACCGGCAAGTTTGAAAAAGACATGACCGTGAATCACGCCCGAACCGGCAAAAACGTGCGCCTCTCCCGTCCGCAAAAACTTTTTGCCCAAGATCGCGAATCCATCGAAGAAGCCTATCCGGGAGATGTGATCGGGTTAAATAATCCGGGAGTTTTTGCAATTGGCGACACAATTTATACCGGCCAAAAACTTGAATACGAAGGCATTCCCTGCTTTTCTCCGGAACTGTTTGCTTACCTGAAAAATCCTAACCCTTCTAAATTCAAGCAATTCCGCAAAGGCGTTGCCGAGTTGCGCGAAGAAGGTGCGGTGCAAATTATGTATTCCGCAGATGAAGCAAAGCGCGACCCAATTCTCGCTGCCGTGGGCCAGTTGCAATTTGAAGTCGTGCAGTTTCGGATGCAAAACGAATACGGGGTGGAAACCTTACTGGAAATGCTGCCCTTCTCCGTGGCCCGTTGGGCGACCGGCGGCTGGGAAGCATTACAAAAAGTCGGGCGGCTGTTCAACACCGTTACCGTCAAAGATAGCTGGGGAAGGCCGGTTTTACTGTTTAAAAATGAGTGGAATTTGCATCAAGTAGAAGCAGATCACCCAGGGTTAAAATTGAAAGCCACAGCACCGGTGGTTGCCGGCCAGGAACCGGAATCTTTGTAACAACAAAGCCAGTAGAAGCGTGAATTAGGGGCGGGTTTTCTTTAAAGATCTTCTAAGCTCGCCCGCCTCTAAAGCGTGAAATAGAAAGTTGCACCTTTCTCCACCTGCGCTTCCGCCCAAATTCGGCCTCCCTGTCGGTGGATAATCCGCTGTACCGTTGCCAAGCCTACGCCGGTGCCTTCAAACTCACTAGGGCGGTGTAGACGCTGGAAGGTTCCAAAAAGCTTATCCGCGTAAGTCATATCAAAACCGGCCCCGTCATCGCGCACAAAGTAAATAGGACTTGGAGAGGGCAGGCCGGTTTGATCAGCCGGCTGCGGCAATACTCCAAATTCAATTCGAGCGTTTTGGTGTTTAGATGTGTATTTCCAAGCATTTCCCAGCAGATTCTCAAACACAATCTGCAGCAGCGGGCCATCAACCTTAGCCACCACGTCAGCCGCGATCACCCATTCCACCTGACGTGCCGGCTGTGTCTTCTTCAAATTATTCGCAACTGCCTGGGCCAAGCCGGTCACATCAATCACTTCTCGCCGCATTTCCGTGCGTGCCACCCGCGCCAACTGTAGCAAATCATCAATCAGTTGCCGCATTCGCGCCGTTGCAATCCGAATACTCTGAAGGTCGTCCACGCCTTCCTCATCGAGTTTTTCAGCATAGCCTCTCAGCAAAAGCAGGCTAAACGCGTCGATCGAAGCCAAGGGTGCTCGCAGGTCGTGAGCGACTGAGTGAGAAAATGCTTCTAGCTCTTGGTTAACAATTTCTAGTTGCTGGGTGCGCTCAACCAGCGCTAAGCGACTGAAATAGCCCTCAGTCACATTATCCAGCAACCAGAGGCGACCGGGCACATCGCGCACACGCGTCGGAGTGCTGGAAAGACTCAGCACTGTTCGCCCTTCAGGGACAGGCGCAGCATTAGGTTCATGATTTTCTGCCGGCCAAGTGTCATCTTGCGACGGGCTTTCATTTGCACAAACCCATAACCAATCTCGAATCTCCGCTTGAGGTTGGGAGAAAAACTTAACCGCCTGCTGCGCGATCACCTCATGATTTTCTGCACTGGTTCGTAATTTTGCCATCGCCTGAGAAATCATCACCGGCTCTACAGATCCCGGCGTCAGATTCAGTTGCTTAGCTGCAGCATGATTCAGCCAACTTTGCTCCCCACTTTCATCCACAAACACTACACCCTGAGGAATCGTCTCCAGAATCGCGCTGTAGCGTGCCTGTAGCTTTTCAAAGTGGAACGTTGTGTTTTGGAAGCGCAAGAGGGTACGCACACCCGCTAATAGCGACTCCATCAGCCTCCTTAAGCGCCAAGAAATCTCAGTGTGGCGATACCACAGCAATAATATTGCCCCGCGCCGGTTGCCGGCATCCTGCAACGGCAGCACAGCCAGAGACTGAGTGCCTTGGCCAACCAAAACAGGCGCAGCGCCGGCACTACTGGGATAATCCGCATAGTAAAGGCAGCGATTCTGAGCGAGTGCCTCAGCAAAAAGTTTAGGCGTCGTCAGTTTATCAGGCAACGCCGTATGGGGCAGGCAGACGAGCGCTTCCGCTGTGACTTCGTCAAGTTGATGCAGGGCAATTGCCGCGTCGGCACGGGCTAATTGGCGCAGGGAGGAGAGCGCTTGAGTCAGAAGAACTTCGGGAGTAGCAGTCGTGTCTGCCTCCAGTAGGGATGCGAGCAGGTTGCGGGAAGCAAACTGCCACTCAATGCCGAGTAAAAATCTGCGTGCTAAGACACCCAGAACGGTGGCACTGCCCACGGCTATGCTGTAACGTGTCAGCAAGACGTTGTCATGGCCTAGCAGGGCGCTGCTGTGGCTAGACAGCGTCAGCAACCCACTCTGCCCCAGCATCAGCGCCACAAGCATCGGTGGCAGTGGCAGCATCAAGGCAGCGGCAAACAGGGCCGGTGCGACGATTAACACCGGCATCACTCCAGCTAGGACACTAAAACCCACTAGAGCCAGCGTTAGCCCCACAATAGCGCCTCTGAAAGTTGGTAGCCGGTCAGGATGATTGTGCGGCAAATTTAACCACCGATAATTTTGCATTACTGAATAGAATATTTTCTAAAAATAAAGACGGAGATATTTCTGTTTTATCAACTATTTTCCTAATTTTCTCAGCTCCTTTTATTCGTTGGTTTTTCCTTTTGCAATCCGCGCTTCTTTCTCTATCAAAAATTTTTATTGTTCAAAAGCAAAGATTATTTATCCTCAAAAAATTTACAAATTTCTTACTTTCCCTTTCAAAAAAAATTTAATTATAATAAATATTTTAGATTTTACAAAAATTTATTAATTTTTGTTTACCGACGTCCGCTACTAATCCTGATTCCCTCACTCAAAAGCAGTTTTCTGAGCAGCTAAACAAATAAGTTTCAGCGTCAAGCAGCTTCCATCCCATTTGTTTAGAATGCCCAATTTCTTATAATTTGACACATTTATCAAGATGCGCTTTGATGGCATTAGTCACCACGTCGGGCGCACTCAGGTGAGGTAAGTGGCCACTGGCGGCGATCGCCAGCAGCTTACTGTTAGGGATATGCTCTGCCATATAGCGGCCTACCTCAGCCGGCACAGCGATATCATCGCTGGATTGCACAATTAGTGTCGGCACTTTTAGGCGCGGTAACTCAGCCCGGTGATCTGACTGGAAAATCACCCGCGCCACAGCTTGAGCGATATCCGGGCGGATAGCACTCAGGGTATTGGCAAACTCAAGCGCCAGTTCGGGTTTTTCAGGGTTCCTCATTGCCAGAGGCGCAAAACCACTGGCCCAAGCATAGTAATTGGACGACATGGCGGCGTAAAGGGTGTCAAGATCGGACTGCTCAAACCCCCCGATATAGTTAACCTCATTGAGATAACGTGGCGACGCACTGATAAAGATTAGTTGGCTAAACACCTCTGGCTGGACTAAGGCGGCTAGTAAACTGACCATACCACTAACCGAGTGACCCACTAGGATGCAGTCCTTAATTTTTAATTCGGAACACAGCTCTAGCAAGTCTTCGGCATAACTGTAAAGACTGCTGTAGCGGCGCGGACTGTAGGCAGAAAAATCAGAATTGCCGGCACCGACATGATCGAAAAGGACGAGTCGGTAGTCGGAGGCAAATGCTGCCACCTGATGCCGCCAAGCCGTTTGGTCGGAACCGAACCCGTGAGCAAAGACTATCGTTTGAGAACCATTGCCCAGTATTTGTACATGATTACGTTGAAGAAGGCTTGTCGTTCCAACCATAAAAGTTTTCAGCTTAGGTGTATGTTTCTATTTCTATGCTAGTGTTTGTCGTAAAAAGTTTTGGATGGCTAGCTGAGTTTTTCTACTCTCACCCTGTTTATTGACCTCAAAAAACTCACTTTTTTTATAAGAAGATATTCTTGACAATACCCTGAGTTTTGAATAACAGCATTCGTTCCAACTACTAGAACAAATAGGCCCTAACTTTGTTGAGCGTGATAGCACAATTGCTAATTCGATAATTTAATTTTCCGATCTCTTCTCCCTAGCCCCTCTCTTCTCCCTCATGCGCTCGTTCGGTGCGAAGGCAGTAAGTACCGGCCTGCTTATCCATATTGATTACTCATTACTATTTTCGTGGGAATTGGGTTCGCTTTTACGTCCAGTTTCGCAAAGATTCTATGAAGCGAGCAGGTTGGGTGAAACGCTTGTGGGTTATGGTTGGGAAGTAAGCCAAAGGAGGAGTTATGACCTCAATTCCCGAACCCCCTCCCTCTAGTGCCGGCGCTTCTGGGGTAACTCCTTCCCTAGAGACGGGTTTAGCCGCACTAAAGCAGGGTAATTATTCAGCGGCGATTGCTCACCTAGAAGGCATCTGTGAGATTGAACTCCATGAACCTTCACTTTTGCGTGCTCAGATGGGGTTGGTCGTCGCCTACGAGCGCATCGGCAAAGCAGAAAAGGCCATTGCCCTCTGCCAAACACTGAGCAAAAGCGAGAAAAGCCAGGTTAAACAGTGGGCGAGGCGCACACTCGCCGATTTGCAAGCGCGTTTCTCCCAAAAAAAATCGGTTTCCCCTCAAGCGCTACAGCCTTCTAACCCGACTGCCTTTCAAAGTTCACCGGCACCAACCTCCTCAGAAGCCGATGCCAATCCCACGGGCTTTGTCCCCCTCGATAATCTGCCGCCAGCCTCAGAAGCCGGTGCCAATCCCACAGGCTTTGTTCCCCTCGATAACCTGCCGCCAGCCTCAGAAGCCGGTGCCAATCCCACCGGCTTCGTCCCTCTCGATAACCTGCCGGTAAAACCTAGGCAGAGTCTGCCCAAAGCAGTTCCGCCCCCACCACCGCCCTCATATCGGCGTTCTGCCAACCCGCCGGCTCTCCCAAATCAGGAGACTCAGCCATCTGCCGGTGGGGGGAGAAAAGAAGAGGGGGAGAAAGAACTGCTGCCAACCCCTACGCCCCAAATTCAGGACTATCAACCGAGTTGGCGTAATGCCGGCCGCGCCCAAAATTGGAAGCCCCTGCGAGATCCCAAGCAATGGCGTTTGTGGTTACTACAGGGGGCAACGGTCTTCCTGATGCTGGTGGTTATTCGCGCTGTTGTTCACTTCGGGATGTCTAGCATCAACGACATCTTAGTGAAACTGCCCTCTATGTCGCCTATTCAAGCTTTCTACTATGACCAAACGCAGTCTATTTTGATGATTTTGCTAGCGCTGCTAATATTGTCGCCCTGGTTACTTGATGGACTGCTAGAGCTGTTTTATGGTCAAAAGCCCTTGTCAGTGAAGGCTTTAGAAACCCATAGTCCAGAAGCGGCTAAGATGCTGAAACGCATTTGCTGGAAGAAAAAATGGCCCTGGCCGACTTTGAAGGTGTTGCCGATTAATGCGCCGGTGGCGCTTAGTTATGGCAACCTGCCCCGGACTGCCCGGATTGTGGTGAGTCAGGGTTTGTTGGATCAATTGGCAGATGACGAAATTGCTGCAATTTATGCCGGCGAACTAGGGCACATTGCCAACTGGGATTTGGCTTTAATGTCTGTGGCGGTTCTAGTTGTCCAGATTCCTTATCTGATCTACTGGCAAGCCGCTGACTGGGAAGAACGCGGGCAACGTCTAATCCAATCCCCGTTTCTCTCGGCAGTTTTCGGCGGGACAATGGCGGTGATTTCTTCCCTGGCTTACGGGATCTATTGGGTATTCCGCTGGCCGGCTTTTTGGCTATCGCGGCAGCGGCTTTACTACAGCGATCGGGTGGCGACACAAACTACCGGCAATCCTAATGGCTTGACTCGCGCTTTACTAAAAATAGCGATTGGGATTGCCAGTGATGTCGGAAAACAGCGCTCAACCAGCTATCTCCTCGAAGGCTTTGATCTACTGATGCCGGTGGGATGCCGGCAGGCAATCACGCTGGGCAGTTGTTATCCGTTAACACCTATTGAACCCTTGCTGGAGTGGGATCGCAGTAACCCTTACCGGCAGTGGCTGACGATTAACAACGCCCATCCTCCTCTGGGTGATCGGCTGAATATTTTGGCTCTGTATGCCCGCTTTTGGAAGTTAGAAACCGAGTTGGATTTGCCGGTTCCTGAGCCGGCAGCGAAGAAAGGCAAGAAAAAGCCGGTTTCTCCTGCGATTCAAAACTCACCCCTGAAAAGTAAGGACTTATTGCTACAAGGTGCTCCCTATTTTGGAGTGCTGATTGGTTTAATCTTTGGCGCTGTGTTCTGGCTGCTCGGTTGGGTGGGTGTCCAGCTGCGTATTCCAGAAATTAGTTGGGTGTTACGCGATCATCAATGGCTGCTGACCGGCCTTGTGCTGACTGGATTTTGCTTGGGTACGGTTATGCGGATCAATTCTTTTTTCCCAGATATCAAACCGGCTAATTTGTCAAAGGAATCGAGCTTGCCGGCTTTGTTGGCAAATCCCGCTGCCTTGCCGGTGGATAGCCTGCCGGTTCGTTTAGAAGGTAAGCTTTTGGGACGTAAAGGAATTGGCAACTGGCTGGGACAGGATTTAATTTTGCAAACGTCTGCCGGCTTCGTGAAATTGCACTACCTTTCAAAATTTGGCCCAATCGGCAATCTTTGGCCTCATTCCCCTCGTCCCAGCGATTTTGTCAATAAGCAGGTGATTGCAACCGGCTGGTTTCGCCGGGGTGCGACTCCGTGGCTGGATCTTGAAACGCTCTCGACGACTGCCGGTCAAACCAGCCACAGTGGCCACCCTATTTGGTCTACGATTCTAGCCGGTGTGGCAGCCCTCTGGGGAGCCTATCTGATTTCTCGCGGCGGACTCTAAAGGGTTAGGTAGCAGAGAACAATGAAGTAGAACTTCTCTCCCCCTCTTCCCAATTCCCCATTCCCCATTCCCCATGCCCCTACCTTTAGGTTGGCGAAGCCTTGACCAATTCCCCATCCCCCATTCCCTAATATGTAAAGAAATGTTGCAAACTTTTTTCCCTTAATGTTACAGTTATTTACAGAAAGCACATGGTTCCAGACGTGTCCAAGCCTTCAATCTCTGTTATTGCAGTCACAGGAGCCGTCTTGGTATCAGGTTTTCCTTCTCCCAACACAGCAATTTCAGCCAGCCGCAGCCATCGGCTGGTTTTTTGCGTAAGCTGTCAGGCATTTAACTTATACTGCTTGCCAGCATGGCAAATGTAGCTAACGATATCTGTGGGAATTCGTTTTTCTTTTTCTGCGGCTCGCCATTTATTGCTGCTATCCGGCAACTTGAAAAATGCAAGTTAGATGCAAACCTAACTGAGTGCGTTTTAAGTAATGGCATTGTTATAGATAAAAAAGACGGATTTCCGCCCTTGTAGCTAGCTCCATACCCAAGGCTGTGATACCTTTATTAAGGGTTTAAAATCTTATATCCTCAAAGCAAGGGGATTTGTGGGTCGCTCACTGAATTGCGAGTTACCAAAACAGCATTTTGGGCAAAGCGTGTCTAGGCTATGCTATCGGCTCCTAAGCGCGTCAGTTCCTGCATACCCGACGGGACAAATCGGGACGTTAGCATCCCTATTGCTTGATATCCCAGGCTACCACCAGTGGTTTTTACGGCGGTTTTTCTCAAGATTGTGTAACAACAGTATTCTAAAAACACTATTGAGCCTCCATTCCCTAGTGATGACCAAAAGCTTACGCAGCGACCGTATAGCTAAATTTCAAGCGCGTCGGGTGCAGTGTATTGGCAGAAGCCTATTGAATAATTTTGCAATTAGAGGTGAACTGCCTTGTTGAGGTTTGCCACAGAGGCACACAGCTTGGCTAGTTTTGCTGCTTGGCGTCAACCCTTGCCTCTTGATGACCGTTATCAAGTTAAGATTTGTAAATTTGTTGGAACCCAACTTTGGAGGACTTGTCCATGTCAATTCGTCTTTATGTAGGGAATCTGCCCAAAGAAATAGATCGTAAAGAGCTGCAAGACATTTTTGCAGAAGCCGGCGATTCTGTTTCTACGAAAGTGATCACTGATCGCAAAACCGGCAAATGTCGGGGATTTGGTTTTGTCACCGTCAAAACTGATGAAGAGGCTGATCAAATCATCGAGAAGTACAATGGTTTTGTGTTTAAAGAAAACCCAATCAAAATAGAGAAGGCTTTGCCTCGCTCTAAGGGTAAAGGAGATGAGGAATCATCAGCTCCACAACCGCCTGCTCCTGTTACCAAAGCCGCTGGGACTCCTACTGGCGGTGGCGGCGGTGGCGGTGGCGGTGGCGAACGTCGTGGCGGCGAACGTCGTGGCGGCGGTAACAAGTCTCGTCGTGGTTCTACCAGTACCGGCGGCGGCGGCACTTCGACTTCTACACCGCAAGAAGCCTCCCAGCCAGATCCACGCTGGGCACAAGAGTTGGAAAAGCTCAAGCAAATGCTGGCAGCTCAAGCAAGCAACCCGTAAATGTAGCTTTTGCACTCAAGACAGTTAAAAACGGGCGACTTGAACACTTGTGCCGGTGAATTAACCGGAGGAATTTTTAAAATCCACGTGTAACAAGCGCCCGCTGATTGTCTTTGAAATCGGTAAGTTTGAGTGGGGAATGATCAAAAAGATTGAAGGTTAAAACTTCTTTTTAACCTTTCACCGGCCTATCTTTTAGTGTCCGTTAAACCCCCGAACAAATTTAGGCAACCCAATTAGAAGTTTCTTCTAATAACGGCACTTGCAGCCAATCTTGGAGGTGAACACGCAGGTGTTGAGCAAATTCCTGCCGGCGGCTAAATAATTCAGTCCGTACTGCCTTACGAGATTCGTCAAGTGTCCAGCCATAATCACTGCTCAGGCGCAGTTTTCCTTGCCAGTCAGCAACAGAAACCATGAGCTGGGGGGAAGGGCTGTTATCGTAATCTTTAACGCGAAACACATAGTTAAAAGTATTCTGGCTAGCAGCGGCTACGGTGGAGGGTTGCCCGCATTCGAGTTCCAAGCGCGATCGCACCTGCTCGGCTAAACCGGGTTTCGTTAAATCTTCGAGTGTGCGAACTGCCAAGGTGAGGGCAAAATAAAACTCTTCTACTGGAACAAATTCTAGCTGCATGGATAGTGGTTATGGAATTGCCGGGGTGAGATGCGAAATTAAAGCAAACCTCAGTTTGCTTTCGCCAAAACATAACCCATCATACAGATTTTTTCCCACTCGCCACACCGTTCGCGAAAATACGTTAATTCCTAAATTTGTCATATCAGCCGGCATCCGCACTAAGAAGCTTTAGACATGGGAAAATCTCTAAAGCTTGAAGATTGCTGTTGCAACGTCAATTCTGGACGCCCCAATCCAAATCCCTGTCCGTAGTCCATACCTAAATCGCGGCAGCACTCGATATCCTTACGGTGTTCAAGTCCCTCCGCGACAACCAGAATTCCCTCTTCGTGGGCAGAATGCAATAAACTTTTGATTAAAGTTTGCTTCAGCAGATGTTTGCTGCAACCATTTATCAAGCGCCGGTCGAGTTTAACAAAATCCGGACGAACCTCCATCACATAATGATCAATGGAAACACAACCACATAAATCATCAACCGCAATTCCAAAACCCCATTTTCTCAGACGGTTAATGAGCTGGGCCAAATTTGGGCAGTGGGCGAGGATTTCAACTTCAGTTAATTCAAACACAATCTGGTGCGGTTGCAATCCTAATGCCAATACTTTTTCTAGATTCTGTTCTAGAGACTTAAAATTATCGATAATCGCATTCGGTAAAACGTTAATGAAAAAAGTTTGATTCGTGTTTAAGGCAGCAATTGAATCCAAACAAATTTCTCTGGCTAATTCATCAAACTCGCGCGTTAGTTTCGTTGAAAGGGCTGCATCAATTAATTGTTGCCCGCTCAGATAGTGACCCTGTTCGCTGATGGCGCGAGCCAGACATTCATGAGCGATGATCTGACCGGAAGCTAAATCAAAAATAGGTTGATACTTGAATAATAAACACTGCTTTAAGAGTA
Source organism: Microcoleus vaginatus WJT46-NPBG5 (assembly GCA_019359355.1). GTDB lineage: Bacteria > Cyanobacteriota > Cyanobacteriia > Cyanobacteriales > Oscillatoriaceae > FACHB-68. Next base: position 213,981 of record JAHHHM010000005.1, on the reverse strand, counting down.
AATGGAAAAACCAGGCATTTCTCACACAGTTCGTAATTACACTTAGGGGCTGAGCCTGAAGAAATTCTAACAGTAGACTGTTATCCTCAAGGGGTAAGCGTGTCAACAAAAAGCGTGATGCGGCTTGACTGGCGTCTGTTAGAGTTCGGGTGAGCTGCCTAAAAACGTCAGCTAATTGAGGTTCTGTGACTTCTTGATAAACAAGTTGAGGAATGGCCGGAATTTGCTGAAATCCCAGTTCGCCAAGCTCGTTAATTGTATCTAGATCCAAGGGCTGTATTATGAATTTCAATTGGTTCGTTAATGAATCGATAGGAGGCATTAGGGATAGATTGCTCATTGTTACGACATATTAAGCTCATTTAGCTAATAATATACGACAGGGTGGGCGCTTAATACTGTGCTAAAAATCACACCGCTTGATTTCCCTGACATCCCCTTTAAGAAATATATATAAATTATCTATAGATAGGTAAAAAAGCACTCGGTCTTAAAGCTTTAGTTAAGCCTTCGCTCGCAGGATATGTAAATAACTTATCAGTCAATTAAAAAATTATTATCAGCAATTCTCTGGTACAACCGTCTTCAGGCAGAGATGGAAATAAGCGAGCAGGACATTAAAAAACCATTTCACAACTAGGTTTTTTCTGCATCTACCCAAAGGAAGATATGAAGACAAGGGAGCAGCGCCTCCCTAGACTGACATTTAAAAACATTTTACACCTAAGCTTTTGGCGCATCTGTCCAAAGGAAGATATATAGAAAACCTTTCAAGAAGTTTCTAACCGGCTCCCCTCTGTGTAACTGAGTTGACGTTGATGCAGCCTTTATTCTGCTGGATTAGCACAAGCAAGCAGCGGCGCTCACACAAGCCAGCGCCACTCACCATACCTTAGCCGGTTGCCAGTAACTTTTAGAGGACTTGCGCCCTCAGCCAAGCTACAGGCAAATACAACAGCTTGCGGGAGCGCCCAACATAAGCTCGCTGCCGAAACACATCGTAGTGGTTGCTCTCAATCACATCCAGGATTTGCCGGTAGAGCATTAGCGCCGACCAAACTGGCCAGCGTGCATCTAAACTCAACTGGCTAACGCCTTTTTCAGCCATCGCAAAAAACTTACGCGCTCGCCCGATTTGGAAGCGCATAAACTCGCGCCATCGTTCATCCACCACACCATTAAATAAATCCTCTTCGGTGTAGTTAAACAATGCCAACTCTTGCAAAGGCAGGTAAATGCGACCCCGGCTCGCATCTTCCCCAACATCTCGGAGGATGTTTGTGAGCTGGTTGGCAATTCCCAGCGCCACAGCCTCTTCAGTTGGAAGCCCCTCCGGAACGTTTCGATTCCAAGGAGCCTTGTGGGGCGATGGCTCCACCCCCATGATCGGCATCGACATCAACCCAACTGTGCCGGCGACTCGGTAACAGTAGAGGTAAAGCTCTTCAAACGTCTCGTACCGGCTGCGGCACAAATCCATCCGCTGGCCCGCAATCATATCCCGAAATGGCTGAATGCTTAGGGAGAAGCGTTGCAGCGTCTCCGCTAGCGCCACATCGGGATCTTCTTGGGGATGACCCGCAAAGATGGATTCCAGTTGGTGTTCCCACTGGTCGAGGGTTTCAGGCGTAGTTAATCGAGCGCGAGGCCCATCAACCAATTCATCTGTGCGACGGCACCAAGCGTAGATAGCCCAGATTGCCCGCCGTTTCTCCTCTGACATCAACAGCGTGCCTAAATAAAAGGTTTTGGCATAAGTGGCTGTGATCTGACGACAGAGTTCGTAAGCGGCCTCTGGGGAAGCCAGCGTGTTCATGCAGGAGTAATGAGGCAGTTGCAGCATTCGTTGCAAGCTTAGAAATGGTCAGTGGTCAGTGGTCAGTTGTAGGCTGTCAGGGATCAGCCGTCAGCGGCTAGTGATCAGCGCTCAGTTGTTTTTGCTACTGACAGCTGACCGCTGACAATTCCATTAACAACCGATGGCTGACGGCTAACGGCTACCTGCTGAGTGCTATTGATCGCCTGCGCTGTCAGCTTACCAGAAAGCACAGCCCCTTCCATACTTGCTAAGTAACGTTGCATGGTGTAATCGCCGGTTAAAAAGAAATTGGCAATGGGTGTAGTCTGGGAGGGCCGGCACTCTTGGCGTCCGGGGGTCGCTTTGTAAACCGAGCGCGGCGTCTTGACAATGTGATATTTAAGCAGATTTGCGGGCTGCTCACCACAGAAATGATCAGGAAACAGCTTTTCGAGTTCTGTCATTGTTGCCGCAACAATTTCCTCGTCGGATTTGGAGATCCAATCTTTAGCCGGCGCTAAAACAAGTTCCAGCATCGAGCGATTGGGATTCGCATATTCCCGGCAAGTATTGCTCATGTCGGCATAGACACTAAGCAGGGGCGAGCGCGAAAACAGCAGGTGATCGATGTCCGTCAGCTTGCGGTCAAACCATAAATGTACATTGATCACCGGCACTCCTTCCAATCCATCCAGCTTTTTAAAGTAATCTAGCTGACGCCAAGGTGCCGGGAGCATCACTTTCAGCGGGTCAACCGGCATTGCCGACACATAAGCATCCGCGACAATTTCCTCATCTGCCGCTCCGTCTGAGCCTCGTAGCAGAAAACCCCGAACCGTCCCATCCTCATTAAGCAAAAACTCCTTAATTGAGGCATTGAGACGCACTTCGCCACCGCGTTCGGTAATGTAATCTACCATTGGCTGACAAAGCCGCTCCGTTGGTGCACCATCCAGAAAGGCCATTTTAGAGCCGGTTTTCTCTTGCAGAAAGCGATTCAACGCTGTCAGCACCACCGTCGCAGAAATTTCATCCGGATCAATGAAGTTCAGCGCCTTAGACATGGCAATAAAAACTTCCTTTTCCACACGTGGGGGGACGTTTTGTTGCTTCAGCCACTCGGAGAAAGATAGTTTATCCATCTCCTCGACATACTTCTGGCCCTGAATCATCGCCGGAATTAGGCCCAGGCCAAAGCGAATTTTCTCTGGCCAAGTAAGCATATCGTTGTTACGCAGAATCGCGATAACTCCGTTAATCGGTGCCGGCAGATCCGGAAAATCGAAGCGCGAGTAAGTCCCCGGACTGTTCGGCTGATTAAAAATCATCGTGTGTTCTTTCCACTGCAGCCGATCCTCGATCCCCAACTCTTTAAAGAGTTGCAACATATTGGGATATGCACCGAAAAAGATGTGCAACCCCGTTTCGTACCAGTCCCCGTCTTCGTCCTTCCAAGCCGCTACTTTGCCGCCCAATACGTCTCGCCGTTCCAAGACGATCGGTGTGTGACCGGCATCCGTCAGATATTTGGCGCAAGAAAGTCCTGCTAAGCCTGCTCCCGCGATCGCAACTCGCATTTGATGCTTCTGCCTTTCGAGATTCTAAAGATTTTCTTAAGGGTGTGATTACCCGCCTCTCATTATACCTTTGCAATCCGTTACATTTTGCAAGCTTTGTTCAACCTGATCAATTTTATATTGACGATTTTTAGCTGGAGTGCCGGCCCTCTGCCTGTTGGAGTAGCTAGAAAAGTTTATTTTCCCACCGATAAAGGCGTTGAGAGCGAGCCGACTCCTCTTGAGTAAAACAATTGCAGCTCATAGCTTGCACTCTCTCGTTATTCAGCTAGGATAGAGTCTCCCAAGTTTCCCGGCGATCCTACCGGATCTCAAAAATTCTCAGGCGTCCCAAGAAAATTGCCGATGGCTGGAGGCTAAGAATTTGGATCAGTCGCTGTTCGGAAAAATTTAGAGAGAGAAATTTTTCGTGGATTTTGCCGGCACAGCGCAGAGGGCGGAGATTTGGATCTGTCGCTTTCAGAAAAATTTACAGCCTAAAATCGTTGGCCCTGTAAATTTTTACGTGATCAATGGGCACGATATCAAATAGAGGGCCGCTCGGCACTGTAGGAAATCTACACTTTCTTATTAACGTTTTAAACTAGCAGGCAGGGATCTATGAATACGGTTCTGATCGTGGATGACAGTTTAACCCTACGTCAAATTGTTTCAGATATTTTAAGAAAGAGCGGACTCAATGTTGTTGAAGCATCTGATGGCATTGAAGCAAAAGAACAAATTCAAGCCAGCTATCCAGATTTAGTGATTACGGACGTTGTCATGCCTCGGATGAACGGCTACGAACTGTGCCGATGGCTGAAAAATGACCCAAAAGCCCACAATATCCCTGTTGTTATGTGTACGAGTAAAAGTGAGGAATTTGATCGCTACTGGGGAATGAAACAAGGGGCTGATGCTTATATTGCCAAACCTTTTCGCCCAACCGAACTGATTGCAACGGTTAAACAGCTGCTGAAAGGACTGTAACTGCCGGCATCAGCAAGCCATAAAAAATTAAAAAAGGAGAGTCTTCTCTGTTTTATTTTTAATTTTGCTCTTTTTACTTTTAACTTTTACGCTCCCACATTGGGCTGACCCCCTGGGAATCTTTTAGAATTCTCTAATTTTATTGGGCCGGTCTCAGTTTCAACTTTGCTGAAATGACCCTCTACGCTGCCTGTCGTGTGAGCGGTGCTAATCACACTCATTCACATGGAAATTTGCAAAAGCCCTGTTCTTGTTTTTGATAAAACTGGGCGATTGTAGTGAATGATACAAACATTTCATTTCAATGGCTCTGTTAGTTTTGATCAAGGAGGGGAGAGGCATTGCTCCTGCCGGCCCAGGAATCTTGAATATAAGTTTAATTCATAAAAATTGAAAATTGTCAATAGTGCTAAGCCAGCAATTGATAAAAGCGGATATCTGGCGACATCGCAGCCAAGCCATTAAGTTGAGAGGCTGCCTGCTGAATATGTTGTGAATTCAAATGTGCGTTGAGTAATTCCTGAGTTTCCCACTCTTCCACAAAGACAAAATCAGTCGGATCGGCTGAATTTTGCATCAGTTCGTAGAAAATACAGCCGGCTTCTTGGCGAGTTGGTTCAATGATGCTCAAAAGAATAGACTTCACCGGCTCCACCTGATCGGGAAGCGCGACAACACGAGCCACCACTCGAACCGTTTGTTTGGCCACAGCTTGAGTCCTCCAAAATTTAGTTGGGCAACAGAGCAGATCCTACTCTATCAATCTCTGTTCCTATCCCCCCATGCCCCATGCCCCATGTCCCATTCCCATAGCAACACTCAGCTCATCCGCTACAAGACAGGTCTCACCAGCAAGATACAATAAAGTCAGCAAGTTTGTCATCGGTTATCAGTCATGGATTATCAGTCATAAGCAAGCGTATAAAAGACAAAGGATAATTGACAAAGGACAACTGACAACTGAGAATCTTCAGAGCTAGGAGAAAAAGAACGCATGGGAAAGGTAGTCGGCATTGACCTGGGGACAACCAACTCAGTAGTAGCCGTTATGGAAGGCGGTAAGCCGATAGTAATTGCCAATTCAGAAGGCATGCGGACAACTCCCTCTGTAGTAAGCTTCAGCAAAGAAGGTGAGCTACTCGTCGGACAACTGGCCCGCCGGCAAGCCGTACTCAACCCCCAGAATACGTTTTACGGGGCGAAGCGCTATATTGGCCGTCAATATGCCGAACTCAACGCCACGTCAAAACGAGTGCCTTACACCATTCGTAAGGACGAAACCGGCAACATCAAAATTAAGTGTCCTCGCCTGAAAAAAGAATTTGCCGCAGAAGAAATCTCGGCGATGGTACTGCGGAAACTGGCAGATGAAGCGAGTCGCTATTTAGGACAGCCAGTAACCGGCGCGGTGATTACCGTCCCCGCCTATTTTAATGACTCTCAGCGACAGGCAACCCGCGATGCCGGTCGAATTGCCGGCCTTGAAGTCAAGCGAATTCTCAACGAACCAACGGCTGCCTCCTTAGCCTATGGATTAGATCGCAAGCAACAACAGACCATCCTAGTGTTCGACTTGGGCGGCGGCACGTTTGATGTTTCCATCTTGGAAGTGGGCGATGGCGTATTTGAAGTCAAAGCCACCAGTGGAGACACCCAGTTAGGCGGAAACGATTTTGATAAAAAGATCGTAGACTGGCTGGCAGAACAGTTTTTAGAAGTTGAGGGCGTAGATTTGCGGCGCGACCGGCAAGCCTTGCAGCGCCTCACAGAAGCTGCCGAAAAAGCCAAAATCGAGCTTTCCGGCGTCACCGTCACCGACATTAACTTACCTTTCATCACCGCCACCGAAGACGGTCCCAAACATCTAGAAACTCGGCTAACGCGTGCTCAGTTTGAAGGGTTGTGCGGCGATCTAATCCAACGGCTTCGCATTCCTGTCAAGCAAGCTTTAATGGATGCCAGCCTCTCCCCCTCTCGGATTGATGAAGTCGTCTTAGTGGGCGGATCGACCCGCATCCCTCTAGTCAAACAGCTGGTACGCAGCCTGATTGACAAAGAACCGAATGAGAACGTCAACCCCGATGAAGTCGTCGCGGTGGGGGCAGCCATACAAGCCGGCATCCTGGCAGGAGAAGTGAGAGATGTGCTGCTGCTGGATGTAACACCCCTTTCCTTGGGCTTAGAAACCATTGGGGGCGTGATGAAAAAACTCATCCCGCGTAACACGACGATTCCCGTGCGCCGGTCAGACATTTTTTCCACCGCTGAAAATAATCAAACCCTGGTTGAGGTTCACATCCTTCAGGGAGAGCGGGAAATGGCGGCAGATAATAAATCCTTAGGCCGGTTTAAACTCACCGGCATCCCGCCGGCACCACGTGGCGTCCCCCAGATTCAGGTCGCCTTTGATATCGATTCCAACGGCATCTTACAGGTCACAGCTCTTGACAAAACCACGGGACGAGAGCAAAGTATCACCATCCAGGGCGCATCTACCCTGAGTGAATCGGAAGTCACCCGTATGATCCAAGATGCCGAGCAATTTTCCCAAGACGACCGCTTGCGGCGAGAGCGGGTGGAAAAGCGCAACCGGGCAGAAGCGCTAGCTTATCAAGCAGAACGACAGCTGCGAGAGGTGGCTTTGGATTATGGAATGCAGTTTGCCCAACGCAGCCGCAGTCGCATCGAATCTTTGGTTCGAGACTTGCGCGATAACCTGAACCGCAACGACGAGCGAGGCGTGGATCTGACGAGTTCGGAACTCCAAGACGCTCTTTACGATCTAAGTCGGGAAGTTTATCAGTTCTCCCGCGAAGAGGACGGGGATGACTTCTTTGACTCAATTCGGCGCACCTTCTCCGGAGACAGCCGGCCCTCTGAGCGCGTAGGAGCCAGTCGCGTCACCAGAGGCGAGTCCCGTTATCCTCGGACAAATGTCAGCGAAGATGAGTGGGATGATGAGGATGATGATTGGTTTTAATGGGTCATCAATTCGCCCTGGGCACTCAGCCGTTCACCTGAGTGCCGGCAACTGAACCCTGAGTGCTGGCAACTGAACCTTGACACCTGACACCTAACACCTGAAAATGCAGAACTTTCGGAACTACTACCAGATTCTGGGAGTTCCCAGAGATACCTCCAGCGACGAGATTAAAAAAGTTTATCGCCGACTGGCTCGGCAGTATCACCCAGACTTGAATCCGGGAAACAAAGAAGCAGAAGAAAAATTTAAGGAGATTAGCGAAGCTTACGACATTCTTTCCGATCCGAGCAAGCGGGCGCAATATGACCAGTTCAGTCGGTTTTGGAAGCAGAAAGATTTCCAGAGTGGCAAAGCTCCGCGAACGCCGGCAGCTAAAACCTGGAACGGTCGCACTAGCAACGGTCGAACTTCTACCGAAGATGTGGATTTCAGTCAGTTCGCTGACTTTAACACCTTTGTTGACCAGCTGCTAAACCGGCGCAATGACAATGCGGTTTCCACTCCACCCCCCGGCCCGCGTGTGCGGGTTGATTCGGCGGATTCTTTTCGACCGGGAACGACAAAAACCGCTTATACAGTCGGTGGTTCTCGCGCGACGCGCCGGGATGTGGAAGCGCGTCTCAGCTTGCCCCTGGAAAAAGCTTATGTGGGAGGAAATGAGCGGATACGCCTGGAAGACGGACGCTCTTTAGAAGTCAATATGCCCGGTGGTATGGTTACCGGCCAGCGTATCCGTCTCAAAAACCAAGGTTTGGCCGGCGGAGATTTGTTTTTGAAAATTACCGTCACGCCCCATGCTTTTTTTAAGTTAGAAGGGTCTGATATTCGCTGCCAACTTCCGTTAACGCCTAGTGAGGCAGTGCTGGGAGGGCCAATTGAAGTGCCGACCCTTGATGGTTTGGTGAAAATGAGAGTGCCGGCAGGGGTTCGATCCGGTCAACGCCTGCGTCTTGCCGGTAAAGGCTACCCCACCGGCACCGGCACACGAGGCGATCAGCTGGTGGAAATCCAAATTATGGTTCCCACAGAAATCAGCGCTCAAGAACGAGAACTCTATGAAAAGTTGCGTCTAATAGAAACCTTTAATCCCCGGCTAGATTTACAGGAATAGCTTACCGGGCTATAAAACGGAACGTGTGAGGGATCAAGAGGGAAACATCACAACTCATACCATTTTGGTAAATGCCGGCAACCCTTCAAGTTCTAAAGGATTGGGCAATCCGGACATTTAAAATCTCAAACCCAAAATGGTATCCCTAGCTCCCCCATTCCCCCGCCTCAGTTGCTTTTATCAGGGAAAGTGCTCTAAGAATTGTGATGTGCTTTGATCGTTTAAGCAATCGCAAACAATAACATGAGCAGGGATATGATGTTCTTTTCCGGATAACTCCCTCTAATACTTGCTTAACTTAACAAAATCTGTTTTTGCCAAATGCAATTTAGTAGCGTTTGATACGTCCTCATTTGCATTTTCCTCAACCGTGTCTTACTTCAGCGATTTTTCCCTTAACTTAGCTATTTTTAGGGAGTAATTTCCCGGTACAACACTGGCACAAGCCAGGTGATTTTATTGACATCCGGCCCCAGAATCAGATTTGTCCGCTTTGACTTTTCAATTCCCCAGCCTAAATTAGCCGCTTCTTTTAAATAAAAAAATATAAAACTTATTAGGAATTTTTTAAATCTATATAAATTTGTAAATTTTACTCAAAAAATGATAAATAGCTCCTAAAAAGAAAAGAGCAGAGAAAATTGAAATTATTCAACTAATTTTTCATTTTACAACTTTCATTGTAGTAGAGGGGAAAGTCGGAGATGGACAGCTCAATGGTCGATCTTCTATGGCTTATAGTCAGTAGCAGCCTGATTTTTTTAATGCAGGCGGGATTTTTATGCCTAGAATCTGGGCTGACGCGCAGCAAAAATAATATTAACGTTGCGATTAAAAACTTAACCGATTTCGGCGTCTGTGCTGTCCTGTTTTGGATGTTCGGCTCCGCCCTGATGTTTGGCCACTCCTGGGGCGGCTGGATAGGCACAATCGGCTTTATTCCAAATTTCGGGATGAATGAAAGTCCTGTCGCAATGAGAGAAACCGCCTTTTTTGTCTTTCAATTAATGTTCTGCTCAACCGCAGTGACGCTGATTTCTGGGGCAGTGGCAGAACGAATGCGCTTTAACAGCTATATCTTAATGGCGGCGCTGGTTTCAGGTGTGATCTATCCCGTATTTGGCCACTGGATCTGGAATGGTGCCGATGTAGGCAAACCGGCAGGGTGGCTAGCCAATTTAGGCTTCGTCGATTTTGCCGGCTCAACCGTCGTTCACAGCCTTGGCGGCTGGATTTCCCTCGCCGCCGTTCTAATTATTGGCCCCCGCATGGGCCGGTTTCCCAAAAATCGCTCCCCCAGAAAAATTGCCGGTGCCAACATTCCCCTCGCACTACTGGGAACTCTACTGCTGTGGTTTGGTTGGTTTGGCTTCAACGGCGGCAGCACCTTCGCTTTTAATGAACGCGTTCCCATCATCATCCTAAACACCGTGCTTGCCGGCGCTGCCGGTCAGATCGCAGCCCTTGTTGCCGGTTATTTCAAACACCGGCGTGCCGATGTTAACTCAGTCATCAACGGTTCCTTAGCCGGCTTAGTTGCCATCAACGCCAGCTGCCACGTCGTTAGCGCCGGCTCAGCCGTGATTATTGGCGCAGTCGGTGGCATCGTTATGCTAGCAACCGAATCCTTACTCGAACGCCTCAAAATTGATGATGCAGTGGGCGTAATTCCCGTTCATTTAGGAGGCGGCATTTGGGGAACCCTAGCCGTTGCCTTATTTGGCAATACCCAGCTTTTAGACACAGGACTTGATCGTTTCGGGCAAATTCAAATTCAACTTCTCGGCATTTTTGTCTGTTTTATTTGGGCATTTGCCCTGAGTTTTATGCTGTTGCGGCTGATTAATCGCTTCTTCCCACTGCGCGTTACCCGCACCCAAGAACGCGTTGGACTGAATATTTCCGAACATGGCGCTAAAACCGATTTGTTAGAACTTTATAAGGTGATGGATCGGCAATCAAAAACAGGTGATCTGAGTTTGAGAGTGCCGGTGGAACCCTTCACAGAAGTTGGCCAGATAGCCAGCCGGTATAACCGCATCATAGAAGCCCTAGAAGGCGAGATTGCCCGCACAGAAGCCATTGTTAAAAGCTCAATGGACGGGATTATCACCTTTTCTCAACAAGGGCGAATCCTCAGCTTAAACCCCGCTGCTGAGAATATATTTGGCTATAAAGAAGGCGAAATTAGAGATCGATCTATCGTCCAACTGTTAGGAACGCAGCTAGAAGCAGCAGACATCGAAAATAGCAAAGGTTTTCCATTTTCAATTTTTAATATTCCCTTCTCAACCTTGGGTCGGCGGGCGGATGGTTCAAATTTTTACATGGAAGTTATCATCACCAAATCAATTGAAAATCAGAAAAAATCCTCTACAGAAAGTCGCGAAAAAATTACTAAAACCTTCTACACTGGCACATTTCGAGATATCACCGAGCGCAAGCAAGCAGAAGATGAAATTCGTCTTTTGCAAACCATGATGCAAGCAATTAATGAAGCTCCAGATTTTCACTCAGCCTTAGGTGTGACGTTGACAAAAGTCTGTGAAGCAACAGGTTGGAATTATGGAGAAGCTTGGGTTCCTGCCTTTGGGGGGACAGTGCTAGAATGCAGTCCGGCGTGGTATAGCAATAGCGAAAGATTACAAGAGTTTAGATCCCTAAGTGAAGGGCTAACGTTTCCTCCCGGCATTTGGTTGCCTGGGCGAATTTGGGTGTCACAGCAGCCGGAATGGATTCCAAATGTTTCTACCCAAAAAGAAACCATATTTTTACGCGCTCCTTTAGCGCAAATTGTTGGACTTAAATGCGCTCTTGGCGTTCCGATTATTGCTGATAACCAAGTTGTGGCAATTCTGATTTTCTTTATGTTTGCTTCTCGCCAAGAGAATAAACGATTAGTTGAATTGGTTTTAGCCGTGGCAACGCAGTTGGGAACAGTCATTCAACGTAAGCAAGCCGTGGAGGCACTCAAACAAGCTGAGGCGAAATATCGCAGCATTTTTGAAAATGCGGTTGATGGAATTTTTCAAACAACCCCAGAGGGGCGATACTTAAGTGCAAATCCTGCACTGGCGAGGCTTTATGGTTATGCCTCGCCGGCAGAATTGATGGATCAACTCACAGACATTGATCGGCAGTTATATGTACAGCCCAACCGCCGTGCAGAATTTATCGCACAAATGGCAGAAAATGAGGCTGTTTTTGGGTTTAAATCTGAGGTTTATCGCACAGACGGCAGCATTATTTGGATTTCTGAAAACGCCCGTGTGGTGCGCGATGACACCGGCAATATCCTCTACTATGAAGGCATGGTTGAAGATATCACCGAGCGCAAACTAGCAGCCGAAGAGTTACGCAAAGCAAAGGAAGCCGCAGAAGCCGCCAACCGAGCTAAAAGTACGTTTCTGGCGAACATGAGTCATGAGTTGCGAACCCCGCTGAATGCGATTATTGGTTATAGCGAAATGCTGCAAGAAGAAGCCGAGGATTTTGGCTACACAGATATCGTTCCAGATTTAGAGAAAATTCGGGCTGCCGGCAAACATCAACTCAATTTAATTAACGATATTCTTGATATTTCTAAAATAGAAGCGGGTCGGATGGAGCTTTATTTAGAACCCTTTGATGTTGGGGGGTTGATCATGGAAATTGCTGCCACAATTCAGCCCGTTATTGAGAAAAATAGCAATAACTTAAACGTAGAGTACGACCGTAAAATTGGCATCATGCACGCCGATATGACCAAGGTGAGGCAGGTGCTTTTTAACCTCCTGAGCAACGCCGCCAAATTTACGGAAAACGGCACAATTTCCATTTCAGTAACCAGAGAATTGGCAACACCTCATTCCCAATCCTTGATCGTTTTTAGCGTCCGAGACACCGGCATCGGCATGAGTTCAGAGCAAGTGGAAAAAGTGTTTCAACCCTTTACCCAAGCCGACGCCTCCACCACGCGCAAATACGGCGGCACCGGCTTGGGATTGGCAATTACCCGCCACTTTTGCCAGATGATGGGGGGCGAGATTAATGTAGAAAGCCAAGTGGGAGTGGGTTCGACTTTCACCGTGCGCCTGCCGGCACAGGTGACAGATGCCGGTGTCAAAAAAGTCATAGGTGAGAAGCAGGGAGAGGGGGAGAAGAAAGGGGGAGAAAAGCTTTCTATCAAAAGTGAACCCCCAACCCGTCCTTTAGTGCTGGTGATTGACGACGATCCAGCCGTGTGTGAGTTGATTGAACGCCGGCTGTTAAAAGAAGGCTTTCGCATTGAGACAGCCGCCACCGGCGAGATCGGCTTGCAGCTGGCAAAAGAACTGCACCCAGCCGCGATCGTACTAGATGTGCTGATGCAGGGAATGAATGGCTGGGCAGTGTTGGCAACCCTCAAAGCTGATCCGGATCTGGCAGATGTGCCGGTGATTGTTGCCACGATTATGGATCATAAAAATCTTGGCTTTGCCTTGGGTGCCTCAGATTTTCTAACTAAACCGATTGATCGCAATCGCCTTCTCAGTTTATTACGCAAATACCGGCAAGATCGTGCCGGTCAAATTCTGATTGTTGAAGATGATGCCGTCACCCGCGAAATGCTGCGACGGACTTTACAAAGAGAGGGTTGGAATGTCACGGAAGCGGAAAATGGACGGGCAGCTTTAGATCGTGTCGCTGAAAATTGCCCAGACTTAATTTTGTTAGATTTAATGATGCCCCAGATGGATGGGTTTGAGGTGATTACTGAATTACGCAACAATCCCCAGACGCGAAATCTTCCGATTGTAGTCGTTACGGCAATGGATTTAACACCGGCAGATTATCAATTTCTCAATGGTTGTGTCGAGCAGATTCTCCAAAAAGGAGCGCACACCTGTGAGGAACTGCTGCATCAAGTCCGTGATCTCCTCATGGCAAGCTTGCCCGCTCAAATGTGAAAATTAAAACCAAAAAAAGGAAAAGAAACTGAATTTTTTTTACTTTTTCTGTTTTTGAATTAAGTTCCTTCTACAGTTAAGTCGATAATTCTTTAATAGGAAGCATTGCGCTTGCTAACAACCGAGCAATGCCGGTGTAGCAAAGCTTGTTGTTCACAGTAAGGACGAACGCGCTTAAGATGATTGCAAAGGCAGCCGGCGCTGATACTTGTGGAAAGTGCCAGCGGTTTAGGCTATTGGTAGGGAAAGTAAAGCCATGAAATTCCAGCTTCCGCATGACTTGGCAGGGGTGTCAGGAGCTTGTTTGATTCTAGCCGCCGTTTGGGCCTTCTATCAGTTAGAACAACAGCGATTTTGTCAAGAAAATTATCAATTAAAACTCCAGTATCAGAAAAGCTCTCGCACCCGACTAGAACGTGCCTTAAACTCACCGCAATTTCTGACGCCTGGTTTGGCTGCTTGTATTTCCGCTTATGCGTTTGGGTGGGTAACAATGCCAAACTTGATCAGCTTGAGCTTATTGCCGAGTCAGTGGTGGCAAATCGGGGGTGGGTTGCTGCTAGTGTGCGCCGGCGTTGTTGCCTATATCCTCGTGCGCCATCTGAAACGACTGACTGCACAAGCCCTGTCGAACTCTGAAGAAAAGTTCTCCAAAGCCTTTCGCGCCAGTCCCGATGCCATCACAATTAGCACCCTGACAGAAGGGCGTTTTATTGAAGTCAATGACAGTTTCCTGCGAATCACCGGCTACAACCGGCAAGAGATCATTGGCTACACTTCAGCAGAACGCAACATCTGGGTTCATCCACAGCAACGTGCCCAAATGCTGAAAACTTTTCAACAACACGGCGCTGTTGCCAACCAAGAAATTGAATTTCGCACAAAAGCCGGTAAAATTCTCGTGGGACTGTTCTCCGCAGAAGTCATCAACTTGGGCGAACAAAAGTGCCTGCTCACTATCACTCGCGACATCACCGAACGCAAGCAAGCAGAACAAGCGTTGACAATGTCCGAGACTAATTACCGGGCGATTTTTGACAGCGCTACAGACGCAATTGTGGTTCATGATTGGGAAACCGGCATGATCCTGGACGTAAACCAGAAAATGTGCGAGCTTTTCGGCTATAGCGCGGAAGAAGCCAGAACCCTAAATCTAGACGTTTTAAGTGGCGATCAACCCCCGTATACCAAAAAACGGGCACGGCAGTGGGTGATTAAAGCAGCAGCCGGTGAACCTCAGCTCTTTGAATGGCTGTGTCAAAACAAGGCCGGCCAACCGATCTGGGTAGAAATCAACCTCAAACGGGTTCCCCTGAGAGGGAAAGATCGGTTGCTGGCAATCGTGCGCGACATTTCCGAACGCAAATGGACAGAACAGGCATTGCGAAATATCGCTGAAGGCGTTTCGGCAGCAACGGGAGAAGCATTTTTCCGCTCTTTAGTGCAATATCTAGCCAAAACCTTAGAGGTAGACTGGGCTTTTATCGGCCAGTTAGATAAACCAGGCACTACCGTCGAAACGATCGCCGTCTGCGCTCACGGTGAGATTGCGGATAATTTCAAATACAGTTTGGCCAATACCCCCTGCGAAAACGTCGTGGGAAAACACCTGTGTTGCTATCCCCAAGGCGTTCAACAGCAATTTCCTTTAGATCAATTACTCGTTGAAATGGGCGTCGAGGGGTACATGGGAGCGCCTCTAGTTAACTCTGCCGGCTCCCCATTGGGGATTTTAGTCGTACTCAGCACTCAACCCCTATCAAACACCCAACTCGCCGCCTCAATGCTGCGAATTTTTGCCATGCGTGCTGCCTCCGAATTGGAACGCAAGCAAGCCGAGGAACACCTGCAGCGGGCTAAAGAAGTTGCGGAAGCTGCCAATACTGCCAAGAGCAAATTTCTTGCCAATATTAGCCACGAGTTGCGAACACCGCTCAATGCAATCATCGGTTATAGCGAGATGCTTCAAGAAGACGCTGAGGATGCGGGAAATGTAGAGTTCGTTCCGGACTTGCAAAAGATTCACGCTGCCGGCAAACATCTGCTTGCCTTAATTAACGATATCCTTGATATCTCGAAAATCGAGGCCGGCAAGATGGAACTTTGCCTAGAAACCTTTAATATCGAAGCTTTAATTGATGAGGTTGTCAGCACTGCCGGCCCGCTGATTGAGAAAAATAGCAACACCGTAGAAATTTTGGGGTTACATACTCAAGGTGAGGGATCACCCCAAACAGCCACCATGCACGCCGATCTCACAAAAGTGCGGCAAATACTCTTAAACTTGCTAAGCAATGCCGCCAAATTTACCGAAGGTGGCCAAATAACGCTGACAGTCACTCGTGAGGGGAAACAGGGATCGGGGGAAGCGGACGTTGTGAACCCTGAATCTTTGATTGTTTTTAGCGTCCGAGACACCGGCATCGGCATGAGTTCAGAACAAGTGGAAAAAGTGTTTCAACCCTTTACCCAAGCTGACGCCTCCACCACGCGCAAATACGGCGGCACCGGCTTGGGATTGGCAATTACCCGCCACTTTTGCCAGATGATGGGGGGCGAGATTAATGTAGAAAGCCAAGTGGGAGTGGGTTCGACTTTTACCGTGCGCTTGCCGGCACAGGTGGTTGATCTCTCTGCTGTTGAGCGTTTGACTGGGGGAGAATGGGAGAAAGC
This sequence comes from Microcoleus vaginatus WJT46-NPBG5, assembly GCA_019359355.1. GTDB lineage: Bacteria > Cyanobacteriota > Cyanobacteriia > Cyanobacteriales > Oscillatoriaceae > FACHB-68. Next base: position 197,942 of record JAHHHM010000005.1, on the reverse strand, counting down.
ACGAGGGAAAGAAACGCATTCTGTCAACAGTGAACCCTCCTCACTGCCTTTGGTACTGGTGATTGATGATGATCCAGCCGTGCGTGATTTACTGGAGCGTCATTTAGTTAAACAAGGCTTTGGCATTGCCAGTGCTGGCAGTGGCAAGGACGGGTTACAGTTAGCCAAAGCACTGCGTCCTGCCGCAATCACCCTCGATGTTATGATGCCCGATATGGATGGGTGGGCGGTGTTGGCAGCGCTCAAATCCGATCCCGAACTTGCGGATATTCCCGTGATTGTGCTGACAATTGCGGACAACCAAAAGATTGGTTTCGCTTTAGGGGCGTCGGATTATTTAACCAAGCCGGTTGAATATAAGCGCCTAGTTGAGTTGTTAAAGCGATATGGACGTTTGCACAATAGTGCCGGCAGTGCCGGTCAAATTTTGATGATCACTGGCGACACGATGCAAAGGCAAATGCTGCGGAACTTACTAGAAAAAGAAGGATGGAGTGTCACTGAAGCCGAAAGTGGAAGTGACGCAATAGGCTTGTTTGCTCAAAGCCAGCCAAACTTAATTTTATTAGACCTGATGCTGCCTAAGAGGGACGGATTTCAATTCATCACAGAAGTCCGCCGCACGCTAGCCGGACGATCCGTGCCGGTTGTGGTGCTAACGGCAATGGAACTTACGCCGGTAGAACGGCAGTACCTCACCGAAAACGTCGAGCTGATTCTTCAAAAAGGAGCTTGCAGCTATGAAGATTTACTAGGCGAAGTTCGTGATTTATTAACCACCAGCATAGATCGCAGAGGGCAGTAGTCATTAACCAGCAGAAGACTTGAAAATTAAGAATTAAGAATTGCGAAAGCCATTGTTCATACTTCTGGCTGATCCTGCAACTGCTACTAGGTAAACGAAAGATGACTAAAATTTTGCTGGTTGAAGATAACGAGATGAATCGCGATATGCTTTCCCGGCGTCTGGTTCGTAAAGGCTACGAAGTTGTGATCGCGACAGATGGCGCTCAAGGTGTGGAGATGGCCAAATCTGAAGCTCCCGACTTAATTTTGATGGATATGGGGTTACCGATACTTGATGGTTGGCAAGCAACCCAGCAGATTAAAGCAGTCCCGACAACCAGCGCGATTCCAGTGATTGCCTTAACCGCTCACGCAATAGCCGGTGATCGGGAAAAGTGTTTGGAAGCCGGCTGCGACGATTATGACACCAAACCCGTAGAATTTATCAGGCTTCTGGGCAAAATAGAGGCACTTCTGGACAAAGCAGCCAAAGCATGACACAACAGAAAGAAGTAAAAAGCGAAAATCTGGGTCGCTCTCAATCTGCCGGCCTTTGGAACCGCGCTCATGCCTCTAGGCAGGCGAGAGGGGTAAAAAACAACTGGGGGGATCTCAACGGTTGTTCTCTTCTTTTTTCTATCTCATGGAGTGCGATTGTTAAAACAATGGAGGGCAGCAAACTTACGATTCCTCCCAATGCTAAAGGTTTTACATTCCCGCCAGCGAGTGGCACAATAAGTTAGACCGATTCGCGCTTGTACTTGCATGGAAAACGGAGATCTGTCGATCTGGGAAATTTGCCAATTTTAACTTTTTATAAATGCTCAATTCTTTCTATCTTATTTAATGTAAAAAGCTGGATTGACTTAAGAAAATATTAATTAGCTTAAGCTTTTTTGTTATTCTAAGTTGTGATTTGTAGTAAGCAGGAAAAATTTATTCGATGATCAAAATCATTTTGCAATTTTTAATTAAAAAAAGGAGAAATTGATAAAATAGTAAAAAACAAAAACCTTAGCAACAACTGGATATTTTAATTTTATAATTTCTTTTGTCTTGACAGCATTGACTCGATTAAATGGTTTAAAGAAATGCTTGCGATGTCAAGCGATTCTCACTCACCCGCCCCAAAATCGAAGTTTGAGCAATCCCCTGAGAGGAAAAGCATTTGTAATCTCACAAATTCTTAAGTAAGCTGCCGGCAACACTCACTGCTTTGCCAGCGAAGGAGGCCAAACCACAAAAGGCAAACATTACGGACAGAACACTTATGCCACGCATCCAGCTAGTTCAAGATATAAATAGAAATCCGATTTCTCTGCAAGCGCGAGGAAAACTCGATCCTGGCTACCCAGGGATCAATGCCACCCAAGGCATTCCCGCGCCGCTGAAGATTCAGGCGCTCAAAAACAAAGAGGCCATGCCATGACCCTCGACCAAGCTGCCGTGCTGGTAGTTGATGATATTGAAGCGAACCGCGATTTGCTCGGACGCCGGTTAAAACGGCACGGTTATACGGTAACCGTTGCTGAAGATGGCTCTCAAGCGCTAGAGCTGATGCAAGCACAGCCGTTCGACTTGGTACTCCTCGACATCATGATGCCAAAAATGAACGGCTATCAGGTGCTTGAGCAGCTCAAAGCTGACTCCTCCCTGCGCCATATTCCAGTAATTATGATCTCGGCAGTGGACGACCTAGATAGTGTTGTTAAGTGCATTGAATTGGGGGCAGAAGACTATTTAACCAAGCCTTTCAACCCCGTATTGCTCAAAGCCCGCATTAGTGCCTGTCTGGAAAAGAAACGCTTGCGAGATCAAGAACAAGCTTTTTTAAAACAATTGCAAGCTGAACAGGAAAAATCTGAACGTCTGCTGCTCAATATCTTGCCCAAAGCCATTGCCGAAAAGCTGAAACAGGGCTGGAATACAATTGCCGACAGCTTCGCAGAAGTCACCGTTTTGTTTGCCGACATCGTTGACTTTACAAAGCTTTCAGCTCAAGTCTCTCCCACAGACCTGGTTAATTTGCTCAACGATATTTTTTCAACATTTGACCGGCTGGCTGAACAACACGGCTTAGAGAAGATCAAAACGATTGGGGACGCTTATATGGTAGTTGGTGGGCTGCCGGTGCCCAGCGCTAATCACGCCATTGCGATTGCTGAAATGGCGCTGGATATGCAGCAGGCTATCGCTCAATTTAACACCCAGCGCGAACAACCCTTTAGCATCCGCATTGGAATTAACACCGGACCCGTTGTTGCCGGCGTAATTGGTACCCACAAATTCACTTACGATTTATGGGGTGACACCGTTAACATTGCCAGCCGCATGGAATCACAGGGAATTATCGGCAAAATTCAGGTGACATCTGCCACTTATGAGCGACTCCGTGAGCGTTATAAATTTGAGGATCGCGGTTTAATTGATGTCAAGGGTAAAGGAGAGATGAGGACGTATTTGCTCCTCGACAGACAATCATAGAAGCTAGAGACTAGGAACTGGAGACTAGAGACTAGAGACTAGACACAGGGTGCAGCCAACTGGGGATTTGGGGAAAATTTTAATGATTAACCCTCAGCTACGCTTTTACGCTTCTATGAGCCACGAATGGCACAGCCAAATAGTGATACTGACAACCTTCTTTGAAACAGCACTCGAATGATTCATCATCTCCTGAAGCGTCAACTGAAAAAACTTGGCATCCGAGAGGCGTCCCCACCTCAGGATGCCGAAGTATGGCAGCAATTTTTAAGGTCGGTGAGCCGCACTTACACCCAAGCTGACCAACAGCGCTGTATGCTGGCCCACTCGCTAGCCAGTACCTGCGACCAGATGCACCACCTTTACACAAATTTACGGCAATCCCATGATGCGAGAATAGCCGCAGAACGAAACCAGCTGAGGGCGGTAATCAGTTCCTTGGGAGCCGGTTTATGCCTGCTTGATCCCGTCGGCTGCTTGCAGTCAATTAATCCAGAAGGCGAACGTCTTTTAGGGTGGCTAGAATCTGAACTAATCGGCAAACACTTTTTAGAATTGGTAGAAACGCCATCACTTTTGTCTGCACAAGACGCGCCTGAGTGCGCCCCAGGAATATTACCTTCAGGGTCAATCTGTGGTGGTAGCCGAGAAGGATGTTTTCAGCGTCGGGACGGCACAATGTTGCCGGTGTCTTATGTATTGAATCCAATCGTTGAGAATGGGGTGCCGGTGGGTGCCGTTCTTGTATTTGTTGACATTACAGAGCGCAAACGAGCGGAAATCTCACTGACACGAAGCGAAGCCAACAATCGCGCTCTCGTTAACGCGATTCCAGATTTAATGTTTCGCCTCAACAAAGACGGCACGTTTCTAGACTTTAAAGCTGCAAAAGGAACTAATTTTTCCCTAGTGATAGAACGAGAATTTTTAGGAAAAAATGTGTGGGGAGTTTTGCCACCGGCAGTCGCCCAAGCGTGTATCCATTACGCGGAGCAAGCCTTGGCCACAGGTGAGGTACAAATATTTGAGTATCAGTTGCTGATCAATAGCCACCGCTGCGATTATGAGGCTCGAATTGTGGTGAGTGGAGAAGCAGAAGTTCTGGCGATTGTGCGTGATATGAGTGAGCGCAAACTAGCAGAGGAAGCACTCCTGCAAAGTGAGGAAAAGTATCGCTCTGTGGTTGATAACATCAAGGAGGTGATTTTTCAAACTGACGCATTGGGTTTTTTCACCTTTCTCAACCCAGCGTGGACAGAAATCACCGGCTACACACGCCAAGAAAGTATTGGTACTCATTTCTTTAATTACGTTCACCCACACGATCGCCAACAACGGCAAGAATATTTCCAGCAGCCGATTGAATTTCAAGACGACGGCTGCCGCGATCAAATGCGCTATTTAACAAAAGACGGCGGGGTTCGTTGGATTGAGGTGAATACCCAATTTATTCGAGATCAGGAAAACCGGCTAACTGGCACCTTCGGAACGCTCAATGACATTACAGATCGCAAGCAGGCAGAAGAGTCTTTGCAGTATCGCATCGAGTTTGAACAGTTGCTCACCACGCTATCAACGAATTTTATTAATTTAGCCCCAAATGAAATGGACACCGGCATCAATCACGCTCTCGAAGTGATTGGCACATTTGCCGGTATAGATCGCAGTTATATTTTTCAATTCAAAGAGGACAAAATTCACCTTAACAATACCCACGAGTGGTGCGCTGCCGGCATTGAAGCACAAATATCTGCTTGGCAAGAAGTGCCGGTAACCGCGTTGCCGTGGTTGATGAAAAAACTCCGCAAATTTGAGAACATTTATATTCCACGAGTGGCCGATTTGCCGGCTGAGGCAACTACTGAAAAAGAACATTTGCTCGGGCAAAGCATCCAATCGCTGGTTGTGGTGCCAATGGTTTGTGGTCGCTCTTTAATGGGATTTGTCGGCTTTGATTCGGTAGGGTCGGAAAAAACTTGGCCGCAAGAAAGTATTGCGCTGCTTAAAATGGTTGCGGAAATGCTCGCCAATGCCCTACAGCGCCAGTGTACTGAAGCGCAATTACAACAGGCTAAAGAAGTTGCCGTTCGTGAAGCCGCGAGAAGTGCAGCCGCCAATCAAGCGAAAAGCGTATTTCTGGCTAATATTAGTCATGAACTCCGCACGCCGCTGAATGCCATTATCGGCTATAGCGAGATGCTGCAAGAAGAAGCCGAGGATTTAGGCTATGGAGAAATTAACCCGGATTTGGAAAAAATTCGAGGTGCCGGCAACCATTTGCTCGCTTTAATTAACGATATTCTTGATATTTCTAAGATTGAAGCCGGTCGGATGAATCTTTATGTGGAAACCATCGATCTGCCTACCCTTGTTGAAAATTTGGTTAACACAATTCAGCCGCTTGTCGAGAAGAATAATAACACCCTAGAAATTTCCTGTGATGCCGGCTTAATGATGCACGCCGATCTCACCAAGGTGCGCCAGATCCTTTTAAACCTGCTCAGCAACGCTGCTAAATTTACCGAAAACGGCACAATTACTTTAACGGTTAGCAGCAACCAAAAGCCGGAGCGTGAGGGGGATTCTACCATTGCTTCCCTCACTCCCTCCACTGCTCTCCCACTGAGCAGCCAGCACAAGGCATTTGTGACTTTCACTGTCGCTGATACCGGCATCGGCATCCCACCAGAGCAGTTACAGACTATCTTTGAGGCGTTCACACAAGCAGATCCATCCACCACACGCAAGTATGGCGGCACCGGGTTAGGGTTGGCTATCAGCCAACGCTTCTGTCATATGATGGACGGCGAAATTACTGTTAGCAGTGAGGTGGATGTTGGCTCAACTTTTACAGTTTACCTGCCGGCTGAGGTAAGCGACCGGAAAACTGTCCCCGAGTGAGCGAAGCAATGGGTTAAAAATCGGAAAGTTTAATAAAATTTCTAACCACATTGGCATAAAATGCTATTTCAAATTGGCTAAAAAAATAAATTGATGATGATCGCCGGCGCGAAATAAGACGTGCAGCGTGAGAAAGGGACGAAGGTCACTGCCTAGTCTGTGGCAAGCTTTAGATCGGACAAGTCCATCATAACCTTCCCAAAAGTGCCGGCAGAAGAGATGAAACTGAAAATTTATCAAAAAGTCAAAGAATTGTGAAAATATCTCAAAAAATCGGACTCTAACATTGTTTTTAAAACGCCCAACAAATTCAAGTTTCCTAATGCCGGCCCATTAAAACCCGTATTGACAACTGGAAAATTTTTGGCAATAAGCGTGCTTGCCATCTCAAACTTGTAAAGAAGTACAAACGCAATAATCTTACCTTACAAAACTTAATGAAACTCCTCATCAGTAATGACGACGGCATCTTTGCTCCTGGCATCCGCACTCTTGCCGATACTCTTGCAGCAGCCGGCCATGAAGTGACCGTAGTTTGCCCAGATCGAGAGCGCTCAGCGACCGGCCACGGCCTTACCTTGCATCAACCGATCCGTGCTGAAGTCGTAGAGTGGGTTTTTCACCCCACGATCAAAGCTTGGTCCTGTTCTGGAACGCCTGCCGACTGCGTCAAGTTAGCTTTATGGGCGTTACTCGAAAGCCCTCCAGATTTAGTGCTCTCTGGCATCAACCAGGGCCAAAACTTGGGAAGTGATATTCTGTACTCCGGCACCGTTTCAGCGGCAATGGAAGGGCTTTTAGAAGGCATTCCGAGCATTGCTTTCAGTCTGGTGAGCTACACCACCCACAGCTTTGAACCGGCAGCAAATTTCGCGGCTGCCTTAGTGGCTCAGCTTGCCGCACAGCCCCTGCCCACATTAATGCTGCTCAATGTCAACATCCCACCTGTCGGGCAAGAAGAAATTGCCGGTGTTGCCCTCACCCGCTTAGGAGTGCGCCGGTACATTGATATTTTCCAGAAGCGGGTTGATCCGCGCGGAAAAACTTATTACTGGCTTGCCGGTGAGGTTGTTGAAGAAATTGAAGCAACTGCCAATCCCGATCTTCCCGAACAGTTACCAACCGACGTGCGGAAAATACGCGAAAACTACATCACAATTACCCCACTGCATTACAATCTCACAGACTTTACAGGACTTCAAACCTTGCAATCATGGAAATTTCCCTGGACAATTCCCCAAACAAAAGCTCCAGAGTGAAGAGCCACTGTACGAAGAGTGAAACAACCAGAGTAGACTAGAAATTAGATAGGGCAACCTTCACGGGTCAACAGCCCGCTTCTGCCCTCGCTTATGTTGGTTTAGCCAACCGCAGACATCGACAGGGCTTGCCGACAGGCAAACGAACCCCAAACGGACGCATCGGTTTAATTCTGCCGCGTTCTGCTCAGCCTCCAGAAACAATTCCCAAATGTCCCCTTAACGCTGACATTTGGGTGCTTCTTCACAGCGCATAGGTGAGTGGAGATGATTGTCATCTCAAAGCCGGCTGGCTTATAGAAACTCACCCCCGTTTCAACTCCGTGCTTGGCCGATCACTGAGATCCACTGTCGGCTTTCAGCAAGCGCCAAAAATCAAATCATGTTTTGGGAAAGCGGGAAATACGAATGAACGCTCACACCTTTGATAGTCACTCTGTCACTTGCCCAATTTGCAATCGCACTGGCACCATTCAGTCTGGGTTAATGTTCGGTGGTTTGTATACCTGTCCTTACTGTCAGGAACGTTTGGTGATTAGTTGGAGCGGCCATTACGTGCGAGACCCTTTCACGTTACAGCAGCTCGCAGTTGGGCGGATGCTGCGCCGGCAGAGCCGACCTCTGGCAAGGGTTCTGCGCGATGTCGGACTCGCAAAACGTCCGTCTCTCGTGGGTGTTTTGGCCACTGCGGTTGTGGTTGGCATTACTGTGGCCGCCCTAGAAGGCTGGATTCCTGATCGCAATCTCTTTCAGGGACTGATAAACCAGGTGACAGAGGTTGTCGAGTCTAAGACTCAGTAAGGAGAAGACAGGATTTTTGCTTTTGGCTTTTACTTTTTAGGATTGACTTTTTATATCTAGACTGCGAAGTTCAGCGGCGCTCGACTGGGAAGAAAACAAGGAAATGTTTCACCATTCTCAATTCTATAAACCAGAATGCAGACGAAATCGAGTGACCAGGCTGCCGGCATTTCTATGATGTTGAACTAGGGGTTTCTCACGGTTAATATGCGAGTCGTTGTCCAGCGCGTTAAATCATCTCAAGTGACGGTTGCCGGTTGTGTGATTGGTCAAATTGGCCAGGGACTGAACCTGCTCGTTGGGATTGCCGGCACCGATACTGAAGCAGAACTTGAGTGGATGGTTCGCAAGTGCTTGGATCTGCGGCTGTTTCCGGCTGCCGGGGATGAGGGTGCCGGTCGTTGGGAGAAATCAGTTTTAGACATTGGAGGTGAACTGCTTGTCGTCAGCCAGTTCACCCTCTATGGTGACTGCCGCAAAGGCCGCCGGCCCTCCTTTGATCGTTCAGCCCCCCCTGACAAAGCCCGGAACCTTTACGAACAGTTTGTCGCTAAGTTGCGGCAGAGTAGGTTGCGCGTAGAAACCGGCGAGTTTGGTGCCATGATGCAAGTCTTCATCGAAAATGATGGCCCTGTTACCTTGTTGCTAGAACGAGAAGCCGATTGAACCCAGTGGGAGAGGGGGAGGAAACACTTTTTCGTGCTTTGGGGTCACACGATTAAACATTTAAATAATTTTTTCTAATATTAAAAATTCAGAATAAGGTATTTAAACTTATCGGAATTTTGATAATGTAAAAAAGTATATCAAAAAAAACCTATGGGTAATGTTTTATGCAAGGAAGCACATCTGTTGACTCAAATGACCCGCTATCTAGAGGCGGCTCGGACGCCTTCCCATTTGCTTCGGGAATGACAGTCTTCTGTGACTTTGACGGCCCGATCATTGATGTTTCTGAGCGATACTACAGCACCTATCAGCTAGGATTAGCTGACACTGAGGCTTCGTACAAAGATCAAGGCATCTGTTTACACCTCCAGACACTGACGCAAGAGCAGTTCTGGCAAATGAAGCAAGCTCGCCTCCCTGATATTGAAATTGCCATGCGTTCGGGTTTGCAGGGAGAGGAAGTGGATGTATTTGTGCAGCGGGTGAGCCAGATCGTGAATCAGCCGAATTTATTGCACAAAGATCGCTTACAACCTGGGGTGCAGTGGGCGTTGGCTTTGCTGCATTCGCGAGGAGTGCGGCTGGTGTTAGTGACGTTACGCCGGCAAACTCAAGCCACCCAAATTTTAGAGAATTACGGCTTAGCGAACCTATTTACTTGTATTCAGGGAACTGAAGACGACCAATCAGCTTATCACAACTACTCAGACGTGAAAAAACAGCTGTTAGCTGAAGTCATGGCTCAGCAAAATGTGTTGCCGGCTTCAGCCTGGATGATCGGCGATACAGAAGCAGATATTTTGGCTGGACAAGCTTTAGAAATTCCGACAATTGCCCTTACTTGCGGGCTGCGGAGCCGTTTTTACTTGCAGCAATTCCAGCCAACCCGGATTACTTCAGATTTGCTCTCTGCGGCGCATTACCTGTTGGGTTGCACACAACCCATTGCGGTTCAGACGACTTGAGATCGGGTTAATCTTGTTACCAGAAGCCGGGGCTAATTTCAAACCAGGTTCAGCAAAGCAATTAAGACGTTTCAATTGACCTAATGCGCTCCCACCAACGATTCAGCGGAAAATAAACAACAGGTGCCCACAAGCTGCTGAGAATGGCAGAAGAAAGCGCTACAAGCTGGTGGGAGTTCCAAATTTCAGCCAGAGTGCGTTCGCTATAAAAACTGTACTGAATAGCCGTGACTGTCTCAGCCAGAATAGCCATGCCAAACACAATTAAGGCAACAGAAATAAAATCTTCCTGAACGTACCGCTGTTTTTGTAACCGAGCGGTCAAAATTCCGACCACCGCAAGGCTAAGAGCATGGGTGGGATGCGGGGCTGTCATGCCGTCCTGAAGCAGCCCTAAAGCGAACCCAGCGCCGGCTCCTAGAAAGGCTGTACGTTTAACACTCCAGGCAACTACCCAAATTAGCAACCAGTTAGGGCCAATACCGAGCAGAGCCATTCCTGGGATACGGGTGGGTAGGATCAGTAAGCATAAAAGTACAGAGCCAACTGTTACCAACGCATTGAGTAGCCGGCGGGTTTGGGGATGCCAATGAGACACCCTGCTGCGACGAGAGCTAGTTCTCATTGCTGGTTTGAGTATCATCTTCGGGCTGTTGTTGAGGAGTATCTGTGGGAGCCGGTGGCTTTGTTGGGGTAACAATCACCCACTCTAAGGCATTCATGGGCGCAGAAAGCTCGATAATGGCTTCAGGAGCGGGGCTTTTGCTCAGATTCACTGACTCGACGCGTCCCACAGGAATGCCGGCGGGAAACAGCTCGCTCACGGGTGAAGTGGCAACAATATCCCCTTTGCGAACTTCTGGCACTTTATCAAAAAATTCCATCACTGCTCGTTTAGCGCCATGTCCCCGCATAAAACCCATGTGGCGGGTGCGGCTGAGCGTGACGCCCACGCGACTGCTAGGATCACTGATCAGCAGAACGCGGCTAGTATGGGGGGTGACGCTAACGATCCGGCCTACTAAACCACCCGGGCCGGTGACAATATGGCCTTCTTGGATATTATCGTTACTGCCGCGACCCAAGGTTACTTGCTGCCACCAGTGATCGGGACTACGCCCCACAATGGGTGCGACAATGCCTTTGTCTTTATTGGCAGAAACATAACCAATTAACTCTTGTAACTTTTGGTTTTGCTTTTCCAGTTCTACTAACCGTTCGTCCCGCGCTAGCATCCGGGCTTTATCGAGTTGCTCTTCTTTTGTGGGACTTGATTGAAAAGGACGGGTTACCCCTTGGAAAACTTCAAAGATGATTGAGGCTTGGGTATAGCGCACCGCCCAAGCCGCACTGATGGCTAGAACCACCAGTGCAACTTGCAATCCATGCCGATCCCACCAGCGACGCAATGTGTACATTTAACTCAGTTGTCAGGTGTCAGTTGTCAGGTGTCAGTTGTTAATAGTTGATCGTTCAGTGTTAATTGCGGTGAACCCTCAACGATGACAAATGACTTCTACATATTACGAGAACGACCGCTAAACACGCGCTCGAGCTGTTTGAAATTCTCTAGAACACGTCCAGTTCCTAGAACCACACAGCTTAATGGGTCAGCTGCAACGTGCGTCACAATGCCGGTTTCATGACTTATCAAGGTATCCAGCCCCTTTAATAAAGCACCGCCTCCTGCTAGCATGATCCCGCGATCAATGATGTCGGCTGCCAGTTCTGGGGGGGTTCGCTCTAGGGTTCGCTTGACTGCTTCTACAATAACTGCTAAAGGTTCTGCCATGCTCTCGCGGATCTCTGGCCCTTTAATGGTGACTGTTCGAGGCAAACCAGAGAGCAGGTGCAAGCCGCGCACGTCCATCGTTGCATCATCACCTTCGTGAGTGGGGTAGGCTGAACCAATCTGAATTTTGATTTCTTCAGCGGTTCGCTCCCCAATTACTAGGTTATGAACTTTTTTCATATAATGCACGATCGAGTCGCTCAGCTCGTCTCCGGCAATGCGAACGGATTCACTCAGAACTGTGCCCTGCAAACTCAGAACGGCAACTTCTGTAGTACCACCACCAATATCAATAATCATGTTGCCGGTTGGTTCGGCGACGGGTAAACCGGCCCCAATTGCGGCGGCCACCGGCTCGTCTATTAAGTAAACATCTCTAGCGCCGGCCTGAGAGGCGGCTTCCATAACAGCTCTTCTTTCGACCCCTGTAACTCCGCTGGGGATGCCGATCACAATCCGGGGAGAGACGAGGGTTCTGCCTTCATGCACTCGTCGGATGAAGTGTTTGAGCATCAGTTCTGCGGTATCGAAGTCAGCGATTACACCATCACGCAGGGGACGCAGGGCAACCACGTTTCCTGGGGTACGACCCAGCATTTTTTTTGCATCTTCTCCGACTGCCAGTGGCACTTTTAGGTTTTGGTCAATGGCAACTACAGAGGGTTCTTGGAGAACAATACCTTTACCGGATACATAAACTAGGGTGTTGGCGGTACCAAGGTCGATACCCATATCCCTAGATAAGGAAAAGCGATTATTGAAACGACTAAACAGACCCACAAGTTTCTACGCCCCCAAAATGAAATGCTTCTGTGTGCGACTATAGTGTAGTCGTGCTGGATTTTATTACGTTTTTTATCCTGAGTCTAGTCAAGTGGATAAATTCTTCGACTCAAAAGACCCAGAAGCTATAAGGTATAATCCTGCGTGTGATGTAGGTCATCCGGGTAAAGTTTAAAGTCGCTTTTAGGTGGCTGCTGTTATCTTAGCTGTCTGGTGCTGAAATTGTAGCGGTATTTTAAAGTCAATTTTGGCGGTGCGTTTCTGGCAGAAACCCACTAGGGTAACGCCGGCAAGCTGTTACATTTACCTAGAGTGCAAAACTACCTGTGCCTCTCCTCAGCTACGATCAGTGCATTAGCATTTCATTACTTAGACGATTATGAGTCTCAATGTTGTAACCTTGGTTGGCCGAGTGGGCGGCGACCCTGATGTTAAGTATTTCGAGTCCGGTAGCGTTAAGTGTAGATTGACACTAGCTGTGAGACGTGCGAGTTCTAAGACTGATGAACCTGATTGGTTCACCCTTGAGCTGTGGGGCAAAACGGCAGAGGTGGCTGCCAACTACGTCCGCAAGGGCAGTTTGATTGGAGTCACTGGTTCTTTGAAGTTCGATTCTTGGAGTGATAGAAATAGCGGGGCAAATCGCTCCTCACCCGTGATTAAGGTTGAGCGAATGGATCTGCTGGGTTCCAAAAACGATAATAGCGCGGGTATGGCAAACTCTGGGGCGGGGGGTGGCTATGGCGATGGGGAGTTCTAACGGGTTAGCTTTTAAGTAAAGTGCCGGCGTCTTGCATGACAACCGGCTGCTGCTTTAGTAGCGAATTTGCAGGGTAACGGATGCCTCGACTTTCTGTTCACCTGCAATCACTGGCGTTGAGGCTGCTTTATCAGCCCGTTCTGCCTGAACAGCATAATTGATGATCGGGGGTTGAGGGGGGGCGGCATCATTGATTTGGATGCCGACCACTTCTCGCTTTGTGAAGTTCAGTGCGCTCAAAACAGCGTCTGCTTGCTGGTTGGCTTCTTCAACGGCTTCTCGCAGGGCTTGTTTTTGAGCCGCTGCAATGGCACTGTCGGCGGCGACAAAACTGATTCCATCAATGCGTGTGGCACCGGCTTTGACGGCTTCATCCAGCAAGGAACCGGCTGAGGGAGTATCTAGGCGAAAGCTGACGGTATTGGTGCCGGCATATCCGGTGAGTCGCTGCACATTGTCTTCGTAGCTGTAGACGGGGTTGAGACTGATGCCGGTGGTTTCCAATTTCTCGACGTTGCGTGATTTTAACAGCTCTATTACAGCAGATGACCGCTGCGCGACTTCTTGCTGGACCTCGGCTGCCGTTTTTCCTTGCACTTCCACCCCCAAATTTACTTGAGTTAGGGTTGTGGGAATCGATTCTATGCCTCGCCCGGTGACGGTGAGGGTTCTCGGTAACTGCTCTTGAGCCATTGCCGGCGCGGCTAAAGTTAAACTGATTAAACTCATCGCTAAAGGTAAAACTCGCAATAGGTTTCCAGCATCGATCCTAAAACTAGGGACGAAACGTTGCATAAACTTAATTCTCCTCACTAAAAACGATCCTAAGTTGTTCTGGCCGGCTCAAAGGTATATTTCTACTTTGCCAATGCTCTATCCAGAAAGTTTCACTGGTTACATTTTTGGAAACCTTATCAGTTTTAGGGATGAGATTTTAGATGGGGGTTTGCCGGCAAGCCCTGTCATCTCATAAACTTTCACAAGCAGGGAAATTTACTCAAAAATTCTTGCCCCTAAATTAGATAAAATCTTAAGGAGCGTGGCTGGTGGCGTATTGGCTGTTAAAAAGTGAGCCTAACGATTACTCATACACCGATTTAGAGCGCGATGGGAAGGGCATTTGGGATGGGGTAAAGAATGCTCTCGCTCTTAAGTATATGCGGACAATGAGCGGTGGCGATTTGGCGCTGTTTTATCACACCGGCAAGGAACGGCAAGTTGTGGGAATTGCTGTAGTTAGCAGCCAGCCTTATCCCGATCCGGCATTAAATGATCCTCAGCGGGTGGTGGTGGAGGTACGCCCTGTGCGACGGGTGCCGCAACCTGTGACACTTGCACAAATCAAGATAGATAGTTATTTTGAAGGGTTTGATTTGTTGCGGATTTCACGGCTTTCGGTGATGCCGGTTAAGGATGAGTATTGGCAGCGAATTTTAGATCTTGCCGGCGAATAAAGATTTTCTTCTTTCTTTAAGCTTTAATTTCCCGATGAACTCTTACAATTGTCTGTATGAGACAAGTTCTGACAGCACGTCAGGGGCCAAGAATTCATGGCTTACCAATTATCTGCATCTAAACTGCAAGCCTATCAGCGGTGCGCTCAAGCTTATTATTTCAAATACGAACGCGGGATTCCTTCTCCAGGGTTTTTCGGTTCAACTGCATTGGGAACAGCGCTGCATAAGGCTTTAGCTAAAATTTACGGGAACTGGCACTATTTAGATGCAAAACCAGATAGAGATTGGATTGATTTTTGTTGGAGTGAACACCAAACTGGATTAAGTCTTTCCCAAATTGAGGAAGGTCAAGAAATTCTTGAACATTACTACGATTGTTTTATTGCAAATGAGACGGCGATTCGCAAACCGCTGGCAGTTGAGGGAAAAATCAAAGCGCGTCTGCCGGCCTACAATGTAGAATTCATCCTCACAGGCCGGTATGATCGCCTGGATTGGCTGGATGAGGGTTTAGAGTTAATCGACTACAAATCGACCAAGGAAGTTAAGGAACTTGACCCCTCACAAGTCGATTTACAAATTGGCTTGTACTATTTAGCACTAGAACAAGCTTATAAGCAAAGCTTAAGACGTTTGAGTTTGCTTTATTTGCGAACCGGCGATAAAGTTAGCTTTGATGCAACTCCCGATCATAAGCAAATGGTGGAGGAAACGATCAGTGAAATTGCTATGCGGTTGCGGACAGACTGCGAGTGGAAACCGGCACCGGGTAAGCAATGTGATCGCTGCACGTATTCTCGTTACTGTTCTGCTGTTCAGGAACACCCGGAACCGTTGCCGGCTGATGCTAAACCCGAACAGGAATTACAGCTTGTATTGGGTTTGTGAGATTTAATATTTTAAACAGGCAATGGGTGGCATTTAAGGGCAATCCAGAAAGAGGTTAATTAGAGATTACAAGAAAGTTGGTGATGCCGGTATTCACTCTATTCTTTGTATTTGACTTTGCATGAGTCGTTGAACACTAACTAAAGCAGGATTCAATTCATAACCCCGGATGTCCGGATTATTAATATATGCCTGCTGTTCCTCCTCAATCATTTGCACATCTTGACGCACTAATCCATCAAGTAATTTTTGGGCTGAACCGAAAAGACTATCTTTCACAAGCCGGCGAAATGCGACTGGTAGCTTGTGCAATCGCCAAAAGGCATTTAAAGATGTGAAATGAATTAAATAAGCGCGAGTTGCTGTTTGACTGACTGGGCAAAGTAAACAGTATATTTTAAAGTCTTGTCCTAATGTTGATACCCAATGGGGGTAAATGTAGCTGACATCCAAGGGTTCGGGGTGAAGCCGGCGTAGTGCAGGAATAAATAGCTGAGAAATTGACCAGATTTTATCAATTTTGTAATAGCTTTGGGCTTGATAGTGGGCGGTTACGCGGGTTTCATCTTCTTCGATATTTTTGAGAACTGCTGCTGTCCAAGCTTGCCAATCTTGATGTAAATGTCCGTGATACATATCCATCAGATTTTCTATTAAGAAAGAGTAATGAGCGTTGCAATTTATAATAGAAACGGTGGCGATGTAATTAAGGTGATCCCACTCTGGAATATCTAAAGGAGAAACTTTTTCTGCAAGGGTTTCATCTCCAGTAAAAATCCAAATAAACCCGTTTTGCTCTTTGACAGGATAGGGGCGAATTTTACAAGTTGGTAATTTTTGGTTTTCTGCTAAATAGGGGACTGTGGCACATTCACCATTTGACTTAAATCGCCATCCGTGGTAAGCACATTCTATGTGGTTGTTGATCATCTGACCGTGGCTAAGTTTAACGTGCCGGTGAGGGCAGCGATCTTCTAGGGCGTGAATGATGCCGGCATTATCTCGAAATAAAACAATGGGCTGATTCCAAAGAGTCACGCCTACCGGCTGGGTTTTAACTTCTTTGCTAAGGGCGACAACATACCAGTGATTTGGGTTAATTTCTAGCTGTCGGATATTCTGTTTTTGGGCGATTGAGGAAGGAATGGGCATAAGCATTGTGATGAATTGATTTTGATTTTTTAACCGCAGATTCCGCAGGTGAAACTGGAATGTGCTACGCTCGTCATTCAAGTTCCACCTGCGTCCGCAGATAAACGCAGATGAAGTCTGGATGGATCTTGAGTAGGGTTGGCGGCTTTAGTGTTTAATGGGAAATGACTCTCAAATTTGCAATACTCCTTCTGGATTTACGGATAAAAGGGTTCTTCGCTGTAAATTTTCTTGATGTAAAATGGCGTTTGCTGCTAGTAAGCCACTGCTGACGGCGCGTTCCATTAAGCCCGAAGGAAATGGCATTTTGACCCAATCACCGGCAAAAATTAAATTAGCAACTTCTGTGCTGGTTTCTGGGCGTTCGGCATAACTTCCAGGTGGATAGCCGGAGAAGTTCTTTTGATTGACTAATTCTTGATGCAATAGTTTGGCTTCTTTAAGCACCGGCACGATTTGATACAATTCTTGTTCAAATGTAGCGAGTAAGGTTTGCTGAGTGGGAAATTCTTTTTCTTTGTAGCAGTAAGCGTGTAACTCTACGACACTACCGCCGGTTTTTTGATGCCATTCGATAAATTGTTCCTGAATTTTGTGGTAAAGCGTGATGCTATCAGTTAGCTGATAACCGGATAAGGATGTAAACCAGCTATGTTCCCATTCAAAATCACGATCAAACCAGAAACGTGCGACTGCAAATGGATCGGCAATGGCTAATTTTTCCACCTGATTCCGTACCGGCTGATTCACCTCACCTGTCATTCGCGTGAACAAATGTTGCACTCCGGGTACATCGGTTGCTAAAACATAGTAATCTGCTTGAATGGTTTTTTCGTTATTAACGGGAAGTTTAGGGTTCTTGGTTGCGACTAACTGCACACGCTCTTCCTCGCGTTCCACAACCTTAAATCGTGGCAAATCTTGCTCTGCCGGCCCTTTTATTACCTTCCCATCACTATCAAAAATGGCACCGTGACAGGGACAGTGAAATTTCCCATCTGCTTGAGGTTGAACGGTACAACCTTGGTGGGTGCAGGTGAGAGAAATGGCTTCTTTACTTTTAACTTTGGCAGCAAAAACTCGGTCGCCGGCACCGTAATATTCCATCTGTCCATCGGCTAGCAAGATGTTGCGATTTGCCCAAAAAGGAACAGAATTTCCAGCGGTGCCGGTGTTATAGCTAATGGAGTCGATTTGCCCTTCCTTCCAGTGAATGTCGCTCACAGTAGCGCCGGTGATAATTTCGCCTTCTTGCTGTTTAATTGCATTAGCAATTGGCTGTACTAGCGAAGTGCCCATATCTTGCTTGGTTCCGTTGAAAGCTAAGCCTTCTGGATTGCCAAAAAAGTAGAAGTGGAAAAACTGCATTAATTCCCCAACACTCATTTGATCCGGCGCATTCAAACTCGATTTGGCAAAGGGGAGAAAATACAAGTCATATAACCCTTGAGGAAAATCTTTCTCAACCCAATCAGCAACCGATAAATTATCGAGACGTTGGAAGGTTTTTTGGGGATTAAAACCGGCAATCGCTCGAAAAACTTGCCAGTGTGCCGGCTTAGTAAGATTAATTCCCCAACGCAGCCGGTTGGGAGAAGAAACGGCTAAATCAACAATATTCCAAGGAAAGGCCGAACGGCTGGGACGAAAGACTTCTGGCTGGTATTTATTATCTCGGAAAACCACCGAGTACATCTTCAAATCAACAAAATTTTCAGTAATGCTGAGTTCTTCTACAAGGCTTTTTAAGTTGTAATATTGAGGGAAAAAGCCGTGGAAGCCATGCTCCATCATAAACGTTTCACCGGCAGCCTCAATGGGCCAACTGGCGATTTTGCCCCCTAGTTGGGGAGATCGCTCTAGCAGCGTCACCTTAAACCCTCTCTGGCTGAGTTCATAGGCGCAAGCCAGCCCAGCCAGCCCAGCGCCAACCACAACAACACTCTTGGGACGATTCACCCAGCGCGGCAAATCTAGGGTATCTTGCTGAAATACCGCCGGTTGGGGTTTTGAGAAGCGGGAGTAGCCCACCAAGCCGGCAGCGGCACCGACACCAAACATCTTAAATAGGGTGCGTCGGGAGATTGGGTGCGATAGCGCGTACCTTGATAATTGACTCATGAACGACTTAGCTAACTCCTCACATGAAATACTGGCGTGAAACCCTTGCCGTCGCCCAACGCATCCTAATAGAACTGTTGCGCCGGCGACGCAGTTTGATTTTTTGGGCGATTTTTCCGGTTTCTGTGCTGCTACTTAACGGTTTTATTCTGGCAGAACGAGCCAAGCTGTCAATGGCTCAGGCTTTTGAAAGTGCCGCGCCGTCAACGCTGGTAGGCGCTGCGCTGTTTTTCAGTTGCCTTGGAGGCACTGTGTCAACTGTGGTGGCAGAACGTGAACAGCATACGCTCAAGCGCTTGTTTATCTCTCCCCTCAGCGGCACTTCGTACTTTTTAGGCATTTTTGTTGCTCACAGTTGCATTGCGATGGGTCAAACGCTTTTGGTGTACACGATTGCAGCATTTTGGCAAGCTCAATTTCAGGGTTCACTTCTCTTGGGATCAATCATTATTTTACTCAGTATAATTTCCTATGTGGGAGTTGGGTTTATTCTGGGCACACAATTTGCGCGGCGAACTGAAGATGTAAATGCTTTGGTGGCGACGTTTGGGGTGCCTTTATTAATTTTAGGAGGTGCGTTTTTACCGTCATCTTTGTTTCCAGATAAATTGCTCAAAATCGCCAATTTTAATCCGATTTATCACATGAATGAGGCACTGTTGGGTGTAGCTGCCGGCGGTGATGGGTTAGAAGAAATTGCTGGACATTTTTGGTTTTTATGTGTGTTTGCTGTGTTGATGATCGGAGGGGGATGGCTATCTTACCGGCGAATGTTGAGTGTTGAGAGAAGATTGTGATTAATTGGGCATGGGGCCTAGGGTATGGGGCAGGGTAATTAAGGTAAGGATAAGATAGTGCTGCAAATTCAGAATTTATGTAAGTCTTACGGAAAGCGAAAAGTTCTTCAGGATTTGACGCTGCATATTTTACCGGGAGAAATTTATGGGCTGTTAGGGCCAAATGGTGCCGGTAAAACGACAACGATTAATATTCTGTGTAATCTGCTGCAAGCGGATAGGGGTTCAATTTTAATTAATAATTTACCGGCTTCTGAAGCAACAAAATTACTAATCGGCGTCGCGCCTCAAGAAAA
The DNA here is from genome assembly GCA_019359355.1 of Microcoleus vaginatus WJT46-NPBG5. Lineage (GTDB taxonomy): Bacteria > Cyanobacteriota > Cyanobacteriia > Cyanobacteriales > Oscillatoriaceae > FACHB-68. The sequence goes on along the minus strand of JAHHHM010000005.1, from coordinate 178,031 downwards.
CTTGCTTTATAAAAGCTTAAGTTGTGAAGAAAATTTAAATTTTTTTGCTAAAATTTATGGCATAAAAACTGAGAGCCGGCGTCAACAAGTCAAAGCTTGTTTAGAAGCCGTAGGTTTAGCAGATAGGGCAAAAAGTCCGGTGGAAACGCTGAGTGGGGGAATGAAGCGCCGGCTCAATATTGCACTTGCCTTAGTCCACAACCCTAAATTAGTCATTCTCGATGAACCAACAACAGGTTTAGATATTGAAGCGCGTTACGAAATTTGGGATTTAATTCGGCGTTTAAAAAGTCAAGGAATTACCGTATTACTGACGACTCATTTATTAGATGAAGCCGAGCGGCTTTGTCAACGCATTGGCATTCTTAAAGGCGGGAAAATCTTAGCAGAGGGAAGTTTAGAAGAATTGCGACAGCGAATTCCCGCGCAGGAAATTGTTACAGTGCAAACCCCTGATGAAGACGCTGCAATCGCGCGTGCAAAGGAGTGGGGGTTTACCTGCCGGCGCTATGGCAATGATCTCGCTTTTTGGTTACCCGAACAATTAGAACTTAAAGAAATTCTCGCTCGATTTGATGGAATTCCTCTCGATTCAATCACCCGAATGCCAGTGCGCTTAGAGCATATTTATGTAGAAGTTACTCAAGAAAACTAAAAGTCACTAAACCCCTTACCAAATCTCCAATTAACAAATGATCTCAATATCCAAACCCTAATCCATCTGTGTGCATCTGTGGTTAAAAAATCTTCATCCAAAAATCCCTGAATAAAACCCTAACCCATCTGCTGCCGGCACCGATCCAAATATATTTTAATCACCTTATCCATTGGATTCATCCGCAAGCAATCTTCAAAAGATTGTGCCGCCTCACTAAAATTTTGCAAATAGTAAAATAACAAAGCTTGTTCAAACACTGTTTTTGTCGCTAACTTCGCTTCTTTAATTTCAGGCGCATCGGCATCAAAAATTTCAAAAACTGACACCATTTCTGATTTGCCCTTAACTTTTACCCGATCAATGACGCGAAAGCAATAATCAGCAGGATTTTCTAAACTCATAAAAGTATGGTGAGTGATTAATAACGAGACTCCATAATTTTTGGTTAGTCCCTCAATCCGAGAAGCTAAATTCACCGCATCTCCAATTACCGTGCCATCCATCCGGTTTTGTCCTCCAACCGTTCCCAACATCAAAGAGCCGGTGTTGATGCCAATTCCAATTTGAATGGGTAGATAACCAGCTGATGTCCGATGTTGATTGTATTCGACAAGCCGGCGCAGCATAGAGATCGCTGCTTTCACCGCATCATCTGCTCCGCCGCTAAACAGAGCCATAATTGCATCACCAATATATTTATCAATAAATCCATTATTTTCAATAATTGCCGGCTCCATGCGAGAAAGATAGGAATTGATAAATTTAAAATTATTTTCTGGAGTCATACTTTCTGACAAGGTTGTGAAATCTCGAATATCAGAAAATAAAACTGACATTTCCTTCTGCACCGCATCGCCTAATTTCGCATCAACAATACTTTCATATCCCAGAAAAGATAAAAATTCATTGGGCACAAAACGTCCCGCTGCATCGGTTAATTCTAATTCAACATCTAGCGCTTGTTTCAAATCATCATTCAGTTGAGCAAGTTCCTCAGTAAATCTTGCTCGCTCGGCTTCTGCTTTTTTGCGTTCTGTAATGTCTTGAAATGCCACAATCGCATAGGAAATATTTCCCTTTTCATCATAAATAGGGGTTCCCCAAGTTTCTAAGGGAATAATTTTATCGCCTTGATGAATTTCCATATCAGCATTGGTGACACTTTCGCCTTTTAAGGCACGCACAACAGCTAAACGCTCAGCAGGATATTGCTGATTGGTGCCGGCGATACAAATTTTATAAACTTCAGGGATTTGCTCACTGGTAGTTTCCGGGATGACGCCTTTACCCAATAGTTGCTGAGCCGTGCGGTTCGTATAGTAAACTTTGCCACCGGCATCCAGTATTCCCACCCCCACCGGCAGCGCTTCTAAAAATTGAGTCAGCCGGCTCTCGCTTTCCTTAACAGCTAAATAAAGTTGAGCATTTTCAATAGAGATTGCAGCTTGAGAAGATAAGATTTTTAACACTTCCAATCTGTCAGGAGTAAAGGCACCCGTTGTTAAATTGTTTTCTAAGTAAAGAATCCCAATTAATTTATTTTGAGTTAAAATAGGAACGCATAAAACTGATTTGGGTTGATGTTCTATGATATAAGGATCGGCTGCAAAATTTTTCTCTATTGCCGCATTATCAAGTACCAGCGTTTCTTGAGTGCGCGAAACATAATTGATCAGCGCAATCGGAATTTCTTGGCAAGATTCAAGGGGAATTGATTGCAGTACACTTAGAGTAGATTTTGCCTGTGCGCTGTCTGTTGCCGACTTTACCTGGTCAGCTAAATTCGCTTCTAAAGATTGTCCACAAATTCCCTGCGCTTCTATCAAAAACTCTCCGGATTTTTGCAGAATGAGAGCGCCTTTTTCAGCGCCGGCATTTTCGATAGCAACTTGCATTAAACTTGAAAGCAAGTTATCGAGTTGAATTTCCTTAGCGAGAGCTTGGGAGGCTTTAATAACAGTTGCGAGATCCAAAGCTTCTGAAACACCTGTGCCGGAGGAGCTAATTGTTCCTACCGTCATTTGAGAGACTGTCTCGCCTTTATTTAAAGTTGTTTTCCGATTAAGAATAAAGCCAAGTAATTGAGGATAGCGTTTTTCTAAGTCTTCAATTTTTGCCTTAGCTCCCCAGCGTGCATAGCAGTAATAAGCATCAGTTAAATAAACTTGTGCTAGCTTTTCTTTGCCTTGTGAGAAATAAAATTTGGCTGCGAGTTCGTTAGCCAGCGCTTCTTCATTGATATACTGATGTTCTTTCGCAAGAGTAATGGCGCGATCATAATAGTCCATTGCTTCCACATTTCGTCTGAGAAACCGGCAGCGCTCTGCCTCTACTAAATAAAATTTATGCAAATAATTCATTGGGGCATGATGCGCCCACTTTTTCATCTTTTTTTGGTTGGCGTTCACCTTTTGCCAAAGACGCTTTCTTTCGGATTTCGGGGTTTCATTTAATATGCTAATTCGAGCCAAAGAATCGTATAAGTGAAAAACCGTATACGGCATCGTGGAGGTAACGCCTCCGATATATTTTTCTGCCAGAATGGCATTATCAAATGCTTGCCGGTATTCAGAAAATAAATAGCATAAAATAAGTTTATTGAGATATAGCACGCACATGGCGGTGCTATCATTTGCTTGCTGATGAAGCGGCAACCTCGTTTCCTCGTTGTAACTTTTACCCATTAAGCGCCAAGGAGTTTCAGAGGAATTTGTTAAGTTTAAGACAACCTGCTCGTAAATTTGGTTGTAGTTAAGAGCAGTTGCCTGTTTGAGTTGATAGATTGCTTCATTGTAGGACGCGATCTCTTTTTCAAAAACCGCTAAATCCCGGCCACTAAAATAAGCACGGGAGCAGTAAACATAAGCCGAATAAGCAGCATACTGTAAATCGCCGGTTTCCAGCCCACTTTGATAAGCTTCTAGCAAGGGGGGCAATGTTTCATTCACTGCCTTCTTCCAATGGGTGATAAAGCTATTAACGATTTGGAAAATTCTAGCTTTTAATTCTATCGCGTTGAACCGTGCCAATATATTTAAAGCAAGCTGACCAAATTTAAAGCCGGCTTCAATATCGCCCACAACGCCGCAGAGAACAAGCCCGTAACCCACATAAGCATAGGCAGAAGAAGAAGCATTCCCATATTTGAGAGATAAATTGATCTGTTTAAAAACAATTAGCGGCAACAGCGTAGGGACAGCAAAATAGGCAGAAGTCGATGCCGTTGATAGAATCCTCATTGCTGCGAGCTTAATGGGATCGGTCATTTCCGGCAGGTTAATTAAGTCCTCGATCCGTTTTCCAAACAAAGCCCGCTTTGTCTTCAATAAACCCAAAATCACATTGAGTTTGGTTGGATTTTCAGGTAAATTCACTTTTAAAAGTTTCAACACCTGTAATCCAATCTTTACCGTTTCTATCAGTTGATTTCGTGCAACACAAGCTAGCATTTTTACTTCATAAACTTTTACCCGGTCTAATACCGTTTTAGCTTTTTGCAGCACGCTCTGAACTAATTGCTCCATCCCCTCAAAGTCCGTGTTGAGGTAAGCTGCTTCTGCCGCTTCCACATAGAGCGCTAATGTTAGTTCATACTGACTTTCCCAGCTATCTGCTGCTAGTAATTCTATTGCCGCAGTTAAATACCTAACAGCAGCGTTATAAGCAGTAGAAGCCTTCGCTTTACGACCGGCAATCAAATTCAACTGAGCTAATTCATCTCGTTTTTTTTGATCGCTAATTAATACCGCCCCAATATTTAACTGGTTGACAATATCAAATATTTTCTCTTCTTGTTCTTTCACAGGCGTACCGCTCAACAGCAGTTGCCCAATTTTTAGGTGAGTCGCCTGTTTCTCAGTTTCAGGAATAAGAAAATAAGCCGCTTGCTGGACTCGGTCATGAAGAAATTTATAGAGAACCGCACCCCTGGATTCTGTATCTGATCCATCTGATAAATTATCTTTTAAATTTATAGCTGCCAAAGCTGGTATGTTCTCAGTTTCCTGAAAAAATTTGTAAACTTCGCTGATCGGCAAGACTAACCCTTCTTGCAGCGCTTTCCACAAGTCCGTTGCTGTTTCTACTAGCGACTTTTCCCGCACAATTGCCAAAGTTGCTAAGTCAAACGAGTTGCCAATACAGGCTGCTAGTTTCAATACAGCTTGGGTCGCGTCTGGCAGCTTTTTTAACTGAAGCGCCATAAACTCAACCACGTCGTCGCTCACAGTCAGCGCCGTAACCTTGGCTATATCGCACTGCCAGTAACCGTAATTAAAATCAAAAGAAATTAGCCCATCCTGATACAAAGATTTAAGAAATTGATTGGTAAAGAAAGGGTTGCCTTTAGTCTGATTTAAAACCAGTTCTGTTAAAGGAAGTGCCCGTTCAGATGGGCAACTCAGGGTATCGGCAATCAGGCAGTTTATATGATTCCCATCTAGAGGCGCTAGGGTAATTTGATTAACTTTAGCGCCGGCAGAGCGCATCTCTTCTAAAGTCAGCATTAAGGGATGTGCGGGACTGACTTCATTATCCCGATAAGCTCCTATTACTAACAAATGTTGTGAAACCGGCGTCCCGCCTGCCATTGCTTCAGTCATCAACAATTGCATTAATTTCAAAGAAGCAGAATCAGCCCACTGCAAGTCATCTAAAAAAATCACAAGTGGGTGTTCTTTGATGGTAAATATCCGAATGAATTTCCCAAATAGCAAATTAAATCGGTTTTGGGCGGCTGCCGGCGCGAGTTCTGGCAAAGCCGGCTGCTGGCCGATAATCTTCTCTAGTTGTGGGATAACATCAATAATAACCTGAGCATTCTCTCCCAAAGCTGACAAAATTTTTGCTTTCCATTCTTGCAGAGATCCCGTGCTTTCTGTTAATAATTGACCCATCAAATTTTGAAAGGCTTGCACTAAAGCAGAGAAAGGAATATTACGCTTAAACTGATCAAATTTACCAGAGATAAAATAACCCCGTTGCCGGACAATCGGTTTGTGAACTTCATTAACGACCGCTGTTTTCCCAATTCCAGAAAAGCCGGCAACTAACATCATTTCCGTAGTGCCTTGACTAACCCGCTCGAAGGCGGCTAACAAAGCCTTGACTTCAGCTTCCCTGCCATAAAGTTGTTCGGAAATGAAGAAGCGGTCAGAGATATCCCGCTGTCCTAAGGTAAAGTGATTAATACTGCCGGCACTTTCCCATTGCTGCAAACAAATTTCTAAGTCGTAGCGCAGACCAAAGGCGCTTTGATAGCGTTCTTCAGCCGTTTTTGCCATTAACTTCATAATGATGTCATTCACCATTTGAGGAATGGCAGGATTTAGCTCAATTGCCGGTGCCGGCTGACGAGCGATGTGGCAGTGAACTAACTCCATCGGATCGCTAGATGGGAAGGGAAGTTGCCCGCTCAGCAATTCATAGAATGTCACTCCTAGCGAATAAAAATCTGTGCGGTAATCGATGCCGCGATTCATTCTCCCGGTCTGTTCAGGAGACATATAAGCGAGTGTCCCTTCCAAAACATTAGGATTTTGGATTTCCTGCGTTTCTCTAGGTAAGAGAGAGGAAATGCTGAAGTCAATGATTTTTACTTGCTGAGTTTCTGGATTAATTAAGATATTTTGAGGTTTAATATCTTTATGAATAATTCGGTTGTGATAAAGTCCTTCTAGCGTTCGCACAATTGCAACTGAAATGTTGAGAAACTCACCCATTGGTAGGGACAACGCGCAATCGTTAGCCTGATTTGGAAAACTGTTTGAAGGACAGTTTTCCCTTAAATGGGTCACATATTCTTTGAGGGAGATGCCCCCAAAATCTTCCATAACTAGGGCAAAACTATTGCGGTAACTTTCCAGGCTAATCGGTTGAACAATCCCTGGTAAGTTAAGATTTTTAGCAATCGTGTACTGATTGCGAAACTGCACGAGTTCAGTAAAAGTGGGATAGTCTGTCTTAAGCAGTTTGATCACCACGGGTGTTCGGTCTGAATCGCGCAGCGCTCGATAAACTAGAGTTCTGGAACCGTCGTAAATTTTTTCAGTGACGCGATAGCCTGGAAGTGTAACCATAGCCCCTACCGTGTGCTGAGCCACTTGCTGTCTTCTTAAAACAAAACTGTTGTCATAATATTCAACAAGATAACCGGCTTTCCAGAGATTCTCCAATACCCTCTACCTCGCTGGCTGTCTGCCCTGCCCTTGAAAGCTGGCTAACCCGAAACCTCGCATTTGCGATGCGCCACCGGCACTCCCAGAAAAGCAAAAACCGGGCAGCTACATAGCCACCCGGAGAGCAATTTTAGATTTTAGATTGTTGTTATTCATGAGTCATTTGTCTTTTACGGAGACAAATGACTTATGATTTCCTGACAATCAGCCTTTCAAAATTTAATTAGGCAGTCACAGCCTTCTTAGCAGCAGAATTCAATTCGCCCTTAGCATACTTAGCCGCAAAGTCTTCGAGAGACACTTGCTTGACCTTTGTACCATGACCGGCAGCGCCAAAAGACTGATAGCGGTCTGCACAAACCTTCTGCATATACTTGATAGAAGGCTTCAGGAAGTGGCGGGGGTCAAATTCTTCCGGCTTGGAGGCGAGTGCTTCACGCACGGCAGCGGTGATAGCCAGACGGTTGTCGGTATCGATATTCACCTTACGCACACCGCTCTTGATACCCTTTTGGATTTCTTCAACCGGCACGCCGTAGGTTTCCCGGATTTTACCGCCGTACTGGTTAATTAAAGCCAGCAAATCTTCAGGCACAGAGGAGGAACCGTGCATCACCAAGTGGGTGTTGGGCAAGCGGCGGTGAATTTCTTCAATGCGGCTGATCGCCAAAATTTCCCCAGTCGGCTTACGGGTGAACTTGTAAGCGCCGTGGCTGGTGCCAATTGCAACCGCCAGAGCATCCACGCCGGTTTGCTCGACGAATTCAACCGCTTGATCGGGATCGGTTAGCAGTTGATCGTGAGACAAAACGCCTTCAGCGCCATGTCCATCTTCTGCTTCACCCATGCCGGTTTCCAAAGAACCCAAGCAACCCAGTTCGCCTTCAACGCTGACACCGATGGAGTGAGCAACTTTCACCACTTCGCGGCTGACATTGACGTTGTACTCAAAGCTGGCTGGAGTCTTGGCATCCGCCTCCAGAGATCCATCCATCATCACGCTGGTGAAACCATTTTTCATCGCAGAGTAGCAGGTGGAGGGAGCATTGCCATGATCCTGGTGCATGACAATGGGAATGTGAGGATAGGTTTCAACCGCAGCCAAAATCAGGTGGCGCAGGAAGTTTTCGCCGGCATAAGTGCGAGCGCCGCGAGATGCTTGCAAAATCACGGGGCTATTTGTCTCATCTGCCGCCCGCATGATCGCTTGGATCTGCTCCATGTTATTAACGTTATAAGCAGGGAGGCCGTAACCGTTCTCAGCCGCGTGATCGAGCAGCAGCCGCATAGGTACAAGCGCCATAGATGATCCTCCTAATTCTTTGTTGTCAGCGAGTTGGTGTTATAGCAGTCTAATTCTTACGATAATCTTAAGATACTTTGCAACGTCTGGCGAATTATATCTAAAAATTACATTCCAGACCTCTGCCTTCTAGCCGAACACCGGCTAAAGTATGGGGCTAGGGGATAGGGGCTAGGGAGAAGAGATCGCAAGAGAAATAGAGAAAATGATATTTTTTCAATCTTTATCGGCAATTTTAGCAGCAAAGAACACTGGCTACTCCGCCCTCATGTTTTCACCCAAGCCGGCGATTTGAGTTATTTTCTCGATTGCCGTACTCAAGACGTCGGCAGGAGCTGGCACAATCAGGGCTGTGGGCGGATTAAACGATGTCGCAGTGACATTACAAGAAGTTATATAAATTTTTAAACTAGGCAGAGACTTCTTATTTATTGCCCAAAAATCGGAATTTGGACTTCGCTGCGTTTCATCGATTCTGGCGTCATGGGTGAATTGTACAGCAACCGACGCGGAGAACCGACGACTTGATACTGCGGGTTTTCAGCCAGCCAATCGTGCAGCCGGCGCAGATTGGTTTGATAACTTTCCCACGTATAAGCCCCTTGAATGCCGGTGCTCACCACTGTCATAGCTGGATAATCTGTCACCTTCACACCCGCATCAATCCGTTGAGGATTAATATCGGGATTGGGATATAAAAAAGAAACTTCTACCGTGTTTGGCGAATCACTTTCTGCCGACGAACTTTCTAAATAACGCGCTTCCACCGGCGTTGTCATTGCAATTTGGTTGCTGCTGATGTGTTGAAACAACGGATTAAAAGCTACTCCCGTTGCTTGCTGTGCTTCCCCTGTGTGGGTGTAAGTCACAGCCCGATACTCAGGATATTGCTTAACTTCAATCTCACCAACCTCAGTGGGCTGTGGAAATCCAACGGGTAAAGCAGCAGACATAATTAACTCATTTAATGACAACTCGCACAATTGCAAGTTTGCTATGATTCTAACAAGTTTATCACAAGCTGGTTTCTTTTCCTTACCGGCATCCGTTTGAATTTGTCAGGCAGGCATCTCACCTGCCTGATCTTATTTATTTTAAATTAGTAGGTTTTTTCATATAACGATCCTTCTTTGAAGGTACAGTCATCAAGCGCGTAGGACAAAACTTTTTGAAACTTTTGCGGATCTACTTGAGTGTTCCAATCGCGATCAACATTTTCTCCAAAAATATGCCAATGCCGGTGTTTTAGAAGACTCGAAATTTTGCGGGGGGCGTGTTCCCAGCGCTGTCGGTTAAATATTTCGATAACAGTCGCACCCGGATTGCAAAAAATTTGATTAAATATTCCTGCCCCATGAGCGCCGGCAACCACGTTGGCTTCAGAAAATATGCGAATTTGATCGGCTAACTTGTAATCTTCACAGTTAATTACCTCAAAACCATATTCCCGAAGAATGGGGAGTAATTCATTTTCATTACTAATTCTGCGGGAAGCTTTAGCGCGAGAGATATAAATTCGACGGTTTGGGGATGGATGGTAAGCAGTGCCGGTTGCTGCCGTTACCAAGCGCTCTCGCATTTTATACAAATGTACTGCTTTCGGAACCCCCATTTTATCGGCTGCGTGACAGAAAAGTAAGTTTTCAAAACAAAGGCATTCCTCTTTCACTTCAAAAATTCTATCTGAAGAAACTCCCAATAATTCCAAACTTTCCAGGCGATAGGCTTCGGGAGCGACATTAACAATCACCTTAAAATCTGTTTGTGAAGGATCTAAAAGCGCTAGTCTGGGCAGGTAATCCATCAGCCAGTGGGCGTAATTGGCTGCGGAATATTTGCCTACCAAGGAAACATATTTACCGGGAATTGGCTGAGGAGGAAAACTCGTCGAAGCAGATGAGAGAGAATTCAACAAAACTGTTAATTGAGCAACAGATTCTGCGGTTGATTGGGAGATCATTTCAAGTTCAGGTGTCATCACAAATCCACTGGAACCTAAAATAATCGCATTCGGCATTTCGCAGGTAAATGTTTCACGAATTGGGTAACGCACCATTCCGTAAAGATGGGAGTAGTACAATTCGCCTCGTTTTACTGAGTGGCAGATCCGCGATTCATGAAATTGAGTTAACCGGAGCCGGCCCTGCTTAACTAAATCAAAACTATCTTCTACAATTGTTTTTGATGCTTCACATTCTTGAATGGTTGCAGGATTATAGTTTTCTACCGGCCAACCGTGCTCTGATGCCAAATCGAGAAGATTAACAACCGTAATAGAAGATAATTCTTGCCGGCTTAATAAGCTTTTTATGAAAACGTTCAGTTGTTCAACTTTCGGATAAACGAAGTACATATAGAGATCCGAGTTGTACAACGTGTTTGAAACAAACTTGCGGAGAGGCTTAAGAATTCTTCGGAGATTGAAACCAGCAGCTTGCTCTGGGGTGGTTGAGTGCGTAGATTGCATCATAATAAAATAAAGTGTCGCTTTAGTAAAATCGGCGATAGCAAGTAAGGGCTTGCTCGGTGTTGGTTGAGCAAACCTTTTGTAGATGCATTTCCCTAACGTATCTTCAATGGCGGGCAGTGGCTTACCTTCAGTACAAATCGGCGGTTAAGTAAGCGCTTGTAAGGAAGGGTAAACCATCTTTTTTGAAAAAGTAATGGCTCATTATAACGCCTTTGAGCGGGCTAGACAGTAGCGCCTGATATCTTAAGACTTTTTCAATTTTGCAGAGTCCTAAAGGGGGCAGATTCCCTGAGATAGCCGGCATCGGTGCAGGCAGTAGAAGCCGCATTCATTCTCGTACGATGCCCCAAGCATTTATTGATGATTAAGGAATAGAAAAACGCTGATTTTTTTATTTTGCCACTTGCGCCGGCAGGAACAAATATTAAGGAATCGATTCGTTAAAATCACTGTGAGAGCGCAAGCGTAGTGGAACGTTTAATCAAATGAGCAAGCTCAACCGGCCTAATAGTAAGGTATCTCAAACCCAACGTCGTTTCAAGCAGCCAGTGGTAAAATTTCCGGCGTGGGCAATAATGCCTATCATGGTAGGGAGTATTGCTCTAACCGGCATCTGCACAGCCGTCATGCCGGCATCCGCAGCCGAACGCGTCATGCTGCGACTTGGCCCTTTTCAGCAGTCAGTAGAAATTGCAGATTTAGAACGTTTCGCCGAGACGGGCGAAGTCTCTACCAACCTTCAACCCATCGCCTATTTGCTAACCCCGGATGTGCGGCGAGTGCTATCTGATCGTCTGGAACTTAGCCCCGATCAGGCAAGCGATCTAGTAGATGAGCTATTAAAATCTCCCGGTGGAGATCGAATTGTTCAGGCAGTTAGGTTAATCTTGCCTGGGATCGGCATTGAGCAAGTTGAAGCAGCCTTGATGCTAGCAGCCAGACAGGCAAACAACGTCAGCATTAGCAGCCTGTTTCGGGCATTGCCAGGGGAAACCATTACTGTGGATTTGAGTGCTCTGGTAGCAGCAGTTTCCAAACTCAACCTTCCCTATTTAGGCACAAAAGCTCTAGATTCTTACCTACAGCAAGAGTCGAGTGTCGAAAACGAGCCGGCACTACCCAATTTAGACCCAGCAGCAGCCGGCGATCAACCTGTGCGGCAGCAAACTTTGACTTTTTCTGACCGGCAACGGGGACGTACCATTCCTGTTGAAGTTTACACCAGTCCTCAGCCGGCAGACACCCAGCAACCCCTGGTGCTCATCTCTCACGGATTGGGTTCAGATCGCCAAGCTTTGGCCTATTTAGCGCGTCATCTTGCCTCCCACGGCATGACAGTCGCCGCCCTTGAACATCCCGGCAGCAATGTAACTTGGCAAGCCGGTGCCCCCATTACCCTCGATCCTAGCCAACTACTCGCGCCTTCTGAATTTATCAACCGGCCTTTGGATGTTAGCTTTGTCCTAGATGAATTAGCCAAAGTGAACCGGCAGTCTGGGTTGCTGCAGGGCAAACTCAACACCAATCAAGTGAGTATGATCGGTCATTCCTTGGGCGGCTACACTGCCTTAGCCCTTGCCGGCGGCGAATTACAATTAGATGAATTACGAGACTTTTGCAAAAATAAACTCCCGGTGGGATACTCTGCCGCAGACTGGTTGCAATGTTCAGCAGCTAACTTGATCGGCAACCGCCGGCAGCTACGAGATGAACGGGTTGTGCAAGTCATTGCCCTCAACCCGATTGTGGGACGCTTATTCGGTCAAACCGGCCTTAGCAAAGTTACCACACCCACCTTAATTCTGGCGGCAACAGAAGACGTACTCGCGCCGACGCTTAATCACCAGCTACAGCCGTTTACTCAACTTGCCGGTGATAAATATCTCCTAACAGCCATCGGCGGCACCCATTTAAGTGTGACCGAACCGGCCAACCTAACCCGTGCCGGTAGCCAAAATTCCATCGTCAAAGAACGTAGAGGGGCGGATATAGAACCCCTGCGCCAACTGCTGCAAGGCGTTAGTCTGGCATTCATCAAACAACAGACACCAGAAGCGCAAACTTATGCCCCCTTCCTCTCAGCCACCTACGCCCGATCCTTATCTACCGAGGCGCTGCCTCTGCGTTTGAGTACAGAATTGCCGGCTAATTTGAGCCGGTGGTTGCAAGTTGGCACTCAAGAATGAAGCGTGCGGAGAGGGGCTAGAGATCAGAAAGGGGGAGAAAGAACAACCGCAACGGTCATTTTATTGCGGAAAAACTAAGAACCTAGAATTCACACTTGACAACTTTTATAAGTTGTGAATTCTAAGTTCTTTGTTCTTTTCAAACTTCACTTTTTTCCAAAACTTCACGTTTAAGCAGCCCCTAGCCCCTAGTCCTTCTCTTAGAGACTTGGAGTGACGCCGGTTTCTTGGCTGGTAACGCGTGTAATGCTTGTGTAGCCCATATTTCCTGCGATTTCGCGAAGCACTGTAATTTGCTCCTCAAAGTTGAGCCGTTCGATTATGCCCAACACATCATTGATTGCTGGAGTCGCTTGGTAATTACCTGGCATATCTACAACCGTATCTCCCATCGCTTGCGACCAAGCAAACCAGACTACCAACTGATTATTTGGGGTTAGAGAACCGTAAGCGTGAGAATAGTCTGTGTCATCACGGTTCACAATTGCACGCATAATATTCAATTGTTCCTCATCAGACAGCTCAATAAAGTCTCCTAGCAGCATGGGTGCCAACTCTGGTTGCGCCACATCTGGAGCGGCTGGGGTGATAGAACCTCCCATTTTTTTGTAGATATAATACAGCAGAGCTAGCTTTTCATCCGTTCCCAAAGATTCAAACCTTTGAGCAACATTTTGAGTGTCTTTTGAAAGCGCTTCAGGCGGTTTAGAAGGATTATTTGAAGCCATAAACAATCTCCACAAATATTTTTTTGTTCAATTTCTTCGCTCTTATACATTTACTTGATATTTATTCTAACCTTCATCTACCCAAGGGGAGATTTAAACAATTTATATCTTTTAATCGCCTCGCTCTTTTGGCTGGGATGAGAGGATTTGTAGATTAAAACAGAGAAAAAATCTTATTTAACTTTTTACCTTCTTTAACCACAAATAAACTTTTTATCCAAACAATCTTGAATTGAATTAGTATTCGCTTATATGCTATCGAATCGATATAATAATGTAAAAATCTAGCGATAAAAGCTTCAGCCGGCCTGCGAATCTTGAAAAAGTAAACTGCCGGTAAAGACCACGATTCGGGGCTTCACGTTGCAGAATTTGTTCCCGTACAAGCCAAAGCAATTAGAAAAAAACCTCACCCCATTGTTTCACCCCCACAAACGCGCCTAACCCTGCCCAGTACGACCGGCAAGATTTGCCACCACCGCAGCCAGCTCAGCCGGACTCACAGGTTTGGGCACATGGAGTTGAAATCCTGCCAACAAAGCCCGCCGGCGGTCTGACTCCCTCGCATACGCCGTCAGCGCCGCAGCCGGCAGAAACTCCCCCCGTTCCGCATCAAGCGCCCTCACCTGGCGAATCAAAGCATAGCCATCTTCTTGAGGCATTCCAATATCGCTCACCAAAACATTCGGGTTGAATTGTTTAATCTGTGCAATTGCCTCCCGAACCGATCCAGCCGTTTTCACAAGCGCACCGCACTCTTGCAACGCCGTAGAGAGAAAATCCCGCGCATCCGGCTCATCATCCACCACTAGCACTCGCAAACCATCGAGCGCTGGGGCCTGATCGAACGCAACCCCACTATCAACGGTTGGGTGTACCCGTTCCGGATCGTCGGTGATACTGCAAACAGCCCTCAGCGGCAGCTTCACCATAAACGTCGATCCTAAACCCTCGCCCGGACTGTAGGCGTGAACACTGCCGCCGTGCAGTTCTGCTAAATGACGCACAATTGCCAACCCTAGCCCCAACCCGCTAGACGCCCGAGTTGTTGAGCCATCTGCTTGGCGGAAGCGGTCGAAGACGAAGGGCAAAAACTCAGCGTTGATTCCTTGACCTGTATCGCTGACCTTAATTTCAACGTGGGAGTTAATGCGTTCCAGGGTGATCGTCACGCGGCCCCCTCTGGGAGTAAACTTAATCGCATTGGATAGCAAGTTCCAAACGATCTGCTGCAAACGGTCGGAGTCGCCGGAAACCAAGCCGGCATTTGGATCGAGAACAGAGTGAATCCGAATCGCCTTCGCGTCCGCTGCTGGGCGCACCGAATCAATTGCCGCCTCAATCACCGGCACCAATTCAATCGGGCGGACATTCAGGCGCAGCTTGCCGGTGATAATGCGTGAAACATCGAGAAGGTCTTCAATCAGCTGAGCCTGTGATCGGGCATTGCGCTCAATGGTTTGCAAAGCCGTTCGTACCTTTTCCTCAGTGAGCTTCCGGCTTTGCAATAGCTGCGTCCAGCCGAGAATTGAATTAAGAGGCGTGCGGAGTTCATGAGAAAGCGTTGCCAGAAACTCATCTTTGAGTCGGTTCGCCTCCTGAGCTTCGCGATAGAGACGGGCGTTGTGAATGGCAAAAGCCGCACGGTGGGCCAGTGCCTCGGCCAGAGTCAAGTCAGATGGCTGATAGCGCCGGCGATCCGAACCTTCCAGCACAAAGGTAATCGCCCCCAGCGTCCGCCCACGGGCGATCAGCGGCACCACCATCGCTGAGTATAGGCCCAACTCCCGCAGAATTTGCAGATGTTCGGCATCGTGAGCAGACGCGACCAGCAACTGATCGGGAATGTCTGAATACAGTTCCGAGCGTCCTGTGCGGATAACATTGGGCATTCCCCACTGGGCGTTCGGATCGATTGGATAGCGTTGCTGTAGTTCGCGGGCCAGTTGCACTTTTGCCGGCTCGACATGAGCCACTGCCAGCGATTGAATTGAGCCATCGCTTTCGACCATATCAATCGCACACCAGTCGGCAATGCGAGGCACTGCTAGACGCGCCACACTCTCCAGCGTGGTTTGATATTCCAGGGAGTGAGCCAGTAGGGCGCTGGCATCGGCCAGAAAGCGCTCTTGCTCCTCTGCCCGTTTTTGGTCTTCCGTATCCGTAGCAGTTCCCAACCACGCCAGAATGCGGTCATCTTGATATTTAATAGGAACGGTGCGTCCTTGGTGCCTGCGGTAAACTCCATCTGCCCGTCTCAAGCGAAACTCAATCGAGAAGCCAATGCCGGTTTTCAGGGAAGTCGCCCACTGCCCAAGGAATGCGCGCAAGTCGTCGGGATGGACAATCTGCCGCGCTCCATATTGTTTCGTCTGCTCCAAAGTTAGCCCTGTGTAATCGAACCAACTTTGATTGCAATATTCGATCTCTGCATCGGGAGTAGACAAACACACCAGTTGGGGCAGCGCCTCAGCAAGCGAACGATAACGTTCCTCACTCAGCCGGAGCGCTTCTTCTGTTTGCTTGCGCTCTGTGATATCTAAAAATGCCGCAACGCACCCTCTCGTGTTGCCCTCTTCATCAAATAAGGGCGCAGCATACTCCAGCACTTTCACGATTGTGCCATCTTCATGGACGACGTCGAGTTCTGCGTCCAAAACCTCTACCCCATTCGCGGCAGCCTGCTGCATGGGGAGTTGCTCTGGGGATAGTTCCTGTGCGTTTTGATAGACTTTAAAATTTGAAGGTTTTTCCTCAGGGGGAGCGCTCAGTGAAGCATTCATCTGCGGGGAAATCTTCAACTGTTTTGCAAAAGCCGGGTTAACTCGGATCGTTTTACAGTCCGCATCTTCGGCAATTCCGATTCCAATGGGAATCACTTCTAATAAAGTTTGCAGCTCTTTGACGCGCCGCTCTAGCGCTTGATTGAGTTTGAGGATTTTTTCCTGAGCGAGGTAGCGTTCGGTGATGTCGGTCGTCACTCCGATCCATTTATAGGGATTCCCTCGCTCATCCAACAAAAGGGTGCCCCGATCCATCCAGTACCGGAGAGTTCCATCTTGGCGCTGTACGCGGTACTCTTGGAGAAAAGGTTCGCCGGTTTTAAGCTGCTGTTCCACCGCAGCCATGACGCGCTGTCGATCATCCGGGTGAATCACATTTTTCCAGCCTTCCAACGTTCTTGGAAATTCCCCTGGCGCGTATCCTAAATGTTCATCAATATTGCCAAACCACTCGACGCGCCGGCTATTGATTTCCCATTCATAAATTAAGTCGCTGGCGCATTCTGCGGCAATGCGAAATCGCTCTTTCGCTTGTGCCACAGCAGCGATTGCACTGGAGCGCTCGGTGACATCTAGCACTAAAGACAGCACGGAGACTAATTTGCCAGACTCATCTAACTGAGCCGAGTTATACCACTCACAAACAACAACTGAACCGTTTTTTCTATAGTTGCGATTGTATGCAATATTGCGAACTTCTAAACCGTCAACTAATCGGTTCACGACACTGGTGACCGCTTCTACGTCTTCTTCAAAGATAAATGGCCAATCTCTTATATGCTTGAATATCACTTCATCTGGCTGCCATCCAAACAGTCTTTCCGCACTGGTTGACCACCGTCTCACCCGAAATTCTCGATCCCATTCAATCACTGCTAGCGGACTATTTTCCACATGAAAGTTAAGTTTTTGCAGTGCAAATCGCAGGGCTTCTTCCATACGTTTGCGTTCTGTTAAATCAACAATAAAGCAAACACAATCTTCTTGAGAGTCTTCTAGCAAAGCTGTGCCCACCAAAACGGAGACGCGAGTGCCATCTTTGCGAATATATTCTTTTTCCCAAGGTGTACTATTTCCTGATATTTTGATTTCGCAAATTTTTTGTTCGTCAAGCCGGCGATATTCTGGTGGGGTCATGACATCCCAGCGTAAAGCGCCTGAGTGCAGCTCTTCTTTTGAGTAGCCGAGCATCTGTAAAAAGGCGTCATTGGCGTCGCTAATGTGGCCGCTAAAGTCGGCAAAAAAGATTCCCATCAGGTTGGATTCAGCCAAACGCCGAAACCGCGCTTCGCTTTTCCTGAGAGCTTCTTCAGCCTGCCGGTGTTCGGTGATGTCGATGCCGGTGCCGATGATATATTCAACTTCACCGGCACTGTCGAGCAGAATGGTGTTAGACCAAGCAATCAGCCGGCGGCGCTTGTCTTTGGTTAACCAGACGTTGTCATATTGGTTGTGTAACTCACCGGCTTGTAAGTTCTGGAATACGCGTTTAACCGACTCGACTTGTTCTGGAGGGATGAACTTTTCCCAGACATAAACGCCTTTAACTTCGTTAAATGTATATCCTGTTGTTTGCTCACAAGCTCGGTTAAAGCTGAAGATTCGCCCCTGCCGGTCAAGAACTACCACTAAACTTCCAATGGTATCGAGTACCGCAGCGGTAAAATCGCGCTCTTTGCGGAGTGCTTCTTCAGCTCTTTTACGCTCGCTTATATCAGCAATCAGAGCCATTGTGCTGTTAATATTCCCTTCTGCATCAGGCAGCGGTGCGCCCCAAACAGCAACCTCTATTTTCTCTCCTGATTTGTTTTGCCGGCACACTTCTATCCCAGACACGAGCTGTCCTTGCAATTTCATTTCATGCAAGGTGTGAAATTCTTCCTGTTTCTCTGGTGGGACAAAAGGAACGGGGCGATTTAATACCTCTTGTTCTGTCCAGCCAAATATTTTCTCAGCGGCTGGACTCCACATTTTAATGTTAGCTTGACCATCCAAGGCAATAATTGCCACCGGCGAGGCTTGAATTAATGTCTCAAGCTTTTGATTGGTTTCTCGCAGCGCTGCCTCTGCTTGTTTTAATTCAGTTACGTCACGCGTGATGTTCAACAAAAATTGTGTTGAACCATCCTTGGCAAATTCAGGAACAATCCGAGATTGATAGTATTTGGTTCCGCTTGGTGTGGGAAAACTGTTCTCAATTACACACTGTTGCCCTGTTGTCAGCACTTGACGGAATGTCTGTTCCCATTTAGCCAGGATTTCCTCTGGCAGTCCTAACTCCCAGAGAGTTTTTCCGATGAAGAAGTTCGGCGGCATTCCTGTCACGGGTTCAACCGCTTGGTTCATGTAAAGGTAGCGCAAGTTTTCATCTAAGCGTGCGATGACATCCGGCGCATTTTCAGCAATTGCTTTAAATTCCTGTTCTCGCCGGTGCAATTCTTTCTCCGTCCGCTTGCGTTCTGTAATATCGCGAAAATAAATAGAAAGACCTTCCGGGGAAGGATACGTGCGATTTTCAAACCATATATTTAAGAAGCAGAACTCTTCAAAAACGGTGGGGACTTGTTGTGTGAATGATCGCTGACATTCCTGATAAAAAATTTCGCCAACGGCTTCAGGAAATACCTCCCATATATTCTTGCCAAGCAATTCTTCTCGCGTTTTGCCAACCATTCCTGCGGCTGCCTGGTTGACATAGGTGTAGCGCCAGTGGCGATCTAAGGAGATAAAACCATCGGTAATGCTCTCTAGAATCTTGATGGTTTGTTGCTGTGCTGCTTCGGCTGTTGTGCGTAGCTGCTGTTCGCGGCCAGTCGCCTCTTGACGCAGTTTTGCCATTTGCAGGTGAGCGCGGACGCGAGCCAGTAATTCACGGGCGGAGAAGGGCTTGATCAGATAGTCATCCGCACCGGCTTCGAGTCCTTCAATGCTGGATTCTTCCCCAGAACGGGCGGAGAGCAGGATCACCGGCACTTGTTGGGTGCGCGAGTCGGCACGCAGTTCGCGCAATAGCCCGAATCCATCTAAACGGGGCATCATCACGTCGCTGAGGATCAAGTCAAAACTGCCCTGGCGTGCGGCGGCTAGGGCGGCTGCTCCATCTGCCACGGCTTCGACTTCATAATATGGCTCTAGCAATCCCTTGACATAATCTCGCATATCTGAGTTGTCATCAGCCAAGAGGATGCGCTCCCCGGAGGGGGGGAAGGGGGATGGGTTCGGGTTCTGCGGCTTTTCTCCGGGTACCGGCAGCCAGCGCTGGGCTTCTTCGATATAGGGGGTGGCACCGAGGGCGGTTGAGATGAGGGTACGGGTGCCGCCGATGCGATCTGCCGGCAAATGGTTGGTGCCGGTGGGAATGAAAACGGTGAACGTGGTGCCAACTCCGACTTGGCTGCTGACTTCGACGGTGCCGCCATGTAGCCGGACGAGTTCTTGCACTAAGGCTAACCCGATGCCGGTGCCTTCATGGGTGCGGGAAGTCACCCCTCGCACGCGGTGGAAGCGCTCGAAAAGATGGGGCAGTTCTTCTGCTGAGATGCCGGTGCCGGTGTCGCGCACCTGAAGAATTGAGAATAGGGGGTTGAAAGTTGAGTGTTGGGAGCTTTCTTGATTCTTGATTTTTAATGGCGCACTCTCTATTTTTAAAGAGAGTTCAATTTCGCCTTCAAACGTAAATTTAAAGGCATTTGAGAGTAAATTAAAAACGATTTTCTCCCACATTTCCCGATCTACAAACACGGGTTCACCAAGTGGGGGACAATTGACGGTGAAGCGCAAACCGGCTCGTTCGATGGCTGAGCGAAACACACTGGCAAGTTCTGCGGTGAACGTTGCCAAGTCAGTTGGCTGATAAACAGCTTGCACGCGCCCTGCTTCGAGGCGGGAAAAATCTAGCAGGGTATTCACGAGCTTGAGCAAGCGTAAGCTATTGCGGTGGACTGTTTCGAGCTGTTCGCGATACCTAGGCGAGAGTGATTTTTCCGCATCGTCCAAAATATCCTCAACCGGCCCAAGTAACAGCGTCAGTGGGGTGCGAAATTCGTGGCTGACGTTGTTAAAAAAGGCGGTCTTCGCCCGATCAATCTCTGCAAGTGCCTCAGCTCGCTTGCGTTCTTCTTCGTAAGCGCGGGCGTTAGCAATGGCTGTAGCGATGTGGCCGGCTGCCAACTCAAAGAAACTTCGATAGTCTTCATCAAGTGCCCTGCGGGGGCTAATACCGGCCACTAAAATGCCGGCGGGTTGATTTTGGCCGAGTTGTGCCACCGGCACTACAACGGTTGAGTTGTCTATTGCCAGGGAGGGGTTGTGTATTGAGCCGGCCAAGCTTTGCCCATTATGAGAGGCCGGTTCTGCTGAGTTTGTCTGTGTTTGCGCTAATAAGGGCCAGCTTTTAGGAAATTCTTGATCAGTCGATAAGTTTATCGTTTGGGGCGGTGCAGCGGCAGTTAAGCCGGTTGTTCCCGCTAGATGAGCTGTGTGTCGCTCAGCATCGAGCAAATACAGTGAAGCAAAGGGAATGTCTGCCGGGTTGCCGGCTAGTGTTTTTAGGGCGATAGAGCAGGCATCCCCAGCAGTTTTTGCTTCGGCAGCACCGGCAGCTAATTCGCGCAACGTGCGCTGCCGGCGTTCCCTCAGTACGCGACTGGTGGTTTCGTTGACGGCTGTAAAGACTCCGCAGACGCTTCCTCTATCGTCTCGAATCGCACTATAGGAAAATGTGAAGTAGCTTTCTTCAACGTAACCGTTGCGATCAAGTTCAAGCAACAGATCGTCTGACCAAGTGGCCTCTCCGGTTGCGAGTACACCCTCAAGCATGGGTCCAATAATCTGCCAAACTTCTGGCCAAACCTCCCGTCCAGGCTTGCCCAAAGATTTCGGGTGTTTCTCGGTGCCAAAAATCGGGATGTAGGCATCGTTATATAAAACAATCAGATCCGTACCCAACCAAAGAATCATCGGAAAGCGGGACGCCAAACAAATACTGATGGCTGTGCGCCAGCTTTGGGTCCAGTTTTCCACCGGCCCAAGGGCTGTGCTTGGCCAGTCGAGCGCTCGCATCAGGGCACCCATCTGTCCGCCGCTGGCGAACACATCTTCTGCTACAGTCGCCTTTATGGGATCTGTCCAATTCTCCATCTGGGCGTCTCCTTTTGCGTCAGCTCTCACGCGACTCTTCAACCACTAAGGTATAAGAATTAGTTTACTGCCGGTATCCCTCATGTGTATTAACTTGCCGGCCACCAGGCATGAGGTGATTAACACGATGTCTCTCCTACAAAAACCGTAAGTTTTACACTTTTGAGATGTGTTTTCTTACGGCTAGGTACAGTCTTTTCCTGTCTACCTGCACTAGACTAGAGCTGCAACCCCATGCAATTCTTTGCCTAGCTTAGTACGAGAGCATCGATTATGGACTACTTTTTTGCAGTCGTCACCCCCCTTGCGGTGGCAATTATTGGTGGATGTACTGTGCGCTCTGTGAAAATTATCAGTGAAGAAAATGAAGCCCTTGTTGAGCGACTGGGCAAATTCCATCGCAAACTGGAATCTGGTCTCAACTTTATTAATCCTATCCTCGATACGGTTGTTTTAGAAGACACACTCAGCGAACGAGTGTTGGAGCTGAAGCCAAGCCAAGCAATTACCAAAGATAATGTTTCGCTGATTATAGATGCGGTGCTTTACTGGCGGGTCATAGAACTAGAATTGGCTTATTACAAAGTTCAAGATATTGAAGAAGCGCTGAGAAAGTTGGTTCTTACCACGCTCCGCTCTGAGATTGGGGAAATGGATTTACAGAAGACTTTCTACTCCAGAAAAGATATTAATAAAGCGATGTTGAGAGAGTTGGATGATGTCACTGACCGTTGGGGTGTTAAAGTGACCCGCGTTGAGGTGCAGGAAATTACGCCAACACCGAAAGTCATTGAAGCGATGGAGTTAAAACGAGCGGCGGAATTTAAAAAACAAGCAGATATTTTGGAGGCTGAGGGCACTGTGCGAGCGATGGAACTGCTTTCAACTGCCATCAAATCCCAGTCTAATAGTAAAGATATTTTGCAGTTTCTTGTAGCTCAAAGATATGTAGAAGCGAATCAAAAATTGAGTGAAAGCCCTAATGCAAAAATTGTTTTTATGGGTTCAGAACCTTTGGGTTCCTCAATGGGTGAGTTGTTAAATAACTCGACAATTAGTCCTCCTGAAAGCAATGGGGCCAATTCAAGTTCTAAATCAAGTTAAGTGCATTTAAGCGCTTTTTTTATTTTCGATAAATAGCATCAGCAACGCGGCAGACATCTCGCATTTCTCGAACATCATGAACCCGAAGGATATCGGCAGCACCGGCAACGGCGGCGCAACAGGCGGCAGCGGTTCCCCAAACACGGGCTTTGGGTTCTGGTTGCTCTAAAATATGACCGATAAAGCTTTTACGGGAAGGGCCAACTAAAAGAGGGCAGCCGAGGGATTGGAACACCGGCAGATGTCTGAGAATTTCTAGATTTTGCTCGTAATTTTTGGCAAATCCAATGCCGGGATCGATGATAATTCCAGAGCGCTTAATTCCTGCGGCAATGGCAGCATCAATTCGCTGGGTGAGAAATTCCGAGATTTCCCCAATCAAATCTTGATAATTTGTTAGCTTTTGCATGGTTTGGGGAGTGCCCCGAATATGCATTAACATCACCGGCACCCCTAATTGCCCCACCACAGGCAGCATTTGGGGGTCAAAGGTGCCACCGGAGATGTCATTGATGATATCTGCGCCGGCTGCAACGGCTGCCTGTGCCACCTGGGAGCGGGCGGTATCAACAGAAATGGGCACCTCGTTCAAGGCTGTTGAGCCGGTTGCTTTCCGCAGTTCTCGCACTACCGGCACCACGCGCTCAATTTCTTCCTCAACAGACACCTCAAGCGCACCGGGACGGGTTGATTGCCCCCCGACATCAATGATGTCTGCACCGGCATCTGCCAGTTCTTGAGCCTGCGCCACGGCAGCAGCCAGGGTGTTGAACGATCCGCCATCGCTAAAGCTATCGGGCGTAACGTTCAAAACACCCATCAAATAGGTGCGACTTCCCCAATTAAAGGTACGTCCCCGAACGGTTAAAGGTGCCGGCATTGCCTCCGCCCTTATTTGTAATTGACAATTCGCGCAAAGCTTGCCGGTTCGAGACTTGCGCCTCCCACCAAAACGCCGTCAATTTCTGGCTGCGCCATGATTTCATCAATATTATCTGGCTTGACAGATCCGCCATATTGAATCGGTACATCGGTATTGCTGAGCTGCTGCCGAATTAAGCCAATCACTCGATTGGCTTCTTTGGCTTCGCAGGTGTCGCCGGTGCCAATCGCCCAGATCGGTTCGTAGGCGATGATCAGGTTGTTTTGATCGACGTCTACAAGGTCTTTTTCCAGTTGGCCAATAATATGGGTTTCGGTTTCCCATCCGTCCCGCTGTTGCTTGGTTTCGCCGACGCACAAAATTGGGGTGAGTTTGTGTTTCTGGGCGGCTTTCAGACGTCGGTTCACCGTTTCATCGGTTTCGCCAAAGAACTGCCGGCGTTCGCTGTGGCCAACGATCACGTAACGCACGCCAAGTTCGGTGAGCATGGAGCCAGAAATTTCACCTGTGTAAGCACCGGCGTCTTCCCAGTGGACGTTCTGTGCTCCCAGCCTTAGGCGACTCCCGTGCATATTTTTTGAGAGATTTCCCAAGGTTGTGAAGGGAACGCAGAGGATCATTTCTCTTTCTTCTGGGGTTTCATCCAGGTGCGTCACAAATCCCTGCAAAAACTCCAAGGCTTCTGCCTGGGTTTTGTACATTTTCCAGTTGCCGGCAAGAACGATTTTCCTCACAGGTGATTCAGTTTAGTTAAGAACGGTATAAATAGCACCCTTTAGTCTAAAGCTTTTTGGGGGCGTATCAATTTTAGATTTAAGATTTTTGGTTTGAGCGCCAGTAGGGTGAGAGTGGCAGATTTTTCGGTTTGTGGCGGAAAAAATCAACGGGTGAGAAGTTGGGGAAAATGCCGGCGCTAGGCTCCGAGTGCGGTATTCTCAAAGTTAGGTTCTGTTTACAGCTCATCCCCGCCGCTTGTTATGATACCGCCGGATTTTCGGGAACTCGCACAGCAGGGCGACCTTAATGCAATTGCGGCCCTGCTCAACCGCCAACTGCAACCTCTAGGCATGACGGCTCAAACTTCCCTACAGGGGGAAGAATGTTTGGTCGTTTTGCTGGAATCCGTTGAGTTTGTGCCAGATCGCTCTGCGGTTGTGCAACTGATTCGCAATGAGCTAACAGATTTAGAGTTTGATGAGATTAATCGGGTAAAAGTTCGCGCTAGGCAAGCCGGTCAGGAAGAGTTGGCTTGGAGTCACGAAGTTGGGCTGGAGGTTGGCACCTATTCGATGCTAATGGTTTCTCAAGCCCAAGATCAAAAGGTGCCGGCACCGGCGACGGAGGCTGACCAATCGCAACAAGTGCTTTTACAACCCCAACGCTGGCAGAAAATTGCGATGGGCATACTCATCGCAGTGTTATTAGTAGCGCTGCTGGTTTTTGCCGGCCAGAAGTTAATTCCTGGTTTTTCAGACAACTCTGAATATAATCAGGGAAATCCTACGGTGCCGGCAACCCAACCCTGAGCCTGCAAACAGCTCAGGGTAAACGTTTTATTGACAAACGACCGAACAAAAGCGACGTTTTACGGATTCGCTGCCGCCGCCCGTGCTGCCGCCGCCTCATCTGGGTGAATCCCCAAGCGTGTGAGATTGATGCGACCCTTCTGGTCAATTTCTCGCACTTTTATAATCACCTCATCGCCGACAGAAAGCTCATCTTCCACCTTGCCAACGCGATAGTCAGCTAGCTGGGAAATGTGGATCATGCCTTCTTTACCGGGCAGAAACTCGACAAATGCCCCGATGGGGATAATGCGAGTGACGTGACCGACATAGACATCGCCGGCACTCAGCTTGCGCGTCATATTCTGGATAATCGTGCGTGCTCGCTGAGCTTTTTCGCCTTCTATCGCAGAAATTGTGACGGTGCCATCGTCCTCGATATCAATCTTGGCACCCGTTTCCTCGGTAATGCCCTTAATCGTCTTACCACCCGGCCCAATGATCATACCGATTAAGTCTGGATCAATCTTAATCGTCAGCAGGCGTGGTGCAAACGGTGACAGTTCTTCACGAGGTTTGTCAATGGTGCTGAGCATTTTTTCTAGGATATGCATCCGCGCCGGCTTGGCTTGGTGGATGGCATCGGCGATCACCTGTATCGGCAATCCAGATATTTTCATATCCATCTGTAATGCCGTAATGCCGGTATCGGTGCCGGCTACCTTGAAGTCCATGTCGCCCAAAAAGTCTTCGATGCCCTGAATATCTGTGAGGATGCGAACCTCGTCACCTTCCTTGATCAGTCCCATTGCCGCGCCACTCACAGGCTTGAGCAGGGGCACACCGGCATCCATCAACGCTAGGGTTGAGCCGCAGACTGAACCCATTGAGGTGGAACCATTAGAAGAGAGAATTTCCGACACCACCCGAATCACATAGGGAAATTCTTCCTTCGGCGGCAGAATCGGCGTAATGGCTCGGGCGGCTAGGGCACCGTGACCGATTTCACGGCGTCCGGGTGCTCTCATCGGCTTGGTTTCACCCACGGAGAAGGGAGGGAAGTTGTAATGGTGCAGGTAACGCTTCTCGTCTTCCGGGTGCAAATCGTCTGCCAAATCTTGGGCGTCGCCGGGAGTTCCCAGCGTCACAACTGACATAACTTGGGTGAGTCCTCGGTTAAATAAGCCGGTGCCGTGAACGCGTCGCGGCAATAGCCCAACTTGACAGGAAACCGGACGGACTTGGTCGAGTTTGCGACCGTCAACCCGCACCCCATCTTCTATGATCTGCCGGCGCATCAGCTGCTTGGTGACATCTTTGAAAACAGTGCTGATGGCTTTGCTGTTTGCGGTGGCTGCGACTCGCAACGGATCGTCTTCTGACAGTTCTTCAATCGCCGTTACAACTTTGGTTGCTTTAATTTCATCCAAGGCTGCATCACGGGCATTTTTGTCGAGGTCAAACTGAGACAAAATGGCTTTGATGTCTGCGCTGACGCGATCGTGAATAAAGTTTTGCAGCGTTGGATCGACTGCCGGCGGTTCTTCCTGAACCAACTCAATTCCGAGTGCTTCCATTAGCTCTCGTTGCGCTTTAATCAAGTCACAGGCAGCTTCATAGCCAAAATCGATGGCTTCGATAATGTCCTGTTCTGGCAGTTGGTTCGCACCGGCTTCCACCATAATCACCCCATCTGGGGAGCCGGCGACGACTAAATCTAAGTCGCCGTTTTCAATCTCATGGTATGTTGGGTTGATAACGAAATCATCTCCCACTAACCCAACCCGCACGGCTGCCATTGGCCCATTAAACGGAATTTGAGCGAGTAGCACTGCCACAGAAGCTCCCGTCACGGCGAGCACATCCGGCGGCACTAATGCGTCCATCGACAGCGTTGTTGCGACGATCTGAATGTCATCGCGCAGCCAACCTGGGAATAGGGGACGCAGAGGCCGGTCAATTAGACGGCTGGTGAGTGTCACTTTTTCGGGGGGACGTCCTTCCCGCCGCAAGAACCCACCAGGAATCCGACCGGCAGCGTAAAGTCTTTCTTCGTAGTCTACTAACAAGGGCAGAAAATCGATGCCCTCTCTTCCTGTTGAGCGGGTTGCCGTTACTAAAACAGCGGTGTCTCCTGACTGAATTAACACTGAACCACCGGCCTGAGGCGCAAGTAGGCCAACCTTCAGCCGAATATCCCGTCCATCAAAGGATATCGACTTGTCGAATTCTTTCATGCAACACTTTTTCCTTCTCTATTCCTTTCTGTGGCAATCGTAGCACTGAATATAGGGGTGCTGCCGTAAGGTTAATAAGTGTGTAAATTAGCCGGCTTGTCTGGTTTTGGATGGAAAATCTTCCTTTGTCTGGGACTTGCACAACTTCACCTGTTCCCCGACTCGTGGAACCCGCGCTCTCTTTGGGGTGCCGGTTGGGTTGTACAATAAAGCCAGGGCTGTAGATGTTGCCACAGGCTTGTGTGAAGTTTGGTTTCAGATATTCCCTAGGCTTCTCTTGCCTTGTTGCCGGTATGTACAGTTCTTGTTAATAGCTTCTGATCACCTATCCCCCAGCCGGCATATTCTGTCTGAGATAGAGCTTTAGCCTAAATTTACCCATCAATCATCACTCGATTCTACCGTCCCTCTTAAAATTTGTTATTAAGGATGTCTCCCGGATAATTTTGACCGTATAAGGTTCGATTTGATACCATTAATACTGAATTTTGATAAGATTACTGTAATATATTTTCTTAAAAAAATTAATCAAGAATTATCATATTTTCAAGTTTTAGAAAGTTGATCGGATGGGCAAATCTTTGAGGTGCTAATGGCAGAATCTCAAAGCAAGTGACATTTTCAGTGTCAGTGTTAGATGAACTGTAAGGATTTCTAGATCGAATGGCAATTTTACATGGCAGTTGGTTAATTCAGCCTCAGGGGGGTTGTTTATTTATTTGGGGAGAAGTCTGGCGCAGAATGACGCTGTCTGAATCCCCAGAAGTTGCAGCGGTGTTACCTCATCCTTTGGCAATGGCACCGGCTGAACTGACAGAATTTATAAAATCGTTAAAATTAACCGCGATTAAAGGATTCGGGGAAAAGGGAAAAAGCAGCCGGTGGCAGTCTTTGGTGTTGTCTGTTCCAACGCGGATCTCGGAAAGGGGTGAGGTAACGCCTCAGCATTCCGCAGCGACGCCGACAGAAAGCGAGGAAATGCCGGTTTATCTTTACCCTTGGCAAGTTGAAGGACTTTGTCTAGACGCTGTAGAGGCAATGCAATTTTTGCAGGCATTACCGTTGGGAAGTGTGAGTGAGGAGGACTCGTTTTTAGGGGCGGATTTGCGGTTTTGGTCACATTTGGCAAGGTGGAGTTTAGATTTACGGGCAAGGTGTAAATTTTTACCGTCACTTCAACACAATACTGATAATTCTGTTGCTGCAAGCTGGCAACCTCTACTAGACAGCGCCACCGATCAAGGGCGTCTGGAACGCTTTTTAAAACAAATGCCGGCTGCTTGTCGAACTTATCAGGGGCATGGGGCATGGGGCATGGGGCATGGAGAATTGGAAAGAGAAACGACACCCAATGCCCAATCCCCAATTCCCAATTCCCAATTCCCTTTAGCAGTAAACTTACCAACCACTCCTCAAGAATTGTTGTGGGGATTTTTGCACAGTACCATCGATGCCCAAGTGCGACAGGTAGCGAAAAATCAAAGTGTGCCGGCATTCGTAACGCCGATTCGGGAGTGGTTACAAGCGTTGGGTTTGGAGTCTGCTGAGGTGAAAGCACCGGCTATGGCGACGGAACGTTTGGAAGCGACACTCAAGGCTTGGATGGTGCCGGTGCAGCATCATTTGGCGAGACAGCAGTTATTTCGCACTTGCTTTTCACTTCACCCGCCGACTGCCGGCGAGAAAGAGTGGATATTGCAGTATGGTTTGCAAGCTGCTGACGATCCAACTTTTGTGGTGGATGCTCAGACGATTTGGAATCATCCGGTTGAACGCTTTATTTATCAGGGACGAATTGTTGAACAGCCGCAAGAAACGCTGCTGCGAGGGTTGGGTGTGGCTTGCCGGCTTAATGCTGCGATTGAACCGAGTTTGGATGAGGCGTCTCCCCAGTTGTGCCGGCTAACACCCCTACAGGCGTATGAGTTTCTCAAAAGTGGGGCTTGGCGGTTTGAAGATAGCGGTTTGGGGGTGATTTTACCGGCAAGTTTATCAAACCGGGAAGGATGGGCGAGCCGACTTGGGTTAAGCATTCGGGCGGAAACGCCGAACATTAAGAAAACTGAGCGCTTGGGATTGCAGAGTCTGCTGAGTTTCAAGTGGGAATTAACCATTGGCGGGCAAAATCTGTCTAAGGCAGAGTTTGAGCGCTTGGTGAAATTAAATTCTCCCTTGGTAGAAATTAATGGCGAGTGGGTGGAATTGCGCCCGCAGGATGTGAAGGCAGCGCAAAATTTCTTTACCAGTCGCAAAGATCAGATGGAACTGTCCTTGGAAGATGCGCTGCGGCTGGGGACGGGTGACTCGCAGATGATTGAAAAGCTGCCGGTGGTGAGTTTTGAAGCCGGTGGCAAGCTTGAGGAGTTATTTGCGAACCTGACAACAAATCGCGCACCAGAGGCGATCGCTACGCCAGAAAGTTTCCGGGGTGAATTGCGTCCTTATCAATCTTTAGGTGCCGGCTGGCTGGCATTTTTGGAACAGTGGGGCTTGGGTGCTTGTCTAGCGGATGACATGGGATTAGGAAAAACCGTTCAGACAATTGCGTTTCTACTTCACTTGCAAGAGCAAGATGCACTGGAATCGCCGGTGCTTTTGGTTTGCCCCACTTCAGTTTTAGGTAATTGGGAGCGCGAAGTCAAGAAATTTGGCCCGACATTGAAAGTGATGGTGCATCACGGAGATAAACGCGCCAAAGGGAAGGCGTTTGCCAGTGCAGTTAATGGCAAAAATTTGGTGATTACGAGCTATCCATTGGTTTATCGCGATGCCAAAGATTTGCAAAGCGTTTCATGGCAAGGGGTTGTTTTAGATGAGGCGCAAAATATTAAGAATTCTGAGGCAAAACAGTCACAAGCGGTGCGGCAATTAGAGACGCAGTTTCGCATTGCCTTAACCGGCACTCCGGTGGAAAACCGGCTGCAAGAATTATGGTCTATTTTAGATTTTCTCAATCCGGGATATTTGGGGCAGCGGAATTTCTTTCAGCGCCGGTTTGCGATTCCGATTGAGAAGTATGGGGATACGTCTTCGTTGCAAACGTTGCGTTCGCTTGTGCAACCGTTTATTCTGCGCCGGTTAAAAACTGATCGCACGATTATTCAAGATTTGCCTGAAAAGCAAGAAATGACGGTATTTTGTGGTCTTTCTGCGGAACAAGCTTCTCTCTATCAAAAGCTAGTTGATGAGTCTTTGGCTGAGATAGAATCAGCGGAAGGAATTCAGCGGCATGGTATGATTTTAGCGCTGTTGGTGAAGCTGAAGCAAGTTTGCAATCACCCGGTTTTGTTTACTGGAAAACCTGAGAAGTTAAAGGGTAAAACTGGTAAGTTGGCGGTTAATGCCGGTGTTGCGGGAATTAGTCCCCAGCAATCAGGGAAACTCCTGCGTTTACAAGAGATGCTGGAGGAAGTTTTAGCGGAAGGGGATCGGGCTTTAATTTTTACGCAATTTGCTGAGTGGGGAAAGTTGCTTAAGCCGCATTTAGAAAAACAGTTTGGGCGGGAAGTTTTGTTTTTGTACGGCAGCACCGGCAAGCAGCAGCGTGAGGAAATGATCGACCGATTTCAGCATGATCCGCAAGGGCCGAGAATTATGATTTTATCGTTGAAGGCTGGGGGCACTGGCTTGAATTTAACACGGGCGAATCATGTTTTTCACTATGATCGCTGGTGGAATCCGGCGGTGGAAAATCAAGCAACAGATCGGGTATTTCGGATTGGTCAAACGCGGAATGTTCAGGTGCATAAGTTTGTCTGCAATGGGACTTTGGAAGAAAAAATTCATGACATTATAGAAAGTAAAAAGGCACTGGCTGATCAAGTTGTGGGCGAAGGTGAGCAGTGGTTGACTCAAATGGATACGGATCAGTTGCGTAATCTGTTGTTGCTTGATCGCACGGCGGTTATTGATGAGGAGGGGGATTGAGGGACGGAGGAGTTTTTAAACAGCAGATAAACGCAGGCATACGCAGATGAGTGCAGATAGATACAGATAAATCTGTAGATTTAATGTAGGAGGGGAAATGGCAGTAAGTGATATTCAGGTTAGTCGTGAGTGGTGGGTTGAACGGTGGCTTGAGTTGCTGGATTCTTACCGTTTTAAGAAGCGCTTGGAAAGGGCGAGAGTTTATGCAAGAGAGGGTAATGTTCTTTGCATTGAATTCAAAGGGCCAAAGGTATTAGCTAGGGTTCAAGGGACTGATCCTCAACCTTACCAAGTTTCTTTGTCTATGGATGCTTTTACGGATGAAGAGTGGAGTTATGTGATTGAAACGCTTTCGGAAAAAGCGCTATTTTCTGCTAAGATGCTGGCCGGGGAAATGCCACAAAATATTGAACAGGTTTTTATTAAAAATGGGTTAAATTTGTTTCCCTACCGGCTTGATGATATTCGCAGCCGGTGTAGTTGTCCGGATAAGGCAAATCCCTGCAAACATATTGGGGCAATTTATTATCTTCTGGGTGATCGCTTCAGTGAAGATCCGTTCGTTTTGTTTCAACTGCGGGGACGCAGCAAGGAGCAAATTATTGATGCGCTACGCCAATTGCGGGGGAAGGGAGAGGGGGAGAAAGGGGGAGAGGGGGAAAATACTCCTTTTCATGTCTCTAGTGCTATGCCTCAACTCGAGCAGTTTTGGCAATATAATGAGCAACTGGAATCTTCTCTCGTTGTGATCGCGCCGGCACCTAGTAGTGAAACAATTTTAGATGTGCTGGGTCCCCTTCCTTTACCATCGGATGGCAGTGAAAATTCTCGCTCGAATAATGCTAATGCGACTGTGCCGGCTATTATGCAGTATTTAAAAACTGTTTATGCTGAGGTTAGCCAGCAAGCAATTTTATCGGCAATGACAAATGATTCTTGAAGTAAAGGCGAGTTTATCTGGCGTATTATAGCAAGAATAGAGGTTTTTAAATTAACCACAGATAAACACAGATGATTTATCTGAATTTATCTGAGGAAATACGCTAACCCGCCTCTTAAATTAAAGTCTAGCTGTTTTTGTGCCGGGAACCTTCGCGCAAGTTTTCACGATATTCTTCCCGATCTTTTGAATCTTGGAGGTGTCGCTGCATTAGTTCGATGATATCGTCCATATCCTCCTCGATCTCAAATACAACAACCCGGCAATCTTCATCGTAGAGGTCTTTGTCTCCCTGTAAATTAACCTCTAAATCATCAAATTCTTTGAGGTTGATATCTTTACCTAGACCTAAGCCAATAATGATAAATTTGACAATTCTTTCATCATCTATTTTGGCACAAGTCTGTTTGAGCAAGGTTTTAAATTCGGGGAGATCGTCAAACCCACCATCGATATAGATGATAAAGAATGCGCCTTTTGATTTGCCTTCCTGAATATCCTGAAGCGTGATTTTTTCGCGTCCATCGAACCAAGTGTCTAAACACTTACGCAATGCCGGCGCAATGTGGGTGTTGGCATCTGGGTTGTTTTCCAGAAAGAGAGAACGCACTTGTTCTGGGATGGAAACTTGACGAATCTGTCCTCGAAATCTGCGCCGGTTAAAGGTTGTAATCGCCACTTCTTCACAAACCTTTAAATCTGGGTTATCTTTGGGACGTCTTGTTAAAATTTGCCCAACATGACCCATCACAAGTTCTTCCATTTGCTGCCAGCGGCTTTTGTTGCTGCCAACATCTTTTAAACTCATAGAAGCGCTTTGATCGATGAGAATAAATACGTCACGGTTGTAAATTCTTTCAATTGGTTCGGCCATCATATCCTCCTGCAAAAATGCTTGTTTCTCTCGAACCCAAGTCAGATTGAAGACTTGTTGGTAAATCGGATTTGTGACTTTCAGGAAACCTTCTTCTTTTGTCACTAAACCTGAGATAATTAATTCCCACTGTTCAGAAAATCCCTTGAAACGAATCGAGCTTGGGGTTAAAATTTTATGATAAAGCGCTAAAGCTTTAAGTTTGAGAATTTTACCACTGGTTTGACCCCGAATAAAATAGTTTTCGATTTCTTGAAAGTGAACATTTCTGTCTTGTTTACGCCAGTTTTTAATGATTTTAGTTTGGACAATTTTTGCTACATACTCTTCTAAATTGTAATGTTCTTGGAGTTTAGGACTGCTTAGCACTAAATTGCAAACAACCTGAGTGAGAAAAGGTTGGCCTCCTGTCCAGTAAAGAATCAAATCCAG
The DNA here is from genome assembly GCA_019359355.1 of Microcoleus vaginatus WJT46-NPBG5. Lineage (GTDB taxonomy): Bacteria > Cyanobacteriota > Cyanobacteriia > Cyanobacteriales > Oscillatoriaceae > FACHB-68. The sequence continues at coordinate 144,686 of JAHHHM010000005.1, read as the reverse complement.
AAGTTTTGCGGCTTCATTTGGATCTTTGGTGACTCGGTCGAGTCCCCGACGTAGGGGTTCACAGTCGCCGGTCAAATTGCTCAGTTCGATTTGAATTCCGACATTTAAGGGATAATTTTTAGTAACAAAGTCTGAGGGTTTAGCGACGCCAAGTAAAACGAAGGTAAGGCGAGTTAAAGGAGATTTATCTTTTTTATCTGATAAAGCTTTAATTTCTCCAATAAAAGAATCTTGTAAATTCCAGTTTATCAAAGTTTGAATTTCATCGATAAAAATAACCAGTTTTTTCTCTTCAATTTTACTTAAAATTTCTTCAATTAAAAATTCTTCAAACCGTACAGAAGGCTGAATATCTTGGTTTTTATACCAAACAAAATCTAATCGTTCCAATAAATTAAGATTGGGGATAGAAATACCTTTACAAATTTCTCGGAGAATGTTAAACCAAAGAAATTTTTCAGACTCCACGCTGCCAAGCCGATGTAAATTTAGCTGAACACAGATTGCGCCTTCTTCAGTTAGTTTCTGTGCTGTTTTTACCATTAGGCTAGACTTGCCCATTTGACGAGGCGCAAGCACATAACAGACTCGCTCATAAATATGAGTAGAACGAGCAAAATTATAAAGTTCTTCGTCTGCCTCTCGTCCTACATAAGTTGGCGCTTCTAAAGGGAGTGTACCCCCCTGTACTTGATAGAAGCTACCCTGGCCATTATCTTCCATAAGCCACTCAATTATCCTTCTAAAACTATTATAAATGTTCCTGAAAATATCGTTTGTATAACTCAAACCTAACCTCCCAGGAAAACCCATCCTGTCTAATTAAGCCGGCTTTCTCTAACTGAAACTTTGCAAACTCATCTTTACAGGGTTCTTGCTTTAAAATATTGCTAAAACACTGGCGTAAATTTTGATTTCTTTGTAGCAATTCTAAATGATTCAGTAAATAAGAACCGAACGGCCCGTTTGCCTGAACAGCCTTGCGTTCCAATTCTTCTAAACTCAGGTTATTTTGACTAATTTGATAAAGACCCAAATTAACTAAAGCTGGATGGCCGCCGATTAACGCTTTTAAAGTTTTAACTTCCGCATTTGTCCAAGTTTCTAAGCCATATTTATTCGCAAGTTCTAAAATTTGATTCGAGTTAAATTCTTCTAATTCAATCGCATCTCCTACATTCGGCATCACAGAACCGCGAATTTCTCGATCTAAATAGGTTTCGGTTGAATAAGCAACAACAATACTTGGCCAAACAATTTGCGCCTGACTGACAACCTTCATTTCAGTTTCATTCCAAGTTCTCAGCAAGTTTAGAAAAGGCGTTTGAGTTTTTTCATAACCTAAAACCGCATCGATTCCATCAATAATTAAAGTTTTATTTTGCTTAATTTTTGAAAAAATCCGATCTCGTAAATAATCAGTGCAATTTGTACCAGGAGCAACATCGGAACGCCAAGATTTTTTTAAATCCTCTAGCTCATAGTTACTCAACGTGCCTTTGAAGGATTGAGCAATGGCATAAGTGAAACGCTGTAAAAGTTTATCTAAATTTGTGAACGCTTCGGGTTCAAAACCAACGCCTCCCAAATCGACAAAACCAACTAAATGATTGGGTTGTTTCTCTAATAAGTGACGCAGGTGAACTAGCAACGAAGACTTACCCATTCCTTGAGAGGCTTTGACTCTAATAAACGGCATGGCGCTTTTTTTGCTGCGATCCGCTTGTAAGGCTTGCCGGCACGTTTTATCTGCTGCTCGTTCTATATACCGTCGATCTCCAATTGGCACGATTCCGATGAGGGGATAAATAACAGGTTTTTCTTGTTTGCCAACCCAAATAATTTCTTTTTTACTGTCCCGACCGGCACAATCAGGCGTATTGATTTTAATAAACTTTTCTTCTTCGTATTTCTTCAGCCACCGATGAGCCGTGCTGCGTGCGCGTCCACACCATTGAGCAAAATCTCCATCACTAATCAACTTCTTCCAGTCTTCGTTTGCCTTCAGCTCTGCCTCTAGCCGGCTCAACCCTTCTTCTTGACTCAGCTTTTTACTCATAAGCGCAGAAACCCACCCCCACACAACTTTAACTCACGCTTGTTACTTCCCTCTTCTATTTTAAAACACAGTGCAAGGAAAAAAATAAGATTAACGCTTCACTCACGCTCCATCTAGAGAACCATTTTTCGATTAATGCTCCATTTATGCTCTAAAAACACCTAAGTCTTGGTTCTAAAAATATTTTATAAGCGAAACATAAAACAGTAATGACAGTTATTTTTTTATCCTTTATACCTTTATATATGGATTCGATTCACAGTCAAACCAATCAGGGAAAAAATAATTATTGGTAAGCATTCGGGAACTGATGGTTTTCCCATTACCTAATTTTTTAAATATGACACAAACTAAAACATCCTCGGATGGAGAGATACGGGAGAAGCTGTATCTAGTAGCCGGTGGTTCCGTGTTAGGTGCTGTCGCCTTGCTGTTAAGCGGTGTCGCCTTACTGTCTAAAGTCCCGGCGAATTTACCCAGAGAACGCTCATTAGGGCCAACACAAACTTGCGCTGAAATTGTGCAACCAAAAGCAGCTTTATCACGAGAACAATTAGCAAAACTTTTGAGTGTGCCAGAGCGAACCCAGCGCCGCAAAGTGCAAGAAATTGCCAAAGAACCTTACTGCCGGCTGCCATCTTTAAGCCTTCGCGCCGGCGCAACAACTGCTCGCGATATTTACCCTTTAGCATTCGATCCGCAAACATCGCTCGTCATTATCTATGAAGGAGAAACCTATGTTGGGTATGGCTTCAAGCGTTCGTAGAGCCTTGCTAGCCGTAGCATTACTCGCCGCCACCGGCTGCACCCAACAGCCGGCAGAACCCCCCAGAGAATTAACCCTTTACCAGTCCTGGGAATTGCAGCCTGGGGATGAACTTGCCGGCCATCAAATATTAGGCGGACTCGGCGATATTTCTCTCGCTTTAAATGGGGATGCCATCTATGCACCTTTTGATGGCAAAGTGCAGCCACATAAACCAACCTGCGTCATTTTCTCCAGCGAAGAATTGCCGGTTTACCTATTCCGTTTGTGCGGACTTTCATCACCGAAATTTGGCCCCCGAAGTGCCGGCGAACCCATCGCCACCGGCAAAGATCTGCGGTTTGCCTTGCTCAACAAACAACCGGATGGTCGATGGGCAATGGTGGAACCTTCTAAGAAAATTATCGAGCAAATGTTGCTGCCACCGTGAGAGAGGGGCATAGGGCATGGGGCATAGGGCATGGGGCATAGGGCTAGAGAAAGGAATTAGGCGATTTCATAAGTTTTTAGAAATCTCCTCTTACCTATTTTTCTATCACGGAAACTGTTAACTCTATCTGTGTGCATCTGTGTATTCCCTGCGGGCACGCTTCGCTATCATCTGTGGTTAAAAAAAGGAATTTTCTTAAGGCCTCAAAAATCAGCACTCAAAAATGAAACGATACATCATTACAAACTTTCTCATTCGAGTCTTAGTGCTGGTCTTGGGAGCCGGCCAAGCAGCATTAGGCTCTCCAATCGTGCTGGATTTTAGCATTCAAGATCCAGAGATTCAAACCCCACAACCGGCACCTATTCAAGAAATAGAAAAACCACAAAACATCCTGCAAAAACTCTCCGCTGCCGAGTTATTTGCCACCCGTCAATCTGCCGGCAGCATCGCAATCGGAGCCGCTGAAGGCAACCTAACACCGGCAGGAAAAACCACTACTCTTTATCTCGGTCATATCGATCCGGGAAACCACGTCACAAATCGCGGATTTTGCAGTTGGAACCGCGCTTTAAACTTAAGCGTTGCGGAAGCGGATCGCCGGTGTTTAGCAGCCCTACAGAGCCAATCAGCCGCCGTTGAGCGCAAGTTAAAAGATTTAGGAATTGACGTAAAAACTGACATTGAAGCACTGGTTAACGGAACTGATATTTGGAACCAGTCGAATTTTGCCGGCCGGCAGTTTGCGGCAAAGTACAAAAAAGCCCTGGAAAAAGGACTACGCGGGGAACGTGCGGTGCTGGATGCGCGAGTGGAAGCGTTTCGCAATGAAGTCGGACAGCTCGATGCCACCGGACTTTTCGGCATTTGTCTCAGGGAACCTCACTACCGGCGGCAATTGGCGGGACTGACAGCCTACTCTGAGGCTTGGCGGTGGCAGTGTATCGCCCTCGATCAGGGACGCAGAGTGGGAGAAGTGAGCTATGCCTTAAAGCTAAATCTGGGAAATATTCAAATTGCTTCTAGTAAAATTAACACCGTGGATCAGCCAATTCTAAGCAAATCTGCTCGTCAAAATCAGCCGATTTCTACACCACAAGTACAACCAATATCAGAGTCGATGGTGCTAAGTTTTGAACCGGCTCTGGATCAAGGTTCAGCGCCGGCTCGTCTTCCAGATTCCGATAGTATAGACGTGTCGTTGCTGGTTTCAACTTCGGCAAATGTTGAAGATAAAAACCTGTTAGATAGCGTTCAAAATGTAGGGCTGCCGGTTTCCAGCCAACCGACATTAGCTGAGGCATTGACACTGAATTTTGAGCCGACACCCTCTCTAAAAAGTCCCGTCGCTCCAGATCAACCAAAGGTTGTGGAAATTGCTAGTGCTAAAGCCGTTAACTTGGATGCCGGTGCGGATAAAAAGACAGTTAAATTTGATACAGGAAGCTTATTAGCGAGTTCCCCAAAACACGGTGATCGTGTTGGTTCCTACTACATTGCTTCTCATTTTGGAATTAGACCACAACCCTGCGCTGTTTGTAGTAAATATCATAACGGAGTAGATGTGGGAACACCTATGGGAACACCGCTTTATGCGATGGCGCTCCCTGGCGCAACCGCAAAAGTTCAATGCTTTAATACCCACTTAGGAGGATTGACTGCTATCATCAATTCTCAGAGTATTCCAGATAGAAGCTTTGCTGCTGTCCATCTATCCTCTTGTAAAGCCGGCACTCATAAAGCTGGAGAAATCTTTGCAAGAACTGGTAACAGTGGAGCCGCTACAACTGGGCCACATTTGCACTGGGGAGAGAGCGTGAATTATCAATATGTGCCACCGCAACGGGGATATATAGAGTGGGTAATTAGTAGCAGAATCCCACAGCAATTTGAACCGAAAGCCATCAGATCAACCGCACCTAAACCTGTTTTATACGGGCATTTGGCTTATGCTGAAGCTCCACAAAATGAGTTGGTTAATGTCGGAAATGGGGAGAAACTCCGTCAAAATGCTGCGGCTAAGTTTAAAGAAATGGTTGCGGCTGCCGGTAAAAAAAATATTAAACTTATTCCCCTCTCTGGGTTTCGATCTATCGAAGAGCAGCGCTCTGTATTTTACGACACCGCAGCGGCTAGGGGGCAGTCCCCAGAAGAACGAGCGAAAGTCAGTGCGCCTCCCGGTTATTCGGAACATCACACCGGCTATGCAATTGATATTGGTGATGCCTCACATCCTGAGCTAAATTTCAGTCCAGATTTGGAAAATACGCCGGCTTTTCGCTGGCTGCTGGCGAATGCTGAAACTTACGGATTTGAACTGTCATTTCCTCGTAATAATAGCCAGGGAGTCACTTATGAGCCTTGGCATTGGAGATTTATTGGCGATTCCCACAGTCAAGATACATTCAAAGCAGCGAGGGTGGCGGTGAAGTAAAAAAGAACCCTTATTTAGGCAAGAGGGATTTAAATTATTGCTTCTGGATCGCAGCGAATTTCAATTAGAAATCCATCTGGATCATAAAAGTAAATCCCTCTGCCGGTGGGTCTTGTCACTGGGCCATGATCAATTGAAACTTGATTTTGTTTAAGCACTTCAACGGCGGTATCGAATAACTGCGGATCGATATCAAAAGCGAGGTGATTGGCGCGGGTAAAAGCGCGATGAGGATCTAAATCAGGGGGTGGTAAATCTGGTTCCCAAAATAAATCAATGACAGTGCCATCTGGAGTAACAAAATTGGTAACTTTTCCTGCTGCTACTAACTCTCGTAGGGTTGCCGGCACCTCATTGCCGGTGAGTTCGTGCAAACCAAGAATACTGCCGTAGAAATGGCGAGAAGCTTGCATATCCTGTACATTCAAAGCGATATGGTGTACACGCCGCAAATCGCCAGAGGTAAGGGCTGTTGTAGGGGACGCTTGGCTAGATAGCATAGCAGAGCCGGCTCCTTTTTTTGATTTATAATAAACCTGAGATGTTTCCTTTAAAGTTTATCGTTAAAAATAAAATTTGCTCATGCCGTTTGACTATTCTTTAGATTTTAAAACGATTGATTTTCGCTTATCCCCAGAACTTTACCGCGTTGGCAAAGGTGAACAGGGGGTGCTGTTGGTAGAACCCTATAAATCTGAAATTCTTCCTCACTGGCGGTTTAAAACTCCGGAGATTGCGCGGCAGTCTAGCGAAAAGATTTATGAAATGTTTTTGAACTATTTAGAACAGGATGATTTTGTCGGTGCAGATATGGCGCGGAAGTTTCTCCAAATGGGTTACACTCGTGCCCGCCGGTATGCCAATCATAAAAGTGGCAAAAAATATCAGAAAAATCCTCAAAAAGAAAGTTCGCAGGAAGCCCAGAAGGAAGCAAGAAAAGATATTTTACCCTATGAAGTTGATCCGGTAAAAGCGGAGTCTGCGGCAATATTTAAAGAAAAATGGATGCTAGCCAAGACGAATGACAAATATCTTCAGCTTTTAGCTAAATGGCCCAAGAATTAGGCCGTGAAAGTGCTGCTATATTTTTTGCGAGAGTGCAACCAACCACAAACTTTTTGCACTCTCGCAAAGATTAATCGCTTATTTTAAGGGATTTTTAATATACCCCCATTTCCCGCCTTCAATAAAGTTGTGCATATCATTCCACTCTCCACCTACATTAACTCTTGCTAGCCCTTCTGAAAAAGCCCCAGCCGCCTCATATTGTGGCTGAATGATCATTTTTCCTGTCTTGTCAATGTAGCCCCATTTGCGCTGAATTTCGACGGCGGCGAGTCCTTCAGAAAATTTTCCATCGGCTTTGAAATAAGGTACATGACGGGCATCACCAGGAAACACACCCGTTCCATTAAATTGTGCTGGGATGATGAGTTTGCCTGTTTCATCAATATAACCGACACCCTCCCAGAGTTTTAATACCTGTGCTAGCCCTTCAGAAAATGGCCCAATAAGCTCATATTCACTGAGGGAATATTGAGGTTCGATCAAATATTTACCGGCTTTGTCAATGAACGCGGGTTTTCCCTCAACTCTAACCTGTGCTTTGTCTTGAGAAAAAGGGTAAGCATAATCAAATTTTGGCTCAATCACAATCTTGCCGGTTTTGTCGATATAACCGGCTTTATTATTAATTCTGATTACTGCAAGCCCTTCCGAAAAATCATAGTTTTCAGGGTAGGGATCTGCCGTATCAAATTGAGGTTCGATAACAACCTTGCCGGCTTTGTCGATATAGCCAACTTTAGAGTTAACAATAAACGCTGCTAATCCTTCAGAAAAAGATTTAAAAGAGCCTGCTGTTGTCTGAAAGACCATCTTGCCGGTGGTGCCGATAAAGCCGCTTTGGGTGCCGGTTCTTACCTTTGCTAACCCTTCGGAAAATACCCCTGCTTCATCAAATTGAGGCGGGATTACAATTTTGCCGGTTCTGTCGATATAACCGCTTTTCTGATTGAGTACCACTTGCGCTAGTTCTTGAGATTTAGCAAAACTACTAGCGATATCGAATTGAGGCTGGCTGACAAATTTACCCGTCTTGTCGATGTAACCAAACTTATCGTTAACTATGACAACAGCCAAACCATTAGAGAAGGGATAACCGTTATCAAATTGAGGCTGAATAACAAGTTTGGCAGTGGTGTCAATATAGCCCACTTTAGAGCCAAGGGTAACAGATTGTAATCCTTCGGAACGCTCACCGATGCTGTCAAATAACGGCTGGGTTAGAAGTTTGCCGGTTTTATCAATAAAGCTGTATTTCTCACCGATTGATATTGGGGCAATACCATCAGTAAAATCGCCGACACTGTCAAATTGAGGGGGAATTTCAAACGCTCCTGCAATATACTGCACCGGCACGCCATTCGGAATTTTTAAAGCTTGACAAATTAAGGCAGCAACTTCACCTCGTGTTGCATTTTGCAGAGGCTTAAGTTGTTTCACATTGGGATAGTTGACAATGAGCCGGTTTTGAAGAGCAGCCGCAATTGCACTTGTGGCATAACCCGGAATTTGTGCAGCATCCTCAAAATATTTTTTAAGCGTTTCAGGGGAATTTGTAGGGGCGCTGTATTTCAGCCCATTTGCTAGTGAAACGAAGGCTTGAGTTCGTTCTAGCGGTTGTTCTGGTTTAAAAATTCCCTCCGGATATCCAGATAAAAATCCCATTTCATAAGCGGTAGAAATCGCTTGAAATGCCCAGTGACTCTTGGGAACATCACTAAAATTCACTGCACTCCGAATTTTTGGGGCATTCGGGAAAGCTTTACGCACAAGGGCAGCAAGTTCAGCGCGGGTAATGGTAGCATTTGGACGAAAGCTGCCATTGGGATAGCCACTGATGATTGATTTATCGGCAAGCTGTAAAATTGCCGTTTGTGCCCAATGGTTTTGAATGTCAGAGAAAGTAGATGGCATAATTTAATGTCGTTAATTAGGATATTGAATCTTTCATCACAACTCTAACGGTTGATATTGAAAAAGCTGTCTCCCACCATCCGCCTGTTCAACTGTCACATTGTCAATAGTTGAACAGGCTCATTTTTTAAAATTTATTGTGTAAACTATTCAACCAAAATTTCATAACCAATGCTTTGTATTATGCATTAAAAAATAATATTTTTACAATGATAACGCTCCCTGCCTAATCTAGATGAAGAATATTTCAATTAAGTTATGTAAAAACATTGTAAAGTAAATTTTATTACAAAGAGCGAAGGCGCAACGGCAGGACTCATAAGAAATTTAAACGCCAGGGACATTTTCAAAACCGGCTCGGTTTGCTTTGAATTTCTGCTAATTAGACGATGCCGGCCAAAATCCTGCTCTTACTCAAGCTGCCGGCTTTAGTGTATTGATCTCATCACCTCGTGAATTTCAGCTTATCCTAGAAAAGATAGACTGAACACATCCCCTATGCTGAACATCCCTCAACTTCTCGCACAAGAGCTTTCCATTAGTCCTTCCCAAGTGAAAAACGCTCTCGAACTTTTGAGTGAAGGCGCAACCATTCCCTTCATTGCGCGTTACCGGAAAGAGCGCACCGAAGGACTAAACGAAATTCAATTACGCGATCTTTTTGACCGGCACGCTTATTTAACCGAAATTGAAGAACGCAAAGCAGCCATTTTAAAAACGATCGCAGAGCAAGGCAAACTCACCGATGAACTGAAAGCAAAAATTGAAGCGTGTTTGCAGAAAAACGAACTCGAAGACCTTTATCTTCCCTTTAAACCCAAGCGCCGCACGCGAGCCACAATTGCCCGGGAAAAAGGGCTTGAATCGCTGGCAGCCTTCATCAAATCCCTCAACCATAAGAGTGCTTCCCCGGTATCGTTAGAACAAGAAGCGGTTAAATACATTTCTGAAGAAAAGGGTGTTAAAACAGCCGAGGAAGCGCTCAAAGGAGCTTCTGATATTTTAGCCGAGGAAGTCTCGGAAAAAGCAGAATTGCGGGCTTACTTGCGAGATTATTTAATGAGTTCGGGATTTTTTGTCTCGCAAATTAAAGATGAGCATCCTGAAGGCACTACCAAGTTTGAGATGTACCGAAATTACCAAATTAAGGTCAAAGATATTGCATCGCATAATTTGTTGGCTTTATTTCGGGGAGAAACAGACGGAGTGCTGAATTTAGAACTCTCTTATGAGGAACCGGCAGTGATGCATTATCTGGAATCTCAGGAAATAAAAACCAAGGTGCCGGCGGTTCGGGAATTTTATCAGACAATGCTCAAAGATGCCTTTAACCGGCTAATGAAAACTTCCCTGATCAGTGAAGTGCGTGCAGCTAAAAAATTAGAAGCCGATATCGAGTCAATTAAAACTTTTGAAACCAATCTTCGGGAGTTGTTGCTATCTGCGCCTGCAGGTATGAAACCTACTCTCGCAGTTGATCCAGGATTTCGCACCGGCTGCAAAGTTTCTGTCCTCAGTGAAACCGGGAAATTCTTAGAATATCAAACCATTTTCCCACACACGGGAGCCGGTCAACGCCCCACTGCGGCGGCTACAGTTAAAAAGCTGATTGAGAAGTACAAAATTGAGCTAATTGCCATCGGTAACGGGACAGCTTCCCGCGAAACCGATGAGTTTATTGGTGAAGTTTTGAAAACCTTAGATCGCCAACCGATTAAAGTCATGGTAAACGAGTCTGGCGCTTCAATTTACTCAGCTTCAGATGTGGCGATTTCTGAGTTTCCTGAACTCGATCTGACAGTACGCGGTGCCATTAGTATCGGACGCCGGTTGCAAGATCCCTTAGCTGAGCTTGTCAAAATCGATCCTAAGTCGATTGGAGTCGGACAATATCAACATGATGTTGACCAAAAGTTGCTGAAGAAAAAGCTAGATGAAACCGTAGAAAGCTGTGTAAACTATGTTGGTGTAGACCTGAATACAGCCTCAAAAGAGTTGCTAACCTTTGTATCGGGGATGACGCCGGCAGTCGCAAAAAACATTGTCACTTATCGCAATGAAAACGGCGCATTTAAAAATCGCCGACAACTTTTAAAAGTGCCTAAATTAGGGCCAAAAGCATTTGAACAAGCGGCTGGGTTTTTAAGAATTCGCGGGGGTGAAAATCCGCTGGATAATACAGCAGTACACCCTGAAAGTTACAAATTGGTAGAAGCAATCGCCGCAGATTTAAGCGTGCCAGTTGCTCAGATTTCTCAAGCCGCAGAAAAACTTAAGTCTCTAAATCTGAAGAAATACGTGACTGATAGCGTTGGGGAACCAACCCTCCGCGATATTATCAGCGAATTAGAAAAGCCGGGAAGAGATCCGAGGGCTGAGTTTAAATATGCCACGTTTAAGGAAGGCGTGAATGAAGTAAAAGACTTGCTGGTTGGCATGGAATTAGAAGGCGTTGTGACAAATGTAGCCAACTTTGGGGCATTTGTTGATATTGGTGTTCATCAGGATGGGTTGGTGCATATTTCCCAATTAGCGGATCGATTTGTTGACGATCCCAAAACAGTTGTGAAAGTTGGACAGGTTGTGAAAGTGCGGGTACTGGAAGTTAATGAGAAGTTAAACCGAATCAGCTTATCGATGAAATCGCCAGACGGCGCAACCACAAGTAGCGTGCGCCCTAGTAAAAAGAACGAGAGTAAAGTAGAGAGTCGCAATCCAACGATTGACGATTTGAAGGCAAAGTTTGGCAAGAAAAAGTAGGATGTAAAACTTTTTTCCTTCCCAGAGATACCTGGGAAGGTTAATTTCATGCTTTTGGCTTTTCAAAAATTAAAATATGCTGCTGAGGTAAAACATCTTTATTTTCTTTCCAGACTAAGCCCACCGGCACCATTTCTTTTCGTACTTGTTTTTCTGTCATTTTGTGCAGGGCTTTGATAGCAATAAACGGATTTTCACCCCGGTATTCCACCAAAACGACTCGTCCCCCAGGTTTTAGCGCTTTGACAATCGCTTCCATGACTTCTCTGGGATATTCAAACTCGTGATAAGCATCTACCATGATGGCTAAATCAACGCTTTCTGCCGGCAAGTTTGGATCGCTCACGGTTCCTAAAACCGGCTCAACGTTACTAATCTTTTTCTCTTTTTTCAAAAATTCAATAATTTCTAGCATTTCCGGCTGAATATCAACCGCTAGCACTTTTCCGTCTGGTACCAAACGAGCGATGCGAAAGCTGATGTAACCAGTGCCGGCACCAATATCCGCCACCACATCTTTCGCGCTAAGATTAAGAGAATTTACCAATTTATCCGGCTGTTCTTCATACTCCCGACTCCGTCTCTCCAACCACCCGGCTCCTTGATGACCCATGACTTGCGCGATTTCTCGCCCCATATAAAACTTTCCAATGCCATCAGGACTATGGATCGTGCGCTGCTCATAAACAGTGCCGGCGCTAACAGTGGTTTCTGAGTTTAAAGTTCTGGAGCCGGCAAATATCAGGCCGGTTAAAATTAATAAAATAACCAGCGCCCCACCCCAACCCTTGAGTTTTAGCTTTTTTAAAAAGTTCATTATCTCTCCTTACTTAATTTGAGAAAATTTAAAGCTCGTTTGTTACAAAAACTTTGATAATTTATGAATTTATTTTTTAGTTTAGCAAAGATTTGGCTATATTTTTAAATTGCATAGTAAATTTGAAAAAATGCCTTAAGTAGTTTCAATCCAAAAAAGATATATTAAAGTATTTTGTTTTGAATTCAATCCAAGACAATCGAATTTAAATCTTGATTTCAGCTATAATAATTAGATGTATTCATCAGAAGATTTGCCGACTTATATCTACTTGCACGGGTTTGCATCTAGCCCGCAATCTCAAAAAGCAATGTACCTTGCCAAATGTTTTAGTTCGTTGCAAATTTCTATGAAATTGCCCGATCTAAATCAGGGAGATTTTTCTCACCTTACTTTAACGCGGCAAATCACACAAGTTCAAGCGGAATTTCCGCCGGCACCCTCATCAATTACCTTAATAGGCTCTAGTTTTGGCGGGTTAACCGCTGCTTGGCTGGCACAACAATACCCACAAGTCAAACGAGTTGTCCTCCTCGCACCGGCGTTTGAATTTCTCACCCATTGGCTGGCAAAACTCGGAGAAGAACAAATACAGCGCTGGGAAAGAGAAAAATATCTGCCGGTGTATCACTACGGACAGAAGCGATCGCTCCCTTTGAGTTATGAATTTCTTAGAGATGCCGGCCAGTATCCCGATCACCAGTTGCAAAGACCCGTCCCTACCCTAATTTTGCATGGGATTCACGATGAAGTGATTCCAGTACAAGCCAGCCGGAACTTTGCCTGCACTCGCCCTTGGGTGCAACTGGTAGAACTGGACAGCGATCACGGCTTGGGTAACGTCATGCCCCAGCTTTGGCAAGCAATTTGCCGATTCTGTCAAGTATCAGGGGCTACTAAGTAAGCCCGTCAATGTAACTTTAGTCATCACAACGGCAGCTTGAAAAACAATCATAAAATGTGACAGTTTACATCCTACGATACATATATTTAAGCCGCTCTGTAAGTATGATAAATTCAATTGCTCGCTTTCGATGCTCACAATGTCAAAGCTTATTTCTCAGGTTGCTCTATCGTTAATTGCCGTTTCCGGTGTGGAGATTTCTGCACTTGCCCTCGCGTCTCCCGCAGCGGCACAAAACGCCTCGTCGCCCACCGGCTGGACGCTGAATTGCAGTGGTGGCATTTGCCGAAACCAGCGCATAGCCTCTAGCTTTGCCACAACACCTGCCCCAAAATCTATCCCAGAAAATAATCCGGTGATAGCCATTTTACTTGTGGGGCTGGGAATGTTGCTCTATAACAAAAAGCCCAAGTCCTCACAGGCCCAGTAACAGACAACCGGCACAGGAGTTGGCTTAATGAAAGGCTGTGTCTTAGGAATAGATGGCGGCGGCACCAAGACGGTTTGCATCTTGATGGATAAAACCGGGCAAGCGATCGGGCGAGGAGAAGCCGGCCCTTCTAATTATCAAACAGTAGGACTCGAAGCAGCCGGCAACTCAATTAGAGACGCGATCGCCCAAGCAGCCGCACCACTTGGGGAAGTCAGCGTTGAAGCGATCTGTGTGGGATTAGCCGGCGTCGGGCGTTCCCAGGATGTCCAAGCGGTGCGCGGGTTGGTGCAGCAGTTGCTTTCAAGCAGTGAACTGCCGGTGAAGCCGTCATTACAGCTGCCTTCTCTAGAAATCAATCATCAAGAATTGAGCGCTGATCATCTTCTACATTCTCAACTGTCAATTCTTGACTCATCTCGTGTCATCGTTTGCAATGACTCTGCAATTGCCTTAGTCGGTGGAGTCGGTAAGCCGGTGGGCGTTGTGATCATTGCCGGCACCGGCGCAATCGCCTTTGGGCAAAACCATCAGGGACAGACAAAAAGAGCCAGCGGTTGGGGCTATCTTCTGGGCGATGAAGGCAGCGGTTATCACATCGCCATCCGTGGTTTAAGCGCTGTCGTGCGCTCTTATGACGGGCGTTTAGGTGAAACAATTTTAACTGAGCGAATCACAAAACATCTCAATCTCAACAGCATTGAAGATTTAGTGGAAGTCATTTACCGGCGCGGATGGGGTGTCAAACAAATTGCAGCTTTAGCACCCATTATTGATGAGGCAGCAGCAGCCGGCGACTTGATAGCCAATAACATTATTAATGAAGCTGTTGAGGAATTAGTTTTAGCGGCACGAGTCGTAAGTCAGGCACTATTTAAGCCAGAAGAAACCTTTGAAGTGGTGACAATGGGGGGAGTTTGGCGCGGGGTCGCAAATTTGCGAGGCCGGTTTGCCACCTCACTGGCAGAAATTATCCCTTCAGCCACCGTAATTTGGGCAAAGCATGAGCCGGCTTACGGTGCCGCTTTACTCGCTATGCAGACGAGCTCGCCCGGTTAAATTAATAGAAATCAGCGATTAATCAAAGCCATGATTATCCTGAATTCAGGTTTTATAAAAGCAAGATGAAGCCGGCTCGCAACACTTTATCTGAGCTAAACTTCTGACAAAGGCTGCAAAGGGAAGACGAAAATCAAAGATGACTTTATCAAATCCATCTTTGATTGCAGCCAAATAAGAATTTTGAACTCCTCCCATAAAAATGATATAAGGAATAAGGGCTAACCCCCTAAAAAAGTCTGTTGAGAGCGCTGCCGGTGAAAGGGCATTTTAACAGGGATGCTTTCTTCTTCCAACAGTAAATATCTGTAAAAGTGGCACATCTCAGGACGGCTACATCAATTTCTCTGGTGCTTAAAAGATTGATTGCACTCTTGGCTGTGCATCAAATGCCTAGCAAACACCATCGTTAAGAAAAATTTTACACATTCTAAAAGTTAAGTCTACCCTTGACGGCTCCGAAGAAGTGGTAAAAGATCAACCTTGATTGTGTCCTATACTACAAAGAAACGCCCCTCAAGACTGAATATCTTCATTTATTAACCTAAAGCTAGGTGATCCCTTAAGCCTGTGTTCGCTTAATCTCAAATTCTTCCTTATGCATATCAATCACCCTAATCTGCGGCTGTACTCATTCCTCTCACGCTTTCAACGTCCGCCTAGCTACAAGGGAAAAATCATGCTAGTTGCCTTTTTAGGCACTCATGTACCCCTTTTAACCCTTTTGCTTTATTTTCTGACGACCAACTCATCGTCATTTCAGATGACGTTGCGTATACTCGGAATTGCTTTAGTTGCGACACTAACCGGCACCGTCCTTACACTCTATGCCTTGCATAATCTTTTAGCACCTGTGATTCTCACCTTTTTAACCTTAAGAGAATACTCAAACCAGAAAAAGCTACCCAACCTGCCCACTAAATTTACAGATGAAGCCGGCATTTTGATGGCAGATACAGTCCGAACGATTAAACAACTAGACGAAGTTATTCAGCATCTCACGAATTACGATAACCTCACAGGTCTACCCAATCAAGCCTTATTCCAAGATCGTCTCCAACAGGCTTTAATCCGATCACAGGACAATAACCGGCTATTAGCCGTCATCTCGTTAAAGCTAAAAAATCTATCAGAGATCAACAATGCCTTGGGGCGCGATGTCGGTGATTTATTACTCAGGGAAGCTGCCCAGCGACTCAGCGAGATTGTGCGCCAAACCGATCTCCTCAGTCGTGTTGCCAAAGATGAATTTGCCCTCGCTCAAACTGACCTCATTGCATCAGAAGATATATTACCTTTATGTAAGGAAATCCTTTCTACTTTTTCCACAAATTTTTTCATTGAAAATAAGCCGTTACATATTAGCGTCAGTCTTGGCATTGCAGTCTATCCTTTTGATGGCTCTCAAGTCGATCAGCTTTGGGGAAATGCCAATACAGCAATGTATGAAGCAAGACGACAAGCACAGAGCAGCTATCAGTTTTTTGGGGCTGAGATGAAGGCTCAATTGCAGGAACGGTTAACTTTAGAAAATGAATTGCGTCATGCCCTGGCACGCAATGAAATTCATTTACACTATCAGCCACGAGTCGATCTTAACCATAACCAAATTGTTGGTGTAGAAGCACTCGTGCGCTGGCAACACCCTGAGCTAGGATTCGTCTCGCCGGTTAAATTTATCCCCCTAGCCGAAGCCAACGGTTTAATTGTCCCCATTGGGGAATGGGTTTTACGCACCGCCTGCACTCAAAACCGTATCTGGCAAGAAGCTGGACTGCCACCGATCAGGATGGCTGTTAATTTATCAGCCCGTCAATTCGATCAATCTGATTTAGTAGAGCGAATTACCCAGATCCTTGAAGAAACAGGTATGGATGTTGCTTATCTAGAATTAGAAGTAACGGAAAGCTTGTTTGTGGATAATATTCAAAATACAATTAATATCTTACAGCAATTACGTGACAGAGGCATTACCCTAGCACTGGATGATTTTGGGACAGGTTACTCATCCTTAAATTACTTGAGACATTTTCCCATTGACACTCTAAAAATTGATCGCTCTTTTGTCCGGGATGTTGTTGCCGATCCCCATAACGCAGCCGTTACAAACGCAATCATATCCTTAGCAAAAAGTCTGGAATTAAAGATCACTGCTGAAGGCGTGGAGACGCAAGATCAGTTTGAATATATCAAATCCCACGGGTGTAATGAAATCCAAGGCTACTACTTTAGCCGGCCTATTCCTGCCGATGCCTTGGCTAAACTTTTACAGACAGGCGTAACCGGCAGTGAATCAGCAATTTAGAGAGCCGGCTTAAACTTGAATGAGTGGTTAAATTGCAAGGCAAAAAAATGAGCCGGCTAATTTACCATAGCCGGCTCGAATTAGACTGCATTTTGTTGTGATTAATATCTTGTTGTTGTTGAGGAAGTGGCAGCCGGATCGGGGTCGCGAAAACGGGTTGGTTCGTCCTTGCGGAAGAGATTGGCCAAACCAATTAAACCTAATAAACCTAAGGCACCCCAGTGATTGTTATCGTCC
The DNA here is from genome assembly GCA_019359355.1 of Microcoleus vaginatus WJT46-NPBG5. GTDB lineage: Bacteria > Cyanobacteriota > Cyanobacteriia > Cyanobacteriales > Oscillatoriaceae > FACHB-68. Next base: position 127,506 of record JAHHHM010000005.1, on the reverse strand, counting down.
TCACTCTCTTGAAGGGGGGTTGTGTCAACGACAGTTCTATTGGTATCGTTATTCGTTCCATTAGTTCCGGCAGGAGCGGTGTTAGTTTGGGCAGAAGCCGGCATCACACCAGGAAGAATCGCTAAGCTCAGGGCAAGAACGCCAGCACCAGCAACTTTTGACAAATCAGAACGCTTCATGTTTCTTTTCTCTTTTTTCAATCGGTTCAGGATACTCATCAATGTATCAATATCCTTAATAAAGCGAATCCATCTTCAGCAGGAAACCAACCAACCTCTTCACTCTCTCGGAAGTGATAAGCCCCACCTCCAAAGACGGTAAAAACTGTAACCGGCACCAAAAAAGAGATAATAAAACGGATGCCTTTTCTAAGTCAGCAGCAATCATGCAGACACGCGACCGCAACGCTCAACCGCTTCCCAATCTTGATGTGCCCTCACCGGCACGCAGCGCCACCGTCAGCCGCACCACCGGCGAAACCGATGTACAGGTCACCGTCAACCTCGACGGCACCGGCACCTGCACCGCCAACACCGGCGTTCCCTTCCTAGACCATATGCTGCACCAAATCGCCTCCCACGGGCTGCTAGACTTAGACGTGCGGGCAACCGGCGACATAGAAATAGACGACCATCACACCAACGAAGATGTCGGCATCACCCTAGGACAAGCCTTGGGAAAAGCCCTCAGTGATCGCAAAGGCATCGTCCGCTTTGGCCATTTCATTGCCCCCCTTGATGAAGCCCTCGTTCAAGTCGCCCTAGACTTTTCCGGACGCCCTCACCTCAGCTACGGATTGCAAATTCCCACTCAACGCGTTGGCACCTACGACACCCAACTTGTGCGCGAGTTCTTCGTCGCCCTCGTTAACCACAGCCAAATGACTCTCCACATCCGCCAGTTAGACGGCATTAACTCGCACCACATTATTGAAGCCACCTTTAAAGCCTTTGCTCGTTCCCTGCGAATGGCAACCGAAGTCGATCCTCGCCGTGCCGGCACCATCCCCAGTTCCAAAGGTGTTCTGTAAGCGCCTAGTTCTGAGTTTTGAGTGGGAGAGGCAGTGCCCATACCTTTAGGTTGGCGAAGCCTTGCCCATACCTTTAGGTTGGCGAAGCCTTGCCCCATCCCTCGCCTGTGGTGAGTTACCACAGACTCGCCCAATGCCCAATGTCCCATTCCCTAGCCCCTTCATGCTGCCCTTCATCCGTTCAGATTTAAGCAAACTCCGCGCCTACACGCCCCACCCAGGCGGCAGTGCCGGTGAACCCGTTCAGTCCTCCATTGATCGGCTTGATACCAACGAATGCCCCTACGACTTGCCCGACGAACTCAAACAAAAGCTAGCATTCACCTTTGAGCGGCTTATCGAATCTAACCGCTATCCCGATGGCAGTCATGCTGCCATTAAAGAAGCGATTGCCGAATATGTCAGTGAATCTGTTGGGTTGATTGCAGCCGCTAAAATTACTTCAGCCCATATTTCCGTAGGCAATGGTTCGGATGAACTGATTCGCTCTTTATTAATTGCCACTTGTCTGGGGGGAGAAGGCTCGATTCTCGTTGCCAACCCCACCTTCTCTATGTACGGGATTTTGGCGCAAACTTTAGACATTCCAGTGGTATCTGTTGGGCGATCTGAAGCGAATTTTGAAATCGACTTGGCAGCAGCTCAAAAGGCGATTGAACAAACGCAAAATCCACCGATTCGCGCGGTGTTTGTCGTCCATCCCAATTCCCCCACTGCTAACGCCTTAACCCCAACAGAAATCGACTGGCTCAAAAGTTTGCCGGCAAATATCTTGGTAGTTATTGACGAGGCGTATTTTGAATTCAGTCAGACAACCCTTGTCGGAGAATTGCCCCAGCGACCAAACTGGGTGATTTTACGCACCTTCTCCAAAGCCTTCCGTTTAGCTGCCCATCGAGCCGGTTATGCGGTTGCCCATCCAGAACTGATCAGCGCCCTCGAAAAAGTCCGCTTGCCTTACAACTTGCCGAGTTTTACTCAAGCTGCGGTCGAAGTTGCCCTGACGAACCGGCAACAACTCTTAGGCATAATTCCCCAAATTTTAGACGAGCGCAGCCGGTTAATTAACGCTTTCAACCAAATCCCGCAGCTGCAAGTTTGGCCCAGTAACGCTAACTTTATTTACCTACGCCTCAAAGATGCCGGTGACATGGATGCAGCCCTCAGTCACCTGATTCAGCAACTTAAAACTCAAGGAACGCTAATCCGTCACACCGGCGGCGGCATTCGCATCACCGTTGGCACCCCTGAAGAGAATACGCGCACACTTCAGCGGTTGCAAGCGATTTTGTAGGGGAATGGGAAATAGGGCATGGGGTATGGGGCATGGGGCATCAAGATGATTGCTCCCTCTCTCCCCTCTTTCACTCAAAACTCAGCAGTCCCATCTACGCTCTCACGACTGCCGGCTTTTTAAGACTCTGGCGCACCATCCGCAGCGTTTGCGGTAAAACACCCACCAAGCCGGCTAAAGCCTCATCCTGTATTTGCGCTACCGTCTCTGGGTCAAAATAATATTCAAACTGCGTCAAAAGCATCTGCGCTCGCTGCAGTGGCCCTGATTTTTCCGTGAGCTGTTCCATCAGCCGAATCCAATGCCGCCGAGTCCAAAAAGCCTTCTGTCTCGCCTCGTGAGTTTCTGGATAAACCAAACTCAGGTTGCCTACCGGCACTGTGCGCTGACAGTCAATATCAAAAAAACCGCCAACCGCTGCTCCCGGCCCAGCAAATTCTGTGTGAAAGCGTTTATAAAGAATTAAGCCACTGCGCTGATGGCTGTCCACCACTAGCAACTGTCCGCTATTGAGCTGCGTCAGGATTTCAGAGCCGTGAGCGTACCGGATCAAGCTCTGAGAAGATTTTGTACTTTCATTTTTCCTCCCCTGAACTTCATCAGATTTGGAGGCGGGCGGGTCAGTGCTGAAGTTATCCATTGCGTCAAAAGCCGGCTGAGGGTGCGGTTAGTTAACGACCGATGGGATCGTTCTCTCTACTTCTTATGATGACGCAATTTAGTTATCAAAAAAGACAAGATTCTTTGAAGATCCGCGCCTCCAAGGGAAGGCGGATTCTTGGTTCATCCAGCCGGCTTGTCTAAAGCAGTTTCCTCGTTCCTAACCATTTCAGATCAGAAGGCGACCGACGGGGCGGTCGAAGTGAAACGGCAACCGGCCTCAGATTGATTTAATGGCTGGTTTCGAGCCGCTTGCGTAACAAAATTCGTCTAGGCTGACCGAGTAACCAAGAATTCAAGCCGGCCTCAACTTGTTGTAGCCGATAACCGGCCTTGAAATAAAGCCGTCGCGCTTGATTGTTATTTTCTAAAACATGGAGGTAAAGGTCTGGAAATCCCCATTCTAAAGCCTTGGCTTCACAGGCAGTCAGCAATTGCCGCGCTACTCCTTGCCGGCGAGCAGATCTCCGCACTGCCAAGTTTGACAAGTAAGGATATTGAAAAGATTTGCACTGCCAAGAATAGGAAGATCGCAGGGTCATCTCGACAGTGCCGACAATGTAAGCAGGGCCATCTGTAGATTCTCCCACAGCGGGATCGACCGCCACAAAGCACACGTAGTGACCCCCGGCTGTGCGGAGCCGGTGTCGTATATCCTCATAAATACCCATCCGCAACAACGGATACACGCAGCCCATCAAACCGACGCGAGAGTGAAAGCTATCCGTCAAAATTTCAGCTAAGCTTATCAGATCCGGGGACTGGGCCGCACGGATAATGAAACGCGTCTGATCGGCGGCGGGGCCGGAGCGTCCTGGCTGGCCATGCGTCGGGGAAGAAAAGCAAGGGTTCACAACTGGTGAGGGTAGGAGCGCAAAATTTATCCTAATTGATTGAGCCGGCAACAGCGGCGTTCCATCACCACTGAAATGTCAAATTTTATTAACGATAACAGGCTTGTGTGGTGAGGGTGAACTCGCTAATTTCCAGCTTTTTTCTGAGTTTTTGGGGTTCTACCACTATCTTACTCAAATTTCTCTGACCTCATTCGTCAAAAAAACCGCTTAAGACACTTGGAAGTTAAAAATAAAGAAAGTATAAAAATATAACGCACTATACTAAACAGTAAGCTCTTATAAGCAGGGTTGGGGCAAAAAGCGTACACCGGCATGATGATCTGCCACTTGGACGCCCTGTGGGAAAACCTTTGCTCAAAATTTCAGGTTGCCGGTCAAAATAGCTTTATGCAGATGGGGATCGAGACCTCAAGGGCATCTACCGCAAGCAGTATATCAGGTCAACTTATTTCGTTGCGATGCAACAAATGAGACAAATCTCTATACAATCTCAACCCATCTTCCATTCAGAGGTGACGCCAGCCTCAAGAGGTTATCGATCACGCCAAAAGCGTTTTCGCTGACTCCTTCGCAGTCAGCTAAGCCTGATGGCTGCCACAATGCATCTATAAAAAAACAGTCCGCATTTCTCTTAAGACAGAGCGAAGTGCAGCTTGGCATATCAAAATTGCCAGTTATGTTCTCCCTTTTCATGATATTTCCGCAAAGTGCTGAAGTATTCGTGAAGTCACTCTTTAAAAGTGACAGTCTTAATAAAAAGTGCAAAGTTAGAGGCTCACGTTTTGCCGTAAAATCGTCAAACTTTGCGCTCTTAACATTCAAAAACCAAAATAGCAAAACTCAAATAGATATGGCGATTAACCCTTATCCGGCTGAATCCCCTAGAGGTAAAGTACCCATTGCAATCAAACGACGTCACTTAAGACGAAAGATTTCGCCTTCCCACACATGGCGAGATCATGAAGAAAAATTAACAACCAACCAACAAGCGGCGAGTCAGCCACTTTTTGAAGCCCTATCAAAGAATGGAGCAGACATTGCCATCACAGAACTATTTCACCGGCTCTCCTGTAACGATAGCGCAACACCCCAAGCCGAGATCCAAGCTTGGACAAAAGGCTGGGTTGAATGTTTGCAATTTCTGGGTCATATCGACCCGGAAACAGGCAAACAACTACAGCAACTTTCTCACGAACACCCGCACTCCCCCCACACCGCAACTCGCAACCCCAAACAACCTGACAACCCGCTACTTTATCAAGCGCAGCGCTTACACCAAATTACCAGCCACATCCATCAGTCCCTAGACGAAACCGAGGTGCGTCAGGCAATTGTGCAACAGTTGTGCAGCCTTTTAGGTGCAGACTGTGCCGGCTTAATCCTCTACAACCGGCAAGCCCAAACCCTCGCCGTCGTCGCCACCTATTACCGGGCAGAAGCCATCGGCGCACCCTTTTCTCCGGGCGAAACCCCAGAGGGTCTCACCCTGCGGCTAGGATCGGGCTTAGATCGCGATACCTGCTGGAAACACTACTCACCTTGGATCGCTCAGGATGTAGACACCGCCGAAATTTCAGAAGTCGAGCGCCTGCTGTTGCAAGCCTCCGGACTCCACTCAACCTTAATGGTGCCGATTGTCTATGAGGGGAATTTACTGGGCAGCGTCTACATCAGCCAGTACACTTCTTGCCGGCTGTGGAGTGCCGCAGAAATGCAACTGGCCGAACTGGTGGCCCAACAAGCCGCCCTCGCCCTCAACCACGCCCGCCTTTACAGTGAATCCCAGCGACAAGCCCAGCGCGAGCAAGCGCTAAATCGCATCGCCCATCGGATTCGTACCTTTTTAGATATCGACACCACGATTAACACCGCCCTAGCCGAGCTGCTGCAGCTCACTCAAGCGGATTTAATGATTTTTGCCGTCCCGCATCCCCACAACCCTAGCAGCCTGCAAATCACCCACCAAGCTTGCCGAAACCAAGTGTCCCAGCCGCAGCGCCGGCACTCCAGTGATACGTGGCTAGAAGTCGGTACAACTATTGAATTTAAAGGCGGTGGGCAGTATTGTAGCAACAGTTTATCTGGCCAAATCGTGAACGTGGTTCCCAATACCCAAACAGCCGACTTGGATGAGCGGGAACGCGCGCTGTTTCAGCAGATGCAAATAGGAGCGTTGCTAGATACGGCTATTTGCTATCAGGACACCTTGCTGGGTCACATCTTGGCGATTAAACAGCAACCCTACGATTGGACGGAAGATGACACAGCGGCAGTGGAAGCGCTAGCGAATCAACTTGCCATTGCGATTACCCAAGCCCAACTGTACAAACGCACCCAGCAACAAGCAGAGGAAGCCAAAGCTTGGGGCCGGCAGCTTGCTAAAAACCTTGAGGAAAAAACCCAATTAATTGCCTCTTTACACGCCACCCAGGCACAACTGGTTCACCGAGAAAAAATGTCTTCCTTGGGGCAACTGGTTGCCGGTGTTGCTCACGAGATCAATAACCCAATTAATTTTATTTACGGCAATATCCCGTATATCAATAACTACACTGACGACCTTCTGGAGTTAGTTTGCCGCTATCAAAACGCATTTCCCAACCCACCGGCAGCCCTTGCTGAGTTTGAGTCCCAAATTGATATTGAATTTATTCAATCGGATCTGGGCAAAATTCTCAACTCCATGAGCAAAGGGGCTGAGCGAGTGCGAGAAATCGTCCTGACTTTACGCAACTTTGCCCGTCTAGACGAAGCGGAAAAGAAGGCCGTTGATGTCCATGAAGGGTTAGAAAGTACCTTGATCTTGCTAAACAACCGCCTGCATGGCATAGAGATTGTGCGGCAGTACGGCGAGATTCCTCGTGTTGATTGTTATCCAGGCCAGCTCAATCAAGTGTTTATGAATCTTCTTTGCAACGCTATTGATGCGATCAAAGAAGCGCAAAAAGCCAGTTTGAAGTCTGCTAAAACAGAGGAAGGCGAGGACTCAGAGCCGGCCAAACAGGTCTCTATCGGGCAGCTAAGCATTAGTACAGACTTGATCTCCAACGCCGAATGCTGTCTGGCTGATATCCTACAGGACTCAACCAATCTGCAAGAACATCGCCTCGCACAGAACAAGGTGCGAATCCGAATTCGAGACACCGGCACAGGCATAGCCCCAGAACACCAAGCCAAAATTTTTGATCCCTTTTTCACCACCAAGCCGGTGGGCACCGGCACGGGTTTGGGCTTATCCATCGCCTACAAAATCGTAGTACACAAGCATCAGGGAAAACTCTGGTGTGAATCAACTGTTGGGGGCGGGACAGAATTCTTTATTGAATTACCGCTGCGGCAGTAAAGGCAAAGGCAAAATTTTCTCTTTTTCCTTTCATCTTCTAACACCGCCCTCTAATCTGTGGGGGTAAAAAACTGGAATCAAATTCCTATTTCTCTCTTGTCATCTCTTCCAGATTGAAAAGATAATAAACGAATTCTTCCACAGAAAGTTCAACATCTAGCTCTAATCGGTGGAGGGTTAATAATTATTCCCCCCAAAAGCTTGGCGTGCGTTCGCGTAGCGTGTGCGTCAGCACAAACATCCTGCACCCTAGGAATATCCAACCGATTTAGGATTGCTATAGAAGTCAGAAAAAGCCGAAACGAATTGCCGGCATGACTCAAGTCATGAAGGATGCTCAACGATTTTTCTAGGCTTCAAAATCGAGTTAAAACTCAACAAGGTTCTACGCGCTCAATTAGCTAAACATTGTGGCGCTGTCCGTCATGCTGAGAATTGGTGAGAAGCCAGCCAAATTCAAGAAAAAAGGTCAGTCGGGCAGCTTCACGGCTGATGACTCTATAAAGGTTAAAACGTTCCGAAGTAAGCTTTGAAGCTAAACCTAGCGTCTGTTATCTAGTATAGAAAAGCAAGTGTGTTGAATAGCGTTGAGTCGCTCTTATGTAACGGTGTATTAGGATCATACTGAAGGAGTGCATCAACCTTCGTCGGAGTGCAAGCGCCAACTCCTTTGCCCTGTACAAGCACCTTCCCAGCGCTATTGTGCTGTTAATCCAGTCCGGATAGACAACGCTGATTTCAGCTTTTGCAGAAACCCGGAGGTGTTCGGAGCGCTCTTGCTCGTGGCTAAGCCATAATGTGCTAACTATCATAATGACCAAAGCTCACTCCCAAACCTTATGGCAAGATGTAGTTAATTCTCTCAAGACAACTGCTGCCGCGATCAAGCGATGGGTTTTGTTGTGTCTCAATTTAAGGGTCGTCATCTGCACCCCTGTGCCTCTCCTCAGCCACCGGCTGTTTCTTAGGAATGCCGGCTTTTTTTGGCTTGGATACCAGGGAAATGCTTGCACTACAAGCGTTAGGGTTCATCCGTCCGGTCGCTCGGATGGCCCGAAAAGCTCCATTCCGATTGATTGGGTTTAAAAAGATTTGAGCTTTCTCAAATCCCAAATCCGCCCGTTAAAATGTCTTTGCCCCAAAGGGCAATTTCGACTGGGAAATTTATTTAGCCTGATGAGACGATGTTAGATCTAACTGCCTCAGCAGCAGGAGAGCGGTGCATGACATCCCAAGGAAACAGTAAAACTAAAATACTGGTTGTCGATGACGAACCAGATAACCTAGATCTGCTTTACCGCACCTTCCATGAGGAATACCAAGTGCTGAGGGCAGAAAGTGGGCCGGCGGCGCTGGATATTCTCGCCACAGCCGGTGATATTGCTGTGATCATTTCCGATCAGCGGATGCCCCTGATGAGCGGAACTGAATTCCTCAGCCTCACCGCAACCCAGTATCCGGATGTGATCCGAATTATTCTCACCGGCTACACCGATGTGGAAGATTTGGTGGAAGCAATTAACTCCGGTAAGGTGTTCAAATACGTTACCAAGCCCTGGGATGCTGAACAGCTTCTAGCCCTTGTGCGACAAGCCGTAGATACTCACAATGTACTAAAAGCTCGTACACGAGAACTCTGCCGCACGCTCCGTCAAGAATCACTGCTCAATGCAGTCACCAATACTATTCGTTCGCGCACCAACTACCGGCAGATTCTCCAGACGATCGTAGAAACCGTTGGCCAAATGTTTGAGGTCAGCTGCTGCATCCTGCGTCCGGTTCATGAGGACCAACTAGCAGCCGAGTGTTTTATCTATCAAAAGGATGAAAATGGCAAGAGGAGGGAGGAAAAAGGCAATTCTCATTCATCTTCCACCCTTCCCGGTTCATCCTTATCCCAGACAGTTTGGGACACCCGTGATGTCGAGGTGATGAATGATGTATTGGCGGATGAGCGGTTTAGCGAAACCGAAGAAGGCAGACAGCGTGCCGCCATTTACCAAGCCGCAAATATTCGCTCTAGCTTAGTTGTCCCGCTATTCTGTCGGCTCGAGTTCATGGCAGTGCTGGCACTACACGAGTTCGGGACGCCGCGTGTGTGGCAGGATGACGAAGTCCAGATGGTGATCATGGTGGCCGACCAAGCTGCCTTTGCGCTGGCCCAAGCCCGGGCTTACGAACAGGTGCGGGCGCTAGCCAAACGCGAGGCGCTGATCAACACGATCACAACCGCAATTCGCTCCAGCCTCAACCCTCAAGACATTTTTGCCGCCATCACCCAACAGCTGGGACAAGCCCTTCATGCGGATGGCTGCGCCCTATCTTTGTGGACGGAAGAAGATGAGTATGTTCAGTGTGTGGGGTTATACGACTCGTTGCAAGACACGTACCACAAAGAGACCCTAGAAGGTTCACACCACCCGGCAAACCCATCTTACCGGCTTGGAACCTCAAACCTGCCCTCAGAAAATACCCAAGCCGGTAACAGCGGAGCACCTGCGGCTTCTAGCAACGCCAAGGGCGCACAAAACTCCCCTACACCCTCTTCTTTGTTGCCCCGCTCTGTGGTGCCAATTCGGGGCAATCCTGTGCTGCTCCAGCTGCTAATGACGCAACAGCCGGTGGTGGTGAGCGATCTGGAAACCAAGCCAGAACTGAATGTGTTCGATATGCCGCTGAGATCGGCAGCACGGGCGCTGTTAGTGGTGCCCCTGATTTCAGACGGGCAGATTATTGGCAGTATTTCTCTGCGCCAAACTCACGCAGCCAGACAGTGGGAGGCATCAGAAATCGAGCTGGCGCAGGCAGTGGCGGCGCAGGCGGCAATCGCGGTGCAGCAAGCCCGACTTTATCAAAAAACACGGCAGCAGGCGGAACGGTTACTGGAACTTGACCGACTTAAAACCGAGTTCTTCCAAAATATTTCTCACGAGTTTCGCACGCCGCTGACGCTGATGATCGGGCCACTAGAATCAGTTGTGGCCCAGCAGGGAGATTTACCCTATGAGCAAGCAGCGATTGCGCTACGAAATTCCCGTCGTTTGTTGCGATTGGTGAACCAACTCCTAGATTTACAGCGCATTGATGCCGGTCGGATGCAACCGACATTCCGTCCCTGCGATTTGGTGGATTTTGTTAACCAAACCGTAGATTCGTTCCGTCCTTATTGCGACAAAAAGGGAGTGGGGGTTTACACGCATTTAAGCGAGTGTTCCTCAGTTTATCTAGATTTAGAAAAATTTGATAAGGTACTCTACAATTTACTGTCCAATGCGATGAAGTTTACGCCGAAAGGCGGCAGTATTATTGTTACCTTGCAACGGGCGGGGGATCATTGTCTTTTGCAAGTGAAAGATACTGGCGTTGGCATTCGATCTGACCAGATTCCTCATTTGTTTGAGCGCTTCCGTCAGGCGGAAGGATCGGCGAGCCGGTCTTATGAGGGCAGTGGTTTGGGTTTAGCTTTGGTGAAAGAACTGGTTGAACTCCACGGGGGCCAAATTGCGGTTGAATCGGTTTACCGGCAAGGGGCGACTTTCACGATTTGGCTGCCAATCGGAACGGCTCACCTGCCTCCTGAACAAATTATTGAAGTGCCAACTGGGGTGCTGCCTTCTCGCGCTGCAGTTGAGTTAGCAGATGTGGAGTTTGAGCAAGAAACCCATGATTTATTAGAGTTAAGTGAAGAGTTAAAAGAAGCTACTCGCAAGACTTCTGCATCGCCAACGCAACCATCTGTGCCGGCACAAGGTGGACTGCCGAAAGCTCAACAGTCGGTTTTATTTGTCGATGACAATCCTGATCTGCGTACCTATGTCTCTGGCATTCTCAAGCAAAAAGGCTATCACGTCATTCTGGCTCGCAATGGAGCGGAGGGATTCTCGCTATCAAAAGAACAACATCCTGACCTAATTGTGACGGATTTGATGATGCCTTTGGTGTCGGGTTTGGATATGATTCGCATGATTCGGGAGGAGGAAAGTTTAAAAGGAACCCCGATCATTTTGCTGACTGCAAAAGTTAATGAAGACACTCGGCTTGAAGGTGTGGAAGGAGGGGCGGATGGCTATTTAGCAAAGCCGTTTAATGATCGCGAATTGCTGGCATCTGTGCGAAATCTCTTGGCACTGAAGGAAAATGAGCGGCGGATACAAGAACTCAATACCTATCTAACTGAGTCTGTGTTGCGCCGGTTTTTGCCGCCTTCAATGGTGATTAAAGCGGCTGCCGGTGAGCTGTTGCTCGATCTGCGTCCAGAACCCCGTTTAATCACGATTTTGTTTAGTGACATTGTGGGATTCACTCAGTTAGCGAATACATTGCGCTCGCGCCGGGTGGCAGAAGTGCTCAATGAATATTTAGCGGAAATGACGCGAGCGGTGTTTGATAGTGGCGGTACGGTGGATAAGTTTGTGGGAGATGCTGTGATGGCTTTATTTGGGGCACCGGAGGAACTGACGCCTAATGAGCAGGTGCGGCGAGCGGTGGCAGCAGCACGGCAAATGCAGCATCATTTGGCAATTCTAAACCAGCGCTGGCAAGAGCAAGGTTTGGTTGGGGCGCAAGGTGTGGCACCGATCCAGTTTCGCTGTGGTATTCATCAGGGCACGGCTGTTGTGGGAATGTTTGGTGGGGCTAATCGAGCGGATTATACGGCGATTGGCCCTTCGGTTAATATCTCGGCACGATTACAAGAGGCGGCAGATCCGGGGAGTATTCTGGTTTCAGCAGCAGTTGCAGATTATCTAGATGAGGAGGAAATTACAAAATTCCGTCCCCTAAAACTAAAGGGAATTGATGAGACGGTTCTCACTTTTGTGGTGAATTCTCAGGAGTGAAGAGTTGGGAGTGAACTTCTGGCAAAAGGTTTTTTTAACCGCAGATTAACGCAGATTAACGCAGATAAGGTTAACTGTTTAAGGCGTTTATTTGTTGGTTTTTAAGATTTTTGCAAGAGGTTAAATTCAGAAATGAATGTTCAATTCTCAATTCTCAGTTCTTTGCGCTTGTCGTTGCAGGTGGCGCTGTTGGCAACATTTTTTGTAGCGCTCTTTGGGGGACTTATCGGCTACTTATTGGCGCGGCATAATATACAAAAAAAAAGGGAAAAGCAGGAAAAGCGGTTTGGCTTTCTCTCTTCTAATTTTTTGTTGTTTGTATTTGAAGCGTTAATTACCCTGCCTCTGACATTACCCCCAACGGTTGTGGGCTTTTATTTATTAGTTTTATTTGGGCGTAGTGGGTTTGTAGGCCGGCCTCTTTATGAAATAACCGGCTGGACTTTAGTTTTTACCTGGCAAGGCGCTGTGGTGGCGGCGGCGGTGATGGCGCTGCCGCTGATGGTGAAAACAACGCGGGCGGCTTTGGAAAGTGTCGATCCGATTTATTTACAGGCGGCTCAAACTTTGGGCCAATCTGAATGGCAAGTTTTTTGGCGAGTTTGGCTGCCTTTGGCGTGGAAGGGGATATTTGCAGGGGTTGTTCTCAGTTTTGCGCGAGCTTTAGGTGAATTTGGTGCGACACTGATGATTGCCGGCAATATTCCGGGGGCTACACAAACGATGCCAATGGCGATTTATGAGGCGATGACTGCCGGCAATGAGCGGCTGGCATTGATTTTAGTGGTGATTCTCAGTTTCATTTCCTTAGCGGTTGTCTCGCTCACCAATTACTTAGAACAACGTCACGCACAATAGAAAAGGAAAAGTTAACGGTTTATCATAATGGGTTTGGGATTCAAGAATAGCTCTTTTCGTTATTGGTCAAGAGTTATCTGTCATTTGTCAAGTTTTCAAAGGACAAATGACAACGGACAATGACAAACTCTAGAATCTAAAGCTCAATGACTTCAACTGCTCCAACTGATCCACCGAAGTGGCGCAGACACACCGATCCACCGGCACTCTGGGTGGGGGTGTTTCTTGGTTCTGTTTTTCTGCATTTGCTCGTTTTCTGGTTGGCACGATCTCTCAGCTTGCCGCTTCTCATTCAGTCGGGGGATGAGCCAATTGCAATTGATCTGTTTGTAGAGACTCCAAAAACAGAAACGCCAAAAGCAGCGCCTCAACAAAAGGCGAAGCCACCAGCACCCCCAAAAACTCCGGCTAAAGCAGTTCCGACGCCGGCGAGTAAACCGGCTGTTTCTTCTGCTTCAGGTAACACGGCGCTGCTGCCGGCAGCCACTCCAACGCCAGTTCCCAAGCCGACACCAACTCCGACGCCTAAACCCACTGCTAAAGCTACACCGGCACCAAAGCCAACACCGACTCCGACGCCTAAACTCACGGCTACAGCTACACCAGCACCAAAGCCAACACCGGCACCAGCACCAAAGCCAACGCCGGCACCAGTTCCCACGCCAAAGCCAACGCCCATACCGAGTCCGGAACCCACACCCGCGCCGGCAGCAACTCCCACACCCACTCCAGAACCGACTCCAGAACCAACTCCCACACCCACGCCAACTCCCACACCCACACCAGAACCGACCCCCACGCCCACGCCAGAACCCACACCAGAACCGACCCCCACGCCCACGCCAGAACCCACACCAGAACCGACCCCCACGCCCACGCCAGAACCCGAACCGACTCCAGAACCAACTCCCACGCCAACGCCAGAACCCGAACCTGAACCGAGTGGGCCGGCAACCTCTAGCGAAGAGTTGCCACCCGTACCGCCGCCAAAGGACGAGCAACCCACAGAAACAGCTCAGCAGCCGGAGACTCCATCGGAACCGGCAGGGGAACCAGAACCTTCAGAGGGTGACGCTGCCGGCGTTAGAGTCAGTGTTGTGGGGGTTAGCCAAGCGAACCCAGACAAGGATCTTCCTGATGCCGGTAGAGAAGCCAAACCCATTAGGCTTTCTGACGAGTTTCCTGATTTGGCCTATCCGCCGCAAATTGATAAAATCGCTCTTGGTCAGGAGGTCACCTTGTATGTGATGGTGAGTGCTACAGGAAGGGCTGAAGTGATACAGGTGAGGCAAGGTAGTCAATCACCGGCTTATGATCAGTGGGCGGAAAACCTAATGGCACAATGGGAATTTGAGCCGGCATACCAAGGCGGTCAACCCGTTGCCGGTGAGCTGGAGGTGCGGCTTAGAATTGATCCACTTTAGAACATGAAAAAAGAGTTTTTTCAAATTTTGTTTACATCTGGCAAAATCGTGATATATTTAAAAATGCGTTGGATTGCGGGCATGGTTTAATGGTAAAACCTTAGCCTTCCAAGCTAAAGACGCGGGTTCGATTCCCGCTGCCCGCTTTTAAGTAAAACCTAATAAAACCAAGGCATTCAGGCTTTACTTCCGAGGCCGGCTTCAGTCTAAATTGACATGGCATCTGCAACAGTTCTATCAACTTCCTGCCGAGCGAGGCAGTAAGCTAGAGTTTTATTACTTGTCAGATTCGTGTTATCTCTTTTGCGGTTGCAGGTCATTGCATGAGTCAACGTCCCAGTATCTTCTCGTTTTTCTCAGGAACCGGCTTTCTCGATTTAGGGTTTGAATTGAGCGGTTACAATATCGTTTATGTGAACGAAATTCACCCAGCTTTTCTAGAAGCCTACCGTTATTCTCGGCAACATCTTAATTTGCCAGAGCCAAAATTCGGTTACTTTCAAGAAGATGTAATTAAACTAACCGAAGGTCAAGATAAATTAAAGCTCGAAGAATTAATCAAAGATGCTCGCAAATCGAGTAATATTATTGGGTTTATTGGTGGCCCGCCTTGCCCTGATTTCTCGATAGGCGGTAAAAATCAAGGAGGAGAAGGAGAGCGTGGTAAACTGTCTGCTGCCTACATTGAATTAATTTGTCAGCAGAAACCAGACTTCTTTCTTTTCGAGAATGTTAAAGGACTGTGGCAGACCAAAAAACATCGATTGTTTTTTGACGAACTCAAATCTAAAACGCAAGAAGCCGGCTATATTTTAACCGAACGTCTTATTAACTCCTTAGAATATGGAGTTCCTCAAGATAGAGACAGAATTATTCTTCTAGGATTTCGTGAAAAATTGATGATTGACAAAAGCAATCATATTGATCTGCAAAAAAATATTATTGAGAGCGCTTTTCCTTGGAAAAAGTATATTAGATATTCAAAGAGAGAAATACTGTCCTTCCCTTGGTTGCAAACCAACCCATTTCAGGAAGATTCAAAACTGCCTTTTCCGGGTAATATTCCACAAGAGCTAACCGTTGAATATTGGTTTCAGCAAAATGAGGTACTTAACCATCTAAATGCTCAACATCATTTTAAACCGAGAGCCGGTCTCAACCGATTTCAATCTGTCGAAGAAGGTGATACGTCCAAAAAATCTTACAAACGTCTTCACCGATGGCGTTATTCTCCAACCGCTTGCTACGGAAATAACGAAGTTCATTTACATCCCTACAAAACCCGCAGAATTTCTGTAGCTGAGGCGCTGGCAATACAATCTTTGCCAAAAAACTTTTATCTGCCGCCTTACTTACCTTTAAATATTTTATTTAAAACTGTAGGAAACGGGGTTCCTTACTTAGCTGCACAAGCACTCGCTCAGACAATTTTGGATTATTTAGAAATCAGTAAAGTCGAGCGCGTCGTAGAATTAATTTCATGAAAATTCAGACTCGGCGCTCGTCATGCCGCAAAGAAGATAAAACTATCTTTTTTTACTTCTAAATGGGTGATAATTTCAACTGTTAGATAAAAAATCAACCGTTGGCAAAAGCGGATCTTTAACAATTCCCACACCGGCAAACCCCCAGCGAGTCAGCAAACCCTTCAACTGAGAGCCGGTGATTGACTCTACGCCAAACTTATCAGCAACATCAGCACCATGTGTATTGAGGTAGCTCAGCGCGTCAGAATGCTCTTGAAACATCAGCAAATAGCCTTTTCCGCCGCTAGTATTGGGATGAGCCGCCAAATAGCTACCGTCAGCTTTAGAACGAACTAAATAGTGAATTTGTGAAAACATAATTCTCCCCTCTTATTCATCTTAATTCATATCTTCCAGTTTAATTCGGGGATCAGAAACTTTTAGGAGTAAATCTGCTAGCAAATTTCCGAAAATGAGCATGACAGCACCCATCATCAAACTCGCCATTACTAAATACAAATCTTGATTCGTTACCGCTTGCAAAATCAGCCGTCCTAATCCGGGCCAATTAAAGAAAAATTCTGCAATAAATGCCCCACCCAACAAGCCGGCAAACTCAAATCCTAATAATGTAATTAGAGGATTCACCGCATTTCGCAGAGCGTGTACATAAATAACTCGATTTTCTGGTAACCCCTTTGCACGAGCGGTTCGGATATAATCTTGGCGCAGTACATCTAGTAATTGTCCGCGCGTAATTCGCTGCAAGCCGGCAAAACTGGTAACACTGAGCGCAATTGTCGGTAAAATCATGTGCCAGCCAATATCCAAAACTTTACCCAACGGCGTTAAATCCGCATAATTAATGCTAGTCATGCCGCCGACTGGAAACAGGGGGGACGTAACTTGAGCAAAAAACAATAGTACCAGCGCCGTGATAAAGCTGGGGAAACCTTGCCCGATGTAGCTAATGACGCGCAGGATGCGATCAGTTAGATCATTTTGCTGAACCGCGCCAATAATCCCCAGAGGAATGGCAATTGCCCAAGTCAAAATTAACGATGAAATGGCTAGCAATAGTGTTGCCGGTATGCGTTCCCACAACAGAGATGCCACTGAGCGTTGGTAAACAAAACTCGTGCCAAAATCTCCCTCTGTAACAATCCGCCTTAACCAGCGCCCATATTGCTCCAACGGCGGCTTATCTAAACCAAAATTAACACTTAATTGTTTGAGAGTTTCGGGAGAAATCTTGGGATTTTGCCGGAGCGTATCCAAGTAATTCCCTGGTGCCAGTTGAATAATGGCAAAGCATAATGCCGATGCCAGAAACAGCGTTAAAAGTGCCTGTAACAGCCGCTTTAGCACATATAAAAGCGTCTCGCTAGTGGCGAACGCCGCCATTTTATTTGTAAAAGATTCTAGCCCCCGGCTGTCTGAAGAATGCTTAGTAGAAGTCATAAAAAAACGATTAGATAGAGAGCGAGGCAGGGGCAAGACAGCACAGAAGCCGAGAAATGACCAATAACCGATTTTCTCTACTTCTGCCTTTAGGTTGGCGCAGCCTTGCCCCCTACGCCTTAATACTCGATTAAACTCACCACCGGCACATCTGGCAGTTTGTGACGACCGCCCAAAGCCGCTAGCTCTAGAATAAAGCCAAAACCAACCAATTCGCCGCCTGTCTGCTGCACCAGATCCGCCGTTGCCTTTGCCGTACCGCCGGTTGCCATCAGATCGTCCACAACTAGCACTCGACTGCCCGGTTCCCAGGCATCCTGATGCATTTCGAGCCGGTCTGTCCCATACTCTAGCTCATACTCCACAGCATAAACCGCCGCCGGCAACTTGCCCCGTTTCCGCACCGGCACAAAACCGGCACCCATTTTATAAGCCATCGGCACTGCAAAAATGAAGCCTCGTGACTCCATGCCAACAATATAATCAGGCTTTAAATCGGCACATTTTTCTGACATCGTGTCAATGGTGTAGCGCAGCCCCTGTGGGTCGCGCAAGAGCGTCGTAATATCCCGAAACAAAATACCCGGTTTCGGAAAATCTGGGATGTCGCGAATCAGAGACTTCAAATCCATGAGTTGATGATTGAGGGTGAGTTTGGCATCAGTATCGTCGTGTCTGCCGGTTCGGGAACTATCCTCTAGCCTGACAGGGGTTGCGACAAAATCGTACAGCTCTTCATGGTGCGTTTGTCAAGCAATCTTGCTGTGATCCCCTACACTAGAATTTAGCACCGGCTCACCGCCAACACCCATCAAAATGCCCAGCTCTCTTATCTGCCCTTACGGATCACTGTGCACAAATCTTGCTAAAATTGACTGTTTGTTTGTCCCCGGATTTTTAATTTCCAGTGCTGAATTTTGGTAGCACACAGATGGGTTCGCGCCGATAGTAGAAAAGGGCATCAATGTCAATAGTAAAACTTAGGTATTTTTGTTTGCAAGCCATTATAAATTTAGTCTTGATTAGTCCAGTTGACCCCCCCAGGCAGTTAGCATGAATGGTCCAGTAAGCGTAATGCAATCCAACAGTCCGCCCGAACGGTCAACCCCGCTGATTTTGGACAGTCTGCCGAACCCTCTCATCTCTGAGCTGGGCTGTCCCCGTCGCACACGGTTGCAAGTAGACCTGATTTTACTGGCCATTGAAGCCTTGGATCTTAAAGGCTCTGAAGCCATCTTAGCCCTGGCCAAAGAACTGGAGATCGACGAAATTATTCAAAATCGGGTTGTTTTGTGGCGACTTCGCAGCACCAACCCTCTGAGGCGTTATAGCCAGCGGCGTCCCCTGAGATTGGAAGAAGCCAAAGCGCTGGTACTGATTGCCTGCCACTTAGCGCGTCGGATGACTGTATTAATTCGTCAGTTGCTCATGGACTACCAGCAACTTCGAGACAAGCAAGTTCCCCTAGAACACCATTTGCGGCTGTCTGATTATTTAGAACGCTTCCGGGCGCATTTCCGCAGCCGGATGAATCCCCGCAGAGCCGGTGTTATGGTGTACAACACGGATGAAAAATTGAACCAGCTGGCACTAGAATTGCTGGGTAAATTACTGTTTTGCACCGGCACCGCTGGAATGCAACGATTTTGGATTAGTCTGTTTGATGGAGAGGTGGCATGACAATTCTACGCCAATACAATTTACCGAATTGCACCTTGCTCCTGGAAGGAATGAGTGAGAGTGTTTCTAGCAGCCCCTCAGACAGTCGCCCTTTGATGTCGCTTCTAATCGGTGCGGAATGCCGGTTTGCCGGTCGAGAGCAGACACTGAGCGGGGGACGGGAGTTTTTAGAAAGCTTAGTCACCGCACTTAGCCGCTACGCCCAAGAAGTTTTGAGCGGAGTGCCCCACCCCATCGATCCGACAGCTCAGCCTTCCTTGGTAGAGGTGCGAAAAATTGAAGGCAACTTGCACCGGCTGACTCTACACTCGCCGGATGGGCACAGTGTCGCCAAACCGGCATCTCCCACACACTTTGATCTGACAACCGTACAGCTGTTTGATTTGGTAGAGGCAGTCGATCAGTTCTTTGCAGACTCTCGGACGCTGCCAGAGTTGTCTCTACGCTTGACACCCGTTTCTAAGAAATCTGCCCAAACCTACCAGCCGGTAGCCCGCCGTGCTATGCCGGCAGCCATTGGGGTGTCAACTTTAGCCGCTGCAGCGATCGCGGCTTCTTTCTTTCCGATTCCCGACGTGCGACGCCCCACAGAGCCGGTGCAACAATCGGGTTCTAGCAATAATACGTTAACCAACACCAGCGCGAATTCTAATGCCGGTGCTTCCCCTCCTTCGGCGTCAGAGTTAGAAACTGCCCTCTCAACCTTGCCGGAAATTACCGATCCCAACCAACTCGAAGGGTTAAAGTGGAAACTTTATGACCAAATTGATCGCGCTTGGAAACGCGACAACTCGTTTGGGCAGGAACTTGTTTATCGTGTTGGTGTGGGCCAAGACGGTGCAATTGTCGGCTATAAGCCGGCGAACCAGGGCGCGATAGATGCCAAGGAAACCCCTTTGTCAGACTTAGTTTACATTCCCCCAGGCGGCGGTCAAGCCACTCCAGAATCTCTGGCCCAGTTCAAAGTCGTGTTGAGCGAGGGAGGGGATCTCCAAGTCAGTCCCTGGAAAGGCTACACCGCAGATCCCAGCCAACCCCCAGATATTTCTGATCCCGGACAGCTAGAAGATTTGCAGGATCAGCTGTACAAGGAAATTGATCGAAACTGGAAAAACTCTCCCTCGTTTGAGCGTGAGTTAATCTACCGCGTGGGTATTAACCCAGATGGCACCATCGCCAACTTCACGCCGCTGAATCAACCTGCCTTTGATTACGTTCAGGAAACGCCCCTGGAGAAATTGCAACAACCGGCATCGGCTGCCGGCAACTCAGCGGAGGGTGCCGGCACCCAGCAGCAGCTGGCTCAATTTAGAGTCGTTTTTACTCCCAGAGGCGTGCTTCAAGTCAGCCCTTGGAAAGGATACCGTTAACCGAGAGTTCCCGCTTGCAGGGGGAACTCCAGTTTATAAAGAGAGGGGATGAAAGCAAATTTTGCTATCCTCCCCTCTCTGCCACAGGTATTCCTCAGCCCAAGAAAGGGATCATCATCCCGTTCCTTCACGGCTGATAGCGGATACCGGCATCTTCAAAGCGGCGCAAGGCTTCGCCAAGGCGATCACAATCCGCAATTAAACTGACGCGCACATAACCCTCACCGCCTTGCCCAAACGCATTGCCTGGGGTCACAACCACACCTGTCTGCTGCAATACCGTCAAGGCAAAATCCGTTGACCCGGCACCGGGGGGACACTTCACCCAGAGATACATCGTCGCCAGCGTTTTGTCAACATCCCAACCGAGTTTACCCAATCCTTCAATTAGAAAATCCCGCCGGGTTCGGTAACGATTTTGTACTTCATGCAGATAAACATCTGGCAATTGCAGGGCAGTTTCCGCAGCCGATTGAAGTGCGGCAAAAATACCGTAATCCAAATTCGTTTTTAACGTCCGCAGTCCTTGAATAATGTGCCGGTTGCCCACCACAAAACCCACTCGCCAGCCGGCCATATTGTAAGTTTTGGACAAGGTATGAAACTCAACCCCAATGTCCTTAGCCCCCTCAATTTCCAGCAAACTTGTGGGCTGATAGCCATCAAAAGCCAGTTCTGCATAGCACAAGTCATGGACAAGCAAGATTTCATACCGGCGGGCAAAAGCAACAATTTCCTCAAAAAATTCGCGGGGTGCGGTTGCGCCGGTGGGGTTGCTGGGGTAATTGAAATACAGAATCTTGGCTTGTTCTGCCACCGAATCAGGAATCGCGGTGACATCAATCAGCCAACCGTTTTCCCGTTTCAGCATTAAACTGTGAACCTTGCCGCCGGCAATCACCGGCCCGCGAAAATGGGCCGGATAAGCTGGGGAGGGCACCAGCACCAAATCCCCAGGATTAATATAAGCAATGGCTAAGTGAGTTAAACCTTCCTTAGAACCGAGGAGGGGCAGCGCTTCGCTATCGGGATCGAGTTCAACCCCATACCGGCGCTTATACCAACTGGTAATGCTGCGGCGGAAGCTGGCGGTGCCTTCAAAGGGAGGATAGCCATGATTGGCAGGATTTTGCATCGCCGCAATCGCCGCATCAATCACGGGTTGGGGCGTCGGGCCATCTGGATTTCCCATGCCCAAATCAATTAAATCCAGCCCCTGTTCTCGCGCCCTGGCTTTAAGTTCATCCAGTCGGGCAAACACATAGGGCGGTAATGCTTGCAGCCGGTTAGCTGGCTCGATCCAATCCAACGTCATTAAATTGCCGCACTCTTCTGATTAATCAAAAAAACACTAATTTGAGAAGCGAGTTTTGAGCAAACCGATCGGCTGTCAGGGTGGGTTTTGAGCCAAACATTCTCGCTCAGGGTGAAAAATGATTGGCTAAATCCGCCACGACAAAGGCTTTACTGAACTTGCCACCCAGAGCGGCGATTTGCTCTACTTTGAAGTTGCAGCGGCAGCCGGCTAAATCTTTCCGAGGATAAATTTGAGTCTGGCAAACACGCTGGATTATTAGCTTATCAGCTATCTGTGATGAGAATTAACAAAGCTTTTCTTCAATTCCCAGCAAAGTTCGTCCTGAGTCCACTGGCACGGTTGTAGAAACCATTGCCGCCATCAGCTGTTCCGGAACTACCGTAAAGGGTAGCCGGTGGATATCGGAAGCCGGCTGACAGGCAATTTCAGCCGCTTGCTGCAACTGAGTTAGGGTAATATTGGCCAAACCCAACTGGCTGAGGGTTTGCGGCAAGCCGATTTCTGCGTAGAACTTTAAAAGCTGTTGCCGCGCTGACGCCGCCAGTTGGTTGCCCTGGATGGTTTCTTCCAAGCGCAACTGTACAAGAATGCCATAAGCGACTTTTTCGCCGTGCAGAGTGCCATGACTGGCTAGCAAATGCGTTAAACCATTGTGTACCGCATGAGCGGCCACCGTGCGACACTGAGCACCGCCAATTCCCCCAATGATGCCGGCGAGTAAAACCGTTGCATCCACAACTTCTCGCCACACTGCACCCCCCGGTTCTTGAAGGGCATCCACAGACTTTTGAAACAAGAGATCCCGCAGAACCCTGGCTTGTTGAACGGCGGCGATTAGCAGGGTTTGATCCGAGTGACCACTGCTAACTGACGCCTCATACCACTTAGCGAGGGCATCCCCGATGCCGGCAACTAACGTGCGCTGGGGAGCAGTTTGAATCAAGTCATAATCAAGGATTAGCAAGTCCGGGCAGCGTGCTAGAGCAACGTCATACAGAAAAGCACCTTCGTTAGAGTAAACGTTGGAGAGGGCTGTCCAGGCGGCACAGGTGGCCGCTGATGTGGGGATCGTCACCACCGGCAGCCCGCAGCGATAAGCCAGGAGTTTGGCCATATCCAGTGCCTTGCCGCCGCCCAAGCCAATAACCACATCGGCTTGATGGGACTTCACCGCTTCTTCCAGGGAGGCCAAGGACATCTCAGAGCAATCCGGGCTGTAAGAAGCTTGCGCCACGGCTAATTTCTGCTGTTCTAGCACTGCCAGCAAGGGCTGGCCGGCACTTGTCAGAGTGCGTTCGCCGGCCACAACTAACGGCCTAACTCCCAAACGTGCGATTGCTTCGCCACTGAGGGCTTGGGAACCGCGAATCACTTGAGCCGGCGCAACATTCATCGAATAAAGCATCGAGACACCCTTAGAGGCGTCTGTGACGTTAGAAGCAGCGGGATGGGTCATACGGCAACGCCTTGTGGGTTGAGTAATAGGAATAATCAGTCTACAAATTTTTACAGTGAGTGTGTCACACTGATCCGCTAACTCAGTGAAGTTCTTAACCTTAACTTAAGGTAAATCGGCGGGCAGCCGGTTAGCGAACGGTCGAGTGGCAGAAAAAGCACTGAAGCGTCACTGGCGCTAGAGACTAGAATTTTGCCAAATTCCCACCCGCCGCCTTACCTATCTCGCACACTAGGGTTTTAACTTTTCTCTGGCTGGGGCAGTTGGGCGAATTTGTCTGGGAAGATTTCAACGCTCATGTTCTCGTCGTTGCGATTATAAAGTGAACGCTTCACCTGACCGATGTAGAGCGGTTTTGACACGCCGGTTTCTGGGTGAATAATGGTGCGGGCGCGGATGGTTAGCTGATTTTCATTTTGACCGAGCCGGCCTGGTGTAAACAAGTTGCTTGCCGCTTGACGCAGAGTCGCGTCTAGTTCCGACTCGGTGATGGTGGGTGGAACCGCGATCACCGCATAAGGCCCACTGGCATCATAGACAGTGGAAAAGCGAATTGCACCAGGAATTGAGGTGCGACTGATGGGGACGAGGGTGAGAGAGAATAAACCGGCAGTTAGGACGCCCATAAAGCCGGTGGCACCCACTAGGCGAAATCGGATGTCCCATTTAAAGACAAAAGCCAGCCCAGTGAGAATGCCACAGGCTAAGGTGAGAATGGCTGCCCACTGGGTAGCGGTGATAAATTCAGCAATTGTTGGCATAGGAGTTATTTCGCGATCTGTAGTTCACTGTTCGTGAACAATAAACAATGAACAAGCTGGCAATTCAAGATTCTTTTTCGTTGGTAACAAACCCGTTGGACTCAGGATCGCCCGATGATTCGAGGGCCGCTTTGAGGGTGTGCCAGGTGAGGGTGGCGCATTTGATTCGCACGGGAAATTGTGAGACGCCTTGCATGACGTTTAACTTCCGCAACTCTTTGGGGAATTCGGCTTCGCCTTTCATCATGCCTTGAAAGCGCTGCACCATTTCAAGGGCTTCTGCAACGCCGCGCCCCCGTAAGGCATCAGCCATCAAGTCAGCAGAAGCCATTGCGATGGCGCAACCTTCTCCCTCAAATTTGACATCTTCAATGCGATCACCGGCATCGTTTAACCGCAGGGTTAGCTCAATCGTATCGCCACAGGAAGGATTATGACCCCGTTGCAGCCGATGTGCCGGCTCGGTTTTACCGCGATGCCGGGGTTTTTTATAGTGTTCCAGAATAACTTGCTGGTAGAGGTCGCGCAGATTGCCGAGAGACATGATGGGATGGCTCAGATGTTAACTTATCGTTACTTAGATCCTATCAGTGTCTATCGATTTGGCGGGGTAACTGTGCCTCAACAACTCAGATGCCGGTTGAATTGACCTGTAGAAGTTGCTTTTTTACGGATCGCTGATGTTGTAACTTTTTTGTCTTTCAGAACTGACTTGAGGCGGCGGAATTTGTCCAACCTTTGTCCAATATCTGACTTTTGTGGCAAAGCGTTATCAAATTTGCCCTTTCATTTAAAGATGAATGAATGGGAGTTGCCAATATAGTTTAATAAATGACTTTAACGGGCTATCAAAGCTTGTGGTGCCGGCAGATTGATCGGAATTTTATCGAATTTGAGGCGACCAACGCACAGGAACGATACCGATCGGCTACTTTGTTCTAGGGTGCAGATCGTGGCAGGGTCAGCAGCTAGCTTCGTTTGGCCGGCTACTAAATTTGCCGGTTTACCCCCAACAGCAGCGGCAATTGTCAGGGCAAATTGCGATAAACTCAGCATGATCACGAAATCTGGCTGTAGCCTCTAAACTAATATAAATGGGCTGCATTCAAAAACTCCATTCCCTTTGCAACCCCTAGCATGACGATTCAGATTAGCGATATTGAGGCTCAACTAGAAACACTGCGGCAGGAAGCGCAAAGTGCAATCACCACTGCCGGCACTCTCGAACGCCTAGAGGAACTCAGAGTAGGCTACCTAGGCAAAAAAGGCCAACTGTCTCAAGTATTAGGCAGCATGGGCAAATTAAGTCCAGCTGACCGGCCTCGCATTGGTGCAATGGCCAATGAGGTCAAGGAAGCGGTGCAAACAGACCTGGATTCCAAGCGGACAGCGCTGCAAGCCGCTCAAATTCAAGCCAAGCTAGAATCAGAAACTTTGGATGTCACCATGCCTGGGGTTTATCGTCCTCAAGGTCGAATTCATCCCTTGAATGGAATGATTGATCGGGTTGTGGATATCTTTGTCGGACTCGGTTACACCGTGGCCACCGGCCCGGAAATGGAAACCGATTATTACAATTTTGAGGCGCTAAATACCCCACCGGATCATCCAGCGCGGGATATGCAGGATACTTTCTATTTACCAGATGGCAACCTGCTACGCACCCACACTTCCTCGGTGCAAATTCGCTACATGGAAAAACACCAGCCGCCGATCCGAATTGTCTCACCCGGACGCGTTTACCGGCGCGATACCGTGGATGCGACTCATGCGGCAGTTTTCCATCAGATTGAGCTTTTAGCAATTGATGAAGGGCTAACCTTTACAGATTTGAAAGGCACCCTCAAAGAATTTTTACAGCAGATATTTGGTGCTGACTTGCCGATTCGTTTCCGTGCAAGTTATTTCCCCTTCACTGAACCTTCTGCTGAAGTGGATGTGCAGTGGCAAGGCAAATGGTTAGAAGTCTTGGGTTGCGGTATGGTCGATCCAAACGTCTTGAAAATGGTCGGTTATGATCCGGAAAAATACACAGGGTTTGCTGCCGGTTTTGGGGTAGAACGCTTCGCAATGGTGCTGCACCAAATCGACGATATTCGCCGGGTTTATAACAGCGATTTGCGCTTTTTGCGACAATTTTAAGCAATTAGTTGCTAATCGCTAAAGGTCAATTCTGGAGATTTTAGCGATTAGCAACTTATCGTGAAATTTTTTAAAATCATACCTCTAGAAAACTCCTCAATAGAAGTTTTATGACACTTGAAAAACTGACCTGGTGGCGAATAAGTTTACGGTTAAAAGGGTCAGTCGCTCCAGCAATTTTTGGTCAGGTGATTTTTTGTGGAGTGTTTGGCTTTCTTATTTCTATACTCTATCATCTTAAAGTACCTGTGGGCTGGAACATAATTGGGTTTGTTCCTAATATTATTTTAGGTTTATTATTAGTATTTCGTACAAATACAGCTTACGAGCGATTTTGGGAAGGTCGCAAACTTTGGGGAACTTTAGTCAATACTGTCCGCAACTTTGCTCGGCAAATTTGGGTGGCGATTAATGCAAAAGAACCGCAGGATACACAAGAGAAAATAGCAGCTTTGAGGCTCTTGGTTGCTTTTGCTGTTGCAACAAAATTGCATTTGCGGCAAGAGGCGCTTAACAGTGAGATAGAGGCGTTAGTATCTCCGGAACAGTATCTCAAGCTGAAAAGCATGAACAATCCTCCGTTGGAAGTTGCTTTCTGGATTGGAGACTACTTACAAAAGCAAAATGAGCGGGGTTGCATCAATAACTACCAACTGGCGGCGATGCACAAGCTACTAGATAATATGGTAGACGTTTTAGGGGGATGTGAACGGATTTTAAAAACCCCGATTCCCTTAGCTTATGCCGTTCATCTGAAGCAATTACTGTTAATTTATTGCTTGTTATTGCCTTTTGAAGTTGTTGATAACGTGCAGTGGTGGACAGGGCCGCTGGTTGCTTTAGTGAGTTTTATATTGTTTGGGGTGGAAGAAATTGGCATTGAAATCGAAAATCCTTTTGGTCATGATTTCAACGACTTACCTTTAGATACTATTTGCGCGACTATGCTCCGCAACATAGAAGATTTAATTTCCCTCTCACCTAATGCTCACGTTAATCTAGCTGAGGAAAAACCAACACTAATAAATTAGGAAGTTAGCTGGAATCGGCTAAATTTCCAAATATTTTAACTATTAAAGCTTGAATTCAAAAATAAACTGATACAACAGAATTCCTCGAAAAATAGACAAAATAAAGGTAAAATTAAAGGAGAGTAATTGGCAGGAAAATATATGGCAGAAGTGACTATGGCAATTGAGGGAAAAGGCGCAGTTGAAGCTGCAGAAGCGCTGTTAAGCAGTCCTGACATACAAGGAACTTGGCAACCTGTCGAAGCGACAAGACCCGATAAGGTCGTGTCAGTGATTGTACACATTCTATCAGCCGCAAGCGGAGAAGCTTTATCCCAACGAATTAATAATTGGTATCAAAAATATCAAGAAGCATTGTTGGCTAAAACAATTGATAAGGTGGTAGTGGTGGCGAATGGCAAGCGACTCTTGCTAGAAGAGAGTAGTCTCGATGATCTTCGCCAAACAATCTTAAATACATAAGGTTTTTGTAAAGATTTCAAACACTGGCATTGCTTAAACCTTGAAATAAAAAAGCCGGCAGAATTTCATGGATCGTCTCGTCAAGAGTGGCACAGGTTGGCGCTTAGGCTGGAATCCCAGCGCCGCTGAATATAAAGGTTTAGTGGGGGGGGAAGATTGGGCGCTAGAGTTGACAGAGGCGGAGTTGAATGATTTTTGCCGGCTTCTAGGGCAACTGGCGGCGACAATGAGCCAAATGGCTGGGGAATTGATGGATGAAGAGAACATCGCCTGTGAAGCCGAAAGTGATTTAATCTGGCTAGAAGTGGAAGGCCGGCCTCATGCCTACAGCCTGCACTTTATCCTATATTCAGGACGCGGCGCAGAAGGAAAATGGCCGGCGTCTGCAGTTCCGAGTTTGGTTCAAGCCGCCCAAGCACTCAAAGTTTTTTAATTTTGTGCTTGCTTGCCGTGGAAGATGTGCTATTATAGGAATTCGTAACGGGGCGTAGCGCAGCTTGGTAGCGCACCACTTTGGGGTAGTGGGGGTCGTGGGTTCAAATCCCGCCGCTCCGATTTCAAAAAACCTCTAAACAAGCCGGTTTGATCGAATGTCAAATCATTTGCCGGCAATGACAGATTTTTGTCTGAATTGACAAATTATTGGCTTTTGGATACAAAAAAGATTCCTCAGCAGGAGTATTTTTTCAGCAGATGGGCTGGTGAGCGATCGCATTACCTTTAGGCGAGCCACAACCAAGGGGAAGCAGCAAACACGATCAGTGCCGGTGTCCCCGGAGTTGAGGCAATGGTTAGAGGAGTATCGGAGCGATCGCTCTTAAGCGTGTGGTGCCTCGTTAAGTTGCTCTACAAAGTGTGCAGCGCTTTCCTACCGTGTAGGTGCTGATTTAATTAAATCTTGCACTAATTTATACGCTTCTTTTAAAGAGGTTTTCCCATTTTCTATATTCGCCATTAAATTCTGAGCATCTTCAGGGCTAATTAGATCAAGACTTATTGGTTCCTCCAAGAGAATAATAAATTTTGTCTTGTCAATAGCTTGAATTTCAGATGCTCTTTCTTTAGCTTCCACTTCCCTTAATTGCTGTTCCAACTGCTTCAGCATTTCTGCTTTTTTTCCGTCATTAAAACTCCCATCAAACAGTATTTTCTTTACTCCTACAAGAGCTAGTCCACCTAATGCAGCACCTCCAGCAACTACTGCTATTGGGGCAGTAATCGGAATTAGCCAAAGAAAGGTACTAGCTCCAAAGATAGAAGCTGCATAACCAGCACCAGCAGCACCTACTGCTCCGATTCCAATATCAGATAAGATTCCTATCTTATCGTGAGGGTTTGTTTTTAATTTATTTATAGCTTTAAGAATTTGCTCTTTGGTCAGGGTTTTAGTGTCAGACATATTAGACCTCTTGAAATTACTTGAATATGTTTGTATTTAGGCAGTTACAATGTTTTGGAAGAAAACATTAAAAACATCAACCATTAATTGAAAAAAGGCTTGGACTATTTCAACAATGTCCTCTGCAAATCCCATAAGTCCGTTCTGTACTTCTTTCCCTTGAGCGCGTTTGTCTACCCTATGTCCAGCTATTGCAAACACAACTATTCCTGCTGCTGCTAATGCTGCTGCTAAAGGTGTTAACAACGTTCCTATAAAGGGAATAGAGCTTACCAAGTAGTTGACAGCAAATCCTAGAGTCATACCTATTCCAACTCCTGCAACTAAATTAGGATGTGCCTTAACAAACTCAATGATTTTGATAACGATAATTTTGCCGCAATCAAATACTTTATTTCCAATTTTCTTAGTGTAGTTAGCTAGTTCATGTAATCTAATCGTTACTTCGTAGGGCAATCCACTATCGTTTAACCACACATACAGGTTACTACTACTCATCGACCCTGCATCTGCTTGCCATAGAGCCATCTTAAAGTTGGCTTGTGCTTGAGATAATGTTTGTCCTGTCATTTTTTACTTATCCCCTAGAGGAGCAATTAATCTCTCCACTCAATATGGAATGCTGATGTATATAGGCGTGATGATAAAAGCACGGAACTTATTTTAAGTTCGAGCAGCAAACTCCGTATTATTACGGAAGCAGTTTTAGAGGGGTCGCTTTACACCCCTTTCAAGTTGAAGGAGCCACCGGCACCGCATTTGCCTTTGCTTGAGCGTGTGCCTCTCGCCTTTCCGCCATCAACTTCGGTCTGAGATAAAGATTTTCTACCAACGCAGCCGCGCCGGCAAACCAAGGCGGCACAATGAGCGCCCCAATAATGCCCAAAAGCTGAACACCCCCCAGCACCGAAAGCAGTTGAAATAGTGGATGCACCCCTACAGAAGACCCTACCAGCAAGGGATCAAGCACATAAGTTTCCAGATTTTGGATCACCACAAACAAAATTAACACCCACAGGAACAGCAAGCCGCCTTGGGAAATAGCGACAATTAGCGCCGGCACTACTCCTAAAATTGGGCCTAAAAACGGAATCAAATTTGTCACGCCGGCAATGGCACCTAAACCCAAGGCAAAATCTTGCAGTCCCAAAAAACTCAAGCCGACAGTTGTCCCCAAAGCCAAAATCCCCGAAACCAAAACTCGCCCTCGAATGTAACTGCCCATTCGCTGACTCACCGGCACAACTTGAGCCTCTAAGCGTTCATCCCAAGGCTTCGGAAACAACCGCACTAAACTTTTAATTAAAGTGCGACTGTCTGCAACCATATAACCTGACAGAAACAGAGACAAAATCAAACTAAAAAACCCGCCCACAATACCCCGCGTAATTCCATAAGAACGCAGTAGTAGCTGTTGGCTAGAACGAAATACCCAACTTGTCAGCGCTTGAGTATTAAAAAATTGACGGATTAAATCAGGACTATTGTCACTGAGTCGAACCGCTATATTTTCAACCAATAGTCGCAGCGCTTCCAAATAAACCGGCAATTGACGAATCAAGCGATCAATTTGCTCAATTACAGTCGGCCCAATTAACAAACCCACCCCTGTTAATCCGCCAATCAAAGTCAGATAAGTAAAAATTGTCGCTACCCAACGCGGAATGCCAAACTTTTCCGCCCAATTAACCACCGGCACAATTGAAGCTGCCAGCACCACTGAAACCATCAGCGTTACCAACAAACTTCGCAACTGCCAAAGTAGCACCAGCGATAAGCCGGTGGCTAAAATTACCAACAGATTAGATATCGAAACGGTAATGCGCTGCTCTGACATAAACAGATTAGGTGATTCCTGACACTCCGATTCCGAAAAGCAATTGTGTTTAACAACTTTTAGCGATTAGAAAACCCTTGCATTCTAGCTTTCAATCGAGAGATAAACCCTACCATTTCTTGCTGACTGACTTGAGTTTTTTGCCAGCTAGGA
The DNA here is from genome assembly GCA_019359355.1 of Microcoleus vaginatus WJT46-NPBG5. Taxonomy (GTDB): domain Bacteria; phylum Cyanobacteriota; class Cyanobacteriia; order Cyanobacteriales; family Oscillatoriaceae; genus FACHB-68. The sequence continues at coordinate 96,666 of JAHHHM010000005.1, read as the reverse complement.
TGTTGCGTTAATCGTTCACACCACGCACTTAGTTTTGGGTAATTATCTAGAGGCATACCAATCCCAGGCAACTGAGTCACCACTGTGCCGGCGACGATATCCGCTCGATTGACGCGTTCGCCACCAAATAACTGAGAATCCCCTAACACGCTCTCAAAAAAACCTAGCCCTGTATTAATTTGCTGCTTTGCCTTTTCCTGTTTCTCGGTATCAGGTTCAGCAATCCCCCAGGCTTGTGTGGCTAATGGTAATAAAAGCGGTATCAATTCATTAACCGTCGCTAATTCCACCATTCGCACGGTTGCTAAAGATTTAGCCTCGGTTGGTAACAGTGGGGGATTCGGGTGTTTTGCTTCTAAATAATCCAAAATTGCTAAAGATTCAAACACGCTAAAATCCCCATCCACTAATACAGGAATATGGTGAAAGGGATTAAGTTTTAAAAAATCTGGTTGAAATTGATCCCCATCTAAGTTGAGTTTCACCAGCTCAAATTCAACTTCTTTTTCCAGTAACGTAATCCAGACTCTGCGAGAGTTGGGGGAAATCGGAGTGTGATAAAGCTTTAACATGAAAAGACCTCTTAGTTTTGATTAAAAATTCAGAAATTATCCTTTAACTGCGATGCCAGAGGGTTACACCTCCCGGCTGATCAATTAAAGTAATTCCTTGGGCTTGAAGTTCATTGCGGATGCGATCACCCTCAGCAAAGTTTTTCGCCTTACGAGCATCCTTGCGCTGCTGAATTAAAGCTTCAATTTCCGCATCACTTAAACCACCGGCAGCCTCAGTTTTTTCCGCCGGCAGCGCTTCCAAACCCAACACTTGCGCTAATTCCACGAGCGTGTGCCACTTTTGCTTTAACTCATCGGCTGGCGTTTTGGTTTTCCCCTCATGAACCAGAATATTTCCCTCTTTTTGTAACTCTTTTGCGAGTTCAAACAGCACCGCTAAACCGCCTGAGAAATTAAAATCCTCATCCACCGCCGCCAGGAATCTCTCAACTTGTTCAGTGTTTAGTAAATTCTCCTCTGCTGCTTTCTCCCAGCCGAGTCGATCCCCGCACTCATAACCAAACAACAAGCCATCTTTAAGCGTATTCCAACCATTTTGAATCGCAGCCATCGCGTCGCCGGTGAAATCAACCGGCTTGCGGTAGTGTGCTTGCAAAACAAATAACCGCACTGCCATTGGATCTGGTGCATTGGGCGCATCTAATAACTGCCGAATTGTGGTGAAGTTGCCCAATGATTTAGACATTTTTTCACCATCCACATTCACCATGCCATTATGTAGCCAGTAACGCGCTAAAGGTTGGCCGGTGGCTGCTTCAGATTGGGCAATTTCATTCTCATGGTGGGGGAAAATTAAATCTGCGCCGCCGACATGGATATCAATGCTTTCTCCTAAGCGATCGCGCACCATTGCAGAGCATTCTATATGCCATCCCGGACGACCGGCACCCCAAGGCGACTCCCAAGCCGGTTCTTCGGGTTTTGCTGCCTTCCACAGGGCAAAATCAAACGGATCTTTCTTCTTTTGCGCTTCTGGATCTTCCACACCCACGCGTCCACTCGCGCCGGCTTGCATATCGTCTAGCTTGCGTCCCGACAGCTTGCCATACTCTCCAAACCGCCGCACGGCAAAGTAAACGTCCCCGGCTGCTGGGTAAGCAAAACCTTTGTTCTCCAACTCGTGGATCAGGCGCTTAATTCCATCCAGGGTGTGAGTGGCGCGGGGATACTCATCCGCCTCCAGTACATTCAGCCGCTTCATGTCTTCAAAATAGGCTTCCGTAAACCGATTGGCCACTTCTTCCATAGAAGATCCTTGTTCCCTGGCGCGGTTGAGAATTTTGTCATCAATATCAGTAAAATTCTGCACATAGCGCACATCGTAGCCCCGCCATTTTAAATACCGGCGCACCGTATCCCAAACAATATAAGAGCGGGCATGGCCCAAATGGCAGTAATCATAAACCGTGACGCCACAGCAATACATCCGCACCTTGCCGGCTTCTAGCGGCTCAAACGGTTCGTCGCGACGAGTCAGGGTGTTGTAAATTGTAAGGGCCATAACAAAGCAATCGTGAAAACAGCTGGGCTGAAACCGGCAAGAACAACCTTTAGATCGGCAATAATGAGGTTAGCTGGGATATCAGCCAACATCCTCGTAACGCTATCCTCCCATTTTCTGACGTTTTTGACAGCGACGCTATGCAATCAGCAGTCACCCCCGACAACTCACCGACGATAGAGACTCCCAAACACGGCTTGCCGGTTACGATCATCACCGGCTTCCTTGGCAGCGGCAAGACGACCCTACTCAACCACATCCTAACCAACCAGGAAGGCGTAAAAACAGCGGTTTTGGTGAATGAGTTTGGTGAAATTGGCATCGATAACGAGCTGATTGTCGCCACCGGCGATGATATGGTGGAGCTGAGCAACGGCTGCATCTGCTGCACCATCAACAATGATTTACTCGAAGCCGTCTACAAGATTTTAGAGCGACCGGACAAAGTGGACTATATGGTTGTGGAGACAACCGGCCTAGCCGATCCGTTGCCGGTGGCGCTCACGTTTTTAAGCACGGAACTACGCGATTTAACACGCTTAGACTCCATCGTTACCGTCGTAGATGCAGAAAATTTTAGCCTTGACTTATTCAATAGCCAAGCCGCTTATAGTCAAATTGCCTATGGCGATATCATTTTGCTCAACAAAGCCGATTTGGTCGATGAAGCGAATTTGGATCTTTTAGAAGTTAAGATTCGCGATGTTAAAGCCGGCGCGAGAATTGTTCGCACTAAACACTCACAAGTGCCTCTGCCCTTAATTCTCAGCGTGGGTTTGTTTGAGACTGATAAGTATTTCCAAACCAACGAGCCGGCGCACGAACACCACGAACATCACGATCACCACGATCACGATGACCATGCCGAATGCGATCACGATCATGGTCATTGCACTCACGACCATGACCACGAACACCACCATCATCACTCGAATCATTTAGAAAATGACGGATTCATCTCTGTTTCTTTTGAGACAGACAAACCCTTGTCCATTAAAAGATTCCAATATTTCTTAGACAATCAACTGCCCGCTAATGTCTTCCGCGCTAAGGGAATTATGTGGTTTGATGAAAGCCCCAAACGTCATATTTTTCACCTCAGCGGCAAGCGTTTCTCAATTGATGATGACGAGTGGAATGGTAAGCCTAAGAACCAACTGGTTTTAATTGGCCAAGATTTAGATCGCGAAACATTACTCTCGCAAATTCAATCTTGTGTCTGTCTTCCTTCTACCAATCGCGGTAAGGGTTTTGGCAAGTAATTCTAAAAAGAAAAGAGTTAAATAAAAACTCGATTCTGATCTGAGAGTGCCGGCGGGAAATCGCTCAACCATTTCGAGCAAAAACGGATGGGAGCAACTTGGCAAACCAAACCCATTGTTCCATCCAAAAGTGCAGCCGGTTGAGCGACCGCCCCCAAATTTTGAGAGAATTACCCGCAGAGCCGGCAGCGGCTTTGACTCAGTGGGCCGGCCCTGTGAAGATTTCCCTACACCAGTTGGCTGCCGGTAGCAACTGCCCATTATCTTAAAATTGGCTCATTTGGGGACCAAAAACTTCATTCTGTCAATTTTTCCTTAACAAGCGGCACAATTTTTAATCCCTGAATTTCCTAATCCAGGCTTCCAGGTTTCTCAGCAGTCGGCAAATTTTCAAGACTGTTGTACTATACAGGAAAAAGCCTTTAAAATAGATAACCACTAACACTGAGAACCCTAATGCCGTCCCGGCCCAACAGGATATTTTAATTTCCGGGAAAAACACGGTTAGCGCAATGATTTAATATGACTTGTTACAGAGGTGCTGATCTTTCCCCTCTCTATTTGTAATAATCTTCAAAACTTAACTTAAGGTTAATGTACCTTCCGTGAGTTACTGCCTTAATCCCAACTGTCCCAACCCAGCTGACTCATTGAACGCTCAAAACCGCATTTGCCGGCATTGCGGCTCATTGCTGGTAGTGCGAGGAAATTATCGAGTCAAGCATCTTTTGGGAGAAGGCGGCTTCGGCAAAACTTTTGAAGTCGAAGATGACCGAGGATCGCTGAAAGTCTTAAAAATTCTGATTGGCAACAACCCCAAAGCCGTCTCTCTGTTTCAGCGCGAAGCCCATGTTTTAGGACACTTGCAGCATCCCGGCATTCCCAAAGTGCAGCCAGATGGCTACTTTACTTTTTTGCCGAGAAACAGCCCGCAGCCATTGCACTGCCTGGTGATGGAGAAAATAGAAGGCTCTAATTTGGAAGAATGGCTAAGCGGTCGGGCCAACCAACCCATCTTGCAAAATCAGGCGCTAATCTGGTTAAAACAGCTGGCAGAAATTTTACATCAAGTCCACCAGCAGCAGTATTTCCATCGCGATATTAAGCCGTCTAACATTATGCTGCGCCCCAACGGCCAGTTGGTGTTGATTGACTTTGGCACCGTTCGCGAAGTCACCGGCACCTATCTGGCTAAAGTTGGCGGCGGCGGCCATAAAGTCACCGGCATTGTTTCACCAGGCTATACTCCACCCGAACAAGCCAATGGCAAAGCTGTTCCTCAGTCTGATTTCTTTGCCTTGGGACGCACGTTTGTCTATTTATTAACCGGCCACGATCCCAATGATTTCCCCGAAAGTCCCTTAACAGGGGAGTTAATGTGGCGAGATCGGGCTAAGCAAGTTTCCAAGCCAGTGGCCGATTTAATTGATTATTTGATGGCACCGTTTCCAGGAAATCGGCCTCAAAATACGCAAGTCATTTTACAGCGCCTCATAGATTTAGAACGCGCCGCACCTCAACCTCAGGTTTCTTATCAGCCGGCGCAGTTTCCAGCCAACCATCGGGGAGTTCCACAATACCGAGGCGCGGCGGTTCCCCTGGCTAGCTTGCGCCGAGGGAAAAGCAAAAGACGGTCTGCGACACTCGCTAATTCTAAAAACAAAAAGCTCAGCCCGCTTCACCAGAAATTAGTGGGTGGCCTTGTTTTCCTAGTCGTTGCCGGTGTGGGTGCTAGCCTGCTATTTGCTGGGGCAGGAATGGAATTTTATCAGTATTTTCCTGCTCAGGTAAATCTGCCGGCTGCCAGTTCGGGGCAAAGGGAAGCCGTTTCTGCGAAGGAATTCCAGAGTGACAAAGCTGTGCGTCGGCCAGAAAACCTTTGGAAAAAGGCTGTTTTCGCCACTACCCTTGCTGATCATTTATGGGGTGTGACAAGCGTTGCCATTAGCTCAGATGGCCAGACACTTGTCAGCGGTAGTGTTGACAAGACGGTGAAAATTTGGAACCTGCCGGCGGGTAAACTGCTTCACACCCTCACAGGCCATACTAATGAGGTTTGGTCGGTTGCCATCAGTCCCGACGGCAAAACCCTAGCCAGCAGCAGTGGCGATAAAACAGTTAAATTGTGGGATCTCGGCACCGGCACCCTGAAAAGCACGCTGGATGGGCATTCCGGTTCGGTCAACACCATTGCTTTCAGTCCTGATGGCAAAACCTTAGCCAGCGGCAGTTTCGACAGCACGGTTAAGTTATGGAATTTAGGCACCGGCCAAGTGGGCAGTACGCTTTCGGGCCACGCAGGCGGGGTGAATGCCCTTGCCTTTAGTCCGGATGGCCGGATGCTAGCCAGTGGCGGCTTTGACAGCACGGTTAAGTTGTGGGATCTGCAAGTGAGTTGTGCCGGCGCACAGGCTTGCAGTCCGATTCAATCCCTTGAGGGTCATTCACGCCGCGTCCAATCTGTTGCCTTTAGCCCAGATGGCCGTACCCTCGCTAGTGGCAGCGTGGATGGCAGCATTAATGTATGGGATCTCAGTCTCGGCCAGTTACAGCGCACATTTCTGGGACATTTAGATGCAGTCAATGCGGTTGTGATTACTCCAGATAGCAAGACTGTGGTTAGTGGGGGGGGCAGTGTGGACGGCACAATAAAATTGTGGGATTTGGCTACGGGTCAGCTACTGGCGACTGTAAAAGGACATTCAGACTCGATTCATGACCTCGCCCTCGGCCCGGATGGCCAAACCCTTGCGAGCAGCAGTGAGGACTATACAATTAAAATTTGGCGCTTGCAGTAGAATAATACAGGAGCAAAAAAACTGTTTTTAACGTGTTTTATTGGGTTTTATGTTCCTCATTTTTAGCGGCCGCAACTGATTGTTTTTCTGATTTTTACGGTTTCTCTGGTAAAAACTCTCCTTGATTCTATTTTTTTACTGTTCTGATTCTTGTTCTTTAAAAATCTAAAGTATTTTCATTAGTGAACAATTGAAAATTGCCAAATCATGAGTTTCTTAAAAATTGCTGCCAGCCGGGTTCAGTTATCTCTGTGAACCGGCACCTCGGTTGGGTAAGTCTGGCAGAATTAAAGACTTTGCGTTTAGTGCTGCTTTCTGGTAGAAAAATTCAACTAAGCTAGCAATCGGATGTCAATATAAAATTCTCTCCCTCCAATACTGTCTTTGCTGATAGCTGATACTGTGACTCAACCTGAAGCTTTACAATCTTTACTCAAAGCGGTTGCCGCCGGCACTGTAACGCCAGAAAATGCCCTGGATAAACTGAAGCATTTTGATTTTGAGCCGGTGGGTGATTTTGCGCGAATTGATAATCACCGCAGCTTGAGAACCGGCTTTCCCGAAGTGATTTGGGGACCGGGTAAAACCCCTGAGCAAATTGCTCAGATTATCGAAACCATGCGCCGCAATCATCCGGTTGTGATGGCGACTCGCATTGAACCGGCTGTCTGCGCTCAACTACAGGAGAAAGTTAGGGGTCTTTATTACTATCCAGAAGCTCGAATTTGCGCCACTGTGCCGGCACCCCTCCAACCTCAAAATCTAGGCGTAGTTGGCATTTTGAGTGCCGGCACAGCGGATTTGCCGGTGGCGGAGGAAGCCGCTTGCACTGCCAGCCTCTGTGGCTTCGAGGTGCTTCGCCTCTGGGATGTCGGGGTTGCCGGCATTCACCGGCTGCTGAGTAACCGTCATGTGATTGACGCCGCCGATGTGCTAATTGTCGTTGCCGGCATGGAAGGCGCTTTACCGAGTGTCGTTGCCGGGATCGCTGATTGTCCGGTGATTGCTGTTCCCACCAGTGTCGGCTATGGTGCGAGTTTTGGTGGCCTCGCGCCTCTGTTGACAATGTTAAATTCTTGTGCTGCCGGTGTAGGTGTGGTGAATATCGATAATGGCTTTGGTGCGGCGATTTTGGCTGGGCAAATTCTGAGAACCGCTTCCAGGTTAAAGCGAGCATCAGAAGGAACGTGTTGAAATTTTGATCTCAAAAAATTGGGAGTTTTCGCCGGCATTTGGCATTGCTCAGCACGCTAACCCAAGATTGCCGGTTTAGCGTTTGAGTGGGAAAGATGTTGAGCCAGTGTGCGGTAATACTTTACTAGCAAGCCCATCTGATCGAGCAGACCTGCAATAATGTTTAAACGTTTTATATTTTTGACCTAACTAAGACAGATGGGCAGCACGAACAGTGGCCAAAATTTTGATTCAGAACAATTGCCGGTTGAACTGCAAGCCCTTGCCACTGAGATCCGTACCTTAGCCAAACACCGGCAAGGGGATACACTGGCGATTTTAGAGCTATTGCGGCTGCTAGAGACTCTGCATCGAGAGGTTCAAGATAATGTGTTTCAACCGTCTTTACCCGATAATCGGCAGGCGCTATACGCCCTGCTGCGCGACATAGAAGCTGATGGCGGGTGGCCTTATATTCCTCGCATGAAGCTACAATCGCTGTTAAGGAATTTTGCCTCAGAGTCTGCCGGCAAGCCCATCTCAGAAACGCTGACTTCTCAGCATTCTTCCAGTTTCGATAGAGGGCATGGCAAAGGGGATAAGGGTGATAGCTCAGATTAATTCTCAATTTTCAATCTCAAGCCTTCAATTAATCGACAGCTTTCCATTCCACGTTTAATTTGATCCACTTATTTGGCTCAAACTTTAACACCTGCTTGAAGACATACAGGCAATCGAACATTTCCGCCGGCTTCATCGGTTGTTCGCAACTGCGCTGCCAGTCAGCCCGATCCATTGTGCCCATAATCAGGTACTCGTTGCCGGTTAAATCCGGCTGCTGCTGGCTACATAGATAGGCTAGTTGCTCCTCAATTTCATCCTGATGGGCAATTAGCAAGTCGCAGGCAGGGCAATAGCGACAAGACTTGTTAAGGGCAACTGGCTGTTGCGGTTCCATATGAATCACCAGCGGTACTTTACGCAGTTTTGTTTTGCCTTCGCACTTCGGGCAGTAAGAGAACCGCACGTCCCTGTAAGGGTTCTGAAAGAAGAATTTGTAGCGGCGTGGCTGCTTTCCGATTCGTTTCATCGCCCAAGTCCCATAGCACCTAAAAATTAGATTAGCCTATTATATTTCTGTTTAATGACTTCCTGTTTACCGCTGCTCCTAAGTTGCCATCTAAACCGTAATTCTCACACTCCCGCATTCCCAATACCCCTGCTCTAGTCATGGAGCATCGCCCCACACTCTCTAGGGCGTAGGTATTGCCGGTTTAAGCAGTAGGTTTATTTCTGACAAGCGGTATTAAATAGCGTTTCGCTTTATTTACGAACCCGACGCTTCGTTTTTTCGTGCCAATATGCTGTTAGAATTTTTGGATTGGGCGGGCCGGCAAGACAGACAACTCTTAACCCTCTTAAAACATCAATAAACTGATAATAAGGGCTTTGTCGCAAGCTTCGATCATTCAGAGTGAATACGAGCGCCCCTCTGCTGAATCCTTTGGTTCCATACATAAGAGCGACTTCAATCATTGCATTACTAATCGCCCGCTGCTGTTGCCGCCTTTGCAAATGATTGCTATCTTTTCGGCGATGTACGCTAATTAAAATTCCGATTTGGGTTTGATTTTCATCTTTTTCGACCAGTCGCGTAATTTTCTTGTTGGCGTCCATTTTTGTAGCCTCTGATTTGATAATTCATGTGGAAGAAGTAGGTAGAACTGGATAGAATATAGAAAAGAGAATCAGGAAAATCAAGCAAAAATTAAGTAGAATTCATGCAAACTATTAATTTTTGCTACGAAATGTAAAAAGTAATTAAAAAATTCCTCCATTTGTTAAATACACTCGACAGAAAGCCGTTTCGGAAAGCTTGGCGAAAATCATGTGCTGGAAGCGTGTAGAGCGCCTGCAACCACTTTCACCCTCAAGGCAGCAAAGCAGAAAATACCGAACAATTAGGTATATTAAAGTTTTCCCCGTGTTGTCCTGAGATTAACATCGTCACTCTCACTATGTGTTAAAAATTATTGACTTGTTGAGCGAGAAGCCGATTAGCGGCAAATCGCGAGGCTTTTTTGACGAAATCTTCAAATTCAGCCAAATCCACAAGAAAATAAAATTCCGCACTTTGCAGCACATAAGTTTGTGAGAGCGAGGAAATCGGCGAAAAATTGCTGATTTGAGAGTATTTTGCTTAATTGTCGGTTTTAGAAGCATTGTCCTGATAGCTGAAAGCAGCGATAGAGCAGAAAACCCCAATGAAGAAGTCTCTGCTTTGTTCATCTAATGTTTTAGGAGGATTTCGCTGTGCCGATGAATACAAATTGGCATTTTTTCCCAACCTTATTTCCCAAAATTCAATAGCAGGAAGCTGTGGCATTTTTAAGCTGATTCGGAAGTTAGTAAGTTTAAGGATTGTTATTAAGCCTATAAAATATTGAGCTAACTGGAAAAGTAATCGGTCTTATCTAGTAATCTTTTATGGCTTTTATATCTAATAAAGGCAATATAAGTCTTGGATATCAACGCCGGCAAGAATAGGGGAAAGACCGATATAGATAAAATCGTTAAAAAGCTAGCAGCTTGTAAAATAAGATAAGCTAAATTGAAATAAAATATTGTCAAGCTACAAGGAAGGGAATGATGACTGTAGCCGTTAATAACTATAGTATTACCTGGGAAAAATTGCCTGATGATTATCAACTAGATGAGGAGCCGGCAGATAACCTTAACCAGCCATTGCTAGCCGCAGCCTTAAGTGAAGCCTTATAATTAGCAGGGCGCATTCAAGAAGCGATGCTAATTGGCACTAATTTCGGTCTGTGCGCCACTATAAACGGCAAACTTGTGAATTCAAACCCCCCGGCTGGGTTTATGTGCGCTCTGTGCTGCCACATGGCTCTGCTCAGCCTTGCCGCAGCTACACAGCCAACCTTAAAGACGAAGTTTCCTCAATCGTGATGGAGTTTCTATCAGCACAGAGGAAGGCGAGTATTCTATTAAGCCAACTTACCCTCCCAGTAAGCTAAAGCGCTTGTACTCCAGACGGAGGCGGCATTCCCACCCCAAAAGCTCTGCAAGGTGCACTGGCGAATCAATTTCTCAAGCTTCTCTAGCCAATCCGACCCCTTGCGATAGCTGACAAACAGGCTCGGCAAGTGCCACTGATACACTCAAATCACATAATCTTTTTTGACGATTTTCCGAATCCGCACTGCCGGAATCCCCACCTCTGTAGCGATCATCTCTGGGGTAATTTTAAAATCCTTGGCGTTGATCTTTTCGTAAATTTTAGTTATAGCGCTACGCAAAAACGTTAGGACATTGCTTGAAAGCTGCATCTACACATTCCCTGACTGTTTCAAATTCTTTCAGTCTCTGTTTCATCCACATTTTTAATACAGCCCACCAATTTTCTATTTTGTTTAAATCCGGTGAATAAGGCGGTAGATACCATACCTCACATCCGGCTGATTCAATGATTTCTCTGATATTTCCCCCCTTATGAAATGTGGCATTATCAAGAATAACAATATCTCCTCTTTCTAAGTGAGGCACTAGACTTTGCTTGAGCCAAGCCTCAACTAAATCTCGATGACACCCTCCCACAAATGTTAATGGCGCTAATAACTTTCCAGCTCTTAACGCACTAATCCAATTACTTCTTTCTCTTTTTCTTCCGAGTTTGAGTGCATAACATCTTTCCCCTTTAGGACTATAACCATAGGGATAGTCTTCTCGTTCATCAAATCCAGCTTCATCGACATAGACTAATTTTTCTTGAGCGACTTCTGACATTTTTTTGATGAACTCTGCTCTCAGTTCCTCATCTCTTTCTTGATACCCGTAAGTTTTTTTTTTCGAGTTATGCCTAGCTTCTTACACGCAGAACTCACATTTTGTTGAGTTAAACCCTCTCCCCATAATTCGGCCATTCTCCCTTGAGTTAGCTCTTTCTGTTCTTTGATAAACTCTTGAAACTTTGTCTCATCTTTGATTTTGGGGGGGCGGCCTTTCTGTCTGTTCGTATTGGCTTGATAGTCTCCCGTCTCTTTTTCTTTTTTTAGCCACAAGTCTAAGCTATTACGGCTAATTTGTAGCAGACGACATATTTCGCTTTTTCTTTGTCCTCTCTTGAACGCCTCAATGGCTTTTGTTCGCAGATCATAACTATAGGGAGCTGGCATACTATTTTGGGGAATTTGGAGCTTTCTTCTCTATTGTATCATTGTCCTAACCTTATCGCGTAGTGCTATAGTCTCAACATGGTTTTTTGTTTTCTTTTCTCATCCAGAAACCACTAAATTCCCACACTGGCAAACCCTACACCCTAAAGGATGGGTCAAAGGCAAGGAATAACAAACGGCTCAAATGATTCCCATTAAAAGCTGTTAGGTCGATGAATGTTTAACTAGGCAAATTAAATCTATTTATTTCTGCCGTTGGCTACTTTTATTGAACTTGCTTTCTTGCCAAGAACTGCCGATTCCCTGTATAATTCCGCGACCGATCAAACCTAGACCCCGGCCAATCACTTGAGTGAGTACATAAACAACACCGTTGCCGGCAAAAGCAACCGCTGATCGCAAGCGAGGCGCAACCGCATCACGGCTTTCCAGTACCAACGTTACCGCCAGGGGAATTCCTGACAGCTGCATTAACTCCTCACGGCGGGGCGCATAGATAGGAATTTTCCCGATGCCCCGATATGTGAACAAGAACAACCAATACCGGCTTTCAAAAATCGCTGTGGGTTCCCCAAAATATTTTTCTAGGCGGTATTTCCAAGACAAATTGTTGCGAAACTTTTCAATGGAGCGGGTCGAAATCCAGCGCCGGTCATAAAAACTCTGTTTAACTTCCTCCACATCCGGAAAATAATTCAACAGAGGTTGCACCACTGCATTTGCAACTTGAATCACTAAATTGTGCAGCAAAGCCTCCGCTCGCAGCAACGCTTCTGTGCTGCCGGCAGGGTAGGCAAGATTGTCAATTTTTAAGGGAGTTTGAAACAGCAAATGAGCAATCAATTCAGCAATTTGAGGGATTTTATTCAGAATAGCGCTCTGGACAACTGCCTCTTCTTGCAAGAACACCGGCACCACTTCCACTTCGCCCCCAGGTAGCAATAGCGTATAGTATTTGCCAAAAAAATCGGTCGTTACCCTTTCCCACAAATCCCGGACAATCGCATTTTGTTTCTCACTGAGCTGCTCTGTCTGTACTTCGGAAAAGCGCAGTTCATCCAGCACTTCTTCTAACTGACGTAGGATAATAGATAGCAATTCTTGTTTTTTTTCTGCGCGTAAAATATCAATTTCCAGCGTCACACTCGTCAAATTGGGCAGACTAGAATTTAGCTTGGCAAGAGTCGCTTCAAATAATTCTGAGCGCAACGCTCTATAACTCATTTCTAAGCCGATTGTTTGGCGCTGCAACCGGCCTGCTTCCGGGTCAAGCCCTATAGGTTGCAAAGAAGTTTGTCCAGACGCTTCAGGCGAATTTTGGGGCGAAAAGTCTTCTCGCTCGCTCCAATCATAGGCAGAAGTGGGCTGGGGTGCCGGTGGTAAAGGGTTTGGAGCTAGCACTTGGTTCACCAACCAGCGGGCGGCTCGCAGTTCTCTTCTGCGTCCCAGCAGAACCGCTCGATCCAAGTCTGTTAGAGCCGGATTTTGCAGTTGGGCTGTCAAACCCTCAATGGTTGAATCAATTTGTCGCAGCCCTGGTAAACTCAGGGTTCGCAGCAGGTTTGCCAGGGGGCGCTTTGCTCTGGCGTCCGACTTTGCCGGCATTCGGACTTCGGCAGAAGACTGACGCGGGACAAGCGATCGCAGACTTTTGACATCTGACCAATAAGTGCCGCCACCGGCAACGTGACGGATCGCAGCAATTAACTCAGCAGTGGCTGTACCTTTCGGGCAAAAATTCTTAACGCCGGCGCGCCGTGCTGCTGCCAGTGCCGGCGGATCAGTAAATGCACTTACCACCAACACCGACACTTCAGGGTACTGAGTGGTCAGCCGGTCGCACAAAGTCAGTCCAGGCATCCCCACCGGGGCAGACAAGCCCGACCCTAATTCTAAAATGACTAGATCGACCTGAGCTGCCGGTTTCCCCGTTTCCTGTTTGATACGCTCTTCTAGCAGACGTAAAGCCTCTGAACCCTCTGCAGCTTCTGCCACTACTTGCAAGTCAGGAAACTGCTCACACACCGTCCGCAGACCGATGCGAAAGATGGGGTCATCATCAATTAGTAGCAGTTTCAAGGAGCGTTCGCTCATGACACTGGTCAGCGACAAGATAGGACTTAAGCATTTTAAGGGTGGACTGTCGCACATTTATTTGTCATTGCCCTTCATCTTCCCGCTATCCCCTATGGATCTAGCGGGAAGATGAAGGGTGACATGAAGCTCAGTTTTCAACAATCAAGAATGAAGCAGCGAAAAACCGATTGATTGCTTTCTCAACTTTCTATTCTCAATTCTGCCACCGGGTAGCTCACCTCACTCAATTCCATCGATAGGCAGGGGTTCCGTCGCTGGGGGTTCTGCCGGCGGCGGCGCGGCTGCTGGGGGTTCTGCCGGCGGCACATAAGGTTCTTCTGGCGGTGGGCTGTAAGACTCTACCGGCGGCACATAAGGTTCTTCTGGCGGCACATAAGACTCTGCCGGTGGGTTATAAGGTTCTGCCGGGGGTACATAAGCCTCTGCCGGTGGGTTATAAGGTTCTGCCGGCGGCACATAAGCCTCTGCCGGTGGGTTATAAGGTTCTGCCGGCGGTGCGTAATTTTGGGCCGGTGGGTTATAAGGTTCTGCGGGGGGATAATACTCTTGTGTTGGTGGGCTGTAAGATTCTGCCGGATAAGTTTCCTGAGCCGGTGCAGCAGGTTGCTGAGCCGCGCGAATAGCATCCCGTTCTGCTGCCCAGCGACCGATCCCGTCCTGCGCTTCATAATATAGTGCCCGACCGTAACCGATTTGCGATGCCACTTGAATCGCATCTGTCAGCCGGCCTTGAGCCGCCAGCTTCGTTGCTTCATTCAGCTTAGGCCGGTCTTCCGCAATTTGAATTTGGCCCACCCACTCATCAATAGAGGTCCGAGCCTGTTTATATAGCGCCCGCCCTTGGCCAATTTTTTCAGCGATGCGAATCGCGTTGCTCAGATTGCCCTGCTTAGCCACCGTTCGCGCCTGGTCTAAGATTGGTTGGTCTTCCAGCGTTTGAATTTGTTTGTTCCAAGAAGCGATCAGCGTTTGAGCCTCGATGCGTAATGGCCGGCCTAGGGTGACTTGACGCGCCTTGGTGATCGCCGCCTTCAAAGCATCAATCGTTCCCGACTCCGCTAATTGCTGGGCGAGCACGACATAAGGCCGGTCTTGTGACTGTTCTAATTGCTTACGCCACTGGGCGATCAAAGTTTGTGCATAGATGCGTCTGGGGCGTTCCTGCTTCACCATTTGCGCTTGGTCAATGGCCAATTGGAACGTCAATCCCTGCCCCACGCTTGCCAGAGAACTCGCCATCTGAAGCTGAAGCAGATCTTTCAGTTGTGCCTGCCAGTCTGTAATTTTTGCCTGAGCTTGTTTGTATAAGGGGCGCTCTGGCCCAATCTGACGGGCGGCGGCTTGAGCTTCTAGAACCGCCACAATGGTTGCCGCCGGCTGTTGAGGCCCATTTTTTGTATTAGGTACAAGTATTTCTGCGCGGCTGAGCAAAACAAAGTCTTGAGCCTCCGCATAAAGTGAGGATTCCTGAGGAACGCGTTTAGCGATAGAAATCGCCCCATCCAAATCCCGTGCTTGTAGCCGTTTAGCCGCCAAATCGAGCAACTTTCGGCTCCATTTAACAATATCGGCTTTGGCTAACGTATAGGCGTAGCTGTTCGAGCCGATTTTGCGAACCAACGAGAGTGCCTTTTCTAAGTCGTCTGGTGTCTCGTAAGTGGCCAATTCCCGCGCTTCTTTCAGCTGACCCCACGCCTGTCTTTCCGCAACGATCTGCTTGAGCAACTCACCGTAGCGTTGCTGCCCCCAGTAATCATTTCGCAAGCGAACCATTTGTTGGGCATAGGCGGTTGCTTGCTGCCATTGCTGGGTTTTGATCGCTTCTATCGCTTTATTGTAAAGAACTTTTCCTTTATCCCAATCCTGCTGCCAAAGGGCTACCAGCGCTTGAGCGTCGGCATAGACTGGGCTGTTTTTCGGCACATTACCGGCAATTGCAATTGCGCCCTTTAAATCGCCGGCATCCATTTTATTTTGGGCGATTTCTAGCAACGATAGTGACCATTCGTCCCGCATCTGGGTTGCCTGACCATAAAGCGGGTGTTCTGCCGGCCACTCCTTCACCAAAGCCAACCCTTTTACCAACTCGTCTACCTTGCGGGATGCAGCAGCCTGCTGAGCGCATTGCAGCCGCTCCATATCGGGCGAGAGGGGCGAAATATTTTCGCAGTTGATCGGCGGCGGCATGGTGATTAACCAGAAAAAGGCACCAGCGGCGCTTCCCCCAAATATGAGAAGCACGCTCAGCCAAATGAGCGGCCATCCCCAATCCCGGCGTCTGGGCTGGCTGTGAGGGTTCGGTGTGTCAGTTTGAACGGGAGTCATCGTGTCACTACTTGGTTGGGGCATCGCGGCAGTGGGGGGATCGGAGATAGCCGTTGTTGGCCCTACGATCGGTTTGCGCCGGCGTCGCATCAGGAATTTGCGGGCTGTAGGTGTTCGGGATTGGTCAAATTGTCTATTCGCCATCGCTTCAGCTTTCCGGTGCGCTTTGTTCGCTTGTTGCCTCGGAGGTCTAAGTTAAAACGCCATTTAGAGTTTGCTTGAAGCAATTTGCTTGGGTTTAACTTCGATCCCCAAACTCGGTTGGGAAACTGGCAGCTTGCCAGCAGAAGCAACGCGCCGCAGCAGGCCAATCTGATTTCACTTCAATACCCACTCAATAAAGTTGGGTATCCGGACAGTTGAGCGTGCCTGCGTTGCTTCCTCTTTTCAGCATGGCTCCATCAGGGCCAAGTCGCTCAATTCCTGCTTGTCAATTGTGAATCGCAAGTCAGTTTGCCGTCATATTATAGGGTTGAGAAGCAACTTGAAAGTGTTTTTAGGCTGAATTGATCGCAATTTGTGTCTGTATTGCCTTAATTTTTTTTTTGACCTTACCGGCCTGAACAATGGCTAGCCAGACAAACTCAGACTTTTCCCCTAAAATGACACATCAGTGCGAGCCGAGCGCTCTGTCTGAGTGGGTGCTGTTGTGGCAAGGGTGTCTGCTGGGGAGAGAGTCGGCGCTGAGCGATATCCGTAAAAGTCTATCCGATACTCAGTTATCCGCACGCCTGTTTGTTTTTCAAGTTGATCAATTAACTCTTCGGGCAGTTCCACGTGCACATCCATAATCTGATTGGTATCCAGACAGTTGACGTGACTGTGGGAGTCGCTAATATTGCCATATAAACGACCGTCAGAGCGCTCTATGCACTCGATGATGCCCTGAGTTGATAATGCCTCTAAATTCTGGTAGACCGATGTATGACCGATGGCTTTGCCTTGGTGATTTAATCGGTCATAAATCTCTCGTGCTGACAGGTGTTCTTGCGCCTGCCAGAGGAGTTCCAGAATGAAGCGGCGCTGCCGGCTCAGACGCATCCCAAGCGTCTGACAGCGATTCAGAGCATCTTCTAATGAGCGAATTGGTTTCACAGCTACCGCCTCATTTTTCATGCTTTTTTTTATAAAAAGTCAGTCTCAAGAGTCTTTCTAATTATTCTATCCTAGGTTTTTTAAGGCCGGCTGCGATTTCTGGATGCAGCCTTTGCGGTTGGGATGACCCTAGCGCGAACTGGGGTTCAAAGCACAGCTGTGATCATCATAGCCTCAAGTATCAGGTCAACCGGCACGGGTCTGCGCTCGGCTCTCTGATAAACTACAGGGAAGCGAAAATTCTTCGCCTCTTGTTTTTCCCTTTTTTCGTTGTTTTCATGGCCATCACCATCCCGCTTAATTTGGAGTGCTTGCAGCAGCTGGATCTGTCGCCGGCTCAAACTGCGATTGACTCATTGCTCCAGTTGCCAGCGCTTTCGGCTGATGGGCAGCTGCGCTTTGAAATTGACTATCCCAGAGAACCCGAAGATCCACGAGAACTTTCAGAAATCCCGGAATTGCGACTGTGGTTTATTCGCTTAGACGCTCGCTATCCCTGGTTGCCGGTGTTGCTAGATTGGAAAGCCGGTGAGTTAGCCCGTTATGTGGCAATGCTGGTGCCCCACCAGTTCCACCGCACTGAGGGAATTCAGTTTAACCCAGAAGCTTTAGAAATTTTCTTAATGCAGAAAATTTTTGCCAGCGCCGACTGGTTGCACCGGCAGGGTGTCCCCAGCAAATCTAAGTTGATGTCGATGTCCCAGACGCTCGGCTATGACTTGGACGAGTCATTATTTGATTTAATTAGCAACCCAGATTATTGACTAAATCGACTTATAATGCTAGTTATTAACTGCTAATAAGCAGAGTTAACTAACTGTGCGTCCTAACTTCAGTTAACCAAGCTTACAATCCCCATCCTAAACATAAAAAGTTGCCAGTGAATTTTGCAGCAAATTTTTCTTTAGAAGTCTGGCAACCATAGCAGTTCTTGAAGTCAGGTCGGCTTTAACAAAAATCCGACGCATATAAGTCGCGACTGTCCAAGGACTGATGTCAAGCTCTTAGTCAATACTTTTATTCAGAAAACCCTGCACTACTCATGAAGAATTTGGCGGCAAAATCCTGGCTTGAATAAAGAGATTTAAATCGTAGTATCAACGAATGATTGAGGAGGCGGGAGAGCGTCTGGAAGTCGGTAACGATCCGGGATGATTCCAGATATTTGCCGTTGGTAAAACATTATGCCGGTCAATTAAATCAAGTGTTTATAAATATCCTCAGCAATGCTATTGATGCTCTACAGCAGCACCCTAGAGAGCGATCCGCCAAAGGAGAAGCTTCGCTAATGCCGGCAGAAATTAAAAACAACCCCAGTCATAATAGGCTGGGGATGGAAGAAGCCATCCCATCGCGGATATTTGACCGCTTTTTCATGACTAAAGCAGTGGGGGAAGGCACCGGCTTGGGATTATCCATTACCTATCAGATCGTGGTAGACAAGCACGGCGGGCGGCTAGAGTGTATATTAGAACTAGGGCAAGAAGCAGAATTTTAGATTGAGATTCCCCTCAGACAGACAGTTAGGTATATCTGAAGTGGGGTTAATTGACTTGATAAAATTGTTAAATTTGTTAGCAATCTGTAAAGAAGCTTTAACTCCACCCACACGCAGGTTTTACGACTTCTCCAGATAATTTTAAAAATTGATTCGCTTGAAAGGCAGATCCCATAGAACTTTTATTGTAAATTAGGTTTTCTGGCTGGGAAAAACTGTTTATTGAAACTTTTCTAAATAAACAGTTTTTCGCTTGACGTGTTTTTGGATATTTTTGATGCCAAATCTTAAAACTATCTGCAGAAAAGCCCAGACCGGCCTGTAAGTGGGCTTGAGAAAGCAAAACTTAGAATAGAAGTGTTAGATAGCAGATACAAACGGGAACTCTAAACCAGAGAATGAACCCTGACGCAATAATCCCACAGTGGGAGCAATGAGTAATAACGAGGGGCAAGCAGTTAAACAAAAGAGATTGAAACTGTCTATGCCGGCACTGGGTTGCAAACTGTGTTTCACGGAAAATAGATAGGTGAAATTTATGCAGATAGAAACCCGACAGGAGCCTGAGAACAGCTACAACTCAGAGCAGTCTGAGCCTTCCCTAGATGGAGGGTACAATAAGCGATTGCCCATGCGCTTGGAGCGAACCCTCAGTTCCTTAGAAACCTGGGGGTTTGGCCTGGTTTCTCATCTCGGTTGGCTAAGCCTTGCCCCAGCGATCCAAGGCGCTCTCGGAACTGGGGCGCTTTTAGTCTGCTTGCCTGCAATGCTCGTCGGGATGATGCTGAACTTACAAATGAAACGCTTAGGGGAACACTGGCCAGACATAGCCGGAGGAACGCCCAACTATACCACTCGTCTGCTGAAAAACTACCCGGCTCTGGGACTTTATGCAGCCCTCGGATATTATATTGCCTGGGCTGCAGGTGGGGCGTTCAACGCCATCCTGCTGACAGACACGATCGCCGCCAACTTGGAACCATTAGGGATTACTTTTTCAAAGCGGCTGTTGCAAATTGGATTTACATTACTACCCTTGATTGTGGCTTTGAGCGGCACTAGGGCGTTGAGCATCCTGCATTTATTTTTTATCGTCCCGGCGATTGGATTCTTATTTACTTTTTCCGTTCAAGGGTTGGGCTGGTTAGCCTTCTCTCCAAACAGTCCGGGCTTTTTTCCCACCACCATGCCGAGCGTAAGCTTTGTGGACTGGGTAAAATGGTATTTCTTTGCAACATATATCATTTACGCCTGTGAAACGGCTGCCTCATTTGTCGCCGATAGCCGTCGTCCAGGGGAAACGCTGCGGTTTTTGAGAATCGCCACGGGTTTTATGCCTCTGGCCTTTCTGGGTGTTTCCTGGATTATCATGCGATCGCCCATTACTCCAGAGATCGCCGCCGATCCGTTTTCGAGTCTGATAGTAGCAGCCCGACCTTTCTGGGGCGATTCAGCTCCCCTGCTCGTAACGTTCCTAGTCATCTCCGGCTGGCTGCTTTCTTCGGCCAGTTGCATTTCCATCAGTCCCCGAATTTTGTATCAACTTGCCGTAGACGGAAAGATTTCCCCCGTCTTCGCTGTGGTGTCCCGACGGGGCGTTTTTGGCCCTGGCCTGATGACTACGCTGTTTGTCAGCCTGTTCTTTCTACTTTGGGGGGACTTAGCTCATATAGTAGTCGTGGCAGGTGCTAGTTACCTTATCTCGATTATGGCAGTCCATCTTGGCCTGTGGCTGCAAAGAAAGCGGCCAGAGGTTCTGTGGCCGTGGTGGTCTCTAGGCTTCTTTATAGTAGAGACGGTTGTTTTGACGATCGGCGGATTGGCTTGGGGGTGGCAAGATTTCATCATAGGTCTGCTCTGTCCGATCGCATTGTGGGCAGCGGATGCGGCGATGCAACGCATAAACTTTCCCCCCTTCCGTGCAGAGTGGTGGATTAAACTTTACAGGACGCGCAGCAATCGTCAAGTCGCAGATTTTGTAACGTTTCAGGTGGTAATCCTGATTTTACTGGTCTGTAGCGCTGTGGCGATCGGTTGGGGTTGTGGGATCAGATTAAACGCTAACTCTAGTGTTGGTTCTAATCTTTTGCTGGTGCTGCTTTTATTAGTTGCTTTTGTGGCGGTGGCGATCGCCTGCTGGACAAGCTTACCCCAGGTCGTCTCAATGAACGAAGCACGAGAGGGAGCAGAACAGCTATTTACCATTGCCCTAGACGCGATCGTGGTGCTGGATGAAAAGGGTGTAATTCGTCAGACTAATCCCGCTGCTGAAAGCATCTTCGGAATAGACGCCACTGGGCTAATAGGACATCACCTGAACAAACTACTGCCCGGATTAGGGAATCAGCCAGAGCGGTGGTTCAGTCGTAGCGAACAAGCTCTCAAACAGGCCGATGGAAGCTCGCGTACTTTGGAAGTTGCCATCTCAGATCGGTTCTCTCAAAATGCTTCGACAACCAATCAGGATCTGCAAGAATATGTGGCGATCATGCGCGACATTAGCGACCGCAAGCAAGCCCAGGAAGCCCTGCAAAAGGCTAATGAGGAACTAGAAATCAAAGTCGAAGCGCGTACATCTGAACTTACTCATACGGTGGAGCAATTGCAAAATGAGATTGAAGAGCGCCATCGGATAGAAGAAAATCTCAGAGCGATGCAAAACCAAATTATCGTCCAAGAAAAGCTTGCTTCGCTAGGAAGTTTAACAGCCGGAATTGCTCATGAAATCCGAAATCCTTTAAATTTTATTACCAATTTTTCCGAACTTTCAGTTGAATTAGCACAAGAAGTGTTTGAAGAAATTGAAAATCAAAAAGAGCAATTAGCTTCGGGAACAACAGAGTACATTGCAGAGATATTGCATGACCTCAAACAAAATCTTCAAAAAATTAACCATCACGGTCAAAGAGCGGATAGTATCGTTGGCAATATGCTTTTGCATTCTCGCGGAGAGGGGGGCCATTGGACTGCAACTGATATCAATAGTTTATTGGCTGAATACGTCAATTTGGCGTATCACGGAATGCGGGCGAATGATGCTTCCTTTAATATCGCTCTAGATACTGATTACGATCAGTCCATTGGGGAAGTAGAAATTGTGCCGCAAGATATGAGTCGAGTTTTCCTCAACCTTATCAATAATGCTTGCTATACAGCTCATCAAAAGAGACAGGAAATAGGGGAAGAATTTGCTCCGCAGCTAAGTGTCAGGACTAAAAACTTGGGTGAGCAGGTAGAAATCCGAATTCGCGATAATGGTCAAGGGATGACCCCAGAGGTAGTGAACAAAATTTTTAACCCATTTTTTACAACAAAGCCGGCGGGGAAAGGGACAGGCTTAGGTTTATCTATCAGTCACGAGATTATCGTCGGACAGCACAGGGGAGAAATCAAGGTGGAAACAGAAGCCGGAAATTATGCGGAGTTTATTATTGTATTGCCGAAAAATCCAATTTTGATTTAAGGAGTTGAGAAATGACAATTATGGTTGTAGACGACGAGGAAGATGTTGAGTCGCTTTTCAAGCAAAAATTTAGAAAAGAAATTAAACAAGGTAAAATAAATTTTCATTTTGCTTTATCGGCAGAAGCAGCACTACAGTTCCTCCAAAATCATGAAGCTTCAGTTGTTCTCATTCTTTCAGATATTAATATGCCAGGAATGAATGGCTTAGAACTACTTAAGATAATTAAAGAAAGGTTTTCTCATTTAAAAGTATTTATGATTACAGCTTATGGGGATGAGCAAAATTATAAAATTGCAATGGCCTATAAGGCAGATGATTATATTACAAAACCTGTGAATTTTGAGATTCTCAAAGAAAAGATATTAAATTTAACCTGAATTTAGTTCAATATGTTTTAAGAGGATGTTTGAAAAGTCGTAAAACAGATAACCCTCATCTCCCAACCTCTTCTCCCCCAAGCGAAGGGGAGAGCGTTTCCGGCTTCCTCTCCTGTGGGAGAGGGTTAGGGTGAGGGCGCTTTCAAGTTTGATTATGTTTAGATCAGTGAAGGAGCAAAAAATGACAGCTAAAATATTATTTGTAGATGATGAACCTGATTTAGAATCTCTAATTTCTCAAAAATTTAAAAAAAAGCTCCGCACTGGAGAATTAGAAATTTATTTTGCCCCTAATGGCGAAAAAGCGCTGGAAAAGTTTCGAGAAAACCCAGATATAGATATCGTATTGACCGACATTAATATGCCGGTTATGGATGGTCTAGCTTTAATTGCTAATCTGAATAATATAGCTCCCCTGATCAAAACAGTCGTTATCTCCGCCTATGGAGATATGAAAAATATCAGAAAGGCAATGAACTGTGGAGCTTTTGATTTCCTAACTAAGCCCATAGATTTTCAAGATTTAGAAATTACTCTTAATAAAACACTGCTCCATGTGCAGCAGGCAAAAGAAAACTTGCAAGTGCGACAAATGCAAGAGGAGGAGCTGCGAAAATCAGAAGCTTACTCGCGAGAGCAAGCGCAGCAGCTCTCACTGGCGCTACTAAAGTTGCAGCGAACTCAAGCGCAACTGATTCAAACAGAGAAAATGTCCAGCTTAGGTCAGTTAGTTGCCGGTGTGGCTCACGAGATCAATAATCCCGTTAACTTTATTACCGGCAATCTCAACCACGTTCACGAATACACCAAAGTTTTACTCAATTTAATCAACCTTTACCAGAAGTATTACCCCAATCCTGACCCTAAAATTAAAGCTTTAATTGAGGAAGGTGAGCTAGAATTTTTGAATGAAGATTTGCCGAAAATTTTGTCTTCCATGAAAGTAGGAACTGAGCGCATCCGTCAGATTGTTTTGACATTGCGTAATTTTTCACGAGTTGATGAAGCCGAGATCAAAGCCGTCAATATTCATGAAGGAATCGATAGTACCCTCATGATTTTGCAAAGTCGTATTAAGACTAAGGCATTACATTCCACTATTAAAATCATCAAGGACTACGGTGATTTGCCTGTAGTTGAATGTTATGCCGGCCAACTCAATCAGGTGTTTATGAACCTGCTGAGCAATGCAATTGATGCTTTACAGCAACATGATAAAGAAAAGGCTCTAGCAAATCGTCAAAACTTTTTAAATTATATTACAATCTCCACTCGAGCAATCAGCTACGATTGGGTTAGCATTAGTATCAAAGACAATGGGCC
The DNA here is from genome assembly GCA_019359355.1 of Microcoleus vaginatus WJT46-NPBG5. Classification (GTDB taxonomy): domain Bacteria; phylum Cyanobacteriota; class Cyanobacteriia; order Cyanobacteriales; family Oscillatoriaceae; genus FACHB-68. The sequence continues at coordinate 72,983 of JAHHHM010000005.1, read as the reverse complement.
AGGAATGAGTGAAAGTGTCAAAGCGCGACTATTTGACCCATTTTTTACGACTAAATCGGTTGGTGAAGGTACCGGCTTAGGATTATCGATCAGCTATCATATTGTGGTGGAAAAACACGGGGGGCAGCTAAAGTGTATTTCGGAACCTGGGCATGGGGCAGAGTTTGTGATAGAAATTCCCTGCCGGCCTTCCGTTGAGTCAGAACAGAAGGCCAGTTAATGCAGCGTAAATATAAAAAACAAAGAGAAAATCTCAGAAAATTTTAATTTAAAAAGCCAGCAACAGGTCTTTTATCACAGTCAGGTAATTACTCTCAGTGAAATCGATCCTTCCTAAACACTAAAAAACCCTTGTAAAGTGAAGAGTGAATAAAACCCATTAAGTTTTTCACTCTTCACTTCTTCCGCAAGAAACTATGCTGGCGGCAAATAAGCCATCGGGTTCTGTGCTCCACCGGCTGGGTTATGAATTTCAAAGTGCAAGTGAGGGCCGGTACTGAAGCCGGTGGTGCCCATTTCTGAAATTTGCTCACCTTGCTCGACTTGCTGACCTTGGCGGACTAAAATGCGGTCGTTGTGAGCGTAGCGAGTCATGCTGCCATCAGGATGTTTAATCTCCACTAAATTGCCATAGCCACCTTCATCCCAACCGGCATAAGCAACGACCCCAGAAGCCGCAGCAACAATGGGTGTCCCAATCGGACCAGCAATGTCAATGCCGGCGTGCATCCGCCCCCAGCGCCAGCCATAGCCTGAAGTTAAAACTCCCTGAGCCGGCCAGTTATATCCATTAAAATAAGCTGGACTTTTTGGTAGATATGTGTCTGGAGAATTGAGCGGCGGTAACTGTGGCGTATTCATTAAGGGGTTTATTAATGATTCGTACACTTCGGAACCAAGAGAGGCTTTTGCAATCTGTTGCGGTTCAATGCTTGATTCAGCGGCTGCTGTTTCCCAAGTGCTGCTTTGAGTTTTAGAGGCAAGTTCCCGCTGTTGTTGCCGCAGCTTTTGAATCTGTGCCTGTGAGGTGTTGGTATTTGCAGAGAAACCAGAGGCGGATAGAGAGCGATTTCTCTGTATCGGCACTACCGCCGGCTGTTCGGTTTCCTGCGCTTCTTGTGCCGGCAGATGGGCTTGATTTCTGTCTTTGTGAGCCTGATACTTTTCCCGAAGCCTCATCAGATCCGCTCTTAAATTCTCAACGTATTTCTGATTGGGTTGTTCGCTTTGGGAGGCGAAAGAGTTAGCATACCCGTTGGCAACAGAAGTCGAACTTGCTGCTAAAGTTGTGCCGGGTAAAGATTGATTACTACTGTCATCAGAGGCTGTTTCTGAAAAGTCAGAACGAATTGCACTCTTTTGAGGAATGCTGAGAGTTTGATTAATTTCGAGCCGACTCGGATCGCTTAAGTCATTCAACTTGATCAGCTCTGTTAAAGAAACCCCATAGGCGCTGGCGATGGACGAGAGTGTTTCTCCAGGCTGTACTTTGTGAACCACGATATTGGGGGTTGCTTCTAGGACGGATACTGTCAACGCTGCTGGTGCTGGTTGAGCAGGGATGGCAGTTGCAGGAATGACTGTAGGTGGAGATTCAGTCTTGCCGGCAACCCTTGGCACTACAGTTTTTAGAGCCGGTCGATCTGCTAGTTTCCGAGATTGTATCAAATCTTTAAACTTCGCCTGAACATCGGCATTGAACGACTCCCTGACGGGTGATGTTGGGGTTAACTCTGTGGCTGCGTGTTCCTCTTGAGCTGTGCCACCGTCAGAGGCGGGAATAAAGTCGGGTGTGTAAACTACCACCCGTGTGAGTTTGGGCGCTGCTGGCTCAGTTGCATAAGCAGCATCACCTTGTTGCGGCACGATTAGGCTAGACGCCCCCATCGAAATTGCCAATCCAATTAAAGCCGCTGAAGGACGATCTTTATGACTGGCATCTGAAAAACCTGGCGTAGCGTGTTCCACGATTGCATTCTCCTGTTCTGACTAGCACTTAATTTGACTGGACAAACCAGTCTAGGCAGATGCACCGAGGAGCTTAGTAAAGTTCAAAATAAACCTAAACCGCTCAATTTAATGAAGTGAGTCTTGATGTGAAGCTGTGTTCAGTTTTTTGTGTTTCCCATCTGTTTAGCTTTTTGAGGGCTAACAGTTTTTGATGACCCGATTGATTGCGACTTCGCCTAACTCTTAACTGACACCTGTGTTGCTACTGATTCTGGATAAAACTCAATTTTCTAGAATTAAGGTGGCATTTTCAGAGTCTTTGCTCTTCTAAGGGCGATACGATTTCTTGTCAAGTTTAGTGATTGGCGGATGCCGTCTCTAGAATGAGGCTCTGCTCAATCTAGCTTTGCTGATGTCCCATCAGCCGTTTGAGCGCAGCTATACATCTAGACTCTAGACGGCTCCCGTCTTTATGTAGTTTAAATACTTAAAGAACTATGTTCGGCTTCACTGAGAGCTAAATGTAACAGTATTAATAGTGTCTATCCAAATGCACAAATTTTTATCAGTAAATTCCCTGATCTTTTTTTTAACTTATTAATAAAATAATTCAAAATATCTGTATAAGTAGCATACTGGTTAGCTAAACAGTATGAGTTTTTCTAGCTATGAAAAAGTTGCTTTACCGGCTCTCTGGTTGAAGGGATAGGTGGAACCAAATAACAGCCCCTGAGACAAGAGGCCAAAGCGGGAGCTGACCACTAAGCACAAATACGATTTAAAATCCATTCAACGGCTATGGGTAAATTGGGGGCGATGTAGTCCGGTTTCGTGTGGTGCTGGTAGTCACCGGCAAGTACACGTTCCCCAAAGCCGGTTTGCACCAGAATCCCAGTACAGCCGGCATTGTGGGCCATATCAACATCAGTCGCCTTGTCGCCCACCATAAAACTCTGACTCAGATCCAAATTATGCTCCCACGCGGCAGCGACGAGCATCCCTGTATTGGGTTTGCGCCAAGTGCTCCACCGGGTAAACTCTGGATCGGTGCCCCCTTCCGGTGCACTTAAGTAAGGACAATAATACAAGGCATCCAGTCGAGCACCGGCTTCGGATTCCAGTAGTTGGCAAAGACGCCGGTGCAGGGCGTCCACATGATCGGCAGGGTAGTAGCCCCGCGCTGGGCCAGATTGATTAGAAACTAAACAGCAAAAGATTTGCCGGTCGTTTAACCGGCGCACCGCCTCAGCCACACCGGCAATTAAATGCAGATCCTCCACCCGGTAGAGATAGCCGGCTTCCACATTCAACACACCATCCCGGTCAAGAAATACCGCTGTCCTTTGTGCTTTGTCCATACTCCAATGGTCGTTAGTAGGTTATTTGTTATTGCTAACCGCTGAGTGCTGACAAAGGACAAATCACCACTCAGCACTAGAACGCACAACTAGCTTCCCCAAACTTTGTCCAGCACCATTTTTGGGGAAATATCCCCCATTTTGCCGGTTGGGGATTTGATGCCGATAAATTTATCATTAGCCGGCAGCAATTTCTGCGGATCGGTGGGGCCAAACAGGGCAATCGTATAAGTTTGAACGGCTACAGCCAGGTGCATCGGTGCGCTGTCGGTACACAGCATCAGATTTGCGCCGGCAATCATCGCCGCCAACTTTCCAATATCCGCTGGAACAGTCAGTTTAAGATTCGGATTCGACTGTACAAGCTGGGTAATCAGCGCCTCATCCTCTGGCCCTTGAATCACCACCACCGGCAACTGCGGCTGTCGCTGCTGCAAATCTTGAATAATCTGCTGCCAGCTTGCGGCGGGATAGATTTTGTCAAGACCTTTCGATAGGGCCATTTGGCTAGAACCGCCGTGAACGATCACATAGCCACTTTCCTGAATTCCCAGCTTTTTCTGTTCCTGTTCCGCCCACTGAATATCCTCCTTGAGCAACGTTACAGCCAACTCTGGACAAGGAGTGGTAATGCCGAATCCTTGCAGCAGATCGTGATACATTTGGGCTGCATATTGCTCAGTTTTGAGAGAAACCGGATTGGTGAGAAACGGACTGCCGATGCCGGCGTAGCCGATGCGCTGGGGAATTCCCGTCAGCCAAAGCAGTAGCCCCACACTGGGGCGCTGTCCCAAAGACAGCACAGCTTCGTACTCGCGATCGCGCATGATGCCCAGTAGGTTTCCCCAATCAGCCAGTCCATTGCGATCTTTAAAGTCGAACGCAATTAGCTGAAGAGACTTGTCGTGGAAAAACTTGCAAACGCGGTAGGCTCCTTTCGCACGAGGTTCTACAATCACGTCAATTTGGGCGTCGGGGTAAGACCGCTTTAGGTCGTCCAGCGTGGGGAAGAAGAGTATTTGGTCGCCAATTCCACCGGGGACAAGTGCCAGTATTCGCATTGTGGTTGATTGAGCTTGCCAAAGTCTTATTCTATAGGTTGATAGGTAATTTGTACGTTGTCTGTTGCTATCTGCCGGCTCTCTGTTGTGCGAATTCCTCTGCCAACGACCCGGAAGCGATGACTGATGGTGCGTTACCTGTAGCCGTTTTCGAGGAACAAAGCGTGCATTTATTAATTCCAGCGGCGGGAATGGGACGCCGCATGGGCAGTGATCGTAATAAGCTTTTGCTGACTTTACTAGGCAAACCGTTAATTGCCTGGACGCTGCAAGCTGCTGAGGCTGCCGGCAAAATTAGCTGGATTGGGATTATCGGTCAGCCAGAGGATTGGCCAGATTTTAAGGAAATTTTGGCAGCCCTCTCGTTAAAGGTGCCGGTGGAGTTGATTCAGGGGGGCAAAACCAGGCAAGAGTCGGTTTACAACGGGTTGCAAGCGCTGCCGGCCTCCGCTGAACGGGTGCTGATTCACGATGGGGCGCGGTGTTTGGCGACTCCTGAATTATTTAATCGGTGTGCTGACGCCCTCCTCGATTGCACCGGCCTGATTGCGGCGGTGCCGGTGAAGGACACAATTAAGGTCGTCGAACCGACCACTCAAGTGATTCAGCACACCCCGGATCGGCGGAATTTGTGGGCTGCCCAGACGCCGCAGGGATTTGAGGTCAAACTTCTGAAGCAGTGCCATGATCGCGGGCAAAGCCAAGGCTGGGAAGTCACCGATGATGCTGCTTTATTTGAAATGTGCGGCTTGCCGGTGCGAATTGTCGAGGGAGAAGAAACAAATTTGAAGGTAACAACGCCGGTGGATTTAGCTATAGCAGAATTTATCTTGCGCCAGCGCCTATGACCTACAGAAAGGGTGGGGGGGAGAAGGAAACACCAAAAATCTTAATGTTTTAGCCAACTACTTAGGCCCTGTCCCTGGATTTTCAACGAAAACCTACTCTTGTCAACACCCCTCTCCTGTCTTCGTAGACAAACTTATTTGCCTAACAAGTGCTCACAACTAATAAAAATGGAGCTGGTTAGATACGCTGACTCATCACCCGCTGGTAATTTTTAATCGCTTCATAGCAGTCGGGCTTAATTTCCATCGCAATGCCATAGGAACTCACAGCCTCTTTATAGCGCTGTAACGTTTCCAGTACCTCGCCGCGCTTCAACCAAGCTTCATACTCACCCGGCTGGAGTTGAATCGCCTTATCGTAGTTACTCAAAGCTTCTGCGTGCATCGACATTAAACTGTACAGTTGGCCGCGTTTGACCCAGAGTGGGGAATGATTTGGCCATTTCCCCAAAGCTTGATCGTAAGTCGCCAGGGCTTCTGCATATTGCTGCTGCTCTTCTAGGGCACGGGCGCGTTTTAGCCTTGGTTCCAGCTCATTCGGCAGTAATGACATCAATTGGTCATAAACATTCGCTGCCTCTTCATACCGCTCTAGTCGCTCTAGGGCATAAGCACGTTTCCACCAACAGCGAGAAACCCAATCCGTATCATTTGAGTGCAATTGAATGATTTTGTCATAAGCTGCGCTTGCTTCTGCATATCGATCCAGTTGCTCTAAGGCTTCGCCGCGTTGAAACCATGCCTCAGCAAAATCAGGCCGTAGTTGAATGGCATTGCTATAGGCAACAATCGCATCTTTAAACCGGCCTAATCCATGAAGCGCTTTTCCTCTACCTACCCAAGCATCTGGCCAATTGGGATTCAGTTTCGTTGCTCGGTCAAATGCAGTCAGTGCCGGCGCATATTGTCCCGCCGCAACCAGCGTCAAACCTCGGCCATACCATGCCAAGGGGATTTCTGGTTGCAATTCAATCGCTTTATCTAAACACGCCAGCGCCGCCTCATACCACTGATGCTTCAGCGCCATTCCTTTATGAAACCAAACTGCATAGACATCCGGCTGGATAATAATCGCTTGGTCATAGGAAGCCACTGCATCTGTATAGCGTTGCAACTTTTCAAAAGCCAGCCCCCGATTCAGCCACGTCTCTATATGATTCGGGTTTAGTTGAAGTGCCCGGTTATAGGAAGCCACTGCAGCGTCATATCGCTTCACCATTACCAGCGTCGCACCTCGATGAAACCAGGTATCAAAATCATCCGGCTTGAGGCGAAGCGCCCGGTCATAAGCATCTGCTGCGGCAGAGAACTGCTGCACTTGCTGTAGCGCATAGCCCAGATGATACCAAACGTCGTGTAAATCGGGCTGGAGTTGGCTGGCTTTGCGATAGGCATCAGCCGCCGCTTGATACTGTTGCAGCGCATCAAATGACCGGCCTTGGTAATACCAAGCTTCATAGCGGTTTGGGTGAATTTGAATGCCCTGATCTAACGATGCCACTGCCTTTTCGTACTGCTGCAAGTGGTAGAGCGATTTGCCGCGAGATGTCCAGATCGAAAAGTCATTCGGTTTCAGTTGTAGTGCTTTGTCGTAAGCAGCAACTGCCTCTTGATACCGGCCTACTTTTTCCAATGCCTTACCCAACTGCAACCAGGCTGGATGCAACTCTGGCTTAAGTTGCACTGCTTTTTCATAAGCGGTGATTGCTGCTTTATAATTGCCTCGGCTGTATAGCTTGTTGCCTTGCTTTAAGTCGGAGACTTCTCCCCTAAATTGAGAAACCAGCGAATTGGTCAAACCAATTAATTGCTCCAGAGGCCGCCCCAGATCGATAGATGGCCGATTGCGCCGGCGATCTCTGCGACTGCGCCGGCTTTGGTTGACATTGTGGACAATCGCAGTAGAAGACTCTGGCTGGCCTTGGTCAATCCGGGTGTCTGTGACATTGACGGGGTTAGACATAAAGGCAGGACTCCGGTGCTGAGGCTATCACAACTGGAAAGAGTTTTTTATCATCTTATCGCTACCCTCACGAATGTAATCAGCAAATCGTTGTTGAACTGGCGGCATTACTCTCCTACTGCCGGGACTCAATGCGAGTTAACCAATCATTACCTCACAAAAAAAACACCCCCAACGGGGGTGCTGATAGGAATGAGTGGTTTGACAAACTTTAATAATTTACTGAAGAGAACGCCACAGAAGAAAACTCATCGATCATGTTTCTCTTCTATGGAGTTTGCGTAGCCTTGAAAGTCTTACAGAGCCAGACCAATCTCAGCGGCAACGCGGCTCAACAGTGAGCGCTGGCGGTTTTGACCGGCACGCTGACGATCCAACATCAAAGTGCGAGCTTTTTCTGTAGTAGACAGTGCCGACTTTTTCTCTAAATCCGTTGTGTGAGCAACACCGCGATACTTCAGCTCAACAGTGGGTTGCTGCACCAATTCCTTGTGAGTATTACAAAATCTCCAATCCAGCCCGCGATACTTGCCGACCAGTTCGCCTTCAGTTGTTTCAACGGCTGCTGGGGTGTAGTCGTAGGTGGTTCCGCGATATGTCAGTTTCATGGTATTCGCCTCTTAATGTCTATGGGGTGAATTGAGGCGCGTTCCTTCGGGATTACTCCCTACTTCCGTCTCTCTTGTATCTCTGTGCAGCGACTTGCTGAGGAGGTAACGAGAGATGAACGATTTACTTTCTGTATTCATTGTTACCGTTTTTTAGAAAAATGTCAATTCCCTGATAAAACTTTACAATTGCCGGGATAAGCCGGCAGATCCGGGCACAGAAACGAGCCACAGAAGATTAGCAAGGGCAACTCATCAAGCTCTGTTGGCGTCCAGATATCGTGCGACACATCAGACTCAGGGGAATTCGCCTCAACTTAACCAATGTCGGCATTTGCCCTCTGGGCGATGGTTGCCGAAAATTTCCCAGAAACCGTTTAAAAACCAAAGACACTATGAAGCGAAATCAAATTGCAGCGAGTTTAGTTACAGGAAGCATGACGCTAATTCTGGCGTGTGCCCTCAAGCCGGCTGGTGCCCTTTATTCCTCAAATAGTTCAGTGCAAAACACCAAGGCTCAAGGACTGCCGGCACAAATAGAAACCTCAAAACCCGTTTATTTAGCGCAAAGCCGGTCAGAAAACGAGATAGAAGGCACCTGGAAAATTACCGAAGGCAAAAACCTTGAGGGCGACAAATACACAGGCACCGCAGAAATAGAAGCCCAAAGCAGCGCGGACAACTTATACAGTTTCTCTTGGAAAACCTCAGAGGGCGAGTATTCAGGACTGGGATTTGTAGAAGATGACCACCTGTTTATTGGCTGGGCACCCGAAGGGGAAATTTATGGAGTGCTGCTGTATGAAATTCAATCAGACGGCACCTTAGAGGGGAGGTGGACTTACAACACAGCCCCAGATGGTAAAGTCGGCAGAGAAACAGCCACCGGCGGCAGAAAAGACAAAATCGAGGGTGAGTACGAAATTAACGGCAAGGACATTGGCGGGGAATACAATGGACGTATGAACATTAGCCGATCTGGTGATACCTACCAACTTTCTTGGACAGTCGATGACAAGACTTATCGGGGAGTTGGCTTGCGTTCGGGCGATTGGCTCGTAGTCGGCTGGGGGCCAAAAGATGATTTCGGTGTTTTAGACTATAAGATTAACGGCAGCAAAGCCACAGGTCGCTGGGCGCTTCCAGGCCGCTCTCAGTTAGGCGTAGATAAAATCACCCGCGAACGCTAACACAAAGGCGAGAGGTTAGGTCTAGGGGCCAGAAAGAATCGCAATTTTATCTTCACCCCTAACCTTTCTCTCAAGCAGCTATAACAACAAACCACGAAAGAAATACTGATGGCAGAAAAAAGCGAAGGATTCAAAATTGTTAGCGATAACCGGCAAGCCCGCTTCCTTTACGAAATTTTAGAAACTTACGAAGTTGGCATTGAACTCAAAGGCACCGAAGTCAAATCAATCCGTGCCGGCAAAGTCAACCTGCGAGATGGTTATGTGCTAATTCGCAACGGAGAAGCGTGGCTGATTAACGTCCACATCTCCCCCTATGAAACAGCCAGCCAATATTTTAATCACGACCCCCGCCGCACCCGAAAACTGCTCATGCATCGGCAGGAAATCCGCAAATTAATCGGCAAAGTCGAGCAGCAAGGCTTAACCATCGTGCCCTTGAAAATGTACTTCAAGCGCGGTTGGGTAAAAATAGACATCGCCCTCGGCAAAGGTAAAAAACTACACGACAAACGCGAAGATGAAAGACGGAAGGAAGACAAGCGAGATATAGAACGGGCCATGAAGCGCTATTAATCCGACTGTTAGCGTTATCTGCGTTAATCTGCCGTAAAAAAAAACCAACCGCACCCTCAAAAGCAGCCCCCTGCACGCTTTAAAAACATTTGCCCGACAGCCTCCCTCACCTCACCATCGAGCCATTGTCTCCAGCATGGTACGATTAACGATCTGGCATCCCAATGCCAATCCCATCTTCCCACCCGATAGCAAAGCGTCCTGCCACTGCCTCTGAAACTCTCAGACTCAGTCTATAGACGCCATGCCAATTCAGACAGAACCCAAAGCTGGCCAATGCGTTTTTCAAAAATTTTGATTGCCAACCGAGGGGAAATCGCCCTCCGCATTCTCCGCACCTGTGAAGAGATGGGGATTGCTACTGTTGCGGTTCACTCCACCATTGACCGGCACGCCCTCCATGTCCAACTGGCAGACGAAGCCGTTTGCATCGGTGAACCCCCCAGTAACAAAAGCTATCTCAATATCCCAAATATCATTTCAGCCGCCCTGACTCGCAACGCCACTGCGATTCATCCAGGGTATGGATTTTTAGCCGAAAACGCTCGATTTGCTGAAATCTGCGCCGATCACCAAATCACCTTTATTGGCCCTTCACCAGATGGCATCCGCGCGATGGGTGATAAATCCACCGCCAAGGAAACCATGCAACGTGCCGGCGTTCCCACTGTGCCTGGAAGTAATGGATTACTGACAGATGAACGGGAAGCCCAGGAAATAGCCGGTCAAATTGGCTATCCCGTAATGATTAAAGCCACTGCCGGCGGGGGTGGACGCGGGATGCGTCTGGTGCGAGAAGAAAGTCAACTGCCTAAACTCTTCCAAGCCGCCCAAGGCGAAGCAGAAGCCGCTTTTGGCAATCCAGGCGTTTATATTGAAAAATTTATCGAACGCCCCCGCCACATTGAATTTCAAATCCTCGCAGATAGTTACGGCAACGTGATCCATCTCGGAGAACGCGAATGTTCTATCCAGCGCCGGCATCAGAAACTCTTAGAAGAAGCCCCTAGCCCAGCCCTTACCCCGGAACTCCGAGAAAAAATGGGGGCGGCAGCCGTTAGAGTCGCTAAATCGATCAACTACATCGGTGCCGGCACGGTAGAGTTTCTACTTGACAATTCGGGTCACTTCTACTTTATGGAAATGAACACCCGGATTCAAGTCGAGCATCCCGTTACAGAAATGATCACCGGACTCGATTTAATTGCCGAGCAAATTAAAATCGCCCAAGGAGAAAAACTCCAACTCACCCAAGATCAAGTGGTGCTGCGTGGCCATTCCATCGAATGCCGTATCAATGCTGAAGACCCCGATCACAACTTCCGTCCATCTCCAGGGCGGATCACAGGGTTCTTGCCTCCCGGTGGCACCGGCGTGAGAATGGATTCCCACGTTTATACCGATTACGAAATTCCGCCCTACTACGACTCCTTAATCGGCAAATTAATCGTCTGGGCACCTGATCGAGCCGGCGCACTCCAGCGGATGAAGCGGGCACTTCGGGAGTGTGCCATCACCGGCTTACCCACGACCATCGGCTTCCATCAAAGAATATTAGAGAACCCGGCTTTTATAGAAGGGGATGTCTACACAAATTTTGTTGAGCAAATGATGGGGAAATAATAGGCAATGGGGAATTATTTTTTTTCGATTCCCCATGCCCTATGCCCTATGCCTCATGCCCCATTAACGCAACATCGTTAACAAGCCTTGTTGACCTAAGAGTATTTCCCGGATCAGGCTGAAAATACCCACCCAGATAATCGGGGTGATGTCTACTCCACCGATGGGAGGGACGATTTTACGAGCCGGCACCAAAAACGGTTCCGTGGGCCATGAAACTAGATTAAAGGGCATTTGGTTGAGATTCACTTGGGGATACCAAGTTAAAACAATCCGAAAAATAAATAACAACGTCATCACAGCCAGCAAGGGGCCGAGAATCCAGGTCGCAATCGTTGCAGCAGTCATGGGCGGTTGAAAATTCTTAAGTTTTGTAACTGTCTTTCATCTTTTATTGTATCTTCCCTGAGAGCCGGCAGCCCATTCAAGAATTTAGCGCCAGTCATAATAAAGCGATTCAACCCCTAAACCCCAGACGCTCAGGCTCATCGGGTGCTATAAGTCGGCGAGATTCACCCCGCGCTTAGATAACTGCCGGCTCGAATAGCTTCTCAATGGTGTAACAAATGATTAAAATCAAGATTAAAGAAATTTTTCTAAATAAGGAACCCAGAACTTATGACACCTTCACTCGCTAACTTTTTGTGGAGTCTGCTGTGGGGCACTGTAATTGTCCTCGTCCCAGCAACCGTCGGTCTACTTTTTATTAGCCAAAAAGATAAGGTTCGGCGCTCCTAAACCATCTGGGCCTAAAAAACCTCAGTTATGACGAAGGGCCATAACTAAAAAAAACTGGCCTGGACTAAATAACTGGGGTTTTGTTATTGTTGAGAGCGAACTTTTTGGACGCACCCGTCAGTCAGCCGGTCGCTGCAAGCCGCCAGATAACCTAGCTACTGAGGTTCAGAACCCCTAACTAGAGGTGGAGATTTTGAGCGTGACTCGCTAACATAGGACTGACACAGGAGATAAGAAATGGTAAACGTCGGATTTAGCTGGAGCAGTCTGCTAGGCATTACGCTGGCGGTGGCGGGGGCAGCACTTTACTTTTTGCGCTCAGTGCGTCCCAGTCTCGCCCGCGATCACGACATTTTCTTCGCAGCAGTGGGTTTACTCTGCGGCGGGATTCTATTTTTCCAAGGATGGCGGCAAGACCCTATTTTGCAGTTCGGTCAATTCTTGCTAACGGGTTCCGCTATCTTCTTTGCCGTAGAAAGCATCCGCCTGCGGAATGTGGCGACACTGCAAGCAAAGCGGAACACACGCATTGTAGATGATGAGCGACCTGTCAGCTCGGCATACACTTATGTGGATGCTGAACTTGATGAACTGGAACCGGCAGAAGAAATGCCGCCCAGAGCAAGGATACGCGGAACTCAAGAGTCGCGCCCTTCTCGCAGTCAAGGGTATGAAGATGAAGGCCGGCGTCGCCCTCCCAAGCGCAGCAGAAATGATGACAGATATGGGCCGGAAGATGTCCCGCCTCCCAGCCGCAGCAGAAGTGATGACAGGTATGGGCCGGAAGATGTCCCGCCTTCCAGCCGTAGTAGAGGTGAAGATAGATACGGCTCTGAAGCACCGCCTGGCAAGCGGCGGTCTCGTCCAAGCGCAGAACGCCCGGCAGCAAGCCGGTCAGACGAGTGGGATGATTCGCCCGTAGAGACGGAAGAAAGACCCCCACGCGCCTCCTCAGCCGGCGCAAACCGCAAACCGAGCGATGGCGCAAGACCGAGAAAGAAACGTCCGCCGCAAGAAGAAAGAACCAGCCGGCGAACTTCGGAAACAACAGATCCAACCCCAGGCGAATATGTTGATTTCCAACCCATAGACTCCCCGGATGACGAGCAGGACAATACAGGAAATTTTGATTACTAAATTTGTCCTTTGTCTGAAGTTGTTGCCCATGACAACAGACAGAGGGCAATTTCACTCTTGAAGTGGGTAACGTCTGGTGAACAGATTCACGCCTAAATGGTCTATTCATCGCTGGCTCACCTTGAGCGTCGCGAGTTTAGCAGTCGCCTGCAGCCCCGTCAATCGCACCTTAGAACCCGTTGCGATTAACAGTCGCTATACTGACGAACAGCCGGCTCTTAGTGGCAACGGTCGCTTTTTAGCATTTGTATCTAACCGGGAAGGCAGCCGCAATATTCTGCTGTATGACCGGCAAACCCAGCAATATGTAAAGTTGCCCTACTTGAACCGGCCCGATGCAGTTGCCGACAGTCCCAGCATCAGCAACACAGCCCGTTATATTGTCTATATAGCCAGTGATCGAGGCCGGCCAGAAGTTGAACTCTACGACCGAGTGACAAAAAGGCCAGAAGTCTTAACGCGGGGGTATGTCGGCTGGGTACGCAATCCCAGTATTAGCCCAGATGGCCGGTATATCGTGTTTGAGAGCGGGCGGCGCGGTCAGTGGGACATTGAAATGATCGACCGAGGGCCGACCATTGAATTGGATCGTCTTAATGGCGGACCGTCAAAGTGAAAAGGCTCTAGGGTTTAGAAGCTAAGAGAATATCAAGTTCGCTCTTATGCCATCTTCCCGTCACCCCGTCACCCCCTCTTTTCCGCCTGTGAAACGCGCTATCTTTCTCCTGACTGTCGCCCTCACCGGCACGCTGAGCAGCTGCACCGGCTACCCCCGCATTCTCAGCTTTCCCTTCGATGCCGCAGGGCGAAGCTTAAACAGTCCAGCCGGTGAAGTCACGCCTCAGCTTGCCGGTCGTTATATTGTTTTTATCTCTGATCGCCAGCAAAGCCAAGACGTTTACCTTTACGATGCAGTTGATCGCCGGCTCATTGATTTACCTGGGTTAAACGCCCTCGATACCCTCGCCTCCCACCCAGCCGTAACAGAAGACGGGCGCTCAATTGTGTTTGCCGGCAGCCGTGAGGGGCGAGTAGACGTCTATCTTTACAACGTACCCACTCGCCAGTTGCGGAACCTCACACAAAACCTCAAAGCTGAAGTTCGCAACCCCACAATTAGTGCCGATGGCAGCACTATTGCCTTTGAAGCCGGTGCACAGGGTCAGTGGAATATTACACTCATAGATCCTTCTGGAAACCCTGTAAATACCCCAGATGCGCCTCGTTGAACTCAAGCGACCTTAAATTTTAAAATGTAGCTAACTTGCTCAGTGCCGGTGCTACTACAAACGCAGATACAGGGTAAAAATCCTTTTCTCTATAAGATTCATAAATTTTAAACCCTAGGCTCTAGCGGATAAACGCAGATATCAGTAAATTAATCTGTGTTTATCTGTGGTGACAATTTTGATTTCTAATGCCGCCACTCGTTCCGGAAACTCAACATGAGATTAGGAACGAGTAATTGGTGCTGAGCGTCTTAGCGAAAAAGATAGCGAACGCTGCCAACGTATCAAATATTCCACCCATAAAAATAGCAATTATAACCGCATTATTAAAAATTTGCCTTTCTTTGCGCTTTCCATTGGCGACCATTCGATTAAAAAATAAAATTATTTATTAATAGGAGTCAAACTATGAATATTAAGCTCTTGCCTTCGGCGACATCAGGCATTTTAGCGATGGCAATAGTCATCGGCTCAATCACCCTTACAGCCCTCGCCCCTGCCGGCTTGCTGCCCTCAAGCCGTGCCCTAGCCCAAGACGTAGATGAACAAACGAACATTCGCGTCTACGAAGTCGCCAGTCCTGCCGTCGTCTCCATTGATGCCGGCAACAGTAACGGCAGTGGCAGTATTATTAGCCCTGAAGGTCTGGTGCTAACCAACGCCCACGTTGTCGCTGGATCTCCCCGCAACGTTAGCGTGATTTTATCCGATGGCCGGCGAGTCCAAGCCGAAGTTATTGCCTTTGGTGAGAAGGATCTAGACCTAGCTGTCCTCAAGATTCAAGGACAGAATAACCTGCCCACCATTCCCCTAGCACCGTTGGGTTCCGTCAGAGTGGGCCAGCGAGCCTATGCCATCGGCAACCCCTTCGGACGATTTCAGGGAACGTTCACCGTCGGCATCGTTAGCCGCATCGACCGGCAGCGAGGCTTGATCCAAACAGACGCCGCCATCAATCCCGGCAACTCAGGCGGACCCTTGCTCAACAGTCAGGGAGAATTAATTGGCGTTAACACCGCCATTTTTACAGGTCGCCAAGGCGGCAATATTGGCATCGGTTTTGCCATGTCCCTAGATCGGGTGCAGCCTTTCCTGACAGCAGTCCGAGAAGGACGCGCCCCCCGTGTCTCTCAGGTACAGCAGCAAGCGAGCGCTTCAACTAACAACTACAAACCCCAGCAAATCGCGCTCAATGGTGCACCCGTCAGCGGCAGACTAGGACCCGGTTCCCTGGTTTTACGGGCAGATAACAGCTTTTTCAACATTTACACATTTCAGGGGAAAGCCGGCCAGCGGATCTCGATTGAAATGGACAGCCAGGAGATCGATCCTTTTTTAATCCTACTCAGCCCTAACGGTCGCGATCTTGGGCAAGATGATGACGGGGGCGGCGGTAACAGCGCCAAAATTGAGGCAACCCTTCCGGGAAACGGCACCTATACCTTGATTGCCAATTCCTCCCAGCCGGGAGAATCCGGGTCTTACAACTTGCGAATCGTTGCCAGTGGTGCCGGCGGTGATACCAGGGGCAATGCTAGGAATCAAGGCCAACAGGGGAACGTGATCGCGCGGCTAGAGAGCGTTCTGGGTCCCGGCGCGTCTGTTCTTCCCTCCGACGGCAGTTTATTTCGGCAGACGACCTTTACAGGCCGTGGCGGCCAGTCTGTAACGATTAGCCTAGAAAGTCCTGAGTTTGACACCTATCTCGTGCTGCTCAGTCCAGAGGGTAAAGTGCTCGCACAAAATGACAATGCCGGTGCTGACACAACCAATTCTGCAATTACAGCCACCTTGCCCCGCAGCGGCGTTTACCGCGTGGTTGTTAATGCTCGTGACAGACAAGGCCGAGGCCGGTACACTCTCACCATTCGTTAAACAGTTAATCAGGAAAGTTAGGTTAAGTCGGGTAAATTTTTTCTTGAGGAACCTGATAGACCCAAATCCCCGCTCTCGTGGCAATTTTCTAACAAATTTACATTGGAAAAAGTTTCGCTTGTGATGCGATTTCTGCCCTGATTTTTAGCTAGATAAAGCGCCTTATCAGCCACACTAATCAGTGTTTTGGGCGAAAATTCTTGAGTAGGAATTATTGTCGCCACTCCCAAACTCAACGTGGCATATTGACTGACTAAAGATTTAGCGTGCTCAATTTTGAGCTGTTGAACTGCTAAACGCAGTGCTTCAGCCAAGGTGAAAGCCGTCTCAGCGTTTGTATTGGGGAGAATTACCGCAAATTCTTCTCCGCCGTACCGGGCAAGTAAATGCGCCGAACTCTGAATTGTGCGGTTCAGTGCTCGGGCAATCTGCTGCAAACAATCATCTCCCGCTTGATGCCCATAAGTATCGTTATAGTTTTTAAAATAATCCACATCGCACAGAATTAAAGACAGGGGCTTCATCTCCCGCGCCAGCCGCACCCACTCTTGAGATAAATACTGGTCAAACCGGCGACGATTGGCTACTTGAGTTAAACCATCTAAGGTCGCGAGGCGCTCTAACTCTCGATTTGCTTTTTGCAGAGCGGCTTCGGCTCTCTGACGAGCGGTGATATCAGAAAATGAAGCAACGACTGCATAAGGTAAACTTTCACCGGCTTGCAACAGCGGTTGGCAATTAATTGAAATCCAGATCAGTGTCCCATCCGGTTTGTGCAAGCCCATAATCGCGTTGGACTGAGGTATGCCGGTTCGCAAAGCAATCGTTGTTGGGTGATATTCCATTGGGAAAGGAGAACCATCTTCGCGGATTGTTCGCCAGCGCAAAGCGGTATAATTTCGCCCCATAATCTGTTGAGCAGAAAGCCCCAAGATCCTCTCTGCGCTAACATTACAAGCACTGATGCGGCCATTCGCCTGAACCAGAACAATTCCCTCTGCCATCGCCGCAATCACCGAGCGATAACGCTCCTCACTCTCTCGCAGCGCCTCCTCTGCCCGCACGCGGTAGGTGATATCACGCGCCACCCAGATCACAGAATTTTGGGAAATCGGAGAAATACTTGTGGCAAACCAAACTTCTCGCTCTTTAATCATCAGGCTGTATTCAAAATTGACAGTCTCCTGAGTGTTGAGCGCGGTTTGGATGTGAGTCATAAAAATATCTGCCGGCACTCGTGGAAAAATTTCGTAGACTGTCTTTCCCATCAATTGCTCAGCCGGTTTATATAGCAGGGCTGGATTCGTCGGTGCGATTTTAAGGTAGCGTCCTTCGGCATCAAAAACAAAAATCAGTTCGCTCATTCCTGCAAACAGCGCTCTCAATTCAGCCTCAGTTTGCTTGAGTGAGGCTGTGCGCTGCTCAACCCGCACCTCTAACTCATAATTTGTTGTTTCTAAGGCCGTAAACGACTCGCGCAACTGTCGGGCCATTTGGTTAAAAGCGCCCGCCAGAACCCTTAGTTCATTGACGCCTCTAAATTCAATATTTTGATCGAGTTCACCGCCGGCAATGGCTTTGGATGCTTCACTCAAATGGTGTATGGGCTTGCTAATCCAGCGAGCGGTAAAAATTCCCATGACTGTAGCCAACGCTAAAGCAGCCAGCCCCAAGGCAATAGAACTGCGGTTGCTGGCGTGTATTTGCTCCATGAAGTCAGCTTCTGGAACGACGACAACAATTAACCAGTCCAAACCTCGATTATCACGCAACGGAGTTATCTGAAGAAATTCCTGCTGGTCTTTTAGCTGGAAGGTCAGAGACTGGCTACTATTAATTTCGCTAAGGTTGCCAAAGCGCTTGATTAAATACTCGGCAGTGGCGCGAATTAAAATATCTTTGCTTTCGGTGGCTTTCATCCGTTCTGCTTGACCGTTTCGCATGACAAACGGCTTATCAAGCGTGGAAGAAGCAATCAATAATCCCGAACGTTCAACAATGAAGCTCTGTGCCGAAGGACTAATTTTTAAGTTGCGGAGAAAGTCACCAATTTGTGATAGAAATAAAGTCGTTCCTAAAACGCCTAACTTCTTCCCGTTCTTATCGTAGACAGGAACAATGGCATCGGTTACAACTTCCTCTGTGCCATAGCCGAGATAAACTGGACTCCAGCCCGGTTTACCTTGTTGTATCGCGGCTTTATACCAAGGCCGTTTTCGAGGATCGTAGGGTCCATTATCTCTTAAACGTTTTTCTCGGTGGCCTTTACTATTTACCGTGTAAGTATAGAAGTTATTTTTGGTGGATGCGTCGGCGGCTTCGATGTTAAGAGTGCCATCATTACGAACTCGCGCCACCCCGACAAACTCTCCAAACTCATTGCCCCATTGAATATAGCCCACCGCTTGAAACAAGTTGAGCTGTTTCAATAAGTAGCTCTCCATGCTGCTTAAGTCTCGCGGGCGCAATAAACCCTGCTCGATAGCATCCAAGTTTATCTGATTAACAATGTGGGGGGTTTCTAAGTAGGGGCGAAAGCGTTCTTCAATGCGGGCTGTGGCTGCGGTTTGCAACTGAGTGGTTAGGTCATTTACTGCCTTTTGCCCGTTGCGAAACGACAGCCACCCGGTCAGTCCCACTGCGGCAAAAATTTGTAAGAGGAAGGGAACAACGAGGACAATGCGAAGAGGTACTTTTGTAGAAACCTTTGTCGCATTACTGAGCAGCAATTTCAGTAACATTTTGACCCTGGAGCCTTAAGGGAGCCAAACATTGAAACCACAAAAAATAACACGCTGACGTAATATTTGCTCCGTTCAACTATCGGAGTTTGTTTCAATGTATTACTCTATTTAAATGTCCAGCGTTGTTTTTTGTATGTTTGCTGTGATCACATTAAATGTCCAGCGTTGTTTTTTGTATGTTTGCTGTGATCACAAGTGAATGAAGCGAGTGACTGGCAGCCGCTCGCTTCATTCCTTTAGCGTAGCCCCAGCCACGTGAAGAAATCTTGACGGGTGAAAAATTCCAGCACTAGAAGCGCCACAAATCCTAGCATGGCAAATCGCCCGTTAATTTGCTCCGCGTAAGCAGTCCAGCCAAAAGCCGGTTCAGGTTGGTTATAAGATTCGGTTTGAGTGGGTGCCGGCACGGACGGTGTTTCTGACTTCATAATTTTTCAGGAGTTTCTTGACTTTCTTGAGCAGACTGTTGCTCTAAACTTTGTACGGATTCAATCAGCGATCTCACAACCGCTGCTCCTTCCGACGGTTCAAATGATAAGGGAAATTTGCGTTTTGCCAGCATCCGCAACCCTAATGGGCCGAGGCTGGCTAATCCTTTGATATCACGGAAACTGTTACCGACAACTTGTAAACCGAACTTGCGCTCATCAATCCAACCGCCTTCTTTGACGAGATTGATTAATACTTTGCGGTGGCGGATTTGCCGGCTGTCTTGGGCATTTTTGCGCTCAAGAATTTCTTGTTTGATTTTGCCGATTTGATCCATTGGTGCGACTTCCATCGGACAGACGGCATTGCAGTAATAACACCGGGTGCAACCCCAGACACCGGCGGTGCCTTGGTTGTATTGTTCCAACCGGCTTTCTGTCTGGCCATCGCGGGAGTCTGCCACCATCCGGTAAGCTTTCGCAAGGGCGTGAGGACCGACAAAATCAGGATTGACTTCGCGGGCGTTGCACTCGGAATAACAGGCACCACAGAGGATGCAATTGCCGGTTTGATTCAGTTGTGCCCGTTCCTCAGGGGTTTGAAGGAACTCGCGTTCTGGAACTTGTCTTGCGCCGGTGCTCACATAGGGATCGACTGCCTCGAGATTATTCCAGAAACTGGCCATATCCACCACCAGATCCTTAATCACCGGCATATTGCCCATTGGCGCGACGGTAATTTCTGGAATGCCGTCTGCCGGTGTTCTCGGAGGTGCATCTTGCCCGCCTTTGTTTTTCAGGAGGGCGTCCTGTCCTTCCTGTGCCGGCACCTGGGCAGCTTGATCTGCAATTTGCTCTAATCTCGCCAGTTCGCTGCCCACATTCTCCTTACAGGCTAGCGCGGAGCGCCCATCAATTCGCATGGAACAACTGCCGCAGATGGTGTTGCGGCAATTTTTGCGAAACGCTAGGGTTCCATCTTGCTCCCATTTAATCCGATTGAGGCAATCTAAAATTGTATTGCCCGGTTCCACCTCCAGCGTGTAAGTCTGAATGCGAGGAGAGGAATTTTGATTTTGTCGAACGACCTTAAAACGAACTTGCATAGCTGCTACTCCACCAATCCCTTACAGGGGATGCTTAGACCATTGTATGCCGGTTAATTCATCAGTTGTGTCGCAGTTATATCCTTATTCAACCCCTGCCGGCAACTTATACCCATTAGTAATTAATAAAAGGTGAGAATGTTAAATTAAATCTGTTGCCAGTTAAGGGCTTTGCCAATGACCGTTTCAATTCTTGCCTCAACCCAAATTGAATACCCAGAGGCAGATGGTTTACCAATGGCTAAAAGTGATTTCCAGCGCGATTATTTAATGGCTGCTGTTAAAGTTCTGGAAATCCACTTCCAGAACCGGCCTGATGTTTACGTTTCGGGAAATCTCTTTATTTACTACGAAGAAGGAAATTCCCAGCCGGTTGTTGCCCCTGATACTTTTGTTGTTTTGGGGGTGGAAAAACACCAGCGCCGTTCCTATAAAACTTGAGAAAATGGAGATAAAACGCCAGATTTTGTCCTGGAAATCACTTCAATGAGTACCCGCAGTCAAGACCAAGGTGCGAAAAAAGGTATATATGCTTTTTTAGGGGTACAGGAATATTTTCAGTACGATCCAACCGGCGATTATCTCGCTCCTCAACTTCAGGGACTACATCTGGTTGAAGGTAATTATTTCCCCATGACGCCTACCAGTTTGCCAGATGGGACAAGTTCGATATCCAGTCAAGTGTTAGGCTTAGATTTGCGCGTTTTGCCAGATGGGAAACTTCGCTTTTACAATCCCACAACGGGTGAATTTTTGCTCACCCATGAAGAAGCTGAGGCAGCGCGACGGGAAGCTGAGGCAGCGCGACAGGAGGCACAAGAGCGAGCGCAGCGATTAGCCGCTAAACTGCAAGAATTGGGAATCGATCCAGATGCACTGTAGAGACGTGTAGCTCGGTAGCAGCCCGACTTAATTAATGGGGAATGCTGAGGGAGAACCCATCTCTATGTCGGCACAAAGTGACTGAACCACAGAATTACGCCCATGCAAATCGAGCATTTCCACCCGTTAACATCTAGCCGGTGGAAGTGCCAAGATAGTTAACGTAGCCCCTCAGAATTCCCCACCTGCCATGCAAACCGAACCTCTCTACACCCGCTTGCCCAAAGTTCCGATGTGGCGACGGGCGTGTGCCCTGTTCGTCGATATCTTGCCGGTTTGGCTGCTCAGTTCGCTGCTAGTCAACAGTTTTATTCTTGACTTTCTAGTCTGGCTGGGGTTGCGAGTGCTACTGGTGTCAGCAAATCAGGGGCAAAGTCTGGGACGCTGGGCATTTGACATGAAGGTGGTAGATGAACGTTTCGGGAAGTCACCCGGACTGCTAGAGTTAACCAAGCGGGAAGCACTCACCGGCATTGGTGTCAGCTTGGCAGTGTTTGGTGTTACTAACCTCAATCCTTCAACGGCCCAATACTTGCTGCTTATCGTTCCTTTGGCCCTCGATTGTAGTCTTGCTTACTTCGACCCCATGCGAAAGCAGGCATTTCATGATCGCTTTGCCGCTACGATGGTGGTGTCAACACGCCGGGGTTACTCGCTGGATATTAAAGTTAAAAAATGGGTTGCTCAGTTGCGCCGTTTTGTGAAACAATAGATATTTGTGTTTAATTCTGTACCCCTTCTGATTTTGTAAAAATATGGCTAAGGGTGTCCGCATAATCGTAACCTTGGAATGCACCGAGTGTCGCAGCAACCTAGACAAGCGTTCTGCTGGCGTATCTCGGTACACCACCAGCAAAAACCGCCGCAATACGACGGCTCGCTTGGAACTGAAAAAGTTCTGCACTCACTGTAACAAACACACCGAACACAAAGAAATTAAGTAGTCATGTAATCATCGCTCAGCCTTTAAAACCTGAGAGATGACAACTGACCACCGACAACCGACAACTGACAACCGACAACTGATAACTGCTATGGCTTATTTCCGCCGCCGTGTTTCCCCCATTAAACCTGGCGATCCCATTGATTACAAAGATGTGGATTTGCTGCGTAAATTTATCACAGAGCGCGGGAAGATTTTGCCGCGCCGCATTACAGGTTTGACAGCCAAACAACAGCGAGACATGACACAAGCAATCAAGCGGGCTAGGCTGATTGCTTTATTGCCCTTCATCAACCAAGAAGGATAACCGATTGAGTGCCCAGCGCTGAGTGCAGAGTTTAGTTGTTAGCTGTTAGTTGTAAAAAACTGAGAGCTAATAGCTGATAGCTAAACCTCATTGCTCATCGCTCAAAATCCAAAATATAACTATCCAAAAATCGCATAGAAGCTTGTGGAGAAAGGAACGCTGATCGAATTTCGGCTGCACGGAGAGCGTCGGCTCGCTGTGGCAGAATGTCCAGATGGGAAAAAGAACTGGAAAGTAACCGACGAACAGGGTCTATCCCACAGCATTCCTCCCCGACAGCTCAGTTATGAAGTGAAAGGGGCGACCTACAAACCTTCAGAAATTGCCCTGTTTAAAAAAGAAATCCAGCCCTATCTAGACCCATCTAGTTTAGAAGTGGCCTGGGAATTTTTAGTTGAAGAAAATCAGTCAGTGGAGCCGGCAGAAATGGCTCAACTGCTATTTTCCGATAAAACGCCGGCTCAGTGCTACGCGGCTTATTATTTATTGTCTGAAGATAAACTTTATTTCAAACAAAAAGGCGACCGTTACGAACCGCGTTCAGCGGTAATGGTGGCCGAACTGAAACATCAGCAAGAAGTAGAAAAGCAGCGGCAGCAAGAGTGGCAAGAATTTTTAGAGCGGGTACAACACCGGCTCTCAGGAAAACTGGTGGAGTGGCAAAGCAGCGATCGCGTTCGCATTGAAGCCCTAGAAAGGGTTGCGGTATTAGGAGATGAAGCTTCTCACCGCGCTCCCGCCCTAGAAACACTAGCAGCATTGAAACGCCCCGAAACTCCTCAAGGGGCTTTTCAGCTTTTGGTAGATTTAGGACAGTGGACTGTGCACGAAAATTTATCTTTACGGCGCAGTCAAACTCCGACTCACTTTTCTACCAAGGTGCTGGATGTGGCTCAAAGTTGTTTGAATTCTCCGCCCCCCGATCCTGACACAAATCGGCTGGATCTGACCCATCTTAAGGTGTACACCATCGATGATGAAAGCACCCAAGAAATTGATGATGGGTTGAGTTTGGAATATTTGGAAGATGGGCGAGAACGCTTGTGGGTTCATATCGCCGATCCGACTCGGTTGCTGTCGCCTGGGGATGAATTAGATTTGGAAGCGCGCCGGCGCAGCACCACATTGTATCTGCCCACCGGCATGATCCCAATGTTCCCCCCAGAATTGGCAACCGGCCCGATGAGTTTGGTGCAGGGACGCATTTGCTACGCGCTCAGTTTTGGCATCATTTTGGATGAAACCGGGGGCGTGCGGGAGTACACCATTCACCCCAGCTCGATCAAACCGACTTACCGGCTCACCTACGAAGATGTCGATGAGATGCTGCATCTGGATCTGCGAACAGAACCAGAAATCTCTGCAATTTCTCAGTGGGCAAAACGCAGACAGACGTGGCGGCTATCCCAAGGGGCGATCAGCATCTCCATGCCCGAAGCCATCATTAAGGTTCACGAGGACGATATCACCATTGACGTGATGGAAGACTCGCCCTCACGGCATCTGGTGGCAGAAATGATGATTTTAGCGGGAGAGGTGGCAGCGCGTTACGGTCAGACTCACAGCTTGGCCCTGCCTTTCCGCCATCAACCCCAACCGGAACTGCCTTCAGATGAAGAACTGATTCTGCTGCCGGCAGGGCCGGTGAGAGCGTGTGCGATTCGTCGGTGTATGCCCCGTAGTGAGATGAGTATCACACCGGCACGCCATGCGAGTTTGGGTTTAGATACTTATACTCAAGTTACCTCGCCCATTCGCCGATATACCGACCTGCTCGCTCACTTTCAACTAAAAGCTCACCTGCGTGGCGATCCCCTGCCCTTTTCGACAGACCAGATGCAAGAGTTGGTGATGAGTGTGAGTGCGGCGGTGAAAGAAGCAACCTCGGTGGAACGTCAAACCCAACGTTATTGGGGCTTGGAATACCTGCGCCGGCATACGAATGAAGTTTGGCAGGCATTGGTGCTGCGCTGGCTCCGAGAAGACGATAACTTAGGACTGATTCTGTTAGAAGAATTAGGGTTAGAGTTGCCTTGGCGGTTTCCCCGTTCTGTTGCACTGGGCGAACGCTTAGAAATCAAGGTGAGTTACGCAGATCCACGCAAAGACGAGATTCATTTCCAAGAATTAATCGCTCAGTCGGCTCACCATGCGGCTCACTAATGGTTAATCTAATTTCATCTCAGTTCAAAAGCTAGAGAGATTCTTAGGAAAAAAGTCACTTTATTAAGTAACTTTGTAAAAAGCAGCCAATCTCTTCTGTATAAAGCATGATAGGTTATCGCCGTTTGTGATAGCTGAAGTCATGTCACTTCAACCTGAGCGCTCCATCAGAATTGAACTCAACATCCAAGCCGAGCATCCAGAGTTATTAGAAGGTTTGGATCTGTGGCTGCATCTGGGGCTGATTTCTGATGCCCAAGTGAGGCAGTTGTGCCGGCAGTATCTTACCTGTCGATTACCCAACCCGCCTGTCGTCGCGCCGGCAGAGAAAGAAAGAGAGATCAAGGCAGAGGAAGCGCCGCCGCCAGCAAAACGCCGCACGCCCCAACCCCTGCACTCACTGATGGCAGAACTCAGCGTCCGGTGGCTGCTGTTTCTGGGCGTTTTCATGGTGGTGGTGTCTTCTGGGTTGCTTGCCGCCAGCCAGTGGGAACGCTTTCCGGCATTTGGGCAATACGGCGTTTTGCTGGCTTATACTATTGTGTTTTGGGCGGTCAGCTACTGGGCAAACCGGCAGCGAAATTTACAGTTAACCGCTCAAACCTTGCAACTCGTCACCCTCCTCTTAGTGCCGGTGAATTTTTGGGCGATGGATGGGTTTCGGTTGTGGAATAATCCCCTAGAATGGCTAACCGTTGCTATTGCCACCGTTGCCCTCACCGGCATCACGGTTTTGCTGTTGAAAACTCAACCCAATGCTTCCCGTCTCGCCCTGATTAATACCTTGGGACTGAGTTATCTTCACTGGGGTTGGAAACTGCCGGCACTTCCCGTTCCCCTGATTGCGGTTTATGCCGGTACAGTTGGAACGTCCCTCGCCACGTTTTATCAATACCGGCGCATTCCCCCTCAAATCCCAGAACCTCCTGCCGGCACTGAGGAACAACCGTCTAACAGCATCCAGAAATACGCTTTAACTGGGGCAGCCGTCGTCGCTTATGCCTTAACAATTTTACTGTTCCGTGCCATCTTTGTAGCCCGCGTGCCGGTCAATCAGTTGGGGTTAGCAATCGGCATTTGCGGCTGGTTATTTGCATGGCTATCTCAACAGGAAACCAGCAACGTCACCCCGTCAGCTTCTCCCCGCCTCACCCCTTGGGAGCAGATGGGTGCCATTTTAATGCTAATAGGCTGGCTAGTTGCTGTTGGCACAGAACCCTGGCAAGCGTTTGCCGTGAGTGGGCTGTTGTTGTGGTTTTTGAGCAGTCGCTTGCGCCGGCATTGGCAGCAGGATGAATTAACCGGCATTTATATCATCGGGTTGCAAAGTGTTTGGTTAGCTTGGCGGTTAATTCCACCGGCAACCCAGCAATGGGTAATCACCGCCGGCACTCAGCTAGTCGGCGTTCCCGCAGATACTCCTTTGCCTTTATTAAGCCTTGCTCTGTTTCCCTATCTCATTTTCATGCTGTGGGTGACAGATTGGCTGCGCCGCCGGCAGAAATTAGCGCTCGCCCGTTTTAGCGAACAGCTAGCACTGATATTTGGAATTTGTTTAACGCTGCTCAGTTTGCCCTTTGCTTTATTGCGAACGCTTAATTTGGTGGCTTCTACACTGACTTTGGCAGTTGTGACGTGCCGGCAAACACCGACGCGAGTCGTGCCGGTGTACCTCACTCACATTGCCGGTTTACTAACCATTTGCTCAGCAATTGATTGGATTTGGCCAAATCTCAGTTTAGGAGTTTGGGCAACAATTTTATTAGGGTTGATGGTTGCTGAATGGTTATTCAGTTTGTATTTAGAATCAAGACTTACGAACAAAGAATTAAATGCTCAAAATCTATTTTTATTAATTAATAAAAATAGTAGTTGGTATCTAGGATTAGTCTTAGCCGGCATCAGTTATTTTTTACTCCTCAATAATTACTCTAACTTCCTTAACAAAATTGGGAACAGCTATCCAGAATGGGGTCTTGTTTGGCTGATTGCGCCACTTGCCCTTACGGGGATTGCCAGCCGGTTAAACACACCCCGATGCCCAATTTCTGCGTGGTTGAGTACATCTGCCTTATTCATGGCGCAAATTTTGACAGTGCAAATGCCGGCAACCCGATTAATTGGTTTGGGTGTTGCCACCGGCTTGATGTTCCTCAACACGCGATATTTAAGGCAAGTAAGCGCTGCTATTATCACCGTAGGATTTGCACTAAGTTTCTTTTTCGCCCAACTTTATGAAGGCATTCCTGGTTTTCTCCGACTAACCGCAAATGGCTGGTTAATTGCTGTTGCCGGCACCTTTACTACTTTATGGCTTTTAAGAAGTTTACTGCTCGTCATTTCCCCTCCCAAAGCCGAAGGTGAAACACCCTCAATCGCGGGAATTTACGCACTGGCAGCAGATTTCTGGGGTTTCACATTGTGTGGTGTTGAGCTGTTAATTTTGACGCTTCACTCGTTTGCAGTTTACTGGAAATGGCTTGATCCGAGTGTTCTAGTTCTAATTGCTGCCGGTATGACTTTAACTGCAATTTTCTATCGTGGCTGGCGGCAACCTTCCAACTGGATGCTTTACAGTTTTGGTTGGGGTTTAGAAGTTTTGGCAGCAGAAACCCTTGGCTTTTTCGGGCGTGAGGTGATTCATTTAGCGATTGCGAATATCGCTTTGGGTTTAATTTTCCAATTGATAGGAGATTGGTGGCAAAGACGTGCCGGCACAGAAAATTTTCCCAGCAGTTGGCACATTTTGCCCCTGCTATATGGCGGATTGGGTGCCGTATTGCGGTGGGGACTTTTTGCCAACTGGACAGGTTTAACGTCCTTGGGTTTAGCCTTAATTGCCATTGGTGTAGGACGCCGGCATCAAGAACTCAGACTTTTAGTTTACTTGGGTTTAATTGGCGCGTCGGTTTCTGCCTATGAAATCCTGGGATATCGTATTTCATCCCTGCCTGCCGGTGATCAATTAATTGCAATGGTCGCTTTAGGCACAAGCATTTTATATGCTTATCGCGTTCTGAATATTTGGTTAAGCGATTACTTGCGTTTAAGCAGAGAGGAACTGAAAATATTTGCACATTTGCATTGGGCAATTAGCAGTTTTTTCTTGCTTGTAGCTATCAGCTATCCAATTACATCTTATGATTTAGTCGGATTAGGTGCCGGCATCGTTTTAACGCGCTATGCGATCATGCAAGGACGCGACAACCCTAGTTTATTTCAGGCAGAAAGCTGGGTTTATTTGGGGATTTTAGAAGGTGCCGACATCGGAATTTATATGAGTAATAAGCTGCAACTAGCAGCGTTATTGCTTCCCTGGAGTGCTGCGATTGCTGCTGCGATCTCTTGTTTTCTCTACGCTTTACCTTGGGAAAATTGGGGCTGGCCAAAAAAACCGTGGTTGCGTTCTGCCGTGGTTATTCCAACCGCAACGGCATTATGCACTCCCACAATTAATCCCACGAGTTTGCTGTTAGTGGCAGGATTCTATCTTTTTCTAGCGCAACTAAATCGCCAAATTCGCATTACCTATCTCAGTGTCGTTTTTATTAATTGGGCGCTACTTCGCTGGTTTACGATATTAAATGTCAACGATTTTTTAGTCTATACAACTCCACCGGCACTTTCCCTGCTTTACCTCGCCCAAGTTGATCCAAGTTTAAAATCAGTAGAAAAAAGAGAAATTCGCCACATCCTGCGACTGCTTGGAACTGGCATGATTTGTTTTATGGCTTTGTTCACGTCTAATTGGTTTGTCTGCGGTGTCTGGAGTGTTGGGGCAATTTTTGCGGGATTAACTTTAAGAGTACGGGCTTTTTTATATGTGGGAACTGTAACTTTTTTACTCAATGCGATTAATCAGTTAGTCATTCTCAGTTTAGATTATTCGTTTATGAAATGGATCATCGGGTTGCTCGTTGGCATTGCTTTTATTTCCATTGCTGCCAACTTTGAAACTCGCCGTGAACAAATTGTCGCTTTAGTACAGAATTGGATTGAGGAATTGCAAGAATGGCAGTAAATAATAAGTCCTGTGTTTTAGTCTGACTATACTTATTGCCAAAAGAGATTTTTTAGATTTAACCACAGATGAGATCCCAGCGTGCCGGCAGGCATAGCGAGATCATTTATCTGTGATTAAATCTAAGCATTGAGTGAGTCGCGCACAACCCTAAAAATCACTCAGGACTTAAGCCTTATGAGAGGTAATCAGGAGCAAGTGCAACTGACTCAGGTTTGTTCCGCGCCGTTGATAGTGTTGGGGCAATATCGAGGGAACCTAACTGGTTGAGAATGCCATCAAAGCGCATGATTAAATTGTTGGATTTCTCAGCGACATAAAGGTTTGCACCGTCGAATGTAATATCAACAGGATTTCCTAACTTCGAGTTTGCGCCGGCAATTTGGGCGCGAACTGCAACATTGCCATTTGCCACGCCGGCATTATTAATTACAAACAGTTGTCCGTCAGCTGCATTCATGGCACTGCCGACATCTGAAAGCAGCAATGTGTCGGAAGATTCCACATAGATAATTCCATGCAAGTTGATAGATGCTTTTGCCGTTCCTGTGGGATCGAACGGAGTGATCACTCGCGTTGGGCCGTTAGCACCTTGGGTGACAGAATACTGGTCATAAACAAGTACAGTGCCATCGGTGGCGGCAACAAACAGTCGATCTTGTGATGGCGCATAATCAACATCCCAAGGCCGGCGTCCGCCAAGGTCGGTTGTCTTGAATACGGGTGCCACATCGCCTTGCGCTTGGGTGCTGAAGGCAAGAATTGCCGGTGTTGCGGCATTATTTTCAGCAACAAAAACCAGACCTAAACTATCAGCAACCTCGACACCTTTAGGACTAATCATGCCGGTGTTTGCACCTGTAATTAGTCGGTCACGCGACGCATTAACCGTGCCACCATTCCGGCTTTCAGCCTGCCGATTTACGACTAAAATTCCGCCGTTGGTGTCGTTGCTATCAAAGGTAATAAAGGCATCGCCTGTTTGGTCGAAGGTAATGTTTTCTACGCTTGCCACCCCGTTCGCAGTGTTAAATGTAGCTTGGGTGGTTTGCAAATTCGTAGAAAGCCGTGCGACGAAGTCAGTAGCACCGGCAGATGGGGGGTTGCTAGTTGTAACAATGGAATTGATTAACGTCCCTGTAGACTCGATATCGGTGACATCTGGATTCCCCGGCCCTTGAGAAAGTTGAGCGACTAAAGATTCTGGCTTGATTTGGCTGACACTGACTTGAGGGGCAATATCGCCGCTAGGTCCATTAAATATGTTCTTGAAAATCAACAGTTGATCTTTTGCTTTCTCTGCAACTTGAACATCGTTGCCGGTCAAGATCATATCCACTGGATTACCCAGTTGAGTAGCCGGCCCTTCTAGGGTGCGAGATGGAACTACGTTGCCGTCAGCGGCGCTGGCGTTGTTGATGACATAAATTCGCCCGTCACTGTTAAAACTAGGGCTTTGCATTGCTGTAGCCGCGCCCACATCGGTAACGACTAATTGATTGCGGTTGGGTTCATAAACAATGCCGTGAAGATTAGTAGAAACTTTAGTTCCACCCGCATTTACTAGGTTAATTCTTCGAGTGCTGCCGGCACCGATATTGCTGCCATTTCCGATGTAATTATCGAAGACGCTAACAGTTCCATCGACTAAGGCGACGAACAGCCGGTCTGCGTTTTCATCATAGGCAACGTCCCAAGGTTTAGCCGGCAAAGCGGTGGTCGCAACCGGCGGCACATTACCTCCGGCGGCGGTTCCAAATACTTTCACATCCCCTGCACCATTATCTGCAACAAGAATAAATCCTGCTTCCTGCGCGATGGCGATGCCTTTGGGATTGAGCAAGCCGGTTTGAGATCCGGCAATTTCACGGTCTTTCAAAGCTGTAAATGCGTCGCCATTTGCCCGGTTGGCGATTTGAGAAATGGCGCGAATACTGCCGGCACCGGCTGTTACATCACCGGCTTGATAAAGATTACCTAGTTCATCGAGTTCTACGCCTTCATTGTTGCCGGCGTCAAATCGTTTTTGGAAGTTTAAAGTTCCAATAAACTGATCCACATCGCCGACGTTACCTGTGCCGTTGCTAGAAACATAAATGGCTAAAGGATTAACGGTCTCTCCGCCGCCGCTACGTCCTTCTGCGATGCCAAACCGAATGTAATGTTCAATCGCACTCTTACGAGTTCCGTTGCTAATCGCTGCTGCTACGTCTGCATTATTTTGTAGATAAAAGTTAGGATTAAATTGAGAACTGGGTTGGCGGTTGATTTCAAATTGACCGTAAACGACGTAATGCTCAATCGCTGAAGTTCCCCCTGATGAGACTGCCGTTGCTACATCAGCATTATTTTGCAGATAGAAATTGGGGTTGAACAAAAATTGGGAGGTGCGGTTAGTTTCAAATTGACCGTAAACGATGAAATGCTCGATTGCCGAGGTTCCGCCTGATGAGACTGCCGTTGCTACATCTGAATTGTTTTGCAGATAAAAATTGGTGTCAAATAGCGCATTCGGGTTACGGTTGGCTTCAAATTGACCGAAACCCATGTATTGCTCAATCGCTGTAGTTGCGCTGGCTGTTACTGCTGCTGCTACGTCTATATTGGTTTCTAAATAGTAACTTTCGTCAAAAAATGGGTTGACTTCGCGGCTTTCAAATTGCCCATTTTCGATAAAGTGTTCGATGCCGGTGATCACGTCTTTATCAACGTCTGCTTTAACGTCTTGATTTTGATCTAAATAAAAGCCGGTGTCGAAAATGGCGTTAGGGTTGCGTCCTTCAAATTGACCATGCAAAATGAAGTGATCAAACCCATTTCCAGTCACATCTGAATTGGTATCAATATAATAGCCTTGATCAAAAAAGGCGCTAGGATTGCGCCCCTCAGATTTACCGTATAACTCGAAGTGTTCATATCCGTTGTTATAAATGCCGGCGTTAACTGCTATTGCTACATCCTGGTTCTGGGATAAGTAAAAGTTTTCATTGAAAAGCCCTTGCGCGTCTAACATAAGTGATGATCCGAAATACAAAGTACAAACAAATTGAAAACTAGAATCGTCTCTGGTGCGATCCCGGAGCTGGATAGAGTGCTATAGGGCTATTTTCATAGCTAAAGCAGTGGTGAGCGCAGCTAGATCAATACAGTTGCAAGATTGTACCACAAAGCGCACTCATCCTTATATTTTACTGAATAATTTGCATTTTGCCTATCGTTGCTCAAACGTTTGTGAAGAACCCACTGAGGTTGTACAAACAAATTGAAATCTGGATTTAATAGGGTTTAGATTTTCTAGCTTTCGGGAATTTACAACACCTATTCCAGCAAACGTTTAAAAATTTTATTAATTAATATTTAAAAAACTCTAAAATTTTGAAAAATTAATTTAGAATTTTTGTACAGACAAAATTTAACACGCACGCCCTTCAAAACCGGATGCCAGATCAAATTATTCACGCTCAACCGGCTTTAGAATTTATCCCACCGGCACTTAACCCCCTGATTTTGTGGGGGTGTCAAAAACTGCTGCCGGCGTGGCTGCCATTGAAGACAACCATTACTGATATTCAAGCCGATAATGTCGCAGAATTAGTCAAACTTTTTCAGCAATTTCAAGAAGGTAAAATCCGCTTTTTATTGGCCTTCCGTCACCCAAATACCGACGATCCTTACTGCCTGGGATACTTAACGTGGCAGCTAGTGCCACAAATCGCGAGAGAAAAAGGTATTCCTTTAAAATATCCAACCCATTTTCACTTTATTTATGACCGAGGAATTCCTCTGTGGGCTGGGGAACAAATAGGCTGGTTATATTCTCGATTAGGGGGTACTCCCATCCAGCGAGGTAAGATAGATCGCCTGGGATTGCGTTCAGCGCGTGAGTTATTTGTTGACGGTAAATTTCCATTGGCAGCCTCCCCAGAAGGTGCGACAAACGGTCATAATGAACTCGTCAGTCCCTTAGAACCTGGAATTGCTCAGTTAGGCTTTTGGTGTGCGGAAGATTTATTAAAAGCTGGACGATCTGAACAAGTTTTAATTGTGCCAATGGGGATTCAATATCGTTACGTTGAAGAACCTTGGGATGCAGTGGATAAATTGTTGAGCCAGTTAGAGACAGAATGCGGGTTGCCGGCTTTTGAAAAACTTCCTGAATCCCAGGAAAATCCAAAATCTGAAATTCAAAGTTATTTTTACCGCCGACTGATTCGGATAGGGGGGCACTTACTGGCGATGATGGAGGAATTTTACACCCATTTTTATCATCGAAAATTACCTCAAATTAGCGAAAATGCAGAATTATCTACTCGACTTTATGCCTTGCTAGATGTTGCATTACAAGTTGCAGAAGAGTATTTTAATTTATCGCAGAAAGGCAATTTAATTGATCGATGTCGGCGCTTAGAACAAGCCGGGTGGGATCGAATTTATCGAGAAGATATCAAGGACTTTGAAACATTATCTCTCTTGGAACGTGGACTTGCCGATCGTATTGCTGAAGAAGCCAACTTGAGAATGTGGCACATGAGACTCGCGGAAAGTTTTGTTGCGGTAACAGGGCAATATGTGAAAGAAAAACCCACGGTTGAACGATTTGCTGAAACCGCTTTACTTTTGCGAGATGTCATGACTCGAATTCAGGGAGGCAATCCTTTTGGACGCCCGAAGTTAGGTAAGCAACGCGTGCAACTGACGGTGGGTGAACCGATTTCTGTTACGGATAGGTGGGATGCCTATAAAACCAGCCGGCGATCTGCTGTTGCCGGTTTAACGAAAGACTTGCAAACGGCTTTAGAAGGGATGATTTTTTAGTTTATTAGGGAAAATCTCGCTGCCGGCACCGAGATTTAGCTACACTAGAGTCAAACAAAACTGTATTTATCCAACTTTGGAGTTTTTTTCAAAATGATAAAACTAAAAGTAGCTTCTTTGACAACAGTCAGTCTCCTGTTATTTCTATTTACCGGCTGTTCTAACTCTTCGCAACCTCAAAGTACGCCGGCTTCTCCATCAACGGTAACAGAAACACCGGCACCTGGATTGACTCCCATTAATAGAGTGAAGAATAAAGTGAATGACGCACAGGAAAAAGATACCCAAAGGCGAGAGGAAACGCAGAATCCTTAATCAGTCTGTTTGAATAAAAAGGTAAACATCATCTTGCTGATAATGCAGTTTAAATTCTGGCTGAGTTTTAATTTGATTGACTAAGCCGGCAGCAAATTCTGGCGAACTATTCCAGCCCGGATCTCGCAAATTTAGCAAAATATATTTAAATTCAGCTAAATTTGCCGGGGGTGAACTCGCATCGGTAAATTTTATCAATTGCCGGCAACTTAAATGCGGGGAAATTTCATGAGTCGTTAAAACACTTTCGCGTGTTTTAATTTGAGCAATTGCCTGTCGCGTTGCTTTCCAAGTATCCAGAGAGTCGAGATAGATAGATCCAAAATAACCGTACTTGGCTAATGCAAGAAATGCTAAAAATGACCACGAAATAAGCGGCAAGATACTTCCCTGTCGCCTTGCTAGAAAAGAAAGAAAAGGAATAACCGATAAAAAAGTATTCTTTTTTCCGCTTTCTAAGGGAGGATCTTTTTCCTTAGCAGCTAGGTTAGAAATGACTGCCACCAGCAGAAAAGGTAACACCGGCAGCGAATATTGCTGCACTAAATTTCGTTGCGTTGCTGCTTCTGATAGAATATTTAAACCCAATGTAGGAACTGCCCCCACTAACGGCGAGAGATGCTGCGGCGACAACCACCAAATTACCGGCACTACCAATAATGCTAAATATTCAAGGGTTGCCAGGGAAAAGATTTTTCCTAAAATCAGTGCCGGCTGCAGCAGCAAATTCTTGAGCATTTCTGGCGCAGAATTTCCAAGATAACTGTAACGCGGCAAATGACGTGCCACAGATGCCGCATTGCTGCCAAAAAATGGAATAATAAATTGTGTGGCAATCAGAAACCAAGCGACACCGACAGCAAGGGCAATTGTCCCAAATAACCGCTTTTTCTCAAAAAAAATTAGCCAGAAACCCATCGCCAGAACTGTCAGCGCCAAAACCGCTTTGCAACTTAAAACTAAGGCAATTGCTAAACAAAACCATCCAATTTGATTCTGTCGCGCTGCTAAAATTGCCCATAAAAGTGCCGGCAATGCAATAACTTCTGGGTGAAAATCAAACAAATTGAGATTAAAAACCAGCGGGTAAAGAAGATAAACCCCTGCCATCGCCAACGCCGGCTTCTCCTGCAACCCAGCTAACTTGGCAAGTTGCCATGCCGGCAAAACACCCAATGCCAAGGCAACGGCTTGTACAGCAAGTAACCAGTGTACATTGGCATAAATTTTGTACAGCAAAGCCAGTGGGTAAAGAATTAAAGCGGCATGATCGCCAAGAATGTGAAACCCGATCAACGAAGAAATTGCCGGCTTTCCCTGGCTAATCAGATAAACCGCTTGATCAAAAATTCCCAAATCAAACGCGCCAGATTGAAATAAAGCGTGTCGCAAACTGCTGCAAGCAAAAAAAATCACCGCAGCCGCGCCGGCAATCCAATGAATTGCATTATTTTTAATATTTGTCAAGACAAAGCTGCGAATATTGTGACTCAACATAATTAATTAACCATGCCCCATCCCCCATGCCCCATGCCCACTTTTTCCACAAGTGAACCCCTCCTCTCTATATCAGCGATCCCGTCCTTGTTTATAGTGGAGTTGCCCTATAAATGTTAAACAATTGTGAAAGCGATTACTCTCCTCGGCTCCACCGGCTCTATCGGCACTCAAACCTTAGATATTGTCGCTCAATACCCTGAGCAGTTTCGCATTGTGGGATTGGCAGCAGGACGCAATGTGGAGATGCTGGCGCAGCAGATCCGCCAGTTTAAACCGGCAATCGTTGCCATTTGTGACGAAGACAAATTAGCCGAACTGAAAGCAGCGATCGCAGACATCGATCCCCAACCGATCCTGCTAGCTGGGGAAGCCGGTGTAATAGAAGTTGCCCGATATGGAGATGCCGAAGCCGTTGTCACCGGCATTGTCGGTTGCGCCGGCTTGTTGCCAACGATTGCCGCCATCGAAGCCGGCAAAGATATTGCCTTAGCGAATAAAGAAACATTGATTGCCGGCGGGCCGGTTGTCAACCCTCTCGTCGAGAAACACGGCGTCAAACTGCTGCCGGCGGATTCTGAACATTCTGCCATCTTTCAGTGCCTCCAAGGCGTCCCTGCCGGTGGCTTGCGGCGCATTCTGCTAACCGCCTCTGGGGGTGCCTTCCGCGATTGGCCGGTGGAGAAACTGTCACAAGTCACCGTTGCCGATGCCCTCAAACATCCTAACTGGTCAATGGGTCGCAAAATCACCGTCGATTCTGCCACTTTAATGAATAAAGGTTTAGAAGTCATTGAAGCGCATTATCTCTTCGGTTTAGATTACGACCGCATCGACATTGTGATTCATCCCCAAAGCATTATTCACTCCTTAATTGAGCTGCAAGATACCTCAGTTTTAGCGCAATTAGGTTGGCCGGATATGCGTTTACCCTTGCTATATGCCTTATCTTGGCCAGAGCGAATTTATACCGATTGGGAACAGCTAGATTTAGTTAAAGCCGGCGATTTAACTTTCCGTGAACCAGATCATCAAAAGTATCCTTGTATGCAGCTTGCTTATAATGCCGGTCGTGCCGGTGGTTCCATGCCGGCTGTCTTAAATGCCGCGAATGAGCAGGCGGTTGCCCTATTTTTAGATGAAAAAATTCAATTCTTAGACATTCCTCGCTTAATTGAAGATGCCTGCGATAAACATCAAGCAGATAACTCTGAAACCCCTTCTCTTGATGATATCCTGGCAGCAGATCGGTGGGCGCGGCAAGAAGTTCTAGCGGCGAGTGAAAAACTTGATGGGAGGGAACGTCTAATTTCCCTGCGATAAAATGAAGTAAGCCCCCATCTTTCAGGTAAAAACTAAATGAAAGCTGAAACGAAGCCGGCAGTCTTTGAACTGAAGCAGCTAATTGTCCCTCCCGGCAATAGAGTGGAATTGAAAAACATTTCTTGGGAGATGTTTGAAAACATCCTCACCTCTCTGGGAGAAGGTTACGCCGCTCGACTTGCCTATGATAATGGAACCTTGGAAATTAGGATGCCTCTACCAAAACATGAAAGAGCGAAAGGAATAATCGGTGACTTTGTTAAAGTTCTCCTTGAAGAATTCAGCATAGATTGCGAGAATTTTTGTTCGACTACCTTCAAACGTCAAGATATGCAGAGTGGTGTAGAGCCAGACGATAGTTTCTACATTCAAAATGAACCGGCTGTGCGAGGAAAGATGGCGTTGGATTTAAATGAAGATCCCCCGCCTGATTTAGCAATTGAAGTAGATAATACCAGCAAAACCGGCTTTAACATTTACCAGGCTTTAGGTGTCCCTGAGCTTTGGATCTATGATGGGCAATTACTGCAAATCTATCTGTTACAAAATGGAAAATATGTTGAATCCAATATTAGCCCAAATTTTCCAGAATTCTCCATGACTGAAGTCATTCCTCAGTATCTTGAGATGAGTAAAACCGCAGGTAGAAGTGCGGCAATCAGAGCATTTCGAGCTTGGGTGAGGGAGCAATTACAGCAGTGAGCCGGCTCAAGAATTAAAGATATAATAGAGTTGAGTGTCTCAATCAGTCGGAAAATCTGGTTTCCCAAAATTTGGTTTCGGTATTTTAAGGAAGAATCCAGGCATCAACAGACAATTTGCCCTAAAAAGTTGCTTGAAATTAGCAGAAACGAGCAACTCATTTAAAAAACTAGAGCGAGTTATAAGTCGGCTTGCTTTTAAATTTAGGATAAGCGAAAAAAGCCAGTTAACTAAGCTAACCAGTTGCCGGCGCAAGAAACGATGCGGGCGACTAAGGTGTTATTAAGAAGCAAACGCAAGTAACTAGCTTGAAAACTCTGACAATCTGACTTTGCTCAAACTCGCCGGCTGAGTAGCGCAAGACAGCCGGCGTCGGCAAATAGCAATCACAAGGTGTATCCCAATGCCTACAAAAATGATGACTTCCCTGACTTCCCGTAGAATCCATCGTTTCTACTGAAGCCCTCTTAAAGTGCCCAACCCAGTTTTTACAGTTGTCTCAATAGGGATGCTACCACGCTTATGTCACTCAACTTAATCACGCTACTCGCTGCCCTAATTGTGTCTTGGCTGGTTTTTACTGCGTTAATCAACTTGCTGAAGACCACCCTCAAAACAGCAGTTTCAATTGCAGCCGTTGTTCTTGTCTTGCAACTAGCTTTCGGCATTGGCCCTCAGCAGCTTTGGCAGCAGCTAATTGAACTTCCTCAAACGGTTCTGCAGCAAGTAATAGGCAAGAAATAATATCCAGGAAACTTAACTCCTAGGATCAGCAACCTCAGCTAGTCCTAGCGTCTCTGCCCTAGACCCTTTTAAGATTCCATCTTCTACATAAAGGACTCGATCCGCAATATCCATAATTCGGGGATCATGCGTCACCATAAGCACAGTGCAGCCGCCTTCCTTCGCCAACTGACTCAACAGTTCAATGACTGCGTGCCCGTTTTGCGAGTCTAGGGCAGCAGTGGGTTCATCCGCCATAATCAATTGAGGGCTGCCGGCTAATGCCCGTGCGATCGCGACTCGCTGTTTTTGCCCACCCGACAGTTCGCGAGGCAGTAGTTTCGCTTTGTCGCCCAACCCCACCTGTTCTAGCAGTATTTGAGCTTGATTTTTCCGATTTCGGCCCCCAACGCCTTTCACTTTAAGCGCCACTTCCACATTCTCTGCTGCCGTTAAGGCTGGAAATAAGTTAAATCCCTGAAAAATAAAACCAATATTGTGCAAGCGGAAGTGGGCTAGCTCAGCACGAGACATACTGGTAATTTCTTCTCCCAGAAGATAAACTCTGCCGGCAGAGGGCGTCAGCAACCCAGCTAAAATTGACAGCAAAGTTGTCTTGCCCGAACCTGAGGGACCCATCAACAGTTGGACATCGCCCCGCTGGATATCTAAGTTAATTCCTTTGAGGGCTTTAAACTGCTGCCGTCCAGATTGGAAGACCATCTCTACTCTCTTGGCAACGATGGCTTCTGTTTTGGTATTGACCGAGCCTAAAGTAGCTGCTGGCACCTGAGTTTTTATGTTAGCCGATTTAGTAAGGTGAATTTGAGAAACAGTCATATATTATTAAAGTTTTGATGAGACTGGCTCAGCTAGCAAGAGAGAAAGAGAAAA
This sequence comes from Microcoleus vaginatus WJT46-NPBG5, assembly GCA_019359355.1. GTDB lineage: Bacteria > Cyanobacteriota > Cyanobacteriia > Cyanobacteriales > Oscillatoriaceae > FACHB-68. The sequence continues at coordinate 33,964 of JAHHHM010000005.1, read as the reverse complement.
ATTTAATATGAGGTTTAGCGGTTCCTATTAACTCCAAAATCATCAGAGATAAATCCGGAGTTTAACCCCATCAAATACTGGTATTTAACAGCATTGAGAGCGCTACATCTATCAAGACGCCGGCCAGAATTTTAAGTGTCATGCCTTGAATACAATAGCGGGATCGACACGAGTGACTTTTTGAATCGCAAACATCGCTGAACTAACACACATCAACACGGTGATCCCAAAGACAATGCCGGCGCTTGTCGGTGTAATTAAAATCATGATTCCCTGAGTTGCTAAAGTCCAATTGCCCAGTCCCCAGCACACCAGCATACCGGGGACATAACCTAAAACTGCCATCCATAACGCTTGCTCCACAATAATGCCGTAAATTACAGAATCAGATGCACCCATCGCTTTGAGAGTGCCAAATTCTTTAATATGGTCGGATGCTGAGGCGTAAAGGATCTGACCGACAATGACGGTGCCTACCAGGATACCGACTGCCGCCCCTAATCCTAAGATGAAGCCAATTCCAGTTCGCTGCAACCAGTAATTTCGAGTGTGCTGTGCCATTTCAGCCCGCGTATAGGCTCGTGTGTTTGGCAAAGCGGCTTCAAGATCTCGTTTGAGTGTCTGCAGATCGTAGCCGGCTTTGGGTTTTACCAACACATAAGCGATCTGATCTTTGGCAGCTAATTTTCTGGGTGCTGCCCGCTTTCCCTTGTCAGATGCAGCGGTTTCCAACTTCTGCTTAAATTCCTTGGTGGCCGCTAATTCTTTAAGCTTTTCTGGTGGTAAACTGGCTAGCTGTTCAGCGAGCGCTGGATCGATTTGACCTGTGGCGGCTAATGCTCGGATCTGCTCAGGCGTGAGATTTTCCGGTGTGGCAGCGAGGTTTACTGAGGCGGGAGTGGAATTGACATAGACGTTAGCGTTTTCCAGTGAGGTGTACATAAAAGCACTGGAGACGATTGATTGAGTGCCGGTTGTCCAACCCACCAACCGAGCTGGAAAGGCTCCGACTTCAACCTCATCACCCACCCATTGCACGTTCAGGGATTTTAAGGTGCTTTTGTCCACCATGACGGTGTAAGGTTCTTTGAGGAAACTCAGGCTTCCCCGTTCAATCGGTTGGGGTGCAAATAATTGCCCTTCTGGGTTAAATCCAATGACTCTCACCAGAGATATTGTCCCCAACGGATCGCGCCAGATCGAGGCTTTTACGTGAAGTGCTTCTGCTCGCTCGACACCGGCTATTTTTTGCGTTTGGGCGACTTGCTCGTAAGAGAGGGGAAGGGTGAGTTCAAAGTTCACCATGTATTTTGAAGCCACCCAAATATCGGCTTTGGATTGATCGATAACGAGGGCGCTAGAGCGTGTAAATCCATTAAGGATGCCGGTTTGGATCGTGACTAAGCTCACCGCAAACATAATCCCAGCTTGAGCAACGAGGAAGCGAGGAATGTCTTCAAATAAGTTTTTACGCGCAATTGAAGCCATGCTGGGTTTTGCTCTATCGATAAGGCAAGATGCGATCTGTGAGGCTGTTCCTTTTTAAGGTTGTGCCGGCGCAGTTGTGTTTTCAGGATTAATCAATCTGCTGGCTGCCAATCGTTTTATTCTGAGTTCCTAGCTGAAGCTCAGGATTGCTTTCTAGGTTACTCTGGGTCAGGATTTTGTCACTTCCTCTATTAGAATCACCCAATCAGGTGATTTTAGATGCTTGCAAATGTGAACGCTGAGCCGGCTGCGTGTCTAAGAAAATGACGATTTTACTCTGTAAAGCAGCCTGAGCGTTACTATGCTCTATTTTTAATACATTATAACTATTTGTAAACTTTGCTAGGATATTCCCTGGTTTTCTGCAGCCGCTTAAGGTTCCAGGGGCGACGGCTGATCGTTGTTTGCTAATAGGTGTACCGTCTGCGCCGGCAACATTTAATAGAACAGCCACGTTGCGGGCGATATTGAGCGCTATTGATTTGATAGCTCAGTTGGCCGGCTGCGCCCAAGGGGTGGCACCTATCATGCCGGTGTGCTTGTCTGAATCGTTTATTTTTGGTGGATTTTTTAACCGCAGATAAACGCAGATGTTGCTCAGTCTGTCGTTAGGCATACACAGATAACGCAAATGTGGGCGCAGTCGTCGTTAGTAATAGGCAGATAAACACAGATGATATTACCAGTTAGATACGCTTGATTTTTAAATTTTAAGAGTTTTTTAGATTTCTATTGTTGTTCTTTGGGTAAAAATTTTTCGCGATTCATTGTTAAAAAAGTTAAAAAAAGATAGGTTGCGCCAATTGAGTTTACTTCAAATGCGAGAAAACTTTAAATTTAACAAAATAAAAACCATTTAAAAATAAAATTTTGCATAAATATTTTAGAAAACTTAAGTCTTAAACAAAATTTAAACTCTAGGGCACTTAACTCTAGAATTTTGCACCTATTATGCCCTGAATATAGATTTTGCAGATAAATTCCAGTAAACTAGGGTACATCATGACGGAGCTTAGAATTTCTTAAGTCGTTATTTTTTTTCAGGGAGAGAATTCAACTATGGCAACCACCTTTACAGGAAATTCGTTCGGGCAGTTTGGAGAGCCATCTGAGCCAAACCCCAGAGCGGTGATTTCGCTAACCAATCAAAATAGTGGCACGAACAACCGGCTGACTTGGGGAACAGCGGCACAGGACAGCTTCACCAGCTACGTTCAATATGACGGCGAGAGTTTTAGCGCTGAAACAGGTGGTCTCTTCAGCCTAGGAGAATTGACTTACCGTAACGGAATCACTAATAGGCTTTTTAATGGCGATTTCCCCCTCAGTGTTTCTCTGGCCTTAAACTCTCCGGTAACTGGCCAAACAAACTTTGACTTCTTATTTAACATCTTCAACACGCCGAACAGCACCGGCGATCCAGTTCAGGATGGTGATCGGCTGCGGTTTTCCACAGGGGGTCTGAGCCGTCAATCATTTAACTTTGACGGTAAACAATACACGCTCGAATTGTTTGGTTTTTCAGCGGATGGTGGCAACCAATTCACGAGCCAATTTAACTCACCCGAAGAAACCGTAGCCACTGCTTCACTGTATGGCAGAATTGCGCCGGTTGTCACCTCTACAATTATTCAAGATTATGACCTCCTGTTTACTTACAGGAGTGTGACAACTGTGATTGCAATTGGCTATATCAATGCCAATTTTTATGATTTGTCTGATGCCGGCGAAACCATTGAAATTTCTAATTTATTAGATGCCGGTCAATATCAAGGCGGCGTGCGGGCTTTTGCCGGCAACGACCGAGTTTTCGGCACCTTTGAGAATGATGTCGTCAACGGCGGCGGTGGTGCAGACTTTCTCGTTGGATACAACGGCGTTGACTACTTGGTGGGTGACGACGATAGCGATCAGGTTTTCGGCGGCCAAAGCAATGATATCCTCAACGGAAATATGGCCGATGACTGGGTCTCAGGGGATGAGGGTGAAGACTATGTGCGCGGTGGCAAAGGCAATGATTTGGTCACTGGCGGACAAGGCAATGATTTCCTGTTCGGCGATTTTGGCTCAGATAGCCTAACCGGCGATGAAGGTGCAGACTCTTATGTTCTCAGGCGGGATGTGGCAGTTGGGAAATTTGACATCAGTTCAGTCTCCCGCATTACTGACTTCGCTCTGGTTGAAGGTGATCGGATCGGGCTGACAGACGGCTTAACAGTAGCGGACTTGAGCTTTGAGGATATTGATATTGACCTAGATGGCGTCAGCGATACCACGATTAAACTAGCCGCAAGCGGTGAATTTTTGGGCGTAGCGATGAGTGTGACATCCGTCAGCATTCAAGGTTCTTTCTTCTCAGTCACTTCAGACGATCCAGGGTTAAGCCTCCTTTCCTAATTCGATCAGCTTTTGATTCCACCGGCATCAACAAGTTCATTCCCTGCCGGTGGGTTTATCCCTAAATATCGGCGTTTGTTAACTTATCCAGCCAAGGCCGGCAAAAATTTGTCAAAATAATAGATCCTAGAGATGAGCAGCACTCATTTTTGTAATTCGGTGCAACTATGAAACTTCGCCTTGGCTGTCAATTAAACTATCAAATTGCCCAATTCAGCACCTTCGTGTTTAATATCAGAGCAGGCGACAGCGACCATCAAAAAATTTGTCAGGAAACCCTAAAGATAGAACCCCAACAAGATTTTGACGAGTTGCTTTCTCCTGTTTCTGACAATCGATATTTCCGACTCAACGCACCGGCAGGCAAGTTACAAGTCTCTTATCAAGCAACCGTTGAAGTTTCCCAATTTTACGCCAATCCTGGTGAGATTCTAGAAGTTCCGCCGGCTGAGTTACCCCTAGAAGTCGTACCCTTTCTTTTTCCTAGCCGCTACTGCCAGTCAGATAAATTGATGCAACTGGCGCAGAGTGAATTTGGAGATCTACTGCCGGGGTATTCTAGAGTCACAGCCATTTGCAATTGGATTTATGACAAAGTTGCCTATTTATCTGGCAGTACAGACTCCCAAACATCAGCTTATGATACGGCCACGGAACGAGCCGGTGTTTGTCGGGATTTCGCCCATTTAGGTATTGCTTTTTGTCGGGCTTTAAATATTCCAGCACGCTTTGTTGGAGGATACGCTTATGGCTTAAATCCACCGGATTTTCACGCTTATTTTGAAGCGTATTTAGGGGATCGCTGGTATTTGTTCGATGCCACCCGGTTAGTGCCGCTTAACGGAACCGTCCGCATCGGTACAGGCAGAGATGCAGCGGATGTTTCTTTTGCAACAATTTTCGGGCCGGTGCAGATGGATCAAATGCAGCTTTTTATCGAGCCGGTGCTAAACGAAAACGCTTCACCGCAAGACGTACTCGCCCCAACAACTGAGGCAATTTCGACCTCATAAAGCAATCGCTTTGGCTAATCTCTTATCTAGAAAACCTTGCCGGCAGCAGATAAATTATCTGTGTTTATCTGTGGACGCAGGTGGAACTTGAATGTGCTGCACTCGTCATTCAAGTTCCACTTGGGGAATCTGTGGCTTTATTATCAAACTCTTTTTCTAGAAAACCTTGCCGGCAGCAGATAAATGATCTGTGTTTTAATATCAAGCTTCCTTCAGATAGGTGAATGACCGGCAAGCACTCTTTAAAACAATTCAGTGCTTCAGGTACTCTTTATCTGTCTTTTTTCGGGTGATCTCGCGTTACCAGAGTCCAATCGCCAGCGCTTCCCACCCACAACATTTCCTTTAAATCGAGCTTTTTGAGATTGTCTCGATCAAGCAGTAAATACGGTTGAGAATCATCCTGCCAGTGTCGGCGGATTTCTTCAAGCTCAGCAGGAATAACTTTGCGATCACTATAAAAATCGAGAGATGGCCGGCTGTAGGGATGAGAGGTATAAATATCCTTACCCTTTGGGGTGTCTTCCGCAATAATTTGGGCAACCGGCTTAACCGGATAATCTTCCCCTAATTCCCAAACCCAGTGGTTAGAAGCCGTGAACACTGTGAGGGAAACATAAGTGCCCCAAAATAAAATTAAAATAAATTGCGGGTTTTGCCGGTAAGTGAGAATAGCCACAACAGTCATGGTTAAACCAAAACACCCCAAGGTGAGCTGCAAATCTTCTGCCGGCACAGGGGCAAACCAACCAAAATAAAGGCAGCCGGCCCAACCCACAACAGCCAAGAGTGCAAAAATAAGCACCCATCGCCGGGAATACACTACAGATGAGTCAGGCGCAAAAGGTGTTGCTTCCTGTCTTGAAAGTCGATAGTTGTCGCTGCGCCGGTGCCAAATTTCAGCCAACTGAGCACCGCCGGCAAGTGCCAAGGCTGGATAAACCGGCAATACATACCAGGGAAGTTTCGTGCTCATCAGCGAAATGGCCAGCAGATAAACCCCACTCCAAACCAGCACTAATTTAGCCCAGCCCATATTGCGATTTTCCCAGGCTAAGCGCAACCCCTGCGGCCAAAATAGCCCCCAGGGCCAGCTATATTTCAAAATTTCTAGGAGATAGTACCAAGGAGGGCCGGTGTTCCCCTCGACCTGGGCTGAAATGCGATTGAAGGATTGGTTGATCAGATGGGCGGTGATGAATTGTTGGTCATAGTGCTGCCATTGCGCGACATACCAAGCAATTGCTGGACTGATACCTAACAGCAGGCCGGTCCACATATACCCAGACTTGAGGAGTCGTGGGGTATCCCAGGCGATAAAAATCGCGGCAATTGCGCCTAGTAATAACCCCAAAATGCCTTTGGTCAAACAAATCAGTCCTAAACCAATGCCGGCACCTAATGCCCAGCGTAAATCTCGCCGCGTCCGCAGCACACACCACACCATCAGCAAGAAAAAACACAACACCGGCCCATCCAGCATCGCTAACCGTCCGTGGCGCACCACCGGCAACAGCGTCAGGTAACTCAGCGCTGCAAACAATGCCGGCGTCCTACGCGGAAAAACTTCACGACCGATCCAATAAAGCAGAGGTACACTCATCGCACATAGCATTGCCGGTGGCCAGCGAGTTGTCCACTCACTGACACCCCCGAATTTATAGGCAATCGCAATTAGCAGATGTACCAGGGGAGGTTTATTGAAATACGGTTCGCCGGCTAGGGTTGGGTAAAGCCAGTTCAAATCCCCGCGCCCAATATCACGGGCGACTTGAGCGACAATTCCTTCATCCCAATCTCGCAGCGGCAACTCACCCAGGTTCATCCCATAAAGAAGAACCGCTGCCAAAAATAGCCCCAAAACCCAAAGCTGTTCCAGCCGGCGGTCAGTCCGGCGATCTCGACCGTGTGACTCATCCAAAGTAAAAATTTCCCGGTACACGCTCCTGCCCCCCTGCTCTCCGACTCCCCTCTTCTGTGCTCTCCCAATCTTCGCTCAACAAACGGCAATTGGGTAGGAATCTGCTATACAATTTGCAGGCAAATCAGAAGAAAACGCAAAAATAGAGGTTCAAACCTATTGTTGTTTATGGCTCGTTCTGAGTTTTTTTGGATTCGCAAAAATTAACCTTAAATTATTAATCTTTATTTTTAATTTTAAGTTTAGCGATATTCCAAAATGCCCCTCCTAGTGAAGTATATTTAACGCCTTCCACCCGCTCTCGAATTGCCGCCATTGATAAGGGATTAACCAGATAAATCATAGGTAAATATTCTTGAGTTAACTGCTGAGTTTCGGCATAAATTGCTTTACGCTTCGTTTCATCTAACTCTTGAGCTGCTTTAATATAAAGGTCACCAATTTTCTGCTCCCAATCTGCCACTTCATGCCCTTCAATTGCCGGTTTTCCGGATAAGGGTTTTTGATTGAAGCTGTGCAACCCCCCGTCAGGCAACCAGACATTTGCACCATTATGAGGCTCTGTGCCGCCGGTGAATCCTAAGAGATAACATTCCCAGTCTAACGTGTCAGAAAGCTTATCTACGAGCGTACTGAAGGCGATGGGGCTGAAATCTACTTGAATGCCTATTTTGCTTAAGTTTTGCTTAATTTGCGCTCCCATCGCCACGCGAGTCTGATTTTCAGCATTCGTCATCAGTGTGAAGCGAACTCGGTTGCCGGCTTGATCAAGGAGTTGTCCTTGGGGATTATATTTAAATCCTGCACTGAGCAGCAACTTTCTCGATTTTTCGGGATTGTAATCGTAAACTTTTAACCCTTCTTTTGGAGAAATATAGTAAGGACTTTGCACGGAAATCGGGGAGTTTTGCAGTTCTCCCAGACCGCGCAAGGAGTTGTTGATCATTGATTGCCGGTCGATAGCATGGGCAATTGCTTGTCTAAATGCTACGGTATTAAACCAGCGAGATTTGGCAGGATCGACTAAAGGGCGTCCGTTGCGCCGGCCTTTATTGAGGTTAAAAGAAATAAAGTTTGTCCCAGGTCTAGGGCCGGCTATATGGATTTTAAAATTTCCCCGTTTTTCTTCTCGTTTCAGCAGCGGAAAATCTTCAGGGCGCATTCGTCCCCAGCCATCTGTCGTATCTAAATCTTGAGAGCGAAACTGCAACAATTGCGTATCCATGCTATCTGTAATTTGCCAGATCACCCGCTCGATATAAGGCAATTGATTTCCCTGAGCATCGCGCTGCCAGTAATAAGGATTGCGGCGAAATATCACCCGCTCACTTGTAGTATAACTTTCAATTAAATAAGGGCCATTAACAATAATTTCAGCAGGATTGGTGCCGGCACCCCAGGTTGAGAGAAATTTAGGCGTTCCCGCTGAAGTTTTAGTGCTGACAGCAGCTTCGAGGGCGTGTTTTGGCAAAATGATAACGCCATCGGGTGGCCCTGTTGTAGTCCGCAAAAATGGCGCGAAAGGCTCTGGTAAAATAAATTCAACCCGCCTAGCATCTAGCTTTCGGAGTTTGGGAAAAGCACCACTATTTCCTATTTTGAGGCTATCTCTAGCATCTGTCGGAATCGCTTGATTAAAAACTATTTTTTCGTAGGTGAAAACCACATCATCCGTTGTCAGTGGTGTGCCGTCAGACCATTTCAAATTTTCTCTGAGTGTAAAAACAACCCGTCGTTTATCTTTGGAAATTGTCCAGGATTCTGCGAGTGCCGGCTCAACTTCGCCAGTTAGGCTATTTTCTTTGGTTAAACCCTCACCCGTGAACAGAAAAACATTCGGAAATTCTTGGTTAAGTGCCCAGTTGAAGGTTTTGGGATCGCTGAGGATGGCGCTTACTAATTGGGAACCTCTGGCTGCCGGTGTTGTCAGGGAGGTTGATTGACAGCCGGTTAAGATCAGGCAATTAAAAAATAAAAAGGCAAAAGTAACGAAAAGAATTTTTGCCTTTTGCATGAGTCTTTTTTTCCTTATTAACGCGGCTGCTATTCTATGATTTTTAGTTCGGTAAGATTCCAAAGGGCACCGCCCAGCGCTGAGAATTTTATCCCTTGAAGGCGATTACGAACTGCCGCTATTGTTAGGGGATTTACTAGGTAGATAAATGGCAAGTTTTCTTGGGTAATGCGTTGGGTTTCCGCATAAATTTCTTTGCGCTTTGCTTCATCAAGCTCACCAGCACCCTTAATATAAAGCTCTTCTATTTGCCGCTCCCAGTCTGAAACTGTCCACCCAACTATGGGTGGCTGACTTTCTTGCGGGCCGAGATTAAATGCGTGCAAACCGCCCTTGGTTAACCAAGTATTTGCCCCTCCATTTGGCTCGACACCGCCACCCCCTATTTTGCCAATGTAACTCTCCCATTGCCGGCGATCAATCTGTTCTAGAAGGGTATTGAAGGCGATGGCAGTAAAATCCACTTGGATGCCAATTTGACTAAGGTCTTGTTTGATTTGAGAGCCAATTGCTTCCCGCAGTTTATTCCCGGCATTCGTCAGCATTGTAAAGCGTACCTGGTTGCCCTCGGAATCGAGCAGTTGCCCTTGAGCGTTGTATTTGAAGCCGGCTCCTAAAAGTAATTCTTTGGCCCGCTTTATATTATAGTCATAGACTTTCAACCCGGCTTCTGGAGACAGATAATAGGCACTTTGTTTGTAAATCGGTGAATTTTGCGGTTCTCCAACTCCCCGGTAAACGTTGTTAATCATTTTCTGCCGGTCAATCGCATGAGCAATTGCTTGTCGAAATGCTTTGCTGTTGAACCAGCGAGACTTAATTGGGTCTACCAGAGGCTTATTATTCGCATCTTTTGCTTGATTTAGATTGAATACCAAAAAAGTGGTACTCATTTCTGGCCCGCCGATATAAACGGTAAAGTTTCCCCGCTTTTCTTCTTGCTTTAACAGGGAAAAATAGTCAGGTGAAACTCCGAAGACATCCAAACCTCCAGAGCGAAACTGTAGCAATTGAGTGTCTGTAGATTCTACAATTTTCCACACATATCGCTCGATATAAGGCTTAGCATTTCCCTGACCATCGCGCTCCCAATAATAGGGGTTCCGACGCAATACTATCTGCTGACTAGGGGTATAGCTTTCAAGCGTGTAAGGGCCATTTCCAATTATTTGTTTGGGATCGGTATCTGTATTCCAAGTTGACAAAAATTTAGGTTTGCCGGCACTATCTTTTGTCATGACAGATTCCCGCAAAGCATGAGCCGGTAAAATTGCCAATCCGCCAGTATAGCGAAGAAAAGGAGCGAAGGGTTCTGGGACTGTAAATTCAACCCGACGATCATCAATCTTTCGCACTTTTGGTAGCAACCCGTTCTTGCCTATTCTCAAAATATCTCTAATATCGGTTGGGATTTCCTCATTAAAAAAGATATCTTGATAAGTAAAAATAACATCATCTGTGGTTAGAGGCGCTCCATCAGACCATTTGAGTCCTTCTCGTAGGGTAAAAACAATTCGCTGCTTATCTGGGGCAATTACCCAAGATTGTGCTAAAGCCGGCTCAAGTTCGCCGGTAATACCATTTTGGCTAAGCAGTCCCTCATAAACCAACCCAAGAACATCTGGGCTTCCCTGGCTGATAATGTAGTTAAAAGAATTCGGGTCGCTCAGGCTAGCGTCTACAATATAAGGCACTTGAGCGGCCTCAGTTTTGAAGTTACTAGGGTTGCAGCCTCCCAGCGTCACTACTGTGATCAAGGCAAGGAGAAAGGCTAACCACCGGCGTCCAGTTGCCAGAACAATTGTAGAAAATTTCATAATCGTTTCTTCTGTCGTAACTTTTAATTTTACAACTAACTTACAAAATCTGCCCAAAGTTTAGCCAACCGAGAAAATCTTGGCTGCGAAAGAAATATTTTTCGATGCCGACATCTTGCAAAGCCTCTTGCACTTGCCGCACCCCAAATTGTTTAGAGTTTCCACTCAAAAATGCTTTGACTTCAGTTGCATTTGAGCAGGCGTGGTTCAGGATACAGTGTAAAATCAAATTATCTGTGGGATCTTCTAAAATTAAAGTTGTCTTTAAATTCTCCTGTAGCATTACTGCATTTAAGTTAATCATTTCTGCTTTTGTCGCCACATTTTCCAAGGCTTGAAAGAGACGTAGCTGCACATCATTTAGCAATCCCTCATTCTCATTTAGTGATTCCTCTAAATGAAAAAGGAGAGACTTGGCGGAACGTGAGGTTAAATCTCGTTTTAACTGACTGATTTGATTTTCCAGTTCACCAGTAAAGCGGTTGCGGCGTTTTTGCTCATTTTCCAGAACAGATAAAGCTTCCATACAGCAAATGCTAGGTATTGCGATTTGTACGGATGCCGGCGGGTTCAATAGCAAGTTATCTGCTTCTGGATCGCGTCCTGTCGCAATGCTAATCAAGAAGTTCGTTTCAACATACAGGATCGGCATTAATCCTCCACACGCCCCCTCAGCACTACATTAGTTTTTGTCGTGCCATCTTTGAGCAGCGGTAATAAACCAATGGTTGCGATTTGTTCTGAGCCTGGAGGTGTTTCTGACTTCCAGTGATAAGCTAAATCGCGCAGCCACGCTTCAACTAACCTCGTTAGATAGCGATAAAAGATCCGCTTTTTGCCGAATTCTGGCTCATAATAGCTCAGGATATCACTTGTTTTTAAGGAGCAAGCCGACTTTGATAAATTGTTACCATTCCATTCAAAAAATTCAATGTTTTCAAGATCGACGAGCATCGCGAAAGGAATTAAAACTTTTGAGCTTTGTAAGTGGTGAATTAGCTGAGCAATTCCTCCATGTTTTGTTTCTGTTGCTTGAACTTTAATTAACAAAACAATATTCCCTTTAACGTCTTCCGCAACGCTATCAGCTACAACAACTGGTTGATTGTCAAGCTCAAGTTCAAATTTTGCTGCTTCCATTGCTTTAATTCCCTCGGCGGTTGAGAGTCTTTTCCCGATTTCCTCTTAATTTCTATCCTAACTGCTTTTCACGCCAGACCTTGGTTAATCAGCAGCCACTAGCAAGACAACTGCATGAGCAGCAATTCCTTCTTCTCTGCCCACCGGCCCTAATTTTTCATTGGTGGTTGCTTTGATGCCAATTTGGTCAGGTTTGATGCTTAAAACCTCTGCCAGACGATCTCGCATTGCCGGTATATGAGGTTTTAATTTAGGACGTTCCGCCACAATTACTGAGTCAATATTTCCGATGCGCCAGCCTTTTTCTTGAATAAGCTGATCAACCTGCGCCAACAACATCAAACTATCAGCACCGGCCCACTTTTCATCTGTTGGTGGAAAGTAATGACCGATATCGCCCAAACTTAAAGCGCCCAGCATGGCGTCCATAATAGCATGAGTTAATACATCTGCATCACTATGTCCTAACAAACCTAATTCATGGGAAATCTTGATACCCCCCAAAATTAAAGCACGCTCAGCGACAAGGCGGTGGATATCGTAGCCATTGCCAATTCTGATATTCATTTATTTTTGTTTTTTGTCTTTGTCCTTTTTAGTTTCTCACTAACAACTGTCTATTGACAACAAATATTTGACAGCTATTCAGCAATTTGAATCATATCAGCATACTGGAGCGCCATTTGCTGTTGAGTGAGCTTGTCTGTTTCTGCTTGTGGACTCCATAGCAGCTCAAAAACCATTAAATAGTCGGTTCGCATTGATAGCAGTTGCTCTAAAGCTTCTTTCACTGCTTCAGCAGATTTAATTTCTCCAAATAGGGGTTGATCGTCAGCAGTTCCAATTAGCAAGGTGACGACGATATAAGCTGCCGGTTCTCCATCTTTATCGGCGGGTTCGGGTTGCCGCCGTGTGATTTCACCATCTACATTACTGAGCGTTTCTGTACTGAATTTGCTGCGCTCGTTAAGGGAAATGCGCTCAAAAACTGTTTCAGCTTCTTGCCGATTTGGAACAGTTTGGGAATTTGTTAATACATGAGTCCAGTACTCTGAGTTTTTGAGCAGCAGATGGCTTGTATTTTGCAAAATTTCCCACAATCCTTCAGATGTTTCGGTATCCGCGCTGAGGCTAAGTTTAGATAGTTCAGCCGGCACTGAGGACGCTTGAGCGTCTAGGGCTATTTGCAGCTTGGTAACTGTGACGATATCGTTGTCTCTTTCGTTATTTTCAGTCATGTTAATTATTTTTTTGGATGTTTTATTTTTGCGGCATGAAACACTTATTTAAGATTTTAACCATAAATGCACGCAGATAAATGCCGAGAAGATTGAATACTTGAAAGGTTTTTTTGACTTTTAATAGTTAAAAACAGCTTGAATTATAGTACAAAAGCGGTATTATGCTGGTTGACTTTTAATTAAGAATTTGTTTGAGTTACGATTCACCCCTAGGGTTGGCGAGCAGGGGCGTGAATTTGTTGGCTGTTGTTGCCCCTGCTTTGTTTTCATGGCATTAAGCAATTAGAATCATGTCTGAGTATTCGGTCAGTAGCTGATCGTAGGAGAGGGTGTCTGTTTCTTTTTGGGGACTCCAAAGTAATTCAAAGATGAGCAGGTATTCGGGTGAGATGGAGGCAACTCGTTGTAGGGTTTGTTGCAATTCTTCGGCTGAGTGAATACTGTCAAACAGAGGGTTATCGTTTTCTGTTCCTACCAAGAATGTGACGACGATATAAGTAGCCAACTCATCACCGGCATTGGCTGTTGCCCGATCTCCATAGCGGATGTTGCCTCCGACATTACTGAGCGTTTCTGCACTAAACTTGCTGCGCTCCTCGATAGATAACTGCTCGAAAAGTTGAGCGGCTTCTTCTCGACTTTGAACGGTTTGTGAACTTGCCCGGACATGAGTCCAGTATTCTGGCGAACGCAGCAACGCTAAGGCTGATTCTTGTAATAATTGGGTCAATCCTTCTGAGCTATCTAAATCCGCACTCAGGGAAAGATCAGACAGATGGGATTGAATATGACGCGCTTCAGCGAGCAGGGCGACTTGCAACTTGCTAACCGTAACAATGTCATTGGTGAGTTCATTTTGGTTGCCTTTCTTTCTGCCGGCAAAAATGTACCAAGCAAGAAATACTAAACTCCCGCATACCAGGAGAAATAGCAAAAAGCTCCAAAATGACCCGCTAGAAGAGGTTGAGCGGTTTGAAGAAGAATAGCCAGAACCCTGATAATTTGGATTGGGTTGGGACACAGAGGGATCAGCCGGCGGATAGTATGGGGCTTGACCAGGATTGGAATAATAAGGCCCAGGACCCACTGGCACCGGCACCGGCACAATTACCGTCCCACCTCCACGCGGGTAGTAGGGATCGGCTTGCCTTGCAGGGTAATAATTGGGGGGATAATTTGTCGTCCCTGTCGAACGTGGGGGATTGTAGGGGACGGGTGCCGGTGCGGGAGGCTGGAACGATCCACCCCGGACGCGTCCCCCAGTGTTGCTAGAACCACTAGAGTTCGCAGGTGCCGGTGCTGACTGGCTGGGAAAGGAGTTACGGGGGGCACTGTTGCCACTGCTAGGCCGGCTGGGAGAGGAGGGGCGCGAAAAGGAACCTCCTCGGGATCGCCCGCCAGTGCTGCCTCTTCTCGCATAGGCAGCAGAATTAAACTCAACCCACTTCCCGACCTCACCTTTGCTGGGATTAAAGTTAACTTCATTAATCAGCAGAAATGACAAAAGTGATATCCAAATAAATTGGAACTTTTTCATGGCTAAAACACCGGCTACCTACTCTACCGTCATAGCCGGTTTTATCAGCAATCGCCTTCCTCTTTATGGGTGGTTTCAAAATCTTTTAACAAATCAGGCCGGCGCTGGCGGGTACGTTGAATTTGTTGTTCTTTGCGCCACTGGGCGATCGCTGCATGATTTCCTGATAGCAAAACATCAGGAACTTTCAAATCCCGAAAAACAGGCGGTCGCGTGTAATGGGGATAATCTAAAAGGCCGGCTTCAAAACTTTCAGCGGTTAGGGACTCAGCTTTGCCAACCGTTCCCGGTAGCAACCGCACCACACCATTAATCAGCGCGAGTGCCGGAATTTCGCCGCCAGTGAGGACGAAATCGCCCAAAGAAACCTCGCGGGTGACTAAATGCATCACTCGCTCATCAAAGCCTTCATAATGGCCGCATAGCAAAACCAACTGGTCGTAACCGGCAGCCAGTTCGCGAAACAATCCTTGATCCATTCGCTCACCCTGAGGCGTCAGCAAAATCACCTCACGCCTGGGTTCTGCCGGCAGTGACTCCACCGCCGCAAAAATCGGTTCGGGTTTGAGTACCATCCCCACACCGCCGCCATAGGGTTCATCATCCACTCGCCGATGCTTGTCCGTGGTAAAGTCGCGGGGATTCACCAAGCTAACAGAGGCAATGTTGCCGGCTAAAGCTTTTCCCAGCAGCCCTGATTGCAAGGCTGAGGTGAAAAAATCTGGAAATAAAGTGACTAGATCAAATCTCACGAGTTTTAGCGATCGCACAACTACCACAAGAAAATACAATAGAAAGCACTCCCAACGTCACTTATGCCAGATCCCAGCCGGTGGCAAAATCGCAAGCGCAAAAACAATCTTCTACAGGCTGCCGGAGATTGGTTAAAAACAGCGTGCCAATGACGTGGGAAGATTATGAGACAATTGAATCCCAGCCTGTAATTGATTCTGTTAGCCAGAAAGCCTACACTGGGCAGTAAAACTTTATAGGAAGCAACATCTGCTGAGTGGGCTACAACTTTTACAGTGTCCCCCTCACGCCCAGAAGCAAGGCCATGCTGCAGTTACAAGATAAATCTCTGGAACCGAGAATGCCCCAACCAACCAAAACGACCATCATGGTGATTGGCGGAGCGGAAGACAAAGTGCATGGACGCGAGATCCTGCAGACGTTTTTCGCTCGCGCTGGAGGGCCGGCAGCACAGATTGCGATTATTCCGTGCGCTTCGCGAGAGCCAGCAGCCATTGGTGAGCGGTATACGACCATTTTTCAAGAAATGGGTGCCAAGGCGATTCAAGTGCTTGACATCCGGGAACGATCCCAGGGAGAAGACCCGGCTTGGCAAGACTACCTTGAAGGCTGTACCGGCGTGTTTATGACCGGCGGCGACCAATTGCGTCTTTGTGCACTCCTAGCGGATACCCCGCTAATGGAAAAAATCCGGCTGCAAGTGCAACTTGGTCAGGTTACTTTAGCCGGCACCAGTGCCGGTGCGGCAGTGATGGGACACCACATGATTGCCGGTGGTGGCAGCGGCGAGTCTCCCAATCGTTCCCTGGTGGATATGGCCACCGGCCTGGGGATTATCCCAGATATCATCGTCGATCAACACTTTCAAAACCGAAATCGCATGGCACGGCTGCTGAGCGCGGTTGCAGCCCACCCCGATAGAATGGGCATCGGCATTGATGAGGATACCTGTGCCATGTTTGAAGGGGATGGTGTGATTCAAGTGCTGGGTAAAGGCACGGTGACGATTATTGATCCCACGGAAATGTCCTACACAAATCAGCCGTTTGTGGCAGCGACAGATCCCCTGAGCATTTGCAACCTGCGCCTACACCTCCTTTGCCACGGCGATCGCTTCGACCGGCACAAGCGATGCTTCATTCATCCCGAACGACGAGTTTCTAGTTGAGTGCTTAGGCACATCGGCCTAAGCAAATACAGCCTCAGCAAATAAAGATCATGAGAGTGAGTAGAAGCAAATTTCTACTTCTCTCTTCACTTGTTTCTTCTTTGTTTGCCTCTCTCCCACTCCACCACTCTTCTACTCAGGACTCAGCACTCCCTCCCAACACTCCCTAAATTAAAGTCCACCTTGAAACGCCTAACTCTTGAGCAGGGTGGTATCTTGAGGAATAAAGCAAGTAGCAAGCAAGAAATGTTCACAATGAACAGTTTGCAGGGACCGGCAAGCCTGAAACTAGATTAGTTGCCCCCTTTGCTGCCAAGATTCGCGCATCACCTTCGGACACGGATATGAGAATACTTAAAATTCAGACATTACGGGGTCCAAACTACTGGAGTATCAGACGCCAAAAACTTATTGTTATGCGTCTTGATTTAGAAGACCTGGCTGAGAAGCCTACAAGTGAAATTCCCGGCTTTTATAAGGGACTGACTGAAGCGCTACCGAGTTTAATAGAGCATTTCTGTTCGCCCGGATGTCGTGGGGGATTTCTTCAGCGTGTCCAAGAAGGCACGATGATGGGTCATGTGGTGGAACACGTTGCCCTAGAACTTCAAGAGTTGGCGGGAATGCCAAGTGGCTTTGGCCGCACTCGTGAAACCGGCACGCCTGGTGTGTATCAGGTCGTGTTTGAGTACCTCGATGAGCAAGCCGGTCGCTATGCGGCACGGGCGGCAGTCCGTCTGTGTCAGAGTATTGCCGACACCGGCATCTACTCTCCAGCAGAAGTCGAGCAAGATATTCAAGATTTAAAAGAACTGTGGGCTGAAGCGGCTTTAGGCCCAAGTACGGAAACGATTGTTAAAGAAGCAGAACTTCGGGGTATTCCCTGGATGCCATTGCCGGCCCGCTCGATGATCCAGCTCGGTTACGGGATTTACGGCAAACGCGCTCAGGCAACGCTGACCGATTTTAGCAGCATTCTAGGCGTGGAATTGGCTTGTGACAAAGAAGGAACAAAAACGCTGCTGCGCTCAGCCGGCGTGCCGGTGCCGAGGGGAACGGTTATCTATTATTTAGATGAGCTGGATGAAGCAATTGAGGAGGTCGGTGGCTTCCCCATCGTACTCAAACCTCTCGATGGCAACCACGGACGCGGCATTACGATTGATATCAACGACCGGGAACACGCGATAGAAGCCTATGATGTGGCGAGTGCGGCTTCTAAAACCCGTTCTGTAATCGTTGAGCGCTACTATACAGGCCGTGACCACCGGGTGCTGGTGGTGAATGGCAAGGTGGTGGCGGTGGCTGAACGAGTGCCGGCTCATGTCGTGGGAAATGGAAAGTCTACCATTGCGGAACTGATTGAGGAAACCAATCGCGACCCAAATCGGGGCGATGGCCACGATAACGTTCTGACAAAAATTGTGGTGGATCGCAATAGCACGAAGCTGTTAGATCAGAAAGGCTACAATCTCGATACGGTGCTGCCCCCTGGGGAGATTTGTTATTTACGGGCAACAGCCAACCTGAGCACCGGCGGCATTGCGATTGATCGCACGGATGAAATTCACCCAGAAAATATTTGGATTGCCCAACGGGTGGCCAAAATTATTGGACTTGACATTGCCGGCATGGATGTGGTCACGTCCGACATTTCTCGGCCTTTGCGAGACACCAATGGGGTGATTGTTGAGGTGAATGCCGCTCCAGGTTTCCGAATGCACGTTTGCCCCAGCCAGGGTTTGCCTCGGAATGTGGCTGCGCCGGTTTTGGATATGCTGTTTCCTCCCGGTACGCCTTGCCGTGTGCCAATTTTGGCGGTCACCGGCACGAATGGCAAAACCACAACCACGCGCCTGCTGGCTCATATCTACAAGCAGACGGGTGTGACGGTAGGCTACACGACGACGGACGGCACCTACATCGGGGAATACCTGGTGGAAAAAGGCGACAACACCGGCCCTCAAAGTGCCAATCTGATTTTGCAAGATCCCACCGTTGAAGTAGCAGTGCTAGAAACAGCGCGGGGCGGGATTCTCCGTTCTGGTTTGGCTTTTGATAGCTGTGATGTCGGTGTGGTGTTAAATGTCTCGGCTGACCATTTGGGACTTGGGGATATTAACACGATTGAGCAAATGGCTCATGTCAAGAGTGTGGTGGCTGAGTCGGTGATGCCGGCCGGTTATGCGGTGCTGAATGCGGATGATCCGCTGGTGGCGGCGATAGCGAAACGGGTAAAGGCAACGGTTGCTTATTTCTCGATGAACCCAGACAACCCCCTGTTGCGTGAGCATACCGGCAAGGGTGGTTTGGCGGCGGTTTATGAGAATGGCTATCTATCGATTCTTAAGGGCGACTGGACGCTGCGAATTGAGCAGGCGGTGAATGTGCCTTTGACCTTGAAGGGAATGGCTCCGTTCCAGATCGCCAATGCCCTGGCCGCTTGTCTGGCAGCTTACGCTCAGGGGGTAACGATTGATTGCATTCGCAAGGCGCTGGCGACGTTCCAAGCCTCGGTGAATCAAACGCCGGGACGGATGAATTTGTTTAATTTAAGCAGTTTTCACGCCCTGGTGGATTACGCTCACAATGCGGCAAGCTATGAGGCGTTGGGCGGTTTTGTCCGCAATTGGCCGGGTGAGCGAATTGGCGTTGTGGGAGGGCCGGGAGACCGCCGGGATGAGGATTTCGTGGCCCTTGGGAGACTATCGGCAGAAATCTTTGACCGAATTGTGGTTAAAGAAGATGATGATACTCGGGGTCGTCCGCGTGGAGATGCTTCGCGGTTGATTTGTGAGGGGATTGTCAAGGCAAAACCGGATTGCCGGTATGAGTCGATTCTGGATGAGACGGAGGCAATTCAGACGGCGCTGGATCGGGCCACGAATGGCAGTTTGGTGGTGATTTTACCGGAAAGTGTGACCCGTGCGATTCGCTTAATTGAAGCGCGTCGCCCGATTTCTGGCAATGGCGTCTCGCCGGCTGCTTCTGGAATTCTGGGCGATGCGGATGGGTTAGCTTCTTCTGGGATCAGGCCGATGTGACTCAATTCGTCACAAAGCTAGGGCCGGCTGGGTGCCGGCCCAATTAAAATCAACTGTCCTCTTTAGAGGAATTTTGCTATAAGTCTGGGCTTAAAACCCAGGCTTATTTTGCTGTAGTGATTTTAATCCAATTGATTAAAATAAACTTATGAACCGGCTCTGTTTAAACGCGACTTCATTCTCTTTCGTAAGGAGCCGGCTTGTTAAATTCTCAGCTAATTCTCAGGCTTTTGTTCCTTCTCCTCTACTTCTTCTTCAGGAGATTGCAATTCATCTTTAAACCCACGCAAAGTTTTACCGAGGGTTCTACCCAATTCTGGGATTTTTTTCGGGCCGAAAATGAGAAGAGCGGCTAAGGCAATAATGCCCATTTCTGGCAATCCTAAACCAAACATATTAATCTCCTAGCTTATTGTTGTATTATTATCCTTTGCTTTCAATCATCAGCATCTGTGCATTCCCCCTACTGACACCGCTTATCGCTGGTGCTGCGGACGTAACCTAAGAGAGTGGAAACGATGACGCATCGCTTAACTCTACTATTATTTTGAGAGGTTAAGGTAATTTTTCCTAGCCGTCCGTGGGTATGGCCTTTGTAGTTAAATTGAACCCGCCACTGACCGCTTGAGTTCGGCTTGCTATATAAAGTAGTGTTGGCTGTATCGACTTTAACGCCTGGATATTCAATCGTTTGCCACTTAATATCCGCCGGCACAATTTGGCCCGCAGGCGGCTTTGGGTGAACCGCCCACTGAACGTAATATTTTCCATTAATTTGCATTTCCTGAAAACTGGCTTGCCAGATGAGTTTCTGCTGAGTGGCGCGGATCTGGGCTTCGTGTATAGCGTTTAAGGCGGCACTTTGGGCAGCGTTAACTCGCAAACGCTCTAACCAGCCTAAAAAGCCGGCGCCGGCCATCACTCCGAGTACACCAACCATCACGATGACTGTTAATAACTCTAGCACTGTGTAGCCGGCAGTTAAACGATTCAACTGTGGCTGTGATTTATTTTGTTTAGAAATACGGCTCAACGGACGCACCCTTGAAAATGCAAAGTAGATGTGTTTTTGTATTTAGCTTTTTCTTACTCAAGCGAAGCCGGCATTGAGATAAACGCAGAGGGAAAATACGTTGATGATGCCAGTATAAAAATGGCGTCGATTGACGCCATTTATTTGTTTAAAATCTCACCAGCTAATAGTTATTATTTCTCACAATCTTTGTTACTGGCAGTTTGAATTGATCCTAAAAGAGTCGAAAGAATGACACAGCGCTTGTTGCTAATTCTTTTTTCAGGAACTCTTACGATTGTTCCTAATGTGATTCTTCCTAATTCACCCTTAACCTGACCTTTCGGATCGAATTGCACGTACCATTCCTCTGCCCCGACAGCCGCTAGGGTTGTGGGAGGAACTACTTCGATATCCGGTTCATTGATAGTCTGCCAATCAGAATCCTTTAAAGTGGCAGTTACCGCATGAGTTGCCCACTGAACTTTGTCAATACTTTCACTTTGGCGGAAGCTAACTTGCCAAGTTAGTTGGTTTTGTTGGGCTTTGGTTTGAGCTTCACGAATCGCCTGTACAACTGTATTTTGAGCAGTATTAACTCGTGTCCGGCTGAGCCATCCCAAGTATCCGGGAGCCATTATTGCTGCCAGTATCCCAGCCATAATTACCACAGCTAATAATTCTACCAAAGTGAAGCCGGCGGTTGAGCTATGTAACCTTGGTTGCCGGCATTTGCGTTCTTTCAATAGAGCAGTAGCTTCTCTCATTGTTGTTTTCACTTGAGTTCACCAGGCTTTCTTTGAAATGCACCGCGAGCTTGAACCTGAGTTTGTACACTAGGTAAGTAAGTGACAGGCAAATCGTTTGGCTTGCTTGGATCTCGACCGTCTTTTACATCTGCTCGTTTCAAACCGTTACCGCGCAAAGAGACAATAACATCCTGAGCTAAGCCCTGCGCCCAAGGTCTTACACACGCATAAAAGCTACTATTGCTGGCAGTATTACGGTCTGTACCCGTACCGGCAGGAATTACAATATCTGGAGGTGTTGCTTTGTAGCCGGCAGGACAGGGTTGTTCATTGGCAAAGGTTGGCAGTGGATTATGATCTACCAAGTCTACTAATACATCCTCATAGTTAGCATTAAAACTTAGTTTTGTTGGGGCGCAGGTTGGTGTCTTTGAAGGACAAGGCCAGCTCGCAAAGCTGATCACATCTTTTTCATCAGCTGTAGGGCTTCCTGGAGCCACATAATTAGGATCTTGTAGCGTTAGAGTAGACAGTTGCTCTGCGTTATATTTACGGAGTTTAAAGCGCGTAATACGAGCTGGGCCTTGCCAATTACTTCCGGAAGGAGCATCTTTTCTTAAAAAGTAAACAACCAAAGTATAGGTGTTGCGGTATAGCTTGAGGTTGTTACAATCTTGTGTTGTGCAAGTCTCCGGTAAATTCTCTGCAGCGCTTGTAGGTGTCCCATAAGGGACTTCTTCAAGTTTCCAAAATGCCAGAACCGGCTTCACGTCCGCAGTATTTGTCATACCATTAAAAGCATTAACTAAACCCGGACAAGTATCATTTCCTGTTGTTAAGCATTCTCCGTCATAAACATACACCGCCTCTTTCAGGTCATCGGCAATGTAATTCATGGCTTGAGCCATTTCTCGCTGGGTTTCTGTTTGGGCAAATTCCTTTTTATCAACTTGTAGAAGTTGCACCACAAAAAACAGCAAGCCGGTGATTAGTATGCTCCCTACCGAGAGGACTGCCAACAGTTCTAGTAAGGTAAACCCTGCGGTTTGCGGCTGGCTTTTCTGGGGCTTGCCTATTTTCAAAATCTTAGATAAAATATTTTTCCTATACATTGCCTGTAGCAGCTAAAAGTGCGGGGAAAAGTTGAGTGAATATCGACCTTTTGATTAATTTGAGCAAGTTGCTGTCGAGGATTTGCCTGCTGCAGTTGAACCTACTAACGAGGGGTTTCTCTTAATCAACTGACAGTAACTGTAGGAAGAGATGCTCAAGTCACTCCTGACAATCGCTGTTTTAATATAAGCAAGAGGATGACTCAGGCTTTGGCCGGAGGAAAAATTCATAGAAACCGCTTTTGGGTTTACTACTGAAGCTGGCTTCCCTGATAACAAAGCTTCTCGCGTATAAACTCTTACCCCCATCCCGAAAGCAACTTGTTGCCCGATAGTATCACTAGCAGAAGTTTTAGTTACGGCTACTACCTCCGGCGGCGGCAAGGTGCGAAATGATTGGATGCCCATATCCCATTTTGTATCACCATCAAGATCTACGCTGCACCAGGTTGTTACATCAGTAGTACCACTAACCTCGCTAAGAGGACAGTTTTGAGCCGGCGTAGTTGAGGTAGGGGGTTGAACAGAGTCTACATCAAAAGAACTAACGCCTTTCATGTAAGGAGGCAGTTGCTTAATCAATTCATCTCTCGTTAAGTCTCCCCTTTCTACTAAAAGCCGCACCCGATCAATTTCGCCCTGAGCCAATTTCATGGCTTGCTGGGTTCGGTAATTGCGAACGCGAATGGCAGTGGACATGACTAACGGTGGTGTAATCACACTGATAATGATGATGATCACCGCTAGTCCTACAAGCACCTCCATCATTGTGAGACCTTGTTCAGTCCGTTTCCGCTTAGGTCGTTGCATCTCTAGCCTCCGCAATTTAGACTTGGGTTGATTACTTTGCGTAGCTTGCAAATGTAGGGATCGTCTGCCGGCGGTTCGCGGTAAAATTCACTACGCTCGCTTGCCGGTGTCACCATCCGTTTAGCTACTGGGCCTGCTGATTGAAACTGTAACCCTACGTCATATCCCCACTTCCGAGTTGGAGCCTTGAGAGGTTTTGTTGTACTTTGAATGTAGTAGTTAATACGTTCATTGGTTCCTGGACGCAGGCTGGGTTCCCAAGCATCTTGGTCATAAGGCGCTGTTGCGTAGTTGCTAAAGTTAAGCTGAATCATGGAGCCAGATAGGTTTAGATTGGTTCCACCCCAATACTCATTCAAGCGCGGGAAATTCTGGAAACCGCCATTCCCTTGATTTTGTCGGGAAGGCACTATGCCGCTAACCATGATTCCATTAACTGTTGTCTCCACTGCCTCAGTTAATTGTCTCTTATCCTCAAACTTCCTATACGACGTGTATACGGTTGATGACGGGGTTCCAAACAGTTTGACTTCTCCATTACGAGATACCTTGATAGGCCCTATACAGCTACTGGTATATCCCGCTGTTGTTGGCCTTGCCGCATCAGGATCAGGATTTTCACACTCCCACTTAGCTGTCGCAGCAGGATTTGTTGCCCACATATGACTGTTTTGGTAGGACGAGCGCTGATTGGCGTTCGGACAGACGCCTTTATCATTGGGGTTTACAATTCCGCTATCGATGGTGCCGTCACAGAAATTACTGGAAAGGATATTCACTGCATCGGTAATGATTTCTGATGGACGCCAATGATCTGAATTGACTTGAGCAAAATTGGTATTGCGATTTGTACCATTAAATTCCGAGAGGTTTGTAGTATTTCCATTACTACTGTGCAAGTTGAAATTGCCTTGGATATAAACTGGATTATCGGAAATAAACGACATTCCATTCCGATTAGGGGCATCCAGATTATTTTTTGCCGGCAATGTATTGGACCGTGTTAAGTCTTTCCCATTTTTCAAACGGAAGCCATAGGGACGACGATCTGGGTCCGCATAATAATCAACCGACTTAGGACTCAGACCTCGATCAAGAGCGCTGGGAGGCGCTGTACAAGGGTCATATTTGAGATCATAGTTAGGGTTGTTCGGATCGAGTTTAGGGTCACTCGGATTGATAAAACACACTGGAGGGTCAGCGGGGTTGGCTCCAGCAGCAAGGCCATTACCGAACACATCCATGAGCGATCCTTCAGTTGGGTCGCCTTTACTATCATTCCATGCCTTTCGATACCCTGTAGTAGTGTCTCCCCACGCACCCAAGCTAGGTCTGACAATGGCATCTTCTCTGACAGCATCTTCGCGGAAAGCATACACCAACCCTTTGTCCGGTAGCCAAGTATCTTGAGAGCCAATTTGAGCGTCACGTAGCAGATCTAAATCAATATTTAACGCCCGCACACTCATCATTTCTCGACCGTCGAACAAAGCAGAATCTTTAAAGGGGACTCTGAGGCACCCATAGGCCGTGGCTGAAGTGTATAGCCGAATATAGTTCTTAGACTCGAATGCAGGGCCAGAACCTACATTAAAGTTCAGTTTTGCATCAGTATCACAACTGCTAGACGCCTCCGCCGCCGGGGATGGTAACTTCCACGCGGTTGCTCCCGCCGGAGTTCTCGGCTTAAGTACAATGCCTGGATCGGTTGGTTCTACTACTTTGTAAATTGGTGCAGTCCCGTTGACTGCCTTGATATATGCATCGTCTACATAGATGCTTGGGCCGCCGGCACTATGAGCGTGGTCGGTTTTCGGGAAGAGGTAATAAAGGGAAGGGAACTTAGGGGTTTGTGGTTTTGCACAGAGATGTGGAGCTAACGCGCTTGGTAAGGTACACGAATAAGTTCCTCCTGTTGTTTTAAACCCATCCGTGCGATCACGTGCAATTTGCTCTTTTAAGTGAAGTATTCGAGCTTGCTCAGCTTCCTTCTCTTTTCCCGGTGTTGCTTGGAGTTTTGCAATCAGCTTATCGGGTGTGGGAGGAGCGCTTACAGTAGGTGAAGCTGCAACCAAAGCTGCACCCAAAGCTGTAACGTCTGCGGGTGGAATACTAGATTTTTCCAGATAGCTGATGTTGTAAGCCAGCATCCCCAGCGTGCCGGCTGCTGTATGAATGTTAGATTTATCCGCTATGCTGAGGCTCGCGTAACTTGTACCAGCATCCAAACGCTTTAGGGTATCCCGCAAATTAGAAAAGTTCCCCCACATCGTTAATTTGGGGTCAGGATGGATTTGACTGCCTGCCGTTTCTTGCACGGGCAGGAAAGCACCTTCCGGATCGCCGGCGAAATAAGCTAAGTTTCTCAGAGCTTTTCCTAAAGGTTGATTCGTACCTAGCTTCGTTGCAAAATTAGCCGCGTCGTAGGTGTTAAACTCTAACCCATTCGTTCCTAGCCCTGTGAAAAAGTCAATAATCAGTTCATCAGAGTCATTCCCAAACTGATTACCAGTGAAGGGGTTGGGCGTAGCAATCGCAAAATTAGCCACTGGCTTTTTAACCGTTGAACTATTCGTCAGCGTGTTAATCGTTCCAGGGTGAACAGTCGTAGCAACATAAGCAGTTGGGAAATAACCATCTTGATTTGTATGATGGTAAATCGCAGTTGTTTGAACTGCAGCTAAATTATCCCGCAGAGTGCGATATTGCCGGCCTTCATTGCGACGATCATTGCCCAAACCCGGATTAACGCCTGCTGCCCCATTTTCAGGCGGATAAAGAGGTTCAGTTGCATCAACCCAGCCAAAGGTATTACCCAATTCTAGGCGCTGCCCAACAATTATCCGCAGTCCTTCATTCCGGGCGCGTCGCTCCCAGTAACCATCCAGACCCATATTGTCTGGTTCAGTTTCTGGGGGTTCTTCCTGAATTAATTTCAAGCCTGTTGCTGACTCATCAGCAGCAGTAATGACAGTACCTAATTTCCCAGTAGGTTTGCTTTCACACCGCTCTGTTTTCTCATTCCAAACTTCTTTACCATTGCTCACTTTGGGTCCAAAGCGATTATCAGCACGATACGTGTCATCAACGTAAGGAGGACAGGTACGCTCACCTACTTTTATCCTCTCTGCCAAGTCTTTTAATAACTCGTTTGTCTCTATCTCTTCTTCTCTTCTCCAAGCATTTTGGTCGCCTCCGTCATTAGCGGCTAGGGTTCTAGGAGTAGCTATATTTCTCGTTAGCAACGTTAAAGGATCTGAGGAAATATCAATCGGAAGGCTACTACCGGGAGCAACAAAATCCTGTTTACTGTCTCCAGTTCCAGGATCTTTTAAGTTTACAGGACCACCCTCATAAAGATATATATTGAGGTTTTGGCTGCCTGTATTAAAATTATTATCGCGAATTCGACCCCGAACAAACTCATTCCCAGCAGTAATGCTTGAGTTAGCGTCAGGCTTGTAAAAACAAGACGCTGGTTGGCTAATTAACTCAGACTCAACAGGTGCTGTCTGATTCCCAGAAGCAATAAATAAAGTTCCTTCTGTGTGGACGGCTCCATTCCATTTCAAGCCATCCCCAGGGTACAGTTCCCAGTCATACCGGAACCAGGCACCCCACTTGTTACCCCGCTCAAAAGCTCGATCTTGTTGATATTGAAGCGTTTTGATTTGCGATTGAGCGCTTGCATTTGGAACTGTAACTGCATAAACTTGAAACGCCTTAAAGACCTGCGCCGAACCAACATCAAACCACCCAGGAAGGCTATTAGCACCGGCAACCTGACACTCTGGGTCAGTGCTAGTAGATTGCGCCGCTAGCGGTCCATTGCGAGTCAGCAAGTATTTTGCCTTGTCGGTGTCGCTTTTTAAATAATTTGCTGATGAGGCTGTATTACCAGGGTTTATTGTCTGGATCGTGCCCCCAACAGTTCTTTCAGCTCTTGAAGCGATAGTATAAATTGTCGTTGCATCTACCTTGCCGTCACCGTTTGTATCTGTCTCAAACTTCCAAGCATTAGCGGTTGCAGGGCCATTACCCAAATCGAGCGGAATCCGTTCTTCTCCGGGAAAGGTATAACGGTTATCATCGAGCAGTAAGTTTTCTATCTCTTCCTCGTTAGGTACCCCAGCGGGAAGCTCACCTTTAGTAAACAGGTATTCTAGCTTGGACTTAGCTCGGTCAATCGCTGGTGTGGCGGCATTGACGATAGCCTGCTGTTGTCTTTCACTGATAACCTGATTTGTGCGATTGAAAGTGCGAAACATTAAAGCGCCAACGACCAAAGCCAAAACCATCAGCATAAAGGCGATGGTTGGTAGCACAAATCCAGCTTGGCGCTGTCCCCGCCGGCTCCCAACGAGAAATGTCCTTAAAAACCAGCGCATGAACTGGCCAGTCAGTGTTTTGAAGAGTTTGACAATCTCGCGCAGTAGGCGTGCAAACGTCGTGTTGAATTTGTGCTTAGCCATGTGTCCTCGGTAGACGCAGATGACAGTAAATGAATCTCGATGCTCCTGCTTCTGTCTTAACTCATAAAAGCAGCGAAGGCAACCATCCAAAGAATGTCTTATCTACTCTACAGAATACCCACCGGCTTCAACAGATCGATCACGGCAGTGGAGAATTTTCCGGATCAGTTAAACTCGGTGCTGCCGGCAGTGGCGGTGGGGATGCCGGCGAAGATGAGCGTGTATTTGCTAAGGTATTTGACACCAAAACAAAACCTAAATAGGCCGGCAACACTAAAGCAATCACCGCCGCAAACCCGCCTGCCCAGGTCATCCAGCTCGTTGCCGGCCCATAATGAGAGCGATAGGGATCGAAAGAAAGCAGCTCAGTTTGTATTACTTCCCGCATCCCTAAAGGACGCTTAAATCGCACACGCCGATCATCCAGCTTTTCTAACAATATCCAGCCGGCTTGTGACTCTTCCTCACACAAATTCTGAAAAATAGCTGGATTACGAAACAAATTCGAGCTAGCACGCACAATTTTATATTCCCAGCCGGTTAGCCGAGGATCTTTAGACACCTGCTGCCCCATCCCATTTGATGGCTCAGAATCAACCGGCATATAATAGTTTTCCTTAGCATCATACAAACTCAAAATATCATCCTCCTCTCGATCTAATTCCTTGGCCAAAACTTGCTGCCGGTGCATCCAGCCACTGGCCATCACGGCCTCAATGCCAAGGGTGCCGACGAATGTACTTAAAATCAGGATTTCTAGCATTTTTTTATTAGGGCATGGGGCATTGGGCATCGGGCATCGGGCATCGGGCATTGGGCATTGGGGATGGGGGTTAGGATTAAGGGTTTAGAAGCTAGAGGTTGGCAGGCTAGAGTTAATGTTTTTTATCTAAATAAAATGACCGTCTTGATACCATGCCCCGTGCCCCATCCCCTATGCCCCTTTCAAATACCCCTCCACCACACAATCCGCCCCCACCGGCTTCCAGCTCACCCGTTCTAGAGTTAGAGCATTCACCATCTCTGTCAAACCCAAATCCCCCACCGGCGAGGGAGCCATTTGGCCACCGACAATCTTAGGGGCGATAAAGGCTAAAATCTTTTGCACTGCCCCATCTGCAATCGCGCTAGCCGCTAAAGTTCCTCCGCACTCCCACAGCACAGAAAGTAACTGCCGGTCGTAGAGATAAGCCATCGCCTCAGCCGGCGTTAAAGCCATCAACTCTACAACTTCAACCCCCTTATTCACCAGGCGTTGCTTAATATCAGGATTCGCTCCTTCCTGAGTCAATACCAAAGTTGGTGCCGCCTCTGTTTCCCATAAATAAGCCTCAGCCGGCAAATTCAAGGTGCGACTCATGACTACCCGTAAAGGATTGTTCGCGCCGGCATGACGACTGGTTAAGCGGGGATTATCTAAGCGCACGGTATTTCCCCCCACTATCACCGCATCACAAGCCGCCCGCAAGTGCTGCACCTGATTCCGCGCCTCCGTCCCCGTCACCCAGCTACTATGGCCGGTACTCGTAGCAATTTTGCCATCCAACGTCATCGCATACTTTAAAATTCCAAAGGGACGCCGGTGGACAATGCGATGAATAAACGCCTCATTTAGCTGCAGACTCGCCGCTTCCTCCACCCCCACCACCACCTCAATGCCGGCTTGCCGCAGCCGCGCAATTCCGCCCCCAGCGACCAGTGGATTTGGATCAACCATTCCCACCACCACCTTCGCCACTCCAGCCGCCACCACCGCCTCAGAACACGGCGGCGTTCGTCCGTAATGATTGCAAGGCTCCAAATTCACATAAATAGTCGCCCCCTTCGCCCGTTCCCCCGCCGCCTTCAGGGCAAACACCTCCGCATGGGGTTGACCGGCACCCGGATGAAACCCCTCCCCCACAATCTGGCCATCGCGAACAACCACCGCCCCCACCAACGGATTTGGAGCCGTTTTACCCAAAGCCTGTCGGGCGAGGCTGAAACATCGCTGCATCATCGCGCAATCAAAAGCACTAGCACTCTGAGGGCGAATCTGGTCTAAAGGATCGGAATCGGTATGAGCCACAGTTGCCTTGGTATCCGGTTGAGCATCTACAGGAAAATTTTCCATCAGTTTTATCCCAACTTGCTATGAAATCCCAATACAGGCTACCCCTCGCTTCATCCCCCACTCTCCCCACCCCTGAGTGTATCGGAACGGCACTGCTAGGAAACAACCAAAATTTGGGCCGGCGTGTTTGTGCTTATGGAAAAAGTTTTGTTAAGTTTTATGAGGTCGAATCGGCAGAACTACAGTCATAAAGATTCTTCAATCGACGGGGAAAATAAGAGCGCAGATGGGCAAAAGCTGAGCTAAAGCCACCTTCCTAGGATGAATTTTTGATTTTGTTAGAAATCAATATGCAGTTGGTGATGTCATTGTTGTCGGCAATGTCGGAGGGTTAGTCCAATACATGAATCTGCAGATCACCCAACTGCGGAATGGAGAAGGACGACTGAGTACGATTCCCAACAGCGTGATTTCAATTGTGCAAGAATTTGTCTTAAGATTGGGCGCGGGTCGAGCTAACGGTTGATCTGGCCTATCACACCAATGTAGATGAAGCCCTTGTTGTGATTAAAACATTGGCTGACCAACTCTACAATGACCCTGAATAGAACGACAAACTCATCGAAGCTCCAGAAGCGTTGGGAATTGATGAATTTGACCAAGCGGGGATTGTGATCCGCATTTGGATTCAAGTTAAACCACTACAGCATTGGTGTGTGGCGCGAGAATTCCGCCAGCCTCTTAAACAGACATTTGAGCGAGCCGGCATCGCCATACGGGCACAACAATAAGCCCTATTATTCCGTAATTCCCTGGATCTGCGCGACGGGCACAAGGGCAAAACCGGCAAGGGGCAACCCGCACGGACGAATCTTTCGATTTTCTATAAACTAATCGATTAGCCAGCAATTTCCCCGCCTTTCTCCTTTCCGCGGTAGCGTTTTAACTTCTCAGTCGCCCAGTAAAGAGAGATGGGGTAGGGGCGGTTTCCAACGAGAACAAGGCAATAGAGAGCAGAAATATGAGTGTTTAAGCCATTGACTTCAATATTGCCGGCGGATCAAACAAAAACTGACCCTTATCCGCTTACTTCCTCTAGCCCCTAGTCCAAGCTCCCCTCATCCCTCTCTAAATTTGTTAAATTGTTTGAATTCAAAAAAATTTACTTAATCAATACGGAGTATCTAGCCCCAGTCCTTCAGCAAGTCTGCATATCTAGCGCAGCCATCAGGGCAGACTTAAGTATTGCCATCCCACACCTATACAAAAGAGCATCCGGGAAGGTTAGGCTAGTAATAACTGCTTCAAAACCCCTTGCCATTCAAACTCGGTCGTCTACTTCATCCCCAAGTGCGGCAGATAGCAGGACCCGCACATTCTATTTCATCTAGCCACGCTTGCAGTTCCTCCGTTCAGTTGAATTACGCACAACTGCCGATCTCAAGATTAAATTGGATGATATAGACTGTGCCGAGATGTAAAACCTTACCGATGAACTGCCTAAGGAAGGAAAGCGAGAAACACCCATGTCTAGCAAGCAAAATCAATTCACCATTCACTTCTGGGGCGTTCGAGGGAGCATCGCCTGTCCAGGATCGGAGACAGTACGATATGGCGGGAACACCCCATGCATTGAGATGCGGGTGGGAGGAAATCGCCTCATTTTTGACGGAGGCACCGGCTTACGGCTTTTAGGCTTATCCCTGCTGTCGCAAATGCCGGTAGAGGCTAATATGTTTTTCACTCACTCCCACTGGGATCACATTCAGGGGTTCCCTTTCTTCGTACCGGCCTTTATTAAAGGCAACCGTTTCCACATTTATGGCGCTGTCGCCCCCAATGGGTCTACCATTGAGCAGCGTCTCAATGACCAGATGCTCCACCCGAACTTTCCAGTCCCGTTGCAGATCATGGGAGCTCAGCTAGATTTCAACAACTTAGAAATCGGTCAGCGCGTCCAGATCGGTGATGTTCTGGTAGAAACTGCCCTTTTAAACCATCCAGGCGAAGCTATGGGTTATCGCGTCAACTGGCAAGGGTGTTCGGTTGCTTACATCAGTGATACAGAACATTTTCCAGATCGCATTGATGAAAACGTCCTGTGGCTGGCTCGCAATGCCGATGTGATGATCTACGATGCCACCTACACAGACGAAGAATACTATTCAGAAAAATCCAGTAAAGTCGGCTGGGGACATTCGACTTGGCAAGAGGCTGTGAAAGTCGCCAAAGCAGCCAATGTGAAAAAACTGGTAATTTTCCACCATGATCCACTGCACAATGATGATTTTCTCGACAGCATCGCCGAGCAAGTGGGTCAGCAATTCCCCGACAGTTTAATGGCCCGCGAAGGACAGTCAGTTCAGTTAGTTCCCTCGTTTGTTCCTACTTCTGAGCCAGAGGCCGTGGCGGATGCCAAGGTTTCAGCCTGAACGACTCCTGAACCCAATCACCAGCGATCTGAAGTGGACTTCGCGCTTCGTTAGGGAGACTATCCAAAACTCCTCAACGCACAGGCACGGGCGTTGCAACCGGCGTAGATGTATTTAGATTCCAGCAACGCCGTTTTATCCACCAAATTAATGGTATCAGGATGTAAGGATTTCTCAACCCTCCCACTGACCCGCAGTCCTTATCGGCAGAATGATTAGGGGATGGTTTCGTCCTATCTCAAGGTTTCATCAAGCGCGCTAAACAAAGTCCGTTATAGTGCCGACTTGCCATGAGTCAGCTAACTGAATTGAGATTTTAGATTTGACAAAAATCCAAAATCTGCTAAGCAGGCGATCTTTATTTTATGTGTCAAAATCTCAAGCGCTTGAGGGTGCTGTCCTCTTTAACAAAAGCGCTAACGCCAACTGCCATTGCCTTGGGAAATTTTGATGGGGTGCATCGTGGGCATCAACAGGTGGTGCGGCCTATTTTAAATAGCTACGTCACAGCAGAAGCTTTTGCTGATTCTGCGCCGGCACTGGGGCAGCAAGGGCAAATCAGCAATTGGGAACTGGCTAGCAGTCAGGGAGAAAACCTCTCTGCGCCTGTGTTCAACAGTTCCTCTGCTTCTCGGTCTTCATCCGCACCCTGCGCCACCGTCGTCACTTTTCACCCTCATCCGCAAGAGTTTTTTACTGGGCAGCACCGGCCTATGCTAACTCCTCTGGATGAAAAAGTGGCGTGTTTGCAGGCAATGGGGGTAGAACAGCTGGTATTACTACCCTTTAACCAAGAACTGGCTGATTTAAGCCCCCAACAGTTTGTTGAAGACATTCTGGTTAGGCAACTAAAAGCCACGCAAATCAGCGTGGGACAAGATTATCGTTTCGGGCACAAACGGGCAGGAACTGTCGAAGAGTTAAGTGCCTTCGCAGCTAAGTATGGCATTACCGTCACCATTGTCCCCCTAAAAACCTGTGAGGGCGGAAGAATTAGCAGCTCAAACATTCGTCAAGCCCTGCAGCAAGGTGACTTGCTAGTGGCCAACAAGCTTTTGGGACGATCTTATAGCCTTGTCGGGCCGGTAGTCATCGGTCAGCAGTTGGGCAGAACTATAGGGTTTCCCACAGCAAACCTGCAACTGCCCCAAGACAAGTTTTTGCCCCGATATGGGGTTTATGCCGTGCGAGTCTGGAAGGACTGCCACACAGCCGATAATCAGCCGGCATTTGGGGTAATGAACATCGGATGCCGGCCTACTGTAGAAGGCAAGCATCCCACTGTTGAAGTTCACCTGCTAGATTGGTCTGGGGATTTATACGGCCAAACTTTAACCGTCAGTTTAGAACAATTTTTGCGACCCGAACAAAAATTTCCTTCTATAGAAGCCCTTAAAGATCAAATTCAAGCAGACTGCATCGCTGCCAGAAGCCTGCTAATGGCTAATTGTTAGGAGGGGATAGGGCAAGATTGTATTAATAAAAACATTACGGGGATGGGGAGAAAGAGACTAGGGGTTAAGAGCTAGGGACTAGAGAACAGTGGGAGAAATGCCTCATCCCTCTACTCTCCCACTCAGCACGCAATCTAAACAGACAAACTTACTGGCAATGATTAATTGATAATGTGCTTTTCAATTATTTGTAAAAAAAAGCATAGAAAAAGGGCGTTGCTGAAAGAGTAATGCTAGGTGGAGTACAATAGAGTCATGAAATGTCCTCAATGTCACTCCACTCAAACCGCTAAAAACGGGCATCGTCGTGGCAGACAATGCTATAAGTGCAAGCAGT
>JAHHHM010000004.1 GCA_019359355.1 Microcoleus vaginatus WJT46-NPBG5 | reverse complement strand
TTTGGCAGATTCTCACGCGTTACTCACCCGTCCGCCACTAAGGTATTTCTACCTCCGTTCGACTTGCATGTGTTAAGCAGACCGCCAGCGTTCATCCTGAGCCAGGATCAAACTCTCCGTTTGGTTTGGCTCCGGTATTTCTTCGGTTCCGGTTCCTTTCACTTGCTAACCTTAATTAGCTCGTTCTAAGTTTTTTCTTGACCCGGTTGAATGTTTCTGGCTTTCAAACTATTATTTTTTCTAGGTTCAGGGCGCTTTTGGCGCTTCGCTTTCGCCTCGCTTCCCTTGAGCGCTTTACTAATCTATCAACTCACTCAGGCTCTGTCAACCCCTAAGGCAAATTTATTTGAAAATATTTTTCGAACACTCTCAAACCCCCTGTAGGTAATGCTTTGAGCTGGGTTGTCTTGAAGAGCCAAACTTTATAGACATCATTATGAAGATACGACGGGAGACGAGGATGTACTTGAACGGTGCTATATGCCCTGCCTTTAAATGGCCATTGAGCCAAACTCTGGTCAGTTGGCAAAACATTACATCCTTAATCAGGCTGTTATGTTTGTGTAAACTTCCATTCTCCTTATAACGACTTCACCGGCTCCTTTTGGGACAAAGCAAGCGATACCGGCAAGCGAGTGAAAATGGCTTATAGAACAAAACGGCGCGGGTAGTAAGCCATCGCGATCATGTGCTAGCGTCTGAGATTGGAAAAGACACACAATCTGATCAGTCGTGAATTTAGCCCCCTTCAAAATACTGGCACTGCTTTTAAGTGCCATCGGCTTGTTTCTCAGCGCATGGATAGTCGTGCCGGCACCCACCTTGCTACTATTGCCCCTAGGCGTAGGGACACCAGAAATTAGCCCTTGGCTGCTAGGGTTGAATCTACTCGCTGTCAGTGTTTCATGGGTAGGGATACGTTCTAGCCGGCTGCACCGCTTAGCGTTGGGTACTAGTTTAATCGCACTGCTGCTCAGTATTTTGCCACTGGCTCAAGTGCCGGCAACTGAACAGCGCATGAATGCTGCCATGCAAGATGCCCTCGGCGAGAACTATCTAAGCCAGATCCCCAACGAAGCCCAGATCCGAATGCGTCCCCAGCCTTTTTCGCTGGCTGATACGTTCACCGGCATCCATCCCCCACAGGTGCGCCACACACCCAACATCCAGTTTGCTGCCCCCGATGGTGTACCGTTGAAGATGGATCTCTACCAACCCCCCCAGGTTGGGAAATACCCGGCACTTGTGGTGATCTACGGTGGGGCGTGGCAGCAGGGCAATCCCAAACTCTACGCCAGTTTAAGCCGCTATATGGCCACGCAGGGCTATAGTGTCTTTGCGATTGATTACCGGCACGCCCCTCGTTATCGCTTCCCCGCCCAATTGCAAGACGTACAGGCAGCCCTCGCCTTCATCCGCGAACACGCCACTGAATATGAAGCGGATGCCGAACGCATGGCCTTACTTGGGGGTTCGTCTGGGGCGCATTTGGGGATGCTAGCAGCTTATCAGCCTTCTGCGGTGCCAGTGCGGGCGGTGGTAAACTACTTTGGGCCAGTTAACCTTGCTAACGGTTATGCCAACCCGCCAAACCCCGATCCCTTGAACATCCGGGCTATCTTAGAAAGCTTTTTAGGGGGTTCCCCTGAGGAAGTGCCCCAATTGTATCGGGCTGCTTCCCCAATTACCTATGCGACGCAAACGCAGCCGCCAACGCTGTTAGTGTATGCGAGCCGGGATCATGTAATACAGGCGCGATATGGGCGGCAAATGTATGAACGTTTAAGGGAGGCCGGTAACACTGCCATTTTCTTGGAAATTCCTTGGGCGGAACACGCTTTCAACGCCATCTTTCAGGGTCCGAGCAACCAGTTAACACTCTACTATACTGAGCGGTTTCTGGCGTGGGCGCTGAGAGAGACTCCTTAGCTTTGGGAGAGGGGGAGATGGGAGTGCTGAGGGAAGATGGGAGAAAATGATATTTAATTTAAGATACCAATCTCTGTGATTTGTCAATGATCCTCAGCCTGACAAGCTTGTCGTGCGGGCAAGATAACCGCACGAACGATCACAACCTTTTTAGTAGGATTGGTAGGTCTAATTTCTCAAATCTCTAGATGGCGTTTTTTTACACTCGAACTGTTCGATTTCAAGATACCGACGCCGCAGGGGTCGTTTACTTTGCTAATGTTTTGGCGATGTGTCACGAAGCTTATGAAGCTTCTTTGGTGGCGTCTGGAATTAATCTGAAGTCTTTTTTTAGCAACCAATTTGTAGCAATTCCAATTGTTCATGCCGGCGTGGATTTCTTTCGCCCGCTGTTTTGCGGGGATCGGCTCACGATTCAGCTAATTCCTAATCAGCTTACCGACAATGAATTTGAAATTGCCTATCAAGTTTTTGTAGGGGAGGTTACAGACAAGTGCACCGCACAGGCGATCACCCGTCACGTGTGCATTGAATCGGCTAGGCGAAGCAGACACCCCCTAGCAGAGGAGATGGTGCACTGGTTGTGCCGGTGGAACGGCAGCGTATCAACAACCAACAACGAAACACAGAGCAACAATACTTAAATTTTCTTTACAAAACTTATAAAGATTTTATATTCACTAAATTTTTCATAGTTTTGTTATCAGTGGGTTCCCCAGCGCTTAATGTAAAAACTGGCGCAATGACAGTAAATGCAGCAATTCGCCGAGTTTTGGAACGCTATGGGGCAGTTAACAACTCACCTCAGGTTCTAAGTATTTACCCCGGCAAGTCTGCCCAGAATTTATCAAATAATGACTATTTTTAAGTATTTACCACAACAAGTTTTATGACAAGAACACTCTTAGGAAGAACGCCTACGGGTTTACCGGAGGGCTGTTTTCAGCTTACAATTGGCATAGGTGAACTCGGAGAAAAGTACCTTGCGGCAGACACTCATTCTGCACAAGTCAACTTCTAGCCCAACCCGATTATTATAAAACAAAGGAGATGTAGGGGAGCAAGAAAGTAAATGAAATTGCGAAAAACAAGTTTAGCCAATTTTTAAAATAAAATTCCTTAAAATAAGATGTAATTTTTTAGCCGGCAAACCCTAGACAGAGAAGGAGAACCAATATGCTTGATAAGACCCTCAATATCGATGAACTTCCGGAAGGCGGGATGGGAATTAAATTGATGTGGAAGTTAGCTGATGAGCTGCGTTATACTCGCACTCCTGCCCATCAAAACTGTCTGTTTATTATAAAAAGTTACGCCCAACAAACTTTAAACCAGTCACAAAGCTCGCAACAGGACGGAAAGGTTTTAGAGCAATTAATCGATATGTTTAACGATTTAAAATTGCCTAAATACAAAACCTCTAACCTAGAGAAGTCTGATTCGCCTCTGCAAAAACTGTGTCTTCAAGTCAATAGCGATCTTACTGCTTTAGATCGGGTTTTGAAGTGGTACGAGCAATTGCAGGATTTACCCATTCCGGAACACATCTGGATGCAGGGTCAACTCGCTATAGCAGAAGGGTTTACGAATGCGGTTCGTCATGCCCACAAAGGTTTGCCGTTGGAAACGCCTATTAGGCTGGAAGTGGCTGTTTTCAATGAACGCTTAGAAATCAAGATTTGGGATTACGGGCAACCCTTTGATCTAGAGGCAAGGGTAAAAGAATTTAGACAAGTCAATGAAAAATATGGCTCATTCTCAGAAGAGGTGAATCCTTCTTTCATGAATTCGCCTCGGACGGAAGATTTAACTTACACTCAAAATCTTCTTTGAGGCAATTGTGCAGGAACGGTTTTCAACAGGCAGTCTATTTAAGAAAATTGAGGATTAAAAAGTTTTTGCAGTTGGGCAAGGTTTACTTTCCCTTGAGAATTGCGCGGCAATTTTTTCACCGGCATCCAATATTTCGGGCGCTTGAATTTACTCAATTTATCCTCAATTGCGGCTTGCAGCGCGGCTGTTGAAACCTCTGGATCGTGAGGAACGTAAAAAGCTGTAACAACTTGACCCCAATGCGGATCGCTGAAGCCGATGACGCAAACATCGCTGACTAAATGGGTGGATTGAATCGCCGCTTCTACTTCAGATGGGTAGACATTTTCGCCGCCAGTGATGATTTTTTGGCTGCTGCGTCCTACAATATTAATATTACCGTATTCATCAAGAAATCCTAAGTCATCTGCTTGAAAATACTGCCAATTGGCAAAGGATTCTGGATAGTAGCCCAGGGCTAAAGACTCCGCTTGGATGCGAATGATGCCCGTTTGGTTTGCACCTAATATTTCGCCGGCAGTATTGTGAATTGTAATTTTGGCGTGGGGTAAAACCTCTCCGCAACTATTCTCACCGGCTAAAAAATCTGCCGATTTTAAAGTCGCAATTTGAGAAGCAGTTTCAGTCGTTCCGTAGGTGGGTGCGAGTCGAATGCGGTGATATCTGGCAGTTTCTAATAATTCAACCCATGCTGGTGCACCGCCTAAAAGGACGGTATGAAAGCGGGATAACCATTCGGTTGTTTCTGAATTTTGCAGCAGTCGATGCAGTTGGGTTGGCACTAATGAAATAAAAAAATTAGATGGATCTATTTGACATCTTTTTTCCGATTCTACTTCCTTAAACGGTTGAATAACTAATTTTCCGCCGGTTGTGAATGAACGCAAAAATTGCATTAAACCACTAACATGATAAAGTGGCAAAATGCAGAAAGAATTAACCGAACTTTGTTGAAAATACTGCTTAAAGCCGGCAACTGATGCTATCAAAGTTTCCCAGGTATGCGTAGCAAAGCGAATCTGTCCTGATGAACCGCCGGTGGGAATCATAATTAAGGAAGAAGGGGAGACAGAGGAAAAAGGAAGTAAATGTTTTTTATTACCGGCATCTAATATGTCACAGCTTTTTCCTAAAATTAAATCAGGTTGCGCTAGATCGAGAACTTCTTGCCATTCTTGTTTAACCCAGCTAGGATTACCCAGGAAAAGAAGACAGCCGGCACTAATTGCAGCAATAAAACTGGCAAGAAATCGCACCGGATCTAGTTCTGCTAATAAAACTTTAGGCGGCGCTTCACAATTTGTCGGTTTTGTTATATCTTGATAAATTTGCTCGCATAGCCGGGTAAACTGATAACTATCATAGCCAATTAGCCAATCTTCACCAACTCGTCTTTTTAAAAGCTCTAAAGGCTGTTCCATAGCTGTTCAAAGCAAGTTTCATTTCCTTCAGTAAACCAGTGATTTACACCGAATCCCACGGCGCGTGATATCTGCAATTCAGCAGCGAGTTGCAATGCGAACTTTCTCCCAATAGCAGTTTCAAATACCGACGAAAAAACAGCATCAATGTTATATTCTTGATGAAATTTCCGTAGCTGGGAGGGAAAGCCGGCAATTGCCGGCTTAATCACAAAAATACCTCGCCAATCCCGCTGATAACACGCTTGCATCTGTGTGAGTGTCGCCACCGATTCATCTAAAGCCAACTGCGTAGAATATTGATTGCTTAACTCTAGGATTGCCTCTAATTGGTTCAGTGGCAGCGGTTGTTCTAGAAATTCAACAACACCAGATGTATCGCAAGCTTGCAACCACTGGTTTGCTTGTTCCCAGTTTAATCCGCCATTAGCATCTAATCGCACTTTTGCTGATACTGGTAGCGCTTGAATAAGCTGCTGGAAAAGCTTAAGTTCTTCTTGAATATCTGCTACGCCAATTTTCCATTTAAATGTG
Organism: Microcoleus vaginatus WJT46-NPBG5; assembly: GCA_019359355.1. GTDB lineage: Bacteria > Cyanobacteriota > Cyanobacteriia > Cyanobacteriales > Oscillatoriaceae > FACHB-68. The sequence continues at coordinate 319,174 of JAHHHM010000004.1, read as the reverse complement.
CGGTAGCCTTGATGCCAAAGCGCTTGCCAGACTGAAAGCGCCGTTTTGCCTGTCGGTAATAACCCGCTGTAGCTGAGGAGGTTTAGCTGCTGAGATTTAGGAATTTGGGGAGATGTAATTATGGTTTCTAAAGCAGACTCGAAACCAAATTGGCAAGCGGGTAATTTTGCGGGAATTGATAATATTGTTTCTGGGCTAATTTCAGCCGGCAATTCCTTGCAAAAATTTAGTGCTTGTGACAAACTTTCAGATCCAAACCAAGAAAGGGGGGCAATTTCACCGAATCCGACTTCACCCGTTGGATCAATGAGGCGAATTATAATGCCTTCCCGGACTTCCCAAATGCCTTGACTGGTGTGCAGCGGCTGTTTAAATGGATGCCGGTAGGGGCGAAATTCAAATCGGTAACGCATCAGATTCTTGCACCCTAAAAAATTTACTTAAATTTTCTATATATGCTTTCGGATTTTCAAAGTGAATATTATGACCCGTTTTGGGAATTATTATTAGCTTGGACACCTGACACAAGGGTGCCATTTCTGCATTAATACATTTAAATTTATCATCATATTCACCGGCTAGCAATCTTAGAGGAACTTTATTGTCTGCGAGTTTCTCCCAGAGAGACGGCTGATTGCCGATTCCCATCTGTCGAAGTGATTTAGAAATTTCTAAGGGATTATTTTGTAACCGACGTTCGATTAGTTTATCAAAACTTGGATGAGTTTGTAATGTTTTAAAAAGCGGCTGCTTATACCAATTTAATAAAAAATCTTTAAAATCGTTAGTTTCTAATTCCCGCGTCCGCTGCCAATCAATTTGGAGGCGTTGGGTTCTTTCCTGCGCTGTTTTCAATCCCGGAGAGGTTGACTCTAGGATAACTTTCTCAAACCGGCTTGGAAAATGAATAATCAGATATAAGGCTAATCTTCCACCCATAGAATAGCCGGCTAAAAAGCATTTTTCAATTTTTAAATTATCAAGTAAATTAATTAAGGCTAAGGCAGTATGTGACATTGTATAACATTCATCTCCTCCGTTAATTCGGGTTTTTCCATGTCCGGGGAGATCAATAGCTAGACAGCAAAATTGTTCGCGTATCATCGAGATTATCTCGTTAAAATCATTGCTGTCGCCCATAAATCCATGTAAAAACAAAATCACCGGCTGGTTTGGGCTGCCGATTAAACAATAATGGAATTGATAAGCATTAAAACCTTCTCTATCCCCAATTGTAATGCCGGCAGACAAACCTTTCCGACTGGAAATGATAGACATTTCAGAATTCATGCTTTTTTTAAAGGATGAATCCCAACCCCAACAGTAACCCACTCCAAAACTGCAAGGATACTGCAATAAATTTACAGTTACTCACCTTCATCGGCTCGTTGTAGTAAGTGCTAACGTGCCGACATAATTTGATAGCAATCGGCAAACTTATAAAAGTTAGCAATGTTATGAGCGGAAACATTCCTAAAGCCACAAATAAGCCTGTAAGGGTGTAAATACTGCCACAGATCCAGGGCAGAACTTGAGCGCCTTTGGCAGTTCCCAGGCGAACAATGGGTGAACGCTTGCCGGCTGCTAAATCATCCTCAACTTGATGAAAATGAGAGCAAAACAAAATTAAACTTGTGCTAATTCCAACAATGAGAGAAGCAGCAAGCGCGGTGAATGACCAAGTTTGGGTTTGACTATAATAAGCTGCTGAAACTGCCAAAGGGCCAAACGTAAAAAAGCAGATAACTTCGCCTAAACCCTGGTATCCCAAGCGAAAGGGCGGACCCTGGTATGTGTAGCCCATCGCACAGGAAAGAAGAACGATTCCGATTACAGTTAGATCGCGCTGCCACCATGAAATCGCAACTATCCCCAAGATTCCTACTGCCAAAAACAAATTCGCCAGCCAGAAAATTAAAGATTTGTTACCAGTCAAGTTGACGAGGGAATGAGCTTTATTTTTATCAATGCCGGTTTCTGAATCAAAGACATCGTTGCTGAGATTCATCCAGGCAAGGATCGAGATTGCGGAAATTAAAAAGGTTGAAAATATCCCGCTATGCAGCGTTTGGGTTTCAGCCGCAGCCACCGCAGTGCCTAGCCAAATCGGCATGACTGCCACGCTGTACATTGGCGGCTTAATTGCCGCTAGCCACAATTTAGTGTTTGATCGCTCAATTGTCTGAGTAGTCATCCGGCATTAATAATTCACGTCCAGCCAGCCCACTAATTTTACGACCTCAAGGGCGTTTAGGGGGAGTGGGTGGCTGGCAGAGAAATATTGGAGGGTAAAGGGGAAATGTCAAGTTCAAGGCTCATTAGCTAAATTCATCTGGATTCCTTTGAGAGAAAGGAACCGGCGCAATTATCGCAATGCCGGCAGCGCCAAGACTTCCCCTCGCCGGCAAACCCAAAGGCTTCTAATAAAAACTGCCACCGGCATCGGCGCGATGTCAGGTATTGCGTCATTTGCTGCGTCGCGCCGGCGTTGAGTTGCACGAAAGATTGGGAACCGGAAGACGGGTTAATTGAGTAATGAAACGGATCTTGCCAAATTAGCTGGCCGGCACAATGCAGCAGCGACAGCGCGATCGCACCGTCGGGGAACTTGCGCGTCACGGCACTAATCTCTCCCCGCAGCGGCAATTTTTTCACCAGTTGCTCGGCTTTTTGATACTGAGATCGCTGCTGGTTGGCAAAAAACTCGCGTCTTTGTTTATCTGCGGGATCTAGCCAGCCGGTGGGTTCGCTGACTAAAGTTAAAGCGTGTGCCGGCTTGCCATCTCGACCGGCACGTCCCACTTCTTGCACATATTCTGAAAGTAGCGTCGGGACTTGGAAGTGAATCACCCACCGGACATCCGGTTTATTAATTCCCATCCCGAATGCGGAGGTACACACAACAAATTGAACTTTATCCTTCAGCCAGTCAGCTTCCAGTGTTCTTCGCTCATTTGGACTCAAGCCGGCATGATACGCGCCGGTGGCATAACCTTGTTCGCTTAGCCATTTGGCGAGTTCTTCACTATCCTTTCGGGTGCGAACATAAATTAACCCCGACTGCTTCGATCTGGCTTGGATAAACTTTAATAACCGCTGCCGCCGTCCTCGCGGTGTCCAAACAATTTGCACTTGCAGATGCAGATTTGAGCGATAGGGATTTATTCGGAAAATTTGCGGCTGTTGCAGTTGCAAAACGCTCTGGATAGTCTTCTGCGCCTGCGGATCGGCGGTGGCAGTGAAAGCGGCAATTGCCATTTTTGCGCCAGCCGGCTTGGATTTGAGCAACGCTGATCGGACAGCACCGAGTCGGCGGTATGCCGGTCGAAATGTCTCGCCCCACTGTACCAAACAGTGCGCCTCATCTAAAATCATGCCGGTGATGGGCAAATGAGGTTTACTTAAGACAGACCACACCGGCTCACTCAGCAGCGTTTCTGGCGAAAGGTAGAGCAAACGCAATTGATTGCGATCTAAAGCTTGAAGCGTTTGTTTGCGCTGAATAGCCGGCAATTCACTATGCAAAAGTGCTGCCGGTAAATTGCGCTCACGCAATTCTCGCACTTGATTTTCCATTAAGGCGACTAAGGGAGAAACCACCAGGGTTAAGCCGGTTTGTAATAGTGCCGGCAACTGAAAGCAAATCGATTTACCTCCGCCGGTGGGTAGTACAATTAGTGCATCTTGCTGTTGCAATAAAGTTTCAACAATTTCCCCTTGGGGCGGTCTAAAATCGTCATATCCCCAGATTTTGCGGAAGGTGTTACGGACATCGCTGGAAGATTGATTTTCAGAATTTAGCATTTCGTTATAAAAATAAAAGAAACGATTAGTGAAGAAATCCGCACTTGTGGATTATTTTCCCATTTATTGGAGTGCCGGTGAAAATAGTGGGTTGCGGCTGATTCTGCCGGCAGTAAATCTGGAGGATGAAATCATGGAAATTGAAATAATCGCTCATCGGGGATTTTCTGCGATCACCCCTGAGAATACGTTGGCAGCTTTCTCGGCTGCAATTCAATGCGGCGCTGATTCGATAGAGTTTGATATTCAGTTAAGTGCGGATGGTGTGCCGGTTGTGATCCACGACGCAACCTTAGATAGAACAACTGGAACTACCGGCACTGTCACCGAGAAAACTTTAGCTGAGTTAAAAGCGCTGGATGCCGGCTCTTGGTTTAGCGAAGAGTATGCCGGTGAGCGAATCCCGACATTAAAAGAAGTGTTAATTGCGGTTAAATCGATTAAAAGGTTTATTTATCTAGACGTTAAGAAACATTGTGAATGGTCAAACTCAGCAATTTCTGAATTTGTCAAACTCCTGGTTGATGAAGGTTGGGAAGATTGTTGTATTATTTCATCTTTCAATGAAGTTTTTGTTGATAAAGTTCGCAGCCTTTGCAATACAATAACCCTGGGTTACATTGTTGCAGACGCTCAACTCTATCAAAGCCAGTTGGAAAAAGCTGCAAGTGCCGGCAACACACTAATGATTAGCGCTTACGATGTTTTGCTTAGCAACCCCTCCCTGATTCAAGCGAGTAAAGATCGAGGAATTGATATCATTGCTTGGACAGTTGACAGCCCTGATAATTTAAAAAAATTAATTGAGTTGGGTGTAACAAGAATTGTAACCAATTCCTTGGTAAGAAAAGCCGAGGTTTAAAAACAAAATAATTAAGTTTTGCCTGATCAAGGATTTGATGAGTTGAGTAATCGCTCAACCCATTTTACAACTAACTTACCAAAAACCCACCCTAAAATCCCAGCGAATCCTCATCACTGTTCAGGATCGACTCCCATTGCGTTTAATCGCGCCTCAAGCACAACTGACACTCGGATTATCAATATTTTAGGATGTTTGAAGGCTTGGATGCCGGCATATTTGCACCCCATAGATTTAGGATAAATGTGCCCGGTTTTTGACAAATGCGAACACAGTGACTCGAACGGCCCTAGCTCAAAAAAAAAGGGTGGAATAGCACTCACCGCTAAGATTGTCGGCATTCTTATCATTAAATTGATAAAAACAACAGCCTTTTTTGCTATAAATACATCAAATTACACACACTCGTTGTGTTTAGATGAGGAGTTGACCGGATGAAAACAGTGGCTCATTGGGGTAAACCTGTGGCACTGCTTAGCGTACTCTTGCTTGGCATTGGGAGTCTGAATGCTCCCGCCATCGCTGTTTCCAAAACAGCACCTTCCAATCTCTCTCAGGATACCGATCCAAGTTCATTACAACTGGCCCAAGCGGCACAAAGTCTTTGCCGGCGCGTGAATGTGCGGCAAGGTTTAGCGGTTCGTGAAAGACCAGATCCTAACGCCCGTTATGTTGGTGGTGTTGGCTTTAACACCCAAGTTACCCTCGCTGAAGGTGCCAGAAGTATTCCAGGGCCAGATGGCCGCTTCTGGGTGGAAATTGCATCTCCTGTCCGGGGTTACGCTTCTAGCGGCTATCCTAACAGCCAGAACAATCTTGTGAGCTGTTCCGGGCCAGTAACGAACAATCCCCCAGCCAACCCGCCAGCGAATCCCCCAACGAACCCACCTAGCACCGCTAGCCTCTGCCGGCAAGTCGAAGGGCGCGTCGCTCCCCAAGGATTAGCAATTCGTGCAGATGCCTCTAAAACAGCCGCGTATCTCGGTGGCGTGCCGGCAGGCGGACGGCTGACACTCCTCCAAGGTTACCGACTCATCCCCGATAAAAATGGAGAGCGCCGTAACTGGGTACAAGTCATATCCCCTGTTGCTGGGTATGTTTCTGCTAGCAGTTTGATCATGTGCCGTTAAACTTCTAGATCGCTAAGCTTTTGACCTCAATTCCCCACTTAAAGCAAAATAAAATTAGTCTTTATGTGGGGATAAAATTTTTGATTTTTTATTGAAAATAAAGCATTAAAATGAAACGATATTTGCATGTACTTAGGTTGTTTTGGAGCGCTGCAATTTCAGCAGAGCTAGAGTACCGCGTTAACTTTGTCCTCTCCACTCTCAGCAGTTTGGGCAACCTTGCCGGCAGCTTCTTCGCGCTATTTTTGTTCTACCGCACCGGCTATTCTTTTGCCGGCTGGAAGTGGGAAGAAGCCCTCGTGGTACTTGGGGTTTTTACCGTTCTCCAAGGCTTCTCGACAACCTTTCTCGTTCCCAACCTCAATCGCATCGTTGATCATGTCCAGCAAGGCACCCTTGACTTTGTACTCCTGAAGCCCATTAGCAGCCAGTTTTGGCTTTCGGCGCGGACTGTTTCCCCTTGGGGACTACCCGATTTGATTTTTGGAGGCGTTGTGTTGGGGTATGCCGGCAGCAAACTCAGTCTGGATATTACTAACTATTTCCTGAGTGCTATCCCACTTTTTTTTGGCATGATCAGCCTTTATAGCCTGTGGTTTATCCTAGGCGCGATGAGTATTTGGTTTGTCAAAATTTATAACGTTACGGAAGTGCTCAGAGGTTTGCTAGAAGCCGGTCGCTATCCAATGGTGGCTTATCCGAGTGCTTATCGTTTCTTTTTTACGTTCGTTGTGCCGGTTGCTTTTTTAACAACAGTGCCGGCTGAAGCAATGTTGGGTCGTGTGCAGTTTGGCTGGATTGTGGGTGCCGGCATTCTGGCAGTTGTTTTATTGTTTGTTTCTATTTGGTTTTGGCGGTTTGCTTTGCGTTTTTATACGAGTGCTTCGAGTTAAGAAGGAGAGGGATTTTTTTTACCACAGATGCACACAGATAAACACAGATAAAAATAGATGATTTATCTGTGGGGTTGCATTGTGCTTGGGTTCAGTTTTATGTAAAAAATTACTTTTTACTTAAATTGGCAGGCAACAGGGAATGATGATACACCCTCCCGTAGCTTTTGTTGCTTTGAGGATTTGGCCGGCACCGGCACAATCGCGGAACCGTTGGCGCGACATTTTGATTGCCGGCATTAAGTTTTCTGTGCTGAACATCCGTTTGACATAATCTGAGCACGAATCGCCCTGGTGTAGCATTCGATGGGCGCAGGAGAAGCCTTTGCGGGGCGAAATGTAGGTTTTATAGGCATCAATTGAGCTGATGGCTATTTGTCTGCCGGCCATTTCAAAATTTGTAGCTTGCATAACGTTTTCACGGATCAATAAAAGTTCTGTGGCTACTTTGTACCAAACGTAAATACTGAAGTCTCTCTACCTAAAGATTGAGTTTTGAAGTGAATTGTCACGATATAAAGAGAAAAGTCAGAAACAGAAATATCTGAAGAATGGAAACTAAACAGCTAGGAAACACCGGCATCAAAATCAGTGCGATTGGCTTGGGTGGGATGCCCATGTCTTTAAGTAGCAAACCTCCTGAGTCGCAATCAATCGCAGTCATCCATAAAGCGCTCGACCTCGGCGTTACGCTGATTGATACGGCTGACTCTTACTGTAAAGACGAATCGGATAAGCACCACAATGAACGACTTATTGCTAAGGCACTACAGCAATATGCCGGTGATACGAGCAAAGTTATTGTTGCCACAAAAGGCGGTTTAATGCGTCCCGGTGGCAGTTGGACGCGCAACGGCAATCCTGACCATTTGCGTGAGACAATTCGCATCAGTTTTGAAGCGCTGGGTGGGGAAAAACCCATTGATGTTTGGCAGTATCACGCGCCTGATCCAGACTACACAATTGAGGAAGCTCTCGCGCCGGCAAAAGAAGCGGTAGAAGCCGGCAAAATTCGCTACGTTGGTGTCTCCAACTTTTCAGTTGAGCAAATTAAACGCGCCCGTGATTTAGTTGAAATTGTTTCTGTTCAAAATCAGTACAATCCCTGGAACCGGCAACCCGAATCTGACGGCGTGCTGGAGTATTGCGAACGTGAAAAATTAACCTTCTTGCCCTGGAGTCCCCTGGGTGGTAGCCGGCGCTTTACTCGTATTGAAGAGATTAAAGAAATTGCACAGCTTGCCGCAGAAAAAAGTGTTTCAGTTTACTGCATTGTTCTGGCATGGCTAAGGGCAAAATCGCCTTGTGTGGTGCCTATTCCTGGCGCGAGCAAAATTTCTAGCATTGAAGATTCTGTGCGGGCCGGTGATCTGAATCTCAGTGCCGATGAAGTGTGGCGCATCGACAAGGCGACGGCATGATTAACCCAAATATGTATGTTGGGGCAACACATTTGGGGAATAACTGAGAATTCAAAATCCAAAATTTGACAAATCAAATGCTTCGCCCTTCTTCTTCTTTCAGGAGCGCTGAAGGGTGAAGCATTCGCTTGTTCATCTTGGCGCAGTGAATCCAGTATTTTGGCAGAAATGCTTCACTCCTACGGGATTTAAAAAAATGGGAATAGACATCGGCTGTCAAAAAAGTTGAGGAGATCAGCTTTAAGAAATCTTTGAACACAGGAGATTTCTGCAAGAATTGATAAAAATCTAGTTTGTGACAAAAATTTTCACAAATTCATATTTTTAGCTCGGTTAGCACAGATATCTGGGCTATAGTAGTGCAAACATTGTGATTAACCGCCAATTTGAATAACTTTTTCAAGAGCAGGGTGGTCACGGATGGATAAGCAAACTAGAACGATAATTGCTGACTGAACTCTAGATTGTGGAGAAGCCGGCTCGATGAAAGCGAGTGAAGTGTTGAAGCGTTACCAAGACGGTAAGAGAGACTTTCGGGGGGAGGATCTGCGGGGGCAAAACTTCAAAGGTAAAGACCTATCAAGAGCAGATTTTAGCAAAGCGGATATCCGAGGTGCAAACTTCAATAAGGCAAATCTCACAGGCGCGAAGTTTATAAAAGCAAGAGCCGGTTTACCCAAACAATGGGTGATGATCTTGTTATTTGTTTGCTTTTTGCTCTCAGGGATTGCTGGCTTTGTTGCCTTAATTGTAGCTACTTACACAGCTATCCTATTTGATAGCAGGAATCCCTACAGCACGATTACTGGGTCGATTCTTTTAGGTATAGTAGTCGGGTTTGGTTTCCTAGCGATTCGCCGGGGAATCAATGCCATCGCCGTCGCCCGAGTCGTCGCCGTCGGCGGAGCCTTTGCCGGAGTCTTTGCCGTTGTCCGCGGAACCTTCGTCTTCGCCGGAGTCGGAGCTGTCGCCTTCTCGGTCGCGGTCGCGGTCGCGGTCGCGGTCGCTTTTGCGGTCGCGGTCGCTTTTGCGGTCGCGGTCGGCGGAGCCTTCGCGCTCGCCGTCGCCGTCGCATTCGTCGTCGCCGTCGCTTTCGCCTTCGCCGGATCCGTCGCCGTCGCATTCGTCGTCGCCGTCGCCTTCGCCTTCGCCTTTTTAATCTTTTCTGCTTTCCTTGGTTGGCGTGCTATCAGAGGAGACAAACGAGATGCTTGGATTCGTAGCTCGGCGGTTGCCTTTGCTGCCACAGGCGGCACTAGCTTTCGCTACGCTATCCTCACTGACACCGATTTCACCCAGGCTACCTTAAAAAACACAGACTTTAGAAATGCAAATCTTACCCACACTTGTTTCAAAGATACCCAAAAGCTGGATCTCGCTCATCCAGGCAACACCTATCTCAAAAACCCGCAAGTGCGAGAACTGGTGATTACGGGCAAAGGTGCCAACCAAAACTTTGATCGGCAAGACTTGCAAGGTGTTTACCTCAAAGGCGCTAATTTAGTCGGAGCCAGTTTCATCGAAGCTAACTTAGTTGAAGCTTGCTTACAAAAGGCCAAGCTTGCTAATAGCAAACTGGTACATACCTTACTGGATCAGGCAGATTTCACCAGCGCTACCCTCACCGGCGCTTATGTTGAAGGTTGGAATATTACTCCCGATACTAAACTCGATGGGGTGCGCTGTGAATATGTTTTCATGCGTTTACCGTCAGAAAAGCGACCGGCTTTTATCGCCCTCCCCCCTGAAGAAAGCCGCGATCATAACGAGCGCCGCAAACCGGATAACTGGAACCAATCCTTTAAAGATGGGGATTTTGCTGATTTTATCGCTCCGATGTGCCAAACGCTCGACCTGTATCACAACCAACCCATTGATCCCCGTCTGGTTGCCCTTGCCTTCCAGCAACTCACCAAAGGCAGCCCCCAAGCTGGAATTGAGTTAGTTTCTATCGAAAAGAAAGGAAATAATAAAGATAAACTGCTAATAAGAGCAGAAACCGCTCCAAAAGCCGATCATTCTGCCTTAAGTGCGAGTTATTTTAATCATTTGCAAACCTTGCAAGCCTTACCCGCCGAAGCTTTACAAGCCTTACTTGCTGATCGCGCGGCCACCATTCAACTTTTAGTCGGCCTTCTAGCCGGCAAACATCGGTAAACCTGGCTCTACTAGATTTGTATCAATCCATCTTTGAAGGACAAAGCATTTGGGTTTCAAATGAATAGAAATCGCAAGTATGTACCACCCAAATGCTTTGTGCCTACCTCAATACCGTTAGGCTGAAGGAATTTTCTCAACGTGGGCTGCTGCTTGCATGGTTAACTTGCCGCCTTTCACATCGAGTCGGTCAATTTTCAGAGACATCCCTTCCAGTTCAAAGTTACTGAAATCGAGAATTTCTGCCGATTTTTCTAACAAAGCATTCGTCAATTCTGGCGAAAGTTCCTTGTGTTCAGCATACTCAACATCCTCAAGCACCACGCCTTGACCGTTGGGGCGGACGCGAGGCACGGCTGTAAAAGCGATTTGCTGAGTCTCGTTGCTGCCGCGCAACAGCACCGTTGCATTTAAACCCACTTTATTATCACTTGGAAGGCTAAAATTTATCTCTTGGGTGTCAATAGTTGTGGGTTTTCCATCAATATTCACCTCCATATTTTTCAGCATACCGCTGATATAGTCGGAGTTGAAAGCGCGGTTAATATCTGCTTCTGTAAGAACAACCTTCGCACTGCCATCTGCCGGCTTGGTCAGTTCAATTTCGCCCAAAGCAGCCTTCATCGGATTGATCCCAACGCGACCCATCTGCATTTCTATCTTTTCCATCCGCAGGTCTTGCTGCATGACCATCCCTTCACCTTTGATCTCAACAGCATCGACTTCGCCTGTCATCAGCTTGAAGGGATCGGCCTTGATATCGACCTCTACATTATCAACTTCATCCAGTTGGCTGCTTATCCCGATTTCTGCTGCTTTACCTAGCGCTTGCTCGTGTAGTCCAGCGTCTTCTTTTGTCACGTCGTTGTCTCCGGTTTTCCTTTTCTTGGCTTAATCTAGGCGATTTTCCCTAAGAATTTTATCTGCCTGCCGGCGGAACAAAGGCGATATGACGATCTACCTGAAGAGGAATTAAGAATTTAGCCTGAAGAACTGAGAATTAAATATTGAAATTTGAGACTAAATAAGGAAGAATTTAGTTGCAAAATAGAACCAGTTTTTTAGTTGTTTTTTAGGATAATTTATGCCCCAGTATTTCGGAAAACTTCAAGTAGCTGAGCAGCCGTGGTCAACTTTAGAAGCCGTACAATCTGTGCGACAGGATGATCGCAATGTTCTCTTTGATTGTGCCGGCCCTCATTTCCAAATCACTGTGCTGGCACCCAATTTAATTCGGGTGCGAATGACACCCACCGGCACCTTTAAACCGCGCCGATCTTGGGCAGTTGCACGAGATGATGCGGAATGGCCGGCTATACCTTATCAAATGCGGGAAACCGCTGAGGCTGTGGAAATCGAGACTGATCAGATGCGCGTATCTGTAGAACTTGACAAATGCAAAATTACGTGCATCGACAAGGAGGGAAACCCCTTTGCACAAGACACCGGCAACGGCACCGGCTGGCGTAGCGGAACGATTGCCGGCTGGAAGCAAATCGAAGCCGATGAGCATTTCTACGGGTTTGGAGAACGCACCGGCCTACTCGACAAACTCAGCGAGGTCAAAACCAACTGGACAACTGACGCCCTCGATTACGGGTCGCTTAGCGATGAAATGTACCAGGCGATTCCCTTTTTTATCGCCCTGCGTCCCCATCTTGCTTACGGCATCTTCTTCAACACCACCCATTGGAGTCAGTTTGATCTCGGTGCGGAGCAGCCGGGTGTTTGGCGCATGGAAACCCGTGCCCAGGAGCTAGATTATTACATTATCTACGGCCCAGGGCCGGCTCAAATTTTGCAAACTTACGGTGAGCTAACAGGCAAGATGCCACTGCCGCCGAAGTGGTCACTCGGTTATCACCAATGCCGGTGGAGTTATGAATCTGAGGAAGTGGTGCGCGAACTGGCTGAGGAATTTCGCAGCCGGCACATTCCCTGTGATGTGATTCATCTCGATATTGACTATATGCGCGGCTACCGCGTGTTTACCTGGAGTCCCAAACGTTTCCCCGATCCCAAACAGTTAGTTAGCGATTTGGCGCAAAATGGCTTCAAAGCCGTGACGATTATCGATCCAGGTGTGAAGTATGAACCAGAGGGAGATTACCCAGTTTTTGATGAGGGAGTCGAAAACGACTGTTTTGTGCGGAAAGCTGATGGTCAGTTATTCCACGGCTACGTTTGGCCGGATAAGGCCGTTTTTCCCGATTTTGCCCGTCCTGATGTTCGCAAATGGTGGGGTGACTGGCATAAAAGCCTAACGGATATCGGAATCGCCGGCATCTGGAATGATATGAATGAGCCGGCACTTGACGACCGACCATTTGGAGATCCGGGTAATAAAATCTGGTTTCCCCAGGATGCACCCCAAGGCCCAGATGAGGAACGCGCCACTCATGCAGAAGTGCATAATTTGTACGGATTGATGATGTCACAGGCGTGTCAGGAAGGCTTAAACCGGCACCGTTCCACCCAGCGATCATTCGTGCTAACACGATCCGGGTATGCCGGCATTCAGCGATGGTCATCCGTTTGGATGGGTGACAATCAATCGCTGTGGGAACACCTGGAAATGTCATTGCCCATGCTGTGCAATATGGGGCTTTCGGGAGTGGCATTTGTCGGATGCGATATTGGTGGGTTTGCCGGTAACGCCACGGCAGAATTATTCGCCCGATGGATGCAAGTGGGAATGCTCTATCCTTTGATGCGCGGGCATTCTGCAATGAGTACCGCACGGCATGAACCGTGGGTGTTTGGCGATCGCGTCGAGAAAATTTGCCGCGAATACATCGAGTTGCGCTACCGGCTGCTGCCTTACATTTACACGCTTTTCTCGGAGGCTGCATCCACCGGCGCACCGATTCTGCGACCGCTAGTTTATCATTTTCCGAACGATCCCACCACTTATAAGCTTTACGATCAAGTTTTGCTTGGCCCTTCCCTAATGGCCGCCCCCATCTATCGTCCAGGCGTTGAACACCGGGCAGTTTATTTGCCTGAAGGCGCGTGGTATGACTGGTGGAGTGGTGAGCGTTACGAAGGATCGACGCACATTTTGGCACACGCACCCTTAGAACGGATGCCGCTTTATGTACGGGAGGGCGCGATTATTCCCATGATGCCGGTGATGCAACACGTTGATGAGCGTCCCCTAGATGAATTAACCTTGCGAATTTGGCCGGGAAATGGGGAATTTACGCTCTATGAAGATGACGGAACTACCTTTGAATTCGCAGCCGGCGCTTGGACAACAACAACTTATCGCGTGCATTCCGAAGGGCAACAAACCATTGTTGAAATTGCCGCGCGTGAGGGGAACTACAACCCACCCTCCCGTGAGGTGATTGTACAAGTTGCCGGTGTGGGAGAGCAGCGTTTTTCTGATGATGGAACAGCTCGAACGCTAAGGTTTTAGAAGGCTGTTTTGAGGTGAGCGATTGCTCTTGGCGCAGAGAGTGATCGCCTCACAGCAATTATGGTCTTTTCTCCTCTAGAGTAATTTCCTCTGGGGTTATCCAGACAACTGTGCCATCCCACCATTACCGGCAGGCGTGTGGTAGGACTGAATAATCTACGCACATCCGGGTGCAGGCACCGCCGATGCAAAGACCTCTGAGCGCTATTTGTATTCAATAATCTTAATCTCTTTAGAATAAACTCATCCCCTAGATAGATGCTGTTTCAGAAAATAACCGTTGATTTTGGATGCCATTTAAAAACTTTATCAGTCTTATAAAATATAAAAGTTTAACCCATCTGCTTTTATAGCTGCCTGTATGTTTGAGGTGATCTCAGGCAATTGCTGTAGTGAAATTGTCTGAAAGCTTGAAACGCTCAGAAGGTGCATACTTTACAATGACAATGATTAACTGATAAACTATTCTTAATAAAGCAATGTTAGTGAGTATAAACCTGCGCTAATACAGAGGAATGGCTCAGGGTCTTGCCCTTAAATTTTTAGCCGGCAAGTCTAAGGTGCACACTGGGGAGGATAGCTCTGTTACAGAGAAAATTGGAGAAATTAACAGCCGGCACGAATTGTGTAAGGATAGACTCATAAAGTTTTGGGGAGTCGGGAAACCGCATAGTTTAAGGTTGTAAGCGCTTCCACTCAACTAATTAGGCGAAAAAACTCTGGGAATGTGCATCAAAGAAGGACTTAACTGATGGAACTCGGTTAGGGGTTACTACAGTCAAGTTTTAGAATCTTTATAAAACTGCTTCTGATAGAAGGTAAAAAATGATTGCTATCAGTCAAAAAAAGAATCCTTTCAGTTTTGAAACAATTCTGGAAAGCACGCGGGACATCGCACACGAAGTTGTTGCGATCGAGACAATCAAAGTAGACCGAGATGCCTGTTGGCCAGAGCAAGGAATTCGCGCCATGCAGGCAGCCGGCTTGGGTGGCTTAGTCGTACCAAAAGCAAAGGGAGGTCTGGGACAAGGTCTTTTAGCACTGACACAAGTTTGTGAAATACTGGGAGGCGAGTGCGCCTCAACCGCACTTTGTTTTGGAATGCACAGTGTCGGTACAGCAGTGCTTGCCGCCAAAGCCACTCCCTACCAACAAGAGCGTTATGTGGAACCGATCTGCCAAGGCAAACACCTCACCACCTTAGCGCTGAGTGAACCGGGAAGCGGCGCACACTTCTATCTTCCGCAGTGCCAATTAACGGTAGAGTCGCCGGCAATGTTTCGCGTCAACGGACAGAAGTCTTTTATTACAAACGGCGGATACGCGGACTCATACGTGATTTCCACCACAGCAGCAGATGCTAATGCCGTGGGAGAGTTTTCCTGCGCGATGATATCCAATGGCGCAGAAGGACTGATCTGGGGGAAACCTTGGGCCGGCTTAGGAATGCGGGGCAACTCTTCATGCTCAGCAGAACTGCGAAATGTGCCGGTGCCGCGCCAGGATCTTCTCGGTGCAGAAGGCGATCAAATTTGGTATGTATTTAACGTTGTCGCCCCTTATTTCTTAGTCGCAATGGCCGGCACTTATTTAGGTGTCGCCAGTGCAGCTTTAGAAGAAGCGCGGATTCACTTATCTAAACGCTACTATACCCACAGCGGTTCAACCCTCGGTCAGACACCTGTGATGCAACACCGGCTGGGCACATTATGGAGCGTGGTAGAGCGAACTCGCCGGCTGATTTATTATGCAGCCACTGAAGCTGACTCAGGTGGCCCGAATACCCTAGCAGCGCTCTGCTCAGCGAAAGCAGAAGTGGCTGATTGTGCCGTTAATGTTGTGAACGAAGTGATGACAATAACCGGCGGCATTAATTACCGAGACGGTTCTAAGTTAGAGCGCCTGCTGCGTGATGCGCGTGCCGCTCACGTCATGTCCCCCACAACTGATATCCTGCGAACATGGGCTGGTCGGGCACTGCTCGGTCTACCGTTGCTGGGAGATTAAGAAATGGCAGGTAAAATCGTCATGGTGCAGGTAGACCCCGCTACCTTGACGGTACTTCATAAAAGCCTCAGCTTATTGCCAGAGGAATTGGTTGAGTTTGAACTAGATCCTGAACCGTTGCTGCAAAGCTTGGAGGCGGGAGAAATTAATCTAGACGTGGTCGTGCTCGGTTCACTTGTGAGTGAGCCGGTACATATTGCCCAGCGCGTTCAATCTGTGGATAAAGACTTGGCTGTGCTGATTCTCAGCCATCCAGCTTTCCACCAGCAGATGCAGCAAGCATTGCAATTTTCACCCTTCCTAGGCAATCAAGTCAGCTGCCGGTCAACTGCTGAAGGCGAGGCTTTGGTCATCGCTTTACAAGAAGCGATTACCCGAACTAAGCAGCGCCGCAGCTATCGCTCTATGCTAATAGCAGCCCAAGCCAGCTTATCTAACGCTTCTGCGCCGCCGCCACAGCCGGCGCAGTATATGGAGCGACTGCTAGATCGCGCTCCCATCGGGGTTGTCGCCGTCGATGAAGCGGCAACCATTTTGACTTGGAACCGATATGCTGAGGAATTCCTGGGGATAAGCGAACGCGAGGCGATTGGAACGTTTTTTGGGCAATTTTTCCTTGAATCGGAACGCCAAAGTTTAATAGACTTTATCAACCGCTGTTCGACTTCTGAAACACGCTTTTCCCCAAAAATTTTCCAAATTGATGCCGGTGATAGCAGCTTCCGATTTCTGGAAGTAACCGTCGCACCCATTACCGGACGCAGTGGCGAGGGAGGTTCGCTGCTAATTTTTCAAGATATCACCGACCGCAAACGTTCAGAAGATGCTGTGCGAGAATCGGAAGCGCAATTGAGAGAAAAAGCCACCGAGTTGCAACAAGCGCTGCACGAACTGCAAAAAACTCAAGCGCAACTGATTCAAACAGAAAAAATGTCGAGTCTCGGTCAAATGGTGGCTGGGATCGCTCATGAAATTAATAATCCCGCCGGCTTTATCTACGGCAATATTAAATATGCTCAAGAGTATTTGCAAGACTTGCTGAATTTAGTAGAGCTTTATCAGCAGCAATATCCGAATACCACACCAGAAATTCAAACTAAAACATCAGAAATCGAATTAGAGTATCTGATTGAAGACTTGCCCAAGCTGCTAAATTCTATAAAAATGGGAGCCGAGCGAATTCGACAGCTGGTTTTATCCCTGCGAAACTTCTCGCGACTTGATGAATCTGAGGTAAAAAAAGTTAATTTACATGAAGGCATCGATAGTACGCTTTTGATTTTAAGTAACCGAATTACACCGGAAGGAATTACTGTTATTAAAAAATACGGAAATTTACCGCTAGTTGAATGTTCGCCGGCTCAGTTAAACCAAGTTTTTATGAATATCATTGGCAATGCTATTGATTCGCTGCAAGAGCAAAAACAGCAACCTTATAAAGAAATTGCTATTCTGACAGAAACAGTTTCTTCTTCTCAAATACAAGTGCGAATTCGAGATAATGGCTCTGGAATTCCCCCAGAGATTATAGATAAAATTTTTGACCCATTTTTTACCACAAAGCCGGTGGGACAAGGGACAGGATTAGGGATGGCGATTTGCTTTAAAATTATTGAAAAACACGAAGGAAAAATTAATGTGAATTCTCAAGAAGGTGAGAAAACCGAGGTGACGATATCCCTGCCGGTAAAACAGTCAGTTCCTTAGCAGATTTAAAGATAATTTAAACCTTGATGAAAATTTTTAGCCGGCAACCCGATCACGACTTGTCCAAACTAGCAATTTGAGGTCAGTGCTTAGATTTTATATTTTAGATTGTAAATTTTAGAGAAAAAGCCGATTTTGTTCTTGAATACTCATATAATATAGCGGTTCTAATTCGTATTCATACGCTATGTAGGGGCGCAAATTAGTAAGAGATCTAGGCTTGGCAGCCTAAAAGATGTATTGCACTAAATTGAGAAGTGCTAGAAGTGTGGAAAATTATCTGAGATTTTTATGGGGCAAGATGTGAATCAGCCGGCTAAGATGAATAAAGTGAAAAGAACTTTAGCCACGTAACAGAGTTTCTTAGTTCTTCTTAATCCTCTTCTACTCTTCCCTAACCTGACCCTACAAAGAAAACAAAAGAAATAAATTTTTCTTCAAAATAGGGAATCAGCCTAGATTTTTACTCTCGAAGAATGATTTCGCATCTGTGATAGTTCGGAGAGAGGGTTAAACGGGAGAAGTTGATCTGACATTTAATGTTTACTAATTGCTAAGTGCAAGGCCACTCTAATGAACCCAAATCCCCTAGCCGTGTTTGTCCCCTGGTTGCATATGCATCAGCCCCCAATTTGGGTGGGCGATCACCTCACCGGCAATCTAGAAAAAATGCTAAATGGCGAACCAAATTCTGAGGAACACTGGAACGCCCAATGGTTTGCCCAAGCCTACAAAAATCCTGCCCGATATGTGGAAATATTGACCCAGGAAGGGCATTCTCCACGCATCATGGTAGATTATTCGGGCGTATTGCTGGAAGAGTTGGCACGACTGAGCACCGGCATCTTCAATCATCTTCATGTCGATGGTGAAGTGATGGGCGATGTGATTGGTTTGTGGCGTCGCGTTTTAAGCAACCATCCCGACGCCGTAGAATTTGCCGGCACCGCTTACAGTCATTGCTATTTTCCCGCTACCCCAGAACGCGATCATGAAGGGCAAATCATGGAATGGCGGCGCGTATTTGCCAACCTTTTTGGTCAAGAAGCGCTGTCACGCGTGCGGGGATTTTGGCCCCCGGAAATGGGAATGACCGGCAATCCAGCCGAAGCGTTGCGGTTTATTCGTCTGCTGAAAAAATGTGGCTATGAGTGGATTATTTTACCGAATTCAGCATTAGAACATCCTGAAGGATGGAGTGTGCCGGCTTTGGAAAACCGCGTACATTGGTTGGTTGTAGAATCAGGCGGAGAAACCGAACGTATCCTATGTGTGGTGCGCGATACAGACATGGGCATCCGGCAGCAAAGTGGCCACAATGTGGATGGTTGTATTAATGACATCCGCTATCGCGGGAAGGTATTGCAAGA
This sequence comes from Microcoleus vaginatus WJT46-NPBG5, assembly GCA_019359355.1. Classification (GTDB taxonomy): domain Bacteria; phylum Cyanobacteriota; class Cyanobacteriia; order Cyanobacteriales; family Oscillatoriaceae; genus FACHB-68. The sequence continues at coordinate 300,402 of JAHHHM010000004.1, read as the reverse complement.
TGGGGATGTGCCGCCGTTAATCGTACCAACTTCTGATGGCGAAAATGGAAATGTGATGATGTTTGAGTATTTTCGCAACACATTTGCACCGATGTTTCGTAACTCAACATCTTGGCAAGATATCGAGTTTATGACAGTCAGCCGGTATATCGATAAATACTTGCAAAATGGCCCTTCTACTGAGGTTAAATTAAAGCCTGCCGGCGGATCTTGGATTGGCGGGCATCAAAGTTGGAATGAAGGTGATCGCCGACAACGGGTACTGATGGCTGTCGAACAGTTGAGTCAAGACTATGATTTAGCAGTGCAAGAAAAGCGGATGGATACCCATCAGTTACCACTGCTATTGTGTGAAACCAGTTGTTATGTCTACTGGAATTCTGAGTTTTGGTTCGATCAAGCAGATCGGTGTGTTGCTTGGGCGCGTAATCTCATCGCTTGATGCAGCGCCGGCATCATCCATTCTTGAAATTACTAGAAAAATGATGCCGGTGTCTAGTCTTTTTTCTCAGGCTATTACCTTCCTCACAGTTTGGTCATTTCTTCACTAAACAAAAAAATGATAATTGCACTTGAACTAAGGCGCAATACATTGCGACCCTATTATTTAAAAATTTCTTAATTCTCAGTAGGCTCGGTAATATTCACAAAATTCTCAGCATTGATCCTGATAATTTGATTATTTTTTCACGAACTCATAAGAGATGAGGATTTCAAAAAGAGTGATTAGCTAGCCAATGCTCACCTTATTTGTGATAACTCGTTCATCTGGTTGCCTAAACCTTGAAAAATATTTTTATCCTTCTTATACGGATTAAGCAAACATTTCTCTCTGGCTTGACAGGAAGCTCGCTCGACATGGCCGGCCATCACAGCATACTGCAAATCTGCCAGAGCGTCTATCTCATCCAAGCTGCACCCTGAATGAAAAAGTTGCTGTAGCTGTTCTTCCATTTCAACACTCAGATAACCCGTTCTCAAAACCTTTAAAACAATTTTGCGAATCATCATCACCTGTACAATCTTTTAAAATTGGCTGACCCCGTAGAGTAAGTATGGCTTTTATCTCCAAATGGTGGGGTGATGTAAATTTCCTACATCTTGTGATTCCTTGGTTTCAAGCCTGGTGACAAAGATCACCCCAATAGCCGGCTATTCAGAATGCAGGATGCATGATAGAAGAAACCGGCTAAGCTTCAAAATCAAAGGCGATCACGCCATCTAAACACAGGAGGAGCGCGGCTTTGACTCGCTCGTGTTCCGGATGGGGTAGATAAGCATCACGCGCACCGGCACTCTCAAACGTCATCACAAACCCGTGGGTGTAGTCTTGATTCAGTCCTTCAGAACTCGAATATGAGCCACCGGCATAATAGGTGATGCCTGGAATCACTTGTTGGAGTTCACTAAGTTGCTTGAAGAGTTCTGCAATCTTTTCTGGTACGACTTCGGGTTTAAACTTGAGTAAAACCAGGTGTTGAATCTGAGGCATTGCTGAGGCTCCTTTAAACTTCTGCGGTTATCATACCGACATCCGTGCAGTTGTAAAGGGGCTGCCGGTGCAAAAAGTGAGCGTTTTCTTAAATAGGGATTTTGAATAAACTGTTTTTAAACATCTAGCTCCAATGACTTGAAATTCTGTCTTGAGGGCAATTTTTTAGAAAAACTCCAACCTTTTTACAACCGGAAAGCAGGTGTGCTACCGACACCATAAACGCAGAAATTTATATTTTTTCAGTTAATATCTTGGAAGAACTGCTGATTAACCGATACCATACCTAAAAATCCGCTATAGTCTCAAAGCGGAAATTATGAGGAACGTTGATGCTACCAAACTTGAAATGGGCTAAAGGAGCTGCCGGCCTTGTCTGGGCGCTTGCCATTACTAACCTGACAGGGTTAACAAAATCTGCACAAGCGGCAGAAACCGTTGTCGTTCATAAAGGCCCATTTACGGCATCATTTGATGTTGCCGACCTTAAAAAAATTGCTGAAACCGGAAAAGTACCGCCGGCTTTGCAAAGTTATGCCAATACCTTATCGTCTGAAAAGCGGAGCAAAATTTTAGCAGCGCTGAAAACAAAAGTGCCCCTCAATGTTGTAGCGATCAGCAACTTGCTGAATACTCGGATTGGTAGCACCATCTTAGCCGATCTAGCCACGATTACGCCCCGAAAGGATGCAGCCGGTGTGCAAGCACTTCGAGCCGCACTGGTACTGGGGGCAAAAGATCCAGCCGGTCTTTCCATTATTAGCTTTATCGAATCTTACCCTAGTCAGCGCCTCAATATTGACTTGGATCGGGCGTTTGAAGTGATGGGAAGCTTGAACACTCCTTTTTGGCAAACTCAGCGGTTTATGGCCGCGATTGCTCCTCAATTAACCCCTCGCGAAATTCAGTTAAATTTACCGTTTGACCCCTCTCAACCAGGAACCGCTTCGGTACAGGTGCTTAGCTTAAACCTCAATGATTCGCAGCGTCAGCGCAATGTTCCAGTTGATCTCTACTCATCAGCCGGTGCAACTGCTGAAAAACCTGTGATTGTGTTCACTCACGGTTTGGGATCTGACCGAACAGAGTTGCGCTATTTGGCAAATCATTTAGCATCACATGGTTACGTGGTTGCTGTCGTCGAACATATCGGCAGCAACACCACGCAAGTGAATACAGCACTCGCTGGCGGTTCTCTTCTGCAACCCGATGAGTTTTTAAATCGCCCCAAAGATATTAGTTTTACTTTAGATGAACTAGAAAAATTAAACCTATCAGCCGGCCCCCTCGAAGGCAAACTCGCAACTGATAATGTCATGGTAATTGGGTATTCAATGGGGGGTGGAACCGCTCTGTCTATTGCTGGAGGCGAGTTACAAATAGCCAGTGTAAAACAGCGCTGTCAGAGCGATTTGGTCAGATTGAGTCCGGGAGTCGGGCTACAGTGTATTGCCGGCGGACTTCCAGAAAACACCTATCAACTATACGATCCACGCATTAAACGAGCAATGGCAATGAATCCAATTAGCTCAATAATTTTTGGCGAAACCGGCTTAAACAAAGTGCAAGTTCCTACCCTCATTGTTACCGGATCTGCTGATAAGACAACTCCTGCTTTAAGCGAACAGATACTCGCTTTTTCTAAACTTCCCTCTTCCAAATGGCTAGTTGGGTTTGTTGGGGGAACTCATTTAAGTATTAAAGATCCCGCCGCAACAATTGATCAGGCAACAAAACCGAATACCGTTCTCACCGGCGGTGAATTGATCGGCGATCAAGCCGTTAGTGTTCGCAACTATATCAAAGCTATATCATTAGCGATGGCTGCTCAACTGACGGCTGATGCTGACGACTATGCGATCTTTCTAACCTCAGATTACGCTCAGTACGCTTCTACACAAGCAATACCCATTCGCCTTGTGACTGAACTGCCGGCAGAGGCAGAAGCTTTGGTGAAAACAGTTCTCCAAAACGAATCCCGTTAAGACGTGCCGGTATCCCAAGTTGATCAAATTATGAAAACATATCTTTGACACCAACCATTAACTCATCTGTGTATGCCTGCCGGCACGCTACGCTATCATCTGTCGTTAAAAATTCCTTGCTCAAACCCTGCTCATTGCTCACAAAATAAAATTGGTATCAGAGAGTGCCGGCATAGGGAGCGCATTACGAAGTAATAATCTATTTGCCCAAATGCTGAAGTTAATCTAAAACTCCCTCTTTGCCCCTCTTATTTCTTGTCTCCGTTCACAATGTGGCGCATATCGTAAGAAGGCACTTCTAACCGACCATTTTCTGGTTCGTCACTAGAAACTTCTAGAAGAACTCTCACTCGAACGTTTCCCGCTTGCCAGCTTTTACCCGGTCTCAAAATTTGACAGGGTAAACCCTCTTCCAGCAAAGTTTTTCTGTCTTCTTCAGATAAGCCATTTAGAAATCTTTTCCTAATCTCTGCCATAAGTTCGCCGGCTGTAAACATCGGGTGGGCGATCAGATAACGATTGGTCATAGAATTAATATCTACTGATAAAACAGCATTTTCCTCACACCCTACTAACTCAAAACCATTTTCTTCATTCATATCTAATCCCTATATTTTTTGCTTTAAGCTGTAAAGTATTTCTTATCATTTCTCTATTGATGGGCGATTAGTCCCTCTAATAGAGCTTAAAAAAGCGGAATGTCCAGAAAAAAGTTGCAGTTTTTCCAGAACTCAACTGTATAACTTCCGAAATACTTAACTTTTTGACTGACCCCCTGGCTCAGGACTCAATCGGTCAATCGCTGACAAAGCTGATTAATCTCTTCAGTCAAGTCTGCCTCCATCCGTCGCAAATTCTGAATTCGCGGCGGCTATTTGCCCCAAACTTCCAAATGGAACCGGCAGCATTGCTAAGATTTTGATAAATTTTCTTGAACAATTGAGGGCTTGAGCTTCCTTACACACTCTCTAATCACGTCAGTGTAAGTTCTGCCGGTCATTTCACAATATGTTTCCAAAATTTCTGATTCTTCTTTGCTAAAGCCTACGGATAACCGTCTTGTTGTCCATTTTTTGTTAGCCATGATGTTAAATAGGTTCTAAGATGGGTTTAAATAGAGTTTAACATTAATGGTAAGATTACTAGGCCGGCTGGAAACTTGCAGATGCACTCAATGCGTCTCTACAAAGGTTGACTGCCACAACCAAACGCCTATCCATCCCCTGGATGAGATCAAGGCACCTTGCCGCAACTTGGGAAAAACACGCTTAAACCTAAAATGCTCAGCCCTGTAGTGCGCTCCCTGTCTAGATCTACACGTAGCAATGCCCCTACTAGACGTTGGTTCAAGGCTTGGCTGTCAAAGCCAAGGTTTTTGACACCGGCCTTATTGGGAATCGCCACCCTGTTAGCGTCTGTATGGTTAGCCGCAGTGGTGCACGCCACAAGTTACCCAGGCGTTAACCAATTGCTCAACACCAACACTTGTCAATCTTGCGATCTCAGAGGAGCCAACCTGCGAGGAAGCTACTTAGTGGGAGCAAACCTAGCCGGTGTTGACTTGCGTGGAGCGGATCTCACGGGTTCCGATCTGCGACAGGCTGACTTGGTCGGTGCGGATCTCAGAAGCGCTAACCTCACCGGCACTAACTTGAATGGTGCCAGCTTGGTGAATACTGATATGCGCGGAGCAGACCTCAATGGAGCAGACCTCACTGGCTCTGATCTCACCCGTGCTAACCTCACCGGAGCCAACCTGCTACTAGCTCAACTATCGGCTTCAGACTTAGCGGGAGTTGATCTCAGTAATACTGATTTAAGAAATATTTATCTAGAAAATACCAACCTCCGAGGCGCGAATCTAGCAAGCGCCTACATGGTGAGTGCCGAGTTAGTGGGAGCCAACCTCCGAGAAGCAGACCTGAGTAGCGCCAACCTGAGTAGCGCTAACCTCAGAAATGCTTCCCTTCGAGAAGCCAACCTTAGAGGAACAAACTTAAGCCGCACTAGCCTTCGAGGCGCTGATCTGACTCGCGCCAGCCTTCAAGGGGCTGATTTATCCCAGTCTGACTTAGAGGGTGCCTCTTTAGAGGAAGCTGATCTCAAAGGAACGAATCTGGTTCAAGCCAACCTAACAGGGGCTAAACTGGTTCGTGCAAACTTGGAAGGCGCTAACATTAAGGACGCCATCCTGACAAATACCGAGCTGTGTAGTGCAACCTTGCCAGATCGCAAAAAACACCGATGCTAAGCGTGGGGTATGGGCTATTGGATCAGGGATCAAGGATAAGGGAAAGCAGGAAAGAGAAAGCGAAAATATAAGTGTTTGAACCACGGACTTCGGGACTGCCGACCGGCTAAATAAAAAGCCGGACCCTGTAAGGATAGGGGGAAAGCCGGCAAAGACAGACAGCTTTTTTCCCTATCCAGTCGTAAAGTTAAATGCTGATTCACTTAATCGCGTCTTCTTGGAATTTAGGTGATTAAATTGTTAGTGGGTAGCGATGGGCGTGAGTCTTTTAATATTGATTTCTCCGTTCATTGCGGCGACTCGCTATCCTTTGCTTGATGAACTGCGCTTCCGGACTTCTGGTGCCCGTTATTCGTGGCTATTTTCCCGCCGACGTTCCTGTGCACCCGCTCTCTCAGTTTCTTGTTTTTCTCAGTCTATCGGCATCGCCTGAGATTATGACTAAGCGTGTAACCGGCCTCTTCTTTAACTGTTCGCCGGCACGCTCGAAGGCACTTGCTGTTTGATATTTAGCAAAGTTTTACTCTCAGTCGGACAAATAATTTTGCTGTGTAAATTTTTCCGTAACGGGTCTGAGCATTCCTGACTCTGCTCTTCTGTACTCTCTGCAAAGAATTTACAGTGAAAGATAATTTTAGAAAAACAGACAGATTGTTACAATTTGGGATGATTAAACCCACATCATACAGTCATGAAGCGCACCCTTCAATGCATCTGCATCACGACCGCTGCTGTCAGTTTATGGGTTCAAGTGCCGGTTTTCGCCGTCAGCGATCGGCTAGCCCAATCACCCCAGCCGGCACCGGCATCAGGTGAGCAACCCGCCCAATCACCCCAGCCAGCACCGGCATCAGGTGAGCAACCCGCCCAATCGCCCCAGCCGGCACCGGCATCCGGTGGCCAACCCGCCCAATCGCCCCAGCCGGCACCGGCATCCGGTGGCCAACCCGCCCAATCGCCCCAGCCGGCACCGGCATCCGGTGAGCAACCCGCCCAATCGCCCCAGCCGGCACCGGCATCCGGTGAGCAACCCGTTCAATCGCCCCAGCCGGCACCGGCATCCGGTGGACAACCCGCCCAATCGCCTCAGCCGGCACCGGCATCCGGTGAGCAAGTTGCCCCCACTGAATCTGGAGATATTAATTACTGGCTAAACCGAGGGCAGTTCCTGCTAAGCAAAAAACAGTATGAAGAAGCGCTCACCGCTTATGATCGAGCAATCAGCCTTAGACCGGACTCAGCCGCTGCTCTAACCGGCAAAGGGGTTGTACTTGGAGAATTAGGCCGGTATGACGATGCGCTTGCAGCTTTGCAGAGGGCAATAGAACTCAAATCAGATTACTCTCTCGCTTGGTTTGAACGGGCAATGGTGCTCAAGCAGCTTGATCGCAACGAAGAAGCCAATCAGGCGTTTGATAAGGCGATTGAACTTGATCGGGATTGGGGCAACGAAAACCTTGAGTCTGCTTGGAGTTACAAAGGTTCAGTATTGTGGAAGTTGGATCGTAAAGAAGAAGCGATTGCAGCATTTGACAAAGCGACCACCGTTAATCCTGAATTTGCCCTGGCTTGGTATAACCGGGCTACCGCGCTTTTGCAGTTGGGACAGTATGAAAACGCGATTAACGCTTATGAGCGAGCGCTGCAAAGCAAGGGTCAATGGGGAACCGATACCGGCCCTGCGAGTGCTTGGTACAATCGTGGCTTGGCCCTAGAGCAGCTGGGCCGGTATGAAGATGCGCTCGCTTCTTATGACCGAGCGTTGAGAATTACTCCCAATCACCTTAAGGCTCGGCAACAAATGGCTAACTTACGACGCCGGTTGGAAAATTAAACATTCACCATTCAAAATTTAAAATTCCAGGGTTCCTCGTTTGTGATTTTTCCTGGGTGCATTCCTACAGTAGCAACACAAGATAACTGATGTAGAAGCGTTGGTTGCATCGTCTCTACATCAGTTGTTAGCAATTAATTATAGAGGGCGTTGCATAATTGCGGGATGAATTAGGCCGGTATGGGTACAATTCCATTTTTCAAGTAATGTAAGAGAAAACAATTCAGAATTAGGCTGCGGCGTTGCCAAATCGAAAACTAGACGAAACAATACCTCCAAAGAGGTTTTCATCATGATAAACACAAACGCCTGGCTCGTTTTGAGCTGCACCAACTGCGACCATCATGCGATCTGCGCTTCTCCCAGGGGAGACGCCTAGGGCGAACGCAGCAGCGCTTCGCTATCGCTTAAAGCTTGTAAAAAAGAAAACAGTTCATTTTTAAGTAGTTGTTTGGGGAGCTGCCAAAGCCTCTCGAGCGGGTTGAGTTCGGGAGAATGGGGTGGTTGAAGCTCTTGAATAATATTCTCCGACCAACGAATTGCAAAGCAGGTGTCCAATGCACCTGCTTTTTACCTAGGGAGCTACTCGTCTATCCTATGCAGCTCCATATTAAATTGGTCTAACTGTACTATCAAACTGGCTGAATCCCAATATTGAACGTTGCTGCGTAAGCTTGGTTTGTTTTAGTGAGTGTGAGCAACAATTTCTCTCCACCGGCGCTAAAGAGCATGTCGTCAGCATTCTTCAACCTACCCTGTCCCTTGCTGGCATATGGTGCCTGTGCGTGTACCAGATCCGTGATTGAGTCATCCAAGTACAACTGTGTCGTAAACTCATAACTCTTGCCTGATGTGGCATTTGTGCGAACTTTAACATGCATATGGACTGATCTACCTTCATACCAACCAGGATAAATAGTTGTAAACTGCACAGTTCCATCGGCATCCGTCACTTGATACCCGCGTAAGAACTTTTTCCCAATGGTAGTGAAACTGCGATCTTTCGCATCCGAATAGACACCTAGGGCGTCACAATGCCAAAGATCCACGATTGCATCTTTAACTGGTGTGCAGCCACTACTGCTAACCTGAGTCAGGCGCAGCGTCAGTTGAAGTGGCATCCCCTTTTTCACCGAATTATCTGAGGGATCGGATCGGATATCAGAGCGGTTAAGCTTCTCATCTACATAATACGGACCTTCAATCTGTTCCGGACTTACGATACACGCCGGCAAGGTTGGATCGGCTGTAGATGATGCTTGCACAGGTACACTCGACTGTAGCTGCGCTGTGTTGGATCTTCTAGGTAGACATCCAACAAGTGTTGCAGTTCCAGCTACCCTGAATAAAACAAGTATCTGTCTTCGGCTCAGAATCCGTTTTAGTTGACGATTGCCTTTTTCCATAGTCTGTCTACGATTTTGTTGCTAAAGTGACATCAAACATTTGGCGTTGCATAATTGCTGGTAGGTTTGCAGAAATTCACTATTTCCGTAATGATTGGCATAACAGTGATGAAGACAAACTATCAGGCTGCACCTTTTTAAACAGCTCTGGTTTTCATCTTTTTGTCATAAAAGTGAGAAACTATCTGCAAAATTAGAATAGTTAAACTGGGAAGTCCATAAAAAATAGTATTCCCCAGACTAAAATAAATCCCCAAAATTTGAAAATCTTTACCTTGCAAACTGGTATGAAAAGCCAATATAAACATTACTGGATAAACCAAATAATGCAGAATTTGCCAGAATTTGCCTAGCTTTTTAACCGAAAATCTATTTGAAGTTATAGCCAAAGGCAAACACAAAAATAAAGCTAACAAACCCAAAGGTTGATAAGTGGGAATATTCTGGGGAGACCCGTGAAGAATGTTATCAAAGACTTTAGACCAAAAAAAATGAGTCAAACCAAGCATAAACATCAAAATTCCAAGCTGGCGACGATTAGCTATCAAAACTTGCTGCACTTTATACAAAAATCCTTTGACTCTAAATCTTTTCAAAATTCCAGCTATAGCAATTAACCAAAAAACATAAATACTTAATCTACCCATCCAAGCCCCGGCAGTAGACCAGTTATTCCGCATGAAAAACAGGCTAACAACCAATAAAAATAAACAAAAATAGATACTTATCTTTAAACCAATTTTGGTTTGTCTAGTAATATTTGACATGGGATAAACCTCAAATTGTACTCAAATAAATAGAAAACAATCAAGAATTAGGCTGCGGCGTTGCCAAATTGAAAACTAGACGAAACAATACCACCAAAGAGGTTTTCATCATGATAAACACAAACGCCTGGCTCGTTTTGAGCTGCGCCAACTGCGACCATCAATGGTAATAAATGGTCTTCCTGTGGGTGAGCTAATCGTGCAGCCGGTGCTTTAGCCCAATGGATAAGTTTATCAACCCGCTGTGTTGGCTCAGATTGTACGAGCGTCTGCTGAAGCCAATCATCAAATTGCTGTGATGCTTCTGCACCTTTTGACCCAAAATTCCTGAGGTTGTGATAGCTCAATCCACTACCAATAATTAGTACACCTTCCTTTCGCAACGGAGCCAATGCTTGTCCTACTTCCAAATGAAGTTTCGGATCATAGCCTCGCTTGAGCGAAAGCTGAACAACAGGAATCTGTGCTTGCGGATACATGGGGTACATCACCGTAAAAGTACCGTGGTCAAAGCCGCGTTTCGGGTCAAGATGGACTGAATATCCAGCACCCTGAATCAGCGATTGGACGCGAATTGCCAATTCCGGTGAACCTGGGGCACTATATTTAACTTGGTATGTATGCGCGGGGAATCCTGAATAATCGTAAATCATCGGAGGATTTGGACTTGCCGAAACAGTGAAGTCTTCTTCTTCCCAATGCCCCGAAATCACTAACACTGCCTTGGGTGTCGCTCCTAATTGGCGAGGTATATCCTGTAACGAAGTTTCGAGCCGATCAAACATTTGACCAAATTGGTCTTTCATGTAGGGCCAGGGGCCGCCACCGTGAGAAACAAAGTAGGTTGGAAATGTAGGCATTGTCATATCGAAATTCTGTTTGATGGTATTGGCTATGGGGCCTCTATAACTCACTATATTCGTACACTATTAGTTCATCAATAGCTAAAATGTTGATGCATCATTTCCTATGAGTTGATGTTGCGAGGGCAAAATGGATACATTAGTGAGTATGCGGGTGTTTCGCACAGTTGTAGAACTGAAAAGCTTTGTTGCTGCCGCCGATCGCATGGAAATGTCTCCTGCAATGGCTAGCAAACACGTTATGCACCTAGAGCAGCACTTGGGCGGTCGCTTGCTAAATCGCACCAGCCGGCATTTAAGCTTGACTGAAATCGGGAAAGTCTATTTTGAACAATGTTGCGAGATGTTGGATAGCCTGGATGAAGTAGAAGCAACGGTCAGCCGAGCCACAATTGTCCCTAGTGGGGTGCTAAAAATTAGTGCCCCAGTTTGGTTTGCCAATCGCACATTTACGAAGATACTTGCTAATTATCAGGCACAGTTTGCCGCAGTCTCCTTAGACATTGACTTAAGTGGGCGGATGGTTAACGTAGTAGAGGAAGGGTTTGATTTGGTTTTGAGAGTGACTCAATCTCCTCCTAGTAACCTGATTGCACATCCAATTGCATCTATTCCATTTTACTTAGTAGGCTCTCCGTCATACCTTCGCAAAGCTGGATACCCTTTAAAACCGAAAGATTTATCGCAGCACGCTATGATTACTTATTCGTATTTGTCACTTTCAGAGGGTGAACTGCCTTTTGAAGGACTAACGGGAAAAGAAAGCGTTAAGATTGGGTCGTCGGTGCTGCGGACTAACAATGAAAATCTGATACACAACGCGGTAATGGATGGAATGGGTCTGGCATTCTTACCAACTTGGCTGATTGAAGACGATATTGCTGCCGGACATCTAGAAAGGGTGATGCTGGATTATCGTTTGCCGGCTAATATGCTTTATGCTGTGTATACTAGCCGCAAATATCTTTCATCGAAAGTGCGAACTTTCGTTGATTTTATTGCTGAATGTAGCGAGCTAAAAAACTAACGCTTGGGAAGAGCAGCACAGATGTAATGTTGGCGTTGCATATTTGCGGGATGAATTAGCCGGGAAGAGTTACAAAACCGTCATGGAGATAATAGAGTAACAACTTAATTGAATGCTTCAGCATTTCCTTTTTTGGAATAACATAATGTTCGACGATCAGGCACGCTAAGTAATGCCTTAATCTTGTATTTTCTCCTTCAACTCGCGTCATGTATGTTTTGCTGAGAATGTGGTCTTCATCATCAATAAAACATGGGTAAACTGAGTATCGATCTGTCACATAAAAATAACTTTTGCAACACTTGATAATCTTGCATAGCTTGGCAAAGGTTTTCGCACTCCGGTCTCCTAATACCCAAACGAGAATTCCGAATGCCTTTTATTTATTGAGATTATGGAATAAAACTTATAAAAAACTTAAAAGATTTGCTTCAATCTCCCTCATTTTGTTGTAAAATCTAAACAATCAAAATAAGTGCTGTGCGTTAATAAACGAATTAAACTCTTAAAGGGTACACTTCAAGACACCGATGTAAAAGAAATCTTAAGCTAGATAGTATGGCTGATCCAAGTTTACAAAAAATAACCGACCGTCTTTCTAAAACACTCACTCAAGATAAGACAGTTCAAGAAACGACAAATGACTTGAGAAAAATCCTCGATGTTGATCGGGTGATTTTATATTACTTTTACCTCCAGTGGAGAGGGCAAGTTACCTTCGAGTCTTTGAGTTCTCCGCAGTTGTCTGTCTTTGGAATGAGGGGAGCGGATGATTGTTTTAATGGCGAATATGCGGCTTTATATGAAGCGGGACGAGTGCGAGCCATTCCAGATATTGAATTAGAGCCAATCCACCCTTGCCACAGAGACTTTCTCCGCAGTATCCAGGTTCGAGCGAATTTAGTGGTGCCGGTGCTCAATTTCAAAGGACTATGGGGACTATTAATCGCCCATCACTGCTGCGATCCTCGTGTTTGGTTGCCGGCAGATATTGAAATGATGAAAAAAGCAGCAGAAAATCTGGCAAATGCTTCTTCAATTCGAGATAGTTAACGTCCAGTTCGCTCATTAGCAAATGAGTGTTGAACTCGCGTTTATTTCTTGCCGGCATCCCCAAAGTTTGAGAGAGCATTCTCGCAAGTTAAAGCGTTATCCGCCAAGCTGGATGCTCAATTGCGCTTGCTCTCCCATCTTTCCTTTCCTCACTCCTACGCTTCAGGCTCAACCCCTAACGCCCTCAACTGCTCTGCTAACCGCTCAGCACGTTGCCGTTCAGTTTCAGCACGTTGTTGAGCCAACTCCTTCTGCTGTCGCTCAACTGCCGCTCGTTCTTCTCCTGTTAGCAATAAATTTCCCTGCTCATCCCACCAGCGCAGCCACGGCAGCGTTGCATTTTGATATTGCCCTTGCCAAATTCCTAACTCCACACCCAACGGGGGAATTGCATAGTGTCCGCGCTCATTAGGAGAGATTAACTCATAGTGACCGGCAACGAGTTGATACACCTCAACTTGCGCTTTTTTTACCTCATAAATCGCATAAAAAGGAACACGAATAGCCTGTTCGTAAACCCAAAACTTACCTGTAACCGACGTTGTATCTCGTTCTGCTTCGCCATTTCCAGAAACAAATTCCAGCACAATTAAGGGCGCGACATATTCCTGCCAAAGCACATAAGAACGCCGCATTTCACCATTGAGAACCGGCGGCACATTCGGCACATAAAACCAATCAGGTGCCTCAGCGCCTCTTTCCGGTGGATCAGTGATTCGCCAGTAAATGCCGCTATCTTGCCCGATACAATATTGACCGTCTGGATGTAACTGCTGCAACACCGGCATGATCGAATCCGTCAGCAGAATACTTTGGGGATGCTCCTGAAGATTTTTCACAAAAGTACCGTCAGAGTCGGGAAGTTGAGTGTGATCGGGCAAACTCGTAGGCAGCTCAGGTGTAAAATTCACCGGCTCCACAGATGAGGTGATTTGACTCATAGCAACTTCCTGCTAATAGAAAAATGAGCAATCAGTAATAGAAAATTACCAATTACTCATTACTCTAACAATTTTAGGAACCCTCAAGACTTCGGCTTGTAAGTCGAAGCGACGTGTAACTCTTTCAACTGCTTCGCATCCACACCAGACGGCGCATTTGTCAGCAAACAACGCGCTTGCTGTGTCTTGGGAAATGCGATCACATCCCGAATTGACTCTTCGCCGGCAAGCAACATCACCAGCCGGTCTAAGCCGTAAGCGATGCCTCCATGCGGCGGCGTTCCATACTCAAACGCCTCCAACAAAAAGCCAAACTTACTGTAAGCTTCCTCCGGTGATAAACCTATTGCTTCAAACACTCTTTCTTGAACTTCCCGTTGATAAATCCGCCGCGAACCGCCGCCGATTTCATACCCGTTGAAGATCAAATCATAAGCTTGCGCTCGTGCTGTTTTGAGATCGTCAATATCATCCGGATGCGGTGCGGTAAATGGGTGATGTAATGCCTCTAAACGCTTTTCGTCGGCATTCCACTCAAACATCGGGAAATCTGTTACCCAAAGCAGATTAATTTTATCTGGAGGAATCAATCCCAACTCACGAGCGATTGTTAAACGCAGCCGGTCTAAGGTTTTATTGACAATATCAGCCGGCCCTGCACCAAATAGCAGTAAATGCCCTGGTTTTGAACCTGTGCGCTTGAGCAATTCCTGCTTTTTTTCCTCGCTTAAATTGTCTTTAATTGCGCCAATCGTATCGATTTCGCCATCATCTCGCACCCGGATATAGGCTAAACCTTTCGCGCCGGCACTGCAAGCTTCATTAAACAAATCTCCGCCCGGTTTAATCCGCACATTGGAAATCGCCGCATTTCCCTCTGGAATGGGCAAAATTTTCACAATCCCGCCCGATGCGACTGCCCCGGAGAATACCTTAAATCCGGAGTCTTTCATCAAATCTGAAACATCCACCAATTCCAGATCGAAGCGAGTATCCGGTTTATCACTGCCATAGCGATCCATCGCTTCTGCGTAGGTGAGACGCGGGAAAGGACGGGGCAATTCAATTCCCTTGACAGTTTTGAAAATATGTGCTGTCAGTTCCTCATTGAGCTGAATAATCTCTTCCTGAGACATGAAGCTCATTTCCATGTCTAGCTGAGTGAATTCTGGCTGCCGGTCGGCGCGTAAATCTTCATCCCGGAAGCACCGGGCGATTTGGTAGTAGCGGTCAAACCCGGACACCATCAGCAATTGCTTAAATAGCTGCGGCGACTGAGGTAAGGCAAACCACTCGCCGCCACTCACGCGACTGGGAACCAGATAATCCCGCGCCCCTTCTGGCGTTGAGCGAGTGAGTATCGGCGTCTCAACTTCAATAAAGCCTTGCTGATCTTCCAAATAGCGGCGAATTGCTTTAACCACTTCGTGGCGCAGCTTGAGATTTTCCGTCATGCGTTCGCGGCGCAAATCCAAATAGCGATATTTCAGCCGCAACTCTTCTCGCACCGACTCGTTATCAGCGCTGGAAACTTGGAAAGGCAACTGCTTGCGAACTGTGTTGAGCAGTTCAATTTTATCGGCGTAGATTTCTACATCGCCGGTTGCCAGTTTAGGATTGAGAGAGTCTTCAGGGCGTGGCGTCACCCGACCTGTGAACTGGACAACGTATTCACTCCGCAGCCCCTCTGCTTGCGTGTAAGAGTCGGGAGTCCGCACAGGATCGCTGACAATTTGCACAATGCCGGTGCGATCGCGCAGATCCAAGAAAATCACGCCACCATGATCGCGGCGACGATCCACCCATCCACAGAGGGTGACTGTTTCTCCAATGTGTTCTTTTCGGAGCTGGCCGCAATAGTGGGTACGCATAGGTGTGGATTCAGAATTCGGGCTTCAAGATGGGTAGTTTAAACGGTTGGAGACACTGCAACAAGACGCAGTTCCCCACAATAACGAAGGTTAGGTTTTCCATTATCTAGCATTAGGGGTAATTCTGTCAGACAAAATCAGCCTAGTGTGGTGAAATGCCGGCCTTCCCCTTACGGCTGTAGTGTCTCATCCGGCAAGATCGCATCGGCTAACGTCGCCTCCGTCAAATCCGCCCCCTCTAAATTCGCGCCGGTGAGATTAGCACTGCTCAGATCTGCACCCTTTAAATTCGCGCCGGTTAAATTCGCCTCAATCAAGTTGGCATAGCGCAATTGAGTGCCACTCAGGTTGGCTTTCTCCAAATTTGCCCGCCGGAGATTGGCATTTTCCAGGAAGGCATTCTCTAAACTGGCACCTGTCAAGTCAGCACCGCTCAAGTTAGCATCTACCAGATTTGCCCCCTTCAGATTGGCTGACGTCAGATTCGCCTGAATCATGTCGCAATGGCTTAAAGCAGCATTATTCAGATCAGCCGCATTCAGTTGAGCGCCCATGAAATTGGTGTAGCCTAACTGAGCACCACTGAGATTTGCACTATTGAGATTGGCTGATCTGAGGCTGGCATCCTCTAGATTCGCTTGCTTAAGATTGGCACCGCTAAGATTCGCCTGAATCAGATTCGCATTGAGCAGCAGCGCCCCTTCTAAATTTGCCTGCTGAAGATTAGCACTGAAGAAATCAACACTTTTGAGCTGGGTTCCTTGTAAATTAGCACCGTTTAGCTGCGCGTTCCCCAGATCCGCACGGCTTATATTTGCGCCTTTGAGTTGAGCACCGGCTAGATTGGCTTCTCTTAAATCACATCCCTGACATTCCTTGGTTTGCAGCAGCCGGTTGAGCGAATTAGTCTGGCCACTTCCTTGACAAGCTGAGCAGATTGCCGCTAAAAGCAGGACGCTTGCGGGGATTGTTCGTTTCATTGCTGCTACCGATATCGCTTTATAAATCCGATTGACTCTGGGCTGAGATTAGAGGATTAGGGAAGGTAAACCGCTCTGTTTAGAGAAAAACTTACATCCCAATAAAAATAGGGGCACGATGCACCGCACCCCTATATTCTCTCGAAGCCATTGATTAATGACTGGGCTTTGCAAATATTTGCTTATACGTTTGAGTTATCGTCAGCTCGAGGCGCAGTCAGCGCTTCCCAAGCTGCTTTAGCCGCATCAGAGAGACGATCCCCAAAAACTGAAATTTCTTTGAGAATAGATTCCCAGTTTTTCTGGGCATCCATTTGGATGAGTTTCATGGTGTATTTAATTCGCTCTTTGTCAAACAATTGATTTTGTTCAACGGCTGTTCGGGCTTCGTGAATTGCAGTGAGATAGGCGTCACTGGTAAGTTTACTGGCTCCTTGAATCTCTGCTTGCGCCCGCTTTTTAATGGCTTCAATCAATGCCATTGTTTCATTTTTCACCTTGTCGGTTTCGTTTGGCATCTCTCGATTGACCATGTCTCTTGTCTCTGTACTAACTTCGACAAGTGAGCTTTCTGGGGGAATGTTTGATTCGGTAGTCATGATAGTTTCTCCTAAAAAGTAGTTAGCCATTAGCAATCAGGTTTCAGGCGTTAATGACTGATTAGCATTAAGCGCAGAATCGATTACTAGCTTGAGAAGTTCGGCTGTTGTTGCTCTAGCTTTAATAAATGCTCAATCCGCGCTTCAGTTGAAGGGTGGGTAGAAAATAAATTGCCCAAAAACTGCCCTGAGAATGCATTCATAATCAGCAACGGTTCAAAGGCGGGGTTGCCGGCTATTGGCATCTGCCGTGCGTTGCTATGCAATCGCTGAAGGGCACGAGCGAGAGCACGGGGGTTGCCGGTTAGTTTAGCAGAACCGGCATCGGCTGCAAATTCCCGCGTGCGAGAAATCGCCAACTGAACCACGGTAGCGGCAACCGGCGCTAGCATCACCGTCAGCAGCACCCCTAAAGGATTTGGGCCATCTCTGTCGTCCCGCGAACCGCCGGCAAACCATAAGCTATAGCTCGCAATTTGTGCCAGTAAGGAGATCGCACCGGCAACGGTTGCGGCAACCGCTTGGGTTAGGGTATCGCGGTTGTTGATATGACTGAGTTCATGAGCAATGACGGCTTCGAGTTCATCTTCTGGCAAAATATTTAGGATGCCTTGCGTGACTGCAACCGCTGCGTGTTCTGGATCGCGCCCTGTGGCAAAGGCATTGGCACCGGCACTGGGAACGATGTAAATTGCCGGCATCGGCAGGCCGGCTCGCTCGCTCAATCGCTGTACCATGTTGTGCAGAGCGGGCGCTTGATTATAACTCAGCGGCTGGGCACCATAAGCTGCCAGTGCAATTTGATCTGAGTAATACCACGATCCCAGGTTTGTTACAGCCGCCAGGGCAACCCCGATTAGTGCGCCGGTTGTTCCCCCGATAACCCAATAACAAATCGTAATCAAGAGCGCACTGAGCAAACCTAACAGGGCAACCGTTTTAAATTGATTCATCGCCTGTTCTCCTTAAACGGCATTTGCGAAGAAGTGCAATCTTCTCACTCTCGCCACCCACTTGCCGTTTGTTGTGGTTGCTTCCATTTTACCGACCGGCTTCTAGAGCCTAGGGAAGAAAACCCCAACTCATGGGTACGGATTCTACTTTGCAGGGCTATCAGCTAGTAAACACTCAGGACTCGAAACTCAAAACTCAGTAAGAGGTTCACGGTTCAGTCAAGAAACCTTGATGAATGAGCAAAATTGGCTTGTCTGACCCAGAATCAGGCAACACTCATTGACAACTGTGACAAGTGTTCAACTACTGTGAATTTATCTTTTTGGAGAAACGACAAAAGTATAAAGCCAAACCAAATAGACAAAACCAACAAATTTCATCTATTTATTTTCCTGAACTTTTAATTTTTCCCCATTCAATATGCAAAGTAAATTCCTGATAGCTTTAAACTACATCTAGGGGAAGAACGTCGATTTACCACTAACCTCCCATCTGCTGACTTAGCCTAATCTTGTGCCTGAATCAGGTTACATCTTTCGTTGGGAGTTTTGCCTCGCACGATTTAAACAGCGCCTCAACCGGCACAGCCTTCAGAGGATAGCAATTTTAAGAATTGTCTAATTAAGCCGATCGTCACAGATGGAAGTTCAAGCTGAGGCGTTAACCCCACCTCATCGAGTTGTTGAAAGTACCGAATTGCCTGGGGATTAAGGTTGGCGAGGCGCTTGCCAATTTCTGGGCCGGTAAATTGTGATTTTTGTCCCCAAATAATCGCGGTTGGAGTGGTTAGTTGAGTCACGTAAAGCGACAGATCGAAACACAGATCGCCGCGCACAAATGAAAGTGCAGCGTATTCTGCATTTGGTTGCGTTGCTGATTCGAGGTAGGCGTCTACGATTTCCTGATACACACGTTCAGGACGGGCAAACTGCCGGTTTTCCAAGAAGTTGCGGATACCGCCACTGGTGGCAACACCGGCACTGTAGAGAAGTTTATCTAATATCGGTGTGCTGACGATCTGAGCAAAAATGCTGCGGCTATAATTTTCCCCAAAGTCTGACAAGCCGGCAGGGGTTGTTAAAATCAAACTCTTAAATAAATCGGGGCGCTTGATGGCAGCGCGGATGGTAAAGGCAGCAGTGAGGGAAGAGGCAACCACCGGCACGGGTTCGGAACAGGTTTTTTCGATGAATTCGATAATTGTCGTGATATAGTCCTCAACCTGGTAATTCCGCTCTGGATGCTCGGATTGTCCCCAGCCAATCAAATCGGGGGCTAAAATTCGGTAATCTGCGGCAAAGGCTGGATAGACTTTCGACCACTCGTAGGAAGATGAGCCGCCACCGAAGCCGTGAAGGAAGACTAAGGTAGGTAGGTTATTGGAGTCGGAATTGGATGCTGGTGCCAGCCAGGGTTCTCCCGTCGCGGTGTGGTATACCATTCTGCCAAGGGATGTCAGGGTGGAGTGCCGGTCGAAGCCTGGGGGTAAATACATGAATAAACCTCTTATATGTCGCTGATCTGCCGGTTAGGAATGGGTGCGTGTCGAGTGATTGTCTCGAAAATTGTCTGCATCGCGCCCTTCTGTCTAGTTATCCATTGTTCTTAGCAATTAATCGCAAACTCGGAACAAGGAACGATTCAGACAATTAGACAATTTTACTCTTGACTTTTTGCTTTGATTTTGCATAAGCGCCCAAGCTTTAATGCAAAGGAATGGTAAAGCTAAGGTTTATTTTATAAATATTTAGTAAAGACCTGCCGGCTTCATTGTGTGCGGCAATCGGCAATCTCCCACAGCAGCTTACTTTCGCTTGTTCATGCCCTCTGAGCGGTTGCTGGAAAAAGCCGGTCACAGTTGTCGAAATCAGAGATAATAAATGGGGGGTCTTACCCCTCATTGACGTTTTTAAAACCAATTTTGCTATAAAAACGCATTGAAAGATTTCGCCAATTCTCTTGGAAAAAGAGGGCTGGAAGATATCTGTGAAAAAAAGTCTAGAAGATCCGGGTAATCCATAGCTTTTTATTCACAGTGGGGATCTTTGACAAGGTGTCATCTACAGAACAGTTTGGTCACACGAAGCAATGCTGACAGAAACTCTAAAATTCCTTATGATTTTAGGTAAAAAATTGCATAATTTTAGCACATTAAGCTAATAAAATGCAAGGTTTTAAGAAAATCTAAAACTTTTCAAAGCATTGAGGTTCAAAAAAGTGGTTGAAGTCCTCCAGCTTGGACTCAAGAGCCGGTCGCCAAAAAGAACCCGTGATTTGAGATTTTAGATTTCGTTTCCGGAAGTCACAGCACAAATCCTTGAAGTTATGTAGTCGAGGATAAGCTATACAGCCGCTCAAAAACAGTGTAAGGAGGATGTAATGGTAGAGAAATATCGGCTTCAATCGAACAGCATCAAAGAGCTTGAAACTCCTCAGAAAGAAGCAATTAATTGGCTCGATCTCCCTACCCTAGTGGTGTCTAATGGTCTAGCTAAGGCGCTAGACAAAGGCGTAAAAATTGATGAGCCGGCCTGTATTCGCCTGGATCTGGAAGATTTGAAATGTTTTGAAGCAGTAGATTCTCAATTTGAACGGTGGGGAGTGACCTTTACCAACGCAATGGCCATTCATCCCTCAAACCCAGCGTTTCCGCCTCATTCTGGCAACACTGTCTTAATTGGAGCGCCGAAAAGTGGCTCTTTGGAAGCCACGTTCTCAACTCCCGTTTGCTATGTCAGCGCCTTTGTCACCAGTTCCAGGCGGGCTGTTTTAGCAGCTTACGATCAGGAGGGACAGGCTATCGCTCATGCAGAAATTCCCGGAGCGAATTTAGCCGGCTCTGAGTGCTTAATTGCTCCCAATACCCTATTAAGTGTGAAGGTGCCTAATATTTACCGAGTGACGTTCTTTACTTTTGATGGCCACTTAACGGTAGATGGCTTTAGCTATCATCTTCAAAACGGATAACCGTGCCGGTGCCTTGAGCAAACTCGTATTCTCACAAAATCTGCGGGTGCAGTCGGCATGATTATCGCTGCAACGCAAAGTTGCGAGAGGCAGGGTGAGGGAGAGAGGAATCCTCAAATCTTCACCACAAGGCGCTGTGAGCCGACAAACCCTCTGTGCCCGTGACAACCCTAGACTTGTCAATCTTAAATAAAGCCGCAAAAAATTTACCAAGTGCGTTGTTCAGCAGGTATCGTAATATAGCTAGATACGATGTCATGGCAGTCAACAGGTAAACTAACGTGGCACAAGCTTCAACTCAAAGGCAGCAACTCATCAACCTGATTCAAGGTTTGTCGCGTCCAAAGTACAAACTTAAAGGTTTTAAGCAGCTTTCCCTGCGGCGATTAACCAAGTCGGGAGGGACGCTTGCAGTTTTGGCGGTGATCGCTGCCCTGCTGATCTGGAACTGGAAGCTTTTGCTAGCCACCGGCACAGGTGTGTTGGTGATGCTGGGAGTTTACCTGATGCAGCAGTTCGACTGGAAAAAAATTCCCCGTTCAGACTTACGCAAATTCTTTACCAGCGCAACCGGACAGTTAACC
Organism: Microcoleus vaginatus WJT46-NPBG5; assembly: GCA_019359355.1. Classification (GTDB taxonomy): domain Bacteria; phylum Cyanobacteriota; class Cyanobacteriia; order Cyanobacteriales; family Oscillatoriaceae; genus FACHB-68. Next base: position 278,828 of record JAHHHM010000004.1, on the reverse strand, counting down.
CTAGCAGTCGGTAGTGGGGGGTTAGCAACGCTCAGCAGCTACCTGGCTATTTCTATCTGCGTGGATTCTGAGAGTTCTTGGATAGCCGCCGGCGCAATTGTCCAAGGCTTGGGGACGATGGCTGTGTTAGTGCTGTTGGTTTGGCAGACTGTAGGACGGCAGACGAGTGGAGATGAATCTAAGCTTAATCAGCTCGTTACAAATTTGATTGATGCAGATCCGCTAAGCCGGCTGATTGCAGTCCGGCAACTGACTCATTTGGTAAGCCGCGATCCCTTCTATCAAACTCATCGGCAAACTACGCTTGACTACTTCCGTCTGATGCTAAGCAGTGAACAAGAGCCGGTGGTTCGAGAGGCGGTTCTTGAAGGATTACAGGCATTGGACTATCCCAAACCGTTGAATATAGGCGCTCAACCCCTGTCTATTCCTGCCGGCAAAAAACGAACGGCGGTGAAAGCGCCTCAGCGTATTTCTTAATCGCTTCGTTAGGGGATTAGCCGGCTTTGGTTAATCCCACAGATTTATTCTGCCTTTAAATGCGCTGGCTGTTTGCCCAAGATTAGGGGGTTTAGACAAATTCTGTGAAAAGAAAATTGTTCTAACCCAGGTTGATTGGCTATCGTTTTAGCTATTTACTTGCAGAAAGTGATAATTTTGTAATGGAAAGGCCGGCACGGAACACACACCAATTTAACGTAAAAAACGAAATCATTTTAAGGTAAAGAATAAAAAAAACTCTGTTATTTTTCTATAAAAATTTCAGAAACTTTATATCCCTTAATCTCATAACTCTAGTAAATTTTTATGAAATCTTAGACCTTCATGCCGGTTAAATTAGCTAGAAAACTCAAAAGAAAATTAAAAAGCCGAGTTTAATGGCGGTTGTAAAAATATAGCAGGTTGCAAATTTTGGATTTAAATATCAGTGATGGCAAAATCGCGCATCTACCCGTTAAACGCTCTAAATCAGTTGAACCCCCAAAATCTTGCAAGGTTGACTCCTTACTCATTCCAAACTCTAATTAACTGGAACAGGAAACATAATTAGGTAATTGTCTTGGAGTGAGTATCTATGTTAAATAAGAATTCTTTCAGTCGTTATTTATTGTCATTTCGCAGCGCAATCGCGGCCTTGTTTCTGACGATTTTGGTGGCTAAACCGGCACCCCTGAAAGCTGAGATACAAACTGAGCCGGTGAGGAAAACTCATCAACAATCGGTTGTTGCAAATGCCCTGTCAGACATCGCCCAAGATCCATTGCCCCCAAAGCCAGTCATGGTCGAGGTACAGGAAGTGAAAGGAAATGTGGTGTATGGGCCATCCAGGCAACCTGTAACACTGGGACAGCGATTGCAAGCCGGTGGGGGGGAACTGATCACCGACGATAACTCCCGCGTTCGTTTATTTATCAATGACCATATTGGATCGGTGGAAGTGTCAGAGAAAACAACGCTGACGATCAAAACCCTCTCCAATGGCAATACATCCTTTTTTGTCAGCATAGGGAAGGTGAGGCTATCCGTTGGAAAAACTTCAAATAACCTTTACAGCTTCAACCAACCTTTACAAGGAAACGAAAAATCCCTAATTGCCCAAAGCGGTTCAGGTCGGACTTATCCATTAAGTATTGAAACGCCTGTCGGGATTGCCGGTGTGCAGGGAACCTCCTTTGGGGTAAATGTTGGCCCTGATGGGAAAACCGGCATTTCCACCCTTCAAGGCAGCGTCGCCGCCCTAGCGAAGGGGCAAGTGGTATTAGTTAATCCGGGTCAGTATGTTGTGATCAGCCCTGGAGACGCCCCCACATCCCCGCAAAAAACGCCTCCCCGCGCGAAATTTAACTCGCTTCATGTGAGAAGAGTTAGTGGGAATGCGGTGCGTGTCGTGGGTCAAGTCGATCCGCTAGACTTAGTATTTATTAATGGGAGAGCCATAGAAACCGAACCGGATGGCCGCTTCTCAACCTTAGTGGAACGACCTTTAAGCCGTCGGCTGAAGTTTGTTATTCGAGGGCCTGAAGTGCGAGAAACATTCTATGAAATAGCAGTGAATTAGCATAAGGTTTTTAAGGGTAAATGAAAATTGAAGGGCTGGAAATAGAAGATAAACAAGTTTCTATTTTGTCAAATAAAAACTTGCCGGATGAACAGACTTTAGTTTTGACGGCAATGCGATCACTGAATAAAAAGTTTTGAGTTTTTTGAATTAGGGTGCTGCTGTAAGACAATTTTGAGTTTTGTATGCGGCGGTCAAATTTAAAACATCAGTCTAGCTGGGAATCAAAGCGAGCTGCGATGTTTTAAATTTGACCGCCCAGCTTTTTATTGTGTTCTAATTTTCAAGCAAAAAAATAATAATTTTGGCTTGAAAATTAGGGCGAATAGCAAGATTAACGCAAGCAAAACTCACCATTGCACTGAAAGAACTCATCACTTTTACAGGGTACAAGCATGGTGGTCAAAAGCTGGATTCAGCGGTTTCAGAATTACCTAGCCGGCAATCATCCCAGATTTCCTGGGGTAGTGGCGGCGGCTGTGGCTTTGGGGATGTCACAACTAGGTTATTGGCAGCAACTAGAACAGTTAGGTTACAACGCTTTTTTTAAAATCCGTCCGCCGATTGGGTGGAATGAGCGAATCGCCGTGATCGCCATCGATCAAGCGAGTTTGCAAGAGTATGGCCAATTTCCCTGGCCGCGCGCTCGCTACACACAACTTTTGCAAGCTTTAAAAAAGTCACCACCGGCAGCGGTTGGATTCGATATTTTATTTGTTGCGCCCAGTCCTTTAGACGCTGCAATGGCACAGGCAATGGCAGATCAAGGCAACGTCGTCTTATCTGTGGCTTGGGACGCACAAGGCAAGCTACTGCCACCTGTGCCGGTTCTTGACAAAGCCGCAGCGAATGTCGGTCATATCTTGCACGACCCTGATAAAGACGGGATCAGCCGGCAAGCCACCGTGTTTGTTGAATCACTACCGGCACTCGCGCCCGCTATGCTAGATGTTTATAAAACCCGTGCCGGTGTTCAGTTAGCGTTACCCAAGCCAGATGCCGATGAGAAAATGCCAAAAGTCTGGATTAACTGGCCCGGAACAACCCAAGCATTACCCACTTATTCCTTTGCAGACATCGCAGAAGGTCGAGTTGATCCCAGTGTTCTGGCCAATAAATTAGTGTTAATTGGCCCAACAGCGACCGGCATGGACCCGCTGAGATCGCCACTCAACCAAGACCCACCAACCTCTGGCGTTTATCTCCACGCCGCCTTGATCGATAACTTATTAAATAATCGGCTGCTGCAACGAACACCAGAGTGGGCGGACATTTTGCTGTTGCTGGCGATTGGTGCCGGCACCAGTTGGCTACTATTTAACCGGCAGCTCAAGGAACGCGTTGTCATCGGCCTAATTTTACCCCCAGCTTGGTTTGCCATTGCCCTCACCGCCTTCATCTGGGGCAACTTATGGCTGCCGGTTGCCGCCCCGATTGGCACCATTTTATTAGCCGGTCTAGGTGTTCAGTTACGTGAACAATATGAAAAGCAACAGCTAATGAACTTGTTTGCCCAACACGTTGCCCCAGAAATGGCAGAAGTGATTTGGGAACGCAAAGAAGAAATTTTTGAAAACGGGGAACTAGAAGCCCAAGAACTCACCGCAACGGTTTTATTTATGGATATTCGGGGGTTTACTACAATTTCCGAAGCCCTGGCACCCCGCGAGTTGCTCACCTGGCTGAATTTATACCTAGATGCGATGGCCAGTTGCATCATGGAACATGGCGGCGTCATTGACAAATATATTGGAGATGCGATTATGGCAGTCTTTGGCATTCCCTTTCCGCAAGCTCAAGAAGAAGACGTGAAACGGGATGCCACGGCAGCCATTACAGCCAGCCTCGCCATGCACGAGCGTTTACAGGTGCTTAACGAGCGTTTTAAAGAAGAAAATCGGCCCTTGATTCGGTTTGGAATTGGCATCCACACCGGCCCTGTGATCGCCGGCACCATCGGGGGAGCGCAGCGGCTGAGCTATTCAGTTCTCGGTGATACAGTGAACGTAGCGGCGCGACTAGAGGCAATGACAAAGAATTTGACGTCCGACAGTCCTTATCAAATTTTGCTGACTGATCGGACATTTGGTTATGTGAGCGATGACTATGCCGGCCAAGAATTTGGGGCGATTCAACTGCGGGGCAAGGAAACAGAAACGATAGTTTATTCGATCTTAGGTAAACTGCCGGTGAAAACCGACTAAACGCTGGGTGTAATGACACAAAAGCTTAGTTGCAGTCTGATTGCCAGCCGGCTGAAATTTCCAGGCTTTAAAAAACAATCAGACGAACTAACGTCATCTGTCAATATACCTAGTCCCTCATCCCTCAGCCCCTAAAATAAATGCAACGTTTGAAAGCAAGCCCCGTAGGTGTGGGAGTTAAATATTTGCCATGAAACAGAGTTCTTTTGCTTTACTGAGCAGGATTGTTATCGTTGCCGCCGGCTTTACCCTGGCAACTTCTGCGCCACCAGGGTTTAGCGCCACAACTGCAAAAACCAGACAAACCCCTGCAAAAACGGCACCCCAGCAGCCATCCGAAATTGAAAAGCCGGCTCTGCTTTCTCAGTGGCAAGAAAGCTGGGATACTGCTGTAATCATGAACCCCATGATTACGAATCAAGAAGCAACCGGGTTTACCATCCAGCTACAGGTACTCAACAAGCCGGCAACAACCTACGCGAATGCCGTTTATCAACTGTTTGTCCGTCAAAATGATCGATGGGTGCCGGTTTATACCAGCACTGGCGCACGACTGCTTGCCAATGAAGCCGGCTCAGTTGCCCTAGAACCAGAAGTCATTCCCATCACACAGTTGGCTAAGGTGCTGGGTAACGACGCAAATATGAGCAATTTGGCCCTCAAAGCAGTGGTGCAGTTGCGATATGACCTCCAAAGCGGCGCGAAGGAGCAACAGCTACAGTTAGAAACCACTCAATCTTACGGGTTGGCGAAGCTGTCACCAACTGCCCAGCAAGGTAATACCGGCACGTCTAGCACAGCACAAACTCCTGTCCAGCAAGGTAACACCGGCACCCCCGCCACTCCAACCACTCAGCAGCCTTTAACAACGGGTTCCCAGATGATGGGAAAAGGGCAATTCAGCCTGGGTATCCGGCATTCCTCCGATGTGATTGCTCGTATTTCCCTCAAACCAAGGCGAAGCAACGGCTATTTACGAGAACGCTTTATCGGCGATTTTCGCTACAAGCCCAACCAACGCGCTAAATTCATGCAGGGGATTTATCCGGGTGATCGGGTTGTTGTGCGTCTGTACGATTTGGAAAACCGTGCGATTGGTTACAGCGAGTTTGAACTACTATTTGAAAACACGGCAGTTAACTTGGTCGTGCCCAGCGATCCCGCTCAATCTCGCGCGGTGCGAACTGTCTCTGGGATGGACACCAACGCTGATGGCTCCATTGATCCCGGCACTGTTGTCTACGACTATTTCACCAAAATTAGTAGTAATCCCGCCGGCGCTGAAAGTGTTAGCTTCCTTACTAATTTAGAGACGATTGACACCAGCCGGTTTCAAGCTGAGGGGTTGTTAGCACCGCCTCGCACCAGCATTTACACGCCTTCCTTGGAAAGCGGAGCTTTCTCTTTAGCAAATCGTACCGTTAACCTATTCGGCTCAGATTTGGCACCGGCTTTAATCGCTCAACCGGGGAAAGTGGTTCAGGTAATTAACCTCAGCGATAGCAGCACCTTAACTTATGACGTGAGCCAGTTGGCGGGACAGTATCGCGATGAGGGCGTCAGTCAAGGCATTCAAGTGCGCTTTCCCGATGTGCCGGCAGATCACTGGGCCAAAGATTTTATTGCCGAGTTAGCCGCTAAGGAAGTTCTCAAAGGGTTTCTTGATGGCACCTTTCGCCCGAATGAGCAGGTGACGCGGGCAGAGTTTGCCGCCATGATTCGCAAAGCGTTTAATAAGCCCAAAACGCGCAATGCGGTTGCGTTTACCGACGTGCCGGCTAGCCACTGGGCAGCCGGTGCCATTCGCGAAGCTTATGAGATGGGCTTTTTTGAACAAGGAAACTTTAACCCAGATAAAAAGCTAGATCGGCTTGACATTTTGACGATTTTAGCCAAAGGAATGAACTACTCGGCCAAAGGCTCTCCCGACACGATTTTGCAGGTGTACAGCGATAGTGGTGCCATTCCTGGGGATGCCCGAACTTTAATCGCAGCGGCAACGGAACAAGGTTTGGTGGTTAATTATCCCAATCTTAAGGTGCTGAATCCCAAGCAAATGGCGACGCGGGCTGAGGTGGCGGCGTTTCTCTACCAAGCGCTGGCGAGCACCGGCGATGTGGCGAGGATTGCTTCACCCTATGTGGTGGGAGGTGCGGCAGGTGCCGGCGCTAAAGGTTCCAGCAATCAGCCTTAGCCAGCACTTGAGGTTTAACGGGGCGGGTTCTCTGGCTCGCCCTTATCGGCTGTTGAGAATTTTACAATGGGCACATCTAGAAGCTGCCACAGTTTATTCCTGAAAAAATTGAGCCAGAGATGAATTTTCTAGAGAAGCAGGCTCTGTAATAGACTTTTGGCAAAAAAATGGATGTGGGAGCGGGGTTTTGCGCGAATTAGGCAGAAATTGCTAGCTGATTTTTCTGGCTTACTCGCCCTTACCCCGATTTTTGCAGGAAGTCTAATGTAAAGAATGCTGTAGTGCCGACTTTTAAACAGTCTGTCAACATTCGTTTTATGCTGAAATTTAGTGAGATCGAAGCTAGGCTAGCAGCGTGATGGCAGGCAGATCATCCAATCTTAGGGCAGCCAATATTTATGCGTTATAAAGTTACTCACCGCCTCAGAAAGCAACAAGACAACCAATTAACGATCCTGGAAGTGGGCGCGATTCAGCCTGTCGAAAATTCCCAGATCGGCGGTGAGGTTGTGATGGGTAAAGTTGAGACTGCACCGACACAGCAAGCCGGCAGGAGCCTAAACTCCAATGCTGCGGCGACAGAACTTGTGTGGCAGCGTCAAGTCAAAGTTGGAGATCGGCTGGTATATCATCAGGTAAAAGATGATGGATATGGCTGCTTGAGCTTTTTCCGCGCCTCGGTGAATGTGAATGCCGGCGCGGATGTGACGTTGCAGAATACTGCCGGTGAGCGCACGGAGGCATCGCCAAACCGGCAGGCGCTTCTTAACCAAACATCAAACAGGTATTGTCCAAAGAGCGTTCAAAATTTAGAGCCTTTAGTTGGCACTGCTCCATTCAAATCGGATAACTGCAACGCACAGCCAGAAATTGAGTCATCTATTATTGCTGAAGATTCTACCGGCTTGTCGGCAACGGAACCGGCTTGTGACTCCTCATCGATCCGCAGTGCGGTTAGCGTGGGATTGGCAGTTAATCTGCTAGCGCTAACCGTTGGGGGGTATTTATTACAGTTTTCTCCTGCCGGCACGGAAGCAAATTTTGCAAAAACAACCGAACAACATCCACATCTGGCAACCGTTCAGAATTCGGTTCTGCCGACACCTTCGATTCCTTTAAATCATATTGATGATTCAGACGTTTCAGGGCCGGCGCAAGCACTACTGGAAGCGCAAGCTCACCAATTGTTGCAAACTGCCTACCGTCATGCAGTTGCGAAAGATTTTGCCGGCGCATTAAACACGCTCAAACAAATTCCCACCGAAACCTCAGCCTTCACGGTTGCTCAAACCAAGATTGTTGAATATACCGAACTACAGCAGCTTCAGGTTGAGGCGCAAGCTCACCAATTACTGCAAACTGCCTATAATCTGGCGGTGGAAAACAATTTTGCCGGCGCGATTAGCTTCATCCAACAAATTCCTCAAGGAACTGTTGCTTACGCCAAAGTTGAACCAAAGTTAGCTGAATATAGCGAAAAGCAGCGCATCCAGGCAGAAACTCGTGAATGGAACGTTGGGATATTACCCAATCCCAACCCGCTAATCGTTTCCACACTGCCGGCTGCTGTGCAAATTAATAGTTTTGGAGATTTTACGGCTGTTTCACACCCCACCGGCACACGGGTACTGTCTTCAAATCTCAACCCCGGTAACATTCTCCAAGAAATTGCCCCTAACCCAGTGTTTCTATCCGCTCCAGAAACCAAGATAGAGGGATAAATTTTCCTCAATTAAATTGCCGGCTCGTCTTTTCACCGGCATCTGTGCGCCTATTTTTCGGCGTAGGCTCTGTTGTGGCTGCAATCTTTACGCGCTTTTACGGATAGGAATTGAGTTGTTAAGGCGAATGAATCCTGAGCGGTGAGAAATGGAACCGGATAACAGAAAGTGGGGGCATCGACTGCCGGTTCGTGACAAGCTGGCCACTATCCTCCACCAGATGGTGCGCTTTTACGTCAAAAACTGGGCTATGGGCGGGTTTGACGCCGGCTCCTAGGCATCAGAGGCTGTAGCGGCGCTCGCTGAGTTGATTAGTTCTTTTGAATGGATGGCAGTGTCTAACACTGCTGAGCAAAGGTACTCTCTCACTCTGGATTCCGGAGTCCCAACGACAGCTTACCCTCCTCTTCTGATTATGCCACCGATCACTGAATTAACCCTAGCCCTACAACAGTCAGAGTCTACTGAAGATTCTGCCGGCAGCATCGAGTCATCCCCTTCGCTGTGCACCCAAGAATCAGAACTGAACACTCAGGACTGTGCAATGCAACGAAGCAGTCAATTAACTCTACCTTTACAAGAGTTGGAGTCTACTGAAAATACTGCCGGCAGCGCTGATCAGCTTGATTCTATCAGCATGGAAGATGCTACAAGCAGCGTTGATAAGTTTGATTCAATTAACATGGAAGATACCACCGGCAGCAACGAACAATCTGATTTACTAAATTCTGAAGATGCCGGCAGTAGCGAACAATCTGATTTACTAAATTCTGAAGATGCCGGCAGCAGCGAACAATCTGATTTACTAAATCCTGAAGATGCCGGCAGCAACGAACAATTTAATTTACTAAATTCTGAAGATGCCGGCAGCGTTGATGATTCAGCCATCAGCGTCATTGCGACATCCCTAGCATTTCATGAGGCCAATCATACAGCAACGCCTCAAATTTCTAAGCTTTCTGTGCGGCTAACACTTTTAGGACTTGGAGCCGGTGTTGCTGCAAATGCTGCGGCTGTAGGATTTGCCGGATATAATCTGTTCCTGGCTCCTCCCTTAGATCCGGGACTGGAGACATTTGCTAAGGCAACAGAACAATATCAGGCGGGCGATATCAAGCAAGCCGTTGCCCTGGCTAAATCTGTTGCTTCATACAGTTCTGCCTATCACGAAGCGAATACCGCGATTGAAGAGTGGCAGCAAACTTGGCAAGTAGCCACCCGTCAAGTTTCAATAGTTGAACAAGCTTTTAAACAAAGCCGGTGGCGGGATGTGCTTGAGGAAGCTGACAAGATCCCGAAAATTGCTTCTTGGCACAAAAAAATCGATCCAATGGTTCAGAAAGCGGCAGTTAAAATGGATGGGGAAGTCCAGAAGCTGTTAAAAACCGCATCTGAACAGGCACACGCTAAAGATTTTACTGGCGCTTTAAAATCGCTGAAACAAATTCCCAAAGGATGGCCTGACTACGCCTCAGTCGAAGCTAAAATTGCTGAGTACACTAACAAGCAGCGCATTAAAAGTGAGGCGGTGGGACATCAGTTATTGCAAAAAGCTTACAACCGGGCAGCAGCTAAAGATTTTGCCGGTGCTATGGCTTATCTAAAAAAGGTTCCTAAAGGATCAAGTGCCTATTCTACTGCTCAAACAAAGCGGGCTGAATACGGTAAAAAGCTACGCATCCAAAATCCACCTAAATCACCAGGAATTAACCGGCAGGTTGGATCGGCACAGCTGCAAAAACGAGCAGCGATCTCCACTGAGCAGTTAATTAGTAGTAATCATGGCGTGCCGGCTGTTTCTGTGCGAAGTTCTCAAAGTCTCAATCCCGGTGATTTTTTACAAGAAATTAATCCGATGCCGGGTGTTTGGAGAGGATAAAAAGACAATTGACTGTGCAAATTTAATTAACTGAGAGCGGGTAATTTAGGCAGCCGGTTAAAATTTACGCTTGCCTTTGTCTTTTTTTGCCGTATTCTCTTCTAGTTTTTGGTAATTGGCATCTGTTCTTGTTATTTGATAGTTGTTTGTCCTCATCCATTAATAGTTGGACTCTGTCCTAGTTCGTACAATACTAATAATGCGATTAAAAGCAGTTTTCAAAAACCCGTTTTCTGATAGAGAAAACGGGTTTCTTGTGTTGAATTTATGAAACAATTCTGTAAAAATTATTTTTTTGATAAGTTTGGGGTAGCATGGGTTTTTATTATTAATTGCAGCTCAATGTAGATGTTGGCGCAGGCTGCCGGCAGGTATAGGCAGAGGTTGGCGTTCGTTAATTTGGTTTGAGTGGGAAATGTTGCTGAAGTTACAGCAATTAATTTTTATACTCGTTTGGTCTTTTCTGCCCGATTCGGAGGGTTAGAAAGACGATTTAGCCGAATTTTTTGCCAGTTTCATCTTTGCTTTTAGCTTATAGCGAACCGTTCGGTAAACGACATAGTAATCAACATCTACTCCGCATTCGTCCCGAAGCCATAATTGAATATCTCCATAGGTTCTGAATACCTCTGGATTTTGGAGTTTTTGCTTAAGGCGTTCTATGGCGTCTGCCGGCAGAGAACAAGGTTTGCCGGCAGGCTTATAAAGCTTTAGTAAGCCTGATAATCCGTCAGTTTTATATTTTTGGAACCAACGATAAATCGTTGAAGGATCTTTGACTAACAATTTAGAGAGGGCTTCCAACGTGGTGACTTGACCCGACTTCAGCAAGTACAGAGCCTGGAGCCTTTCTTTTTTTTGAAGGTTACTCTCTTTCTTGAGAAGAGTCTTGAGTTCGACGGCGGTTTCAGAGATGTCTAATTTGATCTGGTTCGCCATGTGACAATTTCTCGGAGTCAAGTAAAGCTAGCTTAACTCAGGCAAGTTTATCACCAACTAGCAGTTTCTGGAACTTTTTAAGAAAAACCTATCCTCACGCTCGCTTTTTTCAGAAAAAGGAGATGGAGAATACACTTGTGGGACTGATGGCCGGCTCCTAAAGCCCATTCTCGCTTTTGCTGTATCCTAATGTCATAAGAACTCGCTGACCTAAATAATCCTCAATGGCAGCAGCTAACGCATTTATTCCCATCAACTCATAAAGAAATATTAAGGAAAGCAACAATGAAACTACCCAATATTGTTGACAGTCCTCCCTTCCTACAGCTTGTGCAGTGGATTACTGACCCTTTAGGATATATGGACACCAATGCCAAGCGCTATGGGGACATCTTCACTGCACGCCTTGGCAAGTCTAAATCAATCGTGTTCGCTAGCCACCCACAGGCGATCCAAGAGATTTTTACAGCCCATCCTCAGCAGTTTGATACGGGTCGCGTTAATCAGACTATCCGCCCTTTGGTGGGGGATCAGTCTGTATTTTTGATAGATGGTGAGCGTCACCGGCGAGAGCGTCAGTTGTTGATGCCGCCCTTTCATGGGGAACGGATGCGAACCTACAATCAGCTAATTCGCAATATTACAGAGCAAGTAACGAGCCGGTGGAGTGTTGGGCAGACGTTTTTAGCGCGTGACGTGATGCAAGATATTACCCTGCGGGTGATCTTGCACGCGGTATTCGGCTTGGATGAGGGGGAACGCAGCCGGCAACTGCAACATCGGTTGGGGCAACTGATGGATATGACCGGCTCTCCCCTAAAGTCTAGTATGCTGTTCTTTCCCTTCCTGCAAAAAGATTTAGGCGCGTGGAGTCCGTGGGGACAATTCTTACGCCGGCAGGAACAGATGAATGAACTTCTCTATGCGGAAATTCGGGAACGTCGGGAAAACCTAGATCCCTCACGCACAGATGTGCTGACGCTGCTACTGCTGGCGCGTGATGAAGCCGGCGAGGGGATGAGTGATTTGGAATTGCGAGATGAACTAATCACGCTGCTAGCTGCCGGTCACGAAACCACCGCAACTGCCTTAGCTTGGGCGCTGTACTGGGTTCACCGGCACCCACAAGTACGAGAAAGACTGGTAGAGGAATTAGACAATGCCGGTGACAATCCAGAACCTACTGCCTTTTTCCGTCTGCCTTATCTGTCTGCGGTGTGTCAGGAAACGCTGCGAATTTATCCGGTGGTTGTGATCACATTTGCTCGCATTCTTAACACTCCCTTCCAACTGATGGGTTACGAGTTAGAACCAGAGACACAACTAACTGCCTGTATTTATTTGACGCACCAGCGACCAGAGTTATACCCAGAACCGAAGCAGTTTAACCCAGAACGCTTTTTAAATCGGCAATTTTCGCCTTACGAATATTTGCCTTTTGGCGGAGGTAGCCGGCGCTGTTTGGGGCTAGCTTTAGCGCAGTTTGAAATGAAGTTGGTGCTGGCAACGGTACTGTCTCAGTGGCAGTTAGCACTGGTAGACAGCCAGCCGGTGCAACCTGCACGCCGGGGTTTGACGTTAGCGCCTGCCGGTGGTGTAAAAATGACTGTTACGGGTCAACGTTTACGTCAGAAACGCACTCTCCAAATGAGCAATAGTGGCACTTAAATTGAGCCTTTGAGGGGGTGCCGGCTCTATATTTTAAATGGCTCGGCTTCTGCCAAAATCGGATTCACATCAAACCAGCGTCCCCGCTCATCCTGGTACTCATATATAAATAGACTGCGTCGCAAGATTTGATAGTCTGTCTCGTCTTTAATGGTTTTATCTCGCGCAACTAGGCGCAATAATTCCCATTCATGGGGTTCAATTGCTCGTATCAATTCTTTGCAGCGTTCTTGAATAACGCTTTCTAAACGCTGATGCGGGATGGGTAGATCGCCTTTCTGGATACAGCGATAAAGTAGCCCTAATAGGTTGCGAACATGACCGCCACTGATGCGGCATAGCCGGTTTAAAGTTTCAGGGGTATCAAATATCTCTGTGATGAAGTTTAGCCGCTGCTGTGGGTCAACATCGGGAAATGCTCTCACCAACACCACTTGTTGCAACAGTGCCATCCCTTCCTCGCATTCGCTTCCATCGCGCCGGCACACCGGCACCATTGGTAATACTTTAGGTTCCCTACCAAAGTTGCCGATTAGTTTCTCTGAGTCTTGCGAGTAAACCAGCCGCAACGGAATCGTGCAAATAACGTGGCAGTGAAGTTGGCTTAATTGTTTACCTCGGTCAGTAAACAGATATTCTGGCTGGGTGCGTCCCGACGGCAAGCGGCGGGGATCGACCCGATCCAAGTTATCTACAATCACCACTAATCCTTTCTTGGCGCGCTGTTTGAGTTTTTGGCTTGCCGGTTCGAGTAATTCTTGATTGATTGCTTGCAAAAGGTTGTTACTTTCAGGTTCTAAATATATTTTTAACTCAGTGCGAAGTTGGAGATTGTCTTTCGCTTTAGCAGTAATTTTTTTAATGCCGGCAGACAGCGAAAACCCGGCTTCTTCGAGTTCAAAGAGTGTTTGCGACAACTTTGCTGCGGGTTTCAGTAATGCTTTCAAGCCTTGCAGTTGCAGATTAATTTGAATCTTCTCAATGCTTTCACTCACCTGACCGGCAATTAGCAGCAAGATATCACTGATATCAACATCTACCAGCTCCTAGTCTTGGCCGGCGTTGCAATAGACGGTATGAAATCCTTGCTCATTTAACTCAGTTTGGAGCCGGCGCAGTTCTATTTCCTTCCAGCAGCCAATATGTGCCGTAAATAACTGACAGGTTGGCTGATTCGCTGAAGCGTGGGCAATCGTTTGCTTGAATTCATCAATCAGCCAGCGACCTCGCGCCGGCGACAAATCGATAAAGTACAGATCGCCGCTCTCATTTTCTCCCCTTAGTGTCTTGCTGGGGTTGCACGCCTTATAAAATCTGCGTTTATCTAATGTCATTACAATTGCCTTGAATTGTTATTTTTTTAGCCAGTGTGTCGGCTTTTAACACTCGCCTCTGCCGGCACCCCCCGCACACCCAGCATCAATCTCTGTCGCGTGGTAGAGCCTGAGAATTTGTTAACTTTTGTAAGATAAGCCCAGTCCAACTCTCATAAAATTTCAGCTATGCAAACGTATGATGTCATTATCATAGGAGCCGGTCATAACGGGCTGGTCTGCGCTTCTTATCTCCTCAAAGCAGGGTATAGCGTTTTATTATTAGAAAAACGTTCAGTCCCAGGTGGTGCCGCAACGACCGAGGAAGCCATGCCCGAAGAGGCTCCTGGGTTTAAATTTAACCTCTGTGCGATTGACCACGAATTCATCCACCTAGGGCCGGTAATCGAAGAATTAGAACTAGAAAAGTACGGTTTAGAGTATCTGTGGTGCGATCCCGTCGTTTTTTGCCCCCATCCCGATGGCAAATACTTCTTGGGACATAAATCCGTTGAAAAAACCTGTGCTGAAATAGGCCGGTATAACGAGCGCGACGCTAAAAAATACGCAGAATACACAGATTTCTGGCAGCGGGTCATTGGCGCGATGATTCCTGTTTTCAACGCACCGCCTAAGTCTGTTGTTGATATCGCCGGCAATTACGACATAGAAAAGCTGAAAAAATTACTTTCTGTGATCGGTGGCCCTGACAAAACGCTGGACTTTATTCGCACCATGCTGACCAGCGCGGAAGATGTCATAAATGAATGGTTTGATTCGGAATTTTTAAAAGCACCCTTGGCAAGACTCGCAGCCGAACTCGGTGCGCCGCCCTCCCAAAAAACCATTTCTGTGGGGGCGATCATGATGGCAATGCGTCACAACCCCGGTATGGCAAGACCGCGTGGCGGCACCGGCGCTTTAGTGCAAGCGTTGCTTAATTTAGTGAAAGCTTTAGGCGGAGAAGTTCTCACAGATCAGCACGTTGAGCGAATCTTAATTGATGATGGTAAGGCTGTGGGCGTTCGGGTGGCGAATGGCACTGAATATCGGGCCAAACGCGGCGTTATCTCTAATATTGATGCGAAGCGCGTATTTTTACAATTGATGGATGAAAGCGATGTAGATGCTGCTGATCCCGATCTGCGCGAGCGTTTGGAACGCCGGATCGTCAATAACAACGAAACCATCCTCAAGATTGACTTGGCGATGGATGAACCGCTGCGCTTTGAGCATCACGAACACAAAGATGAGTATTTAATCGGTTCAATTCTAATTGCTGACTCGGTTAGACACGTTGAGATATCCCACAGTGAACCGAGCGTGGGCAACATTCCAGATTCCGATCCATCGATGTATGTGGTGCAGCCGACGATGCTCGATCCATCAATGGCACCCCCCGGTAAGCATACGGTTTGGATTGAGTTTTTTGCTCCTTACCAAATTGCCGGTGCGGAAGGAACCGGCCTGAATGGCACCGGCTGGACGGATGAACTGAAGAACAAGGTGGCAGATCGCGTTATTGACAAGCTCGCCGATTATGCGCCGAATGTCAAGAAAGCCACAATCGCCCGCCGGGTGGAAAGTCCAGCGGAACTGGGCGCGCGTCTGGGAGCCTATAAAGGCAATTACTATCACATCGACATGACGCTGGATCAGATGGTGTTTTTCCGTCCCTTGCCAGAGTTGGCAAACTATAAAACGCCGATTGAAGGGCTGTTTCTCACTGGTGCCGGCACCCATCCGGGTGGGTCTATTTCTGGGATGCCAGGGCGCAACTGTGCTCGCATCTTCTTGCACACTCAGCAACCGCTCACTCAGACGCTAAGTGATGCGGCGAATTCTATTAAATCAACGGCAAAGGATTTGTTTAAGAAAAGCTGAGGTGTGCTGGGGCATGGCACTGCCATGCCCGCACAAGGATGAAAAAGTTTCTGTAGGCTTTTGAGGGTGAATTTTAAGAATGGAAACCGGCTTACTGGCACCTTTTTCATTTTTGATTCAAAATTGTTCATCCTTTCTACAGATGAATGGGATCACTTAAAAATGATGAACTGAAGATAGTGTTAGCGATGATTAAGAGATGACACATCGTGTTTTAATTCTTGGCGGACGAGGGCGCATTGGCAGCAGTGTAGCGAGAGACTTACTCAACCATACTGATGCGCGAATCATGATTACTGGGCGTGACGCACATACGGCGGAGCAGGTCAGTGATGATTTGGGTCCTAAAGTAGATTTTGTGGCTTTAGATTTGGCGAATCACGAGGGGGTGAGAAAGGCAATCGCCGATTCTAATTTAGTAGTTCACTGTGCCGGCCCTTTTCACTATCGAGATGCAAATGTTCTCAAAACTTGCATTGAGGAGGGTGTGAATTATGTGGATGTGAGTGACAGCCGCAGTTTTACCCGCAAGGCGTTAGATTGCACTGAAGCGGCGAAGGCGGCTGGGGTGACGGCGATTATTAACACCGGCATCTTTCCTGGGGTTTCTAATAGCATGGTGCGCCAGGGCGTTGAGCAGTTGGATGAGGCGGAACGCATTCATTTAACCTATGTGGTGGGCAGTTCGGGCGGTGCCGGCATGACGGTGATGCGGACAACATTTTTAGGTCTGCAAAGTCCGTTTGATGTTTTGGTAGAGGGTCAGTGGCAACAGGTGAAGCCTTACACCCAGCGCGAAACGATTCAGTTTCCCGCCCCTTATGGCAAAACCGGCGTTTACTGGTTTGATATGCCGGAAGCGTTCACGCTGCCTGAATCCTTCCCTGGCGTGAAAACGGTGATTACCAAGTTTGGCACCGCCCCGGATCTTTACAATCACATGACTTGGATCGTCGCAAACTTGTGGCCATCGAGTTGGTTACGAAATAATGCGGTGATTGAGTTTCTGTCTCACGTCAGTTATCGCATGACGAGTGTGACGGATCGGATTATCGGGACTGGGGTGGCGGTTCGTTCTGAGGTATCGGGACGCAAGAACGGACAGCCGGCGACTTATTGCACAAGTGTGGTGCATGACAACGCCGCAATTGCCACCGGCATTGGCACTGGCACGATTGCTGAGTTCATTTTGTCAGGGAAGCTGAACAAGCCTGGAGTGTGGCCGGTTGAACAAGCGCTACCAACTGATTTATTTGAGCATTGCTTAGAAAGTCGCGGCCTGAAGATTCATCAAGAAGTGTTGCAGCACTAACCGTCTTTATCTGTCTATATAGTTATTCATTGTTGCTGTAACAATTTTTAATTTCCCGAATGCTTGAATCTGCCTGCCGGTAGAAGTAAACGCTGGAGTTGTCAGCGTAATATGCTTCTTATAGCCAAATGTCGCAGTACAATTTCCCAACAAAAAGGTCAGAGGAGGTATTTTATATGCAGCGGATTTTACAAGCCTTGGGGCAAGCATTACGCACGAGCCTAGTGATTGTGTGCCTCATGACTTTAATCGGCGTGTCCGGTTTATTCATCTTCGCTCCCCAGCCAAGTTATGCAGCAACAGCCGTCAGTAAAAAGCCGGCTCTACCCGATCCCGATGTCCTCGATCCTCAAGCCGGTATGAGTCGGGAACAGGCTTATGAAGAAGCCGTAAAGGAAGCTCAAAGTGAGACAAGCATTGAGAAGGTTTACGAAGAGAATTTAGAGGAATACAAAGAGGAAAATCCCGAACCAGGCTTAATCCAAAAAGCCGAAGAGGCCATTGAAAAGGTGACTGGCAACGATTAGTTGATAAGGAACTAAATGGTAGGTCTGATGCTATATAAATAGCTTAATTTTTCCTTCCAAAGTTTCAACGATAACTCCATTTAAACGGTTGTTTGGATGGAGTTTTCAGTATTAAATACTTTATTCTTAAATTAAGATTTTTATATTTAATTAAATAAATTTTAACCAAGTTATAAAGATTGAAATTAAAGAAATGGCTCGTATATTTTATTAAATAAAAGTTAAATAACTCATAAAAAATACAGGAAAAAGTCACTCTTCAGAAAGATGTTGGCCGGGGAATTTAAAGAGTAGGTTTAAGAAAGAATACGCAATTGAACAAAAAGGAAACAATACTTATGAGTAACGACAGACACAATACAAACGAACCGGATGCCAACCTTGACCCGCTTTCCGGTCAGCCTGGAGCACATCCAGTGGGTACGGGGATTGGTGCCGCCGGCGCAGGTGCTGCCGGTACAGCAATTGGTGCAGCAATTGGTGGCCCTGTGGGCGCGGTTGTGGGTGCTGTGGTGGGTTCAGTCGCTGGCGGGTTAGCCGGCAAGGGTGTTGCTGAAGCCATCGATCCCACCGTGGAAGAGGCTTACTGGCGCGATAACTATACCTCTCAATCCTACGTTGAGCAGGGGATGGCATATGACGACTATCAGCCGGCCTATCGCACCGGCTATGAAGGTTATAGAACCTACGCCAGCACAGGCAAAAGCTACGACGAGCTAGAAACGGATCTACAGCGCCATTATGAAGCGGATCGTGGCCAGTCACGCTTAGGTTGGGATAAAGCCAAGCACGCAACCCGCGATGCGTGGAACCGGGTTGAACGGGCGGTTCCTGGTGACATCGACAGAGACGGACGCTAGAAGCCGGTGTTAACTGCGCTTTATAGCCAGGTAAATGGTTTTAGGGTTTTCGGTTCAATGGCGTAATTTGCCGGTTTGTTCGGACACCGGCGAATTACAAAGTAACAAATCACATCTGACAAAAAAAGCAGTAAGTAGCGGTGAAATTTTCAGCTACTTACTGCTTTCTACTATAGAAGGCTGGGTTGGTTCAATTTTGGCGTGATACCAGTTCATTAAAGGCGTTGAACTAATCCCGTGGATAATTACAGAAATTACAATCGTTGTATAAGTAATCCAAGCAATCCGCTCACCTGTTTCACCTTCTAACCCTTTGCTAAATGCATAGGCTAGATAATATAAAGACCCCACACCGCGAATGCCAAACCAGCCAAAGAGCCAGCGGGTTTTCGATTTCCAATATCCGCCTAGTGTAGTCAGCCATGCTCCGAGGGGTCGAACTACTAAAAGCACTAATCCAGCAATGATTAACGTATCGCCGGCATAGGCTATCATCGGTTGAAATCGCAGGAGTGAACCTAAGAGCAAAATGGTAGCGACTTCCATAAGTTTTTCAATTCGCTCTGTAAATTCTAGCTGAGAGAGCGATTTTTCCGGATTGTGGTAAGTTTTCTGAAAGACGACACCTGCCACAAAAACAGCAAGAAATCCATAACCATTGACAAATTCTGTGAGGGAATAAGTGAGTAAAATTGTGCTGAGGGCAATAAAATCTTCCATCAAGTTATCAACGGGGCGGTATTTTTGAAGTTGCTTATCAACCCAAACAACTGCTTTTGCCACCACAATTCCCATGCCGATGCCGGCAGCAATTGCCCAAATTAAATCGATGGCAACCCACTGTTTAATCCAGTTATCCCAATTGCTATCTTTTAATGCGTAAAGCCCAAAATAGACGAACGGAAAAGCCAGCGCATCATTTAAACCCCCTTCTGAAGTCAAGCCAAAGCGCAATTCGTCTTTATCTTCCATGTGGGCCATCTGAACTTCGGAAGCCAAAACTGGATCAGTCGGTGCGAGAATAGCGCCTAGCAAAATAGCAGGTCCCCAGTCAAGACCTAAGATCCAATGGCCGGCAGCGGCAATGGCAAAGATGGAAATTGGCATCAATAAACCAATCAGCCGCGCTGTTATATTCCACGCCCACAATTTCAGGGGTCGCTTCATTTTGAGACCGCAGCTAAAGACAGAAATAAGAACAACAAATTCTGTCAGTCGTTCTAGAAATTTGGCATCGGGTCGTAAGTCAATTAGCTGAACTCCGTATGGACCCAACGCAATACCAACAAGCAAATAAATCAGGGCGTAGGATAACGGTAACCGTGAAATCCAGCCAGAACCGAGGGTGACGAGAAGCAAAAGAAAGCCGATGACAAACAGGCTGACAATGTAAGTATCCACAAAAGCCTTCGCACAGTTAAGGGTGGTTGCCTCATGAGTTTACTGCCACCACCTTTTGCTGCGAATCTTCCTTTTGGGAGGAGTTTACGATCAAAATTGATTCCCGCTGGTTTTATAACCTGGGGAAGATGCACCCTTATTCTTAACCGCTTTTTAACTATTGACTAAACCTCAACTGGAGATTTGTTAGTCACTGACATCCGCTCAAAGCTTTCTACTTTTTCTTCTACTTCAATCTTTTCATCTTGATTGGTGATTAAACGTGCGCCGCGTTTGCGGGTGAAAAAGTTCCAGCCCCACTGAATCATGACGATCAGTTTGTTGTCAAATTCAATGAGGAAGTAAATATGAACAAACACCCAAGCCAGCCAAGCTGGGAACCCGGCAAACTTCACGAAACCTAAATTAACAACTGCTTTATTGCGACCGATCACAGCTAAGCTGCCATAGTCAGCATAGCTAAAAGGCGGCAAAGATTTCCCGGCAAGTTTGGCTCTAATGAGTTTAGCGAGATACTGCCCTTCTTGCATGGCGACGGGCGCAACGCCTGGAAGCGGCTTGCCGTCCTCTTGATGGGAAAAATTCGCCAAGTCGCCAATGACAAAAATATTGGGATGCCCTTTTACACTTAAGTCGGGTTCGACAATGACTCGCCCAACCCGATCCAGTTCTGCGCCGGTACGTTCGGCAATTATTTTTCCCATTCCTGATGCTTTGACGCCGGCAGCCCACAAAATTGTTTTGGCCTGAATTTGTTCGGTTTCGTCGCCGCAGCGCATGGTAACGAACTGGTCTTCAATATTTGTTACCAGCGTGCGAGTCCGCACGGTGACGCCCAAGTGTTCCAGAGATTTTTGCGCTTTTTCTGATAACTCTGGTGGGTAAGGGGGCAGCACTCGATCCATGCCTTCTAGCAATAAAATTCGTGCTTCTGTGGTGTCAATTTTAGAAAAATCTTTCTTGAGTGTGCTGTAAGCAAGTTCTGATAAAGCACCTGCTAATTCGACGCCGGTAGGGCCACCTCCGACGACGACAAATGTTAACCAAGCGCGGCGTTTTTCTGGGTCGGTTTCTTTCTCTGCGGCTTCAAAAGCCAGGAAGATGCGACGCCGCATTTCTATGGCGTCTTCTACGGTTTTTAAACCGGGTGCCATTGAAGCCCATTCATCTTTTCCGAAGTAGTGATGGCTGACGCCGGTGGCAACAATTAATGTGTCGTAAGGGATTTCTTGGCCACGCAGTACAACTTTTTGGTCTTCCGGGTTGATATCAAGCACTTCTGCCATCAAAACTTTTGTGTTTTTACTCCCACTTAATATGGCGCGGAGGGGGGAGGAAATATCGGCGGGAGACAGGCTGCCGGTGGCTACTTGATAAAGGAGGGGCTGAAATAGGTGAAAATTACGTTTATCAATGAGCGTGACTTCTACAGAGGCGCGTCTAAGTTCCTGCGCCGCATAAAGCCCGCCAAATCCGCCACCAACAATTACGACCTGGTGAGGAGACTGATTTTTGACTTCTTCTAACCTCATGGTGGCTCCTTTTTATGGAATAGGTTAATACCTGTTTCAAGAAAAAAGTTGACTTGCTTTACCGCCGGCACGTTTTTTCTACGGGTATTTATATAATTTTATAGGGCATCGTTACAAATCTATAAGTATCGAGAGATACAGGGATCTTAATTATGCTATAAGAGGGAGTTTACTCTAATGCGGTTGACATTTCTGGTATTCTAGTGTAAAAAAAGTCTGGGCTAATTTTCCGGGTGCTGATGTCCAAACCGGCAGACTATCGGGCTGTATCTAGAAAGTTTATCCCTGCGTTGAAGTCCAAACCAGTCTCTAACATTAGGTTTGGGGTTTCCAAATATACTTGGCTGCTTTGTCAATGTAGGCGAACTGATCATTAATTTTGACGGCTGCCAGTCCATTTTTAAAAGGTTCAGCCTGCTCAAATTGGGGCGAGATGATGATTTTGCCGGCTTTGTCTATATAACCTTTTTTATTGCCAATTTCTATAACCGCCAGCCCTTCAGAAAAGTTTTTAGCTTCATCAAATTGGGCTTTAATAACTATTTCACCGGCTTTATCGATATAACCCATCTTGCCGCCTATCTGCACAGCAGCGACTCCTTCAGAAAAGCCTTCTGCGAGAATAAATTGCGGCTGAATTACCATCTTGCCGGTTTTGTCGATATAGCCGATTTTATCTGTGATTTGGGCTGGGGCTAATCCTTCAGCAAAGCCTTCTGTGACAATAAATTGCGGCTGAATTACCATCTTGCCGGCTGTGTCGATGTATCCCATTTTTCCGTTAACTGCCACTGCTGCCAAGCCATCAGAGAAAGGGCGAATTTCATCAAACTGCGGCTGAATAACCATTTCACCAACTTTGTCGATAAACCCGATTTTACGATTAATTTCTACGGCAGCTAACCCTTCAGAAAAACCCCAAGTTAAATCAAATTGGGGTTTTATCACAAGTTGGCCGGTTTTATCAATAAATCCCCATTTTCGGTCAATTTCAAGAGCAGCTAATCCTTCAGAAAAGTTAGCAGCTTGTTTAACTTGTGTATTGATAAGAATTTTACCGGCAGGGTTGATATAGGCGTAGTTGCCGGTTATGACAACCCTTGCCAACCCATCATTAAAATCTTCTGCCGCACTAAATTGCGGTTCTATAACAATTTTGCCGGCAGCGTTAATATAACCCCATTTATTATTTTGGAGAATCGGAAATAGTTGTGTCGGCTGTTGTTGTGCTTGGGATGTAGTTGATGCTTGGGGGAGATTTGATGTCGGCGTGGTTTGTTGGGATTGACAGGATGTTAAGGTTATGAGCGTTAGGCAGAGTAAGAAAGAAAGAGTTCGTTTCATTTTTTACTTTGACGAGGAACTGTTGCCGGCATTCGGAGATTAAGGAAGGTTGCCGAGATTGAGTTAAACCACAGTATTTAGGGCTTAAAGATGATTGAACCAATTTTCATCAATATCTACAACTTCAATTGTTTTGGTTTCAACACCTAACTTTAGGTTTCTGAGAATCGAAGAGAGTTCCTCACCATCAATTAACTCCAAAGCTGGTGCGCCATCTCTCGTTGCTTCTTTTTTCGCTTCAGTTGTAAAGGTGCCGGTGGTAATGAACAGCCCCTTATCTGTTCTGCCGACCATTGCCCCTCGAAAATCACGAATTTCTGCCGGCCCGACGGAACCGCTATATCGCTTGCATTGGAAAAAAACCTGAAAACTTAATAAAGAAATTCTCAGAACACCGATACCATCAATTCCTCCGTCACCTTTTTTACCTGTTACTTGAACTTTAATAAATCCAGAAGCTCTGAGGATACGTTGGCACAGACGTTCAAACGCATCGGGGGGCATTTTCTGGAGAATACTCAGCAGCTTCTCTGTCCATAAATTAGAGTCAACAGGTATCAGAGCATCTGGTTGACCTTCTTGCGGTTCTATTGAATCTTTGTTCTTTTTAAGCTTTGATACCTGATTAATTTCGCGCTTGTCAATAACTTGAAGATTTCGACCTTTTTCAGTTAATGACCAAAAGCCTCGCCCACTACTTTCAATCGCTCCATAGTTTTTCAGGTAAAGTCTAGTCCAGCTAAGGCGAGCATAGATTGCGGTTTGCGGCCCTTCTTTATAAAGAATACTCTGCTGTTCTTCAGAGAATTGTTCGAGTTCGCAAACCTTTTCATAGATTTCTCGAACACTACCCGATCCGCCTAAAGCTTTCAAGGCTTTGATCGTTGGCTCGAATAAATCATCATAGGTAGGGATAGCTGGTTGAATCTCCATGCATCTAACGTGTTAGTTTAACCCCCCGTATTGAATAATCTAACAATTCTAGTGGATGCATCAGCGTAATTTCCTTACCTTGCAACTGCAAATGCTTCTTAATTTGTAAAGAACAACCCGGATTTGCTGAGGCAATTAATTCAGCGCCGGTATTCACCAGATTATCAACCTTTTGCCGGCCTAATTCATCGGCAACATCTGGTTGCAGCATATTGTAAACGCCGGCACTTCCACAACACAAGGCAGCATCAACAGGTTCGCGCAGTTTTACTCCAGGAATTTTCTGCAATAACTGTCGCGGTTGCAGGCTGATTTTTTGTCCGTGTAATAGGTGGCAAGCATCTTGATAAACGATTTTAAGTTCGCCATCAACTAGCGGAGAAAGTTTCGTGGTTAATCCCACTTGCGCGAGAAATTCTTGCGCGTCTTTAACTTTGCCGGCAAATTCTTTTGCTTTCTCCCGGTAATTCGGATCATCTTGCAAAATATGACCGTATTCTTTTAAAGTATGACCACAACCGGCAGCATTGATAATGATCGCATCGACGTTGGTGCCTTCAAAGCTATCAATCATTTGTCTTGCCAAGGCTTGTGCTTGTTCAGTTTGTCCCTGATGTTCCGGCAAAGCCGCACAACAACCTTGTCCTTGGGGAACCACAATTTCACAGCCATTTGCAGTTAAAACTCGTGCAGTGGCTTCATTCACTTTTGAGAAAAATAAACGCTGCACACAACCTAAAATCATCCCCACCCGGTAACGTTTTTCGCCTTGGGCTGGGATAATTGTGGGGAATTCATCTCGGAAAGCATCCAGGGGAATTGCCGGCAAAATTTCTTCCATTGCGGCTAAGCGTGGGAAGACTTTTTTGAAAATGCCGCCAGCCCGAACAATTTTCTGAATTCCCAAGTTTTGATAGACATAAAGAGGGCCAAGTAAAGCCCGCAGCCGGTTAGGATAAGGAAACAAATTAAAAATGAGGGCACGAATCACACGATCTGGCAAAGAACGCTCATAATTTCGCTCAATTTGTGGGCGAGTTGCTGCAATTAATTTGTCATATTGCACCCCAGAAGGGCAAGTGGTGACACACGCCAAGCATCCTAAACAAGAATCAAAATGCTCAACCGTAGCATCGCCTAAAGTCGCTTCACCTTCATTAATCGCATCCATCAAATAAATGCGCCCTCTAGGAGAGTCCATTTCTTTGCCAAGCACGCGATAACTCGGACAAGTCGATAAACAAAACCCACAGTGAACGCAGGTATCAATTAATTTGGGTTCGGGGGGGTGATTTGCATCAAAATTCGTCTTAGAAAGCTGAGAATTGGCAGTCGAGTCTGAAATTTGCATTGTCTTTTATTCAACAAAAGCTTTTAAACATCTATCGTAGATAAACGCAGATAAATTACATTGCTCTGCATTTATCTGCGGTTCTATCAAATCTTTCCAACAAAACGCTCTGGACTTAAAATATTTTGCGGATCAAACTGCTGCTTAATTCGCCGCATTAAATCCAAAGCGTTGCCAGTGTATCCCCAGACATCCAACTGTTGCTTAAGAGAAATTGGAGCTGCTAAAATACTCAAAAATCCCCCAGAAGATTCGCAGATTGAACGCATCTTAGAAAGCTGACTTATCGCGTCTTCACCGGCAGTCAGAATTAAGCCTAAACCACTGCCGGCATGAATTAAACTTAAACCACTATTTGAAAATAACAGATTCAACTGAGTTAAAGCCGCAACAGCTTCAGAAGGTCTTACTCCTATTTTGCAGAGAATTTCTAAATTTTTGGGGGTTGATCGGATTTGTTCTGATAATTTTTGCCATAAAGCAGCCTCATCCGCCGCCACAAATGTTGTGGTTTGCAACCCCAAGGTTTTCCCCACTTCCACAACTCGCTCTGACTGTTGTTTAACACTTTCTGCTATGCTTTGGAAGCGAACCAGCAAACCCATACCGGCACCGGCTTCTAATTGTTTCACCAACTGCACTGAAAGCAAATCAGCGGCGGTGGGAGTCAAGGCAGAAGCCAGCAAAGTTTGAGTCGCTGTGGCAATGGCATCGGCTTCGCCGGTTAGCAATACAGTTTCTGACGACAGGGACAAGGGATAAACCCGAAAAGTTACTTGACTAATAACTCCCAATGTGCCGAAAGAGCCGGTGAATAATTTCATCAAGTCATAACCGGCAACATTTTTCACCACCCGCCCGCCGGCTTTCGCGAGTTGGCCATCTGAGCGGACAAAGGAAAAACCAATGAGCTGATCGCGAACGCCATTATAGCGCTGTCGCAAGGAGCCGGTATCGCCGGTTGCCACGATTCCGCCCAAAGTCGCTATTTCTGGATAACTCGGATCAAGGGCAAGAAATTGGCCGACACTTGCCAAGATTTTTTGTAACTCGGCAAACTTCATCCCCGCTTCCGCAGTGATAGTTAAATCACCGGCAGCATGATCAACTAACTTATTTAAGCGTTCCGTACTCACGGCTAAATTCACACCGGCAACTAAACCACCCCAGTTAAGCTTGCTGCCACTGCCCAAGGGCAGTACGCCCCATCGCTGCCGGTGAGCACACGCCATGACTTCTGCGAGTTCTGCCTCAGTTTGGGGGTAGACAATGCAATCGATCTCGGCTGCCGGTGTGAGGCATTGAGCAATCTGTTCTTTACGAGATGCCTCTAGGTTTGCCCACGAACAGATACCCGATGATCCTAAAATTTTTTCCAGTTGTTGCGCGATGGCGCTCTGATTTACCAATTTTTAATCCTCTCACTAAGAAGCATTTTAGAATGCTTGCAGACTGAAGAATCGCGAGAAAAAAGGAAACTGGAAAATAGAAAGAACTTCTCACTTCTCACTTTTGTTATCTCACTTTACCAGGCCAGCACTTCAGACTTTTGCACTGATTTTTAGCATTTTTTACATCCCCACAGACTGATAAACCATAAAATATAGAGCGAAAATGGATTTTTAATGATTTTTCCCTGCAAGATGAGATACAACGATTTATAACAAGTGGTGCCGATTGTCCCTGTCTTAAATTGTATCCCCCTTCTTTCCTATATGCTCATTCCAAGTCATCAAAGGAATTTGATATTATCCCCCACTCCG
Organism: Microcoleus vaginatus WJT46-NPBG5; assembly: GCA_019359355.1. Lineage (GTDB taxonomy): Bacteria > Cyanobacteriota > Cyanobacteriia > Cyanobacteriales > Oscillatoriaceae > FACHB-68. Next base: position 251,944 of record JAHHHM010000004.1, on the reverse strand, counting down.
CTACCCAAATTAATCATTTTTGATCGGGAATAGAGTAAATTCCTAATTAGGCTTCGTAACGTAGATCATAAAATCGGTGTCCTTGCAACAATTTACTCAGGTACTACAGTAGTGGTAGCAATCCTGTTCAATCATGCTTCTATTAGGGTTTTGGGTTTAAGCGCTACGAGGTTGGGGTGAGCCGCGCCCTAACCACGAACTACCAATACGCACACAAAGCGTTCGTGCTGATAATTTGTGGTTAAAAGCCCAACCTGTCAGCACCTCAGCGCCATAGAAGTACGCGCCTTGAGGGACAAATTTTTAATCAGTCCCCGAAATTGCCTGAGCGAACATTTCATCTTGACAAAACCACCGTACCCCCAAAAAGGCGAGCCAAAAGTTCGCTGCTGCCATCCCCACTCACTCAAAACAGCGCGTCTGTTTTAGTTAGCGATCATGTCAACTGCCATCCACATTTTGATTCTTGAAGACTCGCCCGCCGATGCCGAACTGATACTGCGCGAACTGCGCCAAGCAGGCTTCGCACCCAGTTGGCAGCGTGTAGAGACAGAACCGGACTACCTGAGCCAGCTACATGAGAGCTTCGATATCATTCTGGCAGATTATATTCTGCCGCAGTTTAATGCTCTGCGTGCGTTGCAGTTGTTGCGAGCGAGCAACCTGGATATTCCGTTCATCGTCCTCACCGGCAGCCAAAATGAAGAAGTCGCCGTTGAGTGTATGAAACAAGGCGCTGCTGACTACCTGCTCAAAGATCGCTTAGCCAGACTCGGTCCTGCCGTCCTCGCCGCCAGAGAAGCCAAACAATTGCGTGACGACAAGCGTAAAGCAGAAGCGGAACGAGAAGAAAGTGCCGCCCGTTTCCGCCGGCTTGCTGAAAATGCTCCAGATATTATCTACCGCTACCGGCTCTTTCCCACTCCCGGCTTTGAATACGTCAGTCCCGCAGCAGAAATTATCACCGGCTACACGCCAGAAGAACACTACGCCGATCCTGAGTTAGGGGTGAAGATTGTACATCCCGATGACCGAGAGATTTTAAGACAATGGACGCTTCAGCAAAGCACCGATGAAGTTTTAGTCTTGCGCTGGATACATAAAGACGGAAGTATTATTTGGACAGAAATCCGCAGCATTGTGATTTACGACGAAGCCGGCAAGCCGATCGCCTTTGAAGGCATCGCCCGCGACATCACCCAGGCAAAGCAGGCACAAGAAGCGCTGCACAAAAGCGAGGCTCGCTATCGTGCCATTGTAGAAGATCAAACTGAACTGATCTGCCGGTTTTTGGCAGATGGCACCCTGACATTTGCTAACAACGCCTACTGCCGTTATTTTGGCTTGGAGGAGCAAGATCCGATTGGGCAAAGCTTTAGCCAACTCATTGCCGGCGAAGAACAACAAAATATCTTGAAAACCCTCAATTCCTTAACCCCAGCAAATCCTGTAAGCGTTTTGGATCATCGGGTTGTTGTTAACGGAGAGCTTCGGGATCTGCAATGGACACACCGGGCGCTGTTTGACGAGTTGGGCAATTTTGTCGAGTTTCAAGCCGTGGGACGAGATATCACGGATCGCAAACGGGCAGACGAGACGTTGCAAAGCGCCCATGAAGAACTGGAAACCCGTGTCGCCCAACGCACCGGCGAACTCCAGGAGCTAAATGAGCGACTGCAACAAGAGATAGAAGTTCGCTTCCAGGCGCAAGAGGCGCTGCGGCAGCGCTTCAGCCAACTTCAGACCCTTTATCAACTAGCCGATGCTGTGAGGCGAGCAGCAGCGATTGAGGAGATTTATGAAGCCGCTTTAAATGGTATTGGGCACTCTTTGCAAACGACGTGCGCCGGCATCTTGCTATTAGAGCCAGATCAGGGTTTACGTTTCAAAGTCTGGCGCGGGCTTTCCCATGATTCTTGTAAGGCTTGTGAAGAGTATTTTTGCCTCGGCTCTAAGCAAAAAACCAAGCGAGCGATTTTAATTACAGATATTGCATCTTTTCAGGCACCCAATTTCTTGCCGGCACAAGCGGTTTTGCTGCAAGCCGGTATTCAAGCTTTGGCCTTAATTCCTTTGGTTTTTCAAGGCCGGCTGTTGGGGAAATTTCTGCTGGGTTACAGCCAGCCCCATTTTTTCAGTGACGAAGAAGTACAGTTAGCACAAACCATCGCCAACCACATTGCTTTTGCAACCGAACGCAAGCGAGCAGAAGCCGCACTTTGTGACAGCGAGGAGCGATTTCGCAGGGTTTTTGATGAGGCACCGATTGGCATGGCACTTGCCGGCACAGACACACGATTTTTTAAAGTGAATCGAGCTTTATGTGAGATGTTGGGTTACACGCCGGCAGAAATGACAGCCCTCACCGTTGACAATATTACCCATCCCGAAGATATCGGTAAGGAATTGCTGTATGTGAATCGCGTAATGCAAAGGGAAATTGATAGCTTTCAAATCGAAAAACGATACATTACAAAGCAACAAACTGTTCTATGGGGACATCTCACTTCGACGGTTATGCGGGATCAAAGTGGGGAAATTCTTTATATTTTGAGAATGGTAGAAGATATTACTGAGCGCAAACGAGCTGAGGAAGCTTTGCGTGCCAGTGAAGAGCGTTTTCGCCAGCTTGCAGAAAATATCCGTGAAGTTTTTTGGATAACGACAGCAGATAGAAATCAATACCTTTATGTGAGTCCTGCTTATGAAGAACTCTGGGGACTGAAACCTGAAAGTTTATATGAAAAGCCGCATTCATGGTTAGAGGCTTTGCCTCTAGAAGATCGGGAACGGATCAGAGCGATTAAGGCGCAAGAAAAGTTAGAAGAACCGCTAACTGTTGAATATCAGATCGTGCAGCCTGACGGTTCAATCCGCTGGATTTGCTCTCGTTCTTTTCCCATTCGCAACGAGTCGGGAGAGGTTTACCGCATTGCCGGTGTTGCAGAAGATATTACCGAGCGCAAACACTTTATTGCTGAACTGAGCAAGGCATTGGAAACGGAGAAAGAACTTAACGAACTAAAATCTCGTTTTGTTTATATGGTGTCCCACGAATTCCGGAACCCCCTTGCTTCAATTGTCATGTCTGTTGAATTACTTGAACGTTACGCAGATCGGGCATCTACAGAGAAAAAAAATCAGTATTTCCGACGCATTAAATCCGCTGTTAAACAAATGATTGATTTGTTAGAAAATGTGCTATTAATCGGTCGGACAGAGATGGGAAAACTTTCTTTTGATCCGGTGCCGGTGGATCTGGAAGCCTTTTGTCGAGAATTAGTGGAAGACTGCCAGCTTAGAGCCGGCAATATCCATACCATTACGTTTATCAATCACTCTTCAGATGCTAGTAGAAATTCGCTCTCTCTATCTGCGAATTCCCTAATGCCGGTGTCTCCAGTTTCTAATTTTCTTCCTTGCCTGGATGAAAAACTTTTGCATCAAATTTTGAGCAATTTGCTTTCAAATGCGATTAAATATTCGCCCCAAGGCGGCACGGTGCATTTGGGACTTTCCTATCAGAGAAGCGAGATTATTTTCGAGATCACAGATGAAGGAATTGGCATTCCCCTAGAAGAGCAACCCTACTTATTTGATTCATTTCATCGCGCGACCAATGTCGGCAAGATTCCGGGGACAGGGTTGGGATTAGCAATTGTGAAAAAGGCTGTTGATTTACACGGAGGTACTATTACTGTTCACAGTGAAGTGGGTATCGGCACAACGTTTACGGTGAGGTTGCCTATAAGGTTGCCTATTTAGCCTATTTCAGGCTAAATTCCAGGCTTTTTTGAAATTTTCAAAGGCGAGAAATGCCAGCCGGCAGATAGGTTGGCGCTTTTTCTAATTCCCCTACCAACTCAATCAAGGTTTAAAACACTTCTACTTCCTTAAATTTATGGGTGTTCTGAACCTTTGCACCTTCCCCACAGGTGCGCGGTGTAGGAAACATTTTTCCGGGATTTGCTAACCCTTTGGGATTAAAAACTTGGCGCACCCACTGCATGGTTTCTAAATCGGTTGCGCTAAACATATCTGGCATAAAGCATTTTTTATCAGCCCCAATGCCGTGTTCTCCAGAAATGCTCCCGCCTACTTTTACGCACAGTTTAAGGATTTCTCCGCCCAATTCTTCTACAACTTCTAGGGCACCGGCTACTGAGTTATCGTAAAGAATCAGTGGGTGAAGATTGCCATCACCGGCATGAAAAACATTTGCCACTTGATAGCCATATTTTTTGCTCAGCTCTTCAATTTCTTTGAGAACAAATGACATTTGTGTGCGAGGAATCACGCCGTCTTGCACGTAATAATCGGGGCTTAAATGACCGGCTGCTGCGAAGGCTGCTTTTCGTCCCTTCCAAATTTTGAGGCGCGTTTCTGGATCGCTGGCTGTCGTGATGCTGCGTGCGCCATTCTTCTTGCAAATATCTGCAACGCGCTGTTTATTTCTGGCAACTTCGACTTCTAAGCCGTCGATTTCTACCAGCAGAATTGCGCCGGCATCGCGGGGATAGCAGCCGGTGGCAACCACATCTTCAACCGCATTAATGCTGAGGTTATCCATGATTTCCATACCACCTGGAATAATGCCGGCGCTGATAATATCGGAAACGGAATCACCGGCTTCTTCAATGGTGGTAAAATCTGCTAGTAAAACGCAAATAGATTCCGGTGCTTTGAGAATTCGCAGGGTGATTTCTGTGGCAATTCCCAAAGTGCCTTCAGAACCGACAAATAAGCCGGTGAGATCGTAACCCGGCATTTCGGGAAGTTCGCCGCCAACCTCTACAATAGAACCATCGGGCAGCACCAATTTTAAGCCCATTACGTGGTTCGTTGTAACGCCATATTTTAGGCAATGAACGCCACCAGAATTTTCTGCCACATTGCCGCCAATTGAGCAGATAATTTGACTGGAAGGATCAGGTGCATAATAGAAACCGGCACCGCTAACTGCTTGAGTTACCCAGTTATTAATCACGCCCGGTTGCACAACCACTCGCTGATTTTCCAGGTCAATTTTAAGGATTTTTCGCATCAAAGCGGTAACAATTACCACGCAATTTTCCACCGGCAAGGCACCCCCCGACAAGCCGGTGCCGGCACCCCTGGCAACCCAAGGCACTTCGTTGCGATCACAAATTTTTACAACTTTTGCGACTTCTTCCGTCGTTTTCGGCAGCACAACAACAGCCGGTCTCTGCCGGTAGCTGCTGAGTCCGTCGCATTCGTAGGTAAGCAATTCTTCTTTGCGCTGCACAACGCCGGTTTTGCCGACTGCGCTTTCAAATTCTTTAATAATTGGTTTCCAGTTACGGGGTTTGTCTAAAACTATCATTGGTGGCTTCCTGCTGGCGACGGAGACAAAGTTAGCTGCATTACTTTATTTTCGATCCTAATACTATTTGGCGATGCAATTAGCCTTATTTCCAAGGTTTAAAAATGGGTGAGGCTGTGGAACGATAAGCCGGCTGAATATACCAACTAAAAATATCTAATCAATTAGAGAACTCTAGGCAATCTGAGTTAAATTCCTGGTGGGATGCGAAGCCGGCAATAACACCAATGTTTTTTGGCATCCGCTCAATCGTACAATGAGGTTCACGTATTCCATTAATTCAGGAGAAAGGGCAAATGCCAGGTGCAGTCGGTATGGTTGAAGTGAAAGGTCTTCCTCCTGCGCTTGCAGTGGCAGACGCAATGGTTAAAGCCGCCCGTGTTACGCTGGTTGGCTATGAAAAAGTGAGCAGTGCTCGCTACACGATCATTGTTCGGGGAGATGTCGCTGAGGTGCAGGCTGCGGTGGCGGCTGGGGTGGATTCAGTTAAGCGAGTGACGACTGAGGAGGATTTGTTACTCTCTTACCACGTCATTGCTCGTCCCCATGAAAATATTGATTGTGTTTTACCTATCCACTACACAGCGGCTACGGAACAGTTTCGAGTGTGAGCGGTGCTAGTTAATTTCAGTTGCACCTTCTTAGCATAAAGGTGCAACAGGTTTGATGGGAAGCCGGCAAATTAGCGACTATCGGTTATCTAATCTAGATAGCCGATCAGCTCATCCATATTGGCAGTAGTATTATCAGCTATGGGACGTCCCTCCGGTAAAGGCCGTAAGTGAATCATCCCGGAATTTTTTTTGAGAGCAAGTGCGCTTTGGGGAAGCGTATCTTGGATGTTTGTTTCGTTTGATTTAGCTGTTTTAGCCATGTTTATACGGTAACTCCTAACTCAATGTCAACGGGTCTGTAAATATTCGCACGCTCAGTTTTTACCTAAGTTACAAAGGCATAAAAAACTCAACGTTTATTGTGTTAATCTTAATTTAAATTGTTTTATTTATTTAATTATTTTTACAAAACTTTACATCATTTTCAAGGTGCTGGGAAGAAAAGCAGGCTTTCCTTTGCACATTGAGCGAATTCAATTCAACGGTGTCGGCATTTCATTTAAGTAATAATCTCCCTTGTCTGCCTTCTACGGAAAGATCGACATCTCGGAAGATTCGACCTTTTTTCACGCCGGCTGATGTTTCGACGTTGGTTTCTCCCTATTAGATTAAACCCAATTGGCTGAGCACGGCTGCCGGCAGACAGAGCATAGTTGTGGTTTTAAAAATCCAGGGATTAAACAAGCGTCGAAAAGCAAAAGGAGTTTATCTGCCTCCAGAAGAATTACGCCTTGCCCTAGAAGTAGCTTATTCCCAAGCGATTAACGAAGCTTCCCTAGAAGTAGAAGAAGGGCGATATGAAGCAGCGGAATTAGAACAACGGATTGATAAAGAAGAGATTTTAACTCGCGCTTTGAATTTAATTTCATCGGCAGCTTCATAATTCTCTTTAACTTTCTTTGCAAATGCCGGCTACATCTCACACCGAAACCTTTACTTCCTCCTCTTCCACCGCTTCAGAAGCTGCCGGCAGCGAACAATAACCCCGCAAAGCATCCCGCGTCATTGCTAACTGGCTAACCAGGGAAATATCCTCCTCATTTAATAACCCCAACGCCTCATAAGGGTTGTCTCGCTCAACCACCGGCAACTGATGCAAACCTCTGGCAGCCATCCGATCTAGCGCCTCAGCAACCGACTCATCGTCGTAAGCTAAAAGAATTTCAGTTGTACAAATATCCGCTATTTCCTGGTGTGCTAAATAACTCATCAAAGCATCGGCTTTCACGCGTGATAAAACTCGATTCACATCTCGCAACGTAAGAATTCCAATTAACCGACCCGCCTCATTAATAACCAAAGCACTGTTGCAATTATTATTAGTTAAAGCCAAACCCGCTTCTATTAATATCGTTGTTCCAGATAAGCTCAGAGGCGATTTATTCATGGCTTCTGAAACTAAAATATTTTGCAAGATTTCTTGCTTATAATCTTTTTCAATATTCAACCCAATTTGTTGCAAGTTAGAACTAGAAGTTTTAACCGGCTTCAAACAATCAACCAACCAAACACTCAACCCCACCGCCGCCATTAACGGCAACACAATTCTGTAATCTCGCGTTAATTCAAACAGCAATAATATCGCTGTGAGTGGCGCACGAGCACTGCCGGCCAGTACCGCAGCCATTCCGACCATTGCATAAGCCGGCGGACCCGCCATCACCGATTGTATCGTTGGAATAGCTAACACTAAAATCTTGGCATAAGCCGAACCCAAGGACGCACCCAGAAACATAGTCGGTGCAAACGTCCCGCCAACTAAGCCACTCCCTAAACTAATCGCACTCATCACCAACTTGAGAACGAGCAGGATCAGCAACAGCTGCAAAGAAAACTCCACATCTTGCAACATTGCTTCAATCGTTTCATAGCCAATGCCTAAAATTTGCGGCCATTGCAACGCCACCCAACCGACACAAGCACCCCCGATCATCGGATGAAGCCACCGAGGAATGCGACTGAACCAGGCAAAAACAGGCACTTCACCCTGAAAACAACGCTGCGCTAGCTTAACCGCTTGGGTGTAGGCAATCGAAACTAAACTGGCTAATAAACCCAAACCCATGTAGAGAGGCAATTCCAGAGGCGATAGCACCAAATAATCAGGGAGTGCAAAAGCCGGCTGAGCACCCAATCCAATTTGAGCGATTAAAGCCGCCACCACCGCCGCCAACAGCACCACACTGACGGCTGAAGTGGCAAAACTTGTGCCCAGCACCACTTCCAAAGCAAAAAACACACCGGCAATCGGGGCATTAAATCCCGCCGCAATGCCGGCAGCCGCACCCGCTCCTAAAAGTAACCGTTGCCGCTCTTGGGAAACTTGCAACGCTTGACTCACCAGCATCCCAAAATTCGCCCCGATTTCTACACTTGGCCCTTCTGGGCCTAGGGAAGCGCCCGTTCCCAGAGAAACCGAGGCGGCAACCATCTTTGTCACAGGTTTGAGAGCCAGGGGAACCCCGCGTTTCGGTTGCTGCACCGCCGCAATCATTGAGGAAATTCCAGGGCCAAAATCCGGCCAGCGCCAGCGCATGAGTCCGATGATCGCGCCGCCGAGGGTAGGAACACAAGCCAGTGTCCACGCGCCCCAAGGCGAAATGACGCCCATTAAACCCTCTAGCGTCAAGCTATGGATCAAATTGATCAGGTAATGAAAGGTGACGACGCCCATGCCGGTGCTGCCGCCAATCAGTACCGCCAAGATCATGACGACGGTTTCTGGGGTTGGCTGTAGCCGGTTGAGGAGGCGAGTTAGGGAGGAAGAAGCAGAGGCAATTGCTGGCTGTTTAGATAGCAGCCCATCAGAGGAGGTGAGGGCGGTCATTAAGGGCAGTAATTATAAATATTAGAGAAAGCTTAAGTTTTGTTTCTGTATTTATATTGTGATGGATCGATTAGCTGCCTTGCAAGGCCGGCTTGAGAACAGAGATGTGAGAAAGTTAGAGTCGGCTCAATTCTACTGGGGAATCATCGATGAGTCATCTTGGGCGGGTAAGTGCGTGAGATTAGCCCTGATGCACTCACCCGCCGCCGACTACTCGTGAAAGTCGGATCAAACCGACTCATCGAACCCATTTTTACGCCACCGGCATCGGCATTTTTACTTTTTGCCTCTCACCGATCACCGTCATTCGCACACCCCCTGCCGGCCCTAATGTCACGCCTCGGCGCACAGGTTGCACCGGCTGTTTATCGGCCAGTGATAATTGCCAGTTCGATAAAATCGTTGCTAATACCAATTTCATCTCCAACTGCGCTAGCGCCAAACCAATACAGCGCCGACTGCCACCCCCAAAGGGTAAATATTCATAGGGCGAGAACTGCCGGTCTAAAAACCGTTCCGGTTTAAACTGATTTGGTTCCGGATACAAATCCTCACGCTGGTGGGTGAGATATATACAACCCAGCACCGGCGTCCCCTCCTCTAACTGATAACCCATCAACTGCACCGGCTTTTTCACCACCCTTGGGAAAGTCAGCATCGCAACCGGGCGAATCCGCAGGGTTTCTTGGCACACAGCCGTCAGATAAGGCAGCCGGAAAATTGCCATTGGATCGGGATTATCACCCAAAGCATCAAGTTCTTGCAACAGCCGGTCGCGCACTGCCGGCAGATGATGCGTCCAGTAAAGCGCCCAAGCCAAACCTGTTGCCGTCGTTTCATGGCCGGCAAACAGTAGCGTCAGCAACTCATCGCGCAATTCCTCATCTGTCATTGGCTGTCCTGCTTCATCCCGCGCCGACATCATTAAACTGAGAATATCTGTGCGCGAAGTATCGCCTTGCTGCCGGCGTTCTTCGATCTCAGCGTATAAAAGCGCATCAATTTGCTGTTTTTGGCGCAAAAAGCGTCCCCACGGACTCCACGCGCCTAAATCTCGTTGCCATGAGCGAATAAATAGAAAGCTAGCACCTAACGGGGCACTCAACCCTTCTAGCATTTCCTTCGTGAGTTCTTGCAACTGCTCATAGCGAGGGCTTTCGTGCAATCCAAACACTGCCTGCAAAATTACCCGCAGCGTAATCTTTTGCATAATACTCCGCGCTGAAAACGTCTCTCCCTGCGTCCAGTGGTTAACAGCTTGATGGGTAATATCAACAATTAATTGGCCGTAGTTCCGCATTCTGTCCCCGTGAAAGGGAGGCATTAACAACTGGCGATGCCGGCGGTGTCGTTGCCCGCTTAGCAGGATCATCGATTGATCCCCCACCAGTGGCTGTAAAACTTGGTTGGCTTCTCCCGGCGCTTCATAATTCTTGGTGTCGCCGGTTAATATTTCCTGAATCGCTTGCGGGTTACTCACATAGATCAGGGGCGATCCCTTACGGGCTAAAGGTGTCGTGAAGATCTCCCCATACTGCTCCGCACAGGCTTCCATATAGGCCACTGGATTGGCAATCCACTGAATGAGCTGTAAAAAAGGGTGAGTTTTCGGGCCAGCCGGCAGTGTCATAGCAGTATTTCCCGCTCAAATTTTATCTATCAAGGAAAGGAGGAAATTGTTCCCTGCGCTTATTGTAATCAAGCGAGAACAGTCATGATGGAACCGAGGTTTTAAGTACAAATGCCCAGGAAAAATTTACCCTCTCATCCTTTATCCTGTCTCAATTCCTGAATCGCCTCATCCCAGCCTCTCTCGTGACAAAAGCAAGCAACTTTTCCCGATTCCCTATCGCCTATTACCTCTAATTATCTCTGCATGAAGCAGAAGTCATAAATTTCGGCAACTTCAAAGCCGTAAAATCTTTATTAAATTACTCAACGAGTAACATCATTTAGGTAGATCAGCATGACCGCAACAAGCCCAGCATCAACCAAAGCCGCGCCAGATTTTTGTGAGGGAATTCAGCATTTTGGCGAAGCTTTGCCCGATTTTGACACTTATGGGAAAACCCCGGCGATCGCAGAAGGCAAAGGGGCGATTGCAGATCCCAATGATGCAGCCGCCGTCTTCCAAACTTTACTGGCTGCCGACGCCCTGCGCTATCTGACTTTGCAAGTCACCGGCAGCAAAGCTTCTGGACACCCAGGCGGTTTTGCTAGCCAAGCCGAAGCCTACGCGGCTCTGGTGATGCTAGGGTACAAAAATATCCTCACGGAAGTGGGACACCACGCCCCAGGCTTTTATAGTGCCATGTTCCTTGATCGCTCACTGGAAGATATGGGCATTGAGACGGTGCAGCAGTTGCGGGATCGCTTTCGGGAAAAGCACGGTCTTTTAGGTCATTTATCCGGCTATATTCCCGGAATTTTAGCCCCCGCCGGCCCCCTGGGACAAGGGCAGCACTTTGCAATGGCAGCCGCACTTTTGCACCGCGATAAGCTTTTCCCGTTCACGATTGGGGATGGTGGCATGGGTGAACCTTACCCGATGAGCAGTATGGCGCACTTTAATACCGCTTATCCGAGTGTGACGAATTTCCTGCCGGTGTTGGTGTGGAATGGCTTTTCCCAAGAACATCACAGCATGGTTTCTACCAAATCTAATGAAGAGATGATTGCCTATTGGAAGGGCAATGGGTTTAAAGAAGTGATTTTGGTGGATGCCAAGGACTTTGATGATCAAAACCAGTCTGGGGCTTATGTTGATGGCACAGCGTTCTCGTTTAAGCAGCGCTTGGCATTTACAAAGGCTGTACTCTTAGGTGTTGATAAAGCAGCGAAGTCAGCGCTGGGTGGCACACTCACGGTGTTTATTATCAAGCAATTGAAGGGTGCCGGTGTTCACGCACTGGGGGCAAAATCTCACAACTTGTATGCTAAAGATACCCTGGACGCACCTCACATGATCGCTGCGTTGAAACAACGCGCTCTTTCTCCGGAAGCCTGGGCGTTAGTGCGAACCAATGCGGAACGTGCAGGGGGTGGGCCGGCTGCGAAGACAGTTGTCACAGAATTTGAGCTGCCGGTGCCAGAATTAGGGGAATTGCCGTTGGAAGAGTATGCAGTGGGCGGTGCTCCGCAGGTTTCCACGACGGCGATGGGACGTTTGGTTGGCAAGGTGGGACAAAGCGATCGCAACTTCCTCGTTACCAATGCAGATGGTAATGAAGCCTCTGGGATTGCCAATATTAACCAAGCGCTGAAGATTATTCACCCAACTTCTGACGATCTCTATAATCAGGCACCGCAAGGACAAGTTTACGAACCGTTGAGTGAAGATGCCTGCGCCGGCTTGGCGGTGGGGTTATGTTTGATGGGTGCTCGTTCCCTGTGGTGTTCTTACGAGTCGTTTGCAATCAATGGTTTACCAATTTGGCAGACGGTGACGCAAGCAATGGCAGAATTGCGCCGTGCAACGCCTTCAACAGTGACACTATTTACTGCCGGCGCATTGGAACAAGGGCGCAACGGTTGGACTCACCAACGTCCAGAAATTGAGGCTTATTTTGCTTCAATGATGCGAAATGGCAATGTTTTTCCTCTGTTTCCCCCCGATGCCAATAGCATTCAAGCTTGCTATGAATGGGCGCTGACGACAAGGAATAAGGGAATTGTGATTACTTCGAGTAAGTCACCGCTGCCCATTCACACCACCTTTGAGCAAACGCGTCAAGGGTTGCGGGATGGGGCGGTGGTGTTGCAAGAAGTGAAGGGCAGCGAGACAGAGAAAACAGTGGTATTTGCGGTTATTGGCGACATGACGTTGATGCCGGTGTTTGAGGCGGCTGCTTTCTTGGAAACAGAAGGTTTAGGGGTGCGGATTGTTTCGATTATCAATCCTCGCCGGCTCTACCGGCCTCATGATGTTGCGTGGGATACTTGTTCGGAAGCCGATGGTGGTTTCTTAGATGATGCTGGATTTGAGCGTTTGTTTGGTGGAGGTGCCTTAATTGGTGTCACGGGTGGCGCGGCTGCCATGCTGGAACCGATTATGTTGCGGAGTAATAGCAAACGCGATACGTTTGCCTGGAAGCGTGGGGAAACAACTGCAAGTGCGGGAGAGTTAATGGCGTTTAATGGGTTGACTGCGGAAACATTAACAAAGCGTGCAATTGAGTTAGTTCATTAAACGGGATGTAATGTGATGTTTTGCCCCGACCTAATTTACACTTAGGTTGGGGCAAAAATTAACGGATAGATGAGAGAAAGGGCAGAAGAATGGAATTGCTATAGTTTCACTTTATTCCCAAATTCTTCCCAACTTTCAACCTCATGACCCCGCACTTCTCAGAAAAAATTCTGCCCCTTAAAGAACAGCGATTTTTACTTCCTGGCTATCAGAGTTGGGAGCAATTTGAAGCGATAGAGGCATTAATGTCGGATATGCCGACTTTGCGACTCTCTTATCTTGATGGCTGGGTAGAGTTGATTACAAATAGCTCAGAACATGAAATAATAAAAACAAATTTATGTTGTTTAATAGAAACTTATCTTTTTAATAAAGAGATGAGCTTTATTCATCAAAGCCGCGCTAATGTCCGAGAAAAAGGTAAAAGTGCTTCCTTTGAAATTGAAGAATCTTATGATATTGGAAAAAAGAAAGAATTACCTGATATTGCAATAGAAGTTGTCAGGATCAGGAGTGACATAGATAAATTAGAAAAGTACAAGCGGTTTAAAATTATAGAAGTGTGGTTTTGGGAAAATAACCAGCTTTCCCTGTATCATCTGTGTGATGACAAGTACGAACAAATGTCTCGCAGCGAATTTTTACCAGAGTTAGAGATAGACTTGCTAGCGCGTTGCGCGGCGATGCCTTCACGGCTTGAGGCAAGAACAGAATTTTTGCAGGAAATCCGCCGGCAGCGATAGAGGAAGCGCCGCATCCATCAAAAGATTACTGGCACACTTGCCGGCAGAGAGAATGAGCCGGCTAAACTAGAAGTAATCATCTACCCCTGCCGGGATGAGCGCTAACAAGGGCTAAATATATTAAAGTGAACAGAAGGCTAACGCCAGACAACACCGGCATTCAAAAAGCGCGAAAAAGCAGGGAGCATCTCAGCTAGTAATTTTATCAAAGGAAAACTCGCCTGTGAGACCTGACTTGCAAGGATTGGAAATTTCCAAAGGAGAACTGAAGCGCCTGTGCGGAGTTGGATTTAGTCAGGTTTTAAGACCTCCGACTGCTGCTAAATTTTTATCAGAAATTTCTCAGAGCTTGTTAATCATCTTATTAATGGGAATTAGTGGAATTTTCTTAAATTACATATTTCCTGAACATCTTATTTTATTGGTATTTATCTACTTTTTAGCAACGACTGGGCTAATTTTTAGTGATGTACGAAAGTTCAAGTTCAGCAACAAAAATAAAAATTTAATCCATTTGTTTAACGACGTTGAGCGGTATAATGATGTCATCAGAGCAATTGACATCAACGATCAAATCGAAGCAGCCGGCAATCCAGAAGTCTATTTAAAAGACAGGGAGAATGTAATCGCAGCACTCGAACTGACGCGAGAAGATTTAGTGCGAGCATTGAGAACCGAACGAATTCTCAGGCAGCACAAACATTTTATTTCTCGCAATCCTGAACTCTTTGCCAATAACTTAACCGCTTTAGCAGCCTTGCAAGTTAGTGACAAAGCAAGTGAACATGGACGGCTGCTCAATGAAGCCTTGCAAATCGCAGTCAGCGCCCAAGCTGAAATGAGAAAATTACAAGATCGACGTATCAGCTAAAGAAGCGGTAGTATTTTATACGAGCATATTCAACTTATTGCAAAAATATTGAATTAGCAATATATCTTGAACCCAGCCCTTAACCCATCTGTGTTTATCTGTGGACGCAGGTGGAACTCCTATGACAAGCGCAGCACATTCCAGTTTCACCTGCGGTATCTGTGGTTAAAAAATATCCAAAAATCCCAAAAATCACTAGAGAGATACGCATATAAAAAACTTAATCAAACCGGCTAGCCGGCAAAATAGATAATCCAGTCCCAACAAACATTAAATCAATCACGGCAAATTCCTCTCAGTATTCAATCAGAGATGAGAAAATTGCAAAGCCAACATTCAAACAACAAATGACAAGCAAACCCAAAATTATTGTCCTCGATGACGACCCCACCGGCTCGCAAACCGTCCACAGTTGCCTGCTACTCACTCGCTGGGATACAGACACCCTGAAGCTGGGGTTGCGTGACGAGTCCCCCATTTTCTTCGTGCTCACCAACACCAGAGCACTCACCCCAGAACAAGCCACCGCAGTCACCCGCGAAGTCTGCCACAATTTGAAAGCCGCAATCGCTGCAGAAAATATCCAAGATTTTCTCGTCGTCAGCCGTTCCGATTCTACGCTGCGGGGGCATTATCCCGTAGAAACCGATGCAATCGCTGAAGAACTTGGCCCTTTTGACGCCCATTTCCTCGTTCCTGCCTTCTTTGAAGGGGGTAGAATTACCCGCGACAGCGTCCATTATTTAATTGTCGATGGCGTTGAAACGCCGGTGCATGAAACTGAATTTGCCCGTGACTCAGTTTTTGGCTACCGGCACAGTTACTTACCCGATTATGTGGAAGAAAAAACCAAAGGACGCATTGCTGCCGGCAACGTTGAGCGATTTTTGCTGGAAGAAATTCGCACCGGCAGTCTCGAACGATTGATGAATTTAACCGGCAATACTTGTTGCGCCGTTGATGGCGAAACCCAAAGCGATCTCGACAAATTTGCAGCAGATATCCTCACAGCAGCCGGTGAGGGGAAACGCTTTTTATTCCGCAGCGCCGCCAGCATTTTAACATCCCTTGCCCATCTGGGAACCCAGCCGGTTGCGGCAGAAGACATGGCGCAATATGTGCGAGAAGGCAAACCCGGTGCAGTGATCGTCGGTTCTCATGTCAAGAAAACCACCCAACAACTCGAAAGTCTCCTGCAAGCGGAAAATGTCGTCGGTATAGAGGTAGATATCGTTACTTTGCTTGATAACCACCCCGTCGGTTCCGCCGCCGATCCCAACGAATTACGTGCCTTTTTGCTACACCAAACCTTGCAAAAAATTCAGCAAGCGCACAATGCCGGTCAAACCCCAGTCATTTACACCAGCCGGCAAGAAATCACATTTGACACCCCTCAAACTCGCCTGAAATTTGGTGCGGATGTTTCCGCATTGCTGATGGATATTGTGCGGGGGTTGCCGGCAGATATCGGGTTTCTTATTAGTAAAGGAGGCATCACTTCCAACGACGTTTTAAGCACCGGCTTAGCCATAACTTCAGCACGACTCCTCGGCCAAATTTTACCCGGCTGTTCAATCGTCCGCACTCCCGGCGATCACCCGCAATTTCCGAACCTGCCGGTGGTGCTATTTCCTGGCAACGTTGGCGATGCCGATGCTTTAGCCACCGCTTACCGCCGGCTTAGTAAATAGAAGCATTTCCCTCTCGCGTCATCTCGCCCACCCTATGATCAGGGCGCACCAGCACGTGCGCCCGAATCCAGATATTTTCGCACTTTTCGGCTATTTTACCCAGCAAATATTATTATGAAAAATCTCTCCTGCCAAAGCATTATAAAGCTTAAACCCTTAATAATTTTTGCTCTCTCATTTCCCTTGATGTTAACCGCCTCAGTTGATGCTCAAAATGCCAACCATTTTCAACAATTGATTAGCACCAACGAATGTGTGAGATGCAGGCTCAAAGATGCTAACTTAAAAGGCATTAACTTAAGTGGGGCACAACTACCAGAAGCCATTTTAATAGGTGCAAACCTGAATGGCGCTAACTTGAAGGGTGCCGATCTCAGAGGTGCCAATTTAAAAGACGCCAACCTGAGTAATGCCGATCTCAGAGGAGCGAATATGGATGATGTTAACTTAACCGGCGCTAACCTGATTAATGCCAATTTAAGCGATGTTAAACTCAGGACTGAAGGATTGACTGATGTCAATATGCAGGGAGCAGATCTAACTCGCGCTGACTTGAGAAGTGCAAGTTTGTTTCGAGTTAACTTAAGAGGTGCTAACCTGACGCAAGCTAACTTCGGAAATGCTTACATGAGAGAAATTGACGCGAAAGGTGCTTCTTTTTGCGGGACAATTATGCCCAATAGAAGAAATATAGGCCGGTGTCAATAAAATAGTGCCGGCACCCAAATAAACCGCTGACAACCCTCTTAAAAGCTCACACTCGAATCCTATCTTCCTATCAACCTGATCAGCGTTTATCATTGGAATATTAGGTGCCGGCAAACCTTCCCACTGATCTGCATTTGCTTAACGGCACGCTGGGCTATTATCTACGGTTAAAAAATCCCCCCTTCTCCCGACAAAAGCTATTTAACCGGCATCCCCAAAAACTCCCGAATAGTGTTGATAGTTGCTTGCTTATCCTTCCAATCAGCATTATTATTTAAACTTAAAGGCTGAGCGTGCCCCGTCCGCAAAACCAAAACAATTCTTTGATTAATAGCAGCCTCACGAGTTCTTAAATCCAACTCAATATTTATAATATCTCTCAAAGAATATTCAACCACTTTTGTCTGACGCAGACCCTGCCGTTTAAGCGTAACAATACCCAGCGTCTTATCAAAACTGCAACTAACAGACTGACCCGCATAAAGCCAGATAAAAACCCCGAATAAAATAGAAAAAATTGGCAGTAAAGGAAACCAAAACAAATAAAAAATCCAAGTATTCGTTACCGCAAGTGCAATCAGCAAAAAAGGAATCAAAATAAGACAAATACCGGCAACGAACCAAAGCCCTAAAGGGCGGTGCCGGAGAATCAGTTTAGTGGGTGTTTTTTCCAAAATTTCCACAAGGGCACCTGAAGACAAAAAATTAACCAATTTTGGGTTAATATAACCGAGAATTGGCTGCAAGTTCCAACCGAAAAGCTTAGAAATAAATGGCTCGCACGCAGGGGGGCCGCAACTTCCAATCTCAACCCTAAAATCGTATGACTTCCGACTCTTCTCCCACCACCGTCCCAACTGTTCCAGAAAGCCCCCGCGAAATCAGTCGCCATCAGCAAGTGCGGTTCAAAAGTAAAGATGGACGGCTACTGTTACTGTTGCCCCCTGAAAGCGAAAACACCGGCACCCAAACACCGGCAAGCAACTGGCAAGAAATCTGGCAGCAAATGAAGGTAAGGCTCAATGCCGGCGAACGCTTTTGGCAGCCCAGCACTGAAGTTCACCTGATCGCCGGTGATCGGCTGCTGGATGTGCGCCAGCTACAAGCCCTCGCAGACGCCCTCGGTGAAGTGCAATTGGAACTGACTCGCGTACACACCAGCCGCCGCCAAACTGCCGTAGCAGCGGCAACAGCCGGCTACTCAGTGGAACAAATCTCCTCCCAAACGCCCCTACAGCCAACCCCCGAAGCACCGGCTCAAGCATTTGCCGATCCCCTCTATTTAGAAACCACCGTCCGTTCAGGCGTAGAAATTCGCCATCCCGGCACTGTCATCCTTATGGGAGACGTGAATCCAGGGGGAGCAATCGTGGCAGAAGGAGATATTCTGATCTGGGGGCGTCTGCGCGGAGTCGCTCATGCCGGTGCCGGTGGCAAAGCCCAGTGCGCGATCATGGCGCTGCAAATGGAACCCACCCAAATTCGCATTGCCGACTTTGTTGCCAGAGCACCGGAAAAACCGCCGGCGCAATATCATCCAGAAGTGGCTTATGTAACGCCCCAAGGAATTCGCATCACCAAGGCAGCGGATTTTTCTAGAACGCAGCTCATATCACCCGCAAGCTGAGCGTGCCTGTGTGTTCCCCTCAATCCTTCCCTGTGCTACATTTAAACCGCTAAGCGCAAATTAATAAAGTTCTATTAATTTTGCCCAATGCACAAATATCAGAAAATAAATTTCAGGGAGCGCTCTGGTTTCAGTTAAGGCCAAATCTCGGTTCACCGGCAGTCTGTTCGTGAGTTTTACCATTTCATGAGTCGCATTATTGTCATTACGTCTGGTAAAGGAGGGGTGGGCAAAACCACCTGTACAGCTAATCTGGGAATGGCCCTGGCTAAATTGGGTCGCCAGGTGGCGCTCGTTGATGCCGATTTTGGTTTGAGAAATCTAGACTTGCTTCTGGGTTTGGAAAACCGCATCGTCTACACTGCCGTGGAAGTTCTCGCTGGAGAGTGCCGGCTTGAGCAAGCGCTGGTGAAAGATAAACGGCAACCTCGCCTCGTTCTGCTGCCGGCGGCGCAAAACCGCATGAAAGATGCCGTCGCCCCAGAGCAAATGAAACAACTCATCACTGAGTTGGCCAGTAAATACGATTATGTTTTAGTAGACAGTCCCGCCGGCATTGAGCAAGGCTTTCAAAATGCCATCGCCGCAGCCAAAGAAGCCTTGATCGTCACCACCCCCGAAATTGCCGCCGTCCGTGATGCCGACCGTGTGGTGGGCTTGCTAGAAGCCAATGGCGTCAAGCGCATCCACCTGATTGTCAACCGGCTACGACCGGCAATGGTACAAGCCAATGACATGATGTCAGTGCAAGACGTGCAAGAAATTCTCGCCATCCCCTTAATTGGCGTGATCCCGGATGATGAAAAAGTCATTGTTTCCACCAACCGGGGCGAACCTCTGGTCTTATCAGAACAATCTTCCACAGCCGGCACCGCAATTGACAACATCGCCAGACGCCTCGAAGGTCAGAAAATAGAATTTCTCGATCTATCTGGGAATAACGACGGCATCTTTGCCCGCCTTCGCAAACTGTTTTCAGCCAAAATTAGGTGAGGATCTTGGCAAAAAACGAGTGCTGAGTGTTGAGCTTTTGAGTTCTGAGTCCTGAGTTTTGAGTTTAGAGTGCCCTCTAACCCCTAACCCCTAGTCCCTCTCCCACCTAGCCCTTAGCCCCTAGTCCCATGATCAGCGAACTTCTAGAGCGACTTTTTCTTCGAGCCGGTGCTGACAACAGTCGTCAGGAAGTCAAACGCCGGCTCAAACTGGTGATCGCCCACGATCGGGCGGACTTGTCTCCGGAGATGATTGAATCTATGCAAAGAGAAATCCTAGAAGTCGTTTCTCGTTATGTAGAAATTGAGACAGACGGATTAGAGTTTGCTTTAGAAAGTAGTCAGCGGGCGACAGCCTTGATCGCGAACTTGCCTATCCGCCGAGTTCGCGCCAAGCTGGATGAACCAGAAACCGAGAACGAGACGCCGGTGGAATAAAGGGCTGCGAACTTTCTCAATCATCAGTTCAAAAGTCAAACTCCAACGATAGGGGCTAGAAGCTAGGCTAGAGAGGGAGAGGAAGAGAAGGAACTTAGAAAACAAAAATATTAGCGTTTTAACCGGCTACTTCGCGGCTGCCGGCCCATTCATCAAAAAATTTAAGAACGAGAATTTTATAAAGTTTTAACAAAAGTTGTTTTTTGAGTAGATTGTTACTCCGGTGCTTTAAAGATGTCTAAATTTAGATAATAGGTAGAAATGCCTGAAATTTAGAGATATTCAGGCGTTGGGCGATTTTGCCGATCCCACTTATCAGTTTTTTAATAGAATTAGCGGGAACTTTTCCGCAAAAATACTGGGTTTTTTCAAAAATGTATGCGAATCTAGAAATTAAGGTGACATCTAGCTCAGTGCTGGATCAATAAACTTAACCATCTTGACGGCTAATAGCAGCTTCCATTTGTGCCAGAAGTTTGGCGTTATGGTTAGCCGTCTTCTGGTACTCAAAATCTAGCCCTCCGGAGCGACAACAATATGAAGCTTTTACAAACAACCGCCACAACAGCAGTTGCCCTGACTGCACTCCTCAGCACAGCAGTCGCGCCGGCACGAGGGTTCAGCATTACCCCAAACAACAACGGTTCCGCTTTACTGCAGTCTTTGCTGGGTGACACCACTGGACTGAGCAATTTTTCAGTCAATTCCATCGGAAACGCCAATGCCTTTGGAATTTTCGACAATGATCCCTTTGAACTGGGATCGGGCATCGTTCTCAGTACAGGAAACGTCGCCCAGATACCGGGAGAGAATACGGAAGACGGAAAATTGCTTGACTACGCAACCGATTTAAGCACCGATTTTGGAGTTGAAGGGGACGTTGACGACTCGATTAGCTTAGATATCAGCTTTGACGCCGGCAGCACAGCAGATAAGGTGTTTTTCCAATATGTGTTTGGATCGGAAGAGTTTCTGGAATTTGGCGGATCTGAATACAACGACGCTTTTGAGCTTTTGCTGAATGGCACGAATTTAGCGAAGTTGAGCGACGGGCAAGACGCGACGATCTCAAACCTCATCCCAAGTCGTGATGGAACTTATCACCCAGATTTTATCAACAATCCTGCCGGCCCTGGGACTTTAACCAAGTTAGATGGTTATACGAAAACGCTGGCATTTGAGGGTCTGCTTAACAAAAATTCTCGGAACACACTCTCGATCAAGATAAAAGATGCCGGTGATGGCTTCATGGATTCTGCCGTATTCCTCAAAGGCGGTTCTCTGGGGACAGCGCCACCGGCTGAGACGGTTCCTGAACCCAGTGTGGTGCTGGGCTTACTGGGTGCCGGCGTGATTGGATTCCTAAAAGGGCGCAGAAGCTAAAGAAAACAAAAATTTTAATCTTCACCGACACTTGTTTGTGAAAATTCAGGCGCTTTTTCCAAAGCCAAAGCGCTTAGTAAAGTTTTATGCAACTTCTCCCGTTTGAATGCTTTTCAAAGAAAGCAAGCAAGCTTAAACGCCGTTATCAGAAAAAATAAGTTGCGGTAGCGTTTATTTACTTCCCAGCACAAGATTATTTAAAACGATTTATTCTTAACTTTTTATTTCCCTAAGTTTCCTGCGAGGAAATTCTCTGAAATCCGATTGGCAATCCCAGGAATGTTAGGAAAATTAACACGATTTTGAACGAATAAAACTTAAACTGAGTTCGCTTACCATCAGATTTTGTCACATATAAACGGCTTTTTATGTCGGCGTCTCTCTCAATCCTCATAAGCCGTATTCGCAAAAAGGTAAGTTGACAAGGAGTGCCGGCAAATCGGTATTTGTACTCGAATACTTATTCAAGAAATGTAATAATTTTTACTTAAAAGTTCATGCTATAAAAATATGGGGCGTCTACCCTGTGGGGTCTTAGCAAGTGAAACGATGCGAACGATTGACGGCCCGTCTGTGGCGACAGGACTGCGCTTGGGGAGCAGCGCTACATCTGGCCGGTGAAACAAAAAAAGGTAGCAAACAAAGCGTAAATGGCAAAATAAGTCGAAAGTCAAACATCAGGAAAAAACAGCGTTTTGTGTCCTGGCGTTTGGCTGTTGGCTGCTTTGTTTTGCCGTTTTCTTTTTTACTATTACCGGCTTTGGCACAAGCACAAAGCACACCGGCAGGCACGGTGATCGAAAACGAAGCAACGGGAACGTATCAAGATCCCAACACCGGAGAAATTAACGAGGTAATTTCCAACACCGTTACGATCTCCGTGGCAGAAGTTGCGGGGATTACCGTAACCGCAGCCGGCTTTACCGAAGCGGATGGCAATAGCAAAATTGAACCCGGCGATTTACTTTATTTCAACTACACAATCACCAACGTGGGCAACGATCCCACAAAATTTAGAATTCCTAACCAGGCAACCGTCACTGGTTCTGGCACAGTCAGCGGCAATCTGCAAATTAGCGTGGATGGGGGGCAAACGTGGGTAGATATAGCAGCCGGTTCAACCCTCGCCGGCTTCACCTTCACGGCGGATGATGTGGAAACCGGCTCATTTGCTCCAAATGAATCAATTCGGGTGCGAGTGCCGGTGACACTCAATCCAGAAGCAATCGAAGGCAATGAGATTGCCGTGCAACTCGGACAAACCCCCAATAACGCGCAGAACGTGGCGCAAACTGCCGAACCTGGGGATGTTTATACCGTGGATAACCCAGATGGCGTTGCCGGCGAAACCGCAGGAGTGCCGGCGAATGGCATCCGCGAGGCAAGTGCCACTCAGACAGCGACAGTCGGGGCAAACCCCCTGGCTTTGCCGGCGATTTATAAAACCCATGCAGATCCGATTAATGCCGGCAACCCCGCCGATGCGAGTGATGATCGCATTACTTATAACTTAGCGCTGGAAGTGCTGTCGCAGACCGTTAGCGGCAGCACCGGCATTGTTCCCGCCGACTTAGCCGGCACGCCGATTACGGTTAACGGCACCTCTGTGACGCGAATTTTAATTTCAGATGTCGTGCCGGCGGGGACTCAACTAACTGACACCCGAACCATTCCTAGTCAGTGGCAAGCAATCTTCACCAAAGACGATCCAGCAACCGTGAATGCCTTGCAAGCGCAGTGGTCTACCAACCCCAACGACGCAGCAATTGGCGGCTTAGCCAATGTAACGCGGATCGGGTTTATTTTAGACGGAACCGTTCCCACCGGCACTCTAATTAGCGGCTTTTCCTTCCAAGTCGTAACCAGCCGGCTAACAACCACCACCACCGTCGCCAACCTTGCTCAAGTCATCGGTTCAACTGCCGGTAATCCTGACTCCCTGGTTTATGACGAATCGGGTGATCGCGTTCCCAATAACTTTAATGATGATGGCACCCCCGGTTCCACCGACAGCACCGGCAACCCAATTATTGATCCAGGCGTTCCCAACCCAGGTAATCAAGGAACCGACCCCAACAATAATAACAGCGGCACCGGCCCAGGCGGTGAACCCAACATCGTCATCGTAACTGGCCCATCTGCCGGGATTCTGAATGGCCCACCGGGCGCACCGGGGGCTGTTGGATCAACGGATGATAACGATGATTTTGTTAATAAATCCACAGCCATTCCCCCCGGATTAGATCCCGCACAGCCGGTTGATCCTGCGCCTGTCGAATTTACCAACACCGTTCAAAATACTGCCGCCAATCCTGCGAATATTACCCTTTTACCCACCTCGCCGGCAAATGCCAATGATTTGCCGGCAGGAACAATTGTCACGATTATTTACGGCAACTTATCTGCCACTTATACCTATAATCCAACCGCAGGGTTTACAAGTTCACAACCCCCCGTCATTATTACCAACTTAGCTACCAATCAAACCGCAAATTATAGCGTGCAAATCGACTTACCTTCCACGGCTCAATTACGGGGGTATCCCGTGCCGATTGCGGCTTTTATTGATAGTAACGGAAACGGTTTGCTGGATACAGGCGAGCCGGCAAACCGCAAAATTGATCGCGTTTATACCGGCTTTTTGCAGATGTTGAAAGAGTCGCGGGTTTTGAAAGGAACCGGCCCGGATGTGCCTGCCGATCAAGAGACATTTAGCACAACGGCTAAAACACCGTCACCGGGAAACATTATCGAATTCCGCTTTACCTACACAAACATATCAACCCCGGGAGGAGGAACCGGCAATGTCACCTTAACCGCACGGGATATTACCATCACCGAAGACGGAACCACCTACGAAGCAGTTAGCAATCCCAAAGGCAATAATTGGGCACTTGATAACGATAATAGCGATGGAGATAATAATCCAATAACCGGCATTGACACAAGCAATATTGTGGGATCTGCCCTTGATTCTAACGGCGGAACGATTACTCTTTTCAGTGGGAGGCCGGCAACACTTCAGGGACAAGATCAAACAGGCATTAACGTCAATGAGGATGTAACCAAATATGTCAATATAGTACGGAATTCCTTAGCACCTGGTCAATCAGGAACCTTTACATTTCAGCGTAGAGTCAATTGAGAACTTTTTTGGCGGCAACCTAAATAACCCCAACAACTAGATTTATTCCAACAGAAACCAAAAACAAATAAAACCCTACCATCCAAGAAAATAATCCGCATTCCTCTGTGTTTATCTGTAGTTAAAAAAATACCACAATAATCAAAACTCCATATATTTTGGGTCATAAAAATGCAACATTTACTAATGCTCGCACCTCTCACAATCACACTTTTAACAAGTCCCAAATCAAGCTTATTAAAAGTCCAAGAAGCACACCCCAGCTCTCATTTGCTCAGTAACAAAAAATTAAACCCTCAGAAATTAATTCAACAAAACATCACCCTTCTAGCCCAAACCCCTGCAAAGTCGGTGCAACTGCGCTTACAAGCAGAAAAACAAGCCGTCATCACCGATGAAAATGGCAAAGAAAATACTACTTGGCAAACATTACCGGCAAACGCAGTTGTGCAACCCGGAGACATTATTCGTTACACCTTACGCGGAGAAAATAGCACAGCCTCACTCGTAAATAACTTTGTCCTTACTCAACCTATCCCCAAACAAAGCGTATATGTACTAAATTCAGCAACCGCCACAGACGCGAAAATTACTTACAGCATTGATAACGCTAAAACATATCTAGCAAACCCAACCATTCAAGAAACCCTTCCCGATGGGAGAGTAGAAACCAAACCCGCGCCGGCAGAAGCTTACACACACATCCGCTGGGAATTTACAAAACCTGTAAATCCGGCAGAAATCGGAGCAACCTATCAAGTCAAAGTCAAATAAAAATCTATTTGAAACAAAAAACTTCTAAAAACTTCAAATTCATCTGCGTTTATCTGCAATTAAAAAAATCCGTCAAAATCCCCAAATTCATGACCTAACAAGAGGTATAAAATCAGGTGTTCAACCCGCCATCACAACTCACAGAAAAAGCCAGAAAGAAGAAAAGTGAAACATCATTTTTCACCCTTCTGACTGTTTTACCTTTCACGGCTTTACTTTTACCGGCTGCTGTGGTGGCGCAAGAACAAGATCCTCAGTGCGTCATTCCCGGAACGCTAGTGCAAAATCAGGCCGGTTTTACCTATAGTGACTCAGTCAACCCAGAACCCATCAACGGACTTTCTAACGCAACAAATTTGGGTTTAATTGGCACCGGCCCTCTCAGGATATCACCAGGCGGCGTTCGCGATGGCAATGATAACTTCGTTGCCGGCGCATTTGCCGGCGCATTGGCAGATGAATTAGTCAGACTTGGCTTTGCCCAAGAAGAAGCAACCAAAGCCGTGATCGCCGTAACCGTTGCCCTGGCAGAGCAACCCACCAGCGCCACCTTCTCCCAACTTGCCAGAATTTCGAGAGATGCGGTGGTGCAAGCAGTGCCGGCAAAGGCGGAAATCATTCAAGGATTAGAACGTTCAGCGGCACAAGAAATTGGCGTTTCCGTATTTGCCAATTTAGTGAAAACGCAACTCACGGCAGCCGGTTTAACAGAAACAGAAGCAGAAACTGCTACTCAACAAGCCATCGCCGCACTGATCACCTCCACCGGCAGCACATCTGCAAATCAAGCCTTTGAAACCGGCTTTCAGGCAATGGTAGGCGCAGTCCCCGACAAAGCCGATATTCTCACCCAACTGCGAGACGACTTTATCCGCGAAATCGATAACATCCGCAGCGGCATTCGCAGCGGCGTTGGTGAAGGAGATGTTCTTAAATTTGAGTACGTCGTCTCCAACCCAGGCAACACCTCTTTAAGATTTGAAGTTCCCGATCCGCGCACCGTTCAGCAGCAGACAATCGGTCCGGGAACCGTCACCGGCGTTCGCTATCAAGTGGTGAATGCGGATGCCGGTGCATTTCTTCTCACCGACTGTCCCACACCTACGCCCACTCCCACTCCCATCCCCTTTCCCACACCAACTCCGGAACCGACACCCACGCCAACTCCAGAACCCACACCTACCCCAGTTCCGACTCCAACCCCAACTCCAGAACCCACCCCCACCCCAACTCCCACGCCGGTGCCGGCAAACACTCCGACTCCCGTTGTCGTCCCGCCTGGGGGTGGCGTCATCGTCGTGGTGGATGTAGATGTCAAACCCGTTCCCAACACCGGCACCTCTGTCACCGTCAATATTGGAGACAAAAATGATGTCACCAAGCCGGTGGGGCAAAGCGTGATTATTTCCCCCGTCACCGTTAGACAGCCTCTCACTTCACCCTTGGGACGCATTACAGGGTGTGCCGGCGAACTTTTACCGGACTACACCGGCTTCAGTGTTGCCCTCTACGAAGCAGACGCCGCCGATCCCACCGGCACTGGACTCGGTAAATTAATTGCCCTCACCGGCACAGAATATCCAGATATTGCCGGTAACGATATTTTAGAAGGCAGTTCGCCCAATACGGAAAACAGTAACCCCTTCTTCCTCACCAACGGAGATCAAGGCGGTTATAACTTCCTACTGGATTTAAATCGCGGTCAACTAGAGCCCGGACGCCGCTATATTTTAGTCGTCAATCCGCCCCCAGATTCCAACTACAACGAGCGCCGCATCCGTATTGAGATCGGACAGAGTAACACCGGCACCATTAATTACACCGCCACTTCCCTCGATGGCAGACCAATTGGTGCCGGCACCACCAATACTTCATCTGCCGGCAGTCTTAGCCCCCAAGATCCAAACCGCCAGCGGCTGGATTTAGCCGTTCTCGATCTCAGCGCCGCCGTCTGCGAAGCCAGAGAAATCGAAATTATCAAAACCGGCGATCGCATTGCCGCAGAACCGGGAGACACGGTTATCTATCGCCTTTCTATCCGCAACCTTTCCAGCGCCCCTGCCAATAACATCACCGTCCGCGACCGGCTGCCCCTCGGCCTCAGTTTCCGGTCAGACTCGGTTCGCGGTGAATTAGACGGGCAAGCGGTAACTATTACCAGCGACAGTAATGGTCGAGAAATTACCTTCAATGCCGGCACCTTTACGATTCCTGCCGGTAAAACCCTGAATATCGCCTACGCCGCCCGCTTAACCCCAGACTCGGTGCGGGGCGACGGTCGCAACTCCGCCACCGTTAATGGCCGGCGTACCGATAGCAACCTCGACATTAAAGACGGCCCAGCCATCCACCGCCTTGTCATCCGCCCTGGAATTGTTTCCGATTGTGGCACTCTCATCGGGCGCGTTTTTGTTGATAAAAACTTTGATGGTGAGCAACAACAAGGTGAACCGGGTGTTCCCAATGCTGTTGTTTTCTTAGACGATGGCAACCGGATCACCACCGACAATGACGGCCTGTTCTCCGTTGCCAACGTCCTTCCCGGCTACCGCACCGGCGTTCTCGACCTTACCAGCGTTCCAGGTTACACCTTCGCCCCAAATGAGTATTTCAGTGAACGAAATAGCCAGTCCCGACTTGTGCGGTTAGAACCCGGCGGCTTGGCACGCATGAACTTTGGCATTACCCCAGCTTTTGAGGGGGAGAGTGGGAGTACCGGAGAGGGGGAGTATAGGAGCAGAGGGCAATGAAAAACTTAACATCCGTCTTTCTCATCAGTTTAGTTGGGGTGATCGCCTCTCAAGAAATTTCCCGCGCCCGAACTCTTACGACAGAGCAGGATTTTGTACAAACATTGTTTACTCCTGTTGAAAACTCAGCGTATTATGCTAATATAGATTTGTACAAGGGAAAAATCTGGGCGCAAGCGACCCAGAATTTAAATTCAAATAATTTACTTTTAAACGAATACAGCATCCCCAGCAGAGGGGGGAAGAGTGGGGAAGACGGGGTGGAGATATCCTCATTCTCTTCAAATTCTCCAAGGCCGGATGCGAGGAAGAGTGGGGAAGAAGGAGATCATCAAAGATTTCCCTGGACTAAAATTTTATCTCAAACCCCAAATTCTCAAATTACTGCCCAAAATGCTCAAATAATTAGCCCAACTGCCGGCACTGTATTAGATTTGCCGGCAACCACAATCGTTTTGCAATATCCCACCGGCAGTCAAATTCAACTGTTCGTCAATGGTCAGTCGGTTGATCCTTCCCTCATAGGTCGAACTGAAAGCGATCCGAACACCGGCACTACAACCCAAACTTGGTACGGCGTCCCCCTGAAAGAAGGGGAAAATATTATAGAAGCCAGACAGCAAGCCGATGCAGGCCAAAATTCCCCGATACCGGCAACTAAAATTAGTATTTTTGTTCGAGGTATACCGGCTCAACTGAAAATCCAAACCCTGGAAGCCCGGATTCCAGCGGATAGCCGGTCTACAGCCACAGTCACCGGGCAAGTTTTAGATGCCGGCGGCAACCCCAGTAACCGCGACGCCACGATTACTCTGGCAACAAGTTCTGGGAAATTCATCTCTCCCGACGCTGATCCTGACCAACCCGGATACCAAGTCAAAACCAGCAACGGAGAATTCAGCGCCACTCTGCAATCGAGTTTGCAAGCCGGCATTGTTCGGATTCGTGCTGCTACGCCTAACATCAACGCCCCAGCGGACATTGCTAACCCCCAACTCGAAGCCTTTACTCAAATTGAATTCGAGACAAACTTAAGACCCAACTTGCTCACCGGCGTCATAGACTTTCGCTTTGGCCGGCGCGGTACTGATTTTTGGGATAGTTTTAGTAACTTCCTTCCCGCCGACGGCGATAATAACTACGAACTCAATGCTAGAGGCGCAGCCTTCACCACCGGCACTCTAGGAAACTGGCTCTTTACCGGCGCATTTAATAGTGCGCGGAATCTGAACGACACCTGCAACGGATTTGATCGCCGGCTTTTTCAAGATTTGCAATTCTATGAACAGCAATATCCCACCTACGGCGACAATTGCAGCCGCGAAACTGTTGCACCTTCCAGGGATAGCGTCTATTTACGATTTGAACGTTCGCCTTTAATTGAAGGTGCTCAGCCTGATTATTTCATGTGGGGAGACTACGCCCTTTCAGAATTTTCCACTCAATCGCAGCAATTCACGGCGATCACTCGCTCATTACACGGTTTCAAAGGTAACTATAATCTCGGAAACCTACAAGTCACCGGCTTCTATAGTCAAGACGTAGAAGGGTTTCAACGAGACAGTATTATCCCCGACGGCACTAGCGGCTTCTACTTTCTCTCCCGCAGATTAGTTATCCCCGGCAGTGAAGATGTATTTCTAGAAGTCGAAGAATTAGATCGTCCCGGCACAGTTTTATACCGGCAGCAACTCACCCGCAGCACCGACTACGAAATCGACTACGACCGAGGCACCTTACTTTTCCGGCGTCCGATTTTACGCGTTAACGCAGATCCCACCGGCACAATATTAGTGCGGCGAATTATTAGTACCTACCAGTACGACAGCCAAGATAGTAGCACCAGTATTTTAGGCAGTCACCTGCAATACAATATCTCACGCGACTTTAACCGTCCCTCCTGGTTAGGTGCGACTTACCTGCGAGAAGATCGCGGTGCTCGAGACTTTGAACTCTATGGCGCAGACATTCTGCTTTCGTTTGGCAACAATAGCCGGTTAGTTGGGGAATACGCCCATTCCCGCAATGATTCTGATATTTTGGGTAACGTCAGCGGTTCCGCTTATCGGCTGGAATTGAACGGCGGAATTGGTAGGCGGGGAGTTAGCCAAGCGGTAGAGGCAGAGAGGGAGAGATTGGGAGACGGAGAAATTGGCAGAGTGGGGGAGGAAGAAACCCTGAATCCCCAATTGCCGGCTGAAATTCCCAATTACCCGCTAACCATTACGAATTTCCAATCTTTATTAAACTACCGGCTTTATTACCGATCTACCGATAGCGGATTTAATAATAATGCCACGACTAGCTTTGTTGCCGGTCAAAGTCGTTACGGTGCACAACTGTCTGCCGGCATTACCCGTACGACTCAACTGAGATTTCAATATGACCATGAAAAAAATCAGGGAGTTGCCCCACGTCCCCTAACATCCTACGCCGACTTATTTGAACCCAGACTTGAATCTATTCCCGGCAGCCAAGTCGATAACTCTCTCACCACCCTATCCGCCGGCGTCTTACAGCGAATTGGCAACAATACTTCCCTAGAATTTGACTGGATTAACCGGCATCGGGAAGACAACCGCCCAACCAACCCCCTGGAAACCACCTCATCACAACTGCGATCGCGTCTTAGCTATCGAATTGCCAATAACCTCACCTTCCGCGCTCAAAATGAACTCAATCTTGCCTCACAACAAGATATTATTTATCCGGATCGAACAATCCTGGGTCTGGATTGGGCTGCTTACCCAGGCATCACACTCCGACTGAGTCATATCTTTTTCAACGGCGGACAATTTGAGAACAACTCAATTACCAGCTTAGATTTTCTCGGCGATTATAAACTCGGAGAAGATACTGCCTTAACCGGCAGGTTTGGCGTCGTCAACGCCCAAGCCATGACAGGTGCAATCGGAATTCGCCAAGGTTGGACAATTGCCCCAGGATTAAGACTTGAAGGCAGCTACGAACATATTTTTGGCGATTTATTCGGACGCACCGGCACCGGCGTACAATTTGCTCAACCTTATGCTTACGGACAAGGGGCATCGGCTTTAGGTGTACGCGGCGGCGATAGTTACAGCGTGGGGATTCAATATAATAACGATACCGATTTTCAAGCCTCTGCCAGATACGAACACCGCACCTCATCTGCCGGCGGCAACACCGTGATTTCAGCCGCAGCAACGGGCAAAATTTCCCGCGCCGTCACCGCACTACTCCGTTACCAGCAAGCTTCCAGCGCCAACCAACTACTCGAAGAATTGGGAGATAGCATCAACCTGCGGTTAGGACTGGCTTACCGCGATCCGATTGATGACAAATTTAATGCGCTTTTCCGATATGAATATCGCAGCAACCCTTCAATCATCCCGGATAGTATTTTCTTTGACAATAGCAGCAGTTCCAACGATCATACCTTTGCCTTAGAAGCAATCTACGCCCCAAATTGGCGCTGGGAATTTTATGGCAAAGGTGCCATGCGTACCAGTACCTCCTACCTCGCAAACGATCTTGCCGGCACCGGCACCATTTATTTAACCCAACTCCGCAGCACTTACCGACTCGGATATCGTTGGGATGCCGTTGGGGAAGTGCGCTGGATTGGACAGCCGGCAGATGATTACAGCGAAATTGGCTGGGTGCTAGAAACGGGTTACTATTTAACTCCAAATTTACGCTTAGCTGCCGGTTATGTGTTTGGCGATGTTACGGATCGCGACTTTGACGGTTCAAGATCCGCTAGTGGGCCATATTTAGGACTAACAGTCAAGTTGAATGAATTGTTTAGCGGCTTTGGATTGCAAAAGCCGGTGCCGGCGTTGGAAAAAGAAGAAGACAAGCAAGCAAATAAAATAGCACAGGGCAAGAAATTCTCCAATCTCTAATCTCTACCCTTTTAAACAAGCATACATTTAATTTGCTTTAGTCGAAACTTGCTTAACATTTCAATTTCTCTTGTATTGCAACCTATTTCTATAAAATAAAAAGGTTACAAAAGAGCAAATTGAATGTAGAAATCCTTAATTTTCTTTATAGGATCGCTCCCTATTTGCCGCGACACTTCAAGACGCTGTGGCAATTACTGAGTATTTGTTCTATGCTAACAAAAACTTTTACAGCAAATCCGTGTTCTCACGTTCCCCTGTAGAGACATTGACGATAACTATGTTCTTGCAAACCCCATTCGCTTGTAGCGGGAACTCTCCGGCTGAACAATCAGTGATTGTACAGTCAGTTATCTTTACCAAAAATTAGTATTTCTTCGCTTTGTGTAAATTTTTGGTTTTTTTTTGGAAGTATCAGTAAAAATACTGGACATTCACGACCAAAATAGGCAAAATCGAAACAGCTCATTTAAAGAGCTGCTGAACTTTTGCAAAAATTGGGTAAATCCCGATCTCCAACCGCAGAGTTATCAGGTCTGATATTTAAGGGTGTTTTGCTGGATACAAGGGAAATCCTTGTCAGGCAAAAATTTCTACTTTCAAGTCATAAAAAACATTGCTTGTCCGGTTTTAGAACAAGCAACAAAAGGCTGTGCTTAATTTCTTGCAGAAATTTTAAATCGATTACTTAGGGTTTATTTTACCATTTGGAAGCTGAAAGTATGCCAGAAATCAGAGGTTCATTTGAACGGGATTCGCTCAACGGCGCATTAGTAAACGACACAATAATTGGGTTGGCCGGCGAAGACGAATTGCTGGGATTAGAATTAGATGATTGGATGGGTGGCAACACTGGCGACGACCTACTCAATGGTAACACCGGCAGCGATACAGTAAGGGGCGGCAAGGGAAATGATACCGTCCACGGCGGCAAAGAAAATGATTGGCTGTATGGCGATTTAGGCAGAGATACAGTCTGCGGAGACATCGGAGATGACACAGTCATCGGTGGAAACGGAAATAATCACAAGCCTAATGATTCCATATCTTCTCTCAACCAACAGACAATCAAAGAAGATGAATCAGATCTGTTATTTGGTAATGCCGGCAACGACTACATAAACGGCAATGCTGATAATGACACCGTGTATGGCGGCGAAGGAAATGATATCCTACACGGTGGAAAAAATGATGACCAGCTATTTGGTAATTTAGACGATGACCGAGTCAGAGGTGATCTCGGTAATGATACGGGACTCGGTGAGGAAGGCAACGATCAACTTGTAGGCGGCGCAGGGGAAGATTACTTAAACGGCAATACCGAGGATGACTGGGTTGCTGGTAACGAAGGTAATGATACCGTTCACGGCGGACAAGGCAATGATACAGTCCACGGTGGCAAAGACAACGATCTGCTGTTTGGCGATCTTGGCAATGACGTTATAATCGGCGATCTCGGTTCAGATACACTCAACGGAGGCGAAGGAGACGACACCTTCGTAATTGGCAGACGAGACGATGTTGCCGGTTATCGCACAACGGGTGGAATCAATATTGCCGATGCTGACTGGGTGCTAGATTTTGGCACCGGCAGCGATAAATTTCAGTTAATCGGCGGAATAACCTTTGATGATTTAAATATATTTGCCGGTACCGGCGAGTATGCCGGTTACACCATTATTCAAGACAAGGTACTTGGCGAATATTTAGCCATCTTGAAGGGCTTCACCGGCACTCTTAGCCGGGAAAATTTCATCACTGCAACTCCGACTTCTCCCACCTCCCCCAATGGGGATGGTACAGACACCCCAACTCTTCCAGGTGGAGAGGGTCCAGACACTCCAACTCTTCCAGGTGGAGAGGGTCCAGACACTCCAACTGTCCCAGGTGGAGAGGGTCCAGACACTCCAACTCTTCCAGGTGGAGAGGGTCCAGACACTCCAACTGTCCCAGGTGGAGAGGGTCCAGACACTCCAACTCTTCCAGGTGGAGAGGGTCCAGACACCCCAACTGTCCCAGGTGGAGAGGGTCCAGACACCCCAACCTCAGTAACTCCTAGCGATATTTTGCTCTCCAGTGTTGCCGTCAATGAAAATAGTCCTGCCGGCACACTGATTGGTAGTTTGTCTGCTTCCGATCCAGATGCAGAGGATACTCACACATACGCATTACTCGATAATGCCGGTGGTCGCTTTATAATCGACGGCAATCAATTGAAAGTCGCCCCAGGCGCATTGTTAGACTTTGAAACCGAATCCAGTCACACCATAAAAGTGCGCGTGACTGACGCAGCCGGCAACATTTTTGACAAAGACTTCACCATCACCCTTCAAAATACCAATGAAGCGCCAAGGGTTGCTAACCCCATTGCTGACTTAAATACCCCCGAAGATAGTGTATTTAATTTCACATTTGCCGGCACAACTTTTAACGATCCCGATGGAAATCCATTAACCTACACAGCCAAACTCACCAATGGCGCTATACTGCCGGCTTGGTTGACATTTAATCCCGCCACCCGCACCTTTAGTGGCACTCCCACCAATGAAGATGTTGGCACGCTATCAATCGAGGTTGAAGCATCAGATGGGAATGGGGGCCGTGTTAGCGAGACATTTAATTTGGAGATTGATAATGTTAATAATCCGCCAACGGTTGTCAACCCCATCGCTGAGCTAAATACTCCCGAAAATAGTGTATTTAATTTCACATTTGTCGGCACAACCTTTAACGATCCCGATGGAGATTCATTAGCCTACACAGCGACTCTAACCGGCGGCGCACCATTGCCGGCTTGGTTGACATTCAATCCAGCAACCCGCACCTTTAGTGGCACCCCAACCGATGGAGATGTTGGCACCCTATCAATCGATGTTAAAGCATCAGATGGCAACGGCGGCACTGCAACAGATACATTTAATTTGGTGATTGACAATATTGACCCGACTAACAATGAGCCAACAGTTGTCAACCCCATCACTGACCTAAATACCCTAGAAGACGCAACTTTTAATTTCACATTTGCCGGCACAACCTTTAATGATCCCGATGGAGATCCATTAACTTACACAGCCAAACTCACCAATGGCGCTACACTGCCGGCCTGGTTGACCTTTAATCCCACCACCCGCACCTTCAATGGCACTCCAACCAATGAAGATGTTGGCACGCTATCAATCGATGTTGAAGCATCAGATGGCAAGGGGGGCCGTGTCATCGATACATTTAATTTGGTGATTGGCAATGTCAATGACGTGCCAACGGTTGTCAACCCCATCGCCGGCTTAAATACCCTAGAAGACGCTACTTTTAACTTTACATTTGACGTTGATACTTTCAACGATATTGATGGAGATGCGTTAACTTACACCGCCACCCTAAACGGCGGCGCAGCATTGCCGGCATGGTTGACATTTAACCCAGCAACCCGCACCTTCAGTGGCACTCCAGCCAATGGAGATGTTGGCACCCTCTCAATCGATGTTCAAGCATCAGATGGCAACGGCGGCAGTGTCATCAATACATTTAATTTAGTAATTGACAATGTCAATGATGAGCCAACAGTTGCCACTGCCATTGCCCAGCAAAACACGAATGCCGGCACAGCCTTCAACTTCACATTTGATGTTAATACCTTTAACGATATTGATGGAGATCCATTAACCTACACAGCCAAACTCACCAATGGCGCTACACTGCCGGCCTGGTTGACATTCAATCCAGCAACCCGCACCTTTAGTGGCACCCCAACCAATGGAGATGCTGGAACCCTTTCAATCGCTGTTCAAGCATCAGATGACAATGGCGGCAGTGTCACAGATACATTTGTTCTGGAGATTAACAATGTTGGTAACAATCTACCAGTAGTTGTCAACCCCATCGCTGACCTAAATGGCACCCAAAACGCAGCATTCAACTTCACATTTGATGCTAATACTTTCAACGATATTGATGGTGATGCCTTAACTTACACGACCACCCTAACCGGCGGCGCAGCATTGCCGGCGTGGTTGACTTTCAATCCAATTACCCGCACCTTCAGTGGCACTCCAACCAATGGAGATGTAGGCACCCTCTCAATCGCTGTTCAAGCATCAGATGGCAAAGGTGGCAGTGCCATCGATACATTTGATTTGGTGATTGGCCCTATTGAGCCACCGCCTGTTAACCGCATCCCTGACCAAAATACCCTAGAAGATAGTGTCTTTAACTTCACGTTTGCTGAGACAACCTTTAACGATCCTGATGGAGATGGGTTAACCTACACCGCAACCCAAACCGGCGGTGCAGCATTGCCGGCCTGGTTAACATTTAATCCAGCAACCCGAACGTTTAGTGGTACTCCAGCCAATGGAGATGTTGGCGCTCTTTCAATCGATGTTCAAGCATCAGATGGTAACGGCGGCAGCGCCATCGATACATTTAATTTGGTGATTAACAATGTTAATGATGCGCCAATCGTTGGTAATCTCATTACCGATCAAAACGTTAATGAAAACAGCCCATTCACCTTAAATGTCAGCAGCAATTTCAGTGATCCGGATGGAGATTCGTTAACTTACACAGCCACTCTAACCGGCGGCGGAGCATTGCCAGCTTGGCTAACATTCGATCCGACCACCGGCACCTTTAACGGCACGCCAACGAATGGAGATGTTGGCACCCTTTCAATCGATGTTCAAGCATCAGATGGTAACGGCGGCAGCGCCATCGATACATTTATATTGGGGGTTAACAATGTAAATAATCCTCCATTTGTTGTCAACCCAATTGCTGACCTAAATACCCCAGAAGATAGTGCTTTTAACTTCACGTTGGCAGCTAATACTTTTACAGATCCCGATGGAGATGCGTTAACTTACACAGCAACTTTAACCGGCGGCGCAGCATTGCCGGCCTGGTTAACATTCGATCCAACAACCCGAACGTTTAGTGGCACTCCAGCCAATGGAGATGTTGGCACTCTATCAATCGATGTTCAAGCATCAGATGGCAACGGCGGCATTGCCATCGATACATTTATTTTGGGGGTGACAAATACCAATGATGTCCCAACGGTTGCCAACCCCATCGCTGACCTAAATACCCCTGAAGATAGTGCCTTTAACTTCACGTTTGTCGAGACAACCTTTAATGATCCTGATGGAGATGCGTTAACCTACACAGCCACCCTAAGCAACGGCGGCGCACCCTTGCCGGCCTGGCTAACATTCGATCCAACAACTCGTACCTTTAGCGGCACCCCAACCCAGGGAGATGTTGGCCCCCTTTCAATCGATGTTCAAGCATCAGATGGTAATGGCGGCATTGCTACAGATACATTTGGTTTAGTCGTTGATAATGTCAATGATCCGCCAATCCTTGTTACTGCCATTGCCGATCAAAACGCGAACGCCGGCACAGCGTACAACTTCACATTTGACGTTAATACCTTTAATGATCCTGATGGCGATGTCTTAACTTACACTGCCACCCTAACCGGCGGCGCGGCACTGCCGGCATGGCTAATATTCGATCCAACAACTCGCACCTTTAGCGGCACTCCAACCCAGGGAGATGTTGGCCCCCTTTCAATCGATGTTCAAGTCTCAGATGGCAACGGCGGCAGCGTCATAGATACATTTAATTTGACAGTTGGGGCTTTCAATACCCCGCCAGAAGCCGCAGAAGACATCATTACCACGCCGGTGCTATTAAGTAGCCGCTTGGAAATTCCAGTCGCGACTTTGCTGGCTAATGATACAGATATTGACGTGCCGGCTAACACGCTCACCATTACTGCAGTAACCGCAGCGAATGGGACGGCCTCGATCAACAACGGCATTATTACTTATCGGGCAACTCCAGGGTTTGCCGGCCCGACAACCTTGGCATACACCGTCAGCGATGGCAACGGCGGCACCGCTATAGGAACAGTAAGGCTAAATGTAGCCGCAGGTGTCGAGTTAAACGCCATTGCCACCGGCACTAATGTACCAGTCGGAAGCGGAGGTTTTAGCATCAACGGTCAAGCTGCATTTGAATGGGCCGGTTTCTCGGTGAATGGAGCGGGAGACGTGAATGGGGATGGCTTTGCTGACGTGATTATCGGTGCCCCTTATGCTGCCGCACCTGGATTGCAATCCGGGAAATCTTATGTGGTATTCGGCGGGCCATCAGGCACCACCGGCGGCTTTGTGATCAACGGTCAGGCAGAAGGCGATCGCTCCGGTTTTTCAGTCAGCGGGGCCGGCGATGTCAACGGTGATGGACTGGCTGACCTGATTATCGGTGCTGATCGGGCCGATCCTAGTGGGCTATCCTCCGGCAGATCCTATGTGGTGTTTGGTAAGGCGAACAACACAGCGGTGAATTTGGCAGCTGTAGCAGCCAATCCCGGAAACGGTGGCTTTGTCATCAACGGCAACTCAATCGGCATTCGATCCGGTGCTTCAGTCAATTCAGCCGGCGATGTTAACGGTGACGGTTTGGATGATCTGATTGTGGGTGCCCCTGATTTTGGCCGAGATGCTAACGGCAATGGCGCGCTTGATAGAAACGAAATTGTTGGCAGCGGTAGAGCTTACGTTGTGTTTGGCAAGCGCGCCAACACCGTCCCTGTGAGCTTAAATGATATTTCCAACGGAACGGGCGGGTTTGCTATCACCTCTGAAGCGGCAGGTGACCAAGCCGGCATCTCAGTCAGTTCAGCCGGCGATCTCAACGGCGACGGTTTGGCTGACTTGATAGTGGGCGCTGAATGGGCAGATCCGAACGGAAATTATGCCGGCGGTAGAGCTTATGTGGTGTATGGCAAAGCGAACAATACCACGGCGGTGGCTTTAACCGCTGTCACAGGAAATGCCGGCGGCTTTGCCATCAACGGTCAAGCGACAAATGACCGATTGGGCCGTTCTGTGAGTGAAGCGGGAGATGTCAATGGCGATGGCTACGCTGACGTGATTGTGGGTGCTTATAATGCTGACCCCAATCAAACATCCCCCGGCAGGTCTTATGTGGTGTTTGGCGGCCCATCAGGCAATAACGGCGGCTTTACCATTAATGGGGAAACCGCAGGCGATCACGCCGGCATTTCTGTGAGTTCGGCGGGAGATGTCAACGGCGATGGTTTAGATGACCTGATCGTGGGTGCTCGTTGGGCCGACCCGAATGGGGCATACTCTGGCAAATCTTATGTAGTGTTTGGGAAGACGGACAACACAGCCGTGAACTTAAGCGCAGTCGCAGCCGGCGTTGGTGGTTTTGCGCTGAATGGCGCATCGGCCACTGATTTATCCGGTCGTTCCGTCAGTGGGGCGGGTGATCTGAATGGGGATGGCTTCGCTGACTTGATTGTAGGGGGGTTTGGCGCTGATCCGAGTGGGAATTATTCCGGCGCTTCCTACGTGGTTTATGGCGGCGATTTCACGGCGTCGGTGACACAGATGGGAACTGCCGCAGTAGATGTCCTCACCGGCACCGCAGCAGCGGATATCTTGGTTGGCGGCTTGGCGAACGATCAACTCATCGGTAATGGCGGCGCGGATGTGCTTTATGGAGGTGCCGGCGATGACATTGTGGTGATTAGTGATACCGGCTTGCGGCGAATTGATGGGGGTTTGGGGACTGACACCTTGTGGCTTGGCGGTGCCGGCATGGCCCTCGACCTGACTGCGATTCGTGACCCTCTCATCCAGGGCATTGAGCGAATCAATATGACAGGTGCCGGTAATAACATCCTAAGTTTGGGCGCGAGAGATGTTATTAGCTTGTCTGGTTCGACCAGCACCTTAACAGTTGAGGGCAATGCCGGCGATATCGTGAATGCGTCGGGCTTTACATTCGCCGGCACAGCCAACGGGTTCAATCAATACACCACCAGCAGTGCGACGCTTCTGGTTCAGGCGGGTGTAACGGTTAATGTTCTGTTGTAGAAATGTCATAACTGCCTAAAATACAGTCAGATAACATTTTGTAAATGCGATGCAGCTAACTTGGCTAGACAGTAACTCTTGGCTGATTAACATGGCCGGCCTGCGGATACTCCTTGATCCCTGGTTAGTTGGCCCTTTAGTCTTTGGCAACCTGCCTTGGCTGTTCAAAGGCGATCGTCCTAAAGCCAGAGAAATCCCAGAAAACATTGACCTGATTCTGCTTTCACAGGGATTAGAAGATCACACACACCCACCTACCCTCAAACAACTGAATCGCAACATTCCGGTTGCGGGTTCGCCCAGTGCCGCTAAAGTTGTGAAAGAATTGGGTTTCACTGAAGTTACTGCACTTGCCCACGATGAATGTTTTACCCTTGCCAATAAGGTAGAAATCAAAGCAACTCCTGGGTCTCCCATTGGCCCGCAACTCGTAGAAAATGGGTATCTTCTCAAAGATTTGGGTGCCGGCACGACCCTCTACTATGAGCCTCATGGGTATCACTCCCCGACTCTCAAAGCAGCTGCCCCTGTTGATGTCGTCATTGTCCCGATCATTGATTTGGCATTGCCTTTGGTGGGTTCCATTATTAAAGGCAGCCAGAGTGCCTTGGAAGTGGCTAAAATTCTGCAACCTCAAGTCATGTTACCGACCGCTGCCGGCGGTGATGTGATATTTGAAGGATTGCTGATGTCTATCCTTCGGGGTCTCGGAAGTATTGATGAGTTTCGTTCGTTACTGGTTGAGAATAATCTATCCACGCAAGTGATTGACGCTAAGCCTGGGGAAGCGTTTGAAATTCAATTGCAAAAACGGGCTGTGATTTAGGTTTCTACCGGCCTATTCTACCGGCACTGCGGCAAAGTCTAATCTGCCTTTATCTCCATCCAACACAACCGGCACTCCGACTGGCAGGGTTGCATTTTCTCCTTCATGACCGAAAGGCAAGTCAGAAACAACCGGCAACCCTAAATCCTCTAAGCGATCTCGCAAGACTTCTTCAACCGTAAAACTGGGAATTTTCGGATCATTCGTACACCGGCTAAAGCGTCCCAGTGCAATTCCTCGTACACCTTTAAATTTTCCCATCAGCCGCCACTGAGTCAGCATCCGATCAATTCGATAGGGTACTTCTGCAACATCCTCAAACGCTAAAATTGCGCCTTCTAACGGGGGTTCTACTGCTGTCCCCAGCAGATGGGTGGCGACGGTTAGGTTTGCCGGCAACAAATACCCACTCGCTTGTCCACCACCCCAGCCGGTGCCTTGCAATGGTTCGATAGAGTGATTTTCTACCCAGTCAAATAGCCGCCGCATCGTCCACTCAGGTTCCGCCGGCAGTGTTGTCAGCAAGGGACCATGAACGCCTGAGATGCCGGTTTGAAAGAGACTCCAGAGGATAGCGGTGATATCGGAAAAACCAATTAACCATTTAGGCGTTTTGACTAATTCATCCCAGTTCCAATTTTCCAGAATTCTCGCACCCCCGTAACCGCCTCTGGCACAGAGAATCGCGCGACACTCTGGATCTTTCCAGGCGTCTGCTAATTGCTGCCGGCGATCTTCATCGTTGCCGGCTAAATAACCCCACCGGCTATCGTAACCGGCACTCAGTTCCACTCGATAGCCCCGTTCTCGCCAAATTTCTACGCCTTTCTCAAAGGCTTCAAATTCTCGCAGACAACCACTCGGTGCAATTACTCGCAGTAGATCGCCAGGTTTGAGTGCCGGCGGTAGTTGAATTTTGGAATTGAAATTTGGAATTTGAGATTGCATTTTATATCCAAAAATATTGATAGCCTCCAGGCACACACAGATAAATCATCTGCGTTCATCTGCGTATGGCTAGCGCCACGCTGCGCTATCATCTGCGGTTTAAATTAAAAACCCGTTTTAGCAAAGCGTTTAACATCTCGGAACCATTGTTCCATGCGCTCACCCAATGCTTCTAAAGAATATTCTGTTTCTGCTTGCCGCCGGCACTCTAAACGGTCAATTTTATCTAAGCGCTTAATTGCATCAACTAAGCCTTCTACACTATCGGGTTCTACTAAAAAGCCGGTTTTGCCATCTTGGATAATTTCAGCCGGCCCTCCGCGCCGATAAGCGATCACCGGCACTCCACACGCCAGCGCCTCAATTGCCACATTTCCAAAGGCTTCTACCCAACGCGGCGTCATCAGCATTGCGCGACATTTACCTAACTGTTCTTGCAGCTTTTGCGTGGAGAAAAATCCCATATATTCTATCGGCGCATTGGGATAGGCTTGACAAATCTGCTGCCAATATGATTCATCCTGCATTTTGCCAAAGATTTTCAGGGGAATGCCGGCAATTTGAGCCGCCGAAACGGCATCTTCTAGGGCTTTTTCTGGGGCAATTCGACCCAGCCAAGCCAACTGAGGGGCGGGAGAATCACAAAAATCGTAAAGGGATAAATCAACGCCACTGCCTAAAACCTCGCACCATGACGAGTTGAGTTCAGAAGATTTTAAAACAAAGGTTTCTGCTTGGGATTTTGTGTAAAGACCGATTGTCCCAGGAAACTGAATCGCTACTTGTTCAATAATTTGATCCATCGCATTTGATAGCGATCCCATACTGACAAAATGGGCGATGGGACAATTAAAAAAAGGCGTGAGATAAAACGGCAACCAGTCGTAAGCAAAATTAACAATTAAATCGTAATTTCCTTGAATTTGGCGAGCACATTCCCACATATTTGCCAGTAAAGAATTTCCCGGCATACAAATCAAAGCGTCACGTTCCTGAGTTTGGGCGGTGATTTGCAATTCACCGGCTATTTCTTTAATTGGAAATGAATCTAAACGAGAGCCGGCTGGCGCGACAATATCCAAATGATGCCCTCGCCGGTGCATTTCCAGCGCAATGTTATAAAGAGTCAGTTCCACGCCGCCGCCAAGTCCTGAACCCAATTGGCCAACAGATGTGGAAAGAAATAGAAGTTTAAGTGAGTTTGCAGATTTACCAGTCACGATTTGCTAGTTTATTTAGTACGATTTAGAAAATTGGGCATGGGGCATTGGGCATTGGGCATTCACTCCTCAAAACTCCTCACTCAAAACTCAGTCCTCAAAACTCCCCAGTAGAGTCTTCCGGCGGATTTGCAGAATTTGACCGGCTGGGTCGATTTTCTCCACTCGGCAACCCGCGTATACTACTCAACTGCGCTAATGCCCAGTTAGCGGTTTCCCGCACTTCATCGTCTGGATCGTCAATCGCATGACCCAATAGCTGACTCATTTGAGAGACTAACTCATAAATACGTGTTAAATCCCGAATCGCATTTTTTCTCACTTCAGCATTATCATCTTGCAGAGAAACGGCTAAAGCTCGATTCATCGGTTTCAGGGTGCGGGTGCCAATTTCAGATAAAGCTGCCAGGATTAAGCTGCGCTGCTTAGAATCTGAATCAACCAGCAAATTCACCAAAGGCTGTACAGCGCGGGAATCTCCCCGTTGCCCC
Organism: Microcoleus vaginatus WJT46-NPBG5; assembly: GCA_019359355.1. Classification (GTDB taxonomy): domain Bacteria; phylum Cyanobacteriota; class Cyanobacteriia; order Cyanobacteriales; family Oscillatoriaceae; genus FACHB-68. The sequence goes on along the minus strand of JAHHHM010000004.1, from coordinate 208,563 downwards.
AAATCCCAAATTGCTTTACGTCGCTTGGCAGGATCGGGCTTTTGTAAATCTCGAATTAATTCATCAATAATATCGATTTTTTGGAGACGCGTAATTTCTTCTACAGCTAAAAATTCTGGGGTAGTTGAGTCTGCCGGCTGTTTTCGTTCCTTTTTTTCTGAATCGAGGGCACCGGATACAGGATAGCCGTTGTTGTCAAAATTAGGCTGGTGACTGCCTAAATTCGTTTCTCTATTTTGCAGAGAGTGTGGGGTTTCAGAATAATCCTGTTGGGGATGTTGGGAAGATCGCTCACGCCGGCTATCGGGATCTAAATCCTCTTCGTCTTCGCCAGAACGCATGAGCAAATTAAGTATTCCTCCGACAATTCCAGCAACCAGAATTACCCCTAAACCAAGCAATACCCATTTTGTTTTGCCATGCAGCAATCTTGAAACGTTAGATTTTGAATTCGATGCTTTTTGAGCCTCTGGGGAAGGGGCAGGTTTTGCTTGGTTTTGGGCAAGTTGCAAGCGATCCCAAGTTGTGGAACCGACAACCCCATCCGCTTCTAAACCGGCACCGGCTTGAAATTGCGCGACGGCTGCGGCTGTCGTGGCTTCATAGACGCCATCCTCGGCACCGTTGTAGTATCCCAAAGTTTTCAGCGTCTTTTGCAGTTCTCGCACTGCCGGCTGCTGATCGCCTGGTCCGAGGGGAGGGCGTTGTGTGCCGGCGGGGGCGTTTGCTTGAGCTACTTGCAGGGAGTTCTGAACTCCTGCGCCTGTTATGAGGGGCGTTATCGAAATTTCCCCGGTTTGGTTTGGGTGAATGAATCCTTTGGCTGGACTGGGCGCAAAACCCAGGCAACTAGCGCAGGTAACGAGCAACACGGTGGAGCGGTAAGGCACCATATTCTAACGCGGGGGTGGGAGAGTCAACCAGCGTGAGCGATTCAGGTGTAATTAAGCTAGCTCAATCCTACCCGTTATGCATCCTGCGCGAATCACAGATCATCTGTGGCTGCTGCTGGTGGAACTTTGATTTTCGATGATTTCGGTTTGTTTTTGGAGAAAATTACCTATCAAAAATCTCAAATCATTAACCAGCTAGCTGCGCCGGTTCATCGACCTGTTGATGGTCAGATTGGATCGGCTGAGGTTAAATCTCCGGTTCGGATTCCGCAATGCGTACCGTCACCGGCAGCTCAACCGATTTGCTCTCAGACGATTGTAGCAGGAGTCGATTTTCCGCAGCAGTTTCCTCCGCAGAGGCAATGGTTTGATCCACTGTACGCCCTAGTCTCAGCTTTTGGGCTATCGTATCACGTTGATTGATTAAGTAAATACTCACGATTGTTAGGCAAACGCCAATCGATTGCAGGGGACTGAGCACTTCGGCTAAGAATAAATTTCCAAATAATAGGGCAAACACCGGCGTCAGAAACGTCAGGGCACTCAAACTGGTGAGGCTGCCGGTGGAGGCAAAGTAAAAGAATAAGCCGTAGGCTATGGCACTGCCAAAAATGGTTGCATAGGCTAAAGCTGCCCAGCCTGAGAGGTCGATATTCACCCACTGCTGGGATTCTGTGCCGGCTGAAAGGGCAAGCAAGGCAATTCCGCCTAAAATCATGTGCCAGCCGGTGGCGACAACCGGATCAGCATACCGGCACACGTAGCGAATGGTTACGGTTCCCACCGCCATCGACAGCGCCGCCAGCAGCATCAGCCATTCCCCGTTCTCAAATAAATTCTCAATTTCCACCGGCACCGATGCGATCCCCTGTTGGAACAAGCCCAAAATCCACTCATCGGGCAAGCCAATCAGCGCGATCCCCACAACGCCAATCCCCAGCCCTAGCCAGCCCCACAAGCCAATCCGCTCACCAAACAACCACCACGATAGAATCGCCACGGCTAGGGGTTGCGAGTCAATCATTACCGATCCCAACCCTGCGCCGGTTCTCAGCAATCCCTCAGCTAAAAAACCTTGAAACATTGCCCCATCAACGAGGGCAAAAAAGGCCACCCACAGCCATGCCCCCCAGCCTTTCAGTTGGGGTTTGCCCATGATCGCTGCTGCCACGAGAACTAACACCCCTGCCGGCAGCAACCGCACGCCTGCCATGAATAGCGGGGTTGTGTTGGGAATAACGCCTTTCATCGCCACCATTGCAGTTCCCCACAGGAAAAACGGGGCGATTAACAGCAGGGTTGCCAGAGGCAGTTTCGATTCACTCAGTCTTAGATGCATGGGGTTTAGCGATAAAATAGGGGGTTTGGAAGGGATAACAAACGCTGCCGGCTGTGGGAGCCTTCAACACGATCTTTCGCTTCCTGCAAGGGCAAACAGCGCTCCAAGCCTGAACTGCGAAGTCGAGGGTTAATTGATTTAATTGTACCCAATCGTATAATTATGTTAAGAAATGCTACTAAAGATGTCTAGACTTTAGAGTATCGTGTTAACGCTGTGATATCGACGATTTCATAGCCAGCCGGCTTAGCAGAATGCCGACAACTCGATAATATTCAGGCAAACTAGAATAAGCACGCAATTAATCGCGTGCGCTATTGGGGTAAATCCTGAGAGTTCTTCGACCAATTGGGCAACCTGGAAGTATTTATACTCAGCCGCTCCCATCTGGCCACCGTTCGCCAAAGTGATGAGTGATCCATTCAAAACTCAAAACTTAAAACACTTGATATTAACTGACTCACAACTGCTGTTTGACCGCCCATGATTTGGCCATTTAACAAGTTTCGCAAGCAAATTGCCCGAATTGAAGTGAACGGCGCGATTGCCGGTGCCACTCGCAAACGAGTGCTAGAAGCCCTCAAAACTGTTGAAGAAAAACGCTTTCCCGCCTTGCTGCTGCGAATTGACAGTCCGGGAGGCACGGTGGGAGATTCCCAGGAAATCTACAGCGCTTTAAAGCGGCTACGAGAGAAGGTCAAAATTGTTGCCAGTTTTGGCAATATTTCTGCCTCTGGCGGCGTTTATATTGGGATGGGTGCCGAGCATATTGTGGCGAATCCGGGGACGATCACCGGCAGCATCGGCGTAATTTTGCGGGGCAATAATTTAGAACGTCTGCTGGAAAAAGTTGGGGTTTCTTTCAAAGTCATTAAATCCGGCCCTTACAAAGATATTTTGGCGTTTGATCGCGAATTAACTGAGCCAGAAAAAGATATTCTGCAACAGTTGATCGATACCAGTTATCAACAGTTTGTTCAAACCGTTGCTGAAGCGCGGAATTTGGCAGTCGATACGGTAAAAAGCTTTGCCGACGGTCGAATTTTTACGGGACAACAAGCGTTAGAATTGGGCGTTGTTGACCGGCTGGGAACAGAAGAGGACGCTCGCCGGTGGGCAGCAGAACTCGTGGGACTCGATCCGGAAAAAACCCAGTGTTACACCCTGGAGGAACGCAAACCCTTATTAAGCCGGATTTTGGGAGAAAGTCGGGTAACATCCAGTCTGTCTGCCGGCATCGAATGGATGGATTTTGAAATGTCTGCGAGTGGTTTGCCCTTGTGGATGTATCGGCCTTAATTTAGGATTGAGCGGTGAGTGAGAAGCGAAAAACATGAAAAGAGAAGAATTGAGTTAGAGCGATTTTTAAGTGTTTAAATATTTCGCTGAGTCGGAGAGTTTTTGCCATCAGAAAAAATAAAGTTTTCTGCCGGCAATTCCCGATTGACACTTCTCTATTCTTAATTTTTAATTTTCAATTCTCATTGCCGGTGGGGGTGCTGATCAATACAAATATACATAGGAGAAGTTTGGCGTGGAGTGGAGAGTTCGAGCGATTCGTGGGGCAACAACTGTTTCGGAAAATACGGTTGAAGCGATTCGAGAAGCGGTGACAGAACTGTTAGATGAATTGGAAACGCGAAATCAGTTAGATCCGGAACAGATCATTAGTGCCACGTTTTCAGCCACCCGTGATTTGGATGTGATTTTTCCAGCAGCGATTGCCCGTGCTCGCCCCGGATGGGACTGTGTGCCTCTGTTGGACGTACAGCAAATGCACGTGGAGGGAGGCTTAGAGCTTTGCATCCGCTTTCTCATCCATGTCAATATTTCAGCCTCCCAAGTCGAGATTCACCATCCCTATTTAAGACAGGCGAAAAATCTCAGACCTGATTGGAGTTTAGCACCCAGTTAGTGTTATGCCGGCAGTCCTGAAGAATTAAAAATGGAGAGTTTTCTTTGTTTTTAATTCTTCTTTTTTTTGTTTTCTGAGCATTAAATCAACAAAAATCTGAGGAATGGGAGCAAGATGCTCCCTAATTTAGTTGAAAGTTACCTATTTGTCGGTAAAAATTAGGCAGTTTATAGTTGCCACAGTCCCAGAATCCCGGCTTCTTCAAGAAGCCGGGGTTCTTTATATACCTATCCAACCCGGCACCTACAAACCTTATTTATTTTTCTCTTCGATCACCGCTTGCACTAGCTGCCAGAGGAAGAAACAAAAACCGATGCACAGTCCGGAAATGGGATCGAACCAGGAGATCCCATTCACGAAAACAAATTCACCGATTTTAAACATAATCTTGAGAAACTTTTGGTTCTTTAATCTCTTTTCTCGCTGCTTCGGTAGCTCTTGCTCACTGATTTCGAGGCTTTCTCGCGAGGAATCGCTGACAAAAGCCAGTAGCATTAAAAGCTGAATTTGCGGGGTTTGGGTGAGGATGGCTTTGAGCAGTTGGGCCATCGCCGGGCTTAAACGTTGTGCCTGAGCTTTACGGGAGTTGTCCATCGCTCGAAATCCTTGTATTGATTAGCGTTGAGATAACTCTAAGAGTTTCGATAGGATAGGCGCTAGGACATTCCGGGACAGAGATTAAGTGACCTTTCTGACCCTCATTCAAGCGATGAAGTTGTTTACACTATTGATATCCACAACCGCCTCAATTTCTTAACTATGGGTGAAACCCGCAACCGCGATACTCTTCAGGCACACGCTGAGGGAAAACAGCTTCTCAAAACGGCTAAAGCTGGCAAAGGCGATGAAAATAACAAACTTAGGACTTATTGGGATATTGCTGAAGAAGCAGGAGTTAGCGAAAAAACAGTTAAACGGTTTTTTAATGGTGAGGCAGTTGATAGAGGCTCCGCGAGTGAGATCTGCACTGCTTTAAAGTTAGATATCGCTGAAATCGTCGATTTCCCCGAATCCCCTCCTCCTCCAGATGCAATCAACTGGCGTGAAGTCTGCGGCAAAATGCTGCAACTCCGCCGGGAACTTGCCAGCAATTTGTTGACTTCTGGCATGGGAATTACGATTGAACTCGATGATATTCACGTTCCCTTGGGATTGCTGGAAAGGCAGCAAAAACCTCAATGCCGGGATGAATCTCCGGAGAAAGGTTCCCAGGCATACCGACAGCAAGAAACTATCACCGCCATCGCCTACGATGAATTTTTTAACAATGTCCTCGCGAAGGGGCAAAGTCCCAAAAGCAAGGGCAAACGCCTGACAATTATTGGGGAACCGGGTGCGGGAAAAACCACGCAGTTATTAAAAATTGCTGATTGGTTGCTCGATAATTCTCCAAGCGAGACAGAAACCAAGTGGGTTAAACCGTTCCCGATTTGGATTTCCTTGGCGCAGGTGAAAAAGCCTTTGCACCAATATTTAAGAGAAGATTGGTTGCGTGAGGCGGCAGAAAAATTGGATAGCGCACCCTCGGCATGGGTGGAAGAATTCACACAATTGCTGAAAGAGGGAAAGGTATGGCTGCTGCTGGATGGTGCGGATGAAATGGGGATTGCCGATCCACTGGGAACGCTGGCGCAATCGCTGAGAGATCCGTTGTTTAAAAATGTGCCGGTGGTGATCAGTTGCCGGCTCAATGTTTGGGAAGCGGCGGGAAATGCGCTGTCGGATTTTGACAGTTACAAAATGCTGGATTTCAGTTATGGAAAGGGCAGCTCTCGGGATCAGGTTAAACAATTTATTGATAAATGGTTTAACAATTCCTCCTCAATTCTCGCTGGTGTAGAAAGGAGCGAGGAAAGTCAATTACGCGCCGCCTTAGACGAACCCGGCAAAGAGCGAATTAAAGATTTAGCCCGCAATCCCCTGCGGCTGTCGCTGCTGTGCTTCACCTGGCAATCTGGGCGGGGAAAATTACCGGAGACGAAGGCAGAACTTTATCAGGTGTTTGTCGAGGCGCTTTATGAGTTAAAAAAAGGCATCTTTCCCACCAACGCAGCGCAGCGACGAGACTTAAATGCCGCCCTTGGACAGTTGGCGCTGAAGGCCATTGAGCAGGGATATAAATCGATTTTGCCTCACACTTTAGTTAGCGAAACGCTGGAAAAATTGCATCCAGAATTATATGAAGAAGCACTCAAATTAGGTTGGCTGAATCGCGTTGGTGTTGATGCTCAAAACCCACTCAAATCTGTTTATGCTTTTTATCATCCTACGTTTCAGGAATATTTTGCTGCCTGTGAAATTGAGGATTGGCGCTTTTTCTTAAACCCCGTCCCCCACAACATAGGGCAAGGCAATTACCGCATCTTTGAGCCGCAATGGAAAGAGGCGTTTTTGCTGTGGTTGGGGCGTGTGGAGGTGCCAGGGGAACAGAAAGAGGAGTTTATTACTTCTTTAGTTGAGTTTAAGGATGGGTGCGGCGAGTGGGACGCGATTTATAGAGCAAATAAAGGATTCTATGAATTTCGAGCCTATTTTCTAGCAGCAGCCGGTGTTACCGAATTTCGCCATTATTTCAAAATTGAAGGAATTGTCTGGCAAATCGTTAAATGGGGCTTTGGTTACTTCTACATTGAAAAACAACAGTGGCTAACATTTCTCGATCTAATAGCAGAGGCAGCGAGGGACGTGCTGCCCCAGACACAGCGATCCAAAGCCATCAGTGCTTTAGTCGAGTTCATTGGCAACTGTGGGGATAAATGGATCTGCAGTCGGGCAGTAGAAAGCTTGGGAAAAATCGGCACCGGCAACGAAACCGCCATCAGGGCTTTAGTCAACTTAATCGGTAACTGTGGGGATGAATGGACCCGCAGGAGGGCAGTAGAAAGCTTGGTGAAAATCGGCACCGGCAACGAAACTGCCATCAGGGGTTTAGTCGAGTTCATCGGCAACTGTGCGAATGAAAATACCCGCAGGGAAGCCGCAGAAAGCTTGGGAAAAATCGGCACCGGCAACGAAACCGCCATCAGGGGTTTAGTCGAGTTCATGGGCAACTGTGCGAATGAAAATACCCGCAAGGACGCGGCAGATAGCTTGGGGAAAATAGAACCCGGCAACGAAACCGCCATCAGGGGTTTAGTCGAGTTCATCGGCAACTGTGCGAATGAAAATACCCGCAGGAGGGCAGTAGAAAGCTTGGTGAAAATCGGCACCGGCAACGAAACCGCCATCAGGGGTTTAGTCGAGTTAATCGGCAACTGTGGGGATGAAGAAACCCGCTATTGGGCGGCATATAGCTTGGGGAAAATCGGCACCGACAACGAAACCGCCATCAGGGGTTTAGTCGAGTTCATCGGCAACTGTGCGAATGAATTTATCCGCTGGAGGGCGGCAGATAGCTTGGGGAAAATAGAACCCGGCAACGAAACTGCTATCAGGGCTTTAGTCGAGTTAATCGGCAACTGTGCGAATGAATGGAACCGCAGGAGGGCGGCAGGAAGCTTAGGGGAAATCGGCATCGGCAACGAAACTGCCATCAGGGCTTTAGTCGAGTTAATCGGCAACTGTGGGGATGAAAATACCCGCAGGAGGGCAGTAGATAGCTTGGGGAAAATCGGCACCGGCAACGAAACTGCCATCAGGGGTCTAGTCGAGTTAATCGGCAACTGTGCGAATGAAAATACCCGCTGGGAAGCCGCAGAAAGCTTGGGGAAAATAGAACCCGGCAACGAAACTGCCATCAGGGCTTTAATCGAGTTAATCGGCAACTGTGCGAATGAAAAAACCCGCTATAGGGCGGCAAAAAGCTTGGGGAAAATAGAACCCGGCAACGAAACTGCCATCAGGGGTTTAGTCGAGTTAATCGGCAACTGTGGGGATGAAAATACCCGCTGGGAAGCGGTAGGAAGCTTGGGGGAAATCGGCACCGGCAACGAAACCGCCATTAGGGGTTTAGTCAAGTTCATCGGCAACTATGGGGATGAAAATACCCGCAGGAGGGCAGTAGATAGCTTGGGGAAAATCGGCACCGGTAACGAAACTGCCATCAGGGGTTTAGTCGAGTTCATCGGCAACTGTGGCAACTGTGGGAATAAAAATACCCGCAGGGAAGCCGCAAAAAGCTTGAAAAAGATTTTGGTGACAAAGGAGCAAATGGCAGGAGTTGTCTATCGCTTGAAAGATTACTTATCTAATGAAACTTACGAAAATGAGTTTGATCGATTCGAGGAATGCTACAAAGTCATCTGGCACTTCGCCCAAACTCTACCCTACCCAGACTTCTATCGCGCTTGGCACCGGCAGCCCCTCACCCATCCGGAAATGCAAGACATCACGGCTGCGGGAAACACCCCCGACACGCAACGGTTAAACTTAGAAACCTTACCCCAAATCCTCGCCACCGCCGCTAACCGCAAACCCGATTTACGGGGAAAAATTAAGCTGATTTGCATTGACGGAAGCAAATTTATCGATGCCGATAACCCTGCCCCAGAAATCTACGATTTGATGCTCGATCTCGATTGCCCAGAACGTCAAAATGGGGAACCGGCAACCATGCAAGCCCTCAAACTTTATTGGAACGCGATCCGGCGCAAAAGCAATCAACTCCCCGTCTGGATTTTCTACGAAGATCCCTCTGCCCCAGAACCCCAAGGATTTAGTGAAATATTCCTCAACGCTTTGAGTAAATTTGATGGGGCGATTTGTGTTGTAACAGATCCCCCACCGCCGGCTTGTTTGCAGGGGATAACCTTGCGGTGGTTTGATGCCACTGAACCGGATCTCATCGAGAAAATTCTCCTCTGGATACGGGCAATCCTGTTAGAAAGTTAGCGCCGGCATCTGGAGGCGTGAGCGTTGATTTGATAAAAGCACTGACAAGCTGCACTCAGTAGTGCGCGTTTATCTGCGTATGGCTAGCGCCACGCTGCGCTATCATCTGCGGTTAAAAATTCCCAAAAATAAAAAGTCACCGGCATCAATTCCAGCCAGTGACAATTTTTTGTTATTGCACCTTTTCCATTTCCTTTCGAGCCGGCAAAAAGTGATGAAATCGAATTCCGAAGAAAAGGTCATAAAGGAAACCCAAAAAGTCTTTTCCTTTCAGCAATCCTAGACTTTGAGCGCAACCTTTTTCATCTAACAAAGGCTTCGTAGCCCAGTAAGCTGACTCGTAGTAATACCAAGGAACCGAAGGCCATAAATGATGAACTAAATGATAATTTTGCCCCAAAATCAATACATTAAGAATCTTGCTAGGGTAAACTCTGGCATTTTTCCACCGGCTGCGTTCTTGAAAAGGCCGATGAGGCAGGTAATCAAAAAATAAACCCAGTGTGATTCCCACTACTAATGTGGGTAATCCCCAGTAAGTGAGAAAATAGCTAAATAAATCATGCTGGCAGGCAACATACACCACAGAGAAGAACACAAGCCGGCTCAAAAACCATTCCAGCAGCTCATTCTTCTGCCATAAACGCCGTTTGAAAAAGAAGATTTCGTGATAGAAAAAACGAGCCGCAATCAGCCAAAGTGGGCCGCCGGTGGAAACGAAGTGATCCGGGTCGTTTTTGGGGTCATTCACATGGGCGTGATGCTGTAGGTGGACGCGGGTGAATACCGGGAAGGCAAAACCCAAGATCAGGGCGCTACCATGCCCTAAAACAGCGTTTGTGATGCGGTTACGGTGGGCAACGTTATGACAGGCATCATGAATCACCGTGCCGGCCATGTGTGCCGCAAGCACATTAATACAAAAGCAACACCAACCCGGCCAGTTCCAAAACCAATAGCCGGTGTGGGAACTGACGAACATTATGACTGACGCCACAAACATCAGTAGCGTGGGGTTAAAGTCGCCCGGAGGACCGAGGAATTCTTTCGGAACTGTCAGCGGCTGCCGGTGCTGCGACATTTTTGTTCTAACTCCTTGCTATTTACTCTCGCGTAGTATACGATACAAATGTCTAAAAATGAAGTTTTATTAAGAAATCTCATTTGGTGATCACGCTTCTGTAAGAAACGTTAAAAAATCATCAGGCTGCTTAAACATTCATGCTCTGACAGAGTGCCGGTGCACAGAAAAACTGCCGGCGGCTCATCAACTTCGCCTTGGGTCAAGCAGTTGAGTTCGCAGTGAACATTTTTAACACTGCAATATATTGTATGAATTTAAATATTGTCTAAATTCAAAAGTCGGGGTGCGTTGCCTTCCCGGATCATTGGGTTAGAAACTTCTTTGTGCCACAGTTTTGACGTTTAAAAAGTTAAATTTTTCTAGATTTATTTAGAACAATCCTCAATAAATCAAACGTGCTTACTCGATTTGAAACCCAACGGTAGGATGTTCAGCGATAAAACTCACAAGCGATTGAGCGAGCAGGTCAACGCAGAATGGGGTTTTATCTTATTCAGTGAAGTTATGTCATGACAATTACTAACTCTTGGTTCAATTGGTTATCCTCGGTCTTTCCTTTCCCCAATCAAGCACAGCCGAGTCAGATTGGCGACCCTCACCAGCAAAGCGCTCTGTTACGCAAAATTATAGACCGCATCCGCAACTCGTTGGAGTTGAAGGTGGTTTTGCAAACCGCAGTGGATGAAGTTGGCAGTTTACTGCAAGTCGAACGCTGTAGTTTTCTTTGGTATTACAGCGATACGCAACGGGTGCAAGTGGTGTGCGAACGGCTGGGGGGCAATCACAAACCGTCTCAATTAGGATATTACCCCCTTGAAAGCTTTGGGGCAGCAGCAACAGCGATTGCAGAGGGGGCTTTAATTATTAATTATGGGCCAGAAAGTAACCCGGCTGGTGTAAGTGCAATGGCGCGGATGATGTCTCGGTTGCCGCTTGGCAAAACGCCGCCGGCAGCACCCAGAGGGCAGCATTATCAGCCGCAAACCTCGTGTCAATTGCTGGGGGCTGTTGCAAATTTGTTAGTGCCGGTGAAAAGTCAATCCGGCTGGATTGGTTTTATTGCCTGTTTATGTGAGCAACCTCGACAGTGGAGTGCTGAGGAAATAGAGTTTCTGCAATCAATGGCGCAACAGTTAGAAATTGCGATTCGCCAAGCTCAACTGTACGAGCAAACGCAAAAACAAGCGGCGCGTGAACGATTGGTTAATCAAATTACCAGCCAAACTCGTCAAAGTTTAAATCTGGAAACGATTCTGACTGAGGCAATTGCTCAGTTGATGGAAGCTTTGAAGGCAGATCGCTGCTTAGTGCATTTAGTCGAGGATCTCGAAGACGGGAAGCTGAGTTATCCCCTCTCGGAAGAAGATGTAGATGCGGCGGCGGAGGGAGTAGCCTTTAGACGCCGGCATCTGTTTGAAGTTTGCCGAGATCCCTTTCCTCCCTCTATTCATGAATTTGACACGCATGGGCCGATTAGTCAGTGGGTGATTGAACACCGGCAACTGGTGGCAATCTCGGATGTGAAGCAAGATCCTCGCATTGGCAGCAATAATGCTGAGTATCAACGGGCAAAAATTCAATCGTCTCTCGTCGTGCCGGTGCAGGCAAACGGCCAACTGCACGCAATTTTATATCTCAATCAATGTTCCCACACACGCTATTGGTCAAAAAATGATCGAGACTTAGCGCAAGCAGTGGCAGATCAACTGGCAATTTCTATCCACCAAGCTTATCTCTACGCTCAAGCGCACGCTGCGGCTACCACAGCAACAGCTCAAGCCCAACAATTAGGCAAACTTCTTCACGATTTACAGCAAAGTCAGGCGCAATTAATTCAAACGGAAAAAATGTCAAGTCTCGGCCAGTTAGTGGCGGGTGTAGCGCATGAAATTAACAATCCCGTGAATTTTATTTACGGCAATCTTAACTACGCGAACAACTACATCAAAGAGTTGTTACAACTGGTGATGCTTTACCAAAAGCATTATCCCCATCCAGTGGCAGAAATTCAGGAGATGGCAGAAGAGATTGACCTTGATTTCTTGAATGAAGATTTACCGAAATTGTTAGCCTCGATGAAAATGGGGGCGGATCGAATTCGCCAGATTGTTTTGTCACTGCGGAATTTTTCGCGGGTCGATCAAGCAGAAATGAAGCGGGTCGATTTGCATGAAGGATTAGATAATACCCTGTTGATTTTACAAAACCGGCTGAAGGCGCACGGGGCGTTTCCGGGTGTGGAAGTGGAGAAGGAATACGGCCAATTGCCTCAAGTTGAGTGCTATGCCGGCCAGATGAATCAAGTCTTTATGAATATCCTCTCGAATGCGATTGATGCCCTCGAAGAGTCCTTGATAAACGGTTATTGGAAGTCTGGAAAACTGCCAGAGTCGGCAAGTCCCACAATTTGGATTCGCACGGAGATGTCGCACCCCAATTATGTAACCGTGCGAATTGCGGATAATGGGCCGGGGATGAGTGAAAGCGTGAGATCGCGGTTGTTTGACCCGTTTTTCACAACCAAGCCGGTGGGCAAAGGGACGGGATTGGGTTTGTCGATTAGTTATCAAATTGTCGTGGATAAGCACGGCGGTGCGATTGTTTGCCTGTCAGAACCGGGACAGGGAACTGAGTTTAGAATTGATATCCCGGTGAGACCTGCTTTACAACCGTGTGAGGTGCCGGCTGAACTTAAATCGGTGGCAGGGGTTTCAGTGTAAGCGAGAAACAGGTGCCGGTGCTACGCGCCACGCTTCATGCCGGCAGCACGTACCAAGCTTAAATTCCTCTGACACAACAACCCGCATCAATTGCTTTAGCAAATATAATTTTCAGTCAGCCTCGCTGAATACTCACCCGCTGTTTCCGGGACAATTGCCTGTGGGCAACAGTTTGTGATAACTACTTGACAACCAAACAGAGCAGTGAGATTATCGAATTTACGATTAATTCGACAGCCAAATAACTATTAATCTTTGCTGTTGAACCGGCTTCTAGTTCGCTCAAAAATTATCCCTGCAACCCAAAATCAATCACTTCAGAATCTATCACTCAATTCTGTTGGGATTGCCATGATCACCGACTTTTTTAGCTAACAAGGAAAATCTATTTAATGCTGGACAGCACCGGACTTTTTGACGAAAGCTTTTATCTTGATAATAATCAAGATGTTGCTGAGGCTGTAAAAAGTGGAGCCTTTAGCAGTGGATTTGCTCACTTTAAAGAGTATGGCCGGTTTGAAGGCCGCGATCCGAGCGAATTGTTTAACACCGGCTTTTATTTAGAAACTAATTTAGATGTTGCGGCTGCTGTTGAAGCTGACAAAATTACAGCATTCGATCATTTTATTAAATTTGGTCAATTTGAAAAGCGCGATCCGAGTTCTTTATTTAATACTCGTATTTATCTAGATCGAAACCCCGATGTTGCCAATGCTGTAACAAGAGATAAACTCACCGGCATTCAACATTTTGTTGAATTTGGCATCGAGGAAGGACGCAATCCCGCTCAAGCTTTGCAAGTGTTAAACACGCTGCTTGTGGGCAATAGCCGGGGCAATAATGTGCAGCGCGTTGATGCTAAAACCGGCGAGATTTTAGGAGAGTTTATCTCAGCCAATAGCGGCGGTTTATTGGCCCCTGATACCTTAATTTACGGCCCGGATGGCAACGGTGATGGCATCCAAGACCTTTATATTAGTAGTGGGGATAAGCCGGCAACCTCTCAAGAACAAGGTGCTTCCGCTGTCTTGCGCTATGACGGGGTAACGGGAGAATTTATTGATGTGTTTGTTGGGGATAATCCTAACACGCCGAATGTGGATGAAAGCGGCGGATTACACCGGCCTTATGGATTGGCTTTTGGTGAGGATGGAAATCTTTATGTCAGCAGTTTCTTGACGGATAGCATCCTGCGCTACAACAGCACAACCGGCCAGTTTATTGATGTTTTCGCCACTGGAAACGCGCAAGCCGGTGGGCTGAATGGGCCGAATGGTCTGCTTTTTGCGCCTGATGGCAATCTGTATGTGACGACTCAAGGCAGTGTTGCAAAGGACGGTGAACCTGATTTTAGTGCCGGTTTACCGAGTCAAGTGTTGCGCTTCAACCCGCAAAGCCGGCAGTCAGAAGTATTTGCGTCGCCGGCAACTCCACCGGATGGTGCAGGGTTTGTCAGCCTTTTGGGAATGGCAATTGGCCCTAAAGATGGCGATCTCTACGTCAGTGACTTTGCCAATGATGTCCGACGTTATGATTTAGAAACGCGGGAATTAGTTAAGGTTTTACCGACTAATTACACGGGAACTTCATCGAGTCAAAACTTCACCGGCAGCTTGGCTTTTGCCCCGAATGGCAATCTTTTTACCGTTGGTTTTGATTATAGTGAGGGGGCAAATAATCGGGGTGCAATTTTGCGCTATGAGGGAGTGAATGGCAATCCTTTGCCTTCGTCGGGGAATCAAGGTGCTATTTTTGTTCCGCCTAATGATGATTTAGTTCGCCCGATTGGGATGACTTTTTTTGTTGGGTAGGGTGTTTTGAAAAAGATTTTTTTAACCGCAGATGCACGCAGATAAACGCAGATGGGTTATCTGTTGGTGGCAGAAATATGGGGGGTCTGATAGCAGGTTTTTCTATCTCCCTCTCTTCCATGCCCCATGCCCCATGCCCCATGCCCCATGCCCCATGTACTATGCGGGAACTGCCATTCCGCGTTGAACTGCGGGGCGTTGTTGCACGGTTTCTACCCAGCGTTTGAGGTTGGGATGGGCGTCGAGGGTGAGTCCTTGGAATTCATAAATGGCAACCCAAGGGTAGGTGGCGATATCGGCAATTGAGTAGTCGCCGCAGATGTATTGGTTGTTTTCTAGTTGTTTATCGAGGACGCTGTAAAGTCGCAGGGTTTCTTTTTCATAGCGTTCGATAGCGTAGGGAATTTTCTCGGGGGCGAAGCGTTTGAAGTGGTTTAGTTGACCAAACATTGGCCCGACGCTTGCCATTTGAAAGATCAACCATTGGATAACTTGAATGCGATTTTTGGTATCTGTTGGGAGGAATTTGCCAGTTTTTTCAGCGAGATAAATCAGAATTGCACCAGATTCAAATACGGTGATACCGGCATCGTTATCAATAATCGCGGGAATTTTACTGTTGGGGTTGATGGCTATGAATTCTGGGGTAAATTGATCGTTTTTGGTAATGTCAATTTTATGGGTGTTGTAGGGAAGGCCGGTTTCTTCCAGCATGATTGACGCTTTGCGTCCGTTGGGTGTGGTGAAGGTGTAGAGTTCTATCATTCGTTATTCCTTCGTTTTGAAGCAAATTAATCAGGGATTTTTAGCTGGGAAACATCTACAAATTCTTCAGTGCTTCTAGCAGTTTTTCGACGCCGGCATTGGGATCGAGGAAAGAGAACAAGTGCTTGTAGCGGAGTTTTCCTTGTCTGTCGAGGACAAATTGTGCCGGCAGGGGAGCACCGAGGGCTTGACCTGTTCCATAGGCGCGAAACACACCGCATTTCGGATCGCTTAGCAACGGCATTTTGATATGCAAATCTTCGATGACAATTTTACTTTGTCGCTCGTCGGTACTGCTAATCATTAAAACTTCTGCGCCGGCTTCGGTAAATTGTTCGTAAGCCTGATTCATGGCTTTGATATGGGGAAAGCATAGCGGACAATACTGCTTTTCTGTGAAGATGCGCGTGAAAGCGAGTATGACGGGTTGCTTTCCTCGATATTCTGATAATTTCAGCCGGCGGTTGCCTTTGATATCTGGCAACTCAAAGTCTGGCGGACAGACTTCCATGTAGAGTTTATTGGCTGCCGGCTTCGGTAAAAAGTTGTTGAAGAAGCGCTGATTGATTAAGCCGCTAAAGTCAGTAGAAGTCAGCATAAAGTCGATATCTCCTGCTAAAGTTTGGCAATGAATAATCGGTAATGAGTAATACTTATTCACCGTTTACTCATTACCGGAAATCGATCTTGGGCTATTTTATTTTTTTCAAATCGGTAGTCCAGCCGGGGCGTTTAGACCGCAAATATTCATCATTAAACTGCCCCTACGGCCTAGCACTTTATTGCTCTAATTTTCAGCAATTAGCTGGAAATTATACAGCCGAAAAGTAGACTTTGGATTTGACCGGATCGGGAGTCATCGTCTTGTCACCAGGCTGCCAGCCGGCGGGACAGACTTCATCGGGGTGAGACTGGACATACTGGATTGCTTGCAGTGTCCGCAGAGTTTCATCTACGTTACGACCGAAGGCAAGGTTGTTAATGGTTGCGTGCTGAATAGTACCTTCTTTATCGATAATAAAGAGACCGCGCAAGGCAATTCCAGCTTCAGGATCGAGCACGTTGTAAGCTGTGCTAATTTCTTTCTTAATATCAGAGACAAGTGGATAGTTCAAATCGCCGACACCGCCAGATTTGCGGTCGCTTTGAATCCATGCCAAGTGAGAAAATTCACTGTCAACTGAAACGCCAAGAATTTCGGTGTTGATTTTAGAGAAATCTTCGTGACGATCACTAAAGGCTGTGATCTCTGTGGGACACACAAAGGTGAAGTCAAGGGGGTAGAAGAACAGGACTACATACTTGCCACGATAATCAGACAATTTAATCGTCTTGAATTCTTGATCGACCACAGCTGTTGCGGTGAAGTCGGGGGCAGTTTGGCCAACCCGGAGACATCCTTCTGTGTGATGAGCCATGAACCGTTTCTCCTTGAATGTTTACACTCTACTTGTGCGGGAGTTTAGGCAAGGTAGAGACGCCTCTGGTGCGTCTTTACAGCCACACGCGCACCGACTGCTTATTTACGAACTGTAACAAATATATCATACTCATAACGATTTTGAGTAGACAGTTAATGGGGCAGCTAGCCGGCACTTCTGAGAAAGGGAGAGGATTTCGCACTACTCTTAGCTTAAGCCAGCGGGTGCAGATGTGGCTCCAGCCGGCTCAATTTGCCTGGGCTGAGGCGATGGTTTAGGATAGCGGTACAGCAAAGTGGCAAATTTGTGATACTTTTTTAAGAACTCAGGCAGCTTGAAGCCCTGACTGATCACTCAGAAAATTTATGAAGCCAATCAAAAATCTATTTAAGTTAGTTTCAAAGACTCTGCCGGCTAAAAAAATAGCGGAGGGCGTTGAAAACAATCAAAATTTAAACTTAAGCGATGCTAATTTATCTTCTTTCCCGTTTAACTATTACTTGGATTCCCCAAAAGTTAATCAGGAAATTTCGTCTACTTTAATGGCAATTCGGGGCTGGATTACGTCTGAGTATCCGATAGAACGTCCTGTCCTTCAAAATGCTGCCGGCACTTACACTCAACCCTTAGCAATTGTCAGTCGTCCAGATGTAGAAGCCGATTATGCCGGCCAATATGTGGTAGGGTTTCAGTCTTATTTTTCTATTTTTGATTTATTGTTAGGCGATTCATGGAATATTGAATTTTTAATTAAGTCTCAACCTCATAAATTTCCCGTCAGTTTTACAGTTTCACAAAACTTGCTAGACGAGCTAAAAAATCCAACCCGGTTCACGCAGCCGTTTAGCTACTGTATTGATTCCCCAACTTTCAACGAAGAAGTTAATTCACGAATTATTGGCGTTCGGGGGTGGATTAAGTCTGAATATCTCATAGAAAATCCAACTTTGCAAAATCAGGCCGGCACCTGCATTCAACCATTACAAATAACCAAGCGTCCGGATGTTGCGGCTGAGTCTCCCCATCATTATGTGTTGGGATTTAAACATTATCTATCAGCGATAGACCTTTTACCCGATGAGTCTGATCCCTGGTCTATCCATTTTTCAATTAAAGGAAAAAAATATAATTTTCTCGTGCCTTTTTCAATTTCTAGACAAGTTCTTGAAGAATTAAAAAATAACAATTTATCTAAATCAACCTTTACTTGCAAAATTGAATCTCCAAATTTAGAGGAAAAAATCAATTCGGGTGGGGTTTTCTTGCGGGGGTGGATGACTTCTGATTCACCCATCGAAGAGTTAACACTTTGCAATACCGGCACCTGGGTTGAACCGCTAGAAATTCTCAACCGGCAAGATGTGGAAGCGGATTATCCCCATTCTTATGTTGTGGGATTCCAGCATTATCTGTCAACTCGCAACCTTTTATCAGAAGAATCTTGGTTTTTGCGATTTTTAATCAATGGTGAAAAACACACAGTCCCGTTAACATTTTCAATTTCAAATACAGTTTTGGCAGATTTAAATATCCAAAACCAAGAAATTCAACCCTTTACCTACTGGCTGGATTCACCGGCTTTAAATGAAGAGGTGACAGCCACCTTTCTTATAATTCGTGGGTGGGTAACCGCAACACATCCCATCGAACAGCCTACCCTGCAAAATGCCGGCGGCACATTTGTTCAACCCCTAGCCATTGAAACGCGTCCAGATTTAAAAGCACACTCTCCTTATAACTATGTGCTGGGGTTCCAGCATTTCCTATCAATTGCGGATTTTTCTCCGGGTGATGTTTGGTCGATTCACTTTTTCCTTGAGAATCGAGAGTGCAGTTTTGCCTTACCGTTTAAAATTTCCCGTCAAGCCTTTGAAATTTTTTGGAAAGTTAAAAATGAGAAACTTCAAACCCTTCGTACAATTCTCCGCTGTCCGATTTGTGAGAGTGAAAAATTAGAAGATTTAGAAAGTGCTTTGCGTTGCTGTGATTGCGGTGAGGAGTTTAGAAAAAATAGAACGAGTTATAATTTTCTGACAAAAGAATTAATCGAATACGGAAAAGTTAAGCCAACAACAAATATTTCTAGCAGTGGGTATGACGAACTGTGCCGGGAGATAATCCGAGAATTTCCAGAGGGGTTAATTTTAGATAACGGCTGCGGATTGAGAAAATATTCCCCCCATGCAAATGTGATCAACTTTGAAATCGTTGAATACGCAACAACAGATGTAGTAGGGATTGGGGAAAAACTGCCGTTTCAATCCAATGCTTTTGATGCCGTGTTTTCTTTTGCGGTTTTAGAACACGTCAAAAATCCATTTGAATGTGCTCAAGAGATTATAAGAGTGTTAAAGCCAGGGGGGACGCTTTACATTCAAGTTCCCTTTTTGCAACCTTTTCACGGCTATCCGGATCATTACTACAATATGACCAGTAGCGGTCTAAAGAATCTTTTTGCAGAAGATTTAAACATTATAGAATGTGGCGTTCAAGACGCGGGTGCGCCGATTTGGTGTCTGAGTTGGTTTCTCAACTCTTACATTCGGGGACTGCCGGCATCCATCGCCCAAAAGTTTAAAAATATGAAAGTGTCGGAACTGATCGAACACCCCACTCTCTATCTGGCTAAAGATTTTGTTGTCCAACTTAGCCCAGCCGCCCAGGAAGAGTTAGCGAGTGTCAATTACTTAGTTGGCAAAAAAATAGCCCCAGTCAATAGCGTTGAAGAGGATACAGGATTAGGGAATTAGGGAATTTGAATCTTGCCGGCTGGGGGAAATTTTAGGAACATTTTGCCAAACTCTCCGCAGGGTGGGTTGGGTGATTGAGGTTGCCGGAAGTCTGGTGAAGCTGCCTGAACAATTGCTCAGACTCTGGAAAGCTTTACTCAGCCAGCCCTGTTCAATGGAGAGTGTGTTAGCGTAATCGAACGATGTCATAGATTTGCCTTAAGTGCAATCCGCCGGCACATCATAACTACACCCCACAGATCGTCGCCGCCACCAAGATTTTTGAGTAAAAATGCTGATTTCCCTCTCAAAAGTCGTAATTCATAACTTTTATGAGCGGCTAAGCGCCGGCTTGTGGGGAAGACTTACTATAGACTTAATCAGCTGATTGCTTGCCAGTATGAGCTATTGCCTCCATCCTGATTGCCAAAAGCCCCAAAATACCAACGTTGCCAAGTTTTGCCAGAGTTGCGGGTCAAAAATACTGTTGGGCGAACGCTATCGGGCGATAAAACCAATTGGTGCCGGCGGTTTTGGCAGAACTTTCGTAGCGGTGGATGAGATGAAACCCTCGCAACCGCGCTGCGTGATTAAACAATTTTTCCCGCAAGATCAGGGATTTCTTCATTCTGTGAAAGCGGCAGAGTTATTTCGCCAAGAAGCCGTAAGATTAGACGTTTTAGGCAAACATCCCCAAATACCGGAACTGCTGGCGCATTTTGAACAAGGACAGCAACAGTATTTGGTGCAAGAATTTGTTGATGGACAGAATTTAGCTGAAGAATTGGCAGAGTCGGGTGCTTTTCATGAAAAGCAAATCCGGCAATTACTCAATGATCTGCTGCCGGTGTTGCAATTTGTCCATACAAACCAACTGATTCACCGCGATATTAAGCCAGAAAATATTATCCGTCGCAGCGCTGATCGCCAACTCGTTTTGGTTGATTTTGGCGCGGCAAAGTTTGTCAACCGAACTGCCCTGCAAAGAACCGGCACCGTCATCGGTTCAGCGGCGTACACTGCACCCGAACAGCTCATGGGTAAAGCAGTTTTTGCCAGCGATCTCTACAGCTTGGGCGTGACTTGTGTTCATTTGCTCACTCAAATTCCTCCCTTTGACTTATTTGATAGTCGGGAAGGAACTTGGGCTTGGCGCGATTATTTAGGTCAAATTGTTAGTGATCCGCTGGGTCATATTTTAGACAAATTGTTGCAGCCGGCCATCAACCGGCGCTATTTGTCCGCAGCACAAGTCATTAAAGCATTAAATCCGCCGCCGGTGCCAATCGGGTTGCGCCCAGTAGCCGCTGGATCTGCTGCCCCAGCGATGCTAAAACCGGCAACAAAATCTTTACCGGCATCTGTGCCGGTTGCTTCTGCAATTGTTCCCAAACCCTCCATTCAAAACCGGCGGACAGAAATTCAGAAAGTTTTGCAAGAAGCCCTGAATCCTTACGATCTGAAAGTTCAAGTAAGTTTGGCAAAAGCTCAGTTAACAATTGTCATCAATCGGGAAGAAGAACATAAAGTTAATTATTTCGAGGTTTCCCGCGTCATTCAATCACAATTAAATGAACTGCAACTGAAAACCTTAGAAAGAGTTAAAGTTTTTGGAAGAATTAATAAACAGAGCGTTCCTGAATGGCAAAAAGTTTTAAAAGTTACACCGTTACCTGAACCGCTTCCAATCATTCCAGAAAAAGGTCTTGCTAAAACCAACGCCAAACAATGGCTAGAAAAATTAAAAAAACCTGCTTTCTGGCAAGATGTTTTAATCTTCTTCACAATAGCCGCAATTTTTAATCATGTGGTCATTTTTAGCCCTGCAAACTCTATCGTTTTAGCCGGCTGTTTTATGGTGGTTAAAAATGCCCTGAATCAAGCCAAGGAAATAAAAAACGAGAAATTATTTCAGGAATTAGTCGCAACGCTTTTAGTCGTGAGCTTGTTTAATATCAGGTGGATTGTTACAGGTGCGATTGGCATACTTTTAACTTGCCTGTTTGTCGCTGTCCCGTTTTTGTATGTTAAGCAAAATTCTGGGTTGAAATAACCCAAATCTCATGATTTTTACTTTCATTCAGCAGCTCAAAAAGAAAGAGGAAATCATATTTTGCTAAAATTGAATCAAAATAAACAAGCCGAGTCAATGAGAATTTTATAACTCGCGGCGGTTTTTGAAGAAAATTTAAACGAGTGAACTTGCCGGCACGTCAATAATGAAACCGAGTTAGCGCTCAACAGGTATCTGCTCAATGTGGTTTGCGGGGCACTCAAGGAAGCACGCCAACCGGCATCGAAACTTGGCGCGCCGGCGCTGCTATACTCAAACCAAAGTTTACGCAGCCACCTTCAGGGGATTATGCTCACTGTCCACCATCTCAACGTCTCCCAGTCCGAGCGAATCATTTGGCTACTTGAGGAACTCGAGTTACCCTATGAACTGCGTGTGTATCAACGCGATCAGGCTACGCAACTCGCTCCGACTGAACTGCGATCTGTTCATCCCATCGGCAGTGCGCCGGTGCTGTGTGATGGCGAGATTGTGATGGCCGAGTCCGGCGCGATCATCGAGTATATCCTGGCTCGCTACGGAAACGGACAGCTCGCCGCTCCTGTCTCGTCCCCGCAGTATCCCGACTACCTGTACTGGTTTCACTACGCAAACGGCAGTCTAATGACCCAGATCAGCGGGTACTGGATCGCAGGGATGGCGGCAGCACCCGAAAGCAGTTCGCCGCTGCTATCTGCTCTACGTGAACGGCTGGATCGCCACCTGCAAATGGTTGAAGATCACCTGGGGCAAGCAACTTACTTCGCGGGTTCCGAATTCACAGCCGCCGACATCATGATGCACTTCCCGTTCGGCACGATGAAGGCATTCTACAATGTCGGTCTCGACAGCCGGCCCAACATCAAGGCATGGCTCGCAAGGATCAGTGAGCGCCCAGGCTACCAGCGAGCAATGAAAGCAGCGGGACACAAACAAGATCCAGCGCTCGACTGGGGCAAAACGCGAGGCGCATTTTGACAAGATCCATTCTTTAATTGCTTATTTTGCAGAAGAAAAGCCTTTTTTACGCGCTAAAACCGGCAACAAAGACAACAGACTTAAAAAACTCAATGCCAGGATAAAAGGCAGACGATTCCCTGTTTGTAAAACTTGATTGCCGGTGACACCCACCCAAGTGTAAGCAACCGTGCCGGGGATAATGCCAATAAGCGTGCCGGTAGAATAGGGAATCCAGTTAATTGGCGTTAAGCCAAATAAAAAATTCACCACCGTAAACGGAGAAATTGGGGCAAAGCGGACAGCAACAACAAACGCAAAGGCATTGCCGGTGATCGCCTGATTAAGCCGGTGTAGCACTCCCCGATCAGCAAATCTACGTTCAGCCCAACCCCGCAGCAGATAACGCGACATCCAAAAAGCACCCACAGCCCCCAAGGTTGCCCCAACAACCGACCAGAAAGTGCCCCAGAATAAACCGAAAACTGCGCCGGCAACAATGGGGAAAACAACTCCAGGGATTCCCACTACAGTCGCTAAGGCAAACACTCCCACAAACAAGCAAACTGCCAGATCTCCTCTGCTTTCCAACTGCTTTACTAAAAAAGAGTAATTAAACAGCACTTTTAGTGGCCCTAAAGCGCAAAGCAGCAGGCAGATTGCCAAGGCAATTCCCAACCAAACACGCGGATTTTTTATTGCTTTCCCTAGCATAATCTCGATTTGATATTTAAGATTTTTTCATTCGAGATCGAGCGTCTGAGAATGAGGGCAATACTACTAAGATTTGATTCCTTTCCTGCATCAATATTAGCAACTAGGCAAAGCCCCCTCCGTTTCAGTTCCCCTTAAATTTGAGATTATACCTCACTACTTTTACTCTCCAAAGCTTTTTTAGCAATGTGTGTTACATAAACGGTGACTGCCACCGTCGCCATTAACCCAACAATCCGCAAAATCCACTGTGCCGGTGTAGCCGGTTGTTCCTGGGTTCCAATAGCAGCCAAATCCTTAGCAACAGAACCCAAATAAACATACATAACAGTTCCCGGCATCATGCCAAGCCAAGAGGCTAAAAAGTAATCTTTTAAAGAAACTTGCGTCACTCCAAAGGCATAATTTAATAGATTAAAAGGAAAAATGGGAGACAAGCGAGTTAACCCGACAATTTTCCATCCCTCGCCGGCAACCGCTTCATCAATTGCTTGAAACTTTTCATTGCCGGCAATCTGTTTCTCAACCCAACCTCTCGCCAAATATCGTCCCACCAAAAAAGCAGCAGTCGCCCCCAATGTCGCGGCAATCGACACCCACACAGAACCCCAAAACACCCCAAATATCGCACCGGCACCCAACGTTAAAATAGAACCCGGTAAAAACAGCACCGTAGCCAAAATATAAATAATAATAAATATCCCAGCACCCCAAATGCCAAAACCGCGAATCCACTCCAAAGCATCGAGCAACCGTTCTCGCACCCCCAAATATTGAGCCGCAAAAATTAACCCAGCCACTAACACAATAGCCAAAATAATCTTAAAAATAAGTTGGCTTGTTCTTAAATTTCCTTGGGGTTCATTTGGGTTTTTCATCATCCCTCACATCAATGCACTTGAGGGCACTTTTAAACCAACGCACCCCCACAACTAGAACCCGAACCCGCCGTACACCCATAACAGTAAAGTGCCGTCCCGATTTTCTCAATCAAATCCAACGTCCCCGCCTCCAGAAGCTTCGCTACCGTTACAACCTCTCCTGCCGCAGTTCTTGCCGACAGCCTTTCCATTTGATTAAAATCGCAATCATAAACATTTCCTAAATAGTCAATCGAAAGTTCATTGCGGCACATCAAACGCTCAACCGTATCAGAATTAAAACTTTCCTCAAGAAAACTCAGATAAGGCTTAAGAATTTGCTTGTGTTCTAAATGAAACTTCGTCCTGCCAATTGGCAAATTCGTAATTGTAAAAAGCCCATTAAAGGATATGTCAAAATGTTCTTTTAGGAACAGTTTGTAATCCTGCTCAAGCTTACCCTGAGCCGGCGGCAGAGAAAACTTTTCTGGAGAACTCGGAATCGTTGGATTGTAAACCAAATCCAAAATCAAATTCGGATCGTCACCGTAACCGAGCCGGTTTAGCCATTGAATCGCCCGAATAGAAGCATCATAAACACCGGCACCCCGCATTTTATCAACATTATCTTGTAAATAACAGGGAAGAGACGCAACAATTCTCAGCCGGTGTTCAGCGCAATACTCTGGAATCTCCTCAAACCCAGGCTCAAAATAAATTGTTAAATTTGAGCGAACAATCACCTCCTTGCCTTCAGCGCGTGCAGCTTCCACCAACTGCTTAAATCCGTAATTCATCTCCGGCGCACCGCCAGTCAGATCGACGGTTTTAATTTGGGGAAACCGTCGAATGATCTCAATCAACTGCTCACAAACTTCCGGAGAAAGTTCTTCCGTTCGTTTTGGGCCGGCTTCCACATGACAATGAGCGCACGCAAGATTACAGCGTTTGCCTAAATTAACTTGTAAGACCGTAATTTCCTGCTTCGTTAAAGGTGATTTTAGTTTTCTTTCAAAAGGAGTAACTGCTGGATTTTGCTGTAATTTTGTTGTTTCTACCATTTTAATTTTCCTGATTTATCTCGAAATTGCTGAGCTTTTTGCTCTAGCAGTGAATTTTTTTAACGCTGTAATCCCCAGTAAATGCTAGCGCTTAATAAAGCAGCAATGGGTAACGTCAAAATCCATGATAGGAGAATTTGATAGAAAACTCGAGCATTTGCTTTCCGGGAAATCAATCCCATCCCAAAGATAGAGCCAACAGACACATGAGTTGTAGAAACCGGCAGTCCATATCGGCTCGCTGCAATCACCAGACATCCCGTTACCAAATTCGCGGAAAATCCCTGGCCGGCATTCATTGCTGTAATCTTTTTGCTCATCGTTTTGGCCACTTTTTGAGCATTCAGCAAGCCACCTACGGCCATTCCCAAAGCAACGGCCAAACTTCCCCATTGTATCGAAACCGCTTCCCCAACCAGCATCAGTGAAACAATCTTTGGAGTGTCATTTAAACCCCTGGCAAAGCTAACAACTCCCGCGCTCAAGTAATGGCAAGTATCAACCAAAGTTTGACTGTTAATCCTGAGAAACTTTCCTGTATATCTTTCTGTACATTTTTCTTGAGAATCTACTGCAACATCAGTTGTTGTAACGCACTGAAGCACATTAGTGGCATCCGGCTGGGGAATCGGAATTACTTGTTGAGTTTCACCCACACACACGCACCATTCTTTCTCAATCCCTAAATAAATTCTCAGGTAGCGAAACAAACCATAAATAAAACTTCCTAAAGCAATCGCCACAATTGGACTGAATAACAGCGGCCATAAAAAATTTTGCTGCAATGCAGTCAAGTTAACTTGTGTACCGATTGCCATCAAGCCGGCACCCACAAGCGCACCTGTAAGTCCGTGAGTCGTAGAAATGGGAAATCCTGTCACAGTGGCAAGGATTACAGTTAAGCCCGCCGCTAAGGCAACAGCTAAATGAAAATCTGCGGTATTGGCGAGCGCATCTGGCACCAGTCCTTTACCAGAAAAGCTTTTAATCAGCGTTTGCGCTAGAAAAATCGAGAAAACTGAGCCGGCAAACGTCGTAATCGTTGCCCACCAAATTGCTGTTTTATAATTGGCTGTCTGACTGCCAAACAGGGTGGCTACCCCTTTAAAATTATCATTCGCACCATTAGAATACGCCAAAAAAAACGTCGCTAAAAATAGGGCACCCAACAACATGATCTGCACTCCTCACTGTTCTATAAAATTAGATCGGCATGGCTTCAACCAAACTTACTGGAGACTCAGTCGGGATGATTTTGGTTAGCTCGAAACCGGCTGCTCCCAACAGTGTGCGATACTCAGCTTCAGTGCGTTCCCGACCCCCAGCCATCACTAGCATTTCCAAGTCAATCAGCTTGCCCATAGAGGCTTCATTAGCAGCAGGAATTACAACCTCCACCAGCAGCAGTTTGCTATTTTTTCTGGTCATCGCTTTGCGGCAGTTTTTGAGAATTGCCAAAGCTTGTTCGTCATCCCAATCGTGAATAATGCTTTTCATAATGTAAGCATCACAACCGGCAGGAACAGACTCAAAAAAGTTACCAGCAATCAGTTTGCAGCGATCGGCAACGCCTTGAGATTCCAGCAAGGGCACGGCACCGGCAATTACGTGTGGCTGGTCAAATAAAATCCCCTCCATTTTGGGATTAGCATTAAGAATTGCAGCGATTAAACTGCCATGACCTCCCGCAATGTCAGCAAGTTTGCTAATAGAAGAAAAGTCATAGGCGGCAACAATGGCGATATTATGGGTTGCTGTGATGCCGGTCATCGCGTTATCGAAAATCTTGCCGGCTTCAGGATTTTCTGCCAAATACTCGAATGCCTTCTTGCCATAGACAAGTTCAAAAGCCGTTTTGCCGGTTTTTACACTTTCAAGCAGATGCTCCCAAGGACGCGAGTGCCACTCTTGAGCAAACATGATTGCCATCGCAGCCACGGAACCGTCAACGTTGGTTTGCAAACAGTTGGCAAGGGGAGTGAGTTCAAACCGGCCATCCTCCCCTTCAGCAAAAATACCCACACTGGCGAGGGCACGTAGCAACCGATACAGGGATCGGGCATGAGTGCCGGTGGCGTTTGCCAGCTCATCAATGGGTTTCGGGCCATCTTTCAGGAGATCAGCAATGCTCAGTTGTGCCGCAACGTAAAGCGGTTGTGACACCCAGCGACTAGAGAGCATTTGCATCATCGCCATGAGTGCCGGCATTTCATTCGAGTTTGGCATGGGGTGACTTTGAGACATTGTTTTCAGCGTGTCTAGTGTTCACTTCTAACGGGTTATCGGTGTAAGGCGGGCAAGATGCCGGTTCCATCACGCACCCGCCGCCGAGTTCACCTGAGATCGATGGGCGAGATCGCTCAACAACAGCTTTCTGGGGCGCAGCAAGCCGCACCTTCATTCGTCACAGTTACGCGATAGTCTAACCCTTTGGTTTCTTGTGGGTGGCGGATGCCGGTGCGCCGGCAATCAAAGACTTGAGCTTCTTCTAAGGGAATGTTTTGATAAGATTCAACCGGCACCATATCGCGGTGATAAGGGCCATTGCCATCGGTTAATATCTTGTAAGTCTTGTCACACACAGCCATGCGCTGCCCCCGCTCATAGGTATGGCCATCATCATCAAGCACTTGTTTCCACGGGCCTTTATAAATTACGGCTTGATTGCGCTCTAGGCAAGGGCCATCTTTGCCTTTAAAAGCGCGTACCGTGAGGGAACGAAATTCGATGCCATCAATCACTTGCCAAGGTTCTTCCTGTCGGCTCAAAATTTCCACCCCATAGAAGCCGGCTTGCTCAAACATTTCTAGAAATGCATCTTCCCGAAAAGCGCCGGCGATACAGCCACTCCACAATTCGGGATCGTTCAAGATTGCCGGTGTCGGATCTTCGTCGCAAACAATATCAGAAATTACCGCTCTGCCGCCGCGTTTTAGCACTCGGTAGATTTCTTGGAACAACTGTTGCTTATCTTGGGAGCGAACCAAGTTCAGCACACAATTAGAAATAACAACATCGACACTGTTATCGGGGATTAACGGCGATTCCACCCGAAGGCGAGCACATTCGGCTTCCAATGCACCAATTCCCTCAATAGATGTCACCGGATGTTTATCTAGCCACCGCTGAACTTGGTCTAAATTTAATGCGAGGTCTTGAATTTTTCCCTTGACAAACCGTACATTGTTGTATCCCAGTTTGCTGGCGATTTCATCTTGATATTTCTTTGCCAACCTCAGCATCTCGTCATTAAAATCAACCCCAATCACTTGACCTTGATAGCCAACTTTTTGAGCTATAATATAGCAGTTTTTTCCAGCACCGGAACCGAGGTCTACCACTATTTCGCCGGCTTTTACATAGCGTGTTGGATCTCCACAGCCGTAATCCTTTTCAATGATTTCTTGTGGCAAGCCTTCCAGATATCCGCCTTCGTATTCTGTGGGACAACAGAGGGCCGGTTGTGCTTCACGAGCACCCGCCTTGTATCGTTCTAGAACAGCATTTTCGACATCGTAAGCGGTTGTAGGTGCCGGCAGCTCATTCGTTGCAATCTCAGTCATGGCAATTTCTCCTTTAAAACGTTCCAATTCTTCTGATGGGCTGGTGAGTCAAAGCTATAATTTTTACATAAATTTTAAATTATGGGGAATTCATTCAACTCTAGCCAAATAAATTTCTTCCTAAAGAAGCTAGCTAGAGATAAGACTAAATGGCCTACCCACCAATGAGCAGATTTAGAACAATTATCTTTGATTTGTCAATGCTCATTAGTCATAAAAATTGTCGTGACAGCAATATGCCGATTAGAAATATTACCCCCAATTTAGGATGGCTGTATAAACCAAAATAACATTTATTAGTTAATTAACTCAACAACGATGCCAACGTTAATCAATAGTTATACAATAAAACATAAAATTCGCCATTTGAGACAGGTTTTTCGCTCACTTTCCCCCAATAATCCGCCGATATAATTCCTAAACTCTCTTTTTTGAGCTTGATGCGTCCAGACATGATCAAACCGTTAGCACCATCTCTGAAAGCAAGGTAGCATGGCGGCGGGGACGGTCTCTTTTATGAGTCAATCTTAAACGTAGAATCTTTCCTATGTCTAGATTATACCTTTACTTACTTCCGATTTTTGTTTAAGTCCGGCTATTTAAACTTTTGGGAAGCGAAGGATGACACCACATCCCTCGCTCTGCATGAAGCTGCTACTCCAACATGATCTACCGATTCCTGTTAGTCAACAGATTCCTCTGAATCTTCTGATTCCTCGGATTCTTCTAATAAATCAACCGGATCTTTAGCACTAACCGCATACTCTTTAGCTAAAGTGGCAAACGGAAACGGAAATGGCAAAGACACTTCTTTAGCGAAATATGGCCAGCGGTCTCTGAGACTGTGAACGAAATAAGCCAATTTTTTGGCCTCTATTCCAGGTGAATGAACCACCGCGATCTCTAGGAGTTTTGGGTTTCCATGTTGACTGCTACCATTCTCAAGCCGAGACTGTTTTACTTGTAATGTATTTGTACCTTGTTCAGTATTTAACGGCTTTCTCATGCTTAAATAAAGCACATTTTCTTCACCATCACACACATCCTGCCAACAAAATAAACCGCTAGTTCTGCTGCCGGCAGAACCCTTGACAATACCAACAGGAACTTCACCGTTGTCTGCAACTCGCAACCGCATAAGCCACAAGCGATTTCGTTCTGATTCTGTCAGAATACGTTGTTTCAGTTCGTTGGGTAAATCGTTGCTAGGTAATTTGGGGTTTTGCAGCCACGTCAACATCTTGCGGGCATTTTGCGCTTCCGCCATGAATAATACACAAGGCTGTTCTTCATTCTCGACAGGGGTGTTCAGGCAATCGCGCAAACAATCTGCCACAAATTGATTGAGATGCTGTTGTTCGCGTATTTTATCGCTAGATGGTTGTTCTTCACTGCTGTCACTAATCGTTTCATCAATATAAGAATCAACGTCCCATTTCTCACTGATTAGATAGCTAAGCCCGACAGGATACGATACCCATCCTTGCTTCAGAAATAAAGAAGGAGTGGTAACTTGTACAATTCCCTTTACTGGATTAACTCGCACCATTAATGCAACAATAGTAGGCGTGTTACTACCAGTTGTTTTTCGAGTGCGACGCAGCACACGGAAGCACATCAGCCACAAATTGGGATCGATGCCATCCTTTTCTAGGCTAATTAGAGGAGCCGGCAAAATACCAAATTGTCGCAATAAATCTGCGACAGCGTTATGCACTCGATTAGAGGCATTTTTACTAAGAGATTTTTTACCCTTTTTTAGTTGACCTGTCACCGCGTGAATATGTTGATTAACATAGCCGGCTCGCATTGCTCCAATTCGGATGGCCAGTTTGGGGTCTGACTCTGGTGGGAAAAAGTATTCCTTTGGCTTAATCTCGATTAAAGCACCGCTAACTCCCTCCGGTTTTGGTAGGGATGAACTAATTTGGTCAATGCGTGCATCAAGTAAATTCAGGCGTTTCTGTTGACGGTTGTTACCTTTGACTGAGGAATTCTCAAGATCGAGTTTTTGTGTCAAATCTTCGACGTGCTGAGTTTTAATGATCAGCGAACCTAACAGACCTTCATAAAAAGCTTCTTCTCTTAAACATCCTATAGAGCTTTTATCACGCTGAATTTCTCCTTTTTGTGACAATTCAAGTAACTCACAGATTCCAGTAATTAGTGCATCTCGACATTCTTTGGTTTCCCATAGGATAAGTATTGTGTAAGGTGAACTTACTTTCGTTCTAAATGCAGCCGCTGCGGCAATAGAAGGTCGCAGCATGGGAGTTGTTGGCGTTCCTGCTAACTCCCAAAAGTTTTTCTGTTCTTCTATTTTAGGTACTTTTCTCTTTACCAATTTCACCCTTGTTGCTTCACCCACTCTCCGGACGGGAAAACCTTCTTGCTCAATCTTATTTTGAATAGCTTGGTCAAGGCTAGCTAAATCTCTGGGACTGACACCTGGGAAACAGGGGGGTTCGCCGCGATGTCGAGGGTCATAGGAAATGGCTGCTTGTATCCCCTGAGGGACTTCATTAAATGTAGACCACTGATACATTGGGTTAGCAGCCAGGGTATTAGGTTCAGGAAGTGGAGACTCATTGAGCAAAAGTAACTCGCTAATCGCTCTTGACCATTTGGGTTGTCTTCCTTCCGGCGTGACCTTTTGTTTTATTGACAGAGGAATAAAACAGAACGGTTGATCAGCTCCATCTAACCACCGATGATTATCGCCAATAAAAGCAGTAGCTCCTCGATACGGCAATTTATCAAGATGTTTTATAATCCATCGTCGTATTGAAAGTTGATGGTAAATAATCGGTTGATTGCGCCAAGGAACTGTTTGCAGTTTAAAAGTAATGACAAAAGAAATATGCGCTGTACCCAGTTTTTCCATTGAAACCGGATGAGGAGGCCATGACATCAGTTCAGAACCCTTACTTTTAGCACCATTATTGATCCTGACAACTCGGTAGAATGTGAGTTCATACTGATTGTTATCACCAAAGCCAACTTGAGGATTTTTGAGAAATTCAACAGCTAAGTAATCTGGAATTGCTTGGAAGCGTATATCATTGTATGAATTTTCTGGCGGATGCAGCAGAGAATAATTTTTAGGCTTTTCCCAATGCCAAGCATCATTATCTAGCTGCTCAAGAATCGGCTCGACTTCCTCCTCTCCCAAACAGTCACTAAACTCTTCTCGCAGCCAATCTTTAATGAACTCTGGTAAGTATGAAAGGTCAGCATCCTCTGTTGCAAACAGCCAAGGCACACCAGGCTGCTGCCAGCCACGACGCGCTGTCTGGATGATTTTTGGAAAGCTAGCAGCGATAATGGGGTCGAGAGAGTACACCGGCACAGACGAATAGCGTTTCCCAAGCAGGTTTCCACGCTTTTTTGCAAGAGATCTAGCAACTTGCTGCCATGCAGTAGGAACCTGGAGGGAAAAAAGATCGTATTGCAGTTCTTTTGTCAATTTCCAGGCTCCGGGGAGAATAGCTTCAAATCCCTTCATAGTTTAATTCCTTTGTTTGTTTGAGTGAATTTAAGAAAGCTCCGTAAAGCGCTCGCGCTAAAGTTTTTTCATTGGGTCGTTTCTCTTCTCCCTCAACTGAGAGTTGAAGTTCTTTGATAATTCCAACCAAAAGTGAGGTAACTTCACTGTCTAATTCACCCTCGGCTGATTTTGGTGCAAACTTGACATCCAAAAAATGAACGATACAAGGAACACCTCCTCTCACTAAACGCCCAATGATTTGCCAGATACTTACTAACTGAGTCCAGCAAAGTACAGAGCGTTCATCATCAGTCAATTGTTTAAAAGACATGGCCCGAGAACTCAAGTCGAGCATCTTTGCCACCGCATACTTATAAAATTCGTCCTCAACATTCGTCAGCGTCAGTGCGCCACCGCGCCGTTGCATTGGCTCGTAGAGAGTAAAATTAGAAGCATTTTCCATCGTCCAATTATTAAGTTGCTGGACAGTGGTTTGCCAATCATCGGGCACTGGCATAGGCCGGCAGAGAAACATTGCCGCACCAAATGCTGCTATCTGGCTATCGTTGAGGATGTTGTGGCCCCGCTCTAGAGCCATTAAAGGCGCTATTACAATCTGGGTAGGAAGCTGTTTCAAATCTCGAATTTTGCCCCGACGTATTCCGCTCAAATTAGCTGGAGCATTATCGCGACGAAGAACTTTGATTTCGTCAATATTTTCAACGCGATAAACTGGTTTTAAACCCGACTCAACCTTTTCTGCTTCTTCATAGCTATTAGTAATAAGCAGCACTCGATGGCGATCACCCCAGCGCTGCGGGTCAAGCTGTTCTTTATCCTTCAACGCCTCAAATAATTGTTCGAGAAAGCTCTTAGCTTGTCCAGGTTTATTACAGATAGCCTTAACCATCTCTTCAGCCTTGTGTTTCCGCACAGCAGGTGGTTGTCCCGATAGAGCGATGAACTTTCCTGCGCTCTGCTGTGGTCTAAAGAAAAACTCACTTTCGCCAATTCCTGCATCACCGGCTTTGTCATTATTTGCTGCCGGTTCTAGCAAGACTGTGGGTTTTTTCTGAATATGATAAGCTGGAGCGCCCGGAGCATAGCTCGTGCCAGAAATCAACACTGTATGCGGGCCATCCCAACCATCAACAGCCCAAAGAGTAGGAAAGTTTAGAAGTAAGTAACGGCCCACTCCAACATAGCGGAAATACTCTAATTTTCCACCTCTGTTATTTCCATATCCAGGCGTATATTTAAAGCCTAAAATATTACCCACAGGTGCAGATGGGAGGATGGGCAAGTAGTCGAGAGGTGGGCGATAAACGAGAGAAAGGCTGGTGTCGTGCAAATCAATAAGACCTGTCCGCATTAAAGCGCTTAAATGGTCAACCAGAAAAGCTAACCGATTCGTCAGTACCGCTACGAGAATCGCGAAGTATAAGTGGCGTGTCGTTTCCTCAAACTTACTGTTGTCTGTGACAGAAATTTCCAAAGATTTAAGCCACTTCTTGAGCCAACCAGCCACTTCATCTAATGCCTCTCCTTCGCTTTCTGCACTTAATAGGGTAAAGGCAATTTGCGAAAGTTCTCCTGCCTTGCGACGGTTGAGGGGATCTTGCAAAAAATTCTCTATTGTCTGCAAGATCTGTTTGCGCCGCTGGCGTTCCTGATCAGGTGGCAGGCCGGCTTCAATTCGTTTTAACCGTTGTTCGCTGCGTTCTTTACGGGTCAGTTTAGTTTTGGGTTTCTCATTTTCTATTTCCAGTGGAGGTTCGAGGAGATCACGGATAATGTGGGCAAATACAGAACGAGCGGTGAAAGGATTTGAGCCTAACCATTCAACGAGTTTAGGTTGACTGTGGAGTTTAGGAAGAATAATGTCAGTCGCAATTTGAGCGTAGTCATTTGCTTTTTTGGCGACTGCCAATAATTCAGCTCCCATGCTGCGCCGGTCGGAATGGTAAATCGCAGTCGGAAATTTGAGTCCGAGTTGATTTAATAATGAGCTTTCTGAACCATCAACTAACACTTCATCAGGAGCAAAAGCTTCGTCAAATTGCACCTGTACCCGGTCAGCTTCATCAATAAATAGGAAATTGCATTCGCGGTAAACGGCTTCAGCAAACGTAAGTTTTTCCTCATAAATTTGGCGGGGGACGCCGGTGTGAATGAAGCTAGCACTTGTCAATACCCACACTAAAGATTGTGCGATGTCGCGTTCTAACTGGTGGTGCGGACATTTGTAATAAAAGGGACAGGTAGATTTATTTGTAGTCCCGTCTTCCTCCCAATCTTCTAAATCCTCCGAGTCTATATTATTGTCTTTTGTAGAACTGGTTGCTTTTTGGTAAAGATTGTGACAAGGTTCAGATCCAAATTCCCACTTATCCTCGGATTGCACTAAAGCGAGTAAGGGACAGACAGGGCTAAACCAGCGCCATGCTGGATGAATCCCTCCTTGTTCAATTTCTTCACCCATTGTTGCTAGAATCGGTTCGTACACTTTTTTCAAGTGTTGTGAGCGATCACTCCCTAGTACGGGAGCCGCAGGAATTCCCATTCCATGCCAAAATAAGGAAGCGAGGCGTACGGCTGCTACCACATCAGTGACGATTAAAGCGCAACGATATCCCTGTTTTGCCAAATGGTAAATAAGAATTTCCAGCAGGGTAGATTTGCCGACATTCAATAAACCGACAATGTGAACAAGTTGTTCTAGTTTCAGTTCACAACCAGGATAAAAATCGTCCCTAGATTCGTCATATAGCCGTAAAGCAATCCCTTGAAGCCGGCTATAATAATTCTCTGGATCGTGCCCTGATTCAGCTAGTTGACTATCCATTTCTTGGGCAGAACTCAGCAACTCTTTTAGAGTGACGGTATGAGAAGGATTCTCCTGAGTGCGCGTCCGGTGAAAAGATACTTGGGGTGAGAGTGCAAGATGAGAAATAGCTTGAGGAATATTGATGGGAATCTCAAGCGGCGCATTTCCTCGGTGAGAAATTTTGGCATACCAATAGCCAGGAGTTGCCAGTTGAATTTTTTGTTTTTTGTGCGGCGGGGTAGATGATAGGGTTTGACGATATAGCTCGCAGCGTTTGGGGTAGGTGCTTGAGGGAATTAATTGAGGGGCTTGCTTGATGTCTGTCAAGCTGTAGATTCTCAAAATTTCAGGGATTTTGATGTAATCATTAAGCGCTCGCTCCCATTGATTTCCTTTGCGCCGCAGGAGATAAAAACGGGCCGTTTGTACCAGTCTCCAATTGGCCTCACTTTGCAGAACATCAACCGGAAATCGATAGCCGGCAAGTAAAGCTGAGACTGAAGTTGCATTTTCTTCAGGGGCTATTTCTTTCAGTAAGGTTAGCCCTAATTCTACTTCGGTAATGAGTTGAGATAGGCGCTTCACTTCTCGCTTCTGGACTAGGGAATCAGCAGCCTCAGTCATCTTGGAAGCAACATAAGCTTTCAACTCATCTGACTTCCGCAAAGCCTCGCGCAACTTTTGCCCCCACTTCGTAATGTTACGCATGAGTTTTCTTCTTTAAAATTTGTTTTGCTTGGGAGATAATTTCACTCATTAGCATCAAGCGCACCCCGCCTAATTTGGGTTCGATTTGTTGGCGCACGACCTTAATTCGCAACACTTCTTCTCGCTCTGAAGGGAAGACAACAAAGGTTTCCGTCATATCATTGCGGTACTGCACTTTCTGCAAACGCTCTTCATCTAAATATGACCAATCTTTGACATCAATGGCCCAGCGGATTTTTTTGCTAAATTCCACGAGCAAGTCAAACTCATCAATTTCCGGCCACAGGGTAACGCGGATGCCTAATTTTGTGAGAGTTTCTGCTAGTTGAATTTCCCAAAGCCCGGGTATTGTCCCGTAACGATGGACACCTGGAGTGACAACTTTCCAATTTTCTGCCTCATGTTTGGGAATTGGTGTCAGCGGAGGGAGAGGCAGTTTGGCACTCTCACGCTCGCAGCTCATGTTTCGGCAGCCATAGGTTTTATCTTGGCGGCGGCGCATTACATATTTGCAGCGGGGGCAAAAATGATAGCTATTTTCTTCTGCTAAATCGACCAAATCAATGTAAGTTTGTAGCAAGAATTCGCGCAGGGGTCTGAGTTGAGTCGAAGACAGGAGCCGGCGATATTCTGGGTAGGGGAGGACGGGACGTTCAATAATCAGTTTGCGGAAAGCACGATAGGGATCGTCTAGTTGATGAACTCGGCAATGTTCGACAACATCTTGCAAGATTTTCTCCTGCACCTGCATTTCTACGTCAGTACCTGTAACTTGCCATTGGAGAGCAAAGTCGGAAAGTAACCCGTCTTCGATGAGGGTGACATCCGGCGAAAGGTGTTTCATTTCTGCTGCCGATTTCCACTCGACTACTGGATTTTTTGCCCAATCAAAAAATGCTGGGAGGTTCGAGGGTGCTGTTTCATCTCCTTGCAGTAAAGATGTTAGGTGCATTCGGGACATCCCGATGCGAAGTGCGTGTGGAATAATTTCTGAGCGCTTTATCGGTTCTTGCTTTTCCCACTCTGCCAGTCCCGTCGCTAGATATCGCAAGGTTTCCGGTACTGATATCTGTAGTTTGGGTTCAACTTCAGGGTCGCTTGCACGCAGGCGGAGGCTGCGGGCTGCATTATCTTCCCATTCCACGTCAATGCCTCGCATAGTCTGCAACCAACGTTGCAGCGTAGCTTTCTGGCGGGGTTGCATTCCCAGTTCTAGGCACAACTCTTCTAGTGTTGGCCCCTCTTTGTGGACACGAAACCACTCTCGCAGCGCTTCTAGGATTCTGTCTCGATGTCTGGTGACTTTCACAGCTCACCCTCCTAAATCTAGGGTTCGACCCCATTCTCATATCCTTATCGCCAGTGCGTCAAGGAAATTTTTCAATGTTTCCAAAATGTTTCCTATGTTTCCATTTTTCTAATGGTTACGGCGCTCTGGTGTTCGCTAGGTAGGTGCTGATGGAAACTCTTGTGCGATTAGTGTTCAGTGATCCCGCGTCAAATGGCATTTAATATGTACACGTCATTCGTTCACTAGGTGCTGATGTTTTAAATTTTTCCGCTTAAGTCTTGTGAGCTTTTTTGCAACACACTTTACTTTTCAAAAGATAATAGTGCAGCGTACCGGCCGGCATACACAGATAATTTATCTACGTTGATTAGGAGTGATAAACTCCCGCAGATGCATTTTCGTAACAAGTTTACTGAGCCAGCCGGCATCTAATGTATATAAATTAAGGAATCGCCTCTCTTCTTGCTTTTTATAACTACACCGGCACTTGATTGTTACAAAAAATGCAACCGAGGAACGTTTCTACTTAAGTCGTGTCATCTTTAAAGCGAACGAACTCAATATCTTATACAGCAAACCGGCTATGAAATTAGCTTATATATTACCTGCCATCGCACTACTAACCGGCACAGTTGGAACCGTTGCACTACAACCGCCACAAACCAAGCTGCCGGCAGTTCGCATCAGCCAAACTAACCCCAGCAATACCCCTGCCAACCAACCCGACAACCCACCCGGCGGTTTGTTTGTGCTTTCAAACGAAGGCAAACAACAAGTTTTTCCCCTTAAACATACCGACGTTAAAGCCAAAATTGCCGGCAACGTTTCCCGCGTTGAAGTTACGCAAACCTTTGAAAATCCTTTTAAAGAACCCTTAGAAGCCGTTTATGTCTTCCCGCTTCCCGATGAAGCAGCGGTAGATGACATGGAAATAAAAATTGGTGAGCGAATTATTAAAGGCGACATTAAAAAACGCGAGGAAGCGCAAAAAATCTACGAACAAGCTGTTCGGGAAGGACGGACTGCCGGCCTCTTAGAACAAGAACGCGATAACATCTTTACTCAATCTCTCGCGAATATCAAACCTGGTGAAAAAATCGATGTTACCATTCGCTATACCGATAGCTTAAAATTTGAAGGAGGAAACTACGAATTCGTCTTTCCAATGGTTGTAGGGCCGCGTTATATTGCCGGCAACCCAATCTCTCCAAATGGCGATACTGAGCGTGTTCCCGACGCCTCCCGCATCACCCCACCTGTCCTCAAACCCGGAGCGCGTTCGGGACATGATATTAACGTTACCGTCGAAATTGACGCCGGCATCCCGATTAAACAGGTGCAATCAACTTCCCACAAAATTCGCACCGAACGCACCGGCAGCCTCACAAAAGTACAATTAGCGCAAGAAGATAATATTCCCAACAAAGATTTGATTCTGCGCTATCAAGTTGCCGGGAAAAATACGCAAGCCACTGTCTTAACTCAAA
Source organism: Microcoleus vaginatus WJT46-NPBG5 (assembly GCA_019359355.1). Taxonomy (GTDB): domain Bacteria; phylum Cyanobacteriota; class Cyanobacteriia; order Cyanobacteriales; family Oscillatoriaceae; genus FACHB-68. The sequence continues at coordinate 170,048 of JAHHHM010000004.1, read as the reverse complement.
CAGACAATCGCGGCAGTCATTTCGCCGTCTATCTGATCCCCGCAGTTGATTATAAATCTAACGAAATTGTCCCTAAAGATGTTGTCTTTTTAATGGATACTTCTGGCTCTCAGTCAGGCGATCCGCTGGTAAAATCGAAGGAATTGATGCGCCGGTTTATCAACGGACTTAATCCTAACGACACATTTACTATTATTGACTTTGCCAATACTACTACCCAACTGTCACCGGCACCTCTGGCGAATACCCCCGCCAATCGGCAGAAGGCAATGGCTTATATCGAGCAGCTAGACGCCAATGGCGGCACAGAATTGCTCAACGGCATCCGTGCAGTGTTGAACTTCCCCGCCGCAAAAGAAGGCCGGCTTCGCAGCGTTGTTCTGATCACCGATGGCTATATTGGCAATGAAAATGAGGTGATTGCCGAAGTGCAAGGTGGGTTAAAATCTGGCAATCGGCTATATAGTTTTGGCGTGGGTAGTTCTGTAAATCGGTTTTTACTAGATCGTCTTGCTGAAGTGGGAAGAGGCACCTCTCAAGTGATTCGTCAGGATGAACCCACGGAGGAAGTTGCCGAGAAGTTTTTCCGCCAAATTAATAATCCCGTCTTGACGAATATTCAAGTGAATTGGGAAGGTGAGGGAAAACCAGACCTTTATCCAAGCGCTGTTCCAGACTTGTTCGCGCAGCAGCCATTAGTGTTATTTGGACGCAAACAAGATGGCAGCAAAGGGCAGTTGAAAATCACCGGCACCGCAGCGGGTGGCAAGCGCTATGAAAAGACTTTGAATGTTGATTTTGCCGGCACCGGCAACCCAGGTATCGCCCAACTGTGGGGGCGATCGCGGATTAAGGATTTGATGAATCAAATGTTTGCCGGCGAAACCAAATCGGGTGTTGAGGCAGTGACAGATACCGCCTTGAGTTACCGGCTACTGTCGCAATACACCGCTTTTGTTGCCGTCAGCGAAGAAGTGCGCGTCAATCCCGATGGTACGCGGCAGCGAGTGCAAGTGCCAGTCGAGTTGCCAGACGGTGTTAGCTACGAAGGAATTTTTGGTCGTGACGAAGCCGACTCAATGGGTACGGCTGCGGCATCTCCGGCACCTTCGAGCGCACCCCGCCAAATGAACCGCCTTCCCGGTTCTCCTTCTGGTGCCGATGTTGCAATTTCGGCGGCACCACCTGAATTGGAGTCAAGAACGTCACCCTTAGAAACAGATAATTTTTCACAAAATGTCGGTCGCATTGAAATTATCAGTGCACAGGGATTGGATCAAAGTGCGATCGCTTCGCTAACCCAATATTTGCAAAGTGTAAATTTGCCTCAAGGCGTCACCGGCGAAATCGTGCTGGAGTTCCCGGTTAAGAATGGCCGCGTTGGGCGGATCATCTTAGATGACAAAGCCTCAACACTCCAAGACATGACTGTGATCAATCAAATTAAGCAAGCGCTTGCTGGTTGGTCTGCACCGAGTTCTGTCGCCGGCAACATTCGCCTTAAACTGCGCGTCAACTGAGTTATGAGGGCTGAATCCTGAGTCTTGGGTGATGTTAGAGAGATTAATACTGAGTCGTACAGTCCTTTCTCGCCTGTCCCACGCTGATCGCCAGTTTTAGGCCGGCGCGTCACTCACTCCCCCACTCAAGACTCACGGCTCAGCATTCACCACTTAGTCTTCTATTCGCTCACTGTTGCAACAGCGTCGAAGAGCCGGTGTCAGCCAGATCATAATATTAATTTATACTTGCAATTAAATTTTAATCTATAATAGAAGTTGAAAAATAGCTAACGCTGCTGTTTTCATACAAATGATGCCTTTCTTCGTTAGGTTTTTCATGGAGCTTTGCACGCCCATGTATCACAAATTGGGATTGACAAAGAGCTAAGCTATTTCTCATTAAAAAAATATTTGTTACAGAAACGAGTGTGCCCACTCACGCGAAAAGCCGAGTGCTGTAAAATTTGTATTACGGAAGAGATTAAATTTTTATTTAAAATCTCATTCAAGCTGTTTTGTTCAGTAACAAAACGGGAATTATATGCTTGCTCTAGAGTCAGCGGGCGAGCGAATGTTCCCTGCCTAATGAAATAAATTTGCCAGTACCGGAGTCAACACAGATGGAAGTTCGGGATTTACTCAATCGGTATGAATCAGGAGAAAGGAACTTTGCCGGCTCCGATCTTAGTGGAGCCGATCTTAAAGGAGTCACCCTAGTTGGAGTTAACCTCACCAAAGCTAACCTTAGAGGTGCGAATCTCAGTAGAGCGGTACTCACCAAAACCGATCTCAGTGGCACTTGTTTAAACTGGGCTAACCTGAGTTTTGTCAAAATGAGCGAAGGAAAATTGGCAGATGCAGACCTCACCAAAGCCACCTTAACAGGTGCCTACATGGTAAAAGCCAAATTACCGAGAGCGAAACTCAGTGGCGCAAACCTCACCGGCGTTAACTTCGGAAGCGCTAACCTTTGGAGTGCCAACCTCTGTGGGGCAAATTTGCAAGGAGTCAACTTTCGCAATGCAAAACTCACAGGAGCCAATTTAAGTTGGGCTAACCTTTCCTGTGCGAGGCTCAGTGGCGCGATGCTTTATGGCGCAATTTTAAGCGGTGTGAACCTCAGCCAAGCGTACTTAAACGGCGTTGATCTCAATGGAAGCGATCTCAACGGGATTAACCTGAGTGAAGCTAAACTCAATAACGCAAATCTTGAAGGTTCCAACCTAGTTTCTGCAAATCTTGCAAACGCTCAGCTGCGTTGGGCTAGCTTAATTGGAGCAGACTTGACAGGTGCCAACCTATCGCGAGCCTCGCTCTATAAATCTAACTTGGATTGGACAAGACTAAACCGGGCGGACTTAACAGAAGCCGACTTAAGCGAAGCCACACTGATGGGCGCTTCCATAGATGGAGCTGAATTTGCCGGCGCAACACTACCGGAGTTGACGAGACGCTACTTCTATTTAACCGCTGATGGTGCTCCAGCCCTGGCAGTTTCAACTTAAAACTTAAAATGAAAGTTTTGCTCTTTAATGTTTAATTTTAGGCAGTGGACGGAGGATGGAAAAAGATTCTAGCGCACTTCAGTACGGTGTGGTGATGGTGACAGCCGCTTCACGCACGGAAGCAGAAATCATCGCCAGAGCTTTAATAGAAGCGCATCTGGCAGCTTGCGTGAGCTTGCTGCCCGTCCATTCAATTTACACTTGGCAGGGCGAAGTGCAATCAGAGGATGAGTGGCAACTGCTGATTAAAACAGATTTGAGCAAATTTTCAGATTTGGAAAATAAGGTGCGAGAACTGCACTCTTATGAAGTGCCAGAAATTATTGCGTTGCCAATTGTTGCCGGCTCTCAATCCTATTTAAAATGGATTTCAGATAACGTGAAATCTGAAAAATAAAGAGTCAAGGTGCTTCTAAAAATGCTAAAACTTGGTAAGTCTTGAAGCATAAAAACTGTGGCTTTTAATCGGCAATAATATCAATCAATAAATCGGGCACGGAAGCGGATAAATCCATAGGAACCGGCAGGATTTGAACCCGTTGCCGTGGGAATGTTGCCCAAATTGACAACCACAGCCCCATTCGTATTTGCATCCCCGCACGGTTGGGGAGAAACACCGCCTGGAGGGGGAGGAATTAAGGTGCCGGCAGGATAAAACTGACCTCCATCCCCATCGGCACTATTGGTATAAGACTGCTGGGTGCCATTGAGAAAAACAGAGATTCCTTGAACCGCCCCAAAAGCATTGGGAATAAAGCCCAAGTTAGGGGGAACTAAGTCGCACAAAACAACATTGCCGGCAGGTGTAGACCCATCCGAGAGAAAGTAAATTGTATATTCAATTTCATCACCTGGCTGAACGCTGCCGCCATCGGTTCTTCCTTGCAAATAATTGCTGGGCCAGTTGGCAGCATTGTCATTGACATCGGCTGGATCGTCTACCAAATCATTAAAACTTGTCGAGTTAATTTGGGTTACTCTCTTCACTAGGCGCAGGTTTGGTTTCGCCGGCACACTCACGCTGGCTTGGTCATCTTCACCGGGGACATTGTTTCCTGGAGTTGAGTCTGGATCACTTTGATCAGCCGCAGTGATAGCAGCCGTGTTTGCTACCACCCCCAACGTGTTCAGCGTCGCCCGAATAGTTAAGGTGACAGAGACACCATTAGCGACATTGCCCACAGTCCAAAGGCCGGTTGTGTTGTCGTAGGTTCCCTGACTCGGTGTTGCCGAGACAAACGTTAAACCTGCCGGCAACTGTTCACTGACTTGCACGCCTGTAGCCGCAGCCGGGCCGGTGTTGCTGAGAGTTACAGTGTAAGTCAAATTTTGCCCAACACTGGGGTTGGCGTTGTCTACCGTCTTGCCAAGGGACAAATCAGCTTGCTGTTGCGGTACTGTCACCGCGCTGGTGTTATCTGTCGGATCTGGATCTGGCTGATCTGAAGCGGAAATGGTTGCGGTATTTGTAATGGGATTGGTGGTGTTAACAGTGGCGCTAATCGTTAAGGTGACAGCAGCACCATTAGCGAGATTTCCCACAGTCCAAAGGCCAGTGGTATTGTCATAAGTGCCTTGAGTTGCTGTTGCTGAGATAAAGGTTAAACCGGCAGGAATTTGGTCAGTAATCGTAACATTGGTGGCAGTTGAAGGGCCGGTGTTGGTTAAGGTAACGGTGTAATTAATATTTTGCCCAACCGTGGGATTGGGATTGTCTACGGTTTTGGTTACGGACAAATCAGCTTGCTGTTGCGGTACTGTCACCGTGCCGGTGTTATCGGCGGGGTCGGGATCTGGCTGATCTGAAGCGGAAATGGTTGCGGTATTCGTAATGGGATTGGTGGTGTTAACAGTGGCGCTAATCGTTAAGGTGACAGCAGCACCATTAGCGAGATTTCCCACAGTCCAAAGGCCGGTGGTATTGTCATAAGTGCCTTGAGTTGCTGTTGCTGAGATAAAGGTTAAACCGGCAGGGATTTGGTCAGTAATCGCAACATTGGTGGCAGTTGAAGGGCCGGTGTTGGTTAAGGTAACGGTGTAATTAATATTTTGTCCAACTGTGGGATTGGGATTGTCTACGGTTTTGGTTACGGCTAAATCAGCTTGCTGTTGCGGTACTGTCACCGTGCCGGTGTTATCGGCGGGGTCGGGATCTGGCTGATCTGAAGCGGAAATGGTTGCGGTATTTGTAATGGGATTGGTGGTGTTAACAGTGGCGCTAATCGTTAAGGTGACAGCGGCACCATTAGCGAGATTTCCCACAGTCCAAAGGCCGGTGGTATTGTCATAAGTGCCTTGAGTTGCTGTTGCTGAGATAAAGGTTAAACCGGCAGGAATTTGGTCAGTAATCGCAACATTGGTGGCAGTTGAAGGGCCGGTGTTGGTTAAGGTAACGGTGTAATTAATATTTTGTCCAACTGTGGGATTGGGATTATCTACCGTTTTGGTTACGGCGAGATCGGCGGGTGGAATGATCTCGGTTGTATCCTGGCTTTGGTTGTTCGTATTATTCGGATCTGTGACACCGGCAGGAGGCGCAACAGTCGCTGTATTGGTTAAAGGGCCGGTGGCATTTGCGGCAACGGTGGCATTGATGGTGAGGGTAATGCTTTGTCCAGTTGCCAGGGTTAAGCCAGTCCAAGTGCCAGTCGCTGGGTCATAAGTGCCGGTGCTGGGGGTGTAGGTGGGGTTAGTGATGCCGGCAGGAATCGGATCAGTAACGGTGACGCTGTTGACGGTGCTCGTGCCATTGTTGGTTACGGTAATGGTATAGGCGATCGCGCTGCCGGCAGAGGTGCTGGTTTGATTGTCGGTTTTTGCGATTGCTAAGTCAGCGGATGGAGGGCCGATGGTGGTCGTATCGGTGGCGCTTTCGGTGGTGTTGTTAGTGCCGCTGCCATCATTGTCTACCGGATCAGCCGTATCATTGGGCCGGCGCACGGTGGCAGTGTTAGTTAAGGTGCCGGTGGCGGTCGCAGAGACGGTTCCGGTTACTGTGTAGGTGGCGGTGGCTCCGCTATTAAGATTAACAGTGGTATTGATGGCATTCCCTGTACCATTAGCCGTCCCACAAGCGCCGGTGCCGGCAGTAATTGCACAAGTCCAATTAACGCCGGTAATACTAGCTGGAATTGTGTCGGTCACCGTCGCGCCGGTGGCTGTACTGGGTCCATTATTTGTCACCCTAATCGTATATGTAATCGGGCTGCCTGCCGCTATGGTGGTGACATTATCAGTCTTGGCAATGACGAGGTCAGCGGCTGCGACTGTGATTCCTCCATCAAGAAAGACAGGGGCGGAGGGTAAATTTGTCCAAGTGTCAATTCCGTTGTTATTACCAAAGTCTGTCTGAGAACCGCTAGCATTCCCGTACCGATGAGCGCCACCGGCGCTGGAAACTCCAGCTAGTGCACTGATGGGGATAGGGCGCGTGGGAGTGGGCGTGGGAGGGGGCGTGGGGTCGGTTAAGCCAGTATCGTTGTAATACACAGTATCGGTGTTTCCCCCTCCTGGAATCTGCCGTTGGATAATCAAACCCCCTGCATTATTTTCTGCATCTAAAAAGGGAAAATGCACTTCACCGGCATTGAGCGTGATCGAGGCACCGTAGGGGGTGACACTGGCGGGAACGGGATTTCCCAAGCCATCCCGGCCATCCCAAGGAATGGTGTTTGACCCAACTGCGGCATTACCGCCCAGTATCCGATCAATTGGGTCGTTATAGTCCCCATCTTGGTTTACATCTATCTGAATGCTGTAAGTGCCCACCGAAGGCGCATTAAAGCTAAAGTTACCTCCCAAAGGAGTGGTGCCGGTTTGATTGGGCGTTCCTTCAATGCCGGTAAATGTGAATCCTGTTGGTGTGGGGGGAGGAGTTGGGGGGGTAAGAAGCCATGTAAGGCCGCTGGGGGAACTTGCAGATCCGGGTAAGTTTTGATCGGGGGTATTTAGAAAAACCTTTTCTGTCGGAGTTATGCTAACCCCAGGAGCCAGCGAGATCGAGCGATAAAGTGGATTGCCGGCTGCGTCTGTAAAGCCTCTTTTATTGGCAAAAAAGATGAATCCAAATGGCTGTAAACCGTTCAGGTCTACCAGGTAGCGATAACCATCCTCTGTTTGAATGTAGGTTCGCGAACTGATGGGACTGATGTTGGTTGTCCCGCTGGGGTCAGTACTTCCCATATTCAGCGACAAGTAATCTGCATAAACTCGTCCCGGAATGGGTCCGCCTCCACTGGTTACGGTGATATCCCAAGCGGCGACTGTTTGAATTTGTGTCGCACCTGTTGGGAAGGCGACATTTGCACCAATTGCGGCTGGGTTGCCAATGTTACCGGCGCTAAAAGAGGGCGCATGAAATTCGACTTCATAAATTCCACTTTCAGTGGCTACGACAGTGCAAGGAGTGTAACCACCGGCTGCTGGAAGTGGGCCAGCCGTTTCTTTGGCAAGGGTATCAATTAAACCAAAACCCGATGCTAGAACGTCGCAAGATCCTTGCACGCCCGACGGACTGCGGTAGACAATATCTCTTGTGCCGGCAGGAATTGGCCCAGCGCCATCAATGTCGAAGCTAGTGGGAACGCTAGAACCGAGGTTAATTGTTTCGCCGGCATTGACATAAACCTTTAAGATGGTACGTCGGGCGATGCCGGCGGTGGAGGGGAGATTTGTCCATTCTAGAAAGGGTCTATTGCCCCCACTGGAGACTAACTCTCGGCTGCCTTCTGCATGAGCCGGCCCAGTGTAGTAGCCGGCTGCCAAAGCCGCCAAAATTAAGGAAGCAGGAAAAGTGGAGAAATTAACAGGTTTTTTACTTTCAAGTTGATGATTTGCTTTTTTAGATAGATTAATATTTTGTGAACCCATTATTTTCTCCTGCTTCCCTGTTGGCTTTTTCCGCCTGTTTGTAGCGGGTTCTGCATCAGCTTTTGCAACCAAAAGCCGCTAAACAATTTGCTCAGCTTCACGGTTGAATGTCAATAAAGCCACAGGATGCCCAAATTCGACATCAATCAATTCATGGCATATTTATTCAGACAAAGTCGGTGTTGCTGTAACGATTTTTAGTAGCGCTTGTCGCTCTCTGAGAGTAGTTTAAACTCCTACTCGTACTTTTAGGCTATGGTTGGGTGTCGGCAATTGAAAATTTTTATGAGGATGGGATTTTAAGAATTGTAAATAGTAGTCAATAATTTTTGTATGCCGGCGCGTCGGGTATACTTTTAGCCCATACAAACGAAAAATAGGGGCGTTGGCTACGCCGGCGCTCTTAACGCCTACAGCCAATCGCCCCTACAGATGTCAGTTGGATATCAGCCTAAATGCTAAGGTTTTACAAATTCCCGCGCAAGGCTTGTTCGCGTTCGACGGCTTTAAATAATGCCTCAATGTTGCCGTGCCCAAATAGGCGAGTGCCGTGGCGCTGAATGATTTCTAAAAAGAGGGTGGGACGTCCTTGAATTGGCTTAGTAAAGACTTGCATCAGGTAGCCTTCTTCATCGCGATCTGCTAAGACTCCCAGTTCGCGCAAGACTGAGATATCTTCGTCAATTTCGCCAATGCGTTCTTCGAGCATATCGTAGTAGGTATCGGGCGTGCGTAAAAATTCCATGCCATTTCCACGCAGGGATTGCACTGTTTGCACGATGTCGTTAGATAGCATGGCGATATGCTGAATTCCTGGGCCGTTATTGAACATCAGGAACTCTTGAATTTGCGATTTTTGTGTTCCTGAAACCGGCTCGACAATTGACATTTTGATCGAGCCAATCCGGTTTTGAACGACTGCGTAATGCATTCCGCTTACGGAACTGGCAACATCAAGATTGTAGGAATTTTGAAAACCGAGGGCTTGGCAATAGTAATCAACCCATTTTTGCAGTTCACCTTCTGGAACACACAAAACCATGTGGTCAACTGAGGAGAGTCCTGTAGATAAGGTGATGGGCGGATTTTTAATGGTTTCAAAGTTGGGTAAAAATGCACCTTCGTAATTATCTCGCTGGATAAAGGAGTGCACAAAGTCGCCACAAACTCCGATGGTTGCTTTAATGGCTTGTCCGTTTTCGTCTTCACAAACGGTTGGTTCCAGGACGGGTTTGGCACCCCGTTTTACGGATTCTTCAAAGGCGTAAACGGCATCTTCGACTTTGAAGGCAATATCTTTGACGCCATCACCATGTTGTGCGACGTGTTTGCTAACTTGGCTCTCTTGCTCGAATGAGGAGGTGAAGACAAACCGAATGTTGCGCTGTCTGGACACATAGGAGACGTGATCACGCACGCCGGTTTCAAAGCCGGCATAAGCAATCGGTTTAAAACCAAATGCCGTGCGGAAAAAGTGCATTGTTTGAAATGCATTACTAACGTAATACTCTACATAGTCGATGCCCTTGATTCGTAAAAAATCGGCTTCTTGTGCCGGCGCGACTTCGTTTTTAATTCCGACTACCATAATGACAGCTCCTAATCCGGTGGATTGCCCTCATTGACTTTTATAAGTCCTTGTTTTCTTTTTTAAACAACATTCCAGACTTTGTCAATGATTCAAAATGAAACGGTTAACTGGACAGAATTTAACAGTTTTTCTCAATTTAGATATTTCTAGATTTATCAGTCAAGCTAGCGGTTTGCCGGCCAGAGAAAGGACATTGCTGAACTCAATCACTAATCTAGTCGGTTTACCTGGATGTGTTGCCTTGGGTGTCTAGAAAGGTTGATCTGTAAATTTTGTGGCATCACAGGATTTTTACTTCAATTCAGATTTAGTGAGGGCCTAGGCTTTTTTACTAGCTTCAACTGAAAATCTTCTTTATTTTACACATGAATTTGTATTCATGTCTACAGAAATTTGTAAACTTATTTCTCAGCTAATTTTACGCTAAACTGTTCATGTTTTATCAAGCAAAAAGGTAACTTTTCAATCGCCTCTAATATTTTCAATGCAAAGTAAGCCAGAATTTATAAAAACTTTAAATTGCATATTTTAGCTTTAGGCCGGCTTTGAAATTTGCCGAGGCGTCCTTCTAGAATAAGTGCATGGAATTGAACAGACTGTTTGAGCGAAAAGGGGTTTGCCGGCAACTGGGGGTGATTCGATTCTTATTCTGGCTCACCAGCCGGGGAGTGTGTGGCCAGTTTGGCAGAAAAATTTGCAGGTTAAGCCTAAATTAAGATTGCTCTGACGGATGTGAAGCGAATGAGCATCTAAATTTCTGATCTAGCTGCCAAAAAAGCTGTCTGTGTTGCGCCGTTCCTTCCTCTGCCCCGCTTTAGTCAAGGCAAATTTAATATTGATTCGCTGATTGCCTTGCCGCACTCACCCACCTCATCTGTCTCTTTCATAAACAGAAGGCAGTTGCCGGCTTGCAGGGTGGGGCGCGCAGTACGCAAAGCTTCTACTTTAGAAGGCTCAGCATCTTCGCGCCAGTAAACGCAGTGTCCCCGGATGTCGGCACAGTTTTCGGCAAGGCATTCTTGCCAGCCTTTGCGCCTGCCGATGGTTGAGGTGTTTTCAAGTAAGCCCCAATTTTCTTCTTGGTGAGTGAGTTGGGCAAATTCTTCGTAGCGGGGATAGTTGGGGGTGACGAAAGTTTCTTTGCGGTGCAGGATTGGGGGGTTGTCGGAGGTGTCGTAGTCGTTGTACTTGACATCAAGATCCCGCAGATCGATTTGCATACTGGTGTGCAAGGCGGGATGGGGTTCGGTGTCGAAATCTGGGTAGAAAAGATAGGAAATTTTGGGCTTATCGGTGTGAAATTTAATTAAGGTTGCGCCCTCCAAACACCCAATGGTACGGCTGGCACAGCCTTCGTAGATTCTGAGGAGGGGATCGAGCTGTTCGAGGGCGCTAACGTGGACGTAGAGTGCGTTAGGGAGTTTTTTGCCGATTTGGCTACGCTGGCAGCAGCCGGCAACGACGCCCGGATTTCCGAGGCTAAAGAGCATTCTGTCAGCGGTTTCGCAGGCTTCGTCATAAGTGCCAAAGAAGGCTTTGATGTCGTGTTTAATTTCTGGGGCGAGTTTTCGGGCGCTAGGCCGGTAACCAAAATGGGTAAGTGCGAGATAAACTAGGAGGTCAAGACTGCGCCGGTAGGCAATCGCATCCCAATCTTCTTCGTCAGTGGCGAGGAGAATGACTTGGAAGGCGCGGCGGATACTGCCAAATTCTTTATTAAGTTCAATTTCTTCGGGTAATTCCCCTTTCACCGGCAGCCTGCCGCGATGGGTGACAAATGCCATCAGGGGTGCAAGTTGTTCTTGATAATCCTCAAAGCGTTTGCTGGGGATGCGAATTCTGGGCGTTGAGGCGAAGGATCGGAAGCAGGAAACCCGAAAGCTTTGAGCTTGCGCGGCATCGCGGAAAACGAAATAAATGCCTAAATCCACCGGCACCGCATCAACGTTGAGAACGGTGTCGATGTAGGTTTTGAGTTCTTCCTGTTCGTAATATTTTTGGAAAGTGTTGCGGCGGGTGACGATGCCATCTCCGTAAGCAATTTGATCGCTGCTACGGTTACTGATCAAAACTTGGGCGGCTACAATCAAGACTTGGCCGGTGAGTTCCCAGGCTTGTTGTAAAGCCTGTCGGCGTTCCTGGGGATCTTCGATGACGTTGATCACGTAGCCAATATTAACAATGTCTGCGGGAGTTATAGGGGCGTCGGGGCAGTAGTAGGGGTCCCAGCCGGTGCTGTTGCAGCCTAGGTTTGCTAGCCGGTTAACGTCGCCACCGTGTCCGCAGCCATAGTCAAAAAAGCTGGTATGTTCTGTAAAGATTGCCGATTCAATTGCCAATCGCACGGGTTTAGAGAGGTCTGTACGAACCATTGCGGCTCTGTGACGCTCAATTTCTAAAGCTTCCGGGACTAAAGCGACCATAACTCAATCGGGAGCGTTTTGGTTAATATACCGGGCGATGGTTGGTTTGGCTACGGGACTCATTAAAAGTTAACAATGAGGGCATTGGGCATTGGGCATTGGGCATTGGGCATGGGGCATTGGGCATGGGGCATGGGGCATTGCAGTTAGGTTTGAGATTTTAGGGGGATTTCTATTAAGTCTTCGATTTTTTTGATGTTTGGATCGCCGGCTAAGTAACCGATGCCGCGATGGAGGTGGAGGCGAAATTGGTTAGCAAGGGTTTCTTTGTCGGTTCCTAATTTGTCGTTGTGGCAGCGTTGTTTGAGGGCAATTATTAGGATTTCGGACATTTCTCCGCCGAAGACGCGCCAGGTGAGTTCGACGTTGCTGTCGGCGGGGATGGGGACGGGTGAGGGGATACTGGGTTCGGCGAGGGAACGGCAAAATGCCCACCGGCAGAGGATATTCCACTGGTCAATTTTGGTGAGGCGTTTGAGTTTAGTGAGTTGATCTTTGCCGGTTTGGGAGAGTTTAATTCGGTCGATTGGGGGTTCCATGATTTAGGCTTTGTGTTGGGAGGTTTTCTTTTTTACTTTACCAAAAGTACCCACTTTCCACCCGTGTCTGACGCTCATTTCCATCATATTTCAATAGATATTCACGAGCAACTGCATCCAATTCTCTCAGTTTCTCGACTTCCACTTTTCTCACTTCAGTATCCGTAGAAAGCAGAATAACTTGATGACTAGCGGAGGGAAAATAACGCTCAACTAAGTTCTGCCGGTGGGAGGAATCTAAACGTCCTAAAGGCGTGTCGATAGCAACCGGCAAGTGACGCCCGGAAACGCGGGCTAATCCCCACAAAAGTGCAATGGCAAGCAGTTGTTTTTCGCCGGCAGATAACCGATGTTTGGGAACTGGCTGTCCTTGGGGATCGTAGAGAGAAAGGCTAAAGGTGTTGGTGTCTATGGCGACACGATGTACTAAATCAGATTTGTGCAGGAGATAGCGGAAGCAGTCGGTGACGGCGTTTTCTAATTTGGTGAGTTTTTGAATGGTTAATTTTTCCCGAAACTGTTTCAGGGTGTTTTGGGCTTTACTAATTGAAGTGATAATGTGCAGGCTATTTTTTTTCTGGATATATTCATCACTGTATTGTTCTAATTCTTTTTGCGTTTTCGCCAGTTCTCGGTTTAATTCTTCGATGCGCCGGTTGGCTATTTCGCTGCCGGCTTTGGCGTAGGCAACTTCTTTATGGGCTTCTCTCACGGCAGTCTCTAATTTTTCATAGGCTTCCGGTGAGGCGGCGGCGGCGAGTTCTCTATCTTTAAAATCAATATCGGTTTCAATACGTTTAAGATACTGTAATTGTTTGCCGACAGCGGTTGAGAATGCCGGCAATTCATATCGCAGCAAATTTTCCAATTGACTGAGGCTTTCGGCATCGGCATCTAGCCAGGGTTCTGTAACGGCTTGGGCTTCTAATTCTTGATTTTCTTGCTCAATAAAGGTTTGAATTTGCTCAAATAAATCAGGTTTTATTGACAGTTCAGTGATATAATTAAGCAGACGATGACTTCGCTGTTTAATGGCATCTGCTGCTATTTTTGCTTGCTGTTGACCGGCTTCTGTTTCTGCTTGGGTTTTTGCTTCCTCTAACAGGGGAGTGATTAGAGTCAGAGGTAAAGCACCGACAGCGAGGTCAAGCATCGACTGACGCGTTGTGTCTGCCTGTTTTTTTAAGTCGTTTTTTTCAGCATCCAGCCGGCTACGATCACCGGCAATTTTTCCCCCTTCTAAAATAAACTTATCGGTGGCTTTTTTCAGGTTTTCTTCAGCCCATTCTAGCTTTTGCCGGTAGCTGCCTTGCTGTTCTGTGGCAATTTCTTTTTCTGCGGCAATCTCTTGAAATTTTTGTTCAATTTTATCCAGCGTTGCCATATCTTTTGCCCCAGCCGCTTCTTTGCGTTTACGGGTGAGTAAAATATCTAAGTCAACTGCTAGACGTTCGGCAAGTTCTAACCCTAACAGGGATTTAATTGCACCGACAACAAAATCTGGGGGAGTTTCGACTTCTGCCAGTTCTTTTACCTGTTCACCGTCGAAGAGAAACAAGTTAGAAATGCCCAGTGGTAGCAAGGTTTCGATATACTCATCCCAGGTATTTGTTAGGGCGTCATCTTTCCACCATTCTTTCTGAAATTCGCTTTTCGTGAGAATACCTAATGTATCTTTTCCCTCTTTGGGTTCTTTTTCCCAATAGCGGACGATTTTATATTGAGCTAATCCGTCTTCTTGAACTTGTTCAAATGTTAATTCAATCCGGGCTTTGTCTGTCGGGGGTGTGTTGCGGTTAACGCATTGGGAGAGAAAGTCACTGTAGCTCAAATTGCCTCTGGTGGAACACTGGGCGCGAATTCCATAGAGGGCGAGGCGAAGGGCATCCATGAGGGTTGTTTTGCCGCCTCCATTCATGCCGCCAAATAGAATAATTGGGCGGGTTGTGCTGCCGGTTTCGGGGGTGAGATCGATAATTTGTTTGCCCTGATAGGGGCCAAAATTTTCTAGGATGAGTTCGCGAAAAATCATTGGGTGAAGGTTGCAGGATTTTCTGTCAGAAATGGGCTAGTCTTGGGTGTCTTGAGCGCCGGCATTTGTCGGTGCGAATTTTACATCTGCCCAAGATAGCTGTTTGGGTTGGTTACTGTCGCTTTCAACGGTGTTTTTTGCTTTGCCGGCACTTACAGGATTTTCTTTTTGGGGGCTGCCGGTTTGTTCGAGGGCTTGTCTGACTTGCTGGAGGCTTTCAGGGTCACTTTCTCTAACAGCTTGAACCGCAGTTTTAATGTTGCGCTGGTAATGAGCGTTGTCGATGGCTTTTTCTTTGTCACGAGAACTGGTATCGAAGCATTTTTCTAAGTCTGTATAAATGCCGGTGCGACGTGGTTTTGTGAAATGCTGGCGTTCGGTATCAAGCAATCTTGCCATTAATTCCAGGTGCATTTCGTCTTCTTCACAGACTTCAGTAAGAACTGTCCATTCATCGCTGCCTAGCAGTTTTTTATCGACACCTTGACGAGTGTCTTGAAAGGGTGTGCCGGTGACTTCTTGATAAATTTTAGGCAAGCTATCATCAAATTCGTGTTTTTCTTCCAGCCAAATGCGGCGGATTTCGATTAATTCTTCCTGAGTAATTAAGGTGATATCGCGCATTTCTTCAGGGCCGGTTTTCCGAATTTGGGTTTGCGCTTCTAAAACTCGCCGCAGCCAATATTCCCGCCATTCTTTAGTATAAGGCCCAGGCATTGGCTCTACAGAGATTTCGCCCTCAACATTGCGTTCAAAAAGTTCGACTCTGCCATAGATGCGCCGAAAATCTCTCTTGTGACGATCATCCTCCATATCCAATTCATTACGGATATCAAGTAGAGGCTGCATCCATTCTTTCTCTTCATCATTCTGGATCATTGCCTCCATTGATTTATCTTTATTGACCATTGTGCAAACCCAGCAACCAAAGCGAGAATCGCCACAACTAGGAGTCGTAGTATCAACAACTAAGGGACATTCATTATCTGCTGTCGCACCTCGATACATGGTCATTAAGTCTTTATTGTTCTGTCCCCAAGGGTTTGGCCATTGATTCAAATAAATCCAAACTTCATCAGTCCGCCAGTCTTCAATAGGTAGATAAATCAGAGAGTTAGGCCGACTGGGATTCGTATTCAGGCGATCTCGCACCCGCCACTCTCTATGTTTAGCCATAGTAGCTGCACGTTGGCTACTTTCAGCTATACGAGTACCCAGAACAAGAATTACTTCACCGTTACTTCTGATGACATCACGAATAAAAGAGTCTGCCGGTTTAATTTTTAGACGTTCAGTACACCACCTGAAGCGCTTCCTAGGTGCTGGATAACCTTTGCCTATTAAGCAAGCCCAAAATGTATCTTTAGCTGCTGGATAAGTTAAATGGGGTTCTATTGGCATTCCTTGTTCTTGAGCAGCTATTTTCATTTGCTCAAGAGATTTGCGTACCCAAGCAGAGACGATAGGATTTTCTACAAGAGTATCATTTGTAAGTACATAGATTTTTTTAGTGCGCTTTTCTACAGGAATTTTTGCGATTGCATACCAGATAAGTTGCAAGACTGCGGTACTGTCCTTACCCCCCGACCAGCCTACAGCAAATGGGATGTCATCTTGACAGTATAATTCTTGAATTTCTTCGGTGAGTTTTTCTATGTCTTCCACTAACTCAGCAACGTTACGTGGTGGAAATAAGGGTATTTGTTGCATTTCTGTCATGTTTAAAGCTCCTAAAATATTAAATAGTATTGATTACACTTGCTTAATCAAAATTAAGCTTGAAACCGTTTCTGTCGATGCCACGAGAGAGCATCCGGGTCTGGCAAATATTGATCAGAAAGCGGTCGAAATATTTGTCTCCCGTCAAAATCCTTCATAAGCTTAGCATTTTCAAAATCTTTTGTTGCAGGAAAATTTTCTTCAATCTGAGTTGAAACTCTAATTTTATAATCATTTTCTAAACAAAACCAACCTTTATCAAAAGCCCAGTGATGATTTTTGCAAAATGATATTCCATTTTGGATATTATCATTAAAAAAAGTTGCATAAGGTTTAATATGTGCTGCATCTACAAGAGTGTAAAATTTCTTCTCAAGTGTTTGTGTTACTTTCAGCCCACAAAAGGCACAGCGATAATCGTATATGCACGTAACCGCTTTACTGAAAGAAGCATCTCTTACCAATAAATCTCTATGTACCCTTTTGGGAACGTTATTCTTTATTTTCTTTAAGAATTCTTCTGCTTGAATTTGCTCAAGATTTTGATGGACTCTTATGATTTCATCAAAATCTTCCTGGGGGCTAGAATGCAACCAAGCATCCATCAGTGCTTGAGCTAATTCTTTTCTTAAAATAGGATCTTGGAGAAGATCAAACAATTCCTGATCTAAGTAAGCATAGTTCACATAATTATTGAGTTGTCCTAATGATTTTCTGATCCTTTCATTAGTATTCCTTTGTTCATCAGGATTGTCTGGATATTCAGGTTTAAATTGCAGAAACCAAAATTTATTCTTTTCTTTGAATAAATGATAAAAAGGCAAAGACAAAGGGCCTTTAAATTTATCGCCACCAAAATCTTTTTTATACTTGTTAAATGTCCAAACTAACTCATTAGATGCTTCAATCCTATTTTCAGTTATTACCCCCTGGTCTATCAGTTCGATGACAGAGAGAAGCAAGATAGGTTTATAAGGAGCATCCCCCCTTTTTTCAGTGGTATTTACCTTGAGTTCGGAAAAGCATTTGTAGTAGTATTCTAAATTTTTATTTTCTAAATTTTGTTCTTGGCTCATTTTCCTCTCTCCCCTACTGAAAAACCGGCACTCTCTCAACCTTCCTATTCCACAGTCACCGGCATCCCCAAACGCTCCTTAATATAAGCACTCATCCAACGAACGCTAGCACGAGACTGAGAAACCCCACCTTTAGATAAAATTCGTCCTTCCCAATCAGGATTGGAACGTGACCAATCAATTTGTGCTAGTCCTGCCAAATGTTCCTCCCAATTATCCGGGTAAAGCAACATCAAAACACTGCCGGCATCTCCCAACGCCGCCAAAGCAGTCGGATGAGTATGGATAAAATCCCGCCGCACCTCACCGGCATTGATCTTGCGCTGCAAAACTAACTCCCAATCGGGGAGATAAGCGCTGACAGCATTCCAGTAGCTGGCAGCCAATGCAATTTGCCGGCTGAACTCAGTGTCCTGATCATTCGCCAGCAGGGCAAGAGTAGCATTATAAATGCTCATGAGCGTAAATAGCTTACCCGATCTGGCCGGCAGTGTACTCTGTTCCGTATCCGTCAGGGTTCGGAAAACCTTGACTTGCTTAATCACTTTCCTCACCAATTCAGCATTTTGATCGCGGCGATCATAAAGAATATTAAGCGATGGATCGGGAGGAACTGCATAGCGGTTGAGATCGCTAAATATTTGTTGAGAACGCTTTAACCCAATATCGAGAAAAAACACCACAGCCACTGTCTCATATCCGAGTTCAGGATTTTCTTTCAACGCTAATTCAAATGCTGCACGCCGGTGATTTCCATCATTAATTGTAAATTTCGCATCCATTGGCACTCTCAAGCGCCCCATTTTCCGCGCTTCTGCCTCCGATCCTATTGGTTCAAAGGTGATATCTGCGTCAATGGATGCTGTAATTGCCGAGAAAGTATAGTTCTTTGGATTGTTGAGAATATATTTGCCAATTTCTGCGACACGACTGCGATTCAGCGCGCGATTTGCCCGCATTTGTGCCGGCACTTCTTCATCCTCAACCGCGAAAAGTTTAGGAATAAGTCGCACGGGACACATGGAAACGTAGTATTCGCGCCCTGATTGGATTCCTCGAATTACAGGCAAAATGTATTCAAAAGAAGGTGCCGGCATAACATCAATTTTGGAGATAGCAATGTGTGGATTTTGATAAAAAACTTCAGAGTTCTTGTACCTTTGCCCTCAATTTCCCCTAAGAAAATTTTTCATACTTAATTTAACTTTCATAATTTCCCTTGCTAATTCTTGAGCAACCTGTTACTCGCTCAAGTTCTACATTAATGTTTGTACATCGTATGGGCGTTTTTCAAGGAAAATTGACATAAAACAGCTCATGCAGTAAAGCTAAATCGCGCTTTTACTAAGCTATTTAAGTTTTTAAAAACACAATTTGACATTAATCATAGTAGCAGCTTATTTTAAAAAAGCAACCTTGAGTTTCATAAAACGCTTCCATGAGCAGCGCCAGCAACCCACAGTCAGACATTGCCAGCCGAATACTGGAACAGCAAAATCAAGAGAGAGAGGCACTCGCACTCCTGCTAGACCGGCACCTTTCCAGAAGTGACCAGCTTTTGGTTCAGAAAACCCAGATGGGAAGTACGGAGGCGTTTATTGGTTCGGTCACGCTGGAATGGCTGGATAGTCGGGTTCGCTTCGCCTCGCAACTGCCGTTATTCCAAAAAAAGTTCGACGCAAAAACAGACAATGTCATTCGCGATGAGCAGACTGTTGATGAAATTTTGCAACGTCCCCTTGATTGGTCGCGTCAGGCATCCTTGACTCAATATCTCGCGGGACGAAAGGCGCACAAATTTCCGGCGGTTTTGGTGGTGCAAAGTCCTTCCTGGGTGGACAATCCAAAGGCTCCTGAATGGGATAAAAATGGACGCGCACTCAAGCCGGCTGCCATTTTCACGCCTTTAGATAAAGACAGCACAATTGGACTTTTAGATGTTTCTGAAAATGTGGCGATTTTTGCCTTAGACGGACAACACCGGCTCATGGGTGTGCAAGGTTTAATGATATTACTCAAAACCGGCAAATTGCAACCTTATAATAAAACAAAAAAGCCGGTGGGAAATGCGATTACAATAGACGATCTTTCCCAGCAATATCAAGTAGAGCCTGC
Organism: Microcoleus vaginatus WJT46-NPBG5; assembly: GCA_019359355.1. Taxonomy (GTDB): domain Bacteria; phylum Cyanobacteriota; class Cyanobacteriia; order Cyanobacteriales; family Oscillatoriaceae; genus FACHB-68. The sequence continues at coordinate 150,677 of JAHHHM010000004.1, read as the reverse complement.
AGATTTACAGCGATTAGCCAAGGAAAAAATCGGTATTGAATTTATTCCCGCAGTTGTTGCAGGAGAAACCCGTGAGGAAGCGCGGCGACGAGTGAGATCGATCTTCGTTCACGTCAATTTAATGGCTGTGAATTTGAGTCAGGGTCAGCTTGCACTATTAAATGAAGACGATGGATTTTCCATTATTGCTCGAAAAATTGCCGTCACCCATCCGCTATTTAAAGAAAAGAAAGGTCGCAATCCTCGTGTGAATTGGGACAGTGCAACCGTTGCAACCAAATCTACTGTTTTAACAACGCTTCAGGCGATGAAAGATATGTCTGAGCGCTACTTGGGCCATAAATTCCCTCACTGGAAGCCGGTGGATAAAAAAGGTTTAATTCCCATGCGTCCAGAGGATGAGGAACTTGAGGAGGGACTAAAAGAGTTTAAAATGCTTTTCGATTCCTTATCAAGCTTAGTCAGCTATCAAAGACTTGAAGATGGTGCGGAAACCCCACAATTGCGCCGATTTAGTTTTGAAAAAGATGGGGGAGAAGGAAATATTTTATTCCGTCCTGTTGGTCAAATTGCGGTAGCTCAAGCTTTAGGAATTCTGGTTTTTAAAAAAGGGGTTTCTCTGGAAGATATCTTTAAAAAACTCCAAAGGTATGATATAGATGGGGGATTCAGTGGCATGGAGTTTCCCCAATCTCCTTGGTATGGGGTTTTGTATGACCCAAATAAGAAGCGAATCGTCGTTGCCGGCAGAGATTTAGCGGCAAGGTTAATTGTGTATATTTTGGGGGGAATTCAAGATGATATGGAACGTGCAGAACTTCGCTTGGAATTAGCGGAATCGAGGAGAGTAGGGGCGAATCAAGCAATGAGTTTTGAGGGTAAGTTTGTTGATTTAAAAAAGGTAGGGCTTCCACCTGTGCTGAGCTAGTAGCATAGTTTTTATTTTTAACCACAGATCACACAGATAAACACAGATAAAATCAAGTTATCTGTGTTTATCTGTGATTTAATATTCTTAATATTTGCCAGTTAGCTAGCTAATTTTTTAACTGAGAAACCGGCTGAGATCAAATTCTTCTGTTGGCTGATCTTGCTTCTGCCGGTCAGAGATTAACATCAATAAAATTCTCTCTGAATAGTCTACTGCCCCTCGAAGCTCTTCTCGCAAAATTTCTAGACCACCATTTGCATATTCTTCAAAAATATGAGTGCGTTCCTCTTCCGCTTTTTCATCAAACACGGAGAGAATCTTTGGGTCTTTCGTCTCAGTTACTGCCAGTAACTTGATGGTGCGATCATAACCTCTGGAATCAAATATTTCTAGGGCAATGGGTGCCGGCTCTTTTGTAGAAATTTCCTCTAACGGCACTCGTTTTTTCCGTTTCGCCCCCAATGCTGCTGCAAATACGACAACATCGGCATAGGTTTGAAAAGGGCCGGTTGTTTCTTTAGCATCTACCAATGCTTTGACTAAATCCGCCTTATCTTTGGCAATTCTAATTCGATTCGCACCCATTTGATTATTTTTAACCTCATATTTAACTGAATTTTTGAATCAACCAACGATTTATTTCTCCATCATCCTGAGTTTGACTTCGTTCTAACGCTTCCTCAACAACTGCAATTTCTAATCCTGGGAGAACCCGCGACTCCTGAATTTGACCGCTACGTGCATCGGCAATTTCCAAAGCAATTACATCGCCTGCTTTTACATCAACAACCCAATACTCTCGCACATTTAACCGTTCATAAAGTAACCGTTTTTCTCCCAAATCGTCATTGAGAGAGGTTGAAGCAATTTCTACGACTAAGGTAGGTGAATCATATTCATTCAAATCAACAGGTGAATCTGTCTCTGCCGGCATTTTCAAATCTAAACCAATATAGAAAGCTAAATCGGGTTGAAATTCATCTACTCCTGCTTTTCTAAAGCTGCTATTCGTTACCTCAACAATTCGGATGTTCTTAAGGGTAGCAAAAAGACTCACTACCTTAGAAATAATTGAATTTTTGCGTCCATGCCGAAAGCCTACTGGTGACATTTCAATCCTCATGTATCCGCGATGATAATAAAACCGGCTAGTTTCATATTTTGGATCGTCAGCAATGGCTAAAAATTCTTCCCAGCTTGCCTTTACCCAGGCATCTGTTACAAAATCGCGCAGCGTTGGAGCAACCATTGAGATTTCCTCCTCCATCATTTGTTTTTAATTATATTGTAGCGTCGGCATCTTGCCGGCAACCTTATCCCAGCAACAAAAAACTCGTCTGATAAAAGGGTTTAAAATTTGCGTTCTACTTCAATAATTTCTGTATATTCAAACTCATTCGGACTTTGCCGCACTAGCGGATAACGCACCCCATTCAACTCAATTGCATCCTCCTCACAATCGGGTTTAGGAGAATTATAAGAAAGAACATATTCGTTCCCAATGCAATTTGCCATTTCCTCGGCGACTTCACCCCGCCACTGAGTTTTTGTGACTAAAACAATTAACTGATTGGCTAATTTTGGAATTGAACTTGCCACACGCCGGCGCGAAATTTCATCCAAACTGCCAAACGGAGAATCCATGACGATGGGAAATGTGCTACTATCGGGACCCATCAGGGTATTTTTTTTACTCCACTCTCGTACCCGATCAATAATTCCCCCAATAAACGATAAACTGAGAATTTGATTTTCTCCGGTGGAAGCAGCAACATCTGCCTCTTCTCCTGCTGTATTTTCTACCAGCTTCAGCGCATATTTCTCTGTTAGCTTGGGAATATAAGGAGTAAACGAAATCGAGGAAAAAATTTCTCGCACCCGTTTTTCTAGCTGCAACCGAAACTGTTGTTCGAGGCGAGTTTTCACCTCAGTTAAACGATCCATCGCATCTTGAGCTGCTGCAATGCGTCGCTGTGCCAGTAGTTGCCGGCTTTCATTCATTTGCTGCTTTTCAATTTGCTTGCCTAATTCTTTAATTTCCAATTTTAGGCTATTAAGCTGTTGCTCATTAGAACCTGTCTCTTTATTGAGTTCGCTGATTTTTTTATCAATTTCATCCAAACGCTTTTGCAACTGACTCACATCTTCATCAGGAAAATCTCGCAATTTTTTCTTCGTATCATCTAACTGGGTTTCAATGCGAGAAAGCTCCGTGCGATATCGCTCAATATTTGCTTGCTGTCGATCCACTTCTTCCCAAAAATCGGGTGCTTGTTTGTCAATTTCGCTCACTTGTTCACTCAAGCGAATTGCCGTTTCTTCCACATCTGCAACACCTGCTTTATCCATCCAAGCTTGCACCAAATGATGTGCGTGGGTGCCGTCTTTCAACTCTGCCCCGCAGATACATTGTTCCCGGTGTAGTAACTCTTCTACAAATGGACGCTTGATGCCGGTGGGTAACTCGCCTCGTTCCCGTAACCCTTCAACGATGGCATGATATTCAGCCGTTATATCTGGCAACAAAACCGTAAAGCCTCGTGTTGAAATGGCTTTTTTTAGTCCTTCAGTCGCTTGCTTAAGTTGTTGTTGTAGCGACTCTTTTTGAGTTTCTATTTCAGTCCGTAAACGCTGTAAATCCTCAGCACCACCTAATTCTAGCAATCGGCTGCTTAGGGTTGTTTTTAACTCCCCTTGGTTTTGAACCTCTCCCTCGATTTCCGCTTGCCGGTTTTGCAAACGCTCAACTTCTTTTTCTAACCTTTGCTTGGTGCCTAACAAACTCTTTGTTTGAGGATCGCCAATTCCCCTTAAATCAGTTTCTAAGGATTTTCTCGCTTCTCCCAAATGCCGAATCGCCCGATTTAATACCTCAATCCCTAGCAATTCTTTCGTAGCTTCCGCAATTTCTTCTTTTTTATCATGCCGGACAATTTGCTCAATTCGTTCTCCATCAAAAAAGAAATACTGGTGCAAACTTACGGGTAAAATTCGGTTAATAATATCCTCTGCCGGTTGTAGCGGCGGCATCCACCGGCCTTCATTTCCAGCAATAAGCATTTGTAACTTACTCTCACCCTGCTCAACGTTGCCGGTTTCATTGCGGTAGGCGCGACAAACACGCTTGGCTTGGTAGCGTTTGCTATCATGTTCAAAAATAACTTCTACAGAACACACAACAGCTTTTCCCACTTCAGCTTCTGTAATGGCGCGTTTATTTACCAGTTGAGTTTCCGCCGCAAACGCTGCACTAAATTTTTCATAAAGCGCCCAGGTAAAGGCATTCATCAGTGTCGTTTTACCGGCACCATTATTGCCGTGAATGATGGTGGTATTTCGCTCATCCTCGCACCCTAGGGCAATTTCTGGTGTTTTGCCATAAAACTGACGAAAATTACACAGCGTGATTGAAATCAGCTTCATCGAATTGATTCCTTAATAATCCTTAAAATATCGTCGTTAATATTGCGAGGATTTTTCATATAAAGTTTGTCTTTTTCTGCTGCCAATACCCGCTCAATAATTTGGCGAATTTCCGGTGGTGCGTTTAGAATTGGCTCCTGAATATCTTGCATACTTGAATCTTGATTCATAGTTCCAAGTTGATAAAAAATGATTTTAGCTAGAGCGATTTTTAGGAAAAGTTGTGTGATACAATTAAACTAGATAAAATAACAGTTTTACTTCATAATAAAAATTTGCGCGTTCCTCAAATTTTTGCAACTACCCTATTATGATTATAGTACCATTAATTTTTTTAATTATCATACAATCATTTACAAATTTTTACGGTTCAAATTCGCAGTGCTTGCTTAAACTTTAAGTGCGAACTTGTCCCCTCAAATATCTAACAACCCATATCGATTTTGAAGACTCAGTAATTTCACTCTTGCTTCCCCCGCATTATCTGCTAAATCTGCAAACTCTAAAAACCGGCTTAACTCTTTTCTTAACAAATTGCGTTCTACCTCCAACGTGTCCCGTCCCAAATCTGGAGGCATCACAATCATGTCAAATAAAGTTGCCCGTTCTTTCCCTGGATGGGGACGCAAAACCCGCCCACGACGCTGAATAAATTGGCGGGGATTATTGCTACTTGCCAAAATAACAGCCGTTTGAATTGCGGGGATATCCACACCCTCATCTAAACAGCGAATTGCCACCAATCCTTGCAATTCTCCCGATTCAAATTGCCGGCGTAAATTCTCTCGTTCTGCTAAAGGGGTTTCTGCCGTATAAGTATTGATGCGATAGCCCAATTCTCCCCCTAAAATTCGAGCCACTTCTGCCAATTGCCGGCTACTTCTCTGACTCAGCGCACCATCAACAGACCCATCCCCACAATAAAATAAAGTATGGCTTGTATCTCGGCGTTTTGCCATTAACTGCCGCAAGGCTGTTAACTTATTTGCCGCTGCACCAATTAACCGTGATCGCTGCATTAGCAATGCCGTGACTGTTTCATTTGCCTCAATATTTGACTCTTCACTCAGCGCCCAACCAATTCTTGTGGTTAACCGGGAATACGTCCGACTTTCTGATTCGGTTAAATCAACAAGAATAGGATGATAAAGATAGCGAACTAATGCACCCTGACGGATTGCATCTGCTAAGGTTAATTCAGGCTGCAAAACCGGCCCGAAATAATCAAACACAGCTTCCGTCCCCAATTCATCAAAATATCGTTCGGGTGTGGCAGATAGCGCTAACCGTAAACCAATGTTGCGCGGCAAGCTTTCTTCTAATTTTGGCGCACCCAAATTATGCGCTTCATCTCCGACAATGAGTGTTTTAGCCGGCAAATATTTTAACTGGGATTGTAAGCCATTTCCCATCAACGTAGCATTGGTTGTAATCACCGTAAGAAACGATTGACTGCCGGCACGAATATTATAAAGTTGAGTTGAAAGTTGACTCTGCCAATTCCGCACACTTTCAAACGCTAAAATCGGCTGTAACCCAAACTTTTCACATTCAGATGCCCACTGTGTCACCAGATGCCGATAAGGGCAGACAACCAACAATACTTGTAAACCGATTTTTCGATACAATTCTGTGACAATTGCCAGGGCTGTAATCGTCTTACCACTGCCGGTTGCCATCTTTAACGTCCCGCGTCCTTGATTGGCAAACCAATTCGCAACTGCTTGCTTTTGATATTGTCGCAATTCAATCAAAGCCGGCATTCTCGGACATCCTGCCGGCAAATCACCATCGGCAGGATTAACATAATAAGTTCCCTTTGCTTCCGCTAGTGCTAAAAGCTTGTTAATCGCATTGTTATCATCCTGCGCCGGCCTCCCAATTTCATATAAACTTTGATGTTGACTGGCAGCTTCAGAGACGGCTTCAGTCTTAGCTTGCTTCTCAACTTTATAAATATTCTTAGAAGGTAACTTCACAAGCGATGCCCCTACCATTTAAACTGTTGAATTAATTTTAGGGGGAGTTGCCTCTCAATAGAGACACAGATAAGAACACAAACTTTCTAATCTTCGCGCCGTCTGTACCGTTAAACCTCCCAACTCAGCATTTTCTCGGTTGGGGACAGACAGTTTTAGCGATTTAATAAAAGATGATCCTCAGAGGATGCCGGTGCATCAATGACCTACAGCTTAAGAATTGCAGATATCCCCCTAAGCGAACGGCCTCGTGAGCGATTAATGTCTCATGGCCCTAAAAATCTAGCCACAGCCGAACTCATTGCTATTTTATTAGGAACCGGCCAAGGGGCAGGAAAACTTTCCGCCGTCGGACTGGGGCAATATATCCTGCAAAAATTAAGCGAACACCAGCGCGATCCTCTGGAAGTCTTAAGAGATATCAGCGTCCAAGAATTAACGCAAATTCATGGAATTGGGCCGGCGAAAGCAACCACCATTTTAGCTGCCGTCGAACTCGGCAAACGCGCCTTTCAATCTCGTCCCTCAGATCGCACCGAAATTGACAGTCCCGCCGCCGCTGCCGCCGCCCTCAGTCACGAACTCATGTGGCAAAATCAAGAGAAATTCGCGGTATTGCTGCTGGATGTGAAAAATCGCTTGCTGGGTACGAAAGTGATTACGATTGGCACAGCAACCGAAACCCTCGCCCATCCCCGCGACATTTTCCGGGAAGTGATCCGCCAAGGTGCCACCCGTGCAATTATTGCCCATAACCACCCCACCGGCAGCGTCGATCCGAGTCCCGAAGACATCTCTCTCACCCGCCAACTGCTTGCCGGGGCGCAACTTCTCAGCATTCCCCTGCTGGATCATTTAATCTTGGGCAATGGCAACCACAAAAGCTTGCGCCAAACAACAAGTTTGTGGGATGAGTGTCCCCAGGCAGATTAAGTGGAATAAAGCCGGCAATCGGGGAGTTTCCCTTAACCCGTAGGAAAATTTACAGCACAAAATTTATTCAAGGAGTTGATTGATTCATGCTGTCTGTGTTATATTAATTTTTCACGGGCGATTAGCACAGTGGTAGCGCACTTCCTTCACACGGAAGGGGTCACAGGTTCAAATCCTGTATCGCCCATTCAAAAAGTTTTATAGTGACACATTAAATGTTGTTGGTGATACATTGATGTCGTCTCTTAATAAATTAATGCCGCTAAAGATTTGTGTGATTGCACGTCTAGAGGAAGTAGGTTCTACACAGGCAACTCAATTGTAAAGTGGTTAACTAACAGGCTCAAAAGGATGACCCAATTTTGCTAACGCCTCTGCGGCTGAGTAACGCACGTCTGAATCGTCATCTTGAAGTAGCACCAATAGCCCTTGCACCACGGGTTGTGAAGTATTGCCTAAGTTGCCCAACGCCTCTGCGGCTGAGTAACGCACGTCTGAATCGTCATCTTGAAGTAGCGCCAATAGCCCTTGCACTACGGGTTCTGAAGCATTGCCTAACTCGCCCAACACCTGTGCCGCTAAGTAACGCAGGCCTGAATCCTCATTTTGAAGTAGCGCCAATAGCCCTTGCACTACGGGTTCTGAAGCATTGCCTAACTCGCCCAACACCTGTGCGGCTAAGTAACGCACGTCTGAATCGTCATCTTGAAGTAGCGCCAATAGCCTTTGCATCACAGGTTCTGAAGCATTGCCTAACTTGACCAACGCCTCTGCGGCAGCCTCTCGCACGTCTGAATCGTCATCTTGAAGTAGCGCCAATAGCCCTTGCACCACAGGTTCTGAAGCCTTGCTTAAGTTGCTCAACGTCTCTGCGGCAGCTCTACGCACGCGCCAATCGTCATCTTGAAGTAGCGCCAATAGCGTTTGCTCCACGTCTTCTGAAGCATTGCCTAACTTGATCAACGCCTGTGCGGCTGACAAACGCACTACGGATGAACTGTCATCTTGAAGTAGGGGCAATAGCCCTTGCACCACGTCTTCTGAAGTATTGCCTAACTTGCCCAACGCCTGTGCGGTTAAGAAACGCACGTGTGAATTGTCATCTTGAAGTAGGGGCAATAGCCCTTGCACCACGTCTTCTGAAGCATTGCCTAAGTTGCCCAACGCCTCTGCGGTTAAGGAACGCACGGGCCAATCGTCATCTTGAAGTAGGGGCAATAACCCTTGCGCTACCTCTTCTGAAGCATTGCCTAAGTTGCCCAACGCCTCTGCGGTATCCATACGCACTTTTAAATCGTCATGTTGAAGTAGCGCCAATAGCGTTTGCACTACGTCTTCTGAAGCATTGCCTAACTTGATCAATGCCTTTGCGGCTGACAAACGCACGGGCCAATCGTCATCTTGAAGTAGCGCCAATAGCGTATGCTCAACGGCTTCTGAAGCATTGCCTAACTTGATCAACGCCTCTGCGGCTGACAAACGCACGGACGAATTATCATTTGTTAGAAATTGGACAATAGCAGGAGCGGCAAATTTAGCGACTGAACCACTTTCCCCGATTTCTCGAAGATAGTGCACCCGATCTTTTACTGTTGCATCTGGAGCAAACAAGTTGTGGCGGAGACGTTTAATCCGTTGTCGCTGTCGTTCTTGTTCTAAAGCTTCTAAATCTAATCCTGCCAATTTACCAAGTTCGTCAGCTACGAAACTGGGGACTCTGACTTCTGAGCCTTTAGCCAGACAGCAATCTCTTACTGCCAGTAAAAAACCTTTAACTTCTTCTAGATTCCCTGAGTTTTTCTCTACTTCTGCTAAGAACTTCCGCCACTTTTCCCCATCGTCTTTGCAGCCATCTTGTACCAGATATAGTGCAGCCAGATACTCAGCCAGCGGATCAAGGGCGAAGCGGATTTTGTCTCTGTCTTTTCTCTCTTCAGCGTATCCAATTGACTTGAGTAGACGGAGATGTTTCTCAAAATACTCAAGGCATGATGCTGCATTATTGCTCCCCAAGGCTTTAACCACTGCTTCGCGATCAACAGGGGAGGGCTTATAGCTTTGCTCCAGGCATTTCCAAGCAATGACTTTGGCATCCTGTTTAACTGTAGGATATTCATTTTTAGTATTTCTTTCGCCTTGACAATTAAGCTTTTCTAAGTGAGCCAGTATCAAGTCAGGGATGTTGTCCAGAGAACGCCCAGATGCAAAAGAATCCTGCTTGGCATTAATCATTCGCTCGGCATAAAGCTTTGCTAGCAAAACCGTAATCGTTTTCTGTTCACCTACAATGCGTGCAAGCTGGGCGCATTCTTGCAAAAATTCCTCCTGATCCGCCTCAAACAAATCCCACTTGTTGCACTGCTTCAAATACTGCTCGATAAAGTACGCCAACTTTCCCCCATCAAAGCGGAGAGTTTCAATATTGATGTCAATGCCTTTGAATTTTTCGTCAATTCTTGAAGTAACGATTAAAGCATTGGCTGGAAACTCTCGGAGGTCAGGATTAATTTTTTCTTGAGTCTGTTGACTCATCTCTGAGTAATGATCCACAATCAACAGAATCCGGCGCTGTCGAAGGAGTTGTTCGACCAATAATTCATCCACAATCGTTTGTTCGCTGTCGATTAATTCCTGAATTTCTGCCACAACTGCTTCCATTAAAGGCTTGATGCCTTCCCCAGCATTTGCGTCAAGTTCTTCCTCTATCAAAACAGGTAACATCAAATGTTCGGCTAAGCGTTTGGACTTATCCTGTTTTTCCATTGCCCATTTAGCGACTTGACAGGAAATCGTTGTTTTTCCCGAACCTCCCTCGCCCCTAATCAGGACTCGCACTCGCTTGTCTTTTTTAAAAGTTTCGCTTAATGTTTCCGCAGTTATTTCATCAATCTCTTTCCCATTTAATAACACAGGAAGAGAAACGTAATCCTTTCGCTCATCAACCGTTTCATTTTCCAAAAACTTTTTCTGAAAAGTCTCAAGATGTTTTTCAACCCAAGCATCTAATACCCTGGGGCGATACTTAAGAAAACGTAAAATCCCAACGGGTAATTTGACTTCTGGGGTTATGGGTGTTTTAGGGATGTTTAATTCTGCCGGTAGCCACAGCAGCCACAGAGGACGAAGCCGAAGAACTCCCAAATACAAACCCATGACAACCGCCAGCACTGACAAAGTTAAAATTAGCGACGGTGCCGGCTCTTTCTCCTCATCAGATTTTTCCGATTTCTCCTCTACTTTCTCGTCAGCCGGTTGACTTTTGTTTTTTGACTCAGCAGAAGCACTCGGTTTAGGTGTAGCGGGTTTAACTAATTGCGGTGTAGTGCTTTGCTTCGGTTGAGGCGTAGATTTAGGAGTTGCTTGAGCGTAGTCTAAACTATGATCCGGTTTAGTGCCGGCGTATACCAGGGAAAAGCTTGTTATCACTAAAGGAAAAGAAACCCCCAGAAGGGCTAATTTCAACAAAGCTAATAAATCCTGTTTAGACGGCTTAGTCATAGATTTAGAATACGCAAAACGAAAAATTCTGGGAATAAAATGTACCAATCTTAGCACATACCCTAAAAACGTAACCCCTGCGATTCTTGCTCAAAAATTAATAGTGGCTGTAATCCCCTCCGACATTTTGGTGAATGGGGGCGCTGGACTAGCCGCACGTTTCCTTAAATCAACCGCTCATATTAAAGATCCGAAAGCTAGGATCAGCGAGATTAACAGGCTTATGATAGCCCATTACCAGGGTATTGTGGCCCGAAACCCCTATTAAGAAGTATTCGTCAAGGGTTGGTTAAAGCGTGCCGGAAAAAAACGAGAATTAATCGAAAAATACTAAAACAAAAAGACCCCCAGACGCAGTGTTTAGGGGTATCTTTTTATTGCTAGCTTTCAAACTATCACCGCTTATCTTATAACGTAAAATATTAGGGCGATTACAGTGAGTCCACACTAGGAATAGAGGGAATCACACCGAGGATTGAGCTAAATGATGGTTCAGCATGGAGAGATAAAGGCTACTCTTCATCATCATTAAGAGCGTCATTTCAGTGAAATGTGAATCAAAAACAACTAAAATCTAGATTTACTCTAGGTTAGTGGCTTTCTCATACACAACCTGGTCGCCATTGTTGGTCACCCGAAAGTATTCCCCCACCGTGTACACGAGTTTATTTCCCTGTTGATCATGGTCCGTCGCTATATACTCTCCATCCCTGGTTGTTGTGACGTCATAGAGGGTATTCGTCATATTATTACCGTGGTTAAAATCCACATAATACATAGTTTGATCGTCCCCCAGACAAATAGAGATGCTATAGTTTTCAGTTGTGTATTCGTCAACTGAAACATCCCCGTCGGTGCACAAAGTGGGATTTTGCGCGATCAACAAATCTCCCGACGGGGTGAAACTAGAATTATCGACAATACCAGAGGAAGGCGCAGCAGCTAACAGGGGCAATCCTGGCATCAATAACCCCAAAGTCATGCCAACCGTAGAGGAAAACTTGCAGCTTTTAGCCCAAAGTTTTGAAGTCATTTTGTCTTTTTTTTTATTGAATTGTACCTTTTAACCATATGTTTATTTTTTAACAATGTCAAGAGTAGTTTTTCTATATATTTGTAGGTTTTTGATAACAGTCGCCCAGACTCCTCACTGTCCAAAAGTCTAATCCTGGAATGACCACTCTATTTCATTTCATCTCGTGAGTCGCTGCGAATAGCAGAAGAAAGATGCTAAAATTCCCAGAACAAATCAGGCAGAACTTTATTAACTTTTTTCATCTTTGTGTCGGGGCTAATGGCTATATATTGTCTTTTTCAAGAAGTATTCTTCAAAGGTTGGTTGAACTAGGCCAGGAAACAACGGGAATTACAGGGGTTTTCAAGTGATTGGACTACGAAAATGCTAAGCTAGCTTCTAGTAGAGAATTGGAGCATCTCAATGCCGAGGGCTTATTCCACAGATATCCGCCTGCGGGTGAGTGCAGCTTGGCAAGGCAAAGAAGGGTCACAACGTCAACTAGCAGAACGCTTCAAGGTAAGTTTAAGCTATGTGCAACGTGTACTAGGTCGCTACCGTCAGAGCGCACAGGTAGAAGCGAAAAGGCGTGGGGCAACTGTAAAGCCGAAGATTTCCTCAGCGCATCTGGAGGTGGTGCCAAGCTTGGTCAAGGAACAGCCTGATGTGCTGTTAGAGGAGTTACGCATCCGTTTCGCTGAGCGCACAGGGATAAGAGTAAGTGTGCCGACGATGCATCGAGCCGTGAAACGGCTGGGCTTGCGCCGAAAAAAAACTCTCTATGCCAGTGAGCAAGAAACACCCCGAATCCTCCAGATGCGGCATGAGTTTCGTCGTTGGCTCGAAGGGGTAGATATTCGCAATTTAATATTTGTCGATGAGGCAGGCGTGCATTTAAGTCTGAGCCGCTTGTATGCTCGAGCCATTGGAGGTGAACCCGTAGTAGAGAGTAATCCGCGCAATAAAGGAGCCAATATCTCGCTCCTCGGTGCCCTCAGTTGGGAAGGACTCATTGCCATGATGACGATTCCCGGCAGTGTGGATACACCTGTGTTTCTCACCTACCTCAGAGAAATTCTCATCCCGCAATTATGGCCCGGTGCCATCGTGGTTATGGATAACCTCAAGGTTCGCTATGCTGCTGTTGTGCAGGCTGCGATTGAGGCGGCTGGAGCCAAGCTCGTGTTCCTGCCACCGTATTCTCCAGATTTATCCCCGATTGAGTTGTGTTGGTCTAAGCTTAAGCAATTCTTGCGCTCGCGAGCGGCTCGCACCCTGGAAGCTCTCAACCAAGCCTTGACCGATGCCATAAGCTATATCACCGAAGATGACGCCCTCAACTGGTTCAATCATTGTGGTCTATTTACCTGAAAACTGCTGTAATCGAAAAATACTAAAACAAAAAGACCATCAGACGCAGTGGTTAGGGGTCTTTTTTATTGCTGGCTTTCAAACTATCACCGCTTATCGCATAACGTAAACTATTAGGGCGATTACAGTGATTACACACTAGAAATAGAGGAAATCACACCAAGGTTTGAGCTAAATGATGCTTCAGTATAGAAAAATAAAGGCTACTCTTCATCATCATTAAGAGCGTCATTTCAGTGAAATGTGAATCAAAAACAACTAAAATCTAAGTTTAGAGTTCAGAGGTTTTCTCATACCAAAGCTGCTCGCCATTTTTGAACACAGTGAGTTGATCGCCCCCCACCTTGTAAGCGATCTCATTTCCTTCGTCATCGGAGGTAAGAGCCAAATAAGTTCCATCGGCTTCGATTGTGACCTTAGTGCTCTTAATTTCAGACTGATCAGAACGGTTTGTCGCCACAAAAAAATAATTATCTACATTCTCACAAGTGAAGATACTAATAAAATAGGTTTCAGTTATGAAGTAGTCTGCCAGGCCAGCCCCTGAGCATTCGCTGGGTGGCGTAGGCTGAGGAGGAAGCTCCCAGGCAAGAGCTGAGAAAGGCGTAACAGTTAACAGAGACAATCCTGGCATCAATAACCCCAAAGTCATGCCAACTACAGAGGAAAATTTGTAGCTTTTAACCCAAAAACTTGAGGTCATTTTGTCTTTCTTTTTGATTGAATTGTATCTTTAAACTATACGTTTATTTTTTATCAATGTCAATGATGGGTTTTTAAATATTTATAGGTTTTTGATAGCAGTACCCCAGGCTCATCACCGTTTAAAAGTTTAATCCTGGAATGACACCTCTATCTCATTTCATCTCGTGATTCTCTGTAGATAGCATAAAAAAAACTAAAATTCGCAAAACAAATTAGCCATAAATTTATTAATTTTCTCCATCTTTGCGTTTTTAAATTGATAGTTTCAATGCTGATGAATCGTTGGGACTAATGGCGATATATTGTGAAGGAGTCGCTAGGGAGGCAGGGCCTAAAGTATCGCGCAATATAGCTACGCGCTCGCCGGTTTAAAATGCGTTGTAAGCGCGGCTATACCGTAACCAATGGAAGGTATTGTGGCGGCTAATTGACGGTATAGCAATGGGTTCAAGCCGAAAGGTGATTTTCAAAAGTATCGTTTCAGCCGTTCTCAGGCTTCAAGCACCGATAATTATTTGTCACCTAGGCGTTCGCTAGCAGCACGACCCCCACATTGGCTTCCGTCAGATGCGATGTCGCTGGGAGAGTTGCACTGTCCGCCGCCTTCTCCACCTAATGAACCGTTACCTCCACCACTAGAAGGGGATATCGCAGTGGGAGGGAGATTAGTTGGGCCAGAAGTAGTGGGGGTTGTCACACTTGGAGGCGTGCGAACCGGCACAGAGGAAGGGGCAGAAGCCGAAGGTGCAGCAGTGGTCGTAGGAGCTGCCGGCATAAAAGCGCACAAACTTGCCAAATCAATTAGCCGCCCGGATGAAACACACCATGTCCGGGCTAACATTTTGGGCAAAGGTAGGGCCGGCAGCCATCAGGGATAAGAGGAAGGGAACCAGGCGCATTTTTTCTGTGATAAGTATTTTCCCTAGTGTTCCCATTGGCTGCTCCGAAAATAGCAGAGGTCAGTTTGTGACGAGTGCCGGTCTATGAGGAGATATGCCGCTCCTGGTTTTAGGTATGTTTAATTCTGCCGGTAGCCACAGCAGCCACAGGGGACGAAACCGAAGAACTCCCAAATACAAACCCATGACAACCGCAAGCACCGAAAAAGTTAAAATTAACGACGGTGCCGGCTCTTTCTCCTCATCAGATTTTTCCGATTTCTCCTCTACTTTCTCTTCAGCCGGTTGACTTTTGTTTTTTGGCTCAGCAGAAGCACTCGGTTTAGGTGTAGCGGGTTTAATTAATTGCGGTGTAGCACTTTAACTCGGTTGAGGCGTAGGCTTAGCCGTTGCTTGAGCGTAGTCTAAATTATTATCCGGCTTAGTGCCGGCGTTTACCAGGCAAAAGCTTGTTATCACTAACGGAAAAGAAGCACCCAAGAGAGCTAATTTTAGCAAAGCTAATAAACCCTGTTTAGACGGCTTGATCATAGATTTAGGATACGCAAAACGATAAATTCTAGTAAGAAAATGTGCCAATCTTAGCACATGACCTAAAAACGTAACCCTGGGGATTCTTGCTCAAGAATTTTTCAAAAGCTTCAAATACAAATCCGCGAGCATAAAATATTTGCGATCACCCCCTGTGTTGTCTTAAACTGCCACTCCATCTAATGACAAAGCAACTCGGCATAACACACCCACACAACTAAATCGCACTTGACTCAAATCCCTACGGAACCAGCATTTCCCGCAACCTCTGTGCCTCAACCCCACAACCCTCCCCAACGCCTCCAATGCCTTCGTACAGGAAAACGGATTGAGGTGAAACCTCTGCGAAAGTGCGATAAATCTGGTAGATGGGTAGAAATGCTGTTACTTTATCCAGCAACCGTCGGTGGGTATCGCCCCTCAAAACTTTGGTAAAGTCTTGCTATATTTTCATATATATGGTTTAAGTACAAACTAAAAAACTAGAGGTAGGGGTAGTGTACGCTTCACAGCAATGGTCACAACCTCCATTAGCGACTTTGGATGTTCCCAAGTTGCTCGATCCTTCCATACTCAAGGCAGCGAGAAAAATCTATCGCGCTTATTTGGAAGTTCATCCCGAATACAGCCAGCGTCCCCTTGGTGTGGCACTTGATCGATTTACTTATCGGGGACAACTCATTTTCGCCGGCAAGCCGATCCTGCTGCCCGATGAATGTTTTGTGCCATTTGAGCAAATGGAATCAGAAATGTATTAGGAGCGCCAGAGCTAGGTCTTGACAAAAAAATCTTACTGTCGCATTTTGATCATTTACATTTAAAATTTGTGTGTTAATTGATACATTCGTTGCGGTTGCATCGGGTCTGATTGTCTTCCTGTTGGGATCTTCGATTGGCAGTTTCTTAAACGTCGTGGTTTACCGGCTGCCGGCAGGCTTATCCCTGCTTTGGCCACCTTCTCGCTGTCCCCACTGCCTCAACCGGCTCAAAGCGTCGGAAAACGTGCCGGTGTTCGGTTGGCTGCGACTACGGGGACGCTGTAGCCACTGCCGCAGCCCCATTTCTAAACGCTATCCCCTCGTAGAAGCCGCCACCGGCCTCTTATTTTTACTTGTTTTCTGGACGTTTGATGCCTCTTGGCAAACCGTAGGTTACTGGGCTTTTTTTAGCTGGTTGCTGGCGCTGTCACTCATCGATCTCGACACCATGACGCTACCCAACCCCCTCACCCAGTCGGGAGTCGTTGCCGGCTTAGCGTTTCAAGCAATTGCCGGTTTTCTGCCGGCTAACTCCCCAACCGATGCAATCAAACAACTCATGGCCGGCATCATCGGTGCAGTGGTGGGAGTCTGGCTCTTAGACATTATCCGCTTAGTCGGTTCCCGGATTTTCAACAAAGAAGCAATGGGTGCCGGTGATGCTAAACTAGCCGCCATGATGGGCGCTTGGTTGGGCTGGAAATATTTGCTCATTGCCGGCTTCCTTGCCTGTGCAGTCGGTGCCTTTGCCGGGGGTGGTGCAATTGCCCTAGGTTGGCTAGAACGCAATAAACCCATGCCCTTTGGCCCATTCCTCGCCCTAGGTGCCGGTATTACAGCACTTTGGGGCGAAGCAATTTTAAGTACCTATCTGCGGTTGTTTTTCCCAATTACCTAATTTTCCAAACGCAATCTTTTACTCAACTCCCCTGCATTTCCCCAGTTGCTCGATCAGGATGCCGCTGTGTCTTGGATTACCCTAAAAACCACACATCACCGCTGGGAAGCTGAATTAATGCAGCAAGTCCTCGCCGCGCATCAAATCCCCAGCCGCATTATTGATTTGGGAGCAGTCTCTTATTTAGGAATGGGAAGTCCTGCCGCCTTGCAAGTTCGCTCACAAGATCAATGGACAGCACTACTCCTGCTGAGTCCAATTGAGACAGAAGAGTGAGATCCTTGCCGGCGCTTTCTGGCTGGGTGGAGTGCCGGTTGAGTTAGCTAAACGTTGTGTATTCTCGCTTCCTTGAGGGCGTCACACTGCCCTATCTCTAGCGGCATAGCACAAGACTGTAGCGCCCCAAACCTTATATAAACCGTTAACAGCAATCCTTTTAACCAGATGTCCCTAACAGCTATAGGATAGAAAGTCTAAAGGCTGAATGGACAGTGGCAGTGCGAATCCCATTTTCTCTTTGGTCAGTAAAAGATCCGACCTAAGCGCCGTAAAAAGGGGAAAACCTTATTTCACCTTTTTACGGAGAATGATAGGTGGATCGAGCGAACACGCATAAAAACCAAAAAGGTATAAGGATTTAGTGAGGAATTAGGCGTTTTCATGTCTCTATTTGATTGGTTTGCAAATCGACGAAAAGCCGGCCCTATTAGTAACGACCGGCACGAACGTGAAATAGCCGACGGGCTGTGGAACAAATGTGAAGCGTGTGGCGTGCTTACCTACACCAAAGACTTACGGGCCAACCAAAAAGTCTGTTTAGAGTGTGGCCATCACACACGAGTATTTAGTGATGAGCGCATCCGCCAGCTCATTGATGCCAACAGCTGGATGCCTTTAGACGAGGGACTGTCCCCGACGGATCCCCTGAAGTTTTTCGACCGCAAATCCTACGCAGATCGTCTGCGAGAGTACCAAGAAAAAACCCGCCTAAAAGATGGTGTCCAAACCGGCATCGGTCAACTCGATGGCCTTCCAGTCGCACTGGGCGTCATGGACTTCCGATTTATGGGCGGCAGTATGGGTTCAGTGGTGGGAGAAAAACTCACCCGTTTAATTGAATGCGCCACGCGAGAACGCTTGCCGGTGGTGATTGTCTGCTCATCAGGCGGTGCCAGAATGCAGGAGGGAATGTTAAGCCTGATGCAAATGGCTAAAATCTCCGGCGCTTTAGAGCAACACCGGCAAGCGCGACTGCTTTACATCCCGGTTTTAACTGATCCCACTACCGGCGGCGTTACCGCTAGCTTTGCCATGTTGGGAGACATGATCCTAGCAGAACCCAAAGCCACCATCGGATTTGCCGGTCGCCGAGTGATCGAGCAAACCCTGCGTGAAAAGCTGCCCGAAAATTTCCAAAGTGCCGAAGATCTCTTGCAGCACGGTTTTGTTGACGCAATTGTGCCCCGCACCCAGTTGAAAAACACCCTCGCCCAGCTACTTCGCCTGCATTCAACTCCCCTGCCGCCTGCATCTCACCTCGTGCCACTTTCACACAGCCATCTCCTTGAGTATGACGGGGCGAGAAGAGTCAGAAGCGAATAGCACCTAGTCCCTAAGGGCATTGGGCTAGGAGAGTGAGGAAGTGGGGGAGAAATGCCAATCCCCCATGCCCATACCTTTAGGTTGGCGCAGCCTTGCCCCATACCCAATGCCCCATGCCCCATGCCCCATGCCCAATGCCCCATGCTCAATGCCCCATGCCCAATGCCCCATGCCCAATGCCCCATTCCCCATTCCCTCGTAACTTCTGATACAGGTTGTTTTAAGAAAGGTGCCGCTCGGTGGCATGATATTGATATTAACGTGGCTCAATCTTACTTAACCTTTTAGCCAACCATCATTGTTATGGGGTTTGCAGACCTGTCAATTGCAGAAATTGCAGAGGATTACAACCTACCTGTCGAGGACGTTTGTAGTCTGTGCGACCAGTTGGGTATTGCTTATAAAAACCCTCAGACCCGTCTTGCTTTGGAGGATGCCAAGGCAATTATGGCTAACATCATGGCTCAACGCCAAGATGCCGGTTCTGATGGGCAAGCCTGAGCGATGCCTTGCTGGGACGTTCTACCGCTGAGTTTCTCCGGTAAAATCCTTGTCCCTGCTGCAACGATGGGCCGGCTTTCAAAACTGTTCTGGAGACGTGAGCAGATGCAAGGCGTTTCCACAACAGCGGTTGAGCGAATTGAATCATAGCTGTGTTGAGCATCCAAAACTCTCGCCGAATTTTTTGAGGAAAACCATGCTGAAAAGGTACATCTGGCTTGTTGTGGCCACTGTATTCTTCACGTTTCAAATATTTGTTAGTGAAGCCGGTGCTGTCGAATTGGACAAAGCAACTCGCACCATCCCCCTGAACGACAACGGTGAAACGGTTGTGCTGAGCGTCAAACAAGTAGAGAAGGGCAAACGCCTGTTTAACGATACTTGCGCTCAATGTCACATAGGAGGCGCTACGAAGACAGATCCCAACGTGGGACTTGGGCCAGATTCCCTCGCCGGCGCTACACCGCCGCGAGATAACATTGAAGCGCTTGTAGACTACATCAAAAAGCCCACCACCTACGATGGGTTTCAGGACATTTCTGAATACCACCCCAGCATTGAAAGCGCTGACATCTTCCCAGAGATGAGAAATCTCACAGACAATGACTTGTTTGAAATCGCAGGTCATATTCTCATACAGCCGAAGATTGTGGGCGAGCAATGGGGCGGCGGTAAAGCTATCCGCTGATACTTGATCTGTCAGCAATTGACGACTGGGGAAAGTGTGAAGTGTGAAGTGGGAAACGTGTTTTCCCTTCTCCCTTATCCCTTTTCCCTTAATCATGCCCCTCATCCTGGCTCTGCTCATCCAACATGAAAAGAGGTTCACCCCCATGCTGCGCCGATGGTTTTCAGTTCGCACGCTGTTAACGGTTTTAGCTGCGAGTCTTATATTGATGGTGAGCTGCTTGCCGGCTCAAGCAGCCGGTGTCGATGCCTACGTGAGTCGGTATTTAAAAGCAACTGAGCCGGTGCCGCTAGAGGTGGACGATCAGGGCAATACGCGTCTGTTTTCTCCGGAAGATTTGTCTGCCGGCAAACGTCTGTTTACGCAAAGTTGCTTAAACTGCCATGTCGGGGGAGTGACTCTGCCCGATCCCACAGTGTCTCTATCCTTGAGCGATCTTAAAGGAGCGACGCCACCCCGCGACCACATCAACGCCTTGGTTGCCTACTTTCGTCAGCCCATGACTTATGATGGCAGCGAACCAACCTTTTGGTGTCGCGAGGTGCCCGAAAGTTGGATGCCTCAGGAACAGGTG
Organism: Microcoleus vaginatus WJT46-NPBG5; assembly: GCA_019359355.1. Taxonomy (GTDB): domain Bacteria; phylum Cyanobacteriota; class Cyanobacteriia; order Cyanobacteriales; family Oscillatoriaceae; genus FACHB-68. Next base: position 130,371 of record JAHHHM010000004.1, on the reverse strand, counting down.
GAAAATTTAGCAGCTTTTGTTCTCAGGGCTGCCCAAAAAGCCCCTGGATGGGGGACGGAAACGTTTGGCCTATAATCGGCACAATACAAAACCGTCTCTCAAGAAGAGAAAATGAGGCCGGTACTCAATAGCGCTGTGCTTGTTCTGATCCCCGCGATTGCCGTTAAGCGAATTGAGAGCGCTTTCGGTGTCAACAAGCAAGATAAAATGAAGTTTGTCTGTGCGAATTTTGTTGAATAGAGGAGAACTCCCTTGAAGAGATTATTATCGGTTGTCGTGTTAGCCCTCGCAACGCTAACCTTTTTCTTAGGCCGTCCCGCCCTTGCCGGTGACGCCGCCAGCGGTGCCAAAGTATTTAGCGCCAACTGCGCCGCTTGCCACATGGGCGGCGGTAACGTAGTTATGGCCAACAAAACCCTGAAGAAGGAAGCTCTGGAGAAGTACAATATGAACTCTCTAGAGGCGATCACTAATCAGGTGAAGAATGGCAAAAATGCGATGCCGGCCTTTGGTGGGCGTCTGAATGACAAGCAAATTGAAGATGTCGCCACTTACGTTTTAGAACAAACAGAAAAAGGCTGGTAAGTCGCGCTCGCTTTTGCTGTTAGCAGTGACGCTGAGAGTGAAAAGTTAAAGGGGAAGAGTAAGTGTTTTCTGGCTTTTCTCTTTTGACTTTTCACTCTCTTTGTTTTGCCGGCTTACTAATACTCTAATTTAAGTGTCTTGACAAATTTTCTAATTAAGAGCAAAGCTTAAACAAATTTCAAGCCTAAATAATCCTTTAACTAGCTTTGTCAGCAGCAACTACGTCGCCATTTTAAATTCCTTTATAATCTATCTTTGTTAAATTCATTGTTTAAGTACCGAAAGTATATTGTTTTGCAATATCATTTACCCAAATAAATATTCTTTGGAAATTCATTACGGTCATTTCCAAAAACTAGATAGCCAATCGCATATCTTAGAACAAAGAATTTAAGCCAATCAGATAACTCGTCTTTAGAAAGTTTTTATTAATGTTGAGGATTGGATTACTTGTTATTCCTTTTCTGCAAAATCAAGAAGCTGTAGGTTTTCCAACAAGAAACGCTACCGAAGTATCTCAATAGCAAATAAATTCCGAAAAGCTGCCTGCCAATACAGAAACATCTACTAATTTTTTTTAGAATAATGGCTCGATAAGAGCAAAAGATATAACGACTGCCTGTTTCTGAAGAAGCTAACAACACTTCAGAGCCTCAACCAGTAGCACAGTAGCTATATCTTTCCCAAGAAAACGCCCTCTTGGGTCAAGTCACTAACGTTTCTCAATTGCGAGATGTAGAACCGGCAGACTGGGCGGATGAAGCACTGAGTCGCGTGGTGTTGGTTACACCGGCACCGCCAGCAGAATCTTTTTTTTCGCAATTACGTCATGATCTAAAGATCGCTCCTGCCGGCAATCTCAGCAGTGGCCTATTCTCAAGAGTAGCGCTCTCCGTGGCTCTAAGGCTTGTAAAGATGCCCGCTCAGTGCTGTAAATACTATTAAAGTTAGAGAAAGGGGCATCTCCAGATTTTTCGAGTGGTTTGATAGTGTAGCGATTAATGTCCCGAATCTTGGAGGGTTTTTATTATGTCCCCACAGCTTAGATCCCGTAATGGTTTTTCGGTCTCGGCTATTAGAAATATCAGTTTATCGTTGAGCGCAGGGATGTTGCTGGTTGCCGGGGGTGCCGGCGCGGCTTTTAGCTCTACTGCACCTGTGAACATCGCCCAGTCTACGCGCTCTAATGTCCGAATTCCGGAAGAACCCCAAGCGGATGATCCTTCAAATCCGAATGGTGAAACCCAAACGGCTGACGGCGCTCGGTTTACCTGTGAGTTAGTCAATGGGGAATACACAGTGATGTACCACCCACAGACTCAAGACGGTGAATCTTATGCTTGGGCAACACCAACCGCTTTAGGGGGTGGCTGGACGCCAGAAGCTCGATGCAGCGAAATTAGCCGGCGGTTAGAGGCTTACCGGCCTGATGGGTTGCAGGAGCTGCGGACTGCGGTTGAAAATAACTACAACACAATTTGTGTCACGACTCAGAACAATTCTGCCTGTCGGATTGTGCTGACAGTTCCTCCTGGCCAAGATCCGAAGATTACGCGAGATCGGGTCTTCCAAAACTTAACAGTTGCCGACAGTGGCGGGCAAACCGATGCGGTGAACACCTTCGTAGATGGTGGCGAGGCCGGCGAACTGCTGGAACAGGTTTTAGGCGTAGACCCCTCTAAACTAGGAGAACGGAACAATTCCCAGCTAAGACCTGACGGAATTAATTTGCGACCTTTCCTAGACCGTGAGGATGGGGGCACCGGCACCCAATTGCGCTCTGGCACGCCCAGCCGCCCCTCCCCCAGCCTGAACCCGGACAATTTCCGCTAAATAGTCAAGCGTCCTTTGTCATTCGCACACTGACAAAGGACGCTTGACTTACCAATTTTGACCGGGTTTGATTTGGTTTTGCTGGGTCAGCCAATCCTGGCCCAGCATAATTGTGATATCTGAACGCAAACTGCCGGTGCTTTCCACCCGCACTTCTCCAAATCCGAGAGAGTCGCGCAGGGATTTTGCACTCTCCATATCTCCAGATTGAGCCACGATGCGCGTCACTTTTAACGGTTCAGTCCAAGGCTTGGCCACATACACATTCCGATAGCCGGCCTCACGCAGGTTTGCGATTAACGCATCAACTGCGCTATCTTGCTCGGTGCTATCTTGAATTGCCACCCTAATTCGGCTGGGTTCAATGGCTTGGAAGCCGGCAGAGTCCTGGTTCATATCAAAGTGCTGCGTTACCAGAGCATCGATCCCCTCATAGTTAGGCAACCAGTAACTCGCTTGAAAATCTTTTGCATCGCTGAATTCACCAGGCACCATCAACATCTGGACATTCGCCCGCTGGGTTTGGGAGGCAAAACCCACTAAAGCTACCAACTCCTCAATCGTCAAGTTAGTGTCAATGTATTCTTGGATCACGGAGAGAATTTTAGGCAGTCTAACCACAGTGGCTGGGCTTAAAGTCTGTTCCATCAAAGCTCTCATCAGAATCTGCTGCCGCTGAATCCGCCCAATATCTCCCAAGTCATCGTAGCGAAAGCGCATAAATTGCAGCGCTTGATTGCCGTTGAGCTTTTGTTTGCCGGCTTTCAGGTTAATGTATAAATGCTGACTATCATCCTGATATTTCATGTCTTTGGGAACGTAGACCGTCACACCCCCCAAAGCATCGACTAATTTTTCTACTGCCTGCACATTCACTCGGATATAGCGGTCAATGCCGATGCCTCCCAAGAGGTCACTGATTGTCTTAGCACTGAGCGCCGGCCCACCATAATAATTCGCTTCGTTAATCTTGGTGAGGCCAACTCCTTCAACAAAGGTTCGCGTATCGCGAGGAATTGAAAGTACAGCTAACTTGTGGTTTTCTGGGCTAAACCGCACCAAGAGATTGCTATCTGTAAGACCGTCCAAGGAGTTCACCAGGGCGTGATACCCCTGCTGATTTTGCTGCTTGTCGTCTTCGAGGTCTGAAGTTAGAACTTTGGTGCCGAGAATGAGAATATTGACTGAGCGGGTCAGTTGTGGCATCTGCATACTCATTGAAGTTGAGATGCGTTCGCCTTGGCTAAACACTGCTGCATCCTCAGCACTAAGCCGGCTTTGCATTAGCGGCGTACTTGAGAGCGAGACAGCTAGCAGTGCGCCTGCTGTAGCCGACAACATGGCCACACCCGTCAAGCCCAGCCCCAGCCACAGCCAATGTCCACGGGTTACTTCAATGGATTTGGTCATGGGGCTATTAGAGGCGGGTTCCCCGGTTGAATGCTGATTGGGTATGTTCTGAGCTGGCACGCTTATTCCTCACACACAAAAATAGGGGCTAGGGGCTAGGGGCTAGCGGTTAGGGGGAGAGGGAGAGAGGGGAGAGGGAGAGAGGGGAAGAGAGGGAGAGGGGCGCTTTGGCAAGCCCGCACTCTTGTATCCCTACTTTTCAGTCTCTTAAAAATACTCTGTGCCCACGCCCTATCCCTAGTTCCTAGCCTCTAGGTTCTAAGGGAGACGATCGCCCATCCGGCTGAACCACGGCAGCCACACAGGCTGGCGTTTCCACAGACGGATCATTAAGCCAATACTGACCACAAAATAGCTAGAGGTCAGGACGCTACTTATTATTAACAGGGGAAGCGTCAAGGTTTCCGAAGATTTGGCTCCTGTTTCTAACAAAATGTAAGTCGAGAGCCACACCAGGGCTAAGGTAACGGCTAATCGACTTGCTGCCAGCTGTTCCCGGCTGCCCTGACGCCGGGACAAAGTCCAGAGGGATGGAAAAAAGCCCAGCACTGGAATTAAATACAGATATAGATGTAAATGTTGTGTGTGGGGATTGTCAAATGGATCGGGGTCTTTTTTCATAAAAATATTCTCTACTTGCGTTTGGCTTTTAGGTTTTTTGTTTTTTGTCATTTAATTTTCGGTGGTAAGCAAAGAGTCAATGACGATGAGAAATGACTAAGGTGCCGGCACAGTCCACCAGGCGAGGGCATAGGGTTGGGTTGCTTCATTGACTTGCTGGCGAAATTGGACGCGGATCTTATAGCGACCGGCTTGGGGGATGGGGTAAAAAATGTGTTCAACACTGTCTGCGGAACTAATGGAGGCTCGGATGCTCTTTGCTATGTCGTTTTCACCCTCTGGCATTAAATAAAGGTCGAGGTTGTTCAAGCCGCGATCACGAAATTCTTCCCCTTCATCATACTGATCGTTTTTGTTGGTATCCTCTAGCTCAACCCGCCGGTTCCAGGCTAAGGTAATCGCGACAAAACTTCCCTGCTTTAAGGGTTTCTCTAGCCCATAGTCTCGGAAGGAATCCCCAGCTTTGAGTGTTGAGTTCTGAGTGCTCTCAGACGTGTCTGAAAATGCGTCAACTGTGTTATAGTCCCATCCCATCGGTGGTACGGGAGCATCTGGCTTCCACTGGCCGGGACTGAACTGCTGGTAAGCTCGGAAAGCGTTGAGATGTCCGGTTCCGATTTGGGCGTGCAGGGGTACGGCCTGGTCTTTGTAGGCATCGGAGTTTAACCAGTTGCGGTTGTCTTTGTCTGTGACGGTGCGGGTCATATTTTGCAGCAGCCCGTCCCCCCTGTCTTTGACTTTTTCTGCTGAGTTGAGCAACACGACTTTCATGACTTCCTGGCGTCGCGCATCTAGACTCCAGTGGGGCTGCCGGCTGCGAAGCTGACGATCACCGAATTCTTGTAGCAGAGCGACCGTAGCGGTGACGTGAGGGGCCGCAAAACTGGTGCCGGTGGTGCGGGACACACTGCCGTCTGGGTTCAGCATTGAGATATCCCGACCGGGTGCTACCAGACTAATAGACCGGCGCTCTCCCAGATTACCTTCTACACCGGCTAGCCGGCTGGCAAATCCTGTAAATGTGCTGCCCAAGTTGGCAACATCAACTTTGGAAAACATTCCTTGATCCAGGTTGGAAAAGGCAACGTTGACGCCATTAAAGTTATCCGTGGGAATGGGGATTCCGCCTTTACCTTGATTGCCGGCAATGACGTAGAGAACATCGTGGACGCGGGCTGACCAGTCGATGCATTGGGTGAGCGGGGAATTGCCATCTAAGACGGCATCAGGTCGGGGATCAAGGGTTAAGGGTTCGCCAAAGCTAAAGTTAATGGCTCGGACGTCGCCGCTGTTTTGCTGGGCGACGTGCTGAGTGGCTAAACATTCGAGGAACTGTCGGTTTTTGGTGCGGGTACTGATGGCAGATGAGGAGTAAAGTCTGGCTGCCGGTGCAACGCCGCGCAGGGCTTTGGCATTTCCGATCATGACACCGGCAACGCTTTGGGCGTGGGGATCAACGTTGGTATCTGATTTGGGCCGGTTATTGCCTTGGAAGACTCGCGTTACGGCAATGCCGGTATTTTGGGACATCTTTTTGTCTACGCCAAACTGGGCGGGCCGGCCTATTTCTACTTGGCCAATGGCGATTTTGCGACCAAGCAAGTTAAAGGGGGGGTTGTGCAACCGCCCCGCATCGATCCCGGCTTCTCCCAATGAGGTTTCTAAGGCTAAAACCGGCACAGATAAGCCGGCTGCGCCCAGACTCCAAACAATGCACACAAGTTTTTTTACAATCTGCCGCTGATTTAAGGCTGCCATTTCCAAAAATTTCAAAAGTTAGGTAATTAACTCAATTCTGATAACTATAAATATTTTGTTAAACTTATTACCACACAGGAAGCAGGAGACACCGCCAGCCATGACTCAAACACCCTCAAGCAAATCTATTGTTGTTGCTCCATCCATCTTATCAGCCGATTTCAGCCGTCTGGGAGAAGAAATTCAAGCGGTGGATAAGGCTGGGGCAGATTGGATTCACATCGATGTCATGGATGGTCGCTTTGTCCCTAATATTACAATTGGGCCACTGATTGTGGAAGCCATTCGCCCGGTGACTACAAAGCCGCTGGATGTCCACTTGATGATTGTGGAACCAGAAAGGTACGTTGAAGATTTTGCTAAAGCCGGCGCGGATATTATTTCGGTTCACGCAGAGCATAACGCTTCGCCTCACCTGCACCGTACGCTGTGCCAAATTCGGGAACTCGGCAAGCAAGCTGGTGTGGTACTCAATCCTTCTACGCCATTGGAACTGATTGAGTATGTGATTGAAGTCTGCGATTTGGTGTTGATTATGAGCGTCAACCCTGGCTTTGGGGGTCAGAGTTTTATTCCGGCTGTGGTGCCTAAAATTCAAAAGCTTCGCCAAATGTGCAATGAGCGTGGACTTGATCCTTGGATTGAAGTGGATGGTGGTTTGAAGGGGAATAACACTTGGCAGGTTTTGGAAGCCGGTGCGAATGCCATTGTGGCCGGCTCTGCTGTGTTTAAGGCTAAGGATTATGCTGAGGCGATTGAGGGAATTCGCAATAGCAAGCGTCCTACCCCAGAATTGGCGGCGGTTTAATTGAATGTCTCGTTCCCAGGTTTAGTCTGGGAACGAGAATGCTTTTCTATGGGGTTTCTGTTTGGGGTTCAGCCGGCTGCTCTGTTGTTGCCGGTGTTGGAGTTGCACCGACGACGCGCTCTAAAGCTTTTTCTAATTCTGGTAGCTCAATCGCACCGGCAAGCGTCTCGCCGTTGAGGGTAAAGAAAGGCGTACCAGAAATGCCCAAACTTTCAGCCATCTGAACGTCTTTTTGAATGGCAGCCTCGGCAGCCGCGCTTTGACGATCTTTGTTGAACCGGGCTTCATCAAGTTTCAAGTTTTTTGCGATTGTTCCATATAACGGCTCGCCCAACTTGTCTGGCTGGTTAAATAGGGCATCGTGATACTCCCAAAATTTCCCCTGCTGCTGCGCTGCCCATGCAGCTTTGGCTGCCGGTAGTGCCTCTGGATGCAGCTGAGTTAGCGGTAAATGCTTGTAGGTTAAAGTGACTTTATCCTTATGCTTGTCCATGAACTGCTTCACAGTTTTGTGAGCTTTGGAGCAAAAGGGACATTGAAAGTCTGAAAACTCCACAAGTACGACTTTTCGATCCGCTGCGCCGGTGGCGGGGGAATCCCCGATCACTGAGGCAGGATTTACGATCATTTGCTGCAAAAATGTTTGGCGTGCCTGCTGAACCTGCTGCTGTTGCTGCTGCTGGTACGCCTGAACTGAATCTACAACCACTTGCGGGTTTTCCCGAATGATCTGCAAAACTTGCGCTTTTAACGCTGCATCTGCTGCCGGCGTTGATTTTGCTGCTGGTTTGTTGGCTGTGCAACTCATTAAGGATAGGGAGATTGCCAACACTCCAGCCAGCCAGAATGAGCGCTGAGGGCGGGATAAATGCCCAACTGTAAGGCGAAGGGTAGCAAGGCTATTCAGGAAAAACCGGCGCATAGAAAACCTCGGATCGATTTTAGATTTTAGACTTGGGGAGCGGCAATTCTCAATACTTTACTGGCATCTTGCAGCCGGCCTGGAATAATTATAGAGATTGTACAACTACAATTTGACCTATTCAATTTTATCTAATTCGATTTCGGTTTGACGACTTTTTAGATAAAATTAAGAAATTTGAGATTTCAAGGACTCTTAAGACGCTTTCCTTCTTCCAAGATTTCTTGAATCGTGACAAGTTGCAAGCGAGGGTAAATATTTTTATCTATTCTATCATAATAAAATCCATAAGATTGAGTTTTTTCTACAAGATAAGTGTTTTTTTCAAAAACAATATAAATAACAATACTAGCTTTTTTATTGATTATAATTTCATGCATCTTGTCTAGATCACGGAAATTTATATTATCCCGCTTAACTTGCAATATTATTTTATGAAATTCTCCATGTTTTCCTAAAAAATAGACAAGACCTTCTATCCCTTGGTGAGAACCTTTTTTCTCTTGAATGAGCGCTTGGTTATTTGAATAGGTAAGAATCGCCCATTTTTCATATTCAGTGCGTCGGCAATTGCTTTGATCGCTTGCCAGCGCGATTGCCGATTCCCTATCTTTGGGAATGCCAATCAGTTGAATTTGGGCTAGTACGTCACTGCCAAAAGAATTTTCAAGGCGTTTAAGAACCAAGCTAATGCTTTGATAGGTAATGTCTATTCCTATCCACTGCCGGTTGAGGCGCTGAGCAACGGCTAAAGTTGTCCCGCAACCGCAGTAAGCATCTAATACAATATCGCCTTCATTACTGCTAACTTTGATAATACGTTCTAAGAGTGCTTCTGGTTTCTGGGTTGGGTAGCCTAAGCGTTCTTTGTCTTGTCGATTTAATGTTTCGATGTCTGTCCAGTAATCTTCAGCAATTTTTCCTTCATCTAAATAGTATTTATATAATTTACCTGTTTTTTTATCCGTTTTTTGTTGATAGTGCCTGCCTGCTGCATCTGTCCTAACTTTCATGTGAGAGTTTGGTTTTCTACAAATTGATGCATCCTTTTCATTAAAGGTGTAAGTTTCAGTATTTTTTGTGTAATATAAAATAGTATCATGCTTTTTTCCAAACCGTTTATTGCTTTTCCCTCCAATTGAATAACACCAAACAATTTCATTTTTAAAATCGCCACCGACAGGGCAAAAAACGGCATCAAGTATTAGCTTCAGATAATGGCCGGCAGTCGGATCGCAGTGAAGGTAAAAACTCCCATTAGGCTTTAAAATGCGATGAATTTCAGCAACTCTCAGAGTAATGCTGACTAAATAAGCCAATAAGCTGCCTTTGCCCAAGACTTTTGATAAACCGGCCATTAAATCAATCGTTTGTGCGGTAAATTTATTTTGATAATTATCAAGGATTTGAGAAAGGCCGGCTGTTGCAAAATCATCCCATATCCAAACATCCGTAAAAGCTTGGGTTCTCAATTGATTGCCTTGGTTGTTATAAAGTTGGTAGTAGCTACGATTGGAGTTAAAAGGCGGATCAATATAACATAAATCTACAGAATTGTCTGGAATGAACTGACGAAGCATTTCAAGATTGTCGCCGTAAAATAATCGGTTAGTCATAGAAGTAAAGGCGGATGAATTAACCGAGCTTAGGATAGCCGGCGAGCGCAACTCATTGCAGTAAATTTGGACTGTAGACATCTTGCCGGTTTGCCATCATATTAGAAAGTATATTGGTTGATCCCAGGGCCCCAATATTTTTGGATATCGGCTGTCAAATTGGGCCAACCTCTACAGTTTATCAATCAAAAAATTTACGGTTGTAAGAAGTCTACTCTGAGCCGGCAGTCGTTTCGTAACATTTTGAGAAATTGAAGATCAGCCAGGAATACTCACCTGCCAGTTCTTGGTTATAAATTTTTGATTATAAATTCGATTGACGATTTATGTGAATGGCATTAAAACCCAGATTAGGCAAGATTGAATTAAAATTTCAGGGTTAGAGCCATAAAATTAATAGAAAACCGTATGGGAGCAAATAGCACTCACCCTACCCGGAAACTGAACACCGGCACTACCCCTATTAAAATCGGCGTGCTGCATTCCCTCACCGGCACAATGTCGATCAGTGAGATTTCAGTGAAAGATGCTACCTTGCTGGCAATTGATGAAATTAATGCCGCAGGCGGAGTTTTAGGATGCCGGCTCGAAGCTATCGTTGAGGATGGGGCAAGCGATTTGCAAACCTTTGCCCAGAAGGCGAAGAAATTGCTGCAACAGGAACAGGTAGCCGCCGTGTTTGGTTGCTGGACTTCTGCTAGTCGCAAAGCCGTGCTGCCGGTGTTTGAAGGGTTGAATGGATTGCTCTTTTACCCCGTGCAGTATGAAGGTTTAGAGCAGTCTCCGAATATCTTCTACACCGGCGCTGCACCCAACCAGCAAATTATCCCTGCAGTGGATTACTTACTCGCTCAGGGCAAGCGGAAAATCTACCTGATTGGCTCAGATTATATCTTTGCGCGTACCGCCAACCCAATTATCAAAGCGCAACTCGCGGCACAGGGGGGAGAGTTGGCAGGTGAAGATTATATCCCCCTTGGTGGCACAGATTTCAGCACGGCAATCGCCCACATTCAAGCCTCCCAACCCGATGCAATTGTCAATAGTCTGAATGGCGATAGTAATGTCGTTTTCTTCCAGCAGTTGCGAGAAGCCGGTTTCACAGCCGAAGACTTGCCGGTGATGTCTGTAAGTTTGGCAGAAGAAGAAGTGCAAAAAATTGGGGCTGAAAATATTGCGGGACATCTGGTGGTGTGGAACTATTTTCAAACCCTCGATACAGAAGAAAACCGGCAGTTTGTCGAAGCATATAAGGCAAAATACGGTCAAAATCGTGTCACAGATGACCCCATCGAGGCGGCATACTTGGGCGTTTATCTGTGGAAGCAAGCCGTAGAAAAGGCGGGTTCAACGGAAGTGGCGAAGGTGAAGGCTGCGGCTAAAAATATCGAGTTTGCCGCACCGGGAGGCATCGTGAAGATAGATAGCCAAAGCCAGCATACTTGGAAAACCGTGCGCGTCGGCAAGGTGAGAGCGGATGGTTTGATCGAAGAAATCTGGAATTCTGGAGAGCCGGTGTGCCCCGATCCGTTCCTCAAACTCTATCCCTGGGCGGCAGGATTTTCTAAACGAAGGTTCCGGGGAGGAATTCGCACCTCCTTGATCGCGCTGTTTAGCGCCTTGGGAATGCTTACCTCGCTAGCCGTGTGGGTGGGGTGGATCAGCGCAACTCAACTCAAAAGCGCGAGTGCAGCGCTCTCAGTGGCAAATGACGAGACAGCGCAAAAGTTGGTGCTAGAGGCGAGCGCAGCGGCAAATCACAGCCAGTTTTTGTTACTGGTGGCGCTGCTTTTAAATGTGGTGGGGATGCCGGTGGCGCTGCTCGTCGTCTCTCGAATTACCCGCGCATTGGCTGAAGTGACTCACACGGCTCAATTGCTGTCAAGTGGAGATTTAAGCGTGCGAGCGCCGGTGACATCTGGGGATGAAATCGGGCTGCTCTCCTCGACTTTGAATACAATGGCTCAGCAAGTGGGCAGCTTGCTCAAGGGTTTAGAAGTGCGAAGCCGGCAACTTGAAGAACGTAGTCTTGAGTTGCAAGCTGCTAAAGAGGCAGCAGAAGCCGCTAGCCGCGCCAAAAGCACATTTTTGGCGAATATGAGCCATGAGTTACGCACGCCTCTCAACGCCATTATTGGCTACAGCGAGATGTTACAAGAGGAGGCCGTAGATTTAGGTTATCAGGAGATGCAACCCGATCTCGATAGGATTCGCATCTCTGGAAAACACTTGCTGGCAATGATCGGCGATATTCTTGATATCTCAAAAATTGAAGCCGGCAGGATGATTCTTTGCCCAGAAACGTTTGAGGTTGCGGATTTAATTGATGAGATTGCGTTGACTTTCCGGCCTTTAATTGCAAAAAATGGTAACACTTTGACGGTCAATTGCGACTGCAACCTGGGCACGATGTATGCTGACTTAACGAAAGTGCGGCAATCACTTTTCAATCTGCTTAGTAACGCAGCTAAGTTTACTCACCAGGGCAAAATTACGCTGACGGTGAGTGCAGGAGAAGGGGATACAGAAGATTCATCATTCATTGTGTTCTCTGTTAGTGACACCGGCATTGGCATGACGCCGGCACAGATGGCGAATCTTTTCCAGCCATTCACCCAGGCAGATGCCTCTATGTCGCGCACCTATGGAGGCACCGGCTTAGGACTTGCGATTACTCAGAAATTTTGCCAAATGCAAGGCGGCGAAATTTCTGTTAAAAGCGAAGCCGGTTATGGTTCTACTTTTACGATTCGCCTGCCGGTGGTGGTTAAAACTGAGGAAGAAATTGAGATAGGTGATGCTGAAGTAAAGTCTCAGGTATGGGATAGCTGTGTTCTGAGTCTTGCTACGACTGTACTGGTGATTGATGATGATCCTGACGCAAGGGAACTGATTGCGCGGTGCTTGACTAAACAAGGGTTTCGGGTGGTGGCGTCGGCAGGCGGCGAGGCGGGATTGCGACTGGCGAAGGAGTTGCGCCCAGATGCGATTATTCTGGATGTAATGATGCCTCGTATGAATGGCTGGGCGGTACTTTCAGCGCTTAAAGCCAATCCAAAGCTGGCTGATATTCCTGTGATTGTGCTGACGTTTGTGGAGGATAAAAATCAGGGATTTGCTCTGGGGGCAACGGAGTATTTGATCAAGCCGGTTGATTACAAAACTTTTACGGCTCTTTTGAATAAAATTAGTGAGCGCAATGCTTTAAGTTCATCGCGCAGCGGTTAGAATTCTAGTTTTGTTTGGACAATCTCAGATAGGTTTGAAAGGGTAGATAGGTGAGGTTTGGATGCCGGCAATAAAAAAAGGGTGATCATTCATGATCTCCCTTAAATACCCAGAAAAAAACTTTTTTTGACCGCTTCAAAAGCTGAGCTTAGTGACGATTGCCCAACCACTTAGCCGCAACTACACCGACGATAGCAGCCACAAGGGGATTGCCAAGGAATTTCATTAAATCTGGTTTATCGGCTAATACCTCTTGGAACACATCGGGATGTGAGTGATAGGTAAAGGATGCCAGTTTAGCAACATCATCAGAAGTCATGTGGCTGGCATGATGTGTTGAAAGTCCCAGTTGTTGCTCTAGCTGCCGATCCTTAAGACCTCTCTTTTCCAAATGCTTGAGGAATTCGCGAGCAACATCATCCCGTTCGTTGGGTTTGATTTGTGCGATTGCTTTTTGCAGTTCTGGTTCCAACTGACTGGGGGGAATATTACTATGCTGAAGAGACTTCCCGAACATTTGCCGACGCTCATTAGGCGTAGAGCGTTGGGCGAAATCGTCAAAGTTTTGGTAATCTTGGGTGGGGGCGTCACTCATCATTTCGCTATCGCCCTGGGCCAAATCACTCATGATATGGCGTTTATATTGGTCGCTTGTACTCATTTGATTTTTCTCCTGCTTTAAGTCAATTGCTTTTTACTCAGACATCTAATTTCCATGAATTGCGGCAACTTTACCCGCTTTTCAAAATGTCTGAAACTGTCTGTCCTTAACCGGCTTTATAGTCAATTTTGTTTGACTGTTGATCGTACTTGGCCGTCATAATTAGTTTCTTATCAGGGGCGTAAACTAACACGCTAACATCCTGATTAGGGAAATTGTGGTGAAAGCCTTGGGCTAAGGAACGCGCTAAATCTTTTACTTCGTTCGGATTTACTTTCGATGTAATTACAACACCCAGTTTGTTGTCGTCACGCACGAAGGCATCTTGAACCAGTCCTTTGGCAGTTTGCATAACCCAAGTGCCAAACTCTTGACCGGCTACGCTATTCCCCCGTTCTAATTGCGAATAAGTCGCACTGCCGGTGGTTCCAGGTAAACTCGTTGGACTTTGGGCTGTAGTTGCTCCTCCACAAGCTGTTGCTGTGCTGAGAACTAATACCAAAACAAGAGCTATCAAAGCTTTCCGAATTTGCTGAAAGAAACCCACATTAACCTCCTTTAAAAACTGTGTTTGTAAAGTGACTTTTAGACCACTTGTGTATTTAAAACGCTGAAAAAAGTCGAACGGCTAGATCAGAAATGAGCTATCCAGCCGACCTCGACAAAAAGGCTTATAGCTTGTCAATGGTGTCTTTGACTTTATCTTTGAGATCTTCACCAGCGTGGCGAGTTTGGCCTTCTGCTTGTTTCATTTTGCCTTCAGCTTTATCTTGAGGGTCGCCGGTTACTTCACCCATCGCTTCTTTAGCTTTGCCTTCAAGATTGCTGGCTGTTGCTTTGGCTCTATCTTCTATGCTCATTTTGTTACTCCGTATTTGTTTGATATCGTTTTATCTACTCTCATCGTATTGGCTGTTCTTCATCAAGCCATCTACCCGCAGGTGGATTAAAGATAAACGATGTCTCCGACTCTTGGAAGATAGCTGGGGATCGCGCGTTTCCTTGTAAGTTTGCAGGACAAGATGATGAAAAAGCAGAATATCGCTGCTAATCATCTATTGAAGTTAGTCATGAAATAAAAATATCAAGTTTTTTAAAGCTGTAGATTCCAGATTTAACGGCTGCCGTCCTCATTTGCTACGCATTTATTTTTTTGTCCAGATTGACGGGGATAGGGCGAGAGGAATGGGAGATTTGGGCGCATCCCATATAAATCACGAATCAAATGCGCTCTAGCTGAGCTTCCAAATCCTTTGTTTAATAGAAGAAGGGTCTGGGTAGCCAATGAGTTACCCAGACCCTCCAGTAAAAGTATGATAGTTAGTCCAGCTTGTGGTCGATCTCTTCTTTCAATTCTTCCGCAGCATGGCGAGTTTGCGAGTCGAGTTCCTTCGCTTTACCTTCTACTCGATCTTCAGGATCGCAAGTAATTTCACCTACCGCTTCTTGAGCCTTGCCTTCAAGGTTCTCTCCAATCACTTTTGCTCTTTCTTGGATGCTCATAAGCTTTCTCCTTATTTTTGAGCGCTTTGAACTTAAGTGAAAGTTGCAACTTTAATTTTAAGTCTATTCTTAGCTTAAGCAATATAGTTGAGCCAGCCCTCTACCTGAAGGCTGATTAAATTCAGTAATGTTTCTTAATTTTCTGTTAAAATAAAAGAAAGATGGGATTAAATTTTTCGAGTTGATAATTGTTAAAAAAGTTCATACAAGCAGGTTGAAATTGTCAAACGGCCAGAAATGCTTTCTTTGCCTATATTAAGTAAAACATTATCCCAGCCGGCCCTGTATCGGGCTGCCGGTGTTAACATCCCATTTGGAAGCCACTGCGAAAGACCTTATGGTGCAATTTCATCTCCAAGCCCCCTTTCAACCCACCGGCGACCAGCCGCAAGCCATCGCACAACTTGTTAAGGGCATTCAAGCCGGCCACCCCTATCAAACCCTACTAGGGGCCACCGGCACCGGCAAAACCTTCTCGATCGCCTCAGTGATTCAGCAAATCCGCAAACCCACCCTCGTACTCGCGCACAACAAAACCCTGGCTGCCCAGCTATGCAACGAATTGCGGGATTTCTTCCCGAACAATGCCGTTGAATACTTTGTCAGTTACTACGACTACTATCAACCGGAAGCTTATATTCCCGTCACCGACACCTATATCGAAAAAACCGCCTCAATTAACGATGAAATTGATATGCTGAGACACTCAGCAACCCGTTCGTTATTTGAGCGCCAGGATGTGATTGTCGTTGCTTCCATTAGCTGCATTTACGGCTTAGGAATTCCCTCAGAATATTTGAAAGCGTCTATCCCTTTAAAAGTAGGAAACGAAGTCAATCAACGTCAGTTGTTGCGAGAATTAGCTGGGGTGCAATATACGCGCAACGACTTAGATTTAGGTCGAGGTCGGTTTCGCGTGAAAGGTGATGTTTTAGAAATTGGCCCTGCTTATGAAGACCGAATTATTCGAGTGGAATTTTTCGGCGATGAAATTGACGCCATTCGCTATCTTGACCCCGTAACCGGCAACATCCTCCAAAGCGTAGAAGCTCTGAATATTTACCCAGCGCGTCACTTTGTTACCCCACAAGATCGCCTAGATATTGCTTGCCAAGCCATTGAGTCGGAACTAGAAAACCGGCTGGAAGAATTGCAGAAAGAAGGGAAATTATTAGAAGCTCAGCGGCTAGAACAACGCGCCCGCTACGATCTGGAGATGTTGCGAGAAGTCGGTTACTGCAACGGCGTTGAAAACTATTCTCGTCACTTGGCAGGACGGATTGCCGGTGAACCCCCAGAATGTTTAATTGATTATTTTCCGAAAGATTGGCTACTCGTGATTGATGAATCTCACGTTTCAGTCCCACAAATCCGGGCGATGTATAATGGCGACCAAGCGCGGAAAAAAGTGCTAATTGAGCATGGATTTCGCCTTCCTAGTGCAGCCGATAATCGCCCCCTAAAAGCTGATGAATTTTGGGAAAAGGTCAATCAGTGTATTTTTGTTTCAGCGACGCCCGGAGACTGGGAAATCGAAAAATCAGAAGGTCAGGTAGCCGAGCAAGTGATTCGACCCACCGGCGTGATCGATCCAGAAATTTTTGTGCGTCCAACATCTGGTCAAATTGATGATTTATTAGGAGAAATTAAAGATAGAGTTGACCGGAAAGAACGCACGCTGATTACAACTTTAACCAAGCGCATGGCAGAAGATTTGACAGAATATCTCCAAGAGCGCGGGATTAAAGTCCGGTATCTGCATTCTGAAATTCAATCGATTGAGCGTATTGAGATTCTCCAAGCATTGCGTGAGGGTGAATTTGACGTGCTAATAGGCGTCAATTTATTGCGGGAAGGATTAGATTTGCCAGAAGTTTCTCTCGTAGCAATTTTGGATGCCGATAAAGAAGGATTTTTACGGGCGGCGCGTTCCCTCATTCAAACCATCGGGCGGGCGGCGCGTCATGTGAAAGGGCAAGCGATTTTATATGCCGATAATCTCACCGACAGCATGATCAAAGCGATTGACGAAACGGATCGCCGGCGGGGGATTCAAATGGCGTATAACAAACTGCACGGAATTACACCGCAGTCAATTGCTAAGAAATCAGGAAATGCCATCTTGTCATTTTTGGATCTGTCGCGCCGGCTCAACGCTCAACAGTTAGAAACCGTTTGCGAACAGGCAGATGAGCTTTCTATCGATCAGATTCCTGAGTTAATCGGTCAATTGGAAGCCCAAATGAAAGAAGCAGCGAAGAAAATGGAATTTGAGGAAGCAGCGAAGTATCGAGATCGCATTAAAAATTTGCGAGATCGAATGCTAGGCAATCACCGATGAATTTTCTAGGAAAGTAATCCGTAAGGTATCGTATTCGGCACCATAAATATGCATTGAAGTAAAGATGTAGGAACCGAATGCGATGCCCCTACAGGGATATTTGGTTGATAACTCTCCCTAACCTATTTTCATCATTATCTTGTTTTGGTGCTTCTTACTGGACGATTAGTAAATGAGCTTGAGAAGTCAAAAAAGAAGAATAATCGAGGTTAAACCGGCAACCCCAATTAAACCCTATCAAACAACGCCATACTGCTTGAACCAAGCCTGTAAGCGCTGCCAGCCATCTTCAGCCGCCTCTTGGCGATAACTAGGGCGGTAGTCGGCAAAGAAAGCGTGGGGCGCATCTGGATAAAGAATAATTTCCGAACCACTGTTGCCGGCTTTCAACGCTTCCTGCATTTGCTCAACGGTTTCATTCGGAATTCCTTGATCACTGCCGCCATAAAGCCCCAAAACCGGCACCTTCAAATCAGCAGCAATATCAATCGGATGCTGGGGCGTTAACGGCTTCGATTCTCCCACCAAACGGCCATACCAGGCCACTCCAGCTTTAACATTGGGATTATGAGCGCTATATAGCCACACCATTCGTCCTCCCCAACAAAAGCCGGTGATTGCAAGTTTATCCGCATTGCCTTTACTGGATGTTTTTGCCCAAGCAACCGCCGCATCTAAATCAGACAGCGCTTGTTCATCTGGAACCTTAGAAACAACTTTAGAAATGATTTCTTGAACATCGCTTAGCTGGGAAACATCGCCTTGACGAGCAAACATTTGAGGCGCAATGGCTAAATATCCCAACTTTGCAAACCGGCGGCAAACATCTTGAATATGTTCATGCACCCCAAAAATTTCTTGCACTACCAGTACGATGGGAAAATTCTCACCCGTTGCCGGCATTGCCCGATAAGCCGGTATTTCACCATCGGTGACAGGAATCATCACCTCACCTGCCACCAAACTTTCACTATCTGTTGTGATCACTTGAGCAGAAATTGGGTGAACGGCTAATGCAAACCCAGCCGCCAAGGCAGTCGTAATGATAAATTTTCGGCGTGTAAAATCAGGCATTTGCTGTTCTCTCTTTGGACACCAGATAGGATTTTAACCGATTACCTAATTTCTAGTGGAACAACTGCGTGTTTTTACCGGAGTCGGGGCGCGGCTATTTTTCCAGAATGAAGCAACTGTAACAGTCACACCGGCTCATGCCTGAAGCGAATCTGCGCTTTGTTCTTAGCAGCATTAACCGTAAAACAGAAACCCTTACCTTTTCATCTGATCGCTGTGAGAAATTTTTCCTGACAATCGTAGTTTCTTCAGCGTGAATCGCCTTAACCAAAGGTTAAACAGGGCTGATCTTTAAAAAAAAGTGAAAACCTTTACAGATTCTTCATAACTTGGATGTGGTGAACACCGTGGCGATCCGGCATAACAGTAATATCCAGGTCTTTTACTTGAGATGAGCGAGACCGTTGATTTTTAAATTCTCCCCCTATGACTAGCGCCTCTGTAAAAGTTCCGTTTGTTGACCTCACACTACAGCACCAGCCAATTCAAGCTGAGATAGAACAGGCGATCCAAACTGTCCTGCGGCGGGGAGATTTCGTTCTCGGTGAGGCGCTGGCAGAATTCGAGTCCGCCTTTGCAGCAGCCTGTGGTGTGCGATATGGCATTGGCGTTGCCTGTGGAACTGATGCCATTGCCCTGGGATTGCAAGCCTGTGGCATCGACACCGGCGATGAAGTCATCTTACCGACCAACACGTTTATTGCCACCTTAATCGGCGTCCTACGTGCCGGCGCGACGCCAATCCTCGTTGATTGTGACCCGCAAACCGCTCTGATAGACTTGGCAGCCGCCGAAGTTGCCATCTCACCTAAAACACGCGCGATCTTACCCGTCCATCTTTACGGACAAATGGTTTCCCCGCGCCAACTGCGAGACTTTGCCGGCACCTACAACCTACTAATTTTTGAAGATGCTGCCCAAGCTCATTTAGCCGAACGAGAAGGCTACCGCGCCGGCTCAATCGGTACTGCAGCAGCGTTTAGCTTCTACCCCAGCAAAAATTTGGGTGCCTTTGGAGATGGCGGTGCCGTCGTCACCAGCGATCCACAAGTGGCCAAAAGAATGCGAACCCTTCGTAATTACGGCGCACCGCAGAAATACTTACACACCGAAGTTGGGACAAATAGCCGGCTTGATACTTTGCAGGCCGCTATACTTAAGGTCAAACTGCCCTATTTAGCCGGCTGGAACCGCGCCCGCAACGAAGCTGCCCAGCAGTATGACGCGTTACTTTCCCAGTGCGAGGGCATCAGTCCTATTCAAAACCAAAGCAGTGCCGGCCATGTTTACCATCTCTACACGATTCGCGCCCTTGGTTCTGTAAGTCGCGACGCGCTTCAGGAAGAACTCACCAAAGCCGGCATCCAAACCGGCATCCATTACCCCATTCCCTGCCACTTACAGCCGGCTTACGAGTATTTGGGCTACAAAACCGGCGATTTTCCCCACGCAGAAGCCTTGTGCCGGGAAATTCTCTCGTTACCGATGTATCCCGGACTGGAGGAGACGCAAATTTCCCAAGTCGCTGCCGGCATCGAATCTTTCATCACTCGCCAAGCCGCAGCCCTTCGCTGATTAGAGAGGGTTCGAGAGTTCCTTGTCTTTTGTCCTTGGTTGTTGGCAACGGACACGACAAGCCAAAATTCCCTGAGTTAACATCATGCACATTGATCGCAAAGTTCCCGATGCTGTTGAACGATACCTGTTCACCGGCTTGATCCTTAGCCTACTGGCCATTCTCTATGCACCCTTGCTGATGCACTGGTACTCTGGCTGGCTGAAAATCATTAAAATTAGCCTGGAACACGAATATTTCAGCCACGGGTTGATTGGTTTGCCCTTCGCCGCCTACATCAGCTGGATCAACCGGGATCGATGGGTGAAGTTAAGCGATCACACCCATCCGTTGGGTGGCTTCTTGCTGGGGTTGGGGGGTGTCTTCTATCTCAGCGGGCTTCCGGATCTGGTTAATTTGTCTTTTCCAACGGTTCTTGCCGGCGTTTGTCTGTGGATAAAAGGTAAGGAAGGCATCCGGCTGCAAGCCTTTCCACTGCTGTTAGTTTTGCTCGCCACTCCCACAGAAATTCCCTACTTAATCGCCCCTTACACCTTACCCCTGCAAAGCTTCATCGCCGGCACCGCCGGCTTTATCTTGACGCAATTTGGGCTGAATGTTACGGTGCAGAACATTAATCTGTTTGTTGGAGGACGCATTGTTGAAGTCGCTCCCCACTGTGCCGGTCTGAAAATGTTGTTCACCAGTCTTTATGTCAGCTTAATGCTGCTTTACTGGACTGACACTTATCGATCACGGGCAACGACCCTCGTGTTTTTGTGGCTAACTGTTGTGGTTAGCGTCACTGCCAATATTCTTCGCAATACCCTGCTTACCTTATTTTATGGAACCGGCCAAGAACAAGCATTTAATTGGCTGCACGAAGGATGGGGCGGCGATCTTTATTCTGCCGGTATGCTAGCACTGTTAATGGTCTTGCTCAATGGAATTGAAAAGTTTAAAGAGTATTTTTATATTGATTCCGATTGATCCTAAAAATTACCTCAAGCCTTGTGGGTTTTGTTAGGGTTTGGTTCTCCCCACTTAGCTGTTAGCAAATAGCTGACAGAGCACAGTCAAGTGAAAATTAAAATTCTAGCTATGCCCCTGTCTAAGCTACTGCATCGCTATCCACTGTCTAAAATTATCTTGCTGGGATTTCTGCTAGGACTGATCGGCATCGGGGCAGTTCCAGGCTATTTTGCAGGAAACTGGCGCTGGGCAAGTCCCCCCCCAGTCCCCACCCTTGAACAGCTAAAAGGGTTGCGGAAAACAGGTTTAACCATTGCCGGTTGGCAGACGCTTCAACAGGATACTGTCCTGATCGGCGGTCACAATTGGTTACTGCTTGAAGTTCAGCACGCTCCCCAGACTAAAGCATTGATTCTGTTATTACCTCAATCTGATCCAAGTGATCAACCGCAAGTTGAGTGGACAGATGTCAGCGGCTTGCAGCGCTGGATCTTAGATTCCTACAGTCAAATGCAGTTTACCGTTGCAGTTCCCCACACAGCCGGTAGCAGTGGGGAGGCTAAATTTACAGCACAACAGGTTGCAACCGTCCAAGCGCGTTTTTTGCGAGCTAGAAACGAGCGGCAGACTTATGCAGTCTTGCAATGGTACGCTTGGCCTAACGGTGGCCATCCGGCACCGAGTCAGTGGTTCTGGGCAGATCGCAGGGCACAGTTATCGAACCGGCGCGTTCCTTGGGTGGCGGTGAGCATTCAGATTTCTATCGAGCCTTTTGGCAATATTGAGCGATCCCGACAGTTGGCTGAATCTTTAGGTAAAACGGTTCAAGCGGCGTTGATGGCCGGCCCTTTAGAGAATTTATAAAAAAATGGGCAAAATAAATCGTAGAATGCCTGAATCTAGCGCCTTGAATTCCTTTACGATGTTGGGTTTTGTGAAGTAAATTTACGCTCCCTGATGTCTAGAAAGTTGGCAAACTTAACACGAGTTATGTACAAAATACACTCAAAATTTAAAATAAATTATTAAGAATTTAAAGTAAAAAATAAACTTTTAATTGTCTGCATCTGTTTATGTTTAAATCGCCCACTGTTTCCACTCAGCAGTTAACCGCGTTTTCCCTTGCCGGACTGTATGCCGGCACCACAACCCTATTATTTACCGGCCTTATTTGGAGTGCCCCATCCCAAGCGTCTCCCGCTAGTGCCCAGGCTCAAATCGGGCCGACGATTCCCAGCTATCCCCAACCAGCCCCACCCCCCCTAGAAGTTCCTAGGCAGCCCTCATCCCAACCGATTCAGAACGCGCCGTTACCAGGATCAACCTTTGATGCCGGTCGGGCAGAGGACTATACAACCTATCGCTTAGGGCCGGGGGATCAAATTCAAATTCAAGTGCAGCGCTTTCCCGACCTGAATTTTGGGGGCGCAATTAACCCGGAAGGGAACATCGTCATGCCCCTGATCGGAAGCGTATTTCTAGACGGGTTAACCTTAGCAGAAGCCCAGGCAGAAATTCGGGGACGGCTTAATCAGTATGTGGTTGATCCGGTGATTTCCCTGGCACTGGTGGTGCCGCGCCCGGTGGATGTAACTGTCGTGGGTGAAGTTGCCCAACCGGGTTTTTATGTCATTCCACCCAATATTTTACCAAGAGTATCTTCTGCAATTCTCCTGGCCGGCGGCACCACCTCCGCCGCAGATTTGCGCTTTGTGCGGGTGCGCCGCACCTTACCGAACGGTTCAGTTGTCGAGCAAAATATTGACCTGCTCACGCCTTTGCAAACCGGCAGCACACCCCCCAGTATTCGGATAGAAGACGGGGATGCCATCGTCGTGCCAAAACAGACAATTCCTCAAGCTCCGGGTTACGACACTGCGGCGCTCGCCAACTCAAATTTAGCGGCTAAAACACCCGTTGCTGTTAGCGTCACAGGCGAAGTAGCCCGACCGGGTTTGTATGCCCTACAGCCCGGATTTTCTCGCGTGTATGACGCGTTGCTGGCTGCCGGCGGGGCCACAGCCGCCTCAGATTTAGCACAAGTACGGGTGCGCCGCGCTCTAGGAAATGGGTCTGTCATTGAGCAAAATCTTGACCTGCTCAGCGCGTTGCAAGGGGGTGTTCTGCCGGCATTTCCTCTGGCAGAAGGCGATGCAATCATTGTGCCACAACGGCCTATCAGCTCAGATGGCGATGAGGTTAGCGAGTTAGTCGCTAATTCGACGCTAGCATCCCAGGCACCCGTGCAAGTCACCATTACCGGCGAAGTCGCAAAGCCGGGTTTTTACCCGCTACAGGGCGGCGCAACGCGGGTTTCAGACGCTTTACTCACTGCCGGCGGCATTACCCAAAATGCAGACTTGCGGGTGGTGCGGGTGCGTCGGGCACTCGCTGATGGGCGCTTCAGCGAGGAAACCCTCGATTTGTTTACCCCCCTGCAAACTTCAGCCGCTTTACCCGATTTACGCTTGGCAACCGGCGATGCAGTGATCGTCCCCAGACTGGAACCGGGCCAAGATCGGGCCTATGACCGGCAGCTCGTCAGCCGCTCTACTCTGGCCAAACCCACGATCAACGTTCGAGTTTTAAGTTACGCTAGTGGTGCGGCGGGTACAGTGACGCTTCCCAGTGGTAGTACGTTTGTCGATGCCCTAAACAACGTTCCCCTAGACACCGCCAACCTGCGGAAAATTGCCCTGATTCGGTTTGACCCAGAACAAGGCAGAGCAGTCACCCTAGAAATTGACGGCAAAGAGGCACTTCGAGGCGAGCCGGCTCAAAATCCTCTCCTACAAGATAACGATGTGATTGTCATAGGTCGGAATTTTGTGGCTCGAATTAGCTACGCTCTCAATACGTTCACTCAGCCTTTTCGTGATGTTCTCGGTTTTCTCCTATTTTTTGATTCCTTACAAAATAGCGCTGTAAATATATTTGCCCCCGCAGGAAGCCGGAGATGATTGTTGAGTGAGAGAGTGGCAGAATGAGAGACGGGGAAACGGATAAAGAAATGGGGACGCCAACCAGAACTTGGTGAGTTAAATACTCATTCGCGTCATAATTTAATGAAGGGTTGACTTTTGAATAAATCAGTGATTTAAAACCCAAAATTTAAAATCTAAAATCTTCCGGAGCCGGCTGCTATGACCCCCCCAATTGTTAAGCGTTATCTCATCGCCGTAGGCAAATACAAATGGTTTGGAGTGGCTGCTTTTGTGGCGGTGTGCGGCGCTTCAGGGGTCGTGGCGATCCAGCCCGATCCGGCTCCTATCTATCTCGCGGACGGATTGCTCACGTCTAATCGGCCTCTGGTGGCTTTTGCCAAGACCACCCCTCAAATTCAAGAGCAAGGCTCGACTATTACGCAGGAGTTTCTGCTATCTCCTGAGGTGATCCAATCAGTGTCAACTCAGATGAAGGAATCTCCCAATAATATTCAAAAAAATACTAAGATTTGGCTGCCTAAAGAAGGGGCACCGCCGTTTATTCAAATTCAGTACCTTGCGCCCGATCAAGATAAAGCGAAAGCAATGGTGGCTGCGCTGATGAAGGCGATGGTTGAGTATAGCAATAAGGTCAACTCAACCCGCGTGGACGTCACCGTTCAAGAAATTCAAAAACGGTTAGTGCCGGTAACCGAGGCGCTGAAGGCGGCTGAACAAGAACTCGAACAGTTTGATCGCATTGAAGGAGCGGCGCTATCGGTGGCCCGGATTGGGGCTTTGCCGAGTGCGATTGCGACTTCTCAAGAACAGCAACGGCAACTGCGACTGGCAATAGAGGGAACTGAGGCACAAATTCGCAGCTTGTCTAGCCGGCTAGGATTGACGCCGGATCAGGCTTATGTTTCTCAAGCGCTCAGTGCCGATCCGATTCTGGCGAACCTGCGCGTACAAATGCACGCCACTGAGTCGGAAATGGAAATTTTGAAGCGGGATTTGCGCGATGATCACCCCAGAATGGTGGAGTTGCGCCGCAAGCAACAAGCTTATGAGGAGTTGTTGCGGCAGCGCTCGGCTGAAGTGATCGGCGGAAATGGGGCGGCGGCACCGCTGATGAGTGGTTCGGAAATCCGGCAAAACAGTAGTTTAGATCCGGCGCGGCAGCAGGTAGCTGGTTCACTCATGGGTTTGCAAACCGAGCGGGACCGGCTGCAACAGCAATTTGAGGCGTCCGTTCGCACAGAACAGGAACTCAGGAACGAATACGCGAGTATTCCGAATAAGCAGCTCGAACGTGATCGCCGGCAGCAGCAGGTGGCAATTCACAAAGCGCTTTACGATCAGATGCAAACGCTGTTAGCCGATACGCGAACTGCCGGCGCAGAAACGGTTAGCAGTCTGAGTATTGCGCCACAAGGGATCAAGGTGGCTCGCCACAATAAGCCGGGGATGGGGATTGTGATGACGCTGGCAGCCGGCGCTGTGGTGGGGATTTTTAGCGGTGGCGTGCTGATCTTTTTGCTGTCTATGCTAGATGGCAAGTTTTACACGATGGAAGAAGTGCGCGGATCTTTACAAGAACGGGATGTGCCGCTTTTGGGAATTTTACCGGCTGTGATGGTTTTTGACCTGGACAGTCACGAGATGCCGGTGATGGTGGAGTCGGATTCTCCTTATCTGGAATTTTACGAGCGGTTACGGACGAATCTGCGTCGCGTAAGTGACAAACCTGTGAAGGTGTTGTTGCTGACCAGTGTTGGCAGAAAGGAAGGTAAGACGTTTTGTGCTTATAATTTGGCAATTGCTTCCGCAAGGGCCGGCAAACGCACGCTGCTGATTGAGGCAGATTTGCGTTCCCCTTCTCAGGCGCAATGTTTGAAGGTGGCCACCGATCCTGAAAATTCGATTGAGCCTCTGCGCTACTATGGCCAGCCAAATAGCTGCATTCGCCTGGTTCCAGAAATTGAGAACCTGTATGTGGTGCCGTCCCCAGGGCCGGTTCGGCAACCGGGTGGGATTCTGGAATCGAGTGAGTTGCAACGCCTACTTAAGGATGTTCGGGGCCGCTTTGATTTTGTAATTGTAGACACGCCGGCGCTGAGTGCGTGTAATGATGCCCTGTTGCTGGAACCTCACACCGATGGCATGGTGGTGGTGGCTCGACCCCTGTTCACAGAATCGGGTTTAATGACTGAGTATGTTGATTTATTAACTGAATCGGAAGAAATTCAACTTTTGGGAGCCATTATTAACGGCGCGGATACGACAGTGGAAGTTTACAGCACTGCACCGTTCCCAGAGCCGGCTGATTATCTGCCGGTGAGTGGGCCACAGTCTCCTCAAGATGCACGCAAACCACAACGCCCTCAAGCTGAAGTGCATAACGTTAGGAATTTTAAATGATAGATTTTAGATTTTAGATAACGCATCCAAAATCTAAAATCTAAAATCTAAAGTTGTTCAGTCCTTGGCTCTTTTGAATCATTAAATAAGCCAAGCAGCGGCCCTAAAATGGCTCCAAACACAAAGCCGCCGGCGTGCGCCCAATAAGCGATGCCGCCGCCTTGCATCCCGATATCTGCCGGCGCGTTGAGACCAACGATGCCGTTAAATGCTTGCTGTACAAACCAAAAACCTAGAAAAAAGTAAGCAGGAATGCGAGCCAGGGTTGAGAAGAAACCGAGGGGAATTAAAGTTACAATCTCTGCCTTGGGATACTTGAGAATATAGGCTCCCATGACGCCGGCAATTGCTCCACTCGCACCCAGGGAAGGAATGTCAGATCCACTGGCAAAAAACCATTGAGTTAAGGCAGCAAGTACACCGCAACCCAGGTAAAAAATCAGGTATTTGATACGTCCTAAAGATTCCTCTACGTTGTTGCCAAAAATCCAGAGGAATAGCATATTGCCGGCGATGTGGAGAAAGCCCCCGTGTAGAAATTGGGAGCTAATTAGGGTCAGCCATTCTGGAAAAGGGGAAGAACCCACTCCTGTCCCTTCCAAGACCATTGTTAAATCTCTGGGAACCACAGCCCAAGTCCTAAAAAAGGACTCAAGCACCGGCGGAGGCAAAGTTATCTCATAAATAAATACCAAGATATTGGCGATAATCAACCCGTAAGTAACGTATGGGGTGATGCGGACTGGATTTACATCGCGCAAGGGAACCACAGTTGTTTTTCCTCACTATGACAAAGTTGCCAACAAGATACTCTATTTTGCCGGTTCTCTCCGTCTGCCAATCGGCAGATTATTGCATGGTAAAGTAAAGAGTTTCAAGGTTAGATTCCTAAAATCTTACAGTGATGCAGAATTTTTGAGATTTTAATGGCAAGTTCTCTTTAGGTATAAAATGCAAGAATACGTTGGAATATAAAGTAATAAAAAATTAATATTTAAATAGATAGCCTGTTGATTTTAATAATTTATCGAATTCTTGATAAGAAGCACTTTAAAGCTTTATTAATAGATTCTTCGGTTATCGGCCCTTCAATCCTGACACATTACTGTCAGAATTGATAGCTGACTTTGGAAAGCTTTTGAGTCAGTAAACTAGCCAATCAATCAAAGGCGATCTTAATGACCGGCATCTAACAACTCTGACTGTTCCAAAATCCATTGCTGCAAAATGGGATTGACTAACTCCGGTGCTTCATCTTGGGGACAGTGGCCCACTCCTTCTAAGGGAATGAACTTCTGTACAGTGGAAAACTGGGCCAACTTTCGTCCCAACTCCACCGGCTCCCAGGGATCTGCGGTTCCCCATAACATCAGCGCCGGACAAGGTAGCTGAGGCAGCAAATCCTCTGGCAGCGGCCCTTGAGAATAGGCAGTAAACGCTACAAATACGCCCACTGCACCCGGATCACGAGCCGGCACCAGGAGCATCTCAATGAGTTCGTCTGTCACGGCTTCCGGGCGCTTGTAGGCTTGCAAAAGAATCTTCCGCACGGTTGCCGGTGTGGCGAGCCGGTTAAAAAATAGCTGGCTTATCCAGCTGATGGATAGAATTTTCTGTGCAATGGGTGCGCCTAGACTGCGATACCAGGGAAGTTGGGTGCGTTTGCGATCATGCAGTAGCCGCAAGGAACAGTTTAGCAGCGCCACCCCCAAGGCAATATCGGGATGATCAACAGCGGCTTGCATTGCGGCAATACAGCCGATGGAATTGCCGACTAAAAAAGCGGGAGTGCCGGCAACTTCGCGGCAGAAATCTGCAATTTGCTGTCCCCACGTTTCAAAGGTGTAGGAAATCTCAACGCCGGGAGTAGGTTTAGCTGAGCCACCAAAGCCGATTAAGTCTAAGGCGTAGACACGGCAATTGGCTGCCAACACCGGCAGGTTTTTGCGCCAGTGGCCACAAGAAGCGCCAAAACCATGTATAAGCACAACAACCGGCCCTTCCTTGCCTTGGGTTTGGTAACAAATGGGAAACCCTCGCCAAGTCCAGGTGTGAGTCGTTGCAGTGGTGCCGGCAGCAGGGGTTGATGGGGTTGCAGCAGAGAAAGTCATGGGAAAAAAATTATCTAAAAGCTAATGGCCAATCGTCAGCGGGTATCTTCTTAAAATTTTGTAATAAATTCCACAAGAATGCCATTAGCCGCAGCACCCCTTTGATTGCGATCAGGCAACCTCACACCGGCATCAGGGGTATCAGCCGAGTGTACCAACCGCAGCACAGTATGTCAGGATCAAAATGTTGCAACTCGCTTTTTATTACTTCTGCCATGCCGGTTCAAACTCCTGCTGCTATACAGCCATTTCTTGGGTCTGAGATCGAGGTTGCCTACGACGATTCCCGCGTTGTCATTTTGCCCATTCCCTACGAAGCCACAACCACCTATCGGCGAGGTTGCGAAAACGGGCCGGCTCACCTTCTCAATGCCTCGGATCAGCTTGAATGCTACGACGAGGAATTAGATCGGGAAACCTGCTATGAAGTGGGAATTTTCACTCATTCCGCAATTGCCGATACCCGCAATGGCCAGTCCGTTTCGTCTGAGGAAATGCTAGAAGTTACCAGCAAGACGATTTACCATCTGATTCAAGAAGGTAAATTTGTGATTGCCTTGGGTGGCGAACACAGCATCACCACCGGCGTTGTAGAAGCTTATCGGATGGCGTATCCAGACGAACCTTTCACCGTCATTCAAATCGACGCTCACGGGGATTTACGCCATGAGTATCATGGCTCAATTCACAACCACGCCTGTGTAATGCGCCGGATCGTAGACATGGGCTTGCCAACCTTACAAATCGGCATTCGCAGCATTTGTAAAGAAGAAGCCGATCTGATCAAAGAAAAACATCTGCCGGTGTTCCGCGCACGCGATATTGTTAGCCAACCCGATTGGATGGATCGCGCGATTGCCGGCATCCAAACAAAACGGGTGTTTTTCACCATTGATCTTGACGGACTTGATCCCACCTTAATACCGGGCGTTGGCACCCCAGAACCGGGTGGGTTGAATTGGTACAGCCTGACAACCTTTTTGCGACGAGTGTGTCAGTCTCACGAAGTGATTGGCTGTGACGTGATGGAATTAGCGCCGGTTGCCGATTCCGTGGTTTCAGAATTCACCGCAGCCAAACTGGTTTATAAACTTATTGGATACCAAGCGATGGCTCAAGGCTGGTAGCTTGTCATTTGTCATCGGTCAATTGCGTAAAACCGACGATGGCCGATGACAGTGATATGAGTTATTGTGATTTACGCGCTATGGAAAGTGAGTTCTCATGGAAATGACAGATACTCCGATTGGCAGCTACGCTCCCGATTTTGAACTGCCTGGAATTGACGATACGGTACATCATTTAGCCCGATATCTCGAAAGTTTTCGGGCGGTTGGCGTCATATTCATGTGCAATCACTGCCCTTATGTGCGCCTCTATCTTGGCCGGCTCAAACAAATTCAAGCGGATTTTCAAGCTCAAGGCTTTACTTTAATCGGGATTAACGCCAATGACGCGATCCAGTATCCCGAAGATAGCTTTGAAAATATGAAAACCTTCGCAGCCAGCAATCAACTGAATTTTCCCTATATTCGGGATGTCACCCAAGATGTGGCTCATTGCTTTGGAGTACAGAAAACGCCTGAGGTATTTTTGTTAGACACAAATGGCCTCGTGCGTTACCGGGGACAAATTGATGATAATGCTAATGACCCAGAAGCAGTGGGAGTGCCTTATTTACGGAACGCACTGACACAATTGCTTCAGGGAGAGCCGGTGAGTATTGCGTTCACCGAAGCAATCGGCTGCTCTGTCAAGTGGAGACAGTAGTGAAGGGTATGGGGCATGGGGCATTGAGGATTAGAGATATTTCTCCCCTAGCCCCTAGTCCCTATTTTTTCCTTCCGATTTTGAGTAGAAACGTTGCAAAATGCCCCTCTACTGGTATGTTAAGGTGGAGGAATTTGACGTTAATAACATAGTCGCAGCATGGGGATAGTTTATCAGCGGATTCTGCTGAAGCTGAGCGGTGAAGCCCTAATGGGCGACCTAGGCTATGGCATCGATCCAGTAGTGGTTCATGAAATCGCTCAACAGGTGGCCGATGTAGTGGCTAGTGGCGTCCAAATGGCCATTGTAGTCGGTGGCGGTAATATCTTTCGGGGAGTCAAAGGGGCTTCTGCGGGGATGGATCGGGCCACAGCAGACTACATCGGCATGATTGCTACGGTCATGAATGCCATGACTTTACAAGATGCCCTAGAAAAAATTGGGGTGCCAACGCGGGTGCAAACAGCTATCGCGATGCAGGAAGTGGCAGAGCCATACATTCGGCGGCGTGCGATTCGCCATTTAGAAAAGGGACGGACTGTGATTTTTGGTGCCGGCTCTGGAAACCCTTTCTTTACAACGGATACAACAGCCGCTTTACGCGCTGCTGAAATTGATGCGAATGTAATTTTTAAGGCGACCAAGGTAGATGGGATTTATGATTCCGATCCCCATCTCAATCCAGACGCTCGCCGGTTTAAAAGCTTGACCTATAGCCATGTTTTGACCCATGATCTGCGGGTAATGGACAGTACAGCCATCGCGTTGTGTAAAGAAAACAGCATTCCTATCATGGTCTTTGATATCTCGGTCGGAGGAAACATCCGCCGAGCAGTTATGGGTGAATCTGTCGGAACAATTGTGGGAGGTTCTTGTGAAGTTAGCTGATGTTGAAAGCCATATGCAAAAGGCGGTTGAGTCAACTCAACGCTCGTTTAATACCATTCGCACAGGTCGCGCGAATGCCTCGCTGCTTGATCGGGTGACGGTGGAGTATTACGGCACGCCAACACCGCTCAAATCCTTGGCGAATATCAACACACCGGATTCAACCACGATTACGATTCAACCGTACGATCGCGGCAGTTTGAATACGATTGAGAAGGCAATTTCTCTGTCCGATGTTGGTTTGACGCCTAATAACGATGGCTCAGTAATTCGGTTGAACATTCCGCCTCTGACAAGTGATCGCCGCAAGGAATTGGTTAAGATTGCTGCGAAATATGCGGAAGAGGGGAAAGTTTCGATTCGCAATATCCGGCGCGATGGTGTCGATTCGACTCGCAAACAGGAGAAGAATGGAGACATTACAGAAGATGAGTCGCGGGATTTGCAAGATAAAATTCAAAAGCTGACGGATAAGTACATTGCCAGGATTGAGGAATTGCTAGCGGAAAAAGAAAAAGATATCACGACAGTCTAAAATTAATGCTCAGCGCTCAAATGTGTGAAGTCAAGGGAATTTTTATCCGGGAACTTACACCTGAGAGCTGGCAATTAGTAATTAACAAATAACAATTACCTAAAGATGTTTGATTGCATCATTGTCGGTGCCGGCCCTGCCGGTGGAACTGCTGCGTATCACTTGGCAAAGCGGGGGCGCTCCGTTCTTGTGCTGGAAAAAGAATCTCTGCCACGCTATAAACCCTGTAGCGGTGGGGTGTCTCCTGCGATTGCTCAGTGGTTTGATTTTGATTTTTCTCCAGCGATTTCTCTAAAAGTTAACCGGGTGCGCTCCACTTGGAAGCTGGAAGATCCTGTAGATGTGGATCTGCAAGTTAAAGAGCCAATTTGGATGGTGCGACGGGATGTATTTGACCACTTCTTGATCCAGCAAGCGCAAAGGCAAGGAGCGGAACTGCGAGACAATACGGAAGTCACCGGCATTGAGTTCAAAAATGACCATTGGCAAGTCAATACGGCAAATGGGCCGGTTCAAGGTCGTTATTTGATTGCGGCGGATGGTGCTAAAGGGCCGATGTCCAAGTGGTTGCGCTTTAAGGAACCGAAAAAGCGGTTAGCCGGCGCACTGGAAATTGACTCAGCGCAAGCGGCAACTAACCCTGTCGTCAATTTTGAATTTGGCTTGCAGAAAAATGGCTTTATTTGGAACTTCCCGAAAGCAGATGGCTATTCGATTGGGGTTAGCACTTTTCGCGGCGGTGACCCGAAAGATTTCAACAGCGTTTTAGCTGAATATGCAGCTGGGTTGGGTGCGAATGCCGGCACTGGCAAATACTACACCCATCCGCTTTGTTTGTGGGATGGCAACCAAAAGCTTCACACTCAAAATGCTGTGTTAGCCGGCGAAGCAGCTTGTGTGGTTGATCCGTTTACAGCCGAAGGCATTCGCCCCTCAATGTTTAGTGGTTTAAAAGCCTCAGAAGCAATTGATCGGGCGCTTTCTGGTGCCGGTGACGCTTTGGAAAACTACACCCAGACGATCCAAGAAGAATGGGGCAGTGATATGGTGTGGGCGCAGCGCTTATCGGGCGTCTTCTTCCAATTCCCCGGTGTTGCTTACAAAGTTGGTGTTAAGCGCCCCGCAGCCACTCAGACGCTAGGAAGAGTGTTGTGTGGAGACTTGCGTTACTCTGATGTGGCAGATCGTGCAATTAAACGCCTGAGTAAGAGTTTCTTAACAGGTGGCCGGTGATTAGAGTATAAGTGCTGAGTGTTTTTGAGGGATGAGGGTGATGATGTATTTCTCCCCCTTATCCTCTCCTAAGCCCTATTCGATTGATAAGCCAGATACACAGCTTCTAGAAACACGTCTGCGCTGACTTTTTCTGGCAACTCTTCTAAGGCAATCACGTTTTTAACTTGACTGGCTAGCTGCCGGCTTAATTCAGATTTAGCTTTGGGTTCCATCGCGCTACGCCGTTGCAAATACTCTCGAATCACGGCAAAGTCGTCTGGTAGCAAGGCGGGTAAATTGGACAAATAGGGCAACTGTTCTGCTAGCTGTTGCGCCGGCTCAGATATGGGAAAACGTGCCGGTGCAACTGCTCGATCTGCTTGAATCACAACGGTGCCGGCTGCCATATCTCCCAAGCGTTTTTCCCGGCGAGTCAGCATAATCAAAACTGCGCCGATAAACAAAGTATCATCAACAGGCCGCAGCAGCGCCCGCAACGTCGCTTGTTGCAATCCAACCGTGCGCCCATCGTCCCGAATTACGCGAATTCCTGCAAAGCGTTTACCGGGTGTTTGTCCTTGCCATAGAGTTTCAAAGAAAACAAAATACCCCACATAGATAAAAAATGTAATTAGAATCCAAATTGAGATTAGCCACAGTTGCAGATTGTTACTGCCGCTCAGCGGGTCCAACAAATCAACTAGCTGAGTCGCAAAAAAATACCAGACAATCAAAACTAGAAAAAGAATTAAACCCCAGACCAAATAATCAATTAGCAACGCCAAGGCTCGATTTCCAATGCCGGCTAGTGTGAATTCTAGTTCTACACTTTCTGGTGTCTGAAGCGTGACCCGATTAAAAAAACGCATGGCACCTAGTACAGATTATTAAACTTCGCGATCACGCAGTTTTAGACCCAACCCTTCTCGCCGGCTGCGAAGATCATAGTATAAAACAGCTTTAATTGTTTGCCAGAACGGCAGTACCAAAGCACTTCCTAATAAACCCGTAATTAAAGAAATGAAATACACAATCCAATAGCGGGGAGAATTTGGCTCAACTCCTAGGAGAAAGATCGAGGGTAAAAAATTAGTAACCAGCACAAGAGGAACGGATACTAAAAAACCAATTAGAAGGATAGCTTGAATTCTAAAAGCAGATTTTTTACTTAATTCCCAACTTCTAGCAATGCTTTGCCGGATGTTAAATCCTTCCTCAACGGCTAGTGGAACTTCAGCAACCAGCCATCGAGAGAAAAACCACGTCAGCCCAAACAAGATAATTAATACAAGTGGAATTAAGGATAAAAGGTTGCCCATTCGACCGAATATTGAACTTAACACAGCGCCCAAAATAACAGAAAAAAGACCCCCCACAAAGGCTAATCCAAAGTAAACTAAAAACAGCAAACATCCAATCCGAATGCTCAACCAAAAAAATGACCAGAAATGGGAATTTATTTTGTCTTTTGCTGTAGTGACACTTTCAGGTTTGTTGATTAATTCGCTAAAAGCTAAGCGCGAGATGAGCGCGGAAAAAGCGTAATATTTTGCAAAGCCATAAATCAGTAGAGCTAACGCAGCTATAACAAGAGCTAACATAGCAAAAGGGTTAGCTTGAAAATAAACAGGAAATCCACTCACAGGAGCCAGCAGTACCAAGGGAAGCATCACCCACAAAGACGCTTGGAGAGCTAGCCACAAATAGGACTTAAGATGAGAGCGATAGATTCGCACTCCAGCACTGACGACATTACCGATACTCAGCGGTTGGATTGGACTTTGAGGACTAATATTTTTAGACATCAGTAAAATCCTCTCGTTGATGAGGACGTGCTTGCTTGACGCTATCTTAAGCTACCCTAGGCATAGTCACCGGCAAGGTTTTAAGAAACTTTATGAATATTCAGCGCTGGATCGCGAGACGGGAACCAAACTGGAAACAGTTGGATGCACTTTTAATGCAAATTGAACAAAAAGGTTTGAAATCTTTAAAAGCAGATGAAATCCGGCAAATGGCTAGTTTGTATCGTTCTGTCTCTGCGGATCTGGCACGGGCACGAACCCACCAAGCGGGAGAAAGTTTGGTGCGAGACTTGCAAATTTTGACTTCCCGCAGCTATACCCAAATTTATCAGGGTTCACGCCGGCAGGAATGGCAAGCAGTGGTGGAATTTTATCGCTGGGGTTTACCGGCAGCCATCCAACAGAATTGGCTTTATATTGCTATTGCTACCGCTATCTTTATGGCCGGCATTTTAATTGCTTGGTGGTTTGCTTGGCAAGATCCGTTATTTATGTCGCTGATGGTGCCAGAAGACATAATAGAAAAAGTACGAGATCGGCATGAATTATGGATGGGTTCAATTGTTGGCATTGAACCTTTGGCATCCAGCGAACTTATGGTTAACAACTTAAAAGTATCATTTACAGCAGTTGCCGGGGGAATTACTGCTGGTTTAGCAACAGTTATTATTCTCGTCGTGAATGGGCTACATATCGGTGCACTCGCCGCCCTTGTGGGTCAGAATAACTTAGCCTATCCTTTTTGGGCGTTTGTCTTTCCTCACGGTTCCTTGGAATTGCCGGCAATCTTTCTTGCAGGAGGTGCCGGTCTTTTGATAGGCAGAGCGATTCTTTTTCCCGGTAAATATCGCCGTGCTGACGCTCTAAAGTTTTACGGTTCTCAGGCCGCGCAATTAGTATTTGGTGTTGTGCCGATGCTGATCATTGCCGGCATCATTGAAGGGTTTTTCTCACCCAATCCAATAATTCCAGAGCCTCTGAAATACTTGGTTGGAATCGGATTATTTGCGCTATTGGTCAAGTATTGTAGCCGCAAGCCTGCACTCCAATGATTTCCTCATGAGTGAGCTAGGTGATATTTTCAGAGGGAGCAAGATGCTCCCACTCCTCAAATTTTTGCCAATCTGGGAGGCTGCCAAGATTAAAGTTGATTCCGTGCTTTGAGTTGTAAGTAACGTTCGACTAATTGATCGCTAATCTGATGAGCCGGCGCATCTAAAACCAGCACGCCTTTCTGCTTTAACTTTGCAAAGGCAACTTGTCGCTGAGAGACTAAATCTAAAGCAACCGCACGGGTATAAGTTGCAGACACATCCTCGGTGAAAGTATGGGCGAGAGAGTCAACTTGAGGATCGCGCAGAGTCACACAAAATGGCAAATAGCGCGGCGTCAAACGTGCTAAACCGGCAAGAAGTTCGGCAGAAGCAGTCACATCAACAATATCTGTAATTAATACTACTAGCGCTCGCCGAGTTTGCTGTTTGACCAAATTTGTTACAGCACCTATATAATCGGGTTCTAATAACACCGGCTGAATCGGTGTGAGTCGCTCAATGAGCCGGCTGAGATGATGCTGACCCCGTTCTGGGGGTATCCAGGTGGTTACTTCACGATCAAACACGCCAACCCCCACGCGATCACCGCGATTTAACCCAGCCAAAGCCAGCGCCAGCGTCGCATTTAACCCCCAATCAAATCGCTTCAATCCTTGCACCCGTGCCGTCATCAGGCGTCCGCGATCCAGTAAAATCATCAGAGTTTGCTCATGTTCTGGCTCTAAAACCCTGATTTGGAGCGGCATCCGGCTGGGTGCGCTAAACCCGCGCGCGGAGGCTTTCCAATCGATCAGGCGGGGATCGTCGCCACTGCTGTATTCCCGCAATTCGGCAAACTCCGTCCCCATGCCAAATTTACGCGCTTGTGGCATATTGCCGGTTGATAGCAGCGTCAGGCGAATCGAAAGTGCCCGTAATGCCAACAAATCCGGATAAACAGCTACCTTTTGAGCTGCTGGAATTTTCCAATTATGCCAAGCCAACCCCCAAGCACCCAACTGCCGCGCCTGAATGTCTACCCACAGATACTCACCTCGATGGCTCGGCTTAACGGTGTAAGTGAGTTCTTGAGTGGTGTTTGCCGGCAAGGAAGCCTGTAGCGCCGGCAAAGAAACTTCAAACTCAACGGGGTAGCCGTCCCGAATTTGAATATTTGCCGGCTGCTTGAGTGTTTGCACTGACAAAATAACCGGATTATCCCGCCCAATCGAGAGGCGTCCAAGGGGCGTGCGCGTGATTTCTACACGGTGACTTTTCACCCGTAAGCTATCTAAAAGCATTAATAACAAGATGCCGGCATCATAGAGCAACGTGCCGATGATGCTGACCTGATTGTTAAAGGCGATGGCGAGTGCCGGTGCGATGGCAATGCCTAGAAGTAACAGTAAATAAACGCGTTGAGAAGGAATCATTGTTTTAAATGCTGAACTTACCTCGGTACCGGCACCTGATTTAACAGTGTGCTGACAACCGCATCCACTTGCAACCCATCTAATTGCGCTTCAGGCTTTAAAATCAGCCGGTGACGTAACAAAGGTGCAGCGATTGCCTTAATATTATCTGGCGTTACAAAATCGCGCTCATTTAGCCAAGCATGAGCTTTACTTGCCTGCAACCAAGCTACAGCAGAACGGGGAGAAGCACCCAATGCTAAATCAGGATGTTGCCGGGAACGCTGTACCAAATTTAATAGATAATCCATCACATTATCGGCAACTTTAATTGCTCTTACTGCTTGACGCGCTTGCAAAACTTGTTCCCCCGTTGCCAAAGGTTTTAAACGTGCTAAATCAAAACGTCTCGACGGCGAACCGGCCTGAGAATTGAGCAACATTTGCTTTTCTGCCGCCGCCTCTGGATAACCGACAATCAGCTTAAATAAAAACCGATCTAACTGCGCTTCTGGTAGTGGGTAAGTTCCTTCAAATTCTAGGGAATTTTGGGTCGCCATCACCCAAAATAGCTCCGGTAAAGGCATACTTTCCCCATCCAAAGTGACCTGCTGTTCCTCCATTGCTTCTAAGAGGGCCGCTTGGGTTTTCGGCGGCGTCCGGTTAATTTCATCAGCCAATAATACTTGAGTGAAAACTGGCCCTTTTTTCAGGGTAAAATTTCGGGTGTTGAGATCAAAAATATTTGTCCCTAAAATATCCGCCGGCAAAATATCTGGCGTTAGCTGAATTCGCCGGAAGTCTGCTTGCACCAATCTGGCAAGGACTTGAGCCAAAAGCGTTTTGCCGGTTCCTGGCAACCCTTCTAAAATTACATGACCGCCGGCAAGCATTGCTACTAGCAACTGCTGCACCAGTGTTGATTGACCGACAACGATTTGGTTGAGGGTTTGGCTGAGACGAGTAAATACAGTGTTTGAGTCGCTCATTAAATCTGTGTCTGTGATTAGTTGTTAAATAAATTGGAAACAGAAGAATCTGGAAATTGGGTAATCAAAAACTTTTATTTCCTAATTGCGGCTTATTTTAGCCCAAATCTCGGCGCAGCGTTTGCCATTTGCTCAACCAGCTTAGCAACTCTTTCTCACTCATTCGTCGCTTTTGAGAATGAAGATGGAGAAGTTTTTCAAGTTCAACCGGCGGTTGTCCTGTTTGCTGCACCCAAGCAGTAATTAGCGAATCCGGTTCAAGTAATGTCGGCCCTAATCCTAAAGCTTTTTGCAACTGAATTTGTTCTTCTTTGCCTACAATATCAAGGACAAATTCACTGCTATTTGCTTTTTCCAAAATGCCGGCAGTGGCTTTAATGTACGCTTCGCTGTTGTCAACCACCGGCACCTCTAAAGATTGCGGCACTCCAAATCGCCGGTTTGCAGCCCAAATCGCGATTATCAGCACAATAGCCGTTTGCAGGATTGCCGGAAACAAAGGTGTGTTTGCCAAATAACTCAACAGACGGCGCTGCGCTTTTTTACCTTTGTCCGCCGATAATTCTTCGTAGCCGTGAATATATTCATCTACCCATATTTTTTGATTATCTTGAGTTAGCAACTGTGCTAGAAATTGATAATTTCCTGGCTCATCTTGATAGGCATTCGCTGCTAAATGGGGTGTTGCCGCTAAAATTAGCCGGCCTTTTCCTATTTTTTGTTGCCAAACGACTGCCCCAAAGCGATCACCTAGGACAGATTCAGCGATGTTTCCGTCTTGTTGTGCCGGCAGATAGGGCTGATTTTTTCGCTCTCTCAATTTTCGGCGTCGCGTTTCAATCTTAACTAGGCCGGCAGCAGATTCTTGCTGTGTCGTAAAAGCGGCTTCTGTTATCCGGCTAGGGACTCCCAAAATTACCAGCGTATTGCCTTTTTCAACCCATTCTTTTTCTTTTTTGCTAATCTCTTCCCCCCTTATTTCCCTGTTAACTTGCAACAGAGTGATAGTATTTTGAATTGGAGATTTTCCCAGCCTTTCTAGAGTGATCAATTCTGAAGTTTGAGCGGGAAATCCCGGTAAATCTTCTAAGGGTTTTTTCCAACGCTGAACCGGCGTTCCCCGTGTTTCCATAAAAGCGTACCAAGCGCCGTAGCCATCTGGAGAACGGCTGTAAGTAGAACCCGTGCTTTGCTGGTTGGTACTTGGTGCTAAAAATAAGGTGAGCAGCACAATGATTGCAATGGCGATCGCCCCCAGCATCAACAACCGGCGCTTTGAAAGTTGTCTCACGGCTGTATCTCTCGATAAGCTTGCTGGCATCGGTTAAAGTCATCAAGTGTTGCATCGGCATCGCCAAAACACTGCTCCTCGTGAGTGGCGATCAGAATTTGATAGGGCTGGACTTGTCGCGACTGCTGCTGCAATAATTGCCGGTATTCTCCATCGGTGCGGCTGAGTTCTCCCGGAACCACACCCGTGTCATTTAAACGCTGCAACATTGCCATATAAAGTGCTCGACAAGCTTGTCGGTAGTTTCCTTGTCGCTGAAATTCTTGCGCTTGCACCAGCCACAGATCCGCCGTTAAGGGGCGATCCGCTCTGGCTGCCGGCTCTAAGTCCCCCTTTCTGCGTCGTAAACGGAATGTATCGAGGAGTGCCGGCCATTGCCCTAACAGTTGCAAAACCAACCAACTCACCAGCAAGCCTAGTATTATCCAGAATAACCCTTTAAATAACCAATATAGCCAGCCCCACTCAAGCGCCCTAGATGGCCAATTTACCTCCGGGATATTGGAGAATAATTTAGAAAATTGCAACGCCAGCCACTCTCCCATCTGTTGTTGGAATTGCTGAATTTGCCAACCAAGGTTTGTTTTTTCAAAAGTTCCAGCAGACATTATCAAAGCTCGCTCGTGTTCGCCCATTGCGATTGAATTTAAATTGGCAAACTCTCTGCTGCCATTTAAAGGCATCATATAAATTGGAGTTATGCCAAACGACTCTGCAAAATCCTATCCGGTTGATTCTTGTCAAGTCTGAATGAATTTCCCATAAGCTCAAACTCGATCAACTTATGAATTTTACCAGTTTTTACCCTCGGCGGTCAAAATCAAAACCTTGTGAACATCTTTTTCTAATTTCAGCGCTCACACTGGCTTTCAATTTGACAGGCGCATCTAAAATCTAAAATCTAAAATCAGTATGATCATTTATTTTTACAAAGTTGGCGATGCTTACGGGTACTTTTCAAACTTTTCTCTCCACGGAATTCACTTAGCCGGCAAAGACTGGCAAACTGTAGAGCATTATTATCAAGCGCAAAAATTTGCCGGTAGCGAAGATGAATTTATCATCCCCTTAATTCATAGCGCTGCGACACCAGAGGAAGCCGCTGCAATCGGGCGTGATAAGAATCGCAAACTTCGCTCAGACTGGGAATCTGCCAAATATATGATTATGCG
This sequence comes from Microcoleus vaginatus WJT46-NPBG5, assembly GCA_019359355.1. GTDB lineage: Bacteria > Cyanobacteriota > Cyanobacteriia > Cyanobacteriales > Oscillatoriaceae > FACHB-68. The sequence continues at coordinate 89,917 of JAHHHM010000004.1, read as the reverse complement.
AGAAGCCGTATTAACCAAATTTCTGACTCATGGCGATATCCAAACCTTGCTGCTAGCCACCGGCGAGGCAGAGATTGTAGAAGATTCGCCCACTGATTGCTACTGGGGCTGTGGTCCTGAGAAAACCGGCCAAAATCATTTAGGGAAAATTTTGATGAGTGTCCGCCAGCAAATCCGGCAGCATTTGGCAGCCAGCTAAACTGAGATTATAATAACTTGCATATAGACCGACTCTAACTTTTTACAAGCCAGGAGGAATAATTATAAAATAAAAGAAAAACGTAGGTTTTTCAGGCTTGTGCCAAATCCCCCTTTCCCAGAGCCGGTTCAAAAATTTACAGCGCGATTTGCCCTTCAGTGGAAGTTGCCCATACTTTGAAACTCAATTGTAAAGCCCAGAAGATCCGGGTGCTTTAACTTTAACCCGAAAACTCAAATGTTGGCCTAATGAGTGAGCAGACTTCCAGCGAAGCATCTTTGAGAACCATTGAGGTGAGAGCCACCTTTGATGATCCCCCCGACTTTTTCAGGCGAACTTCTGGGTTTGTTAACTTATTTGAATAAACAGTTAACTTAAGTCACTTGCTTGTCTATTTTTAAATACTGTTTCCAGAATCCTACTGATGCCGGAGGCGGCTAAAAAACTCCAGAATCTGGTAACTGCCAAATCAATTAAGCTTCGCAGATAAAAAAATGAATTTCACAGACAATACCGAATTACTCCAAGAGCGTCTGGATCGGGAAATTTTACTTTACCGGATCACTCAGCGAATCCGCCAGTCTTTGGATTTACGAGAGATTTTAACGGCAACCGTTGCCGAAGTGCGAGCATTTTTAAATACGGATCGGGTGAAAATATATCGCTTTAATAGAGATGAGAGTGGCGAAGTTATTGCGGAATCAATTTATAATGATCGCCTGCCATCCTTATTAGGGCTAAATTTTCCAGCCGATGACATTCCCCCTCATGCTCGTGAATTGTTTCGCACGGCGCGTGTGCGATCTATTGTGAATGTTGGGCAGCAGCAAATCGGTTTAAGCCCTTTGGATTGCGCTGAAACCGGCAAATTCTTGGAAACTGAAAATATCCGCTATCAATCGCTAGATCCTTGTCATGCCACCTATCTGACGGCAATGGGTGTGCAGTCGTCTGTTGTGGTGCCGATTGTGGATGGTGATAGGCTTTGGGGATTGCTCGTCTCCCATCACTCGGAAACCCTAGAGATTTCTGAGCAACAGCTACAGGTGCTTCAGCAAATCGTCGATCAAGTCTCAATCGCCATCACGCATTCAATTCTGCTCAGTCAAGCTCGCGAAAAGCAAGCACGAGAAGCAACAATTAACCAAATTTCCGCCCTCCTCCATGCTCAACCCAGCATTCAATTAGAAGCCGCGTTGGAAGCAGCCGTCGCCGCTTTTCAAGGAGCCGGTGGCAGAATTTACATCACCCCAGAAAACACCTCGCAAAGTAATACGTCTTTTGCTTGTACAGCTAAACTGTTCACCTGCGGCGAGCAACCGGCACTTTCAACGCTAGGAAACAATGGGCTGCTTGAAGAACATCCCCTGTGGCAGCAGTGGATGAGAGCCGGTTTTAAACCCACTCATTCACAAGCCTCTGGGCAAAGTCATCCCAACATTTGGGCGGTTTCGGATCTCTATAAAGAACCACTGTTCCGCGTTTTAACGCCGGCATTTCAGCCCACAGCAATCCGGGGGCTGCTAGTCATTCCCCTCTATTACCGGCAGCAATTTTTGGGAATTCTAAGTATTTTTCGCAATGAAATTGATACAGAACGATTGTGGGCGGGATGCTTTGACACGAACCAAAAACAAGTGCTTCCTAGACACTCGTTTGAAGTTTGGCGAGAGTTGAAAAAAGGTCAGTCTCAAGAGTGGAGTGCTGAAGAAATCCAACTTGCTCAAGCGTTAGGCGTTCATTTTGCAATGGCGATTCAGCAGTATCTTTTATACCAAGAAGTGCGGGCTTTAAATGCTAATCTGGAGCGTCAAGTTTTAGAGCGAACAGCCCAACTGCAACAGTCATTAGACTATACCAAAGTTGTCCAACAAGTGACAGAGCAAATCCGCAGCACACTGGATTTAAAAACTATTCTCCAAACCATTGTCCGAGAAGTGCGAAATCTATTAAATACAGATCGGGTAGTAATTTACCAGCTCAATATAGATGGCAGTGGGGAAGTGACTGTTGAAGAAGTTAGAGGTAATTGGCGTTCGGTTTTAGGCATCCAAGCTGCGAGTGAGTGCATTCCAGAGGATTGTGCCAGACTCTACCTGAAAGGAAAGACGCGGGCGATTAATAATGTCGAGCAAGAAGAGATTAGCTCCTGTCACCGGGAGTTTTTAGACAGTCTTCAAATTCAAGCCAATTTGATTGTTCCGATCCAGATAGATTCAAACTTGTGGGGATTACTGATTGCTCATCAGTGTCAGGAACCGCGTAATTGGCAGCCGGCAGAAGTGGAATTGCTGCAACATTTAGCAATTCAAGCGGCAGTGGCGATTCAGCAAGCGGAACTGTATCAACAAAGCCTACAATCAGCTCTTTCTGCAAATGCTCACGCTCAACAGTTGGCTGTGGCGCTTGACGAAGTTCAGCAGATGCAAACCCAACTGATTCAAAGCGAGAAAATGTCTTCTCTGGGTCAGTTAGTTGCCGGCGTGGCGCACGAAATTAACAATCCAGTTAACTTCATCACCGGCAACCTGATTCACACCACACAATACACGCGAGATTTGCTGGAACTGCTACAGAGTTACCAGCAACATTACCCGAACCCAAAGGCAGAAATCCTCGATTTGATGGAACAGGTGGAACTGGATTTTATCCTTGAGGATCTGCCTAAAATGTTGTCCTCAATGCAACTGGGTGCCGATCGTATCCGCCAGATTGTCTTGTCTTTACGCAATTTTTCCCGAATCGATCAGTCAGAAATGAAGCCGGTAGATATTCATGAAGGCATTGACAGCACTCTGTTAATTCTGCACCACCGTGTGAAAGCTCGTTCAGACCGGCCAGCCATTCAAATCATCAAAGAATACGCGCCATTGCCGCTGATAGAGTGCTATGCCGGCCAGTTAAATCAAGTATTTATGAACGTCCTCAGCAATGCGATTGACGCTTTAGATGAGTATGACAAGCTTCGATCTCTAGCGGAGATGGAAGCGACTCCTAATCAAATTACGATTTCTACTTTTCTCAAAAGTGGAGACATGGGAGAAGGAACCGGAGAAACGCAAGGATCAGCCTCTAATTCTCAATTTGTGGCAATCTGCATTGCTGACAATGGCCCGGGAATGCCAGAATCCGTAAGAGATCGAATCTTTGACCCGTTCTTTACTACGAAGGATGCCGGTAAAGGTACGGGCATTGGATTATCAATTAGCCGGCAAATTGTTGTAGAGAAACATGGCGGCGTGTTCAGGTGTACATCCCAATCGGGGCAAGGCACCCAATTCTGGATAGAAATTCCGGTGCTGCACACACCAATGCTTTCTCAACAAAAAGTTGAATCAGTTTTTTAGCAAGTTAGTGGTAAATGTAGTTATTATTTGTCTAACTGGTATTTTGAAGCGGCTTTCAAGTCACTCTAGAAATGCCAGTTTTTCTTTAATTTCTGCTTATAAAATCCGCAGCTTTAATTGATGTCCTAAAAACCGACAATTCAATAATAACAAGATGTGGAACTGCACTGAAAAATCTTCCTAACTAGGGGTGTAGTTCGCGAGATCTGCAAATCTCTGCCAAAAGGGCTTTGAGTAAAAAAGGCGATCTTCCTTTACTACAAAACAAGCCAAAAGAGCAACGGGTTTGGGGCTATCTATTAGTGATCAAATCGTTGTTGAGAATCACGGCGGCACTCTTATAATGTCTCTCAGATGCCGGCGAAGACACAGAATTTTGGATTGAAATTCCCAGCGACACTAAATAATCAGGGTTAAAAATAAGGACGAGACAGGTTGTGATTGCGCCGGCATCGCGGCTTAAAGAATTATTTCAGTATATTTGCTCAAGTAAAGGATTTTAATCTTCGCTACTGAGGCAACCCTGGAGACTTTGCTCATTGGGTCCCAGGTCGGCAAATTTTTCTTAAATCTTTTATACTTATTTTTACAGAGGTCACTTCTGTTTTCAGAAGAACACAATAAACTTATAAGTTTTATCAAATCAGGGAATAGGGGATGCCGGTGGGGCACTCTAGCTACATCTGGTACAAAAGCAGGAAAGTTGGCGAAGCCAAATGAGTTGCCGCTACTGCCAGGATTTAAAATACTAGAGATTGTTTGTTGATCTATAGCGTCAGTCTCTTTATTTTTATAAACGCTGCCGGGTTTTAACAATTGGAGTGATGTCGGTGAGCGTAGCACAGTTTTATAGAAGTTATACCAGGAGCAGTTAAGAACATGAGTAGCCGCCAACTTGAAACCTCACAAAAAGTTGATTTAACGAATTGTGATAGAGAACCCATTCAAATTCCTGGAGCGATTCAGCCTCACGGGGTTCTTTTTGTCTTGCAAGAACCCAATTTGGAAATTTTACAAGTTAGCAATAATACTTTACAAGTTTTCAACGTTCCCAGTCAGCAATTAATTAATCAAAATTTAAGCTTTTTATTGGGTAACTCTCAAGTCAAAGATTTAAAAAGAATCTTATCTCAGCCTGAATTAAAGACGGTCAATCCCTTTAGAGTATCCGTCATTCTTCCCTATAAAACTCAGCATTTTGATGGGATCGCTCATCGGGCAGATGGTTGTGTAATTCTTGAATTGGAGCCAATTTCCTCTCAACCCGAAAATAGTTTTTTTAGTTTTTATAATTTGGTCAGAGACTCCTCAACTAAAATTCAAGGCGCGTCAAACTTGCATAACTTGTGCCAAATCATTGTTAGAGAAGTGCGAGAAATTAGCGGATTTGACCGAGTGATGGTCTATAAATTCGATGAAGAAGGGAACGGAAAAATCATTGCTGAAGAGAAACAAGAGAGTTTGCCGCCTTTTTTAGGGTTGCACTACCCCGCCTCTGATATTCCCAAACAGGCTAGACTTCTGTATTGTTCCAACTGGCTAAGATTAATTGCCAATGTCAATTATCTGCCGGCTGAAATTACTCCCAAAATTAATCCGCTAACTAAAAAATCACTTGATTTAAGCTTTTCTGTTCTTAGAAGTGTTTCGCCCATTCATATAGAGTATTTGCACAACATGGGCGTTAGCGCTTCCATGTCTATATCCTTAATGAAAGGGCAGAAACTATGGGGACTGATTGCGTGTCACCATCAATCACCCAAGTACGTTGGCTATGAGGTGCGGAAAGCGTGTGAGTTTCTAGGACAAGTGATGTCTTTAGATTTATCCACCAAGGAAGAAAATGAAGATTACGATTATAAAATTGCCTTAAAATCGATCACTGCTAAGCTAATTGAGAGGATGTCGCTTGAAAGTAAGTTTGTTGAGGGATTGTGTAACGAAGAATCTCCAAACTTGCTGGACTTAGTGAGCGCTCAAGGCGCTGCTGTATGTTTGGGGGGTGAATGCCGGCTCATTGGTGAAACGCCGGCAGCAGAGGATCTCAATCGCTTGCTCACTTGGCTGACAAAAAATTTTACTGAAGAAATTATTTATACAGATTCGTTAGCAACCGTTTATCCAGAAGCAGAAGCGTTTAAAGACACAGCCAGTGGGTTACTGGCGATTTCTATTTCCCAGACTCAACATAATTACGTCCTCTGGTTTAGGCCGGAAGAAATTCAAACTGTAAATTGGGCCGGCAATCCCCATAAAGCCGTTGAAGTGGCAGATGATGGAACCTTGCGCCTCTCGCCTAGAGGATCGTTTAAGCTGTGGAAAGAAACGGTAAAATTCAAATCTTTACCGTGGAAAAAGTGTGAACGAGAGGCGGCACTTGAACTTAGAAACGGCATGATTAAAATTGTGCTGCGAAAAGCCGATGAATTGGCAAAATTAAATGAAGCTTTGCAAGAATCAGAATCAAGAGAGCGAGAAAAAGCCAATCAATTAGAAATTACTTTAGATGAACTGAAACGCACTCAAACTCAACTGGTTCAAACCGAAAAAATGTCTTCTCTCGGCCAACTGGTTGCCTGTGTGGCGCACGAAATTAATAACCCGGTTAACTTCATCTACGGAAATCTGACCCATGCAGATAACTACACCCAAGACTTGGTTGAGCTTTTAAATCTTTACACAAAACACTATCCCCAAGCGGTGCCTGAAATTCAGGAGGAAGCTGAGCGTAGGGATTTAAAGTTTGTGATTGAAGACCTGCCAAAACTGTTAAAATCAATGAAAGTGGGAGCTGAGCGCATCCGCTCGATTGTGCAGTCATTGCGAACATTTTCCCGCGTTGATGAAGCCGAAATGAAGCCGGTGAATATTCACGATGGGTTAGATAGTACGCTGCTAATTTTGAGCAACCGGCTCAAACCTAAACCAGACCGGCCTAACATTCAGATCATTAAAGAATATGGCGAACTGCCGCTAATAGAGTGTTATGCCGGCCAGTTAAACCAAGTATTTATGAATGTTTTAGCCAATGCAATTGATGCCTTAGAAGAGTATGATAAACATCGCTCAATGGCGCAGATTCGAGCCAATCCCAGTCAAATTACAATTACCACTTCTCTACTAACTGCAGAGCCAAGAAAGGGGAGCGAGGAAAAAGAATTGTCAAAGCTCAATTCCCAATTTGTTGCAATCCGAATTGCCGACAATGGCCCTGGTGTTCCGGAGGAATTACAGCACCAAGTGTTCGATCCTTTCTTTACCACAAAAGCAGTCGGTAAAGGCACGGGAATTGGCTTAGCAATTAGCTATCAAATTGTTGTAGAAAAACACGGCGGGAATTTTAAATGCGTTTCCCAACCCAACGGGGGAACAGAATTTTGGATTGAAATTCCCCTCAAATAAAATAGCCGGCATGGAGAAGGCTGCGCCAATTTCAAGGGATGAGAAGTGAAGATAACTTCTGACTCATCCCTGATCTTTTATCGCTTTACTTTTGGTTTCCACTGGGCAATTGCTTTCTGAGCTTTCGCATAAGTTGGGGTAGAAGCCGGCACTAAATTGGCCGCTTCTATCGCCGCGCTGAATTGACCGCGTGCTGCTCGATATAGGGCAATTTCATTAAACATCGCTGCACTCCACTGCGCGATTAATTTCTGAGCTTCTGCGTATTTCGGTTGGCCGGCAGGAATTTGACCGGCAGTCGCAATTGCCAAGGTATAAGAATCAAGCTGTCCCCGACGGATCGAGCCGACTGCCTTATTCAGCAATTTCTGATTCGCCTGCTGCACTTTAAATAGCTGTTGCCATTGAGCGATCAGTTTTTGCGCTTGAGCGTTTAATTCTGGCCGCTCTTTCGGTACCAGCTTAGCCGCTGAGATCGCTCCCTGAAAGTTTCCCTGTTTAGCGCGTCCGATGGCAATATCCAAAATCACCCCACCCCAGCGCTCAATATTCTGCTGCGCTTCGGCGTAGAGCGGATCATTGGGGGGTATCTGACCGGCAGTGGTGATCGCCGAACTAAAATGCGTGGCTTGAACCGGCTGAATGGTCAATATGGCTTTGTCGAGAAGCGTTTGACTCCGCACCGGCTGAGGGGTTGGCGCTGCTGCCTGTGGCGTCTGAGCAGCGGTAGTAGCCTCTTTTGGTACGGCTGCCGGCTGGCTTATTTCATCAGTGCCGGCGACCATTGAGCTAGTCTCCGGTGCTGATTGGTTCACAGTTGTTACCCGGCTCACCGCCACACCCAACAGCAACACCAACGCCGCCGCGCCTCCCCACAGCACCCACTTTTGGGAAGACACCGACTCTTGAGATTTGGGAGTTTCCGAGGCATTGCCCGAGAGTACAGGTGCAGCATCAGCCGGCTCAGCGGCGGGTTTCCCCATCTGCGAACCCGCACCAGCAGATTTTAAGGGAGCATCCGACGGCAGAGCCAAATTACCCGGTTCGCGACGACTCCCATTAAACCCATTACCGTTGAGTGGGGAATACTCCACCGAAGGCGTCACAAAGCCATTGCCGAGGTGGGGTTCACTGGAAGATGAAAACTGGCTTGCGACTGCCTTACTGGCGGTCACAGCGTCATTTTGCGGCCAAATCACCTGGTGGATTTTTTCACGCGGGTTGACCACCATCAGCGGTTCTTGCACCGGCAGCCAGTGGTGTTCGCTTAACTCTGGCAAGCGGTGGTTGAGATAGCGTTCCAAACTATCGAGATCGATGCAGCGGTTGTAGCGCAAACCTTCTAGAAGCGCTGCGGTAAACAAGCCGTGATGCAGTGCACTCACTTCGCGGGAAAACTGACCAGGCCGGCAAGAAAGCAGGGTTGGAATTTCCAAGCGTTTGGCCAATTCCACCGTCTCGGTTCCAATCGCATCATGGCTTCGCATACTAGAAGCGCGGTTCATATCTAGCAAAACCACGACCATGTCTGCCGGCGCTGCCTTCAGCGTGGCGAACAGCTCTCGCATGGGGATGCCGGTAGCCGGGATATCCGTGGGGTCGCCTTCTGCTGGCATCAAGAAATCTTGACCTTCCCAGCTCATCCCATAGCCACTGAAAAAGCACCACAATAAATCACCCGGCTGCACTTGCTCCCGACACTGCCGATCCAGCCATGCCAGAATATTTTCTTTACTCGGATAGGTTGAGTGATCAGATGCCGGTGGTGAAGTGTCTGTGAGCAATACACACCGCTCTGCCGGCAAGCGAGCTTCATCCACCAAGAAATTTCCTAACGCCTGTGCATCCTGCTGGGCGTAGCTTAAAGGCTGGAAGAACTGATATTGGTTAATACCAATTGCGATGCAAGCCTGATTTTTCACCACAGATGCTTGAAATCCGTACTAGATTGCGTGCCCAAAACATAGCACAGATAGGGTATCAGTTACCGTCAAAAAACTTAAATTTTGCATAGTTAACCGGCAACTTATTAATTAGTTAGTCTAGAGATGTTGCCGGCAATGTCTCGACTGGAGCAAGGTGTCGGTATAACTGCTCACCCGCTTAGTGCCGGCAGCGAGTTACCCAAAAAAAATGCTGGCTGTGCGACGCTTCGCTCCTTCCCAAGTCTGCCTTGTACAAGACATTGTGGGAGAATAAACTGAAGTTGGAGCAGTCACTTTTCCGGCCACCCAATTTAACGCTCAACCCACTGGAACCGTTACCGAACAAGGAGTCCATACATGGCCACCCCCACTAACAGGGAGTTTGCGCTCACCCCCGCCTCATCCGCGCCCCAGACATCTGGCCAAAAACACTCCCAGAAAGGCAAGTATCCTAAAAAACATAACCATTATGGGTTTCAGGATTTTTTTCAGATGCAGCCCAAATCTGGCATTATTACCGACTGGAATGACAGCCGAAATATTTTCACCAGTGAAGACTTTATTATCGGCCTGCAAGAAGGTTTAGAAGAAGAAGTGGGCAACGCTTCTGGCGTCATCATGTACACCATTGGTTGCGAATGGGGAACCAAGGATGCCGTCGTTTTTCGAGAGTGGTTTGAAAAAGAATTTGAACGGGATATTCACAGTTCTAATTTAATGTTTTTGTTAGAAACTTGGTGGTGGCCTTTCACCGCTCAGGGATGGGGCCGGTGGGAGGTAGACATGAGTGATCGCAAGCAGGGATTTATCTTTATCAATCTTTTTGATTCAGCGGTGGCTCGCACATTAGGAGATGTTGGTAAACCCGTTTGCTATCTTTATGCCGGCCTATTTGCCGGTTTCTTCAGCAGTTTGGTCAAAAAATCTCTGAACTGCATTGAAATTCAGTGTTATTCAATGGGAGAAACCTACTGTAAGTTTCTGCTAGGGAATAAAGACCGAATTGATGCCGCATCTTTCTGGCTCAATGAAGGAGCCACCGCCCGCGATATTCAGAAGCGTTTGCTGGATGGAGAGAGACTGAAATGACCGCTAAAACTTCTGGGCAAGGAAAGGCGACGGGCAAAAAAAAACAACCCAAAGATTCTCCGGCTGAGGCTTCATTTTTTACCGTTCATTCTGATTGGTTGCAACAGTCGGTTCAAGAATTTTTTAGCAATTGTAATTGGCAAGGTCAACCCCTAGCGTTTCAAGACGCGCAGCAAGATGGCCAGCCCCTGCCTTTAACCGTGCCGGTGGCAGAATTTTTCCGGGCATTACCTTGGGAAGGAAAGCCGGCAGTTGGTTCGCTGCCAAAGCCATCTGCTAGCGTGCCGGTGAGCGCACCTTCCGAGCCGGCAGAAACCACATTAGCGGATCTCGTGGATTTGTTTTAACGAACATTTGTAACCAAAAGGAAAACGGAAGAAGTTTTTATAAACCCACCAAGTTTTCCCTTCATCCTTCATCTTTTTTAAACCTTCCCCAATCAGTGTAAACCGATGAATCCAAAGATTGAAGTCTTACTCGATCAGGCAGAAAGCCGGTACTTGAAAACAGAAGAACTTGACGCTTTTAAGCATTACGCGATTTCCCTAGCTCAAAGTTTAAAAACTTATGAACTCCTGCGAGAGCAAGAAGTCGCAATTTTCCAACCCGTTGCCGATCAACTGATTAAAGCATTTCCCGATACCAACCAAGAACTCTTAGAGCGCTCCTTAAAGAATTGGTTGCTAATCTTGCGTCATTGCGCGATGGCAATGCTTTTGAATGACCGAGATTTTTTACAACAAAATCTGCTTGAGTGGCTGAAAGGTTTAGTGCAAACCCATCAGATGGTTGCCGTTGAAACAAAGCTCTACCATCTGCTGCAAGTGCGTTTAAAGGGATTGCTATCACCCCAGGCGCTAGCCCTGTTGGAGCCGTATTTAACCCAAGCTCAGACCACCCTTTTAGAGGTGACGCAGTCTTGAACTCGCCCTGAAAAATTCAGAACTTACGATTTTGAATTTTGAAAAAATTGAAAATTCTAGCTAATAATTAATTATTAACATGATTGCGATCTCTGATTTACTTGAGTCCAAACGCCTCCCTGGAAATTACTTTGCCCCCGCTACCTATATTCGAGGCGATCTCGAGCTGGGTTTGTTAGAAAATCGTCGGGGCGATCGTTTCCTAGCTTTGCCAGATACTTTAATAAAAGCAATTTACCAAGGTCTAGACCAAGAAACTGGCCAAGCTGCACGCTTGGTACTGTTCAATTGTGGTCGCTGGTGGGGCAAAAATTTCTACGTCCGTTTTTGTGAAGAAGTGAGTGAATACTACGGCAAGCCTTTAGCTGAAATGGAAATGGTTGAATTTCTCCAATGTTTTCAACAGTGTTGGAAAACCCTTGGTTGGGGAACGTTTGAATTTGACCAAACCTATTATCAGCAGGGATTTTTAGAAGTGAGAATTAGCAACTCTCCTTTTGCGGAAAGCGCACCTAAAACCAATCATCCCGTGTGTTTTTTAGAAGCCGGCATCTTAAGTGCATTCTTCAGCCAGCTTACAGGTCGAGACATTTACTCCCTGCAAACAACGTGCGAGTCAATGGGTGCAGAAACCAACCGATTTATTATTGGCTTAACAGAACGCCTAAAGCCGGCAGAATCTTGGGTGGCAGAAGGACAAAACCATGACAAGATCCTGGCTATTTTGTGCGACTGAAAAGGGCAATTTATTAAAACAAAAATATTTTACTGAGATTAACTAAGTGCCAGTTAATCTCAGTAAAATCATGTTCCTCTGAATTTAGCTGCGTCCGCAGGTGGAACTTGAATGAGGAGCGTAGCGCATTCCAGTTTCACCTGCGGAATCTGCGGTTAAAAAATAATCTTTGCAAAGTATTAATAATCTTTGAAGATGAGCTTCAGAGCTAACAACATAAAATAAATGTATTGGGCTTGGCAAGATTATTTTTTAAGCCGGTGCAATTCCCAAATCGGAGAAAAAATCGCCGCTTCTGCAGGCGTTAAATACTGCTTAATCACATCAAGCATCACTTGATAAGTAATATTCGCACTGCGCTCAGCCTCCAGCGCCCGCAGAATCGTGTGGAACCAAAGGATAAAGCCGTTCCGCAGCCGCTCGACATCATTAGTTAACAAAGCAGCAGAGGTGTATCGCAAAACCCGAAGCGTGTCGAGTCGCCATTTAGCCGTCGCATCCTCGGAACCGCTGCGAAATAAATTTGGGTCAATTGACAGAACTTTTGCTTCCACTTTCCGAAGAATTTCTGCTTCAGCCGCTTGAATTTTTTTGTAAGCTTTTAAGCGCAAATTAAATGTCTTAAAATAATCTTTCAAAAACTGCAATTCCGCAGCCGTAGCATAACGACCATCCACTGTCACACTCAAGCGGGTCAGTTTGCTTAACATAAATTACTTCCTGCAACACTACATAATTGAACGATTTTAGATAAAAATTAAAATCTAAAATCCCAGGGATAGTAGCCGTTTTTAAGCATCTCGCGTGTGAACGAGATACTCCCCAACTTGGAAGCGAGTTTCTTCGAGTTGGGTAATGATAGAACGAGTAATTAACTTGCCGGCTTCCACAACAACCTGGCCGGTAATCGGGTGGAGCAAATTTTGTTCGGCGCGGCGACCAATGAGGGCGTTAACATCTTGAATGGCGTTGATGTACATCCCTGTGGGGACTTCCACAACTACCCCTTCATCCATGACTCGTGCCTGACAGGCAAGGCGAGAATTTGTTTGAGATCTGGTAATAATTTCTAGGGTTCGTTGTTCCCGCCGGTTCATGGGAGAGAGACTGTCCATCCCCTGTTTAATGAAAACATGGCAGGTGGCACACATCCCCCGCCCTCCACATTCTTTCAGCACGTTCAGTTCGTGCGCTAGCAATGCTGAGAGGATGTTGGTATTGGTTTGAACTGCGGCTTCGTAGGCAAGGGGATCTAAGCGAATCGTTTTGACCATGTTGGTTTGAGTTTTAAGTGGGAGAGGGGAGTTTTGAGGAATGAGGTTGGAGTGGAAGAACGGAGAACTACATATTTCCCTCGGTACAGTGAAAACTCATGTGCGTAATATTTTGACTAAGCTATCTTGTGATGATCGCACTTCTGCTGCTGTCCGCGCCCTCCGTGCTGGTTTAGTTAACTAAACCCATCTTATTAGATAATACTAACTGAGATGATTCGGCAATCTCGATTATTTAGACGAGTGTCGCGGTTGGAGGTGAAGGGGTGCCGGTTAATGCGGATAAACCACACTTGTGGAAGTCAGATATTGCCCAGCCGGCCTGTGCAAGCATCTCTGGTGAAGGTATGCTCAGAAAAAGCGTCCTCCTTCCCCTACTTGGTACACCTATATGGGTTTTCAGGATACTGGTAGAGGTAGACATGAATGAATTTATTCTGAATCATTCAATTGCGTTGGCTACCAATATATATTTGATGTTCTGTACAAATCTTCCGTTTTTTAATCAATACGATTGAAAAAAACTGGTTTCTAGCCGGTTTATGATTCGCCGACTCCTAATACTGAATATGGATAAGCAAAAGTGAAACCCATTAGATTAACTAATCATGCCCAAGAGCAAGCGATTGAAAGAGGTACAAATGAAGTAGAAATTGTTGATACTATTATTACAGGTAATCGACAAACTGCTAAAAATGGTAGGTACAAATATCAAGCTACTTTTCAGTATAATAAAGATTGGCAGGGTAAGCTCTACTCTCTCAAGAAAGTAGTACCAATTGTTGCCGAGACTGATACTGAGTTAGTCGTTATCACGGTTTATACTTTTTATTTCTGAGGTCAAAGTTTATGAAGATTAGTTATGATTCAGAAGTTGATGCTCTCTACATTAGACTTGTAGAAGGTAAACATCAGTGTCGCACTTTACAATTAACTGACGAAATTGCTTTAAATATTGGTGAAAATGAGTTATTAATAGGGATAGAAATTTTAGATGCTAAAGAGGTTTTAGGTGCTGGAAGTATCCCTAATGTAGTGCTAGAAAATGTATCTTTTACTGTAGCTTAAGTAGGGAAAGCAATCGCTACCTCTGCAAACATCGCTCTCCCTGGTATGCTTGAAACGTTCCGGTGCAGCGCGATTGTTAGGGGGCGTTATTCTTCTTTTTCTGCATTTGATACTCCTTTGTTTCAAATAGAAAATCACAGAGAGTCTTAGCACAATTAACTGCTAATTTTGCATGATGTTCTAGTGGTTTATATGAAATAACATGAGAATCACTCATCGTATTGCGTAAAGTAGCCAAGCCAGAAACTATGCTTGTTAATCCGGATAGGATTTGCCTCAGACATTCTGCAAGCCTCTCCTGTCCTGGGGAGAGGTTTAAGTGCTTTTGAACCCTCTTGTACAGCTTCGGCAGGTTGCCGTCATATTCAGGTGGATTAGGATCAAATTCTTTCTCAATCGCTGACAAAACTGCTTCGACAAGAGAGCGTGCATTGGTAATTGCACCATCAAAATCTCCTTCACCAAGCTTCTTGTCACACTTCTTTATTTGTTCATCAATAAAGATATGTGTTAGTTCAACTGAATTTTCATAAGGATGCAATAACTCGATTGAAGAGCCGCTTAATTTGTAAACATCCCACCTCTTTCCTGAAGGTCGCAATTCGTAATTATCAAACTCAAGAAACTGGTTTAGATGTTCGACTGCAACATTAATGTTGAGTTCTTGAGCTAGAAAGTGGCGAGGATCGAGAGCCGCAACCAGAATATCTTTCATGGTTGACGTGTCATTAAATTCGCGCACTTTCTCTTCTGCATAATACCAACGAGAAGGAAAACCGCTCTCATAAGTGTCCTCTGAACCAAATTGGTTGAAGAACGAAACTAATTGTGGACCAGTTCGATATGGCGATCTTCCTCCATCACCAGTAATAACCGAGGCAAGAGCCGATATTGTTTGTTCTGATAGTTTCACACTTTAACCAACCTTTGTTACCTCACTCAATTATTCTAAAGCACCGCCTCAATCAGGACTTAAACTGCCTAACTTATAATTGTGCCGCAGTTGCGGTCTAACACGCCATTACAGCGCATAAAATCGCAAACAATCCGAATTCCACTTCATCAAATTCCGAGCAAACTGACCCTCAGCGTTCGTCGCCCAAAGCGAAGCTTCCACCGGCACCTGAGTCAGATAAACCGCTTCCCCCGGCGCAAACCCTTCTTGCGAGCAAAGCAAACCCATCCATCCCATCAAAACACCGGCACTCAAGCTCGTTAATAGGATACCTGCCGCTACGACGAAAATCGAACTCACCGTTACCGGCTTTTACCAACGGTAATAGCGATAGGGATCATCGCCTTGCTCAAAATCTGTTTGATAATCAGGGTGATAGAAGCGATTCGGGTTATTCACCGGCTTGAAAATTTGCCTGTCAGCTTTAAAACTTGCGCCCATATTAGCGAGGATTTGGGAAATTGCCCGCGTTTGCCGCCACCGGCTGTAACGAAAATAGGTATTTGTATCTGCTTCCAAGGCGTCAGGGTCGATTTGCGAGAAAATCGCCACCCCTTTCCCAGAAACCACGCGACTTAATAAACCATCTGCTGCCACTTCACCACCAGATTGGATTAACCAAGCGTCGTGAAAAGAACGCCAGCGCAAATCAGAAGCGCTGATGCCGCGAACTTCTGGCCAATTGGGAACTGCAAGGGAACCGCCGAAGTTTTTTACCTCCTGCACTTGCACCCCCAAAGTTGTAGCGGGTTTGGCTGCCGGCAAGAAAAACACCTTACCACCGGCATTCAAATATGCCTGCAAATCCTCATCTTTAACCTTTGCCTCTGAACCGATAATCACTAAATCCGGGTTAGTTTCTAGTGAATCGGCTTGTCGGTAAATGGCACCGAGCGCATCTAGTTTACCGGCATCTGCCTCGCTGCCGATTAAAATCACCTTATTTGCCTTGGGAGACAGCGGCGCTGTCTGGGCGTATTCGATCATTTGCTGAGCAAGTTTTGCCGCCGGCACTTCCACAGCATAATGATCTTCCAGGTCTAAACCATTCCAAATCAGCCGGCCTTTGCCATAATCAAGTTCCATCAGCGGTGTGTAAGCCAGATCAAATTCTGACTCTAAAATCGGTCGCCAAGAACTATGATGCGGCTTTTCCACCGGCACAGAACTGACTGCACCCCGATTTCCCCAGTGCCAACCATACCACGGCAAACCGCTAGGACTCAGCCTCATGCCGCCTTGCCTGGTGTCAGGATAAGCTTCTACTAAGGAACTTTCACCCCGCCAGTCCCGCAGATCCAGTGCATCCAATCCCGCCACCACCGGATGCGTTTCATCAACCGGGAAGACGCGCCGGCTGAGATGGGGCGAAACGCGCAGTCCTATACGCTGCAACCATTCGGAGTTTTGAGTAAAAATAATTGCTCTGCCACCCTTGCGGACAAAGGCTTCTAAGTTTCCTGGCCGCTTCTCCTCACTGGATAATGCTTCACGACCGATTACCAAAAGCTGGGGAGTGTCAGAACCGGCCCACGGCTTAACGGTGTAACCCATCTGTTGCAGCATTGCAGTGGTTTGGCCGGCAGGATCGAATACCGCAATTTCTCCTTTGCCGGTGGCTAAAGACGAACTGAAAACCCGGAAGCTAAAACGGTCTTGATGCTGCCGGCTGCCAATCCGAGCACTGAGGCGAATTTCTCCCTCCACTTTTTCTGCCGCCAAGGTTTTTGGCAAATCGACTGCTAGGGGAAAAAATAGCGTTTGTGTCGGCTCGATATTACCCTGATTTTGGCCAGTCCCCACCTTTTGCCCCTTAACCGTCACCTGCCACTCAAAGGAAAACGTTTGCTTTTCCCTGAGATCGTTAATCAATACCACTTGCTTTTGCAAGGTTTCTCCTACCTTAAAACTATGGTCTTTTGCCGTAAAAGCGGGCTCAGAACCGGCAATCCAAGCCAAGGTTGGGCCATTGTTTTCTAATAGCGCAATGCCGGCTGGGTGGATCGTATTCGCTTCCATCTGGAAAGCGTGCCATAAAGACTTTGGCACCTGCTGCAAGTAAGGGCCACGCCGGCCTGGTTTAAAAGGGCCAAGATCCACCGTTTGTTTGCCGCCCTCTGAAACCTGCCAGCCGTGGCCATTGTTCCAAGGAATCATCCCACCCGTGATGCCAAAGGTGCGCCAACTGCGCCAGGTATTTGTAATGAATAACTGCTGCAACTTTTGGAATGCCGGCGCGAAATCAAGTTGCGGGTTAAAATGCCAGCTTTTATACTCGCCATCCCCCACAAATAACTCCCGAATCTTTGCTCGATAAGCGGGAGTTTCTAACTCGTAAGCCTCTTTACCCAAGTAAATCGCACTGAACTCAGTCATCAGGGGTTCACTGAGAATTGCATTACCAAAACCCTTGCGACCTCGCATCATGGTTGTGTGCAGTGGTGTGCCAAATTCCACCGCCATATAAGGCATATCTCCCTGCTGCGTCCACTGCGAAAGCCACTCTTCCCGTTCTTGCAGGGGAATCATATTTAAGTAGCAGTTTAAGGCATAAACATCGCCAACGGCGGCCCCTTGGTGAACCAGGACGGGACGGGTGGGATCGTGTTTTTTAATCGTTGCCACCACTGCTTCGCCGACCGGAGAAATTTCCTGGAAACGCTTGTCAGCATCTTTTCCGAGGGTTCCTTCTACCTTTTTTTTGCCAATGCGACGCGGGTTTTGATCATCGTTATAGCCGAAAAAATTAGAATTACTTCCCCACAATAAAATTGAGGGATGGTTGCGATACCGGCGCAATTCTGTGAGCATTTGCTGTTCCCAGCGTTCCCTATTCTCTGGGTTTTTCCATCTACCAGACCAGGCAAGGTTTGTCATATCTAATGCCGGCCCGATTAGGGGAAACCCTTTTTGGTCAGCAAGGCCGGCAAAAAGTTCTCGAAAGTGCGATTTGCCGCGTTCATTGTGGTTCCAAGGCCACAGTTCAGCGATATTAAAGCCGGCCCACAGGTAGCTGTCGATGATTCGGTTCCCAACTTCAGGGATGCCGTTGGCCCATTCTTCGCTATAAAGAATCGGTCGCAGGCGCAATTCTGTGCCGTTTAAGTAAAATTTTCGCCTTTCTATCCAAAATTCGCGGAAGCCAAATTCTTGATGATATTCATCCTCAATGCCACTGCCTCGCACTTGCAGCCGCAGGGTATAAAGGTTGGGCCGGCCAATGTCCCACAGTCGCGGATGGGGCCAGTCCCAGGCGATTTGTACAGTTTGGGTGGGTTTGGCGGTGACGTTTGTGCTGCCGGTGAATTCTCGCTCAATCTTGCCTTTTTCATTGAGCATTTGGGCGATAATTTCAGTTTTGCCGGCTTCTTTAATATCGGTAAGTTCTACATCTAATTTAATTTGATTGTTTCGCGTAGACGGTTGTACAAATACGTCGCTAATATAGGATTTTGCAGGCCGGCTAAGTAATCGCACTTCGCCAATTAATCCCCGTGATTCTAGCGTGCTTTCGGTTTTATAAATTTCATTTGGCCCCATAATTACGGCTTTTTCTTTTTCATCGGCGGCTGCTGTTACTAATAGACTTAAAACTGCACTGCTGCCTGGTTTAACGGCTGTGGTGATATCTGCTGCGCCGTAGGGCCACTGAATTTGGCCGCACTGGATGCCGTTCACATACACTTCGGCATCGGTACTGAGGCGTGTGAGATCAAGCAGGATCGTTCGTCCTTGCCATTCGGCGGGGATGCTGATGGTGCTTTGATACCAGGCTTTTGAGAGTTGTTTGCCGTTGAAGTTTTGCCATGCGGTGCCGGTTCCTCGTGAAATGATTCCAGGTACTGAGGGGTGGTTTTCGCGCTGCCAATCTCCCGGAACCCAGATGGAACCCCAGCCGGTTTGTGGGGGCAATTGCTGCGATCCACCGAGTGCAGGGATAAATTTCCAAATGCCGTTGAGATAAATTTCGTCTCGTTTACTGTTGGGGATTTTAAGGGATTCGCCGGCTGTATTTTTAGCAAGTTGCAAGACAGGACAATTGGCTGAATTGCCTTTGTGAATTTGGCTACCAATTCCTGCAAAAATAAATATTGTCAGTAAAAATATTCCGATAACTTTGGTTATTTTTTTTGTCACGAATTTGGGAGGTTGGCTGGTTTTTTAGGAAAGTTTAGATTTTTGGATTTTTTTTAACCACAGATAAAAACAGATGGGTTCAGGGTTGGTATCAGGGTTCTGTTAAAGTTATAGGTTTTGGGGGTAAGCTGCGTTGGTTTTAGGCTGAGAAGGATGGCGTTTGTCGTTTGGGTTTTGGAGCTATTGTTGTGTTGTTGAAGAACGATGTGTCTATGCTTAAGCGTACTGTTAGCATTACATAATAAACCCAAACGTTTGTTGGTTCAATGATTGTGGTTTCTGTGATATTATTTAAGGTTAAGTACATCAAAAATATCATGGGTATGGCTGAAAGCTCTAGTCTTTCTTTCATTAAATACTGAACTGCCATGACAAGATTAATCACGAAAGAAACCGCAAATAAGATTAATCCAAACAAGCCAAAATAAACTAAAATCTCTAAATAACCATTATGGGAGTGGGGGGGAATAAAGCCGGTTGTGGTAAAGATTCCTTTTGCGGGATTGTTAATTCCCCGCTCAGGTTGCCAAAAACTGTAGTACCCAAACCCAAATAAGAGGCGTTTTTCAACAACCCGCGCGAAGATTTGTGGCCAAAATTCTGTACGCCCGGTTAAGGTCATATCTTTTCCTAAACCCTCAACTACGATGGCTTCTAAGTTATCTGTAATTACAAGAGTTGAGGCAATACTAATAATAATAAAGGTGGCAATACAAGCAAATGCCCATTGAAAACTTAAACGTTTAATAAAATTAAGCGATAGTACCATTCCAATTAATAATATTACGGCAACAAGCGCTCCGCCTGATTTGCCGGTTCTCATTAAATAAAATGAAACTAAAGTCATCAAAAGAGACAACCAGCGGCCTGCCTTGCTCTGTACAGCCTGGGAATAATTGACGAACCAAAAGGCTGTGGATAAACACATAATGCCACCGAGTTTATTTTTGGATTTTGTTAAACCCGACCAATCAACTACACTACCGGGTCGTTGGTGGATGTAACTACCTATGCCTAGCATGATATGGCTCCAACGCATAAACCTGGCTAGGTCTTGCCAATCATATTGCACAGCCAAGTAAATCGCAACCGGCGTGATTAATATATAGCCTAAAAAGTGGTCAAAGGCGATCTCAGGAGTTTCTGACCAAAACATTGAGAAAAATGGCAGGGTTGCGTAAATCCAAAAACATGGATTTTTTGATAAAAGTAAGGAAAAAATACTAATTGAATATTTAAAAAAATGACTAATCCTAGGAAATAAAATAAGGAAGCAGAAGACCATAAAAGGAATCCAGAGGTAATGCATATTTGTTTTGTTCGTCTCGGCCAGCTTGGTCGGGTGCAAGTAATTTAATGGAGGTCTTCCCTCTAAAGCCGGCGACAGGAATAAAAATAAAATTGCAAATCCTCTTTGGTAATAGTAAGAAATTTTCTTATAACTGGAAGAATGAAATAATAAAGCAATTAAGATAATTAAAGATACAGCCAGAATTGCAGTCAGCAAGGGACTGCTGAAGATCAGGATTTGAATGGCTTTCATACTTGTTATTATTGACCGCTAATAAAACTTTGCTAAGGCTGCCAATTATTTTTCCCATTTCGCTATTAGCAAAACCGGCTCGTGTGAGAATGACAGCCTTTCCTTTAGTAGCTAGAAAATGCTGAGTAATTCTTCTTGCCAACTTTAAAGTTAGTTGTCCGTTGAACTGAAATCACTCAACGTTAACTAAAATCTGAAGAGTGAGCGCAACACTCCTAAAAAATTAAACAGCGGGTAAACTTTAACAATGGGATCAATTGCAGAACCGAGCCGGTCTGAAAATGCTGTCATACGATTTCGCTCGACAACGATGATATCGTTATTGCGAAGCAAAGGATTTGTTTGATCATTAATTCCTTGCGTTAAATCAACATTCACTTCACGTTCGGCAACAGTGCCATCAGGATTGAGGCGAATGAGTTTAACCGCATCTCTACGCGCTCTGGGATTATCATAACCGAATCCTCCAGATAACAAAGCTTGATTTAAAGTGGTATTGGCGGGAACTTGTAAAACTGAGCCGGCTCCACCCACTCTCACTTCTCCCACGACATACACTCTAATCGCAGTGGGAGAAAAATTAGCCGTCGCTAAGTCAGCGGCTTCTGCTGGATTAACTTCAGTTACCGTAGGAATAATAATCGTATCTCCGTCTTGCACAATGGTGTCTTGAGTCGTATCACCTGTCTGCAAAAGTTGCCAAAGATTGACGTTAATTACTTGTTCTCCTCCGGCTTTTGTCGGCCGGCGCACCTGTACTTGCCGGATGTCCGCTAGCGGTTTAATTCCTCCTGCTAGCTGAATTGCGCGGGTGACAGTGGGTAAACCTTGGTTTCTCAAATCTAATGTGGTGTTTCCGCCAATGACCACATAACTTCCGGGTGTGTAAACTTCACCCACCACGGTCACAGTGCGGGGTTGATCGGACTGTTGTGAAAAACTAGCCGTTGCAATTTGACGCGCTTCTGCTAAGTTGGGGCTGGTTGCTGAGGGGATAAAGATCGCGTCTCCATCCTGCAAAATCATATCGCGACTGTAATCGCCACCCTGCAACATTTCCCAAAGATTAATATTAATAATTCGAGCTGGCCCGGATCTTTGAGGCCGGCGCACCTGAACCTCGCGAATATTCGCCGCTTGTGTAATTCCTCCAGCTTTTTCTATTGCCTGAGTGACCGTTGGATACTGAACCCCAGGTCTAACCCCGACACCAGGAATCAAATTTAATGAGTAAATTCCCGGACGAGTAACTTCGCCGCTGACACCCACGTTAAGAGGACGAATGGCAGAAAGAGTCACTGAAATCACCGGCTCATTCAAGACAGTTTCGTATTGAGCGGTAATTGCTGCGGCAGCTTGTTCTATGGTCATCCCCCTGACATCCACACTGCCGGCTAGCCGCAAAACTACTGTACCATCTGACAAAATTTCGTACTCCCCGCTTAATTCGGGAACTTCCAATATCTCAATCAGAATGCGATCCCCACCGCCTAATTTGTAAGCGCTTCCTGATGAAAAACCGGCAGCGTCTGCGTCTCCCGACACTTGAGCCATACTAGGAAATGGAGAGGCGATGAATGCCACCGCCACAAGGGTCAAACTGACCACCGGCAGGGTGATTTGTTTGAAAAAATTAACATAAACCATACGCTACTTAGTGCCTCAACGATTATTGATAGACGCTGCACCCATTTTCTTATTCATGTCAAACCTCTCAAGCAGCACCCGTGAACTCTCAAAATTCTGTTAATTGCCGACCCGTTGATTTTAAATACAGACTTGAGTACACCCAAACTCTGCTAAACATAGCCTTTAAATTTTAGCCATATTTATCAACCTCAGCACAGCATTCTTCAATAACCGTAAAATTACCTAAATATTTATAGGATTGGCGCTATAGTAGAGGTGGCCGGCAGTCAATCTTAGCGCAGATTTAAATCCTGACTCAAACAATTGATCCGTTGTTAAACAAGCGTCCTAAAGCTGCCAAGTTCTCCCCTGCCTGAGCGAAAATACAATAAAAGTCCGAGGGAAAACTTTTAACTCCCCTCATCCCAGACTTTGCGTGAGCAGGCTTCCACCCAATCCCTTTTGCCCTCAAATTCCAGATCAAGTGAAGCGGGTCAGAAAAAATGACAGGCAAGGAAAAAATTTAGAAGGAGAACACAGAACTTTAAAATAGTAAAATAGAAGAACGCGATTGATCTGCCGACACTCAATCTGATTCTCGACGGTGAGGAAGTGTCCCTTGTGTGGTGTGCAAAAGTTCACAAACATGGGCATACTATTAAAAGTAGGCAGCACGATTACTGCTACGTCTGCGATAAATTTTTCAGACTGTTAATTTGTCCGTCACGGGTCAAACGTTCTAGCTCCTATAATCCTCAAATCTACCCCCAATAAGGGGATCAGGGTGCCGCCGGCCTAACAAAGGCCAGTCTGTGAGTGATGCTAAGCTATTTTAACGGGTGTGTGATGTGCCGGTTTAGCAACAGTAGTGAGGGCAGAAAACGATTTTCTTCTCTCTGCCACACAAATTAAGGCACAAACCCTATATTGATTAAATCGATGCAATAGCACGATCCGTCTACGTTTAAATGTTAAATTTTGTATCACAAATTGAGATTTGAGGACAAATAGAAAGACTTCCGTTTAGGATTTGTTCGGAGCGCTAACTTCTAGCAAAAATCGCCAAACTAAAATGGATACTGAACACGAATTTAAGGCATTTTCAGCTAAATCTAAAAGCAAGCCGCATCAATTTCCGCCTCAGTTTGACGCCGAGGGGTCTGAGGGAGGGGCAACAGAGAAGTTAGATTTATTTTGGGTGTTCGCCGTGGTTCGGCGAAGATTTTTGGTTATGACGGGTGTTGCCATCGCCTTGAGTGCGGCTGCTGGGACATTAATTGTATCGAGTTCGCGCCAAATTGTCCTACAGTATGAAGGCTCATTTAAACTTTTAGTTGAAGCTCCTACGGCTGAAGATCGCTTAGCCAAGCAATTTCTGCTAGCTCAAAATGGTAACTCAGAAAGTTTAGATAAAAGAACAGAAGAAAGTAGTTTTTTGGATTATGAAACTCAAATTCGAGTTTTAAGAAGTCCAAAAATTATGATGCCGGTGATTGAAAAGCTACAAAAACAGTATCCAAAAATAACTTATAGTTCACTGATAGCAGACCTAGTCATTACTCGCAGCACTTTTTTAAAAGATGGCAAACAGCAAGGCACCAAAATTTTAGCCGTTGAATATACCGATTCAGATCCGAAAAAAGTTCTGTATGTATTAGAAAACCTTGCCAAAGAATATTTAGACTATAGCCTTCAGCAACGCCTCATCAGCATTAATCAAGGAATTCAATTTATTGAGAGCAAGTTGCCTTCCCAGCAAGAGCGAGTTGACCGGCTTCAAGCCCAAATGCAACAATTGCGAGTAAGTTCTAACCTCCTAGATCCTGCATTAGAGGGAAGATCCCTGACCGAGCAAGGGCAGTCGATTCAGAATGATCGCGTAGATATCCGAACTCAACTAGATTCACAGCGAGCCAGCTACGAAAACTTGCAAAGACAGCTAGATGAAAGCGATGGTCTCGCAATTATTATGACTGAGCCTAAAGCCTACGAAACTTTACTCGGTCAGCTCCAGAAAGTAAACACTGAGCTAGCAATGAAGCGAGCCAGATATCGGGAAGATAGCGCCCCCGTTCGCGCTTTGCGCGAGAAACAACAACAATTAATGGCCCTGGTGAATCAAGAAGCCAAAAATGTCATCATGGCTAAAGTTGAGATGAGCATCCGCGATTTGGAAGCTCGCGATCAATCGCTTGCGGAATCGGAACAAAGGTTAGATGTAAGAATTACTGATTATGCGGCTAATACGCGTCAGTATGTTGCTTTACAAAGTGAGTTAGAAGTTGTAACCAAGAGTTTACAACAACTTTTATCCAAACTAGAAGCTTTGCGAATCGATGCGGCTCAGAAACAAGAGCCTTGGGTGTTGATAGACCCACCTAAGATCCCGAAGACTGCGACAGGATTACTAATGCCGGCCACCATTAAAGAAACGAAGAAACAGTTAGTATTAGCGATCATTTTGTGCAGTTTATTAGGCATTGTCGTGGGCTTTCTGGTAGAGGTACTGAACACAGTATTCCACACCCCAGAGGAAGCAAAAGCGGCAACAAAACTGCCCTTATTGGGGGTGATTCCGTTTGCCAAAAGCCTCCAGAAAAGCGCTGCGGTTCCGACCCCTGCCGGTTTAGGAAAAGGAGCCGGTGGACTGAGTTTGATGCTAGGAAACGCGGCTACTGCTCAACAGCAATACATGGCTTCTCCAGTTTTGGAAGCGTTCCGAACTTTATATACCAATATCCGGTTGCTGAGTCCTCATACGCCGATTCGCTCTTTTGCCATCGGATCGGCGGCATCAGGGGATGGCAAGTCTACGGTAGCGATCCATTTGGCACAAGCGGCAGCCGCAATCGGGCAACGCGTTTTGCTGGTGGATGCGGATCTGCGCTCTCCAAAAATTCATACAAAATTAGGCTTGTCGAATGAGCGGGGTCTCAGCGATGCGATTGCAACAGATATTGGGCTGAATGATGTGATCCAGCGATCGCAAAACACCGGCAGCGATGAAGCATCTTGGTGGGAGGATAACCTATTTGTGCTGAGTGCCGGCTCCTTGGCCCCCGACCCCATCAAACTGCTTTCATCGAAAAAAATGCTCTATTTAATGGAGCAATTTCAAGCCTTTTTCGACTTGGTTATTTATGACACGCCTCCTCTCATTGGCTTAGCAGACGGCAATATTTTAGCCGCTCATACTGATGGAATCGTGATGGTTGTGGGGCTTGACAAAACCGACCGTTCGCTGCTGAACAAATCATTAGATGGATTAAAAATTTCTGGGGCTTCAATCTTAGGAATTGTGGCAAATGGGGTTAAGGGATAAATGCCAAAAGCCTAATCTCTACACTTCCTTAAAGACTGCGATTTCCAACTGCATCCCGCTTAAATTCTGTGAATTTGAATAACCTTAAAGAAAACAGCCCAGTCTGTGAGGGACGCATCACGCGGGCGGAAGAAAAAGGATATAATAATTCACCGCAGCTTAGGGAAACGGCAGAGGGAATTAAATCGAAACCTGGGGCGTTTGATGTCTACCTACTGACCTAAAGCGGGAAAGGATGATGAAGGTGAAAGACTTGACTCTGCATCGAACGCCGGCCCACAAAATTGTACCGCAGCACTCTAAGTACGACATTATCGGACTAATCGGTCAAGGTCAATTTGGCCGAGTTTTTTGCGGCATAGATCGCGCAACCGGCCAGTTAGTTGCCCTCAAAGAACTCAGCCACCAACGCTCACCCACTCATAAATTTTTACAAGAACTCGGATCGCTGCTCACCCTGCGACATCCCAATATTGTTGCTTGCCAAGCCTTAGAACACACGGCAACAGGCCGGTATTTGGTAATGGACTACTGCGAGGGAGGAACACTCCGCAGTTTACTCGAACAAGACAGCGCCCTAAACTTAGCAGAAGGTTTGCGTCTAACAATTGGTATTTTAGCGGGATTAGATTACACCCATCAGCGAGGGATTATTCACTGCGATATTAAACCGGAAAATATACTTTTAAACTTGGGCAATGCCGGCTGGTTGCCGCGACTGTCTGACTTTGGCATCGCCCAGCGAGTGCGCGAGGCAAAGTCAGACAGTCGCGGTGTGCCTTCCCCAGATGCCTCGATGGGTTCACCGGCATACATGGCACCCGAACGATTTTACGGCCTTTATTCGCCGGCATCAGATGTCTATGCGGTGGGAATTTTACTATTTGAACTTTTAATCGGGCAGCGTCCATTTACTGGCTATCCAGGCAAGCTGATGTGGGCGCACATGAATCAACGCTTAGAGTTGCCGGTAACCATTCCCCAAGCGCTACAGGCAATTGTGAAACAGTCTTTGGAAAAACTGCCCGCCCGCCGGTTTACCACAGCCGCTGAAATGGCTAAAGCCTTGCGGCAGGCGATGGAAGATCCCCGCGTTAAAGAATTTAAAGATCGTCGGCTGCCTTTAGACAACGTGCCGGAATCGGTCATTATTAAGCCATTGCCCGGAGCGAATCGAGCGGTTTTACCGGCACCTTTAACCTGCTTAGCCTCATCAGAAACCTTTGTTTACGGGGCGCTGGCGGCAGAAGTGCGGATCTGGCCGGCAAACCGCCAACCACTGATTAAAGTCAGCTTACCCGCTCCTGTCACCCAATTGCAGCCCCAATCCCAAGGCTGCTTAATTCATACTCCCCAACAACTTTACTGGTTGGGTGCCGATGAGTGGCAGCCGCGATCTCTCTTAAATGTGGGGATGCCGGATCAGGAAAACTTGGGCGACAATGCCGGTGCCTCATCTGCCTACAAAGCTGCGATTGATCCCGATAGCCGGTGGTTGGCAGTCGCAATGGGGGGGCAGTTGCGATTTTACTCCCTGGCAGCGTTGCGAAGCGCCAAATCCGACGAACCGCCACAGTTGCCAGTGAGGATGCTGGCTTTGGGTGAGGAAACTTTGCCAGAAATCATGTTTCTCGACCGGCGGCATCTGCTAGCTGTATGGCAAGACTTGAAAAAAAATCAAACGCTGTTTAGAGTTTACACGCGTCGCGGCACACAGTTAGGTTTGCTCTCGCTGCCGGTGGTTTGCAAAGAAAATTCTTACGGTCGCCCTTGGACGCTCACCGACGAACCTTACACGTTGTTTGGGATTGAGCAAACACCAAAACCGACTGTGTTGCGAATTCGGCTGCACCCTTTGCAAGTGACGCGCATTCCCTTAGAAACTGTGCCGGTGTGCTGGGCGGCGGTTCAAGGCGGGTGCGTTATAGCAAATGCTCAAGGTGAAATTTTGTTTCTCGATCTCCAAGGGCGGCGCGTGGGAACGTTGAAGGGAACGAAGACACCCTTGGCAATTGCCGGTTGGGGCGCAAACGGGTTAGCCATTGCCACGCATCTTAATGGCCAAGGCTATTATTTATACTGCTTAGAGGTAGAAGGCGCAAGATTAGGCTGATATCCCTGGGACTTGGGTTTGGGGAACCTTTGTTTCCTGATTTTATTCAGATGCGGCCGGTTAGAACCCCTATAGAGAAAATGATCTCACTTCAAAGCGTCTTTTTGTTTAACTTATTCATATAAATCTTGATAAAACTTCATGCTTGTGTTGCGTTTGATGTTACAAATTACATCAATGACTTGTCAGACTTTCCCGTTTAGCCCAAACTATGAATGGGAATTACTGAAATTTTAATAAAATGCGTACAATTAACTCCACGCTTGAAGAGTTAGCGAATGAAAGTGAAGGGCGCTATCTAACGAGGACAGAACTTCAGCCGATGCAGCGCTATCTAAAAACTTTTTCGGTGCGGTTAAAAACGTATGACATTATACGAGAGCGGGCAGATAAATTGGTAAATCTGGCGCTAAGAAAATTTATGTCTCTTGAGCCAGAAGTGATGCGTAAGCACGGGAGCCGGTGTCAGTATGATATGAGCGAAGTGATGCGCTATATCGCCCTTGCCGTGCTGCGAGATGACGAGCGGTTTTTTAAAGAAAGTTTGCTATTTTGGCAGGCAAATATTCTCACAGCTTATCGCCAAAACGGAGCTTGTGTAGTGGCTTATCGCTGCCTTCAAGAAACACTGAACGAATATTTGCCGGCGCAAGCATATCAGTTGATAGAACCTTACATCTCTATCATTATGCAAACGCTAGATTTGCCGCCAAAACTGATGGCAAGTGCCCAAAGAGCTAGTGCGAGTTAAGCAGTTTTAAACGAACGTGCCGGTGAGCGCTGTAAGGAATTCAATAGGCTGTTACAGGAAGCCGTTACCACTCGTCATAATGCTTCTCCTGAAGAGTAAGGTGAAGTTATTATCCAAATTTACCGCAAGCGCTGAAGTGAATTCTCTAGGCTTTTGAACGCCGGCCTCTTGCTAATTTGGAGCGAGATTTTATTAAAATTAAAACGGGTATTTGGCACTTCCTGAAAAGTTTAGCTGTCTCGCCGGTTTACCTAAAGTCGGTCTAGGAACACAATGCGTCTGCATTCTTAATCGGAAAATGTGAGCTAGAGTTATTAGTAGAAGACAATACAAGCCGATTTTATCTTTACTGCCGGCTCAATAACTCTGTGGGAGTTTTTAAGAAATTTCCCTGCAACTCACTGAAGTAGCAAACTTCCCAATCATTGCCAAGTTCTTTTTGAAGTTGCTGCCACAACCTAATTCCCTCTTCTTCAAAAGCAATCCGATCTGTTTCACTTGCAAAGCCGGCTGAATGAGGATCATCCCAATTCATAATCCCCTCATAAGTTTGTTGCCACTGTAGTAACCGTTTAACCGTCTCCTCGTTCAGTGGTAACTCTGATGGATGAAGATTATCAACTAAATCCCTATCTTCATATTCCCACAGTGGCCAGCCGCCAAAATCAGGCATTAACTTAATGTGTTTAATCATTAGGATCTTGACGCGCACCAGATAACCCCACTTGGATGGGATTTAGGGGGCTTCCCCCCAAGGTTTTTCTGACTTTCCGAGTCTTTCATGCAATTGAGAAATGCTACATAGCGTTTTTGAGGGGATCAACCGATTCTGTAGCCGGCGCTGAATCTCTACCGGCTCAAAGCTGATCCAAACCGGGCCAACATCTATCCTGATTGGGGCTTCTCTTTCCGGGCGCAAGGCATTGCGTCCCTACCCCTCTAGCTTCTACCCTCTAAAAAAATTTACTTGTACTTTTATATACTATAGTTAAGAAAAAGATAAAAATTTAGCTCAATCGTTAGATCGGTCAGCTAAATGACCAATCTATAAACAGTCCTTAGAGTCGGCTCGTCGGTCAATCTTTAAGGGCAAGAAGCGAGACTAAGTGGCGCTCACCCAAATAGGGGTTAAGATCGTCAACTTTCACATTGTTAGTTTCTGAGTTGAAGAGGCAAATAAAAGCGTGGGTCAGCACAAAATCGAGGTGGCGCGAGGTCTAGCGCCGCTGCGGCGCTACGATCCGAAAGCGATTGACAACTATTATCGCTTCCGTCCCTGGCTAGTCATCTGGCGTGCTATTAAAATCATCTGGTTCTTTGCCGGCTTTGTCCTAGGTTTGCTGTGGGATCGATGGCTGAACCAAAGCGCAGAAAACAAGTCGCAAAGAGCAGAACAGCTGCGGCATATACTTACCGATCTGGGGCCAACATTCATTAAAGTCGGTCAAGCCCTTTCTACCCGACCCGACCTTATCCACAAAGACTTTTTAGAAGAACTGATCAAGCTACAGGATCAGTTGCCGCCATTTCCCAATAAAATTGCTTTACGCATTCTTGAGACAGAACTTGATCGTTCAGTCGAGGAATGCTTTAGCCAATTGTCCGACAATCCAGTTGCTGCGGCTAGCTTGGGTCAAGTTTATCGCGGACGCCTCCACACCGGCGAAGAAGTTGCGGTGAAGGTGCAGCGCCCAAATTTAAAACCAACACTGACCCTTGACCTTTATTTAATGCGTTGGGCTGCCGGCTGGCTTGCGCCTTGGCTACCTCTCAATTTAGGGCACGACCTCACCTTAATTGTTGATGAATTTGGCATCAAGCTTTTTGAAGAGATCGATTATCTGAACGAAGGGCGTAACGCCGAACAATTCGCAAGTAATTTTTACAATAACCCAAGTGTCAAAGTTCCAGCGATTTACTGGCGCTACAGCACCCAGCACGTCTTAACACTTGAGTGGATTAACGGCTTTAAACTGACAGACACTCAACAAATTCAAGCAGCCGGTCTCAACACCGATGCTTTAATTCGCACAGGTGTGGAAGCCGGCTTGCAACAGCTATTAGAACACGGATTTTTCCACGCTGACCCGCATCCAGGTAACTTATTTGCCTTGGCAGATGGCCGAATGGCTTACATCGACTTCGGCATGATGGATCAGCTAGAGCAAAGCACCAAAGAAACCCTTGTGGATTCAGTGGTGCATCTGATTGACCAAAACTACGTTTCATTAGCTGAAGATTTTGTCAAGTTAGGCTTTTTAACGCCCAGCACTGATATTATGCCAATCGTGCCGGCTTTAGAATCAGTTTTGGGCGATATTATCGGCGAAAGTGTGGGGAATTTCAACTTCAAAACCATTACTGATCGCTTCTCGGAGTTGATGTTTGATTATCCCTTCCGAGTGCCGGCAAAATTTGCCTTAATTATTCGCTCCCTCGTGACACAAGAAGGGTTAGCACTCACCCTCAATCCCGATTTCAAAATTGTAGAAGTTGCCTATCCCTACGTGGCGCGGCGTCTGCTTACGGGCGAATCTCCTGAACTTCGCCGCCGGTTAATTGAAGTGCTGTTTAAAGATGGCAAACTCCAGTGGGAGCGGCTAGAAAACTTAATTGAAATTGCGCGAGGAGATAAAAGCTTTGATCTGCTACCCACCGCTCAGTTGGGATTGCAGTATCTTCTCTCCGATGAAGGTAATTTTTTGCGCCGGCAACTGCTGCTTGCCCTCACAGAAGATAACCGCCTCCACACCGAAGAAGTGCAACGGATTTGGAACCTTGTTAAAGAGGATTTGCAGCCCAATCGCCTCTTAAACGCCGCGCTGGGTGCTTTGGCGGAATTCTCTACAGAGGGTGCGGCTTCCAAGATTCCTGCATTTCAAAGCTGGCGATCCCAAAAGCCCCTATTCTAATTAAAGGCAGTTGGAGGGGGGAAGCGGGACAAATCCCAAATCCCCAAATCCCAGCCCAATTTCTAATTCCCCACCCAAGGAGTTGTTTGTGTATTACTATTCCGAACCCCCATATTTTTTACTCGTGGCAGGTTTGCTAGTCGGCATGGCTTGCGGCTCAGCATTTGACACAACCCTCAAACAATTGGTGCGCGAGTGGGCGAAGAACCGCTCCACCCGCACTTTAATGAATTTGCAAGGAACTCAACTTTTTGTTCCTTTTCTAGGAATTGGTGCCGGTGTCTGTGTTTTCCTCGCTGCTGGCTTAGAAATTTTTGGCTTTCCCTTTCCCCTATCCTATGTCATCTCTTTGCCCCTCACTGTCCTTAGTAGTTGGCTAATTTGGTATCAGCTTGGCAAACTTTTGGTTCAGCTTGATCGCGGTGGCTCACAAGCGTTGGACTTAGATTCTATCAACTAAAAAAGAAGTCAGTGCCTAATATTATTGGTTTTTGAACACTGCTCATTGACCGCGCTAATGTGATTCTGGGCCAACTTGTAAAGTAAAATTTAAAAATACAAGATTTGGCTCAGAATAACCTACTTATTTAAACAGATAAGATCCCCTGCCTAAAATGTAGATAAATCTAATTTTTCTATAGGGGCAGTAAAAACATCCACTTTTGCAAAAGTTATAGTATTTTAACTTTATTACTACCCGTAAAATTTAAAACCTAAAATCAATATGACCCCAAAAGTTGTCGGCATGGTAACAAGCTATCCAGCGATGTTTACCAACAAGCCACTGGCAGCTAGCCAGAGTGATTGGTTGTGGCATCAAACCCCCCATAGCTTTGGCAAGTGGGGCAACATTCAAATGTTAGCAAATGCTCCAGAACCCGATTTTTTACTGCTCTATCAGTTTGAATTTCCGCGTCTAAGAAAGAAAACTTGGAAGGGGCATTTAAAGTCTCAGGTAACGCGCTTGTGGCAGCCGGCTTCCAATCCAGAACAAGAAATTATTTCTCAATTTCGAGGAGTTCCCAAAGAGCGTATCATTTCTTTACTTCGAGAGCCACCTTTACAAGAATATGCAGCAGTTTATCAAGAAAATTATGAAGCATCAAAAAAATATTGTGGTTATGTTTCTTCTCCAGATGATTTAGCGCCGGCACCCGATTATATGCCGGCAATTTGGTATATCGGCAACTCTTTTCGAGAACTTAGTGAAATGGGTTCCCCTGAAAAACTAAAATCTTGCTCTTGGGTTACTTCTGGAATTGATCGCAGCGCCAACCATCTGCGGCGTTTAGATTTCTTAAAAATGTTGCAAGAACAAGGTTTAAATTTCGATCTTTACGGGCGTAATTTACCAGATTGGGCAAAGAATTATGGGGCATTAAGCAATAAATGGCACGCGATGGCACCCTACTACTACAATTTAGCCATTGAAAACTATGCTGACAACGATTGGTATGTTACCGAAAAACTTTGGGATGCGCTGCTAGCTTGGTGCTTGCCAATTTATTATGGAGGGCCGGCTGCTGATAAACTACTACCACCAGGAAGTTTTATCCGCCTACCCAGCCTTGATGAAAAAGGATTAGAATTTATTAAAGAAATTACCTCCACCCCAGATTACTGGTATGCAGCGAGAGATGCCATTGCGGAAGCGCGACAAATTATTTTAAACGAATTGAATTTACTCAATTGGCTATCAAACTTTGTTGGCAAAGTTTCATAATAGTTAAATAATAGCTACAAACATTTTGGATAGGCGGTTGAAAAAACCAACTACTTATGAACGAATCCGCATCCTCACATGATCTTCTATTAACTCAATAATTTTCAAAATACACGTAGCCGAGTGGTAAGATTCTTTAAGTAACTCCTCTCGTTCTTCTTGAGAATCAATCATATCATCAACCAACAACTTAAGAAAACCAATCATCGGATTCAGACGCGTCCGAACTTCATAAGAAGCTCGAATTAAAGCTTCATCACGAGTCACTTGTTCTAGAAATTGCAGAGAATATAAACGCGTGTAATAACCACCTTTACGAACCAGTTCATCATGAGAACCCACCTCAACAACCCGCCCTTGATCGATGACAGCAATTTGATCGGCTTTTTGCACGGTTGAAAGCCGGTGGGCGATCACCAGAGTTGTGCGATTTCGAGACAGTTCTTCAAGGGCTAACTGTACAAGACGTTCAGTCACTGTATCTAAAGCACTTGTCGCTTCATCTAAGATTAATATTTCCGGGTTTTGCAGTAAAGCGCGAGCGATTGCTATTCGCTGACGCTGCCCTCCAGAGAGGAGTACCCCGCGATCACCAATAATGGTATTGAAACCTTCTGGCAGATCCACAATAAACTCATAAGCATTTGCTCGATTTGCCGCTTCAATAATTTCCTCTTCCGTGGCATTAGGCTTAGCATAGGCAATATTATTGCGAACGGAGTCATTAAACAAAAATGTATCCTGACTAACAATACCCATTGCCGGTCTTAATGCCTTGAGATCGAACTGCCGCAAATCAACGCCATCTATCAAAATGCGGCCTTCTATGGGATCGTAAAACCTGGGTAAAAGTTCTGCTAAAGTTGACTTACCGGCACCCGTTCCACCAACTAAAGCTAAGGTTGTTCCTTGGGGAAGAAATAGATCAATATCCTTGAGAACCAAATCATGATGATCGGGGTAAGAAAAAGAGAGTTGTTTGAAATGAATGCCTTCACGTAACTTTCTGTAGGGGAGGGTGCCATTCACCATAAAATGTTTATTGTCTCGCCGCAGAAAGTCATCCACTACATCTACACTAGCGGAATTATTAGCCAGTTGGCTGCGAGAACTATTGAGTTGAGAAATCAGCGGCAGCAGTCGAAACAGCACTAATAAATAGGTGAGGAGGACGGTTGAAATTGACTTCAATTCATCTGCAAAAAAAGTCCGACCTAAAAATACAATTAATAATAAAGCGATAATACTGGTAACTTCAGTCAGCGGTGCAATGGCTGCATAATTCGCTTCTGATTGAAAATCTGCTTTCTCTCGTTCCCGAATTAAATGCTTAATTTGTTCATATTCTGTTTCTTCATTGCTTGTTGCTTTCACCAGCCGAATTCCACTGAGAGTTTCCAACACTCTCACAGAATAAGATTTAGATGCTTCTGACAGCAGCCGGCCAAAATACCGGGAACGGGCAATGGCGTACTGATTTACTAAAATTACTAAAGACAGTAACACCGTAGAAGCGAGGGTAAGCTCCCAGGAAATTGCTAGCAGCAACAGAACGAAAACTAAAACAGTGATGGATGTAATTAAAATTTGGATAGTAGTGCTGATCGCATTAGCCGTTCGGTTGACTTCTGCCCCCAAACGGTTGATCAGATCCCCCACTTTCATTTTGGAATAAAAATCTATGTCTACATCTAGTAATAACTTTAACCCGGCTTCTCGTAAATCAGCCGTCAGACTCCGGGTTAGTGATGTTGAAACTAAAATACTGGCATAGGAAGCCGCGTTTTTTAAAGCAATCGCAAAGACAATCGTGCTAGCCATCACAATTAAACGATAGCTTTCAGGAACCCCGGCAAAGGGATACATCAAAGTTTGGATAATCGGCGGCGCTCCTTTTAAATCAATAGTTTGGTTTAAAAGGCTCAATACAACCGGCACAATTAAGGTTGTACTCACCCCATTAAAAAAAGCACCTGAGAAGCCAAGAATTATCGTTAAGATTATTTCCTTAGGATAGTTTCTGGTAAATTTTAGGATTAAATTATTGGTTACCATGAAGTGATTCCTAAGCCGCTCAGGTTCTAAATGATTGTTTTTATAAAAGTTAAAACTTTGTTTTAACCGACCTATCGGGTGAGTTTTCATGATGAATAACTGTGCCGTTTTTAGAGGACGCTTGCCTCACTCTATTTGTATTTATTTATCCCATCATCCCATCTAAAACTGTATAGACTTAATTACAAAGATGTCAAAATTCTGGATAAAATAGAGGCCATCGCCGGCACACTGTAGCGTTCTAGGCAGCGGTTCCTAGCTTTCATGCCTTGAATATTTGCTGTTTTAAAATCCTGAAAGATATATTGAATTTTCTCAGCGAGTTCCTCTGGACAGCCCGGAGCCGCTAGATAGCCGGTTCCAGATAAAATTTCAGGAATATCACCCACTCGTGTTGCCAAAACCGGCTTTGCCATTGCCATACCCTCCGTTAGTTTAATCGGAAATTGAGCGCGAGCTGTAACCGTATCCCGCTGGGGAACAACGACAACGTGTGCCGCTGCCACAATTTCGGGCATCTGATCCATCGGCGCAGGCGGCAGCTTCACAATCCAGCGCCCCCACCGTGAAATCAGCTTATCATCGTAGTCATCATAGGGATTGCCGCCAACAATCACCAGTCTTAAATCAGATTGATTCAGCCGATCAAGTGCCATCAAAACATCTTCAAGCCCCTTATGAGGGCGTGGTGCACCCGGAAACATCAGCACTCGATAGTCCGCCAACCCATAGCGGACTCGGCTTGCTTCTGAATTAAATTTAGCAGGGTCAAACAATGAAGTGTCTTTCCCATTGGGTAGATAAATACCACCAAAGCGCTGTTCTAGGAAGTGTGTGTCTACCGTGATGGCATTGGCACGCTTCACCAACTTCTCCATCCACTGTAGATAAACTGGATGAGAAGCGTCTCTAAGGGCACCGTCTCGCTTCAGGATGTCTCTCGCTAGCTGTTTCAAGGAGGGGCGATAGCGCCACTCATCTCCCCCACACCAGCTAAGTTCCCAGTCGTCAATATCGAGAATCACAGGCCGGCGAGTGCTAATCTTCTTGAGTAAAGCGATTCCAAAGCTCGTAGGTTTGGGTTTTACCGCATAAATAATATCTCCATCAATTTTTTTGAGAAGTTGCTTAGCTGAAGTGAACAGTTGCGGATAAATTGCGCCGGGAACCGAATCAACCGGCAACTCGGCAGGGGGAAGTGGATAAATACATTCTCCAAATAAAAAACCCAGAATTGCCACTTCATAATTTAATTCTCGCAACACTTGACCCAGCAAATAAGCTCGGTCAAGGCCACCTTTAGATAAAGTAGGCGAGAGGATGGAAACCTTTAACTTTTTAGTCATGCTAAGCTAACGACCCTTTAACGTTCCAACGTCTCCGCCTAACCAAACCTCCCTTCCCATGCCCCATGCCCGATTACATCTTCATAAACTTTGGCCATATCTGCCACAGCATCATCCATCCTCCGCACCGGCTTTATCCCCTGGCGGAGTTTAGCCAAAAGACCGGCATCCGTCGCCAACTGAGCGATCGCTTCACTCCACGCATTCACATCAGCCGCCGGCACTAGCCAACCATCGACACCGTGATGGACTAACTCATTCACACCTCCCACATCCGAACCAATCACCGGCGTCCCAACCGCATGAGCTTCCAGAACCACTAATGGCCCGGTTTCAAAGCCTTGGGAGGGGACAGCCAGCAAATCGAAACTGGCAACGGCTGCCGGCACTTCCTCTCGCGAAAGCTTCTCGGCAACTTGAATACGGCGATCTTTTTGCGCCATCGCCAACACCAAATCCCGATTCACCTTGTCCGCCTCCCCATGCACCATGCCATGAATCACCAATTCCACAGGGATATGCGCCGGCAAATGTTCAATTGCCGCTGCGAGAACTTGTGTACCCTTGGTGTCTTGCCAGCGTCCTAAAAAGCCTATCCTGAGCGGATCATCAGGATGTCGGTGTCGCCGCGCTATTGTCTGGCTGCCGGTATCCCCCACGCCTTGCCGGCATAGCACTAATTTTTCTTCCGGCACCCCATTAATTAACAACGCATCATAAAGCCACTGGCACACCGCCACAATTCGATCTGCCAAATTCGCCATTTCTAAAAGTAGATGCCGGTGCCGGCGCACCCAAGGCGGAATGCCAACCGTTCTCGCTAACTGCCGCAGCCGAATTGAATCAGAATTTAATAACTCGCTTTCCGCCGCCGTTCCCACTCTGAGAGGAACATAACTCAACGCCCGCGCTAGTGCCGGCGGCACCCGTTCTGGAACCCCGATACAATGCCCACAGCGTGCCGACTCGATCCAGCCATCGCAAGCCGTTTGCCCGTGCAACATCATCGTACCGCGCAGGCACACGACCTCCGGCAAATGAACCGTCACAATAGCCGGCATTCCCAACTGACGCGCTAAACGAAGATGATGTAAACCGCAACCGAAACGCCAAGAATGCTGGTGATATAAATCTGCTGGGTGCGCCTCTAGCCACCGCGAAAAATATTCAAACCCGCCTGGGGGCAACTGCTGACGCTGCTGGGCTTTGGTTGGGTGGGGATAGAGGGGATAGCGATAGACTTCTACCCCGTTGTGCCGGTAAACTGCTTCCTGTGTTCCGTGGCGAGAAGCCGCAACCGTGCCGGTTATTCCATAAGAGTGCAACCCCTGTACCAGCCCATCCACGTAAACCTCACAGCCGCCAGAAGTATCGGGAAAATACCAGCTAAGGGTGTGAATTAATCGCATTTTGCTTATCTATTCGTAAAATTTAATCTGTAGCTTCCTCACCCTGAAATTTTCTAAAACCGGCCTCATCAAAACTCAAAACTCAATCACCTATTTTCAGGCGTCCGAGTTGGATTTGGTCAAAAATGCGATTGATCTGACGTCGATCTTCATCTGTCATCTGGTGATCCGCAAGCAGTGCAGAAGTTAGTTGCAAATGCTCCGCCGGCGTAATTTGCTCGGCGGCAAGAATCCGCTCGATTAGTTGATGAAGCGTTACGGTTGATTTACCCTGAGCTGTCTTTACCATAAGTAAATAGTCACACTTAAAGCAGTGGATTGAGATTTTGGCACAGTTGCCCCTAACAATATTGTAAGGAAATCATCACATCCTGCTGTTTTTCTGTCGTCTGGCTTTTCCACATCGCTCACAAATTATGCCGTTACGGAGACAGTTTTTTATGCAGGTTTACCGGCTTCCAGTATTAGAGAACAATTACATTTTTTTATTGCATGACCCTGCTCGAAATATAGCGGCTGTGGTCGATCCGGCTGAGGCGGAACCCGTGTTGCAACAACTACAGGCGTTAGGCGCAGAGTTAGTGACAATTTTTAATACCCATCACCACAAAGATCATGTGGGTGGCAACCGGCAACTAATCGAACGCTTTCCGAATCTCCGAGTTTATGCCGGTGCAGAGGATCACGGGAGAATTCCGGGACAGCAGGTATTTTTGCGAGAAGGTGATCAGGTCGAATTTGCAGATCGCACAGGGAACGTTTTCTTTGTCCCCGGTCATACTTACGCCCATATTGCCTACTATTTTCCCCCGGCTGCCGGTGAGGAGACGGGCGATTTATTCTGCGGCGATACTTTATTTGCCGGCGGCTGCGGCAGATTGTTTGAAGGGACGCCGGCGCAAATGGTGTCTTCCCTCACTAAGCTAAGAAATTTACCCGACAGTACCAAGATTTGGTGTGCCCATGAGTACACGCTGAAAAATCTAGAATTTGCCCTAACGGTGGATGGCGACAATGACGACTTGCAAAATCGCTTTCAGGAAGTGAAGGAAGCCAGAAGCCGGTTAGAGGCGACGATCCCCTCTGTGCTGGGTGTCGAGAAGCGCACCAATCCCTTTTTACGCTGGGATGAGCCGGCGCTGCAAGCTGCAGTGAAAAGCTCCCATCCTGAAGAAACCTTTGGGCGTCTGCGAGGCATGAAGGAACGCTTTTAAGCGAATCACCCTTTAACTGTCCCATCTCAGCGGACAGCCAAACTTCTTCCCCTCTCCCACTCAGCACTCAAAACTGAGGACTCCCCTAAATTCCCAATTAATCTTAGATCAATCTGTTGCAATCGATCAGCAGATTTCGCTACCATAGGATGTTCTGGCTTATAATTAAGCGCCTCATCCCTGACAAAATCCGCGCAGTTGACAACAGGTAAACACTATGAGCAAACGTGTTCAATTAGTTTTGACACAAGATGTGAAAAAGCTAGGGAAAAATGGCGATCTGGTTGAAGTCGCCCCTGGCTACGCCCGCAACTTTTTGATTCCTCAAAAAATGGCCGTTCGCACGACCCCAGGCATTCTCAAGCAAGTCGAAAGACGCAGAGAGCAAGAGCGGCAGCGGCTTCTAGAAGAGAAGCAACAAGCCGAAGTTCGCAAGAGCGCCGTGGAATCGGTGGGCCGCTTTACCATTCAAAAGCAAGCCGGTGAAGGCGATGCCATCTTCGGCAGCGTCACCGCTCAAGAAGTGGCAGATGTGATTACAGCAACGACCAATCAAGAAGTTGATCGGCGCGGAATTACCCTTCCCGACATTCGCAAAATTGGCTCCTACAAAGCAGAAGTCAAATTGCATCCAGATGTTACGGCAGTCGTTGAAATTCAAGTGCTGCCTCTTTAATAAATAATTTTGAATTTTGGATTTTGAATTTTTAAGGAATTCAGAATTCAAAATTCAGAATTGACACGTTGATAGCTAAACGCATACTAGGGCGGGTGCTAGCTGTTATGATTAATGAAGTGAATTCTCAAAGCTTTAGCGATAGCTACGCTTCACGCCTCCCTCCTCAAAATATTGAGGCTGAAGAAAGTATTCTCGGCGGCATTCTTCTCGATCCAGATGCCATTAATCGAGTTGCTGAACTTCTCCGTCCAGATATCTTTTCACTCTTAGCGCACCAAGAAATTTATAAAGCAGCGCTCACGCTTCACAGTAAGGGAAAGCCCACGGATTTGCTCGCAGTTCATGCTTGGCTTTCTGACCACAATTTGCTAGAAAAAGTTGGGGGACAAAGCAAGCTAGCACAGTTAGTAGAGCGCACGGTGTCAGCCGTGAATATTGACGCCTTAGCAGGATTGGTGGTCGATAAATATGTGCGCCGGCAGTTAATTAAAGCCGGTAATGAAGTTGCTCAATTAGGATTTGATACGGCAACGGATCTGGCAATTATTCTTGATCGCGCAGAGCAAAAAGTTTTCAATATCACCCAATCTCGTCCCCAGCAAGGTCTCGTTCCAGTCTCCGACACCCTAATTCATACATTCCAAGATATTGAAACGCGCAACCAGGGAATTGCACTTCCGGGTTTACCCTGTGGGTTTTACGATTTAGATGCAATGACCGGCGGTTTTCAGCGTTCCGATTTAGTGATCGTTGCCGGTCGTCCTTCAATGGGAAAGACCGCAGTCTCAGTGTCAATTGCTCGTAATATTGCGGCTTATCATAAGTTGCCGGTTGCCATTTTTAGCTTAGAAATGTCGAAAGAACAGCTTGTGCAACGGCTGCTAGCAAGTGAAGCGCAAATTGAAAGCAACCGGCTGCGGGCAGGGCGGATTAGTCAAAATGAGTGGGAACCGCTCAGTCACGCCATTGGTACGCTTTCTGAATTGCCTATTTTTATTGACGATACTGCTAATGTAACGGTGACTGAAATGCGCTCCCAAGCGCGCCGTCTTCAGGCTGAAAGTGGTGGCGCACTGGGGTTAATTTTGATCGATTATTTGCAGTTAATGGAAGGAAGTAGCCCGGATAACCGAGTGCAAGAATTATCAAAAATTACGCGCTCTCTTAAAGGTTTGGCCCGCGAATTGAATGTACCCATTATTGCTTTGTCCCAGCTAAGCCGAGGCGTTGAAGCTCGCACAAATAAGCGCCCAATGATGTCAGACTTACGCGAATCTGGTTGCTTAGCCGGCGATAGTTTAGTGACATTAGCTGATAGTGGCGTATCAGTTCCGATTCGGGAATTAGTCGGAAAATCTGATTTTGCAGTCTTGGCACTGAATGAAGCCACGATGAAGTTAGAAAAGGCGGTTGTTAGCAACGCCTTTGCAACAGGTGTCAAGCCGGTTTTTCAGTTAAAAACTCGCTTGGGGCGTACAATTAGAGCCACTGGCAATCATAAATTTCTGACGATTCACGGCTGGAAGCGGCTGGATGAGTTAAAAGCTGGCGATCGTCTTGCAATTCCCCGATCCTTACCGAGTTCCTCCGTTTCATCTATGAGTAATGCTGAAATTGCATTGCTTGGTCATTTAATAGGCGACGGATGTACTCTGCCTCGGCACGTTATTCAGTACACAACCAGGGAGGAAGATTTAGCCAATACGGTTGTATCTCTTGCCGTTAAAACCTTTACCAATAGAATAAGTCCTCGCATTAATAAAGAGCGTAACTGGTATCAAGTATATCTCCCTACAACTGATCCTTTAACGCACAACGTCCGCACTCCTATTGCTAAATGGCTAGACTCTATGGGAGTCTTTGGACTGAGATCCTATAAAAAATTTGTCCCCAGCAAAATCTTTGAGCAACCTCAAGAAGCTATCGCCCTTTTCTTGCGTCATCTCTGGAGTACCGACGGTTGCATCAATCTAAGCAAAGGAAAACAACACTACCCTAATGTTTACTATGCTTCTAGTAGCAAGCAATTGGCTGGAGATGTACAGTCATTATTGCTGAGAGTTAGTATAAATGCTCGATTATCTCTAGTCCCACAACCGTGTAAAGGACGAGATCAATATCACGTTTGGGTATCTGGCAAACCCGATTTAGAAAAATTCATTGAGCTGATTGGTGCAGTAGGAAATTATAAAAAACAAAGTCTGATGGATATAGCTAGCCACATTTCAGTACGTCCTGCTAACACCAACAGAGATGTCATACCCCATGAGATTTGGAGAATGTATGCAACGCCTGCGATGCAAAAAATAAGTTTAACTGTTCGTCAAATGCAGACTGAGCTTGGTATGGCTCACTGTGGAACCACTCTTTATAAACAAAACGTGAGTCGGGAGAGGGCGGCGAGATTAGCTCAAGTCGTTAAATCTGAGCAGATTGATTGCTTAGCGAATAGCGATGTTTATTGGGATGAAATTATCTCGATCAAGGCTGATGGCGAAACAGAAGTTTACGATTTGACTGTTCCAAATTTTCACAATTTTATCGCCAACAATCTAGTGGTTCACAATAGCATTGAACAAGATGCGGATATTGTGATCATGCTTTACCGGGATGAATACTATAACCCGGATACACCCGATAGGGGAATTGCAGAAATTATTATTACAAAACACCGCAACGGACCCACCGGCACTGTTAAATTACTGTTTGATCCGCAGTTCACTCGCTTTCGTAATCTAGCCTCTCCCAACAGGCCTTAATTTAAGCCGGCAGGGAAAGGCCAAATTTAAGCTTTTTAACCGGCAATTTTGAGCAATTCCACATCAAATTTCAATGTGGCATTGGGAGGAATCACGCCGCCGGCACCCCGCGCACCGTAACCCAATTCTGCGGGGATAATTAACTCGCGGCGTCCGCCAACTTTCATGGTGCCAACGCCTTCATCCCAGCCTTTAATCACTTGGCCAACACCAATTTTAAATTGGAAAGGCTGGCCGCGATCACGGGAACTGTCAAACTTGGTGCCATCCTCCAAGGTGCCGGTGTAATGAACCACCACGGTTTGACCACGTTGGGGACTCGCGCCGGTTCCCTCCTGCACATCAACATACTGCAGTCCGGAAGGGGTTGTAATCATCTTTTTATTTGTCTCCGTCTCGTTGTTTTCAGGATTGGTATCGGGCAGGGTGGGGGTTGGCTTTTGGGCGAGTGGATTGTTAATTTGAGCAGCCACAACCGCTTGAGGTTGGGTCAATGGCAGTTCTGCTGCAATGGCTTCTGGCCGGCTGCCGGTAATTTGAGCCACAACTAGCACCACACAACAAGCCAGCATCACCCCCAAGCTAATAAGAATTGCTCGCAAAATTATTCCTCCTGAGTGCAATGAGTGAAATTTACCCGTCGGGGAAAGGTGGAAGTACGATCCTCAGTTTAATGCCAGAGCTAACCACGAGTCTCTATACCCTGAGATTAAGCTGTTTTAACCGGCCCCCCAAACTGCTACCTTGAGCAATAGACTGCCGAGGACTACTTGATCGCTGATCCCGGAATAAGATTTTCCTAC
Source organism: Microcoleus vaginatus WJT46-NPBG5 (assembly GCA_019359355.1). GTDB lineage: Bacteria > Cyanobacteriota > Cyanobacteriia > Cyanobacteriales > Oscillatoriaceae > FACHB-68. The sequence continues at coordinate 46,604 of JAHHHM010000004.1, read as the reverse complement.
TTCACATTTCATCAAAAATGTCAATAGTTTCTAGGGATGGCGTCGAAATCATCACCGGCTCTTGAAACAACGGCACTGTAAACGTAACCGTTGAGCCAAGTCCCTCGCCCATGCTGTAAAAATTCACCACACCGCCCATCGCTTCTACCAGCCGTTGAGAAATGGCCAATCCTAAGCCGGTGCCCCCATACTGGCGAGTGCGAGAACTATCTACTTGAGAAAACGATTGAAATAATCTGTCTTGTTTATCTAGAGAAACTCCGATGCCGGTGTCTGCCACGCGTACGAGTACCATACCGGGGAGTTCTTGGTTGTGAACGATTACCTTCTGCACAATCACTTCGGCGCTAACCGTGACCCCACCTTCATGGGTAAATTTAATCGCATTACCAACCAAATTTAGCAGTACCTGCAACAGCCGCTGGTAGTTGCCAAATAGGAGAATTTCATCGCAGGTTGCCGGTCTTTGAACTTGGAAGTATAAATTTTTTTGCTGCACTTGTGCCCCAGTCAAGTCCTCAACCGCACTCAGCAGCTCATCCAACTTCAGTGGGCCAAGATCAAGCTGCATTTTGCCGGCTTCTATTTTGGCAATATCCAAAACATCATTAATCACATTCAGCAGGTGCAGCGCCGAGCGATAGGCTTCCTTAAGAAACTCTTGCTGCTCTTCGGGATCGTCTGCCATCCCATCCATGATCAGCTTCAGAAACCCAAGCATCCCATTTAGGGGAGTCCGCAATTCATGGGAAGTATTCGCCAGAAACTCGCTTTTCAGGCGGGACGCTTCCTCGGCTTGCTCTCGGGCTGCTTCCAATTCTTGATAGAGTGTGGCATGGGCGATGGCTGTGCCAACTTGATCCGCCAACTCCTGTACAAACTCTATTTCCGCCGCACTCCACGGGCGAGTTCGATCACACTGATGCAAGCAGATTACCCCATTAGGCCGGTCTTGGTAGACAGTCGCCGCCACAATCAACGACTGTTGCCCAAAGGCATTCATCGGCATCTTCTCAACCGCAACAGGTTTTAGAGTGGTTAGGGCTTGTTTGAGGTAAGCATCATCCACCACAGACAGTTCCAGCCCTAACATCTCACAAAACGGTTCTTGGCAGAATTCTGCCACCACCGGCAGCGCAGCAGTCGAATTTTTATACAAGCAGATAATACAGCGACTCACATTTAGCGCCTGTCCCAAACCGTTCACCGTTTGCTGACAAATCGTCGTTAAATCCAAAGTGCGGCGAATATTGTGAGCAATTTTGCTCAGTAACTTTTGGTACAATTCCGAGCTTGGTGGCAGTGTGCGGCGAATAATCCCCACAATTTTGCTCAGCAACTTTTGGTGCAGATCCAGACTCGACGCCAAAACGGTAGAATCCTCTTGCGCCGGCGCGTGTTTCTCCAAATTCTTGCTACGTTCATTGGGCAACAGCCGGCCCATCACCAAAACTGTCTTTACCTCCGAATCAACCGCCATAATGGGGCTAACGACGAGATCGAAGAGAAAATATTGCTCCCCAAAGCGAAACGGATAGCTAAAGCGTTCTGGAATCAAACTCTCCACAACCCGCCCCACCCGTTCTAGATAAGGCGTGAGTGCCACAGGCCCAAATGTGTCGCGCATCAATTGCCCTTTAACTTGTGCCGGTAAAAGACCGTAACGCCCAGCACTGTGCCAGTGGAAAGAAAGATAGACGCCTGCTGCGTCTTGAGTGAATGCCAACTCTGCGCCCAGCCCTTGCAACCAGGCAGAATTCTCTTCTGCCCCAGATGCCAGGGCTGGAGAGTCCGCAAGCGGGGACTGAAAATCAGCGGGAGAGGTCATCATCGTCACAATGGGAAACTGCCAGAGTTAAACCCGAAGCGTTAGCCCAAAAAATTAGGCTAATTGAGGCACCATGCAGAGACAGAGGGTGCCGCTCAAATATGCAAACAGGAGTCTCACACACGTTTTTAAGAGGGAAAAAGAGAAAGCGGAGCCAACAAAACAATCAAAGATTTCTGCTAAAACCTGCCTGAACCCTAAGACTTCACACCGATTCTTACTATTTTTAAGAATGCTTTTAATATGGCCTTTGTAACTTCCTATTGTAAAGGCTTGCCACCCTTGACTTGTGCACAACCCTCGGCGCAAGAATCAAACAGTCATTAGGGTTAACGTTTAAACACAGATATCCGGCCGGTCTGTTTTGACAAAGATTGGGATGCGTTGCTCACCCTCTTTCGTTGGGGGTTAAACCACAGAAGTGACTGCGCCCTTACCGGCCATGATGATAAGTTTCGCAGGGTGTTGAATCAAGACCCTGCCTACTTGATCTGCCCGCACAGCTGGCAAAAGCGCCCTAACTTCCCGCGCCACCGCAGCCGGTTATCGCTCACTCAATCATTCCACTCACCTCTAGGCGGCACTGGCGGGTTTCTCGGCAGGTTGCGAGTCAGTTCGTCATCCCGATGGCTTTCACCTCTAAGCCACTGCCGCAAGGCGGTTTCAACGACCTTGCTTGGATCGTTTGTCAGGTGCTTAATTTCATCAAGCAGGGCAGGATCGATCTGGATAGAAACTTCTACCTTATCGGCTGAGCGACGGGTATCAACAGCAGGCTCATTCATCATCAAAAAATCCTATTAAAAAGTTAAGAACGGGCTTGGCAGCCGATATGCAGACAGCAGATGGAATAACGCGCTGTTTAGGAAAACACTCGCTCCTGTCAGTCAGGCAGCAGCAACCGGCAAACGGGTTGCATGGGCATTCCCTAATTCTTATTGTACGACGCTGATTTATCACAGCACAGCAATAAAACCAGAATCACCCGCTCTTGCTGGTAAAGCATTAAAATGCGTTAAGCAGCCCAGTCTTTGGGTGCAGATTCTCGACCCCCTATTTTTTGTTTTTCTCGCAGGCAGCTAAAGCTAAGCGTATGACTGACGTTCCCGTCTCTCGTATTCGGAATTTTTCTATTATTGCCCACATTGACCACGGCAAATCAACCCTCGCAGACCGGCTTCTGCAAACCACCGGCACAGTCGATGTCCGGCAGATGAAGGAACAGTTCCTCGACAACATGGAACTCGAACGGGAACGCGGCATCACTATTAAGCTGCAAGCGGCCCGGATGAATTACACAGCCAAGGATGGCCAGCAGTACGTCCTGAATTTAATTGACACTCCCGGCCATGTAGACTTTTCCTATGAGGTGTCAAGAAGTCTGGCCGCTTGCGAAGGAGCGCTTTTAGTGGTAGATGCGTCCCAAGGTGTTGAGGCGCAAACTTTGGCGAACGTCTATCTTGCCCTAGACCATAACCTAGAAATTATCCCGGTTCTCAATAAAATTGACTTACCTGGTGCTGAACCAGAACGAGTTAAGGGAGAAATCGAAGAAATTATTGGCTTAGATTGCTCGGGTGCGATTCATACTTCGGCGAAAGAAGGCATTGGAATTGATGAAATTCTAGAGTCCATTGTCCATTTGGTGCCGGCACCCAAAGATACCGTCTCTCAGCCTTTGCGGGCGCTGATTTTTGATAGCTACTACGACGCTTATCGCGGCGTAATTGTCTATTTCCGGGTCATGGATGGCACTGTGAAAAAAGGAGATCGTGTCCGCCTGATGGCATCAGGTAAAGAGTATGAAATTGACGAATTGGGTGTACTTTCCCCCACACAAGTTCAAGTCAATGAACTTCATGCCGGTGAGGTGGGATATCTGGGGGCTGCGATCAAAGCCGTAGAAGATGCACGTGTCGGTGATACGATTACCTTGGCCAAAGTGCCGGCATCTGAACCACTTCCCGGTTACACCGAAGCCAAACCAATGGTGTTTTGCGGATTATTTCCCATTGATGCCGACCAATTTCCCGACTTACGTGAAGCCCTAGAAAAGCTGAAATTAAATGATGCTTCCCTACACTACGAACCGGAAACATCCAGTGCAATGGGATTTGGTTTCCGCTGTGGCTTCTTAGGTTTGCTGCACATGGAAATTGTGCAAGAGCGCTTAGAGCGGGAATACAATCTGAATTTGATTGTCACAGCGCCTTCTGTGGTGTTTCGGGTGACAAACAACAATGGCGAAATCATCGATATCGATAATCCTAGCCACTTGCCAGATCCCAACCACCGGGAAAAAATCGAAGAACCCTTTGTCAAGGTGGAGATGATTACCCCGGAAACCTACGTCGGTGCGTTGATGGAACTGTCTCAAAACCGGCGCGGCGTTTTTAAAGATATGAAATATCTTACCCAAGGGCGAACAACATTAATTTATGAATTGCCTTTGGCAGAAGTAGTTACGGACTTTTTTGACCAAATGAAGTCCCGTTCGCGCGGTTATGCCAGTATGGAATATCACCTGATTGGCTATCGCGAAAATCCCCTCGTCAAGCTCGATATCCTGATTAACAACGAGCCGGTGGATGCCCTAGCGATGATTGTCCACCGAGACAAAGCATATAATGTTGGGCGGGGAATGGTAGAAAAACTTAAAGAACTGATTCCTCGCCATCAGTTTAAAGTTCCGATTCAAGCCACCATCGGCAGTCGGGTGATCGCCAGTGAACAAATCCCCGCAATTCGCAAAGACGTGTTGGCAAAATGTTACGGCGGTGACATCAGCCGTAAGAAAAAACTGCTACAGAAGCAAGCAAAAGGTAAAAAGCGGATGAAGTCGGTGGGCACCGTGGATGTACCCCAAGAAGCTTTCATGGCCGTGCTCAAGCTAGATCAAGGCTAAGGCCGAAGGATTTGGCAAATTGCTCCAAGAGTTAAAGATTTGATAAATTCTGCGTGCTGAAGTTTCATTTCAGCCGCAGTTTTTGTTAACTTGCTAGTTGATTTGGTTTTGAGTACGACTTGTACTTGTGTAGCAAAGCCTTATTCACTTGCAGCGAGTTACCCAGTCTTGATGCAAGACTGGAATGGCAAAAACTCTAGGAACACAGGCGATAGAACGCGCAGCAACCGGGGAATAATTCCTTTAGGCGCGATTTCAGACCTGAGCGATTTTAAGTTTTGTATGTCAGGGTTTTAAATTGTCAAGGCGCGATTCATCACGCTGATAATTACGGCTGAAAACCAAGCGGAGTCAAGTTTTCAGCTTGTTTAAGGAGCGGACAAGATTCAGAGTGTGCAACCGGATTTTATATCAACAGAGCGGGAGTAGGAAACGATGAGAATTTTGGTTACAGGTGGCGCTGGGTTTATTGGTTCCCATCTCATCGACCGATTGATGGGCGATGGCCACGAAGTGATCTGTTTGGATAACTTCTATACAGGGCACAAGCGCAACATCTTGAAATGGTTCGGTAACCCCTACTTTGAACTGATCCGGCATGACATCACCGAACCGATTCGGTTAGAGGCAGATCAGATTTACCATTTGGCCTGCCCTGCGTCGCCGGTGCACTACCAGTACAATCCCGTCAAGACTATCAAAACGAATGTCTTGGGAACCATGAATATGCTGGGACTGGCAAAGCGTGTCAAAGCACGAATTCTGCTAGCTTCCACCTCCGAAGTGTATGGAGATCCTGAAGTTCACCCGCAAACAGAAGACTATCGCGGCAACGTTAACCCCATCGGCATTCGCAGCTGTTATGACGAAGGCAAACGGGTTGCCGAAACCCTAGCATTTGACTATCATCGGCAAAATGGCGTTGACATTCGAGTGGCTCGCATCTTTAATACCTACGGAACTCGGATGTTAGAAAATGACGGTCGAGTTGTGAGTAACTTTATCGTGCAGTCCTTAAAAGGAATTCCCCTAACCGTTTATGGCGATGGATCGCAAACCCGCAGTTTCTGCTACGTTTCTGATTTAGTGGAAGGGCTGATTCGGTTGATGAATGGCGAACACATTGGGCCGATCAATCTGGGTAACCCGGATGAATACACTATCTTAGAATTGGCTCAGAAAATCCAGCACATGGTCAATCCAGAGGCAGAAATTATATTTAAACCCTTGCCCGAAGACGACCCCAAGCAGCGGCAGCCGAATATTACCCTAGCTAAAACTTGGCTGTCGTGGCAGCCTACAGTGCCCCTAGCAGAAGGTTTAAAGATGACGGTGCAGGACTTCCGCGACCGTGTCACTTCAAACTAACAACCTTTGCATTAAATAACACTGTGACGAACAGGCACAAGAAGTAAAGAGAGAAGGCAGAACAAAAAAGCGCTCAAACAAATTTCACACCGGCGCAATTCCTGCCGCTTGTCTGGGCACAATTAACTCGGTTCACGCTGCCCACCTCTTACTGTTCTTTCCCCAAACCCCAAACCTTTATTTTTGAGGATCTACGATTATGCGTGTTTGTGTCATTGGTACTGGATATGTTGGCTTAGTAACCGGCGCTTGCTTGGCCCATATTGGCCATCATGTCGTGTGCGTAGACAACAACGAACAAAAAGTGATTCTGCTGAAGTCTGGGCAGTCGCCAATCTTTGAACCGGGACTGACAGAGATTATGCAGTCAGCCTATCAGACTGGGAATCTGGAGTTTACCTCAGATTTGGCAGCCGGGGTGGCTCACGGTGAGATTTTGTTTGTTGCCGTCGGGACACCGGCACTCGCAACCGGCGAAAGCGATACCCGCTATGTCGAGGCCGTTGCCCGTGGCATTGGTGCCCATTTAGACGGCGGCTACAAGGTGATTGTGAATAAATCAACCGTGCCCATCGGTTCAGGTGACTGGGTGCGGATGATTGTGCTTGATGGCCTTGCAGAGCGTCAGAAGGTGCTAGTGGGAGTCGGTGGCGGCACAAATGAAGAGGTTGCCATTGAAAGCGGTGTTAAGTTTGATGTCGTCAGCAATCCAGAGTTCTTGCGCGAAGGCTCAGCCGTCTACGACACCTTTAACCCAGATCGGATTGTTTTGGGAAGCAACAGCGCCAAAGCCATCTCGATGATGCAGGAACTTTACACGCCGATCATTGAGCGGAAGTTTGCTGAAGATCAGTCATTGCCGCCGGTGCCGGTGGTTGTCACCGATATTAGTTCTGCTGAGATGATCAAATACGCCGCGAATGCGTTCTTGGCAACCAAAATCAGCTTTATTAATGAAATTGCCAATATTTGCGACCGCGTCGGTGCAGATGTCGTGCAGATTGCCAAAGGAATCGGTTTGGACTCCCGAATTGGCAGCAAGTTTTTGAATGCCGGCATTGGTTGGGGCGGTTCCTGCTTTCCTAAAGATGTGTCAGCGTTAATTCATACCGCTGATGACTATAACTACGAGGCCCAACTCCTGAAAGCTGCAGTCAGTGTCAACCAGCGTCAGCGCTTACTTGCCATTGAAAAACTTCAGCACGAACTGAAAATCCTCAAGGGTAAAACCGTAGGTTTGTTAGGTTTGACCTTCAAACCGGATACGGATGATATGCGCGATGCGCCGGCACTCAACGTAATTGAGCAATTAAACCGGCTGGGGGCAAAAGTGAAAGCTTATGACCCGATTGTGTCTCAAACCGGCATTCGTCATGGCCTATCTGGCGTGCTTGTGGAAACTGATCCAGAACGGCTGGCGGATGGCTGCGATGCCCTGCTGGTAGTAACGGAATGGCAGCAGTTCCGTACACTGGATTACGAAAAAATGGCCAAGCTGATGAACAACCGCGTGATCATTGATGGCCGCAATTTCCTAGACCGCGAGGTGGTAGAGAAAGCAGGCTTCCGTTACGTTGGCATTGGCCGGTAATTAGAGGTTAGGGACTAGGGGCTAGGGGCTAGGGACTTATTTCCTAGCCCTTCCTCTTATCTGTCTAAAAGATAAAGTTGACAAGCCAGCCCATGACTGCGCCGGCTAAAACCAGCCAGACGGCGCTGAGGCGAAAGCGAATTGCTGCAACGGCAGCAATGACCGCAATCAAGAGTGCCGGCCAATCAATGTTGAGTTGGGTGCCGGTTGACACGATCAGCGTCCCTCTGGCGAGTTGCACTGTCACTGCCGCCATCAGGGCGATAGCACTAACATTCACCGCATCCAGAAATGCTGATGCCCAAGGACTGGCACGCAGGCGCGGGATCAGTGGGTTTAATGCGGCAACGAAAAAAAACGAAGGCAGGAAAATGCCCAGTGTGGCCACCACGGCTCCGGGCCAGCCGGCAATCACATAACCAATAAATGTAGCGGTTGATGACACCGGCCCAGGGGTAAATTGGCCAATAGCAATGGCATCCAGTAGCTGCTGCTGAGTTAGCCAGCCTTGCCCGACTAATCCCTCTTCTAAAAAGGCTATCAGCACATAGCCACTGCCAAATAAAACAGAGCCGACTTTCAGGAAAAATAATCCAAGTTGCCACAAAGTCGGGGCAGAAGGGGAGGCAAGGGGGGAAGCGGTAGACAGTTGGGAGAGTAGAGGATGGAAGGAAAATCCGATCAGCCATCCGTTAAATCCTGTGCCGGTTCCATTCTCTGCTAGACGCAGCCAAAGCATTCCCAGCAAGCCTCCCAGTAACAGGGCAATCACTTCATTTAGCCCTAAAAATAAGGCTACGACAACTGCAACTGCAATCAGCAGAAGTTTGCGGCTTTTTACAGCGGTTTTGCCTAGTTTCCAGATAGCGCCCAAGATGATGGCAATGACTGCCGGCTTGATGCCATAGAGCAAGGGTGCGACTTGCGGCAGTTGGCCATACACGACATAAGCCCAGGCAAATGCGCCGGTGATCACAACTGCCGGCCCGATGAAACAGATGCCGGCGACGATTAACCCCAACCAGCCGGCGTAGATGTATCCCACATGAATCGCCATTTCTGTAGAGTTCGGGCCAGGAATCAAGTTTGTTGCACCCACGAGGTCGAGGAACTGCTCTCGCGTCAGCCACTTGTGCCGGTGGACCACTTCATCCTCCATCATGGCGATGTGAGCCGCTGGGCCACCAAAGCCGATTGCGCCGAGTTTGAAGAACACTTTGGCCAGTTGAGGCAGCCGATGTGGGGCCGAGGAATCCATAGAACGAGGGGGAGGTGGGGTAAGGGGGAGAAAATATGTAAGTTTTAGTTAGTAGTACCATGAAAAAGAAAGGCTATGTCTTAAATTTATGTTGAAAAAGTTGAGGGAGATAGTAGCAATTTTTTTTCGACAATTCTTTATAGAAAACAATTTTAACTAGCGAACGCCAACAAGGTAAGCTGTGAGTTTGAACGAACAAGATACCCGCTCTAAATTAATTGACCCGGTTCTGCACCAATGGGGCTGGACTGAAGCGTTAATCAAGCGTGAAGAAACTGCCGGCACGATTGAGATTATCGATGGTGAAGCTCACAAACAGAACAAAGGACGGGTAGATTATACCCTGCGTTTGCAAGTGAATCCCGATACGCAACCCTTAGCTGTGGCGCTGATTGAAGCGAAAAAAGAGGACTTACCGGCCAATCATGGTTTGGAGCAAGTTAAGCGTTATGCTGAGGGGCTGAAGGTGCCGTTTTTGTCCTCTTCTAACGGTCATTTATTTGTTGAATATGACTGCATCACCGACATCACGTCTAAACTGTGATCCCTAGGGGAATTTCCCACCCCCGACGAACTCCGGACGCGCTACGAACAGCACTTGGGGTTCAGTTTGGAAGAACCCGCTGCCCGTCCTCTTCTAACACGCTATCGAGGGGGGGAAGCAACGCGCCGGTATTATCAAGATGCGGCGATTCGTGCCACGTTAGAAAAGATTGCCCAATGTCAGACGCGGGGATGGCCGAAACGGGCGCTGTTATCGCTGGCGACGGGGGCAGGGAAGACGTTTATTGCAGTTAATATTCTGAGTCGGATTGCGGGTGCCGGCCAATTGAGACGGGCGCTGTTTGTCTGTGATCGTGATGAACTGCGTTCTCAAGCAGCGGCGGCGTTGCAAATTATCTTTGGTGCGGATGCTGCTACGGTTTCCGCAGGCGACGAGAAAAAGAATGCCCGGATTTTGATTGCCACTTATCAAACTCTGGATGTCGATAACGAGGAGGACACCGCTAACTTCCTCACCACCCATTACCCAGAAAACTACTTTAGTCACATCATTATAGATGAGTGCCATCGGTCAGCTTGGGGCAAGTGGTCGCAGGTACTCACCCGCAATCCTGACGCAGTACAGATTGGATTGACTGCGACACCGCGTGAGTTGGAGGTGACTGAAGACACCAGGGAAAGTCAAGCGGATGCTCGGATTACCGCTGATAATATGCGGTATTTCGGTGAGCCTGTCTACGAATATGACATCGCTCAAGGCATTGAGGATGGCTATCTTGCTGCTTGTGAAATCCAACGCAGTCAGGTGAATTTGGATGACACCGGCATCACGATTGAGGATATTTTAGCCCGCAATCCGGTCGATGCTGAAACGGGGTAATCTGTCACGGAGGCAGAGTTACGAGAACTATACGAACACACCAGCTATGAGAACCGCATCTTATTGCCGGATCGGGTGCTGGCAATGTGTCAAGATTTGTTCCATTATCTGTTGTCAACCGACGGCCCAGAGCAGAAGACAATTATTTTTTGCGTGCGAGATCGCCATGCAGATGATGTGGCGACGGTGATGAATAATTTGTATGCCCAGTGGTGTCAGGAAAATAATTTTAAGCGCGTTGAACCCTATGCCTTTAAATGTACGGCTAAGAATGCCGGCAGTACCTATCTGGCTGACTTAAAGGGTAGTTCTCGCTCACACTTGATTGCTACGACGGTGGATCTGCTGACGACAGGGGTTGATGTGCCGGTGGTGCGAAATATTGTTTTTTTTAAATACGTCAACTCTCCGATTAGTTTTTATCAGATGGTGGGGCGGGGGACTCGTTTGGATGCGGCGACGGGAAAGCTGATGTTTCGGGTGTATGACTACACCAATGCGACCAGGCTCTTCGCTCAGTCGTTTTTGAGCCGGTTAACAGCGCGGCGCACGTTTACTGGGGAGGAGGGGATATCTCTACCTACGGGAGAACAACAAGCGCAGCGTACCATTTTAGTAGAAGGCTTTGATGTCAAGATTACGCCAGCAGGGCGCTACATTCTAACAATGGTGGATGGTGAAGCGCTACCTGTCACGATAGAGGAGTATAAGGAACGCTTGGCACAGAAGTTAGTTGAAACCGTGCCAAATCTCACAGCTTTTCGCTCAATTTGGGTGAATCGAGAGGAACGCAGACAGGCGATTGCTCAATTACCCGATGGGGGGCGTTCTGCGCTGCTAGTGCGGACGGTAGAGGATTTGGAGGACTGCGACCTTTATGATGTATTGGCAGAGTTGGCGTATGGGTTGAATCGGCGTACTCGTGTTGAGCGAGTTGAGGCGTTTGCTTATAAGCACGTTGACTGGTTAAATGAGATGCCGGCATCCACAGCAGCTACGGTGAAGGCGCTCACTGCCCAGTTTACCCGCGCCGGCACTGAAGGGCTGGACAATTCGATGATTTTCCAGACGCCAAAGGTGATACCAATTTAAATAAGATACAGGGCAGATAGCTTACACTGAAGGGGACGTATTCGGTGCCCTCTACCTATGGCAAGTGTGACTTCTGTGACGATTCGAGAGAGTTTAGATGAACTGGCTCAACACTTGCGCCAAGGCCAGACCCCCAAAGCAAAGGAACGCTTGCAAGTGCTCTTTGGCTCAAACAGGAGAATGCCCCTACTATCAGTGCGATTGCCAAAGCATTGGGCAAGCATCGCAATACGCTTCAAAGCTGGCTATCGAAGTATCAGCACGGTGGCTTAGAGGCGATGTTGGAAACGAAGAAGCCACCAGGGGGGGTGCGTGTGATTCCCCAATGGGCAGAGGATGCCTTGGCCAAACGCTTAGAGGAATGCCAGGAGGGATTTACCAGCTATGGAGCCGTACAAGCGTGGTTGTCCAACACCCTGGGGGTGGAAGCCGAGTATCATGCGGTGTACCAAATGACGCGCTACCGCCTCAAGGCCAAGCGGAAAGTCGCCCGTCCTCAGAACCGCAAGCACAAGGGTGAACAGCGCTGTGCATTTAAAAAAACCTCTTAGACGATCTCCAACTCCTCAAGCAGTTCGCCCATCAGGTGCATCCGGACGCTCGCCCGATTCGCTATTTTGCACAGGATGAGAGCCGCTTTGGCCTGAAAACGCTCATTGGGCGTGTGATTACGGCCTGTGGGGTGAAGCCGATTGGACAGTGGCAATGGTTATTCAAAGCCTTTTGGCTCTATGGAGCCATTGAGCCGGCCACAGGAGAATCGTTCTTCCTGCAATTTTCCCATGTCGATACCTCCTGCTACCAACGCTTCCTTGATGAGTTTTCCAAAGCCTACCCTTGATAGTCTCAATATTCTTCAACTGGACAACGGGCGATTTCATACCAGCAAAGATTTGGTGATTCCCGACAACGTGATTCTGTTGTTTCAACCGCCTTACTGTCCAGAACTCAATCCAATTGAGCGGTTGTGGTCACACCTGAAACAGGATCTCCACTGGGCCTCATTCACGACCTTATATCAATTCTCTAAACGTTAACTACAGATAAAGCTTCAAGAATATAGGCTCTTCCCACTATTGATTTAATAACTTCTTTTGTCAATTGTTCCAGTTGCTTACTTATTAAACTCCTCAACTCATCTAAGTTCTTTGGTAATTCCCATCTCAATCCTCGCTTAAAATACTGCCACACTTGTTCTATGGGGTTTGATTCCGGTGTGTGCGGCTGCTGAAACATTAAAATAATGTTGTTCGGTATTTTAAGTTTTTTCGCTTTATGAAACCTTCCATTATCTCATTGAATAATCAACACGCTATCTGGAAACTTTTGGGCCATCAATTCTAAAAATATCTGAAAGCATTGACTATTCAAATGGGTAAACTCATAAAAGAAATGCTCTCCGGTTTCGGGTTCAACCACCCCATATATATACGTTGCTTGGAATTACCATTGCACTTTTCCTAAGGGTTTTACCCCTCGACTTGTAATTCTTCTGCCACTTATTGTTTTCAGTCCAATTCTCGTTTCATCTTGACAAAAAAATCGAATGTCTTTCCCTAACCCCATGACGGTTACTGCTATCATGCTCCGCATGGCTAGGTTGAGTCCAAAGTTTTTTTAAAATTTTCTAATCTTTCTTCTGACTGTTCTGCGGTTTTTGGTCTGGCTATTTTTGGGGAGGCTTTGAGTCGATAATGCACTAACTGATGCACTGTTTTATAATTCGCTTTTATCCCTAGTCTCTCCCTTAACCAGGAGCAAATTTCTCCATAACTCTCGAACCCCGTCGGGGACTGAAGTTTCTTCTCTAGTTCTTTTTCTGCCCACGCCGGTATTTTCCTCGGTCTTCCTGTCCCGACTTTTTTCGCTAAAAGTTTAATCAGTCCTCCTTGACGGTATTTGGTTAACCAATCTTGGACTGTGACTCGATTTCTGCCAATAAGTTCTGCGGCTTCTTTGACCGTTTTAGCTTTTTTTGTTTTGAGTAGGTACAACAGTTGTAATCTTTCTTTTCCTGATGCGGTTTTTTCTTGGCTCAGTCGTTTTTTGAGTTCGCTTTCACTTTCTGTGATTTCTAGCTTATAAACTCCTGCCATTTTTTTCCTCACACTCTACTCAAGGTACTATTCTACCCGATGCGTAGTCCCCATTTCAAGAATTGGTATTAGACGAACTGCAAGCAAAAGTTGACCAACTGCTGAGTGAACTCACGCCTCAAGTGATTGCTTCGATTACAGGTTATGATTTTATTCTAGATGCCCTATCTGCCTTGAACTCCATTTAAATTGGTATTAGAAAAGCTGGGGGGTTGGAGGCGTTGAAGGTGTTGGGTAAGCTGGCTGGGCGTTGCTGAAACAGTAATGATTTAAGCAGAAAGAGGGACTGTTCGATACTTCAAATAATGCAGAAGTAGGCGCAGGGAACACTTCAGCATCTCAACCGACTTGGAGTAGCACAGGGTTTTACGATGTAATCGAGCCAGATAATGACGTAAACGAGTATTTTCTCCTTCAATACGAGTCATATAGGTTTTACTGACGATGTGGTCTCTATCCTCAGCTTGTTGTGCTTGTTGCCAACAAAGGTCTCAAGCTCATCTAGGTCTGCGCTCTCCGGAATTTCTTCGGATTCTGGAGCATCCGGTAGTGACAAACCAGCGGCTCGAACGCAATGCAGGATGGTCGTGTGGTGAATATCCGTAACTCGTTCAATGCCTCTAAATCCCAAGACAAGAGAGGTACATTTTCAGGAACAGTTGTTTGACCTCGTTGGAATAGTGCCAGGAGCGGTAATGATCTAGAAACTGGCGACCACACTGCTTGCATTTGTAGCACTGTCTACCTTTACGATGACCGTTTTTGGAAACCTCGGTTGCGTTACACTTTGGACACTTCATTTCCCACCAAGGGATAGACTGTTTAATTGTTCCATTTTGCCTCAAAAAGCGTTATCTTTTCAGCAACGCCTTTTCTACTATTGAGATTGTCTCCTCAACCGCGCAAGCCGGGTGTTGGAATTTTCAACCATTGCATTGCTCGACGCTTCGTCTCCTTTTCTCCTCAATCATATTGGTGCTTGTCATTAACGATGAATGCATCGAATATCCTACGTTTCCAGCGTTAAACTTGACACCCCAACAAGTTTTTAGCACTAGAGAATAATCTAATTTCGCCCAAATAGGGACTGCTTCATAGCTCCCCAAAACAGCGTCTTTCCTCATGCAAAACCGGCAACATTTCGGAGTTAGCACCCATTGCAAATCCATAATAGGAAAAGCGTGGTCTAGAACGGCTAGAAGAACCTTGTCTTGCTTGGTACTGCTCATAATTTTTCCAGATGGCCTGCGCCTGATTATCTTGACCGGCAGCCAGATAAGCCTGAACCAAAGTCTGTACTAAAGATTCCTGATTGCGTGAATCTTTCAAAGTTCTTACCATTTCTAGTGCCGCTTCTCCAGCCGCAATTGCTTGTGAATAGTCTTGTAGTGCCAGATTGATTTCACTCAGGGCAACCAAAGCATCGCTTTCTCCCCAGGGATAGTCAAGCTGTCTATAAATCTGCAAAGCTTCTTCAACCATGAGTTTTCTTTGAGCCGGCGACATCTTCTCAGTACCCTCCTCAATCAAGTGACTCCAAAGTAAGTCAGAAGCTCGACTCAATTGTTCATAGACGTGCTTTGCTTGCTCTCGCTGTTGAATCCAATATTCAACCTGCTTTGCATTACCCAAAGGCTCATGAAGTGAAATCAGTTCCTCAATGGCACTCTGCTTAAAGGTATGCCCAGCAGCGTAATAAACATCTAAACTGCGCTCCAGGGGAGGACGATCTGCGCTCTCAACGGCTTCGACGTAAGCGGCGATAGCTTCGTCGTAGCGTCCAACCGAACGGTAGAGCTTACCCAACTCAACTAACTCATACGCTTCAAAAAAGGTGAGGTTTCCATCGGGCGTGCGAAGAGAGTCTAGCATCTGTTGTTGAGTTTCGATGGCTTTATTTGCTTCTCCCATAGCCCTATAAATTTGGCTGAGAATATTTGACCATTGTGTTTTGACATACCAATCACCCGTTGCTGCTGCCATCGCTACACCCTGTTGGGCAATAGAGAGTGTTCGTTCATCCTGACAAGTCAGATAATGCAGCTTGAGTGAGACTTCCAGCATTTTCAATTCCCCCCAGCGATCCCCACTGGCTTGATACTGCTGCTGGATGGGAGCAAGGGATTGTAGGAGGTTCAGCACCTGGCTCGAAAACTGAGGTGAATTTTCCTCTAGGGCAAAAGCTTGTTGCCAAATCGACTGAAAGGCTTGATCTGTAGCAGCAACCAGCTCAGTCGTCGCCGACTCTCTCACCAGATCCCACAATGAATCAAAAAGATACTTATTAAGAGGCGCTAGCGGAATCGTTGGTCGTTGCGGCAACGGAAGCGGCACAATAGGCTGTGAAACAGGGGGTGAAGCTGGTTTGGGAAGCTGCGGTATAGTGGACGACTGAGCCAATTCCAACTTCATTGCCTCAGCCTTGAGCGCAACACACGACATGGCCCAAGCGAAGCTGACTGCAACAAGTCCAATAATCTTCATTAATCAATACCAGTCCGGGAGACTTCGTAATCTATGAGTTTATGATGGTTCTCGCCCTCTTGTTATTTTAAATGAGTGTAAATGCTTAAAGGTTTTGCGTGAGTTGCATTTAACTAAAACCCTAACTTCTGCACAGCGCGACGCTTGGTTTCCTCACCTCTGCGATCATACTTGGCAGTTGTCACCGGCGAAGCGTGTCCCGCCAACTTCTGAACTGTGACGATATCAACGCCGGCATCTAGCAAGTCAGAGCAAAACGTCCGACGAAAATCGTGGGGAGAAAATTGTTCGACACCCGCTGCCACCGCTCGTTTTTGCACAATCAACAACACTGTCTGGGGAGTCATGTGTCGCCATTCAATGCGCCCGCTTTTGTGGATGGGACAAAGTAGCGGCCCCCATTTGTCTCCACGATGTTGCAGCCAATTCTCGACGTGGGACATCGCCCCTTGTGGTAAATACGTTGTTCGGTCTTTGCCGCCTTTACCTTGGCGAATTTCCAAGGCTCCCCTGCTTTAAAGGTTGTCGTGTGGTGGGTATAACTGGCTCTCAAGAGAAATGCCACTGACTTGTTGAAGAACTTGGGTTTGATGCAGCGATTAACTATAGAACCGTAGACTTGGAAAGCGTGGTCGCTCAACGGGTAACAGTACCGGCGTCCCTTTATCTAAACTTAAATTTTGCACAAGTCGAATAGTCTCCAGCACATCCATGACTTTTCCACTCAAAGCACTTTTGAAGAGCCAGAAAAATTCAGCCCAACTGGTGATACGGTCAATAAACCAACATTGGTTGGTGCGGATCGTCCTCCGGTCGATTTCCTACTTCCGCAGGGACTTATGGCTGATCATCACGCTGTTGGTTCTGATCGGGGCATCGGTGGCTCTGAACCTTCTCAACGCCTGGCCTATGGCAATTCTAGTTGATACGGTTCTCTCACCAACCTCGAAACCCAACTGGATTCATACGCTGTTTCTTGCCCCGTTCGGTGAAGGCAAGCTGAACCAAATTTTCGGAATGGCGATCGTCGCGATGCTCATCAGAATACTGAGCGATACCGTCTTTATGCTCCGTAAGATGTTGAACTACCGCATCCAGTACAACGGAACCTTGCGGGTTCGCACTGAACTTTACGACAAAATGCAGGCGCTCAGTCTTGGCTGGCACGGTTCGCGATCGCAGGGCGATGCCATCTATCGGTTGAGCTACGACAGCCTCGGCCCTTGGGGGGTGATCGATACGCTCATCGGCTCCGCTGCGGCATCAGTCACGCTGACGGCAATGATCTGGATCATGCTATCGCGCCATGTCCTTCTCACCGTGTTCGCACTTTCGTTCACGCCGCTTCTGTTACTCGCAAATTGGTACTTTGAGGGAAGGATTAGGCGTCGAGCTATGAAGTCGAAGCAGACCGATGCGGTGATGACCTCAACCATGCAACAAGCGATAGAGTTGATTGGACTGATCCAGTCTTTCCGTCGAGAAGCGACGGAGTCACGGCGATTCGCACGGGTGGTTGATCGCAGCGTCGCTGCCGCCATGCGGCTCCATTGGCAAGAAAACCTCTATCCGCTCGCGGTTCAGGTAGTCTTTGCCTTGGGAAGCGGGGTAATCTTCGGCTACGGCGGGTACTTAGTCTATCGTGACCAGTTCTTGCGTCCGGTGCCCAACGGACTGACCCTCGGCGATCTGATTGTATTCCTGGCGTACCTCAATCAGTTCTGGGACCCAATCGGTTGGGTGTTGGGGTTCACTACCAAAATCCAGACGTTCGTAGCCTCATGCGAGCGCGTCTTTACGGTCATGGACGAGCCGCCTGCGATTGCGGACGAGCCTGACGCGCGCTCGCTTCCCGTCCATCCCCGCACACTAACCCTTGCCGATGTGAGTTTCGAGTACAACTCTGGGCAACCCGTCTTACGCAACATCACTGCTAGTATCAAGCCAGGTCAGATGGTGGCGTTTTTGGGTCCTAGCGGGACGGGAAAGAGTACGTTGCTTAATCTTTTGCCGCGTTTCTACGACCCGACACAGGGGAGCGTCCTCCTCGACAGCGTTGACCTTCGCACCCTTAAGGTAGCTGATGTCCGCAAACACATGGCGCTTGTCTCGCAAGGTAGCCCACTCTTCCCAGGAACGATCGCGGAGAATATCGCCTATGGTCGCCCGGACGCTTTGTTCCACGAGATTCGGGAGGCGGCGGTCGAATCCGGGGGAGCTGAGTTCATCGAAACCTTGCCGGAGCAGTATGATACCTTGATCACCGAGGGTGGTCAAAACCTTTCGGGCGGGCAGCGGCAGCGCCTAGCAATCGCACGGGCACTCGTCACTAAGGCTCCTATACTCATCCTCGATGAACCCACGAACGCACTAGACTTGAAGCACGAGCAGTGGATCATAGAGACCCTCCAGCGTCTACGCCGCTTGAGAACTATCATCTTGGTCACGCACCGACTCGAAACCGCCGTAGACTGCGATCAGATTTTTGTGATGCAAGGGGGCGAGATCGTCGAGGACGGCACCCATGCTGAACTCCTTGCTCGACAGGGACTGTACTTCCAAATGTTGGGCTACCGTGTTTGAAAAAAAACTGGTGAGGCTATGCAAGTACTTACAGCAGATTTGGAATTTATGAGGTACAGTAGCAGCAATGTGTAAACCAATTTTTGAGATGTTCGAGATTCATTAATTGAAGTGCTCGTTTAATTAAACCATCAACTCCAGACGCGGTAGTGGGGGAAAATTGTTTTAAAAACGCTTTTAATTGTGACCACCAATGTTCGTACGCCTTCGGCGGGGCGTAGCCCTAGGGATTAAATTCAGGAGAATTCGGAGACAGATACAGAAGACTTGTACCAACCGATTCAATTAAAGGTTGGATTTCTTTAACTTTATGTGCAGGTAGATTATCCATGACAACGACTTTCCTTAAAAGGGTCAAACGTTAAAACAATCACTGGGGGGTAGGAAGGAAGCTGAAACCTTTACCAAGCAAGTGTTTGAAATGCTACTTTGCAAATGATCTCAGCTTCACCATTTCAGCGTCTACTACAGAAGCGAAAATGTCGTTACTTGAACACAGAAGGAGTAGATATTAGGAGGGAGAGTAGGCACGGATAAGTTTTTCCGCCTTCCTATTGACCTGTTGCAAGCGACACAATCCCCGTTTTGTATTTGCATATTTTTCTACTCAAGCAGTTCTAGGTTTCGTACCGCGCCTTGATCCGCGCTAGTCGCCAGCAATGCATAAGCCTTGAGTGCTGCTGTCACCCGGCGCTGCCGGGGCTGTGCCGGCTTCCAGGCATCTTTGCCCTTTGCTTCCATTGCCAGACGACGCTTGGCTAATTCCTCCGCCGATAGCTCCACATTGATGCGGCGATTGGGGATGTCGATTAGGATGCGATCGCCACCCTGAACCAGCGCAATGTTCCCGCCTGCCGCCGCCTCTGGAGAGGCATGACCAATCGAGAGACCCGAAGTCCCGCCAGAAAAGCGACCATCGGTCAATAATGCACAAACCTTGCCCAGCCCCTTAGATTTAAGGTAACTGGTCGGATAGAGCATTTCCTGCATCCCAGGCCCACCACGCGGGCCTTCATAGCGAATGATTACCACATCGCCCGGTTCCACCTCATCGTTGAAAATTCCTTTGACAGCAGCATCTTGGCTTTCATAAATACGCGCCTTGCCTTCAAACACATAAAGGTCTTCGTCTACGCCTGCCGTCTTCACAATACAACCGCGCTCCGCCAGGTTGCCGTATAGCACAGCAAGTCCACCCTCGGTGCTGAAGGCATTTTCGATGCTGCGGATACAGCCGTTTTCCCGGTCTAGGTCGAGAGAGGGCCATCGGGTCGATTGACTGAACGCTTGCTGAGTTGGAATACCCGCAGGGCCGGCCTTGAAGAAGGTGTGGACGGCTTCGTCATCGGTACGCATGACATCCCAATGATCGAGTGCTTCTTTGAGCGTTTTACTATGGACTGTCGGCAAGTCTGTGTGGATCAGACCCGCACGCTCCAACTCTCCGAGAATACCGGGGATACCACCTGCCCGGTGGACATCCTCAATGTGATACTGAGGTGTGTTAGGTGCCACCTTGCAGAGTTGCGGAACCTGGCGCGAGAGACGATCAATGTCGGTCAAGGTGAAATTGACCCCGGCTTCATGAGCAGTAGCCAGTAAGTGCAGAATGGTGTTGGTGGAACCGCCCATCGCGATATCCAGCATCATGGCATTCTCGAATGCTTTGAAACTGGCAATAGAGCGGGGCAACACCGATTCATCGTCCTGCTCGTAGTAACGGCGGGTAATGCTGACAATGGTTTGCGCGGCGTTGAGAAACAGATCCTTACGATCAAAATGGGTCGCTAGCACTGTGCCATTGCCAGGTAAGGAAAGACCGATCGCCTCCGTGAGACAGTTCATAGAGTTGGCAGTGAACATGCCAGAGCAAGAGCCACAGGTCGGGCAGGCGGAACGCTCATACTCTTCGACCACCTCATCGCTAATACGGTCGTTCGCGGCAGCCACCATTGCGTCCACTAGATCCAGTTTGTGTTCTGAGAGCTTGGTCTTGCCAGCTTCCATAGGCCCGCCGGAGACGAATACTGTAGGTATGTTGAGACGCATGGCTGCCATCAACATACCGGGGGTGATTTTGTCACAGTTGGAAATGCAAACTAGGGCATCGGCACAATGGGCGTTGACCATGTACTCGACTGAATCGGCGATAATCTCGCGCGAGGGCAGGCTATAGAGCATTCCGTCATGACCCATAGCAATGCCATCGTCCACGGCAATGGTGTTGAATTCTTTAGCAACAGCGCCGGCGGCTTCAATCTCACGGCACACCAGTTGTCCCAGATCCTTCAAGTGAACGTGACCAGGTACAAATTGGGTAAACGAGTTGGCAACTGCAATGATTGGCTTCTCAAAATCCTCAGTGTGCATTCCGGTGGCACGCCAGAGCGCGCGGGCACCGGCCATATTGCGTCCCTGAGTGGAGGTTTTGGAGCGATAGGTCGGCATAACGCATTCTATTCGTCTAAGGGTTCTTAATAGTTTAGACTTTATGGTTACGTCGCAAAAACTTCTCAGTGACAAACGCTCTGTGTCAATATTGCTCCCTTAAGCGATAAATCCAAAGTGATGTTGTCCCAAGAGAACCTTTATCGCTACGACATAGGGGAAATGAGAATTATATCGATTTAAAAGTTTAACGACATTAATTTAATAACATGAAAAATAGTTTGTTATTTGACAGCATTTTGAGAGCTTGTGAAACTGATAACGTTAATATAACGGCTTACAAGATACCAGCGTTACAGATTCCGAGCGCTTGGGAAAGGTGCTTCAATCTGTGTCGTGAACAGCCGTTTGTGCAACCTGTTTTAATCATTGCCTTAGGATATATAAATTTAAGTTTTGATTAAAATAACAGACAACATGACGACTGGAAACTCAATCACCAATTCTGACTCTTGTGGCTCTGCCTAGAATTACAGTGTAAAAGGCCACCATGCTTCTCAGCCAGAACCTTGTAGGCGTCGCACAATTAAAAATTCCGTTTACAGACAAACTCAAGCTCAAAACTCTTCTCTTTAATCAATTGTTCGAGAATGTTAGTTTGCTGAATGATTGTATCAGCTTCAGATGTTATTTATTTCGGTAAATGTAATGTTAGTCCTTCGCTTCTACCTACCAATGAAAAGCGATCAATGTTCCCAATTGTATTCACGATATTGCCAATCAGGTTCACCAAGTTTTTCTCTGTCCAATATAAAACCACCCTTCCTTCCCTTTGAGAGAAGGAGTTGAGGGTTAGGTTATTCCGATGTACTTCGCGCACCTGAAAAACGCAATACTGGTAAAATGATAAAGCGAAGTGCCTCAAAGATGCTTCGCTTTTGAGTGCAACTTGGTATTAGTTGAAGCATTCAGGAGATATGAAGTCTTCGCGAATCCAGCCACGAGCGCCACTTTCGGGAAAACCAACGTAGTACCAAGAAGAACCTTGGCTATCCTCGACGATAAATAAATCTTGAGGGGTACCACGGGGGTATCGTAATATGTGAACGCGATCACCCACAAGTCCATAGCCTTCCGGCTGAGAATTTATGCTAGCGTCGGAACGCAAATTAATCCGTGACCCCGGGGTTTCACCAGTCAGTGTTCCCATGCAATAAGACATTTCACTCTGAGGAATTTCTGACTGTGCAGAAGCCGGTGCTACTGACAGCATCAAAGTAGCTACAAGCCCGGTGAAGGCAACTACTCGAGTATTGACTAAAACATTCTTAACTATTCTCATGTTTTCTCTAAACTAACTATTTAAGATATTTGTATGTTTGTCTCTTCTTCACTATAGCCGTTGTTTTATCTATGTCAATTACCTTTTTCTGATAATTACTCAGGCTAAAGAACGGGATTTTGTGCAAAATTCTCAAAATTAACTTTTGTAACAAAATGCTTGATGATAGATATTCATAAATTGACTTCCTGAACGTGGCGCTAGACAAAGCGTTGAGATTGAGTTGAGCTAAGCGCCACACATAGGGCTGCAACACTCGTCTCCCCTCTCTACTTTTCATCAATTAAAAATAGATAATGAGACGCGCCGCCAGAAGCGATACTAATCACGCCGAAATCGTAGCCGCCCTGATATCTGCCGGCTGCACACCTCCACCCAGAACCCCGAAACAGCACTTTTCAAAATCGCCTAATTGACATAAAATTCTTGCTGTGTAAAGCACGAAGAGGGGAGTAGCGAATCGCTTCAAGCCGTTTTGGGAGGTGTGGGCAGGTGCTGGTGCGGACGGGTGCCGACGAATCCTCTAGCAGCCAAATGGGTTACTACTACAAAAAATCCATTTCTTAGGGTAGTAACTTGTTTTATGGGCGTCAAATTGGTTTACTACCTTAAAAAATTCATTTCTTAGGGTAGTAACTTGGTTTGTAGGTTTTGGCAGGGAAAGCCGACACTTCCCAAAGTCGCTAAAACGGTACTTTCTAAAATAGCCTACTTGCTCTCAAAGCGTTGCCGACTATAGCGTCCAGTGGCATTCATTAAATCGCCTTTAGCCGTTTGTTGGGGTTGCCGACGGGTGTAGATTCGCTAAGAGGCTGTCTCTAAAGAAATGTAAAAGCGGCGAAATGGGGGTAATCGCCTCCATCCCCGGAAACATTTCCGCTACTAGCCTGAATTGTTTGTAGCTTCCACCCCTGCGAGAATGCCCTGTGATCCACGATAGCCAGTAGTCACGAGGGAATCATCCCGCTCAATTTTTGAGGATGCAGGGATAGCGTAGGATATCTAAAGGTTGCTATTCCCTAAGGGTATTTTTGTTACCAAATGCCTCCCAATACCGTTGATATGCATTTTTGAGATTTTCAAGGGTTATGGGATATTCATTATCAAGTGTAAGACTGAAGCTTTGGTAGCGTGTTCGCACCAGTCCTGCAACGCATACTATTGTAATGATGTTGTTTTGATTTTGTGTTGCTGACAGGATTTCCGGTTCATAGGTAGCAATCGTCAACAATTCTTGAGTCCGTTCCTCATTGATAAAATTTTGATAATCCTGATACTCGAAAACATCACAATTATCTAGTTGTATAATAATTGCGTTTCCATCCTTGCTAAACATATGACGGAGATACTCAATTTCAATAGTGAGGAGTCGCGTATCGTGTCGAGGTGCTGCAATCTTGGCAATCGTTCCATCATGCAGAAGGTTCCAGAAACTGAGTGTCATAGTAGCATTCAAGATATTTCGTATTGCTCAAGAGAGGTTCCGAAGAGACAGCCTCTAAGGGAAGGTCAAAAGTGTACATTCTCCCTAAGATGTCTGCCGGCTTAATTAGGGTGATCCCCTGGTAATAGTTTCAGCTTCTCTGTCAGTAAATACCTTTACATCCTTAGAACGCTTAGGTTTTCCTGCGCTAACAGGATAACCAGGGAGTTGGGGGATGCTTGCTGATGCACAGGTTGATTGACCCCTTAAGCATCCCCAGAGCCGACCCAAACTTTCCAGCCTGATTTGGGATGCGAAAAAAAAATCGGCTGCTTCGATGGGGCTGCCTGCCGGCACTCCAAATCTATAGAAAAAATAAAAGGGTTTGCGTCTTCCGAGTGCCTGATGAGAGTGTAGACACACCGTTGACTTTGTATACAGCCTTGAAGATTAATTGTTATCGACTACCAGGATTCTCACTGCTTGCCCTTCCCTCACATCTGATCCCGTCAGCCGCACGGTCGTTAGGAGAGTTGCACTGCCCACTGCTGGTAGAAGGAGATGCAGCAGTGGGTGGAATATTCGTAGGGGCAGCAGTAGAAGGAGTTGTCATGCCTGGAGGAGCGGGGACAGGCAGAGAAGAAGGGGCAGAAGTCGAAGGTGCAGCAGTGGTAGTAGGGGCTGTTGCCGGCACAACACCGCACAGACTTTCCTGATCAATCATCCGCCCATTCTGGCTTTGAATAAAGCACACCATATCTGGGCTGACGTTTTGAGCGAAGGCCGGGTCGGCAACCATCAAGGAAAGGAGGAAAGGAACCAGGCGCATATTTTTGTGTGGTAGGAATTTTGCTTATTGTTCCCTGTACCCGCTCTCAAAGCGCAGGGGCCACTAGCCCGAAGGTAGGGGAGCTGAAGGTTCGAGTTCATTAGGAGGAAATTCCACGACCACTTTGAATCTTGACTTATGCAGGCACGTTATATGTAGTGTATCTGCCTAAGTCCTGTCTTTTTGGACAAGATTAAGTGCAGCCTACTAGCAGTCTCAACCATTACCAACTATGCGATTCAGTATTTTAAATTAGCTAGATCGACTAACCCATAATCGTCTTCAGAGAAGCAATATTCTCCTCGTTCTAGTGCATCTGCAAAGCTCTCCAAATAAACTCGAAAATTAGGTGCAATAAGTCTTCTAGTAGGCTCTTGCCACTCTACAATAATGACTTGTCCAACATTTCCGCCGGCTGCTGGGGCTAAATCTACGCATTCGCAGGCACCATTAGATTCCATTGACACTGGAATCCAATTCGGGTTCCACCAACCATTCCAGATTCCTTCAGAAATGTCTTCAGGATTGCACCTAAATTTATTGTCTGAACAATTTTGCCATTTTTCAGATATTTCAATCGCGCTTTGAAGGGAGAGGAAATCTAAGTAGGGGAACAGGCAATAAGACTCTTCCTTCTGACCGTTATGCACGCGGTAAGATAGCTTGAAATCCTCAGGAAACTTTACACCAAAGAATGTTTCTGCTTGATACATCTCCTCATCAGTAGCGCCGGGTTTAAGGCTTTCCAGCACTTGAGGTGCATTGGCTGCTAGCCAATTATGAATTCTTTCCCAAATTATTTTCATAAGAAACATCCGAGGTTGGAAACTAAGGGCGTGCTGACTTTTGATCCCTGCGCCCGAATTGTCTCAATCAAGTCTACCACTACACCGGCAGGTGCAACCCGCTACTATCAGACGGATTGACGTGCAAATACCGCCCCGTCGTCTCAATACTGGAATGCCCAAGTGTAGCCTGCACTAAACTAATCGGCCCCCCAAATTGAACACATGGCTAACGTGACTATGCCGCAGCCAGTGGGGTGACACTTTGTGCGCAGAAAATAGTTAGCAAGACCTTGTTTAATATGTAGCTTGTCGTACCACCTCAACCTCGTCAATAACTGCCTGAGAGCCTTGCTCCCTCCCTGCTGCATCGCGTACTTCCAGTGCTTGCCCCTTATTAGGTGAAAACCATCCTACTTCAAGGCGATAATGCCCCGGTAGTACATTAAGCTCAGTTGTTAACTTATGCACATCTCGCACAACAGTACCTGGCACGATTTGCTCGACAGGCAAATAGCCAGCTAGTAGCGGCGCATCGGAACGGTTCTGGAAATTTCCATCTTGATTACGCAGGCTAAGGCTTATGTTGAAATCTGGCGGCAGTGGCTCCAGAAATTTCCAGTAAAACGTAACGAGAAGCTCCTCACCGGGTTTTAGCTCAGATTTATTCAGGTCATATTTTAGCAAGCGTATCTTTTTCCCAAAAGATAGAGAGAGGGGAACCTGGATATTTTTTAAATCCTCAGGTAGAGGCGCAGGGCCTGGATAGACTTTTACATAGTCAACTCCATGGAGCTGTACAGTGTACAACGGTTGCTGTGCTGTAAAGTAAGCAAATACAGACGGTTCTGGCTTCTGGCGCTGTATCGCATTGATGTAATAGACCACACGATTAGCTGATGTCCACTTGTCTAGTTCTACAGTATGACCCTGAAAATAGGCGGCCAACACTGTGGGGTGCAGTACAGCTGCGGTAATTTTTTGAGCATTGGGTAACTGGTTTAACCAGTGAGCAGCTCGATCTAGACCCTCTCCTTGACCTATCGTTAACAAGTTTTGAGCAGTGCGTAAACCCCCAAATAAGGGATTGTAGTAAGTTAAATAGTCGGGATAGTGGGGTAAAAGGATGAGGATTTGAGCTAGTGCTAGCAAGACTGTAGTCTTTATTCCTCGGTTAGTCTTCCATCTACTAACCCAGTTATTAGACAAGCGAGGTTGTTGTAATACCCTCCAGTGTTTGACCCAAAATCCAATTGTTCTCCACCCAACCCCAGCCAACAAGGCTAGCTCTGGCCAAACGAGAAGGAAGTAACGATCAAACTTGCTCTTGATAATAGATAGAAAAACTAGGGCACATAAAGGGATTAAGAACAGGGCAATTAGCTCAGGGGTTTTCTTACAAGCACGACGCAATTTGGGAATGATTACTATGACTAAACAAGCTAGTAATCCAGCTTGCATAGCGGGTGAAAGACGATAGGTTAGGACTAACGGATAGAAAGCAAGTCCTGGCGAAGTTCTCACCTGTCCTAGAAAGAAATGACCACCCCTATCAGCTTCTTTTTCAAGACCCTCTTTGAGGGTGTCAAATGTTTGTCGAGGTGCCACCCATAATGTAGGCCAAATCAGAAAGATGATCGCACCTAAAGTCATACTCCACAACATCAGATCTCTAATTTGTCGCTTCCAGCCTCTTTGAGGAAAACTTGTTCGCCAGATTCCTAACTCAATCAAAACAATCCAGATAATAACTCCAGGCAGGAGGCAAAGAGTCGGTAGTTTCGCAGCCGTTGCCAATCCCATTAATACACCTGAAGCTACAAGCCATTTCCGATCGCCATCTCCCCGTAAGTAAAGTAGAAGAAGGAGCAATGCCAACACACTCAAGTCAGCTTGTAGGGCATCAGTTGTGATGAAGCGCTGATAGCCTAAAAAGAACGGTTCTAGTATGAGTAAGGTAATGGCAGCTAGAGCCGCAGGTCGCCCTAACAGTTGTTTAGCAAGTATATATATTCCTACCATGCAAGCTGAAGTAATCACTGCTTGCAGCAGGCGAGGTATTACATATAAGTTGATGGGTATAGATGACTGTATCATTGTGTTCAAACAAGCGTTTAGGCTTGAAGAAGAATTCATGTTTACCCAACCTGGAAAAAGCTTGTTTAACCAACAATTAAGTATCATGCCGCTGCCAGTGAGCCACATATTGGTGACTCCAGGATGATGGCGGCCATACGTCTCTTCTAGGTTTCCATTAAACAGATTCTGCAAAAAACGAGTTCCGCGAAATAGCCATAACGCTTCATCGGTATTTAAGGGAATCGTAATTTCTAGGACACGCAGCGTTAGTGATACCAAGAAAATCCATAACAAAAGCGGGGTTAATTTCATAATTGTAAAACTATTAAATTGATTAATTTTCTAAAATTAGCTGTGCGATTTACGTCAAATCAAACATTTCAAGGCTGTATAGCATTAAGCGCTTACCGGGACTTAGACAAAAACTGAGCCAAAAAAGGCTTTAAACCTAGCTATAGAAAGACTTTTAGCTCGAATAAGTATAAACCTAGTATTTAAAAAGGTTTCAGGCATTTTTAGAGCATCGACCTCTTTTCCTTGTTCCAAGGGGGTTTCAGCCCCTTTAGGGGCAAGAAAATGTCTAAGTCCCGTTACCCTGATTACATCCCTTTTTACCATCCAGTTAGGGAATTAGCTGAGTCTACAGTTAGGTTATCCTTTGCCCTAGTCCTATACCGGCAGATGTAATCCCTGTTTTGTTACTTCAGGGAGAGTAAAAGTTAGGCAACAACGCAATAGGTAGCCCAAAAAGGTGTAGAACAAGCGGGGAAAGTGTCCAAAATTTGCAGCAATTCGCCGAACTTGCGTCGAAACCGGGTCAGATTAAAGACCTCTAACCAAGGAGAGATTAAACAGTAAAAAAGGAAGGGCTGAATAATTAATCTGATATTGTTGAGTGCACTCTTCCAAGTTGTTCCATGCTCCCACCAACGATGTTGTTGAAATTTGGCAATCAACTGAGATGGAGCGGTTAACTGAGTCGATTGAACACAGAGAGGTTCATCCGCAAAAGTTTGAAAATTCTGGGCCTGTAGACTGACCAGGAAGTAAGCACTAAAAACCAGTTCCCACCAGCGTTGAATACTGGCATAATCGGTCAAGCGATAATCGGCCCATCCTAACTCGTTCTTGACTTGTTTAAAGCCGTATTCAATCCAATTTCTCAAGCTATAAAGTTGGGCCACTAGGAGGTCAATCTGACCCTTAAGATTTGTCATAATATACCAACTCTTGTCCCCATTTGGGTCAGGAGTATCCCCTTTGGTAATTTGGTAGTAGCGAATTTTACGACGTTGACCAAAAATAATTTCTCGCACAAATCTTGGTTCCGGTTGACGGTGAGACAGTTACTGTTGGTAAGCTTTCCATCGGTTATACCGCACTCGTTCTCCAGGAGCAACTAATACGCTATGATTACTGCGAATTGCCACAATGAAGTCAAGACTGAGAGCTTCTAAGGTGTCGATGACACTGCTACTTTCTCCATATAAACTATCAGCCAAAACTAATTTAAATTGAAATCCCCATGCTTTGAGTTCAGAGATAATTTCTCTGGCTAACTGGGGTTTGGTTTTGTAAATATCCCCCAGCTTCAGGCATCCTTTAGGTTTAAAAATCTTAAACAGCAACGGATAAGTGATTGTGCCAACAATCCCATAGGCATCGACCGATACAATCCCTGTTTCTGTCTTGCCTAAATTGCCAATGTACTGTTTAGCTACATAGTCCGTTGCTTGGCCTTTTTTCTAATCTCCGGTTTCATCAATACATAAGATAATTTCTGTCTCTCCTATTAATTGAAGAATTAACTGTAACCTCCGCTGTGTGAAAGCTTGACTTGACCAGGTAGAATCTCTTAAAAAATGATGTAAGGATTGACTATTGGATAATCCAACAGCTCTCGCTATTTTAGGCAAAGACTTCCGTGGCAGTTCTGATAGAAGTCCAAGATGTAACAGCTTAAAAGCTTCGTAATTTCTGACTTGAGAAAACAGGTCTTGATAGTTTTGACAATACTCATCAATGAACTTGAGTGTGGGAGCGGCTGGGCGACGGGGTGTAACCATTATTGTGCAATGTTTTGGGAGTTATTCCCTGATTTTACTTTCCCTGAAGTAACAAAAGAGGGATAATTCCCTACCTCAGAAAACTGAAGAATCTACCCAACGCCACCCCCAGACAGAAGATTATCAGCGAAGTCTTGTCCGGTGTGGAACAGGTACGCCTGGACAGCGAATTTAATCTGCTCAACGTCCTAGATAAAGTTCACGAAATTACCAACATCGACCCGACTCATATCTTCCCCATCTCCCAAGTCTACGAGGGACTGCTGCTCAAGATGGGGGAGAAAAATAACGACGGCGGACAGTTCTTCACCCCCGCGAGATTGTTCGGGCGATGATACAGGCGATTAATCCCCAAATCAATGAAAAGATTTATGACCCCGCTTGCGGTACAGGTGGCTTCTTGGCTCAAGCTTACGAGTACATGAGAGCAGCCTTGGGCGATGAAATTACCGGCGAACAGCTAGAAACCCTGAAACTCCGCACCTTCTACGGACGGGAAAAGGAAAACCTCATTTACTCGATTGCCCTCGCCAACCTCGGTTTACATGGTGTTGACCAGCCTAACCTGTGGCACGGTAACACCCTCACAGGCGGCGCTAACTATGCCGATTTATTCCAAGGGGCACCCGCACTATTTGACGTGATTCTGACCAATCCCCCCTTCGGTGGCAAAGAACACAAGGAAGTTCAGGCGCAGTTTGCCTACAAAACCAGTGCCACTCAGGTACTCTTCCTCCAGCACGTCATCAACAGCCTGAAACCAGGAGGCCGGTGTGGCATCGTCTTGGATGAAGGGGTGTTGTTGCGCACCAACGAAACTGCCTTTGTCCAAACCAAGCGCAAGCTGCTCAATGACTGCGATCTCTGGTGTATCGTTAGCCTACCCCCCGGAACATTTGCCGCTGCCGGGGGAGGTGTTAAAGCCAATATCCTATTCTTCACTAGAGGCAAGTCTACGGAGAAGATTTGGTACTATGACTTGTCTGATATCAAAGTCGGCAAGAAAACCCCCCTAACCCTGACTCATTTTGAAGCGTTTTTGAAACTGCTGCCTCAGAGGGCGAATAGTGATCGCTCTTGGACAGTCACCCGCGAGGAAATAGAGGCGAAAAACTACGACCTCAAAGCCGTCAACCCCAACGCCAAGACAGAAGAAGACGCGAGAACGCCAGGAGAACTGCTAGACTTCATTGAAATGAAAGGGCATGAGGTCGCGTCATCGCTAGCGGTGCTGAGGAAATGGGAAAAGTAAACTGATTTCTAGGGCGTACCGAAGCGTGGCTTACCGGCAGAACCTGGGGAATCAGAATAATATGGCCCTGCATGAGGCAAACTCAAGTAAGACATTCCCACCGGCGGCGCACTTGCGTTTGTCTCCACATTTGGCCGCCTGATATTTGGGCTGTCACTCTCAAGTCCAATGGCACCGTCCAACTTTGCATTTGCCAAGTTCGCCCCATTCAAATTCGCACCACTGAGATTTGCCCCACTTAGGTTGGCATTTAACAGGTTTGCGCTACTCAAGTTAGCACCGCTGAGGTTGGCATCGCTCAGATCAGCCTCCACTAACCGCGCATCACTTAGATTTGCATTCAACAGGTTCGCTGCAACTAAATTTGCTTTCCCCATATTTGTCCCTCCCAAGTTTGCCCCACTCAGGTTGGCTCTGGTCATCTGGGTGCCGATTAAATTGGCCCCTCCCATATCCGATCCGCTTAAGTTGGCATCACTGAGATCACTGTTCACCATGTTTGCCACTCTTAAGTCAGCACCGCTAAGGTTGGCACTGTTGAGATGGGACTCAAACAAATTAATTCCCTTGGCGTCTAAGCCGCTTAAATCAGCACTCACTAGATCCGCAGCCACCAAGTTAGCAAAACTTAAATCGGCACCACTCAAATTGGCCTTGCTGAGTTTGGCATTATTGAGATTGGCAAACATCAACTTGGCACCGCTGAGGTCGGCACCACTGAGATTAAACCGGCTCAGGTTGGCATCCCTAAGATCGCCTCCCTGACATTGTTTTGTTTCTAGCAACCGTTTGACGTGTGCGGGATTCCCAGCCATGTTCTTTGCCTTGATGACAGCACCCTGATTTCCTCAATTCAGAAACCTGGGATCGACAGTTGTGAAAGCGCTCTTGCTGCGTGTGATGTTCAATCCCAGCAACCGCAGCAATCAAATGACTTCGCTGAATCGAAATAACTCAACGAATATTATCCCAAAAAATAACAGATCCCTGCCCAAACGCCTAGTGTTTGCCGGCACCCCTCTACACTCAACAACCTGGGGTTTAAGCCCTAGGCTTACAGCAGTGGTGCATTCAGTCTGTTTAGTAAAAAGTGATCTGTGTCAATCCCCCTGAAGAAAGGTTGGCTAGAATCACGTCAATTATGCTGCTTTAGAAGACGCGCCGGCTCTTGATCGCTGGTTAACCGGCACGGGTTGAAGCTCAGCAACCCCCGTCTGCAGCTTTTTTTGCTCTGATCAAGCCGCTTATCCGTATTTCACTTTGCAAAAATTGTAGCGGCTATTCAAGCTTCCTCGCTTTTTCACGTCATGTGCCATCCTGGCAACTCCATTAAGTCTTAAAAATCAGGTGTTTATGAGTCAATTCCCTCCTCAAAAAAAAACCACCGCTAACTTCGATGGGTGCTACTGCCTCAATCCCAACTGTCAAAATCCGCAAAACCCTTCTTCTGCCGAAATTTGTTATAGTTGCGGCGCTCAATTACTGCTGCAAGGGCAATATCGGGCGATTGAACCCATAGGTGCCGGCGGATTTGGGCGCACTTTTCTGGCTGTGGATGAATTGCAGCCGGCACAAAGACGATGCGCGATCAAGCAGTTTTTTCCGCAGCAAACCGGCAATACTCAGAAAGCTTCAGAACTATTTCGTGAAGAAGCGCAGCGACTCAAACAACTGGGTAACTATCCGCAAATTCCACAAATGTTGGGGTATTTTGAGCGAAATGGACATCAGTATCTTGTGCAGGAGTGGATTGCCGGTTGCAATTTGGCGCAAGAATTAGCAGAGGCGGGATCTTTTGACGAACCTAAAATTCGCCAACTGTTGAATGACTTGCTGCCGGTGTTGGGGTTTGTTCACAATCACCAAATTATTCACCGCGATATTAAGCCAGAAAATATTATTCGCCGGCAGGCAGATGGCAAGCTGGTTTTAGTTGATTTTGGGGCAGCAAAGTTGGCTACGGAGACGGCTTTGGCGAAAACTGGCACGATGATCGGTTCTGCTGCCTACACAGCGCCAGAACAAACCAAAGGCAAGGCAATTTTTGCTAGCGATATCTACAGTTTGGGTGTCACTTGTATTCACTTAATGACTCAAGTAGCACCCTTTGATTTGTTTGATAGTGGAGAAGATCGTTGGGTTTGGCGAGATTATTTGAGGAAGCCGGTGAGTCCTCAGTTGGGCAAAGTTCTTGACAAAATGCTGCAAAGTGCAACGAAGCGGCGCTACGAATCAACGACTGAAATTCTCACCGATTTAAATGCTACCCCCTCAGCGCTTTCAAAGACAAAGAATAAGGTGCTATTAGGGGGTACTGTTATTGTCGTGGGATGGACTGCCGGCATGAATCTATTGAATACTTTATTCCCGCCGCAGCCAACTTATTACAATAGCCCAGTATCGGAAAAATATAACCTGCCGGTGAAGCCAATAGCACCTCCACAGTCGGCAGGCTTATTTACTGCGGATAATCAGCAAAAAACATTTCCCTTGCAACACACGGAAGTAAACGCCAAAATTTCTGGCAATGTGTCGCGGGTAGAGGTGACGCAGACTTTTGCTAATCCTTACAAAGAAGCTTTAGAGGCGATTTATACCTTTCCCCTGCCGGATGAGGCGGCGGTGGATGATATGGAAATTCGGGTTGGGAATCGCGTAATTCGTGGCTTAATTAAAAAGCGCGAAGAAGCGAAGCAAATTTATCAGCAAGCGAAACAGCAGGGAAAAACTGTCGGATTGCTTGAACAAGAACGCGATAATATTTTCACCCAATCTTTGGCTAATATTAAACCGGGTGAAAAAATTGATGTCACCATTCGCTACACCGAAAGCTTAAAGTTTGAGGGAGGTGACTATGAATTTGTTTTCCCAATGGTGGTAGGGCCGCGTTATATCCCTGGAAACAGTGTAGCAGATGCCGCGAAACTGAATCCACCGATTTCTGCAACTCGTTCTGGGCAAGATATTAATGTAACGGTAGATATTGATGCCGGCATCCCAATTACTGAAGTCCGTTCACCTTCCCATCAAATGGCAATTCAACGTGCCGGTTCAACAATGGAGGTAAAATTTGCTGGGGAAAAGACGATTCCCAATAAAGATTTAATTCTCCGTTATAAAGTTGCCGGCGCTTCTACTCAGGCAACCGTATTAACTCAATCGGATGAAAAAGGTGGTCATTTTGCAACTTATTTAATTCCAGCGTTGAAGTACAATCCGAAGCAGATTGTGCCTAAAGATGTTGTGTTCTTGATGGATACCTCTGGATCTCAACGGGGTGCGGCTATTCAGCAATCTCAGGAATTGATGCGGCAGTTTATTAATGGTCTGAATCCAGATGACACGTTTAGCATTATTGATTTTGCTAGTACCACAACACAACTGTCATCTAAACCATTACCAAATACGCCGACAAATCGTGCTAAAGCAATTGCTTATGTGAATAGTTTGAGTGCGAATGGTGGTAGCCTGTTGATGAATGGAATGAATAAGGTTTTAAACTTTCCACCAGCACCTAAAGGACGCTTGCGAAGTGTAGTGTTATTAACGGATGGATTGATTGGAAACGACACGTATGTGATTGCAGAAGTTCAGAAGCGGCTAAAAGCTGGAAACCGACTATACAGTTTTGGCGTGGGTTCTTCAACCAATCGGTTTTTAATTAACCGGCTGGCAGAGTTGGGGCGAGGAACGGCTGAAATTGTGCCACCACATGAATCTGCAAAGACAGTTGCCCAAAAGTTTTTCCGAGAAATTAACAATCCGGTTTTAACAAATATT
The DNA here is from genome assembly GCA_019359355.1 of Microcoleus vaginatus WJT46-NPBG5. Lineage (GTDB taxonomy): Bacteria > Cyanobacteriota > Cyanobacteriia > Cyanobacteriales > Oscillatoriaceae > FACHB-68. The sequence goes on along the minus strand of JAHHHM010000004.1, from coordinate 12,071 downwards.
GAAGTGACTTGGGTGGGTTCTGGCAAGCCGGCGGAAATTTATCCCCTCAAGGCAGCAGATTTATTTGCAAGTCAGCCGTTAGTCTTATTTGGGCGTAAACAAGACCGCAAAAATGGGCAAATTCGCATCAACGGCACTGTTGCAGGAGGTCAGCGTTATGAGAAGATTCTCAATGTAAATTTCGATCAAGTGAGTGGCAATTCTGCCATTGCACAACTGTGGGGACGGGCACGAATTAAGGATTTGATGAATCAAATCTATAGCACTAAATCGCCTGCCGGTGTTAAGGCAGTTACGGATACTGCACTTGCCTATCGCTTGCTATCTCAATACACAGCATTTGTTGCAGTGTCTGAAGAGGTGCGAGTTGATCCCAAGAATCCTAAGCGGCAGGAGGTTGTGCCGGTTCTAATTCCGGCAGGGATGAATAAACAATCTAGTTCGGGTTCATTGCCGGCAAGTGCAGATGTGCCGGAACCTAGCCAAGTTTTGGGTACGGCGGCGGGATTTATTTTGTTAGGAATTGGTTTTTCTCGGAAGCGTCGGCGGGGTAAATTTCCGGTTGATTAATTAACTAATCGACAAGTTTGTTGCTTTGGAAGCCGGTATTAAATCTCCTAATGCCGGCTTCCAAAATTCTTAAACTTACTCACCGCTTCTTTATACAGAGAAATAGCTAAGTCGCGGATAATTTCTTCATTCTCAAAACTATCGCCAAACTTTTTCTTCGCTGTCTCTATGCAGAATTTCATTAACTCTGCGGATTGTTCAATCTGGGTTGTCATTGCCTGTTGCTGTTCGGTTGTCCAAGGGTGTGCATCAAGTTCAGGACGCTTTCTTTTTTGAATTTCTTCAGAAAATCCTGAAGCGATAATCCCAGCCGGCAGCGCAAATAATCCAATCCCAATAAAAGCAAGTGCCGCGCCAAATAATTTTCCCACCGGCGTCACTGGATAAACATCTCCATACCCTACCGTTGTTAATGTCACCACTCCCCACCACATCGCCGCCGAAATGCTGGGAAACGCTTCAGGTTGCGCTTTACTTTCCACCATAAACATGATACTAGATGCAAAAATTAACAAAATAATCACCGCCACAACGGTCATAATCAATTCATCTTTTTTGCTGTTGATAACTTTCAAAATAGTTTGCAGAGATTCTGAATATCTAATTAATTTTAATAACCGCAACAATCGCAAAATTTCTGTTGATTCGATTAATTGCACCTGCGGAAACAGCACTCGTAAAAAAAAAGGAAGAATCGCCATTAAGTCGATGACCACTAAAGGACTCACCGCATATTGCAATCTTCCCCAAAAACGATGTGAGTATCTAGCATCTGCTGTGCATGACCAAAGCTGCAAAATATACAAAATTGTAAAATAGATAACGGCAATTAATTCAATATTTGATAAAAACACCTCATACTTGGAATAAATTTGCTGAGAAGTTGCCAAAACAAAATCAGTAACATCTAAAATTACCAGCACAGTTACACTAATATCGTCTAGCCGGCTCAGCCAGTCCTCAGAATCAGATGATTCTAAAATTTCATAGACTCTGCTCTTAACTTCTTGACTCATGTTCTAAATTCTGCTATTAAATAAAAGCAAAACCTAATTAATCAACCCCAAAAAATCAGCAATCATAAATCCCAGCAAAATCTAAAATCATAGTAACCCAGTATTAATACTTAATTAAACTCCTGAAATTCCAAATCTAAAAAGGGTGTGTCCAAAATCAGAAATCCAAATTCCTGAGGAGGAACGATGTCCCGCATCAAGCGCCGTCAGTTTTTACAATTCACCGGCTCTTTTCTCACAAGTTTAGGTTTGAGCCAGCTAGATATACAGCAGCAAGGCGACAAAATGGGTCAATTGTTGGCTCAAAGCACCCCGCGAAAACTTGCCTTGCTGGTGGGAATTAATCAATATGCTGAAGATGCCGGGTTTTCAAATTTACAAGGCTGCGTCACGGATGTAGAATTACAGCGCCAACTCCTAACTTACCGATTTGGTTTCAATCCGAAGGATATCCTGACGCTAACAGACGCGCAAGCCACACGAACCGGCATTTTAGAGGCCTTTGAAGAACATTTAATTAAACAAGCTAAACCGGGAGATGTGGTGGTATTTCACTACTCTGGACATGGTTCTCAAGTCGTTGATCCAGATAAAGATTATCCCGATGGTTTGAATAGTACCTTTGTGCCGGCAGATAGTAAACTGCCGCCCGATTATCCCGTGAAAGGCGGCGCTGTGCAAGACATTATGGGGCACACGCTATTTTTATTAATGTCGGCATTGCAAACAGAAAATGTGACGGCAGTGCTCGATAGCTGTCACTCTGGCGGGGGGACACGGGGGAATTTCCGGGTGAGATCCCGTGATGGCGGCAGACAACTCGAAGCCAGTCCGGCTGAGTTTGAATATCAACAACAATGGCTTTCACGGCTGAATCTTTCTCCTGAAGAATTTATCAAACAGCGTCGCGCCGGCATCGCAAAAGGTGCAGTAATTGCTTCTACAAAACGCAATCAATTAGCCGCCGATGCGCCCTTCAGCGACTTTTTCGCCGGCGCATTTACTTATTTAATGACGCAATATCTCTGGCAGCAAACTGGCAGTGAAGCATTTGCCAGCGCAGTTCCGAATATTGCCCGCAGTACCACACAGCTTTCCTTCAGCCGGCAAGAACCGATATTTGAAGTTAAACCAGGAAGCGGTAACGATAACAAACCTTTGTATTTTATCAACCGGCAAACGCAGCCGGCAGAAGCAGTTGTCACCAACGTTAGTGGCGATCAAGCTACTTTATGGCTGGGAGGACTCGATCCCCAAAGCCTTGCCGCATTTGGGAAAGGGGCGGTTCTCACCGTTATGGACGCCCGTGGCGGCGAACAAGGACTGGTGCAGCTAGAATCTCGAAATGGATTGATAGGGCGGGGAAAATTGCTGCAAAACGCCCAACTCGGCTCATTATTGCAGGAACGTGCACGAGGAATTCCCAGCGATGTGAATCTTCGCATCGGTTTGGATCTGTCTCTCGGTAACGATGCCGGCAGCGCCAAACAAGCGCTAGACGCAATCAGACGCATTGAAGTCGTGCCGGTGCAACAAAAAGAGGTTCACTACATTTTAGGGCGAATGACCGGCACGTATCGCCAAGAGTTACAGTCCAGGAAAATTCTGAATCTTCCAGTTGTAGACAGTATTGGCTTATTTTCCCCCAGTTTGGAAGTGATTCCTGATTCCTTTGGGGCTGCCGGTGAGCCGGTGAGTGCTGCAGTGAGCCGGTTGCAAGCTAAACTCAAATCACTCCTCGCTGCCCGAATTGTCAAACTCACCCTGAATAGTAATTCCTCGCGGCTAAATTTAGTGGTCTCCATGACACCAGAAAATCAAAGCCAAGTTTTGGCGCAGTCATTCACAGCGCGGGGTGGGGGACAAAACAATGTTAAGCCAAAGGTTGCATCAACCGTCACACAATTGCCATTACAAACAGCGATTCAATTTCAAATCGAGAATAAAGAATCCCGTGATCTTTATCTGAGTGTATTGGTGATTGATTCTAGCGGTGGAATTTCAGTTGTTTTTCCTAATCAGTGGACGGCATCTGATGACGTAACACGGGTGAGTGCCGGCCAAACTCTGGCAATTCCCGATGCAAATAAAGATGGATTCAAACTGATTACCCAGGAACCCAAGGGGATGACTGAAGTGTTAATTGTCGCCAGCAGTTTTCCCCTGCGAAAAGCCCTACAGGCATTACGTCAATTATCCTCCCAAACAGGAGTATCACGAGGTCCGGTAGCTTTAAATCAGCCGGCGGAAGTGATGGGCGATTTACTAGATGACTTAGGAGAAACCAGTCGCGGTCTGCCGGCGGCAATTAATCCTGCCGTTCGTGGCATCGATACAACCCAAATGGCAGCACTTTCAATCACCTTTGAAGTCGTTTAAACTATAAATTCCTGCCAAAAAAATAGATTTATCTGCCTATGCCTAACGGTCAACAGATGAGTTAAGGTGTATCTAGAATAAATTGAAAATTCAAGGTTTTTACGCATTTTTAATGAATGCTTTGCTCTTACATCTTTAAAGATTAACTTCTATATGCAATCCCAAAAAATAGTTTGTAGCGCCCTCATCACTCTTCTATCTACTCTTACGCTCAATCCTGAATCGCTGAGCGCTCAATTAACCCCAAATTCAAAGTTAAAACTTCAAAATGGTACGGTTTTAACGCAAACTCCTAATAACCGGGAAGCAGAAGCATCACAACTTTTGAAGCAAGGTGCTCAGCAGTTAGAAGCTAATCAAGTTGAACCGGCAATTGAATCTTGGCAGCAAGCACTCATTATCTATCGGCAACTTAAAAACCGACAGGGAGAGGTATGGACTTTAGGCAACCTCGGAGCAGCTTACTACAGTATTAGTAACTACAATAAAGCGATTGAATACTATCAGCAAAGTTTAGTAATTGCCCAAGAAATCAATGATCTAAAAGGGCAACAATACGCTCTAGGAAATTTAGGAATTGCTTACAACGATTTAGGCAATTATGAAAAGGCAATGGAGTATCACGAACAAGATTTAGCTCTGGCACGCAAGCTTGGAGATAAATTGGGTGAGGGATCGGCACTTAATGATCTGGGAAATGTTTATAAAAATTTGGGAGACTATGCTAAAGCTATTGAGGTTTACGAGCAGAGTTTAGCGTTCGCACGAGAACTCAAAGATCGGCTGGGAGAAGCGAATGCGCTGGGCAATCTTGCAGTTGTTTACAATAATTTTGGCAATTATACCAAAGCAATTGAAAATAACGAGCAGACGCTCATGATTATGCGGGAAATTGGCAATCGGGGAGGAGAAGGTAGCGTTTTATCTAACTTAGGTGATAATTATTATGCACTGAGTAATTATCCCAAGGCGATTGAAATGTATGAGGAAAGTTTAGCGATCTTTCAATCCATCAAAAATCGACTGGGAGAAGCGAATACTTTGGGAAATTTGGGACGTGCCTACAAAGCACAAAGTAACTATCCCAAGGCAATAGAATTTTACCGGCAGACTTTAATCATCTCAAGAGAAATTGGCGATCGCAGTGGTGAGGCAACGACGCTTAACTTGTTGGGAACTGTTTACCATGATCAAGGTGACGTAACTCAGGCAATTGATTTATACCAACAAAGTTTGAGCATTGCACGAGAAATCCGCAGTCCTTCAAGTGAGGGTAGTGCTCTGGGAAATCTGGCAATTGCTTACCAAGATTTAGGCGAGTATGCCAAGGCAATTGAACAATATGAACAGACTTTATCAATTATGCAATCCCTAAGCGCCCGCCAGGAAGAGGCAACAATATTGGGCAATCTTGGAACAGTTTATTCTATGGTGGGTGAGTATGCCAAAGCGATTGAAAATCACAACCAACACTTAGCGATTGCTAAGGAAATTGGCGATCGCAATGGGCAGGGAAACGCGCTGGGAAATTTGGGAATTGTTTACCGCCAGATAGGCGAGTATGCTAAAGCGATTGATTACCACGAGGAACAACTGGCGATTGCTAAAGAAATTGGCGATCACAGCGCAGAGGGGACGGCCTTGGGACAGATCGGTCTTGTTTACAATGACCAGAGCGAGTACGCCCAAGCTATTAATTACTATAAGCAGCGTTTGGCGGTGGCGCGGGAAGTTGGTGATCGTCTGGGGGAAGCAAAGGCATTAGGAAGTTTGGGACTGGCTTATCATTTCCTTAATGATTATGGGAAAGCCATAGAATATGACCGGCAGAGTTTGGAGATTGTTAGAAAGATTAAAAACCCGATTTCAGAAGGCTCTATCTTAAATAATTTGGGGTTGTCACTGTTTCGTTCGGGAAATTTACCTGAAGCCGAAAAAACGCTGCGTGCCGGCATTCAAGTTTTAGAATCTCTCAGAGCCGGTTTAAAAGATAATGATGCGTTTAAAGTGTCAATTTTTGAAACCCAAAGAAATACTTACACGACTTTAGAACAAGTCTTAATCGCTCAAAATAAACCCGAAGAAGCATTGGAAATGGCAGAGCGGGGGCGGGCTAGGGCATTTGTAGAACTACTGGCAGGCCGGCTATCTCCTGAAACTGCCGTTCAAATTGCGCCGCCGAATATTGAGCAAATTAAACAAATTGCTAAACAGCAAAATGCGACGCTCGTTGAATATTCTATTATTTATGATGATTTCAACGTTAAAAATAAGCAAAGTTATCAAGAATCAGAATTATATATTTGGGTGGTTAAGCCGACAGGTGAAGTGGCATTTCGACGAAGCGATCTGAAACCTTTATGGCAGCAGCAAAATACGTCTCTTTCCCAACTTGTTACTAACAGCCGAGAATCTATAGGTGTTCGGGGTCGCGGTTTGGGAACCATTGCGAGGGTGAGTGAAACTGAGCAAGCAAATCGGTTGCAACAACTTCATCAGTTACTGATTTCACCGATTGCGGATATTTTGCCGGCAGATCCAGAAGCCCGTGTGATGTTTATCCCGCAAAAACAACTATTTCTAGTTCCTTTCTCCGCGCTACAAGATCAAGCCGGCAAATACCTGATTGAAAAACACACAATTGTCATAGCGCCGGCGATTCAAGTGCTGGATTTAACCCACCAGCAACAGCAACAAATTTCAGGGACAAATACCCTGGTTGTCGGCAATCCCACGATGCCGAGCATTTCCTTGAAACTAGGAGATCCACCCCAGCAGTTATCCAGTTTACCAGGGGCAGAACGGGAAGCCTTGGCAATTGCTCAAATGCTTAACACTCAAGCAATCACCGGCGCTGCTGCCACGAAGGAGGCAATTACGAAACAAATGCCTGCCGCGCGGCTGATTCATTTAGCAACCCACGGCTTACTCGATGATTTTCAAGGATCGGGCGTACCGGGGGCAATTGCACTCGCCCCTTCTAAGGGGGATACGGGTTTGCTCAGTGCCGGTGAAATTTTACAGCTGAAACTTAATGCCGATTTAGTCGTCCTCAGTGCTTGTGATACGGCTGGGGGACGCATCACCGGCGATGGGGTGATTGGGTTATCTCGGGCTTTGATTGCTGCCGGTGTGCCTAGCACAATTGTCTCTCTGTGGGCGGTTCCAGACGCCCCAACCGCATCCTTAATGACTGAATTTTACCGGCATCTGCTGCAAAATCGTGACAAAGCCCAAGCCCTCCGCAGCGCCATGCTTACCACGATGCAACAATACCCCAATCCCAAAGACTGGGCCGCTTTTACCCTGATCGGTGAGGCATTATTATAAAGCCGATTTGACGTTCAATTTCTTCTTTCTTAATCGATCTTGGTGCCTCTAGCCTGGTTGCCAAATTGCCGAATTTAACATACCCAGACTAGAAATTGCCACACCAGGTATGGATTTTTATGTAAAATTGTTGACAATATCGAAAGAAGGACGTGAAATAGAAAACCGCCAGATACTGGCAAGAGCGTTGTCCCACACAATAGCCAAAGGAGATTTAATAAACGATGAGAGAAGTGATTAGCATTTTCACCCCTGTGCTTGCCACTATCGCAACGGCTTACATAATGGCAATGTTAGGTCTTGTACTCCCTGAAGTGTTTGGGGTTTTAGAAGGCATTCCACAGTGGATGTGGACAGCGCTTTTGCTGTCGTTAACCATATCAGTCTATAAATATCGCTGCTATTGAGGGATACCGCAGTTGCCTAAAAAGCTGTTGAGTTCGCTTATTAGCTGGTTCTAATGTTTTCAAGGGGCTATCCATATATTTGCCCCTAGTTTTTTGTGTTAATCTTGCTGGATTAAGCTTTAAGTTATTTTTTACTTTGTATGATTAATGTCATACATTTTATAATTTTATCTCCCTATCTGTATATGCCTGCCGGCACTGTACACTATCACCTGCGTTTATCTGCGGTTAAAAAAATTATCAAGTCTATTTAACATCAATCTCACACTTTACGCTCAAATGGACTGAGAAAAAAATAAGAGTGCCGGCTGCAATTGTACTCGCTTCAAAAAGAAAGAGTAACCGTTTGCTTGCAGCCTCAAAAATATTCCCCTAAAAATTTAACGCAGCGCTGTGGAAAACAACCAACTCTGTCACAAACCCCTTGAACTTTCCAGCAAATTTAAGCGCCGATAGTTTAATAGAAACCGGCACGTTTAATCGACAACTCTGAGCAACCCTCTGCGTAAGGCGTCGAACACACGGTCGATCTGCTCTTGCTCTTGCGGCGTGAGTTTGTCCTTGGATAGCAGCGTCTTCATAAATAATTGTTGATCGGCGCGTGTAATCCGGTAAGACGTAAAAATTTTCTTGATGACCTGATCGAGATTAGATTCGGGTAAATGCGCTTGAGTTTGCATAGGACTACCGCAACACTAAGGTTATCCTTACGTTTTTTAAATACTCCTCATCCCTGATTGCCGAGCAAGTAGCCGGCAGTGCAGGACAGAGGCTTAAAGGAAGAGGAGTGCGCTTGCAGGGGCTAAGGAGAAATTGCTTAACCCTTCACATTTCAAACTTAACTCTTCACTCTCCCTTATTGTGCCCATCTGCCCTCAAGGCTTCGCATCCGTGTAGTTACTGGATTACATCAATTTTGGTATTTAATTTTGTTGTAATGGTGGCGATGACTTCAACTTCTGCCGGCGAAGTAATTTGATCGAGTTTAACGATTCTGTCGCACTGCCCTAGCAAGGCTACCGCAAAATCACGATTAAGCCGCTCAAGCAGTCCTTCTAAAGGTTGGGGGGATTGCAAATGGGTAGAAATGACCGCCAGGGAAGCGGGACTGAGGTTGAGCGGTTGCAATTCGGGCACAATGTCCTCGGGAGATTTCCCCGGATTGCCGGCTAAAATTAGGTGGGCCAAAATGCCATCCATAATCGCTTGTTGCGCTAGCGCCACCTCTTGATATTTCTCGCTCTCCGCCTGAGTTGCCGAGAGGGTTTCCTTAGAAGTGAGTGGGTTTTGCTTGGCTTCGTAAAACCGGCACGCTGCATAGCCTAGTGAATACAACATCACCGCATTCGCACTCGCACCGATCGCCGCACCGGCTGCCGGTAATGTCCGCAACAACCCCAAGCCGGCTTTAATTGCTCGTGATCCGCCCAGCGCCAGCCCGAAAATTGCCAAAACTTCTCCCTTCCGTGCCGGATCTTGCAAATCCATCCCATAAGCGGCAGCGATTTGATACACCATTTCCGCCTGCAACAGCGTCGTTGTCATTAAATCAACCCCCAAGGTTGCCGCCGCCACCCCAGGCACCAAACTCGTCACCAGTCCAATTCCGCCGGCATAAAACGACTTCTCCAGCATCAAGCGATGGGCAATCTGACTCGGTGATTGATTTGGATGTTTTTGCTTGAGCTGTTGCACTGCCTCCTGCGCTTTCACCACATCCACGCGATCTACAATTCTCACCAACCAATCCACCTGCAACACCTGAGTGGCATATCGCAACAGCGGGTTATCTCCCACGAAAGCAACTGCAACCCCGGCACCTTGCGCCGCTTGAGAAAACATCTGTTGTGTTTGTTTGGCAGCGGCTTCTCCCGCATTGGCAACCGCCTTACCCGCTTGAGATGCCGTGTTTCCAATAGCTTCTCCTACGTTTGCAGCCGTTTGCACCACTGCCTTCCCCGCCTGGGATGCTTTATTGCCAATTGTGCCTCCAACGTCGGTTACTTTCTCAGTGACAGACTCCCAAACCGAGTTTTTTTCATCTTCAGATGAATCTGCCGGCACCTCAGTAATTTTGCGGGACTTGTCTGCCGGCTTGTTACGATTGGGAATCCCATCACCTGTCGGTGAAGAAGCCGGTTGATTTTGCTCAAATGCTGGCTGCTGGTTATCGCTCATATCAATTTTGGATGAGTGAGTTTTACATTTGGTCTTATCGCTACAAGCATTACTTGGGTAGGATCTCAGCTTTTTGTTTTCTAAATTACATTAATTAATCGGATTTTATATTATTAGCTATCCTCTGATTTGATAGATGCAAATCCCTCGCTGACAACACTTACAATTTAAGAGTGAGTCATCTGTCTTAAGAAACATTTTTTAGATGAAATTTCAGCCGGTGATCGCTCTTTAGTTCCCCTTTCATCTTAAAATCTTTAAATATTGTAAAATTCCTTGGCTCCTAATCGGTTCTGCATTTAACCACGATCCTTGAGTAATTTATGGCTATTGGCTACCTCGCCCTTGTTCTACACGCCCATCTGCCCTTTGTCCGACACCCGGAAAGTGATTATGTATTAGAAGAAGAATGGCTATATGAAGCCATCACAGAAACCTACATCCCTTTACTGCGAGTATTTGAAGGATTAAAGCAAGACGGCATCGACTTCAAAATAACCATGAGCATGACACCGCCATTGGTGTCAATGCTGCGCGATCCACTGCTACAAGAACGCTACGACGAGCACTTGGCCAAACTCGAAGAACTGGCTGAGAAGGAAGTCGAACATAACAAGCATAATGGCCATATCCGCTACCTTGCCGAGCACTACGCCACAGAGTTTCACGAAGCTCGCGAGTATTGGGAGCATCATAAAGGCGACCTCGTCAGCGCCTTCAAGCAGTTCTCAGACACTAATAACCTAGAAATCATCACCTGCGGGGCCACCCACGGCTACCTGCCGCTGATGAAAATGTATCCCCAGGCAGTTTGGTCGCAAATTCAAGTCGCCTGCGAACACTACGAAGAAAACTTTGGCCGGCCTCCAAGAGGAATTTGGCTGCCGGAATGCGCCTACTACGAAGGGCTAGAACGGATGCTTGCCGATGCCGGCTTGCGTTATTTCCTCACCGATGGCCACGGCATCCTCTATGCACGTCCCCGCCCCCGCTTTGGCACCTACGCCCCCATCTATACTGAGTGTGGCGTCGCTGCCTTCGGTCGCGATCATGAATCCTCACAACAAGTTTGGTCGTCTGAAGTCGGCTATCCCGGTGCCGCCGAATATCGGGAGTTTTACAAAGACTTGGGTTGGGAAGCGGAATACGATTACATCAAACCCTACATCATGCCCAACGGCCAGCGGAAGAACGTTGGCATCAAGTACCACAAGATCACAGGTCGAGGACTGGGTTTAGGAGATAAAGCCCTTTACGATCCTTACTGGGCAAGGGAAAAGACGGCTGAACACGCCGGCAACTTTGTGTTCAACCGTGAACGCCAAGTGCAACACCTGCACGGCATCATGCAGCGCCCCCCCATTATCGTTTCACCCTACGACGCTGAGTTATTCGGTCACTGGTGGTATGAAGGCCCTTCGTTTATCAATTACCTGTTCCGCAAGAGTTGGTATGACCAAGGGACATACAGCATGACTCACTTGGCCGATTACCTGCGCGAGAACCCCGATCAGCAAGTCGCCCGCCCCTCCCAATCGAGTTGGGGTTATAAGGGTTTCCATGAATACTGGCTCAATGATACGAATGCTTGGGTATATCCCCATTTGCACAAAGCCGCAGAACGGATGATTGAGCTGGGCAAGCTTGAGCCGGCAGATGAGCTGGAGTGGCGAGCACTTAACCAAGCCGCGCGGGAAGTTCTACTGGCTCAATCTTCTGACTGGGCGTTTATTATGCGTACCGGCACGATGGTGCCCTATGCCGTGCGCCGGACGCGTTCACACCTGATGCGCTTCAATAAGCTCTACGACGAAATCAAGATGGGCAAGATTGATAGCGGCTGGTTAGAAAAAGTTGAAGAAATCGACAATATCTTCCCTAACATCAACTACCGCGTCTACCGGCCTCTGTAATAGGGGCATGGGGCATGGGGCATGGGGAATATAGAATGCTCTCCCACTCTCCCACTCTCCTACTCAGCATTCACTACTCAAAACTCAGGCTTCCTCAATACCAGCGAGGGAGCCTATTTTATGTTTGCCTACCCTTTGCTAAGAAAATATTAAACGTGAGTTCGGGATAAGGGAGGGGCAAAACAGATAGGCTGAAAGTGCTGAATTCTCATCCCTCTGCTTGCCCTATGTTTAGTCTAGAAGAACTGTTCTGTAGCGTCGATGATTTCTGCCAAACC
>JAHHHM010000019.1 GCA_019359355.1 Microcoleus vaginatus WJT46-NPBG5 | reverse complement strand
AGAGGCGTTAATAAACAGATGTTGTATCCTTCAGGAAATGAAAGAGGAGATCAAAAACTTAACCAACTATCATTGGTTAAACAGTGGTTGATGCTTTAGTTGCTTATATAAACCGGATTTGGTATCACTTCCAATTGTAAACCGAGCAATTTCTTTTTCAGTCGCATCTAGGAATTTTGCCCCACCCAGAATTGGCTCAATTGCAAAGGTATTTGTTCCATCCTTTAGTTTAAATTGAATGGTATCAACGGCATCTGTCTCAGGTTGTGAGTGATTATTTTCAGGGGGTTGGCTGTTTTGACTGCTAGAAACTTCGCCACAGCTTACAAGAAGTGCGGCTACAGAAAATAAAAGGCAAGAATAAATTACGAGGATTAGTATTTTTTTCATTTTAATTAAACTTATTTTTGAGAGAAAAGATGAACAAAATTTAGAATTTTATCATAGATAAACTCGTTTTGCCGGTCAAACGAACAGTTACAGAGCAAGGAGGCTCATTTATGCAATTTTCTGTGGATTTAATTTGTTTATGTTTTTGTCGATACTTAGAAAATTAACGAAACTATCATGCTTTAGAATGACAGGTTTTCAAAAAAAGTTATCCCTTAGATAGAATATATTTTTAATTTATCAATATTCTATCATGCTTTAGATAGAGAAAATCTATCAGAATCTTTATCCTTTAGATCGACGATTTTTCTAGCTTCATTGATTACGATAATAGTTGAGAAACTTAAATAGTAGTTAGGAGTGTTTTCATGGCTGATACACAACAAGTAAAAGAGTTGCCGGCAGAACTTAAAGACCAAATGCTTGAAGGGTCTCAACAAATTTATCTAGCTGCCTTGAATAGCGCCATGTCAAACGGGATGGATGAAGATGCTGCCCGCCGCGTTGCGATGAACACCGTAGAACATGACTACCAAAAGGGTGACGATGGCAAGTGGCATCGTCGGCCTCAACAAAGCAACCAGACCCGCAAATCAATTCAGTCTGGTGGCAACTAGATGCCTTTAAAAAAAAGTTTAGATCGATTGTAACGCTTGTGAGAATTTCAAGGTGCAATCATTGGTCTCTACTTAAGTAAAAATTTCAGCCAAGTATCGAATCTAAAAACCTCCTGACGGGTTGGAATGCAATGACAACTAACAAATCAGGAGGTTTTTTGCGTTTACTCCTGCGCGACACATCTAGCTCCGTGGCAGAATCACTCAAAGTAAAGCGCCAGTCGATTAATTTAGTTGCTATTGACAAAAGGGACTTCGCGTAACTGAGAATCGACCCGCTCAGGGCAAAGCATTCGGATATGAAAATTGTTGCCGAACATTTTGTTACTTTTCGTGCTGAACTCAAATTGCTCGGCTTGGTAGGGATAGTGAAACGGAGAGTCGCGAAGCGTAACTACGAAATTCCCTAGCCCCTAGCTTCTAGCCTACTGATCCGCAGGATTGAGGCGAATCATCTCCCAAGTTGTAAAAGTGCCAATGGGACTCCAAATGACATAGGGAAGGAGTAGAGCAGCAGCCCATCCAGAAATCGGCCATACGGTTAGTAGTAACAGTAAACCTAAAAGGGTGCCGGTTGCCCCAATAATGGTGCCGGCTTTGAGACTCCGCAGCCTCAACATTCCGGGATTGTAGGCAACAATTGCAATTTCTACTAACAGGTAAAAAGCCATCAATAACCAAGTTTTCTGGCTTCCTGGGTCTTTTTCCCAAATAATATAAGCTGACCAAGCCCCACAAATAAAGACGATAGTCCAAATAACAGGAATCAGCGGCTCAAACGTTAGCCATCTTGGGCGCTGTAGGTGCTTGAACCACTTAACATCCTTTGGCGTAATCAAGTTACTGCCTAGGGCAACCAAGAAAGTAACGCCGCCAATCACCATCCAAGATTTAATAATCATTATTCCCCCACTTTTGTGCCGTGCCCAACCCCATAAAGCAATCGCCTCGTGTAAATTTTTCCAAGACAGGTTAGAGAGTCCTCATCCAACTCTGCCGATCCCGTAATGCCAGTTTATGGCCGAAAAATCTACAGATGGTGTTATTTTGTCAGGTGGGGAGGGTGAGGAGCAATCAGCCCGGAGTCTGAATTTTGAGAAAAACTGCCCTATAGGACTGCTATCTGATTTGTAAACCTCGTGAGGTGAGAAAGCCGGTTTTATAGAAAAACCAGGATTTTTCGTGTTCACAAACAATTTAGGGTTGCTATATACTGGTTTGTAACAGCAATCTCATTCGTTGCAATCAAGTTTTTCGCCATGCCTCTCTACGATTATTTCTGTCCTAACAATAACCAGAAGGTCGAAGTTATGCACAGTATGAACCAGGAAGTTAAGACCTGGGGTGACGTGTGCAAGTTGGCTAAATGTGAAATCGGCAACACTCCGGAAGATGCTCCAGTGCGCCGGCTGCTTAGCGTGCCAAGGCTGAGTGTCCCAACATCGGACAGTGATTACAAGAGTGCCGGGATGTCTAAGCTGGTGAAACGCGATCAAGGGGTTTATGAAAATGTGACGGCGAAGGATGGAGAAGACCGAATTGTGTATCGGTAGAATTTGAGTTTTTATCTGAATTAAAAAATTAAACCCTGCCGGCACAGTTAGCTAAAAGACCCTTTTTTGGCGGAATCTGTGCCGCATTTTTTTAACGGTAAATGCGGGAAACTTCTGGTTGGGGCAAAGTGCCGGCAATTCACTCCAACCAGAATAATTAACAGCAAGTGTTTTGGATTATCCGCGCCACCGACGCGCAAAATAAATCAGTGTCGCTTGAGATATTTGCGTTTGCAGCCAGTTAAGTGCCTGAGTTTGATTGGGCTTAGCTTGATAAAACTTGCACACATCAATCAAACGAATGGGTGCTGTTGAGGTGGAATTGCGCCATCGGCGGGCAAACTCTTGTAGGGTGGCGGCAGGAATTTGCTTTTGCAACCAATCAAGCGCCTGATTTTGGTTAAGCCGGCTCTGATAGTAGAGGCAAACATCAACCAGACGGATGAGTGTTGATTGGGACGAGGTCGTGGGAGTGCGCCACTTTTGGGCAAATTCCTGCAAGGTGGGTAAAGAGATTCGCCCCTGCAACCACTGTAATGATTGATTTTGATTGGTCAAACCTTGATAAAACTTGAACACGTCAAGCAGGCGAATGGGGACGTGAAATTTTGAGTTTCGCCATTTTTTAGAAAATTCGCTGAGGATGGCTTGAGGAATTTGCCTTTGCAGCCACTCAAGGGCTTGATTTTGGTTGGGCAAGCCTTGATAGTATTTACCGGCATCCACCAGACTAATAATGTATTGGGACGGGGTGGGAGGTGCCGGTGTTGGGGTTGGGATGGGTGTCGGTTGCGGTGCCGGTATTGGTGTTGGGATCGGTGTGGGTGCCGGTTTGGGCATCGCACTATTGTCCATGAGTGCCGTCCACGTTTGAACCCCAACGATGCCATCAGCTTCAAGTCCCATTGCCCTCTGAAAAGCAACGACCGCTTTTTTAGTATTGGCACTAAAATAACCATCAATGCTTCCAGGATTGAAGCCTTTTTTTTGCAAACATTGCTGGCAAAGCTTAACGATGGAGCTGGTTTGACCTTCCCGTGAGCTTTGGAAGCGATTGATGTCCACACCGCCAGAGACTCCATTCACCCGCCCAGAGTCGGTGTATTGCCACATTGTCCAGGTATCCCAGCCGCCGGTGATCCAAGGGGCTGAGTCGCTGGTGTAATGCGCGATCCACAGGGGATAGTCTGAGAAACGCTGTAGATCGCCGATTCGTTGCCAGAATCCGGGATAGGTGTAGATAATCGGTTTGCGTCCGGTTGCTTTCTCGACGGTGGATAACCATGTTGCCATGCCGGTGGCGATTGCGCTGGCACTCATGCTGCCGGTGGATTCGATATCTAAGACTGCCGGCAAATCTCCGGGCTGCATTTTGACGATTTTGAGGAAATGCTGCGCTTGCGCTTGAGCATTGCTTTGGGGGCGAAAGAAGTGGTATGCACCCCGCAGCAAACCGGCTGCCTTAGCACCAGCCCAATTGGTTGCGAAGCTATCGGCGACAAAGGTTGTGCCTTCAGTGGCTTTGATAAAGGCAAAGGAAATGCCATCATTGGCAACTGCCCGCCAATTGACGTTTTCCTGAAAATCTGAAACATCGATGCCGTATGCGCTCATGTTTGCTGAATTTGTAAAGGGTGAGTTCGATTCAAGTTTCTAACAGGTTACTGAGCTTTGGCTCTTTTTTCAGTGAGTTAGGAAATGAGCAGTTATACCGTTTACGGGAATATCGGGGGAAAAATTCTGTTAAAAATAAAAGGTTCAGAAGCAAAACTTGACAGCGAACAAGCCAACCTGTGACGGGTAGCTGTTTACTAGAATGAATGATTGTTCAGCAACGGGGAAATCGCTCATGGATGTTATTCCAGCAATCGATTTGTTAGAAGGTCGGTGTGTGCGGCTGTATCAGGGAGATTATTCGCAATCGCAAACGTTTAATGAAGATCCTGTTGCGGTGGCTAAACAGTGGGTCGATCAAGGTGCGACGCGGTTGCATTTGGTGGATCTCGATGGGGCAAAGACGGGCGCGTTGGTAAACCGGCAGGCGATTGCAGAAATTGTACGGACGGTTTCGGTGCCGGTGCAACTGGGCGGCGGCTTGCGAGATTACGCTGCCGTTGCCGATCTGTTGTCTTTGGGTGTGCAGCGAGCGATTTTAGGGACGGTGGCGGTGGAGAAACCGCAGTTGGTGTGGCAATTGTGCGAAGAGTTTCCCGGCCAGATTATTGTTGGGATTGACGCCCGTGATGGTAAAGTGGCCACGCGAGGCTGGTTGGAAACGTCTGAGGTGCTGGCAACAGATTTAGCTCAGCAGATGGCCAAACATGGGGCGGCGGCCATTATCTATACGGATATTTACCGGGATGGGACGATGCAAGGGCCAAATATGCCGGCTTTGCGAGAAATTGCCGATGCGGTTGACATCCCAATTATTGCCTCTGGTGGGGTGAGTTCGATTACTGATTTGTTGAGTTTGCTGGCGCTCGAATCTGTGGGAGTCACCGGCGTCATTATCGGACGTGCGCTGTACACGGGTGATATTTCGCTCAAAGAGGCACTACAGGCGATTGGGCCTGAACGGATACAGGATATTCCGCCGGATTTTGGTTCCTCAGCGTTTGCTTAAGTAATCACCGGCTGTTATGGGCGATTTTTTGAATGTGGGGCATTGAGATCAGCTACAGTGCCACCGTCTTTTGAGAAAGCTGCACAACTGGAATTGTAATCATGAACTCGGCACCCTTTCCGGGTGCTGAATTGCAGGTTAACTGACCTCCGTGTTTTTCTACGACAATTTGATAGCTAATGGATAATCCTAACCCTGTGCCGGCACCGACAGGTTTGGTGGTAAAGAAGGGGTCGAATAGACGTTGGTGAACGGCTTTTGTCATTCCTGGCCCATTGTCTTTAATTCGGATCACGACACAGTTGTTGACCACTAATTCTGTTTGAATCCAAATTGTTCTTTGTTCACTGCCTTCTTGGGATAAAAAATGCTCTCTCACGCTGGGTTCATCAAGGATATCAAGGGCATTGGTGAGGATGTTCATAAATACTTGATTTAACTGGCCGGCATAACACTCTACGAGGGGGAGGTTGCCATATTCTTTAATTACCTGAATCGCGCTCTGTCCGGCTTTGTCTTTGAGCCGGTGTTGTAAAATCAGCAGGGTATTATTAATTCCTTCGTGAATATCAACCGGCTTCATTTCCGCTTCATCCAACCGCGAGAAATTGCGGAGCGAATAAACAATTTCCCGAATGCGATCCGCTCCCATTTTCATCGAAGACAGCAGTTTAGGTAAGTCTTCACTTAAAAATTCCAGATCAGCCGCCTCTATTTCCTCTACAACTCGAGGGGTAGGATTGGGATATTCTTCCTGGTAAACTTCAATCAGTTGCAGCAGGTTTTGGGCGTATTCGTTGGCGTGAACTAAATTACCATAGATAAAGTTGACAGGGTTGTTAATTTCGTGAGCGACGCCAGCAACCAACTGACCAAGAGAAGACATTTTTTCCGTTTGAATTAGTTGAGTTTGGGTGGTTTGCAGTTCTTGCAAGGTCAGTTTTAATTGTTTTGCCTGTTCTTTAAGGCGCACATTTTTTTTCTGTAATTCCAGCGTCCTTTCTTCAACTCTCAACTCCAGCGTCCGGCTGTAATCTTCTAATTGCTCATTCGCTGCTTTGAGGCTTTCAGTCGCATCTGACAAATTCCCATAAAGACGAGCATTTTCCAGCGAAATCGCGACTTGGGAAGATAGAAGTTTTAGAAGTTCTAGCCTGTCTGGAGTAAATGCGCCGGCAATCAGATTATTTTCCAAGTAAAGAATGCCGGTGAGTTTGCCCTGATTAATGATAGGTGCACATAAGATTGACTTGGGTTGCCTCTTGACGATATACAGATCGGTTGTAAAGAGTCCCTCGCACCCTGCATCATTTAAAACAACGCTTTCTTTCGTCCTCTCGACATAATTTATGAGCGACAAAGGCAAATTCCGGCTGGTTGCAACTGGGATATTCACGCCCAAAACCGTCTCATCTCGATCAATCATGCTACTGGCTTCTATCACCAGCGTCCCACTTTTTTCTAAGATCAGGTAACTCGTTTGAGCGCCGGCATTTTCCATAACAATTTGCATTAATTTTTCTATCAAATTGCTTAAAAGGATTTCTCCGGAAATGGCTTGGGTTGCTTTGATGACGGTGGCTAAATCCATCGCTGCCGCACTCCCGCCGGTTGTCGAGACAGTTGTCTTGTGTAGGGACGTTAAATTTTGCGCCGGCTCATCGGCAATCTCTCGCTTTTGCCTCAAAGAAAGTAACTGCGGATATCTTTCTTCTAAGTCTTTTATTTTGGCTTTAGCTCCCCAGTTAATATAACCATAATGTGCTTTTATCAAATACATCTGAGCAATTTCATCTCTTCCTTTCATGAGATAAAATTCTGCGGCGAGTTCATAAGCAAGTGCTTCTTCTTGGATATAACCTTGTTCTCTAGCTCCTGCAATCGCTCGATCATAATACTCTGCGGCTTCCCAATGTTGCCCCAAAACTCTGGCAACTTCAGCTTCTACTAAATGATATTTATGTAGATAATTTGTTGGGGCGTGATCAGCCCAGTGCTTCATCTTTTCTTGATTCAGCTTCACTTGGCTTAATATTGTTGGCTGTTCGCTAGCCTCCGTAGAGAGATAGTGGGCGAGGAGAGACAGAGAATAGTAGAAGTTGTGTTCAGGAACTGTCATCGAGCCAACAACCCCTGCTGCGTATTCTGCGGTTAATTGGGCGTTGGCAATCGCTTGAGGGTAATCTTTAAATAAGTAAGAGAGAATCGTTTTAGCAAGATATACAGAGAACAGAGAAGTTTGATTATTCGTAGCTAGCAATCGCGGTAACATTTCCGCTTCATTAAAACTATCGCCGATTAACTGATACTTATTTTTCGCTTCTCCTAGCAAATTTAATACAAGTTGGCCCCATATTTTGGCGTAGTACAGAGGAAAGTCCTGTTTCAGTTTGAGCAAGAGTTCAATGTAGGTTGCTTGCTTGGGAACAACAGATTCTAAACTTTGACCCACAAAAAATAGATAGTGGCAATAGTACATCGCACAATAGCCCGCATATTCGATATCTCCTGTTTCTAGGCCGCTTTGAACGCCCTCTAATAAGGGCGTGATCGCTTCTCGGCTATGTTCTTTCCAGTGTCTGATTTGATTATTAAATACTAAATAAATTTTGGATTTTAATTCTTTAGCATTAAAGTTATCTAATAATTGTAAAGCCATTTTTCCAGAGTAATATCCTGCATCTTGATCGCCCACTGCTCCACATAAAATTAAGCCATAAACGGCATAAGCGTAAGCAGCTAATGTTGAATGACCGTATTGATCACAGATCCTGATCATTGTCAGGACGACTTGGGGAAAAACTTCTGGTTTGCCGATATAAGCAGGAGAATTTACAGCAATGAGTATCCGCATCGCTGCTTGTTGAACGGGATCTGTCAAAATGTTAATATTTTCTAAGGCTTTAATTTGAGGTAAGTCTAGGTATCGGCTTCCATCTTGGGAGACTGAAGAGAGTTCAACGCCTAGCATTTCTAAGACAGAAAGTCCTGTCTCAACGGCTTTAATCATTTGGTTTTGAGCGTTATAAAATTGAATTTTTAGCTCATACACCTTCACGCGTTCAAGCAGGGTTTTAGCTTGCTGCAAAACGACTTCGCAACGCCGTTCGGCTTCCTCAAAGTTGGTGTTTAAATATTCAACTTCTACGGCTTCAACATAGAGTGCTAGGGTTAAGTCATACTGACGTTGCCAAGTGTCAATTGCCAGCAGTCCGATGGCTACATTTAAATATCTAAGTGCAGCTTCATAAGCGTTTGCGGCCTTGGCACGCCGGCCTGAGGTAAGATTGAGTGCTGCCAGTTCATCTTTTTGCTTTTGATCAGTGATTAAATCAGCGCCTATATTCAAATGGTTAACAATATCAAAAAGAGTTTCAGCCAGCGTTTCGCGCCCCATATTTTGCAGCAGTAACTGACCGACTTTCAGGTGCACTTCTTTTTTATGGTCAGCGGGAATTAAAGCATAAGCTGCTTGCTGAACACGATCATGTAAAAACTTGTAGTCAACCTGTATCTCTCTGGCTATGTTACTGAGATCGCCTGGGTCAAATGCGAGGGGAATTTTATAGTCGGAATTCAAGGGTAGAATTAAACCGCGCTGAAGTGCCGGCCACAATTCCCCAGCGGTAGCAATGGCCGGTTTTTCATTCACAATCGCCAGAATCTCTAAATTAAACTGATTTCCAATACAAGCGGCCAGCTTTAAGACGTTTTGTGTTGCCTCTGGAAGTTTTTGAATTTGGCTGACCATTAATTCAACAACATTTTCGGTGATTCCTACGGCTTGAATTTGTGGAATTTCCCAATTCCAAGAATCAGTCATAACATCGTAAGTTAACAGATGTTCTGACTGTAAGGATTTGAGTAATTGAGTTAAGAAAAAAGGATTTCCTCCAGTTTTATCTAACACAAGTTCTGCTAAGTATTGTGCTTTTTCTGGGGAGCAACTGGTTGTATCTAAGATTAACTGAGTCACATGATCTAACTTTAAGGAACCCAAAGTTATAGTATTAACAATCGCTCCTGCTTTTTGAATTTCCTCTAGGGTGAGCATGAAAGGATGGGTGGCACTGACTTCATTATCTCGATACGCACCAATGAGTAATAAATATTGGCTTTCTGGCTCTGTGATTAACAATTCGATTAACTTTAGCGAGGCCGAATCGGCCCACTGCAAGTCATCCAGAAATAGAACCAGGGGGTGTTCTTTTTTTGTGAAAACATGAATGAATTGTTGAAAAACTCGATTAAAGCGATTTTGAGCTTCAGCAGAACCCAGTTGCGGCACCGGCTGCTGTTTTCCAACAATCAGTTCAACTTCAGGAATGACATCAATAATCACCTGACCATTGGGTCCAAATGCTTCTAAAAGTTTTTGCTTCCAAGCTTCTATCTGTTCGCTGCTTTCTGTTAACAGTTGCCGCATTAATGACTGAAAGGCTTGAATGAGTGAGGCATAGGGGATATTTCGCTTATATTGATCGAACTTGCCGGCAATAAAATAACCCCGGGCTGCTACAATAGGTTTATGAATTTCATTAACTAAAGCCGACTTGCCAATCCCTGAATAGCCGGCAACTAGCATCATTTCACTTTTGCTCTGTGCAAGCGAATTTGGAGTGAAAGTTGCATATTCTTCAGCAAATTTTTCTGCTCCATTAGCTTGGACGTGGTTATCCTGCGGACAGGCTACGCGAATAAAAGCCTTCATCAGGATGGCAACCTCGGCATCGCGTCCGTAAAGCTTTTGAGGAATGAGAAACTGACCCGATTTATCGCGCTGACCGACGATAAAGTTTTCTATTTTGCCGGTGGTTTCTAGCTGAGTAAGACAGGCTTCTAAGTCTGCTTTTAATCCTAAGGCAGTTTGATAGCGATCTTCAGCAGTTTTGGCGAGTAATTTCATCACAATGTCAGAAATCGCTTTGGGAATTTCTGCATTAAGCTGATGAGGCGATGTCGGCATTTTAGCAATGTGGCAGTGGACTAACTCCAGCGGATCGGTTGATTGAAAGGGTAGCCTGCCGGTGAGAATTTCATAAAAGGTAACGCCTATAGAATAAAAATCAGTACGATAGTCAATCGACCGATTCATTCTGCCGGTTTGCTCTGGAGACATATAGGCAAGCGTCCCTTCCAAAAAACTAGGATTGCTCAGTTGAGGACTTTCTGCCGACAGGTGGGTCGCAATGCTGAAATCAATAATTTTTACTTGACCAAGTTGCTTATTGATAATAATATTATGGGGTTTAATATCTTTGTGAATAATCTGTTTTTTGTGTAATTCTAGGAGAATTGATGCTAGCTGTATAGCAATTTTTAAAAAAATTCTTAATTGAATTTTTTGAATGGCCAGCAAATTTTTGAGAGAGGTGCCGCTAAAATCTTCTAAGATAAGGGCCAAACCATTTCGATAGTTTTCCAAACTATAGGGTTTGACAATTCCTTCTATATTCAGGGGTTTAAGAATTTTATACTCATGTCTCAAGCGGGTAAGTGCTTCTAAAGAGGGATACTCAGCTTTCAGGGTTTTAACGATCACTGAAGTTAAGTCTGGCTCCCTCACTCCCCGATAAATGATGGTAGTGACGCCTTCATGAATCGCTTCGATGAGTTGGTATCCTGACAAAGATTTCATCATGTTGGTTTTTACAGTGGGTAAGGTTATGCGGAGGTGGTATATTTACTTACCTAAGGGAAATTTCTAAAGGAAATAGCGCCAGGAATTTCGTCGGATTGAACGTGATAGGTAGCAGTCAGCAGGCTCGTCATTGAAATGCAGTTGCTTTACCTGTAAGCCTACAATTTTAAAGTGATTTTAATCAGTTTAACCACCGAAAATTTAAGGAACATTGCTTCTGTAAATTCCCGGAGAAAACGACTCCGTAAATTCCTATACAAATTGCTTCTAGCAAGTACACCTCTATCTTTAAAAGTCGTTTGGCGCTCGGCTACTTGTAAATATAGCCGCAAACTTTAAATTTCCGTATAATTGCCGACTGAGAATAAAAAATATCGAGAGCAAGTCCGTGAAACCCTATCAAAAAATGCCGATTCAAGAGTGCGACGAGCCTCTGGTAGCAATTCCTCTGGATTGCTTTGCAGTTGCCTCGCCTCATCCCTACCAAGCCTTGGGTGCGCCTTACGGAACGAAATCACCGTTTTATGTGCGTCAAGGTGTTTTAACCGGCTTAATAAACGCTCAAAGCAAGTTAAAACACCGGCATCCCGGTTGGTGCATCCAAATCTTTGATGCCTACCGGCCCGTGGCAGTGCAACAATTTATGGTAGACTACACCTTTGCCGAACTCGTCTCGCTCCACAATTTGACGCCGGCAGATTTAACTAAAACTCAGCGACAAACCTTTTTAGAGCAGGTGTATCAATTTTGGGCAGCGCCTAGCCTGAACCCAGAAACGCCGCCACCCCACAGCACCGGCGCTGCGGTAGATGTGACGCTGCTAGACGCTACAGGTGAGCCGGTGGAGATGGGTTCTCCGATTGATGAAATTTCGCCGCGATCTTATCCGAATCACTTTGCCGACTCTACAGAGCCGGTGGAAATACAATATCACGCTCATCGGCAGCTCTTAGCAGAAGTGATGAGTTCAGCCGGTTTTCAACGTCATCCCAATGAATGGTGGCACTTTTCCTGTGGCGATCAGATGTGGGCGTGGTTGTGCAGTCAACAGGGTGCCGGTGAGCCGGTTGTGGCGCGTTACGGGCGCGTAGAATAGCAAATGTGCGGGTAATTTTAGGGAAATAAAAATATGAAATAGCTTTGGCGTTTAAGTGCCGGTGTTTTGATTGCCAATCGCCTTTTGAAATTCGCTCACCGCATCATATTGATCTGAATAATTAACATACTGAACTAATAAAGTTAAGTCTAGTTCTGGTAGTAAAATACTACGTTCGCACAGCTCATACTCCTGTTCCCCTAAATGATAAACCTCAAGCTTCCCATTTTGCCAAAACCACACTTCAGGAACACGGACTCGCTTGTAATTTTCCAGCACATTCACACCGCCGCTGGTAATAACTACCTCGATAACAATATCGGGGACAGGTTTCTTTGTTTCTAGATTGTAGGACTCATCAGGCTCTTTCCTTCCCCCTAATTCCTTGCTTCCTAAAGTTGCGCTTCCGCGAGTATAAAATCTGATGCCCTTCACGCGAAAATAAGTTTCTAGCAGTAAGCCAATCGTACTCTTAAAATCTTCATGTTCCGGTGAAAGAGGAGCCATAATATCCAACGTTCCATCAAGATAAATTAGCCGGGTGCCGGCAATTCCTTCTAAGGCTGATTCTATGGCTTCAAACTGTTCCCAACTGACTCCGTGTAAGGTTACACAATTTTGTTGGGGCAAGCCGGCTTGTTTCTCCAGCAGTGGTGAACTCATTTTGATGCCTGAATAGGAAAATTTTGGATTGCTGTATTACCTGCCCCGATTAGAACTCACAATGGACAAGTTAACTTGATGATAACAAAAAGATATTTGAACGAGACCTCACTTATAAAATTCATTCTGCCGGCTTGTCATACCAAATCCTTTTTGGTATAACTCCTTTCACCTAAGCCAAAACCTTTGCTCCAACAGGATTTGGTCAATCTGTAGGGTGTCTGTCATAACCGGATTTGGTATCACCTCATTTTGAATGCTTCTTCAAGACATCAAAGGAGAACTTTTTTGAGAAGACGACGAAAAAAGCGCCTGAGAGAAACTCAGACGCATAAAATTAATAAATTGTCAAGAATAAATCTAGCCGTTGAGTGCTTCAGCGCCGCCCACAACTTCCAGAATTTCTTGCGTAATAGCTGCCTGCCGCGCTTTGTTGTAAGACAGCGTCAGGGTGCCAATTAGTTCTTTCGCGTTGTCACTAGCGCTGCTCATTGCCGTCATCCGCGCCGCCAGTTCGCTAGCCGCAGACTCTTGCAACGCCCGCAGTAACTGGTTACTTAGATACAGAGGCAACAATGCGTCCAGAATTTGCACCGGATCTTGCTCAAATAGCATATCTCTCGGCAAACTTGTCATCGCCGGCGCAGTCACTTTCTCGCGCTGAACTTGAAACTCGCCGGCCTGAGAAGTGAGGCGGAAAATTTCATCATCTCTAACTTCCAAACCTTGAGAAGTCAGCGGCAACAGCGTTTGAACAACCGGCCTGGAACTGATCAGCGAAACAAACTTGGTGTAAATCAATTCCACGCGATCCACTGTTTCAGACAAAAACAGCGACAGCAGTTGGTCCGCAATTTGAGAAGCTTCATCTGCGGTGGGAATTTGTTCTAAGCCGGTGTAAGTCGCATCAATCGGCTGATTGCGCCGTTGGAAATACTGCGTGGCTTTGCGCCCCACCAGGACAAATCTGTAGTCCACGCCTTGAGCTTTCAGTTGCTTGGCCCGGTTTTCAGCCTGCTTGATGATATTGTTGTTGTAGCCGCCACACAACCCGCGATCACCAGAAATGACGAGCAAGCCGACTGACTTGACTTCCCGCTGCCTCAGCAAGGGTAGGTCGGCATCTTCAAACCGCAACCGGGCTTGTAAGCCGTAAAGCACTCGCACCAAGCGATCGGCAAAGGGGCGAGTTCCAATCACCTGTTCTTGGGCGCGACGTACTTTAGCGGCGGCCACAAGGCGCATGGCTTCTGTAATCTTTTTGGTATTTTTAACCGACTGGATACGGTCACGAATCGCTTTTAGATTTGCCATAATCTTGAATCTTGAGTGTTTCTTAAGTCCTGAGTACCTGAGTCGGAGAGTTCTGAGTTTTGGGCATTGCTTTTTTACTCAGCACTCAAAACTCAGGACTCAGCACTTTTTATGCCATTGCCTTAAAGGCTTGAGTGCTGAATCTTGAGTTTTGGTGTTGCTTTTTACTCAAAATTCAGCACTCAGCACCCAGCACTTTTTACGCCATTGCTTTGAAGGATTGCTTGAATTCGGCGACTGCTTCTTTCAGGAGCTTTTCTGCCTCATCACCCAGCTTCTTCTCAGTCTTAATCAACTCAGCGTACTTGGGTTTGCTGGTGCGTAGATATTCGCGCAAACCTTTAGTAAAGGTGGTGATTTTGTTAACTGGAACGTCATCCATTAGGCCATTAATACCGGCATAGATAATCGCCACTTGCTCGTTCACCGGCAGTGGAGAATATTGAGACTGTTTCAGCAGTTCGCGTAAGCGCTCACCCCGTGCCAGTTGGTTCTGAGTGGTCTGATCCAAGTCGGAGGCAAACTGAGCGAAGGCTGCCAAGTCGTCATACTGAGCCAGTTCCAGTTTCACCTTACCGGCAACTTGTTTCATTGCCTTGGTTTGAGCGGCGGAACCCACGCGGGACACGGAGATACCGGGGTTTACTGCCGGCCGCAGACCAGAGTTGAACAGGTTGGAAGACAGGAAAATCTGACCATCGGTAATCGAAATCACGTTGGTCGGGATGTAGGCAGACACGTCACCGGCTTGGGTTTCGATGATGGGTAGGGCGGTCATGCTGCCTTCACCCAGTTCGTTGCTCAGCTTTGCAGCCCGTTCTAGCAAACGAGAGTGGAGGTAGAACACGTCCCCAGGATAGGCTTCCCGTCCGGGTGGCCGGCGCAGCAGCAAGGACATTTGACGGTAAGCTTGGGCTTGCTTGGAAAGGTCATCGTAGACCACCAAGGTGTGCTTGCCTTTATACATGAAGTATTCCGCCATACTCGCGCCGGTGTAGGGAGCGAGGTATTGCAAGGTTGCGGGGTCACTTGCGTTTGCTGCAACAACGATGGTATATTCCATCGCGCCTTTTTCTTGGAGAACGTTGACGATGTTCGCCACGGTTGAGGCTTTTTGGCCAATAGCGACGTAAACGCAGATTACGTTTTCGCCTTTTTGGTTGATGATCGTGTCAATAGCGATCGAGGTCTTGCCGGTTTGCCGGTCGCCAATAATCAGCTCGCGCTGGCCACGTCCGATGGGAATCATGGAGTCGATGGCGGTGATGCCGGTTTGCAGTGGTTCATACACTGAGCGGCGTTCGATAATACCGGGTGCCGGTGATTCAATCAAACGAGTTTCGCCGGTGTTGATTTCGCCTTTGCCGTCGATAGCACGACCTAGGGCGTCCACAACGCGACCCACAAGAGCATCACCCACCGGCACCTCAGCAATTCTGCCGGTAGAGGTGACGGAGGAGCCTTCTTGAATATCGCGGCCTTCACCCATGAGCACTGCGCCCACGTTATCTTCTTCGAGGTTCAGGGCGATGCCAATGGTGCCATCTTCAAATTCGAGCAGTTCGCCGGCCATTGCTTGTTCCAAGCCATAAATCCGGGCGATGCCGTCGCCAACTTGCAGCACTGTACCGACGTTTGAAACTTTAACGTCTTGATCGTACTGCTCAATTTGCTGCCGAATAATATTGCTGATTTCGTCAGGTCTAATACTTACCATTGTTGTTACTTGTCAGGTGTCAGGTGTCAGATGTCAGGTCTCAGTTGTTGCCGGTCAATGTGTTCTTTGTCATTGGCAACGGACAAAGAACGTTTAACAAATGACTAAGCCGCACTGCTGAGGCGGATACCAATACGGCGCAGCTGTCCTCGCAAACTAGCGTCAACGACTTGCGATCCCACTTTAATTATGACTCCGCCAATCAAATCGGGGTCTAGTTTGGTACTTAGTTCAACAGCTCGTGCGCTGGTCATTGCTTGTACCTTTTCACGGACTGCTTGCTGCTGCGCTTCTGTCAGTTCTACTGCAGAGATGACTTCAGCTAAAACGGTTTGATTGAGTTCGCGCAGAAGTGTCAAATACTGTTGAGCGATACCTTCTAAGAACAGAATGCGACGTCTATCTACAAGCAGCATCAAAAAATTGCGGGTGAAGGGGTGAACTCCCTCGCCGGCAATTTGTCCGAGAACTGTTTTTTTGTCCGCTTCTTTTATGAAGGGATTGCCCAAAAACTGGCGCAATTCCTCTGAATTTTCCACAGCACTCAGCAAGGAACGCATATCTTCTCCGATTTGCTCGGCGAGATTTTGCGCTTTAGCCGCCGACATCAGAGCTTCTGCGTAGGGTTCGAGGATTTCAGCACTAACCAAACTGCCTTTCATCAACGCCCTCCTAGCATCGTAATGCTGCGATCAATTAATTGTTGCTGAGTCCCCTCATTTAATTGAGACTTGAGTTGGGACTCAACTTGCTGCAAAGCCAGCGCTGCGACACGCTGGCGCAGTTCCTTGAGCACCCGATCCAGGTCAGAATTTAGATCTCTTGCTGCATCTGCCTTCAGGCGCTCAACATCTTTGGTTGCCTGCGCTAAGATGGCTTCTTTTGCCACTTTGGCCCGTTCTTCTGCGCTGCGGCGGATGCGTTCTGCCTCGGCCTGGGCTTGAGTTAATTTTTGCTGTGCGTCGGACAATGCTGCCGCTGCGTCTTTCTGCCGCTTTTCTGCTTCCTTAATGGCTGTTTCAATTGCCAAGCGTCGTGCGCTGAGGATATTCCCCAAAAAACCACGCCCGAAGTAAAACAGCACTCCAATAATAATCGCCAGGTTTATTAGGTTGGTTTCTAATATGTCTATATTGAGACCGACCCCACCTTCCGCTAATTCCGAGTGAACTTCACTGGCTGCTGTAGCCAATACTAAAAAAATCCCCATCATACTCAATCCATAACAGTGTTCATTAGCTCTGGGTTAGGAGAATTGAGAATTGAGAATTGAGAATTGGGAAGTCATTCTTAATTCTTAATTCTTAATTCTTTATTTGACTAACTCAGGGCCGAGGAGTTTTTCGAGGATCTGGCGACTGAGGGTGTCTACCTGTTGCTCAAGAGACCGCATGGCTTCTTGTTTTTGCTGTTCGATCTCTTGCTGAGCTTTTTCTCGCTCTTGCTGGGCTTGTTTTTGCGCTTGGGCTATTTGCTCAGCCGCCATTTTTTGGGCATCTGCTTCAGCCTGGGCAATAATGGCTTGAGACTGCCGGCGAGATTCCCCTAGCTGTTGCTCATATTGAGCAGCCAACATCTGAGATTTTTCCAGGCGTTCGCGAGCTTGTTTTTGATTGTTGCGGATGTACTCTTCCCGCTCATCTATTGCCTTGGTCAGGGGCTTATAAAAGATTGCGTTCAGAATTGCAGCCAATAGTAAAAACTGCACAGCCATCAAAGGCAGCGTGGCATCTATATCAAATAGCCCGCCTCCCTCCTCTGCAGCAGTTTCAACGGCTAATAAAATTGTCCAGTATGTCATGGCTTTTAATGGCCCCGATCTCTGTTAATAAAGAGTGATAAAGGGTGAAGATTGAGGGGTGAAGGATGAAGGATGAAAGATAATTTCACGCTTCACCCTTCACCGCAAGCACTACGCACACGCTGAGCGATCGCTCTTGCTTCAGTGCGTCAGAACTTCAGTCCTTTCTTAGGCAAACGGGTTGGCGAATAGCAGCACCAGGGCAACCACTAGACCATAAATGGTGAGCGCTTCCATGAATGCCAAGCTCAACAGCAGGGTGCCACGAATTTTTCCTTCTGCTTCGGGCTGACGGGCAATCCCTTCGACAGCTTGACCTGCAGCATTACCTTGACCGATACCAGGGCCGATCGCGGCTAAACCAACAGCTAGAGAAGCGGCCAAAACGGAAGCAGCAGCAACTAATGGATCCATGATAATTTTCCTGACTTCTAGTACAAGTAACTGAACAAACGACAGAATCAAAATTTTTAGATTTTAGATTTTAGATTTTAGACTTTTGGATCTAAAATCCACGTCTCCAAAATCTACAATTTCATCAACCGAGTGAGGGTTCACTCGTGATGCTCTTCACCACCATGCCCTTCCATTGCCTCATGGATGTAGGCAGCTGCCAGAGTGGCAAAAATCAACGCCTGAATCGCACTGGTAAAAAGTCCCAAAATCATGACCGGCAATGGCACAAACAGGGGAACCAGCAGCACCAGTACCGCCACCACCAATTCATCCGCCAAAATGTTGCCAAATAGACGGAACGAGAGCGAGAGGGGCTTGGTAAAATCTTCCAGAATGTTGATGGGCAAAAGGATTGGCGTTGGCTGGATATACTTGGCAAAGTATTCTAAGCCGCGCTTGCTGAAGCCGGCATAAAAATACGCCAGAGATGTCAGCAGTGCCAGGGCCACGGTGGTGTTAATGTCATTGGTTGGGGCAGCCAGTTCACCTTCAGGCAAATGGATTAGCTTCCAGGGAATTAACGCTCCCGACCAATTTGACACAAAAATGAACAGAAACAGTGTGCCAATAAATGGCACCCAAGGGCGGTACTCTTTCTCGCCAATCTGGTTTTTGGCCAGGTCCCTGATAAAGTCCAGGGCGTATTCCATAAAGTTTTGCATACCACGAGGAATTCGCTGTACGTTCCGCGTGGCTGCCAGGGAAGCTATCACTAGCACAGCAATTACAAACCAGGAGGTGAGAAACACCTGTCCATGCAGTTTTAGATTGCCGATTTGCCAGTATAAATGCTGGCCGACTTCCAATTTGGCGAGGGGAAGAGTGTAAAGGGCGTTTAAAACATCCAGCATATCGATTCAGGAGTCTTCCAAGCGCGATGTCCATCAGGACATACGACTGGGCGAAAGAGTAGTTGGAGGATTCACAGGTTGTCTGACTTATTTAGGTCAGGCATGAGTGTTGTTCGCAACACATAAACGATGAGCGCGGCTTTATATGTCAGAAATCCCAAAAATATGGGCAATATGTGTAGCTGATTCCATTGAGTTGCTACTATAATCAACCCAATGAATATTGCTAACCGCGTCTTGCTAAGACGCTCTTTTTCTCTGCCAAGGCGCTCAACGTCCTTCGCCAACATTCTCAAGTAAACCACACCTGTGCACGCCCCGATCAAATAATTCAGGGCAATGTTTAGCGAGTAAGCAATCCAGACAGAAACGAAGATAATCCCTGTCAGTGCCAGAGTCCATAGCAATAACTCTTGTTGGAGTTTGTAGAACTCTTGCATCGATTCATCCGGTTCTGATCGAACAGAAACAGATTGAGGAGCATCTTCCGTTGCGGAAGTCGGTTCGAGAGAGTCGTCTGGCAAGTTCACCAAAAGATGTTTGGATGTGCAGGCCACTGCCAATGATATCACGCAGGGGTAACAATTCTTAAAAATGAATTAATCAGATAATCGCAGGGCATTGGGGATTGGGCATTGGGCATTGGGCATTGGGCATTGGGGGAAAAAGGGAGAATTTCTGGGTTCGTAAGGCGTTAGTTCCTAGCTTTATAGTTAGTCCTGCTGGTGGGAGAATAGGTAGGCACCGGCAGCCGATAGGGCAATGGCAATGACCAGCAACACCGGCACGCTGTACCAGGGAAATTGGGAAGCCGGCAAATAAGCGGCAGCACGTAAGCCAATACTGGTATAAGTCAGCGGCAGCAGATAGACAATTGCTTTAATGGCCGCCGGCAAAGTGCCAGGATCAAAAAATGTCGCACCTAAGAAAGACATTGGGATAATTAAAAAATTATTCGCCAAACCAACACTTTCTAGGGACTTGACAGTTAACCCCATAATCACTCCCAACCCAGAAAACACCGCACAGTTCAGCAGCAGCAACAAAAGAAACAGCGGGTTGAGAAAACTCCACACCTTGCCGGTGAACAAAATCGCCACGAGGATCACAGAACCGGATGTCATCAACCCGCGCACAATTCCCGCCATCATTTTGCCGATGTGCAACGCTAGGGGGTGCACCGGCATTAGCAACATCTCCTCAAAAGTCTTGCTAAACAGCCGGTCACCACAAATCGAAAACGTGGTGCCTCCAAAACAAATTGCCATCGATGACAGCGCCACCATCCCCGGCAGCATAAATTCCAAATAGCTACTGTAATTACCACTAATTCCCGATCCGGGCTTAATTGAGCTTCCTAGCCCTAAGCCAAAAGCGAGAATGTAGATCAACGGCGATACCAACCCAGAGGCGGCAACTTGGACAATTCGCACGCGCAAATCAAGCCAATCTCCCCAAAATACAGTGAGACTGTCTTGCCAAATGGTCTGAATTAGTGAGCGTTTCAGCGAGGTATCAAAGTTCACGGATGCTAGAGCGTTGAGATTGTTGATCCGTATTGTTACATTTCTCAACGCCCCAACTTAAAACTTTCAGCTCAACACTGACGTTAGACCCGATGTCGAGCTAGTTTGAAAATCATACTTTTTTACTATTGTCAATAATTCCCCCTCTTCTTCACCCTTGGCATGAGAGGGCCTTGACTGTCAAACTCACTCAGCACTGCCGATTAATTCAGCCAAGGAGGATTGGTCACATTGTGAGGATTTGAGAGCCACAAATCATAGCGAGTAAGCGTTTCACCTGTTTTGAGGTTCTTGATGAATGGCTTAGCCATCCAGATTTGGCAGCCGCACAGAGGTTTGGGTTGCTTAATTTCAAAGCCGCCGGCAGCCGGTTGCACCTGGAAAAACTCAATATGCCAGTGAGCCGGCTCAACGGCTATGTGGGTCGGGGTTTGTGTCCCAGGGGTAACGCCTGCCTGACGGTTATCGGCTTTAATAGCGCTTGTAAAAAAGTCAATATCGAGCAAATAAGATTCAAACCCTTGCTTGCCGGCAACCGCGAGAATCTGCTGCCAATCATAAACAGTCGGTTGCTCACCCTCCCAGCACGTATCTGTGGTGAAGCAGTAGCCCCCCAGAAGCCACAGCAATTTTGATAAAATCGTTTCAACTCTGGAGCGATCGCGTTGCAGAAGTTCCACATCCTCAGGCAGCAGCAGGCGACCGGGTACGCACCACCAATATTCCCAAGAAACTAAGGCATCCAGGGGAATAATCCGTTTGACAATGCCGGGAATGCGATCCCGTAACTGAATTTTCCGAATTTCTGCCGGCGTTGCTTGTCGCGGATCAGGAATCGGCAGTTCCAGGTTTTTGGCTAGGGGATGGGAATGAGCGATGGCCATTTCATTTGGGATGAACGAGTGCATATCCAATAGCAGCGCGTCCGTATCTACCATGATGCATCCCTCAAGTATTGATTACCTAATTCACAAATAAGTAAGCGAAAAAAAGTTCACAAATAAGTAGGCAGAAAAAATTCAACCTTCCTAAAGAGGGGAAGGGGCTTTTGATGTGAGTGATAATCACCACATCTGTAGCTTGCTGAGGGCGAAGCGCCGGCATGGGGCAAGGCTGCACCGTCTTGAATATATAAAGAAGTTGCCTTTATCGGTATCCGCCTACTTAAGTTGTGATTTTAAGTTTAGAACCTTACCCAGACAGTTATCTTGAAACTTTATGACAATTTAAACATTTTTATATTTATTTATCAAAAGTTAATACATATCAGTTTCGTATAAAACTTTAGCGTCCACCGGCTTGGAAAAAAATCTTCTTAACACCCTTCACCTTTGAGCGAGCGCAGCATAGCTAGTTGCTGCCAATTTTATATGTTTAAAGCCGCATCATTTTATAAATTTTCTACCCTTTAACCGGCAAGGGCGCGATGGCGAGGGGAGCATTCCTTGTTTGTAAACTTGGAGTGCCGGCACGATGCCCGCTTACAGTAATTTCAGAGAGCTTCGTGTCCCACTCTTATATTTTGACAAATCCCAGACGCACCCGATGACAGGTTTCACTTCCTTCCCTACCCTTACTTCCCGGACTTCCGTTTTATGGATTGATTAATGCAATTATTTCCCCACTGTTTATTATGGCAATTTTTCACATTTTTTTGGCGTTTAATGGCAATTTCACCGTAAATGTTGTGCCGCTTTCGGGTTCACTTGTCACTAAAATTGTCCCCCTGTGTAAATCTATTGCTCGTTTCACAATAGCTAGACCCAGACCTGTTCCCGGCATTTCGCTAGCATTTTGGCCGCGATAGAAAGGTTCAAATAATCGTTCTTGGTCTTCTGGAGTAATGCCAATCCCCTGGTCTTGAATGTGGAAGACTGCTTCGCCCTCCCACTCTGCCAGTTTAAAATAAACCTTGCTATCGGGTGGCGAATACTTCAGCGCATTTGAAAGTAAATTGCTGAGAATATGCCGCAACAATTTCTCGTCCATACAGGCTTCGCAACTGTCCCCTTCCCGAATAAAGGAAATGGTCGTGTTATTGACTGCCCCCATTTGAATTTCTTCAACCAAATTGCAACAAAAATTGTCCAAATTTATGGGTGCTGGGTTGAACGCTAGTTTATCCACGTCTGAACGCCCGACGATCAGAACATCCTCTAAC
The DNA here is from genome assembly GCA_019359355.1 of Microcoleus vaginatus WJT46-NPBG5. Taxonomy (GTDB): domain Bacteria; phylum Cyanobacteriota; class Cyanobacteriia; order Cyanobacteriales; family Oscillatoriaceae; genus FACHB-68. Next base: position 120,505 of record JAHHHM010000019.1, on the reverse strand, counting down.
AGCTCGGTCATTCTTCTGACCGCTTCCTTAATTCGACTGAAATATTTTTTGTGTTGCTTTTTAGTTAATTGTTGGCTGTGATTTTCGAGTAATTCTGTAAAACCTAAAATGACAGTTAGGGGGTTACGAAATTCATGGGTGACCATGTAAACAAAACGAGATTTCAGTAAATTGAGTTCTTTTTCTTTAGCCAGAGCTAAGCGAATTTCGGCTTCTAAGCGCTGGCGTTCGGCAATTTCATAACGGAGTTGCTCATTCACCAGAGTGAGAGCGGCGGTGCGTTCCTCAACTTTGGTTTCTAGCTGTTCATTAAGCTGTTGCAGTGCTGCTTCAGCCTGCTTGCGCCCGCTAATGTCTCGCACGATTGCTAAAGCTGAGCCATCGGTTTCGATCTGTATATCTTCTGTATTAACGATTCGCACCTCGTAATCGCGCAGATTGTTATTAAGGGGGATCTGATACTCAAAGATTTGCGTCTCGCCGGTTGAGAGCGCTTGCGTGGCATAGTGGGTGATGGCACTTGCCACCTCCACCGGCAGGATCTCCCGCACATTTTTACCTAAAACCTCACACTTGGAAACCACCGGCTGAAAATCATCTGCCGGCAAAAAATCCAAAAAAGTGCCATCTTGACTGATGCAAAACATGGTATCGGGGATAGCGCTGAGAATGGCGCGATTTTTAGCCTCACTGTGTTTCAGTGCCGCCTCTGCCTGCCGGCGTTCCCGCCGCCCTGCTGCCTCGCGTAACTCGCGCTCAATGGCGGGAAGTAGTCGAGCAAGCTTGTCCTTCATCACATAATCATGGGCACCGGCTTTCATTGCGGCAACCGCGACTTCCTCGCCTATTCTGCCTGAGACGATAATAAATGGCAGATCCAGCCCTTTGTCGCGCATTAGATGCAAAGCGGCTAGGGCGTTGAAGTGGGGTAAAGAATAATCCGCCAAAATAATATCCCAGTGTTGCCTCTCAAGGGCGGCGCTCATCGCCTGTGGGGTTTCCACCCGTTCCACAAAAGGCTGGTAGCCGCCGCGTCTGAGTTCGCGCAGCATCAGAACCGCGTCGTTTTCCGAATCTTCTACAATCAAAACCCGCAACGACACACTCATAGGGTTTACAGCCGCACCGGCGGGGCTTCGTTGAGCAGCAACCAATACAGCCCCAACTGCTGCACGGCTTGGGCAAATTCTGTAAAATCAACAGGTTTACGGACGTAACTGTTAGCACCCAAGCTGTAACTCTTGATGATGTCTTGTTCCTCCCGCGAAGTCGTCAGAACCACCACCGGCAGCAGTTGTGTGCGCTTCTCCGCCCGCAGGCGTTGCAGCACTTGCAGTCCATCGAGTTTCGGCAGCTTTAAATCTAGCAGGATGAGCTGTGGCATAAAACTTGTATCGCGTCCCGCATAAGTGCCGGTGCCGAATAGGTAATCTAAGGCTTCAACCCCATCATTAACAACGATCACCTCATTGGCGATATTACTTTTTCTCAGGGCGCGGAGGGTTAAAACTTGATCGTCTGGGTTGTCTTCGACTAGCAGGATAATTTTGTTTTCCATTGTTTCGTTGGTTGCTATCTCTTGTGTGGGGGCGGATGCCGGTCAAGATAAATTGTCTAAAGTTAAGCGAAATGTGAGCTGTCTAGTTGTCCTTTCCAGTCTCTATTGCCGGTGTCCCTTGCCCTGTATTTTCTTTTGGCGGTAAGTTTTAAAATTCAAACAGCAAGAAGTAATGCAACCCTTGGCCTTGCGTTTCTGCACAAATCAACCAGCCGGTTAATTTTGAGAAATATCGCAAAGTAATCGCGCATCCCTGAAAAAGTACAACAAAAGTAACTCAGCTTTCAGTTCACTAAGAGACAACTTGGCTGAATCTACAGATGGCCGGCTGGCAAAATATCTAAACTACTTGCTGGTAGGGTAACATCTGCCTTACCCCGAATGCCAACCCTTTGTAGAGTTCGGTTTATCAAAGGGCCAGAAGATGGCCAAGACGATGACTATCTCCTGGCGTGAGGTACTGAACAGACAGGGAGTATGTAGTAAAGACAAGGAACCTTAGTTAACGAAAGCTGTGCATCAGTAATTAGAAAGCTGCAAATTTTGGTGTTAGTGCAGACGAAGGGCAGGCAAATATAAAACAGACAGAACCCAGAAGTGTGCTTGCACGGCAAGTATTTCTAGAGGTAAAACATGGCTAAAAAAGTTTACAGGAACAAGAACCGTGATCTAAACATTTTATTGAATGACGTTGAAACTTGATTCAAGGAACAAGGTTATCAAACTCAGACAAGTAGATCTGATGGAAGTTGGCTTTTGCAAGCTGCAAAAACTGAAGCATGGCGAAAAGCAGTGGGTGCGTCTAGAGCATTCAACGTTTTGATTCAAGGACAACCCGATGATTTTTCAGTGGATCTCAGCACTGGAGAATGGGCATCAAATCTGACTGCAGGAGGTGTTGCAGCAGTTTTAACAGGTGGTGCTACTTTGCTTATTAGTGGCATTGCCGTAGGGTGGTCGAAGAAAGTTGAAATCGATTTGTGGACTTTCATTGACCAGAAAGTTATGTTTGGTGAAAAACCTAAATCTGCTCAAGAGTTGGCAGTCGCGCAATCCCAGAAAAAATCTGAAGAAAAACTAAACCAACTTCGGGAAGCTTACGAACAAGGCTTCCTTGATGAAATTGCCTACAATAAAAAGAAGCTAGAAATTGAGGGGCAAGTAAGGAATTCTAAGCAGAACGCCGGTACAGATGAGAAGCTCATGAAGCTTAAAAGCTTGCTTGATGCTGGGATTTTAACTCAGGGTGAGTTTGAGATGAAAAAAGCTGAATTAATCCGTGATTCTTCTAGTTCAGACTTAGATGCTCAAACTTCCAAACTCAATGCTGCTCTTGCTGCTGGAGTTCTCACTCAAGAAGAATACGAGAGTAAGAAGTTATTGCTTCAAAAACAATCAGAATTTGGAGGAAAAATTAAGCAGCTTGAAAATGCCAGAGATTCAGGAATCATTACTCATGACGAGTTTGAGAAGAAAAAGTTGGCTCTGCTTGCCTAGGTTATGTGTTTGATTAGCAACTCATGTCATTGAGTTAATTATTAATAGATTTTCCCTGTATTTTCGCCGGCAACTCTCTGCGTGTATGAGTTGCCGGCATTTTTGTTTGTGTGTTGCTAGTAAATCTGGGTATGCCGGCAGAAAAATCATCATCTCTACCCTCTCTAGAGAATCTAAAGCAACATCGCCACCGGCTTTTGTGGTGGGGTTAATTGCTTTGGAATGTTTTTCTAGGCGATTAGCCTTTCGCCGCCGTTGTCACAATCGAAACCCATCAGGCAACAACTCGGCTGCCGGGATATCTTTGAAACCCTCACTTCCTTGAAAAATGACAAGTGCATCCGCCCCAAACTCAAAAATAACTTGCCGGCACGCACCACAAGGAGAGCAAGGCACCTTTTGTTCATTAACTACAATAATTGCGTGAATTTCCATTGCCGCACCTTCCGCCGCAACCGCAGCACAAATCGCCGCCCGTTCCGCGCAAATTGTTAAACCATAAGAAGCATTTTCAACATTGCAGCCGGCAAATAAATTACCCTTCTTCGTCAGAACCGCCGCCCCCACCCGAAACTGAGAATAAGGAGCATAAGCCCGTTTAACCACCTCAAAAGCTGCAATTAAAAGTCGAGCACGATCTTCATCCGAAACACTAAAAGAAGTCATATCAATAAATTCATCAATTTTCAAAAAAATCTTAAAAATCGGCTAATCTTGCATTTAACGAGCTAAAAATAAACTAACTGCACACTCCATTCCCCCAAACATTAAATCGTTGTAAAAATCAAAAAGAACCCAATCTTTTACAACAAAACCTTTCACTCATCTGGGTTTATCGCTGGTTAAAAAGCTTTTTTCATATTTCATAATTCATAATTTTCACTGATCTTTTCTTCGCTCAGAAGAGCCTGCCGGCACCGGCATCACCAACACCTTATCAACCCGGTTGCCATCCATATCCACCACTTCAACCCGTAAATTATGCCACACAAAATAATCAGCAGAATTGGGAATACGCCCCAACTGGGTAACTACAAAACCCCCCATTGTATGGTAATTAGTATCCTCATCTTCTCGAACATCGGCAATTCCAAATAGGTCAAAAAACTCATCCACCGATAACATCCCATCCAGCAACCAAGAACCATCCTCACGTTGCACAACTTGCGGATCATCCGATTCATCAATAGAGGGAATATCCCCAACAATCTCAATTAAAATGTCATTAATGGTCACTAATCCCTGGATAATGCCATATTCATCCACAACGAGCACGATGTGAGTGCCCGTTTGCTTGAATAACTCTAGAACTTTCAATCCTCGCGTACTTTCTGGGACAAATAAAGGTCGGCGCAACAGCATGGTCAAATCGAGGGGTTCCCCAGCCAAACAACGAGATAATAAATCCGTCACTTGCACAACACCCAGCACATTGTCAAGCTCGCTCTGACACACCAAAAGCCGAGAATGATTGCAGTCAATCATCTTTTGCCGGTTCGCCTCAGCCGAGTCCTCCAAGTTCAGCCAGACAATTTCTGGTCTCGGTGTCATCAGCGCACTGACAGGGCGATCCCCCAGGCGAAACACCCGTTCCACCATGTCTTGTTCCGCTTCCTCAAACGTTCCCGCCTCAGTGCCTTGCTCAATCAAAACTTTGATCTCTTCCTCTGTCACTTGTGGCTCTGTAGAGGGTCTAATGCCCAACATCCGCACCACAACATCTGTAGAAGCGCTTAACAGATACACAATAGGAGCAGCTAATCTAGCCAGCATTCGCATCGGAATGGCAACTGCTGCAGCCAGCGGTTCCGGGTTATTCAGCGCCAATCGCTTGGGCACGAGTTCACCAATAATCAGTGTCAGATAGGTGATAATCAGCACTGAAATGATGGTTGCGAGCAATTCTCTGTATGGATTCAGGAAGGGAACGAGACTGAGCAGGGGCCTTAGTATTTTAGAAAATGTTGTTTCACCGTAGGCACCGGAGACGATCGCCAACAACGTGATTCCCACCTGAACCGTTGGCAGGAACTGATTCGGGGCATTTGCCAGTTCTAGCGCTGTACGGGCCTTAATATCACCTTGGTTGGCTATTTGTTGCAATCGCGCTTTGCGGGAAGAGACGATGGCCATCTCTGACATAACAAACAGGCCATTTGCCAAAATGAGCAGGAGAATAATCAGAATTTCAATGGTTGGGGACATTGCTAAAGGTGCCGGGGGTTAGGGGCTAGTTGGACGAGAAGAGTGTAGAGCCGGTCTTTAATTTCACTGTTTACTCGTTACTTTTCAGTCTCCAGACTTCTGACTTCTGAGCTTGCAACTAAATTAGCATTTTGTGTCAAACACTAAATATGCCACAAGGTCTGTTGCGCTGCGAACCGGCTTCTAAAATGAGGAAAGCAGGCAAATCACCTCCTGCTGTGTTGTCCCTTACCTGTTCAACGATTGCACAACGGCTTTAATATCCGATTGATTCGTGATAAAAAGCAGTTCACCAAAAGCTAGAACCTAAATCTATCAAGAATTTGAGCAATTCTCTTAATCTAGAATCTAAACTGTAAAATCGAGACTATGGCTTTCTCTTCTATTATTCGTGCCCTTGGGCGAACCCAGCTCAGTACAGAACTCCTGAACAAACTGCACCGGCAGCGTTCCCTTGCCCTCAACGGCTTCCCTCGCTTGCCCAAAGGCATGGTGGCTTCAGCCTTGGCACAGCAAGAAGGGCGCAATTTGTTGGTTGTGGCAGCAACCTTAGAAGAAGCCGGTCGCTGGGCGGCTCAGCTAGAAGCAATGGGCTGGAAAACGGTGCATTTTTACCCCACCTCGGAAGCATCGCCCTACGAACCATTTGACCCAGAATCCGAGACGACTTGGGGGCAAATGCAGGTGCTAGCCGATTTGGTGCAAGGAGAAAAAAATTTAGCCATTGTCGCCACAGAACGGGCGCTGCAACCTCATCTACCCCCTCTTGAGACATTTAAACCCTACTGCCTCACCCTAAACCGAGGCATGACATGGGATTTAGCCACCTTCAGCGAGAAGCTAGCGCAGTTAGGCTATGAGCGCGTTCCCCAGGTGGAAACAGAGGGACAGTGGAGCCGGCGCGGAGACATTATTGATATCTTTCCGGTTGCTGCTGAATTGCCGGTGCGCTTGGATTGGTTTGGCGACGACTTAGAAGATTTACGCGAGTTTGACCCCGCAACCCAGCGATCCCTGGATAAAGTTGACCGGCTCGTACTCACCCCCACAGGTTTTGCGCCGATTGTAATCGCATCACTGCCCAGCCATTTTAAGTTTTCCAGCTTAGATTTAGAATTCGACGAATCTAACGAAGACGCTAAAAATTCCAAACCCTTAGAAGGGGTTCGCCGGCTCTTAGGTATGGCGTTTGATGCGCCGGCATCCCTCCTCGACTATTTACCGGAAAATACTTTAGTTGCCATTGATGAGCCTGAACAGTGTGAAGCCCACGGCGATCGCTGGTATGAACACGTTGAAGAACACTGGCAAACCGTGGGTATGCCGGCAGCACTTCCCAAAATTCATCGCTCTTTTACAGATTCCCTGGCAGCCGCCGGCAGCTTTGAATATCTCACCTTATCCGAACTTGCAGAAACCTCTGCCAATCAGCAATCTGCACTCAACTTGGCCAGCCGTCCGGTGCCGGTGACGCCGCACCAATTTGCGAAAATCGCCGAAATTGTGCGGCAAGAGCGAGATCGCGGCTTTACCGTGTTCCTTGTCTCTGCACAGCCTTCGCGCTCAGTTTCTCTGCTGCAAGAACACGACTGTCCCGCCCAGTTTGTCCCCAATCCCCGCGACTATCCCGCGATTGATAAGCTGGCGATTTCTCACACGCCGGTGGCGTTGAAATACAGTGGACTTGCAGAACTCGAAGGGTTTGTTTTACCCACATTCCGCTTGGTTGTTGTTACTGATCGCGAGTTTTTCGGCCAGCATTCTTTAGCGACGCCAAGCTATGTTCGTAAGCGCCGGCGTGCGACATCCAAGCAAGTTGATCCCAATAAGCTCAGTCCCGGCGATTATGTGGTTCACCGGCATCACGGCGTCGGCAAATTCCTTAAATTAGAAAGTCTCAGCATCAACAAAGACACCCGCGAGTATTTGGTGGTGAAGTATGCAGACGGCTTGCTGAGAGTTGCCGCCGATCAGTTGGGTTCCCTGTCGCGCTATCGCACGGCTGACGGAAGAGCACCGGAACTGAATAAATTAACCGGCAAAGCGTGGGAATCGACGAAAAATAAAGTCCGCAAAACTGTTAAAAAGCTGGCGGTTGACTTGCTCAATCTCTACGCCAAGCGATCGCAGCAACAGGGAACTGCTTACCCGCCGGATATGCCTTGGCAACAAGAATTAGAAGATTCTTTCCCCTATCAACCCACAACGGATCAGTTAAAAGCCACGCAAGATGTGAAGCGGGATATGGAAAGTGCTCGCCCGATGGATCGCTTGGTGTGCGGCGATGTCGGGTTTGGTAAGACAGAGGTGGCGATCCGAGCAATTTTTAAAGCCGTGACTGCCGGCAAACAAGTTGCCCTCCTGGCACCGACAACGATTTTGACGCAGCAGCACTATCACACTCTCAAAGAACGGTTTGCCCCTTACCCGATTCATATTGGCTTGCTCAACCGTTTCCGCAGTGCTGAGGAACGCCGCGAGATTCAGCGCCGGCTGGCAACGGGCGAACTCGATGTGGTTGTCGGGACTCAGGCAATTTTAAGCAAGGGTGTCAGCTTCAAGGATTTAGGACTGATGGTGGTGGATGAGGAACAGCGTTTTGGGGTGAATCAGAAGGAAAAGATTAAATCTCTGAAAACGCAAGTCGATGTGCTGACGCTCAGTGCAACGCCGATTCCTCGCACATTGTATATGTCATTATCGGGAATTCGGGAGATGAGTTTGATTACAACACCACCGGCTTCTCGGCGTCCGATTCAAACTCATTTGGCCCCCTATGATGGGGAAACGGTGCGAACTGCGATTCGTCAGGAGTTGGATCGCGGGGGTCAGGTGTTTTATGTGGTGCCGCGTGTAGATGGCATTGAAGAGGTTGCCGGCCAGTTGCGGGAAATGCTGCCGGGAAGTCGAATTGCGATCGCACATGGGCAGTTGGATGAGTCGGAGTTGGAAGCAACGATGCTGGCATTTAGTGCCGGCGAGGCGGATATTTTGCTGTGTACAACCATTATTGAATCGGGTTTAGATATTCCCCGCGTCAATACAATTCTGATTGAAGATGCTCAGAAGTTCGGTTTGGCGCAGTTGTACCAGTTACGGGGACGGGTGGGGCGTGCCGGCATTCAAGCTCATGCCTGGTTGTTCTACCGCAAACAAGGTCAACTCACGGATAGTGCACGGCAACGGTTGAGAGCGATTCAAGAGTTTACTCAGTTGGGTTCTGGCTATCAGTTGGCAATGCGGGATATGGAAATCCGAGGCGTTGGCAATCTTTTGGGTGCAGAACAATCTGGGCAGATGGATGCCATCGGCTTCGATCTGTATATGGAAATGCTGGAAGAAGCGATTCGCGAAATTCGCGGTCAAGAAATTCCGCAAGTGGATGACACGCAAATTGATCTGCACTTGACTGCATTTATCCCGGCAGATTATATCCCAGATTTGGATCAGAAGATGAGCGCTTACCGGGCTGTGGCGTCTGCCGGCTCGAAGCAGGAGTTAAAGCAAATTGAGGCAGATTGGCGAGATCGCTATGGTGCCATGCCACGGGCAGCAGAGCAGTTGGTGCGGGTGGTGGAACTGAAACAGTGTGCCAAAAAGTTAGGCTTTTCTCGGATTAAACCGGAAGGATCTCAGCACGTTGTTTTGGAAACGCCAATGGAGGAGCCGGCTTGGAATTTACTCAAGGCAAATTTACCAGAACACTTGCAGTCCCGATTTGTCTACAGTGCCGGTAAAGTGACGGTTCGAGGCTTGGGTATTTTAAATGCCGATAAGCAACTGGAACACTTAATCGATTGGCTGGGCAGAATGCAAGGTGCGTTGCCAGAGCCGGCATTGGTTTAAATATTGAGGTTGAAGCGGCAGTTTTTTGCCGGCTTCAACCTTTACCCTCAACTTTTTGCCACTTTTAAGGCGTCTGCTTGCTTCTGGGTTGTAATAATCGCTTTCTCTGGCACTTGCGCTCCGTCGCGCAGTGTCACGCCAACGACGAGCGCTCCAGTCCCAATCGTTACACGGTTGCCGACTTTAGACTTGAACAGCACTGCGTCATCGCCGATCGTCAGGTTATTACCCACTTCCAGCGGCCCGTGAAAAACAATATTATCATCGGTATCGAGATTGTTACCGATGCGAATGCTCGTCCCTTTAAGCGCATGGAACGTCACCCGATCTTCAATTTCAGCATTGTTGCCAATGATAATTGGGGAACCTTCATCGGCGCGAATTGAAGTGCGCTGTCCGACAATGCTGTTGCTGCCTAACCGCACATCTCCAACCAGTCGAACGAATTCATCAAGCTGCACGTTATCACCCAAGGTGGGGCTAACAGGGTTGGTATTCCAAGAAGTCTTGGGTGCAGCACTGGCACCTGTCACTGCGTCAAATCCTTGTTCGTTATACAGTTCACTATAGTGTTCGGCAAACTCCTCATTCACCTCCAGCACTTCATTCTGGAATTTTGAATTGTCTTCAGTTTTCAAGGCTAAGGCGTCGGCTTGTTGCTGGGTAGTGATGACTGCGCCAATTGGCACGATCCGATCTTTGCCGATTGTTACATTGGAGACGGTTGCACCGTGCAGCACAAAGGCACCATCTTCTAAAACAACATTGTTGAGGCGGGCGTGAAACCCGACAAAGGTGAAGTTACCAATTTTTGAGTTCTTGATGATGGCTTGGTGGGCGATGCTAACTCTTTCGCCGGCGCTGCTGGATGACACACCACACGCTGCTTTGGGGGCTGGGCTATTCTTGACTGCTACGAACACGATATTGTCTTGGAAGTTGCTTTCGTTTCCTATACAAATCCGGCTATCCGGATCTGCCCGCAAAATGGTATTGCCGGCAACAAAGACTTTTTGGCCCACTGAGACGTCACCAAATAGCTCAACCAAAGGGCTGAGGAAGCTAGAGTTCACCACAACCTTTATAGGATTCAATAAACTCACTAGCTTGTTTTGTGAGGTAGCGATTGTAACTGCGCCGAAAGTCAGAGCGCTCAGAAGGAAAATGAAGAGCAGAGGGACTGTCCACTGCTTTCTGGATTTATTAGCCATCAGAAACTCCCGCAAACAGTTTTAAGAAAGTAGCAGTCATGACAAAACCGGCTGACAAGTGATCCAGCCGATGAGCGTAAAAAAGGCGATTGGCCGGCGCTAGGCTGATGCCGGTGTTGTCCTCTAGCGCCTGTGTTTAACGTTTAATTTGGTCTGCCTGCCAATCAAAATTCTATAACGTCCAGGTCATTCGCTCAGTGTCTCTACACTGGGTTAGGTATCGGTTCTTATTTCGCCGGCACTTATAACCGCCCAGAAACAACTTCCCACCCTCTTCATCACGATTAAAGTGATTGAGCCGATTTTAATTGGTAACAAAAATTACAATTGGAATTTATGAGGCGATAGTAAGTTTATTATAACTCAAATATTTTTATACTTCAAGACAAGTCAATCTTAGGTTGTACTCTTAATAGCTGCACTTTCAAAAAATATGACTCTAGATACTACAGTTTTTAGTACAAAAAGTTTTATATAAGATATAGAGCTTTCTTCTAGGCTCCCGACGCAGCCGCCAAGTTTGATAACGACTCGTTTAAGCTCGGCTCAGAAATTCTCATCAATTGTCTTGAGCGGAAAACCCTAGGAATTTTCGCCCAATTTATATGCCAAATTATGGCTGAGTTTGTCAACTTTTCTAGCTTGAGTGACACAGATCATGCTGTGGCTTGTGTTGCAGTGCAATAACCTAAATTTATTAAAAGGTTCGGATTTTTCTGTATCACTTTCAGGAACAATCTATTGGCGGATGTGTCATGATAAAGAAGAAGGTTACAAAACATTAAGCTTAAGTGATCAACCCGATTAGGTTAAACTATGGGCACCATCTGGACAAACTCTCACTCAGCCTCTTTCTCTAGTTTAAAGGGAGCTGGAAAACGCTTAAAAGCGGCCAAACGCGCAAAACTTTCCAACGTAAAAATCGATCTACTGCAACCCGTGCGCCAGCGGCTTGATCAATGGGAAATTCGCGATCCTGAACTTGCTAAGTTTCTGTATAAAGCGATTCCGGCACAGTGTCCGTTTGAGCGAGATATCAAGTTTTTTGGTCGTAAAGTTGGGCATATTCCCCCATTGTGCAAGCTCAATCCGCTGTACGATCAATTGGTTGGTTTGCGTTTTCGCGCCCTGTGTTATTTAGTTGATGAGTGCGGTGTAGATATTCAATCTTGCGCTTGAAACTAACGAACAAAACCACGAAATCAAAACCAACAACTGTTGAAGCACCTCAACTCACTATGGGTGGCCGGCATCCCAAAACATTTGTACTTTCTTTTCCCCCGTTACACAGTTAAATTGTCCATTGGGGAATAGCGGGAGTGCCGGCAAAACAATCGATAGAGTCTCTGTAGTGAGAAGGCTCTAAAAGTATAAATCACCACGCGACTGGCTCGAAAATCGTTCAAAACACGTAACGCGCTTCACACTATCAAGAATTTCTACTAGCCATCAAATTTCACCCCTTTGGGTGAGCCTAAAGCATGACTTCAAAATAAGGGAAGTCGGGATAAAATCATGGCAAAGGAAGTGAATCACATCACACTAATTTACTTCTGCCATAAACCCTCTTCAGACATGGGAACTTCTTAAAAGCGATTCTCTTCAAATATAGAGAATCAATCAATAATTAGCCTTTACCTTTTGGAGTCATTTCAATCATGAAACGGTTTGCTAGCCTTCTCTCAGTTACAATGCTGCTGCAATTCTTGCCGGCTATTGCTCAAGCTCAAGAAACACTCGATCCCATCCAGCAAGTTGTGGCGGCGGGGTTAATGACGAACTTTCAAGATGGAAACTTTTACCCAGAAAAACCTTTAAGCCGTGCCGAACTTGCAACGATTTTGGTAAAAACCTTTAAGCTGGATAAACGCGCAGCCGCACAAAAAGAAACCGTGCTGGAAGTTCCTGATGTTCCTGCTTCTCACTGGGCGTCTAACGACATTCAAGTTGTTTTAAAAACCGGCATTATGAACGGCTATCGGGATGGAATGTTTTTCCCCAACCAAAGAGTCAGTCGGGCAGAAGCATTTGCGATTTTCGCTCAAGCGCATGGCGTGTTTCAGTTTTCCGATGAAAATGTTGCGGCAATTATGGGCAAATATCCCGATTCTGCAACGATACCGGCTTGGGCAAAAAAATCAATGGCTACAGCTTTGTATGAGGGATTTGTAAATACTGATGCGGCAACTAACAGCATCAATCCTTTAAATCCGATGACACGGGCGGATATGGCTTACGCATTAAGTCAGTATTTGGAACGCCAACAAAGACCGGCTTCTGTTCCCAGCGTAGAGCGTTAAAATTGTGTCGGTGGGGTGATATTCTTCCCTGTGGATAACGCTAAAGGAAACAAACATGGAAGTGAAACCAGCGATGCAAATCAAAATTGAGCATCAACCCAGTGAAGAAACCCTCAACCGGCTCGGTGTTTTCAAGTGGGGAATTTGGACGAAAGAAGCCTCTGAGTTTCCCTGGACGTATGACGAGGAGGAAACTTGCTATTTCCTAGAAGGGGATGTGGTGGTGACGCCGGCAGGAGGTGAGCCGGTGGAAATGGGCAAAGGAGATTTAGTCACATTTCCTGCTGGAATGTCTTGCACTTGGAACATTCGCAAAGATGTAAAAAAGCATTATCGATTCGGGTAATTTTCTTTAAAAGTTAGCACTCAGCCGGCATCTGCCCAAAACGTGAGGTGATGCCGGTGAGTGCTTTAAACTTTTTTATTATTGTAGTAATTTATAGAGAGAGCGACAATCTTTCGCTTTACCAGATAGTTAGTTGATAATTCTGCCAGGAGTAGAAATAGTATCTGCTCCTAAACTACAGCATCTCAGTGGTTTACAATTATCTCATCAATTTAGAAAATCTTCCAAGTAAGTGCAGAAATGAAAAATTTTGAACTTCCTCCTGAGTTAGAAAAATTTAGAAGTAAATTTGAAGCAACTGTCAAGCCCTATGTTGAAATCGAAACTCACCTGACAAGAGAAGTGAATCCTTGGCAAAGTAAATTTGCCGGATTCCCCTACTTGCCCAAAAACTTCGACTATCCCAAGACTCCAGAAGGTGATTATCTCTACCTCCTCGCTCAAATCAACTTTGAAGAGGTTCCTCACTTGGAGGGCTTTCCAGAAAAGGGAATTCTCCAATTTTATATTGGAGACGGATACGGTTGTGATTTTGAAAATCCAACGAGTCAAACAGGTTTTCGGGTTCTTTATTTTCCCGAACTTGACTTTAACGAGGATAACCTGATCACAGACTTCAGTTTCTTACCAACTTTGTGGCATAGAAAGTATACTCCTTTTCACACCTCTCGTTCATCTCCGCCAGTTACAAAAGACTGCTTTGCTTTAACTTTCACATTAAAATATTCTCCTATCACACCTCAAGATTTTAAATTCAACGAATTAATGGGAGAAGAGATATGGGAAGTATTTGAAGAGGATGACTTAGTAATGGACGAATATCAAACTAGATTTGAGTCTGGGCACCGGCTAGGAGGTTATCCTTCCTTTACTCAAAGCGATCCCAGAGAACGCTTGCCAGAAGAAGCAGAACCGTATATTCTCCTGTTGCAAATTGACTCTGATTCTAGTGACTCTGACAAAATTTATATCCAATGGGGAGATATGGGTATATGCAACTTTTTTATCAAAGAATCAGCATTGAGAAATCTTGATTTTTCTAGCGTTTTGTATAATTGGGATTGCTTATAAGCTAGGCTTTTATACAGGAGGAGGGGAAGACGAATTCAAGATTTTGATTCTTTGCTTAAAATAGCGAATGGGATGAGCGTTCAGTTACAGCCCATTTCCTATCAAAACCAATAGTGCAGCTTCCCAGTGAGTGGCTCAAACTCTAACCGTTTTGCCTTTACTTTGCTTCACCCCGGTTCCCCCTCATTCACGACTTCCCTGTGAAAAATCTACATTTTTCATCTTTGGGTGATCCTGCATACTACCCCCTCGGAATACAGCCGCAGCAGTCATTCCAGCCATTTGCCAAAAGATGATAACCGCGAAACCACGGGCGCAATCGTAACAAACGCTACCAAACAAAAAATTTAGTTTATCAAACCTTTACAATCTGGGTGAGAGTTTTCTTTCTTCCTTTACCAAACTATTTATTGAAATTTGTATCGTTGTAAGTAGAAACAGTAAAGAAACAAGCGACAGCCCACTCACTGGTAGGTGAAGTTATGACTCAACATAGATTTGATCTCCTGCAACCCCTGCGTCAATGGCTTGATCAACTGGAGATTCACAATCCTGAAGTCGCTCAGTTTATTTATAAAGCGATTCCCGCTCAGTGCCCATTCGAGCGAGATATCAAAATTTTGGGTCGCACCCTGTTTCACATTCCGCCAATGTGCAAGCTCAATCCCCTCTACGATCAACTGGTTGGCTTGCGGTTTCGGGCGATGTGCTATCTCGTGGATGAGTGCGGCATTGATTTACAAGTCTGTTCTTAATTTTAGATGGATCTGATTTTAGATTTTAGATTTCAGATTTTAGATTCACCACAAAATCCAAAACCCAAAATCCAAAACCTAAAATCCAACATTCAACGAGCCTAATTTAGAATTTAGTCGGCTGTTACTAATTCAGTGCTGCCACGAGCGCGGCGGCGCGTTAGAGAATTAAAGAGCATCAGACCAATTGCTTTGATCAAGTTGCCTTCTAATTCTTGGAAAAGCTTCATATTCATGCCGAACGCATCATTCGCTTCAGTGACAATGCGCTCTGCCGTGGCTTCATCAATAGGCAAATCGTTCATTGCCTGCCGATAGGTGGCTTTGAAGGCTTTTTCGTCAGGAATTTCTGCAAACTCGTAGAAAGCGGTGCCTTCACCCTCTGTTAAGTTCATTCCCCGTTGGGCAATGCCTTTGAGGATTTGGCCACCAGACAAGTCACCCAGGTAGCGAGTGTAGGAATGAGCGGCTAAGAGTTCAGGCGCAGAGTTAGATACGTTGCGAATTTGCTGCACGTAAGCTTGAGCTGCCGGTGAGGGAGCCACTTGTTCGCGCCAATTCGGGCCGTAGTAGTATTGTAGATCCTGCTCTAAGCTGGCCTTGCGGTTTAACTCAGGGAAGTAAAATTTAGAGACGATCGGGTGCTGCCGATTGCGTTCCATCTCTTCTTCCATTGCGGAGTAGACGAAGTAGAGGTTGCTAACGAGCTTCCGATAAGAGGTTTTCTCAACGGTGCCTTTTAAGAAGCACTTAATAAATCCGACATTTTCTGCCATCGTGTGGGACTTCTTAGTGCCCTCACGCAATTTGGTCGCTAGATTACTGCTCATGCTAAATTTCTCAACAAAATTGACGGTGCAGGACGTTTGATGCGGCCCAAAGTCAAAAAGCCACCCCAAATTGTTAGGTTAAAGCGATTTGATGAGAAATTTCATTAAGATTTCTGAAGCATTTGCCTAGAGAATCTGGGAAAGGCTGCCGGTGCTTGGAAAAGAGCGTTTGTTGGCTGTTTCCAGTGACGAGCAAACTCGTCTAATATTTGCTTTCCAAGCAGAGCAAATAGGCCAATCATTGCTCGCCTGTTAGGGTGGGTTTTTGACTTGCGCCGGCACTTCTATTTACAGCCGAATCTCAGTAAGTGGTTATTCATTCGGCTGGGGAGAATCTGGCTGTGGTGACTCTGCTGGAGGCGTTTTTTCCGCGTTCGCATCAGGCTTTTTAACAGCGCCCTCAGCATTTTTAGGGCTAGCTTTTGGAGTGCTAGATGCACCGGCAGGATCTTTATCTGGAGAAGTGCCTTGAGGTTGCTGATTTTGAGCTGGATTTTGAGGTTTTTTATCCTTAGGGGTGGTTTCAGGTGGTTTAGAGTCTTTGTCCTCCTTTTTCCATTCTAAGAGTGGTCGATCAACAGCATTTTCCAAATCTGTAGGCACCAGCAGTACCTCAATTGCTTCAAGCCGGTTCTCTGGGGGATTGGCTTGGGCGTACAAGAAGCTTTGATTAAAATCCGGCTTGCCCAAAATTAGGCGATGGGTTTGCTGATTTTTGAGCTTGACTTCTACAGTCCCCACCGGCTCATCTAAACCAAAGTCTTGACGTTGCTTGGCTGGGTTCGTCATTACGATTGTGCGAGCGCTTTTACTACTGCTTAGCAAACTTAACAAGTAAGCCACTGATGCGTCACTTGCCGGCAATTTAGCCCCAGGCTTGGGTAAGGCGGCAGGTGTGGGAGAGGCTGTTGGCTTGGGAGAGGCTGTGGGTGAGGTTGTTGCTGCCGGCGAAGTTGTTACTGCCGGCGAAGTTGTTACTGCCGGCGTGGGTGAGGCTGATGCTGTGGGTGAAGTTGTTGCTGCCGGCGTGGGTGAGGCTGTCGGCGAAGTTGTTACTGCCGGCGTTGGTGATGCTGCCGGTGTTGGTGAAGTTGTGGGTGAAGCAGTCGCTGCCGGCGTTGGTGTTGGTGCAAAAACCTGACTGGCAGCCGATGGCTGACAAGTGGCTGGATTTTGGCTTGTAGCGGGCGTTTGAGTCGCGGCTGGAGTTTGTCCAGGTTTTGCGGCTGGGGTTAGAGCCGGTGGCAGGCAAGCTGCTGGGGCCGGCTGAGGTTGATCGGCCAAATCTACAACCGTCATCATCCAGATCGGTTCCTCTGGTTTTACCGGCTCTTTCTGACTCACTCGCTCAAACGCTAGGGTTTGTTTTGGGGTTTTTACTCTCAGAGATTGCACCTCATCTTCCCGAAAGGAAAAGATTTGCTGCTGCTTCGTCTTTGCCGCTTCCCGTTTAGGAGCCTCTTGAACCTCATAAACGTAAACAAACCCACCCAAAAGCACTGCTGAGAGCATCAGAATTAGAGTAGATCGCTGCAATTTCATGGTAAATTCTGACGGTTAAATTATTAGGGTTTAGTAAGCTTGTTATTGACAAATATAGTTAGATGTCAACTTGAGATTTTAGAATTTAAAATGGATAAAAATCCTCGCATCTAAAATCTAAAATCTCAACTTGTTAACGCCGGCTCCACCACAAAGCGCCGGCTGAAAGCAAACCAACTGCCGGTAAAATCCTGCGAGACAACCAATCAAGTAACGAGGCTTGCTCTGCAGTCATTGCGATCCTGCGGTTGGTTGTTTCTTTCGGACGAATGGAAAGCGTTTGTGCATCCTGCTTGCTCAACCAACTAATGGAATTGAGGAAAACATCTCCATTTAACTGCTGCTCGAAGACACCATCTGTGGCAAATTCAGAGTTACCGAAGACAACCATTCGAGCCTCTGTATTTGTCTGCGCCGGCTTACCTGCTGCCGACGTTGGCGTTGGTGTTGGTGTGGGTGATGCCGTTGGGGTTGGCGTTGGAGACGCTTCCGCTGCCGGTGATGCAGTTGGCGTTGGCGTTGGCGTTGGGGAGGCTTCCGCTGCCGGTGATGCCGTTGGCGTTGGCGTTGGGGAGGCTTCCGTTGCCGGTGATGTTGTTGGCGTTGGGGAGGCTTCCGTTGCCGGTGATGTCGTTGGCGTTGGCGTTGGAGATGCTTCCGTTTCCGGTGATGCCGTTGGCGTCGGCGAGGGTTTAGCTGCCGGCACCCCATCTTGTGCGATTTTTCGACTCAATGCCACTCCCAACATCAGTGGGCCTTGGCCATCAGTTTCAGCATTAAACTTTAATGGCTGGTTCTTCGGGTTGCTTTCCGCCCAACTGCGCTCATTGGTGATTAGCAGGGGAGTTTCCTCAATCCCCGGCACCTCATTCGTTTCAATGGATCGCGCCCCTCGATAGAACGAGTAGCCCCCACTAAAATCTTTGGTGATGGGATGATTGCCATAATTCGTAATCAGAGGTTCAGCCGGCCCTAATCCCACCAATTGTCCTTGTCCCGAAGCATCGATGACCAAGCGATTATCAAGGGTGACGCCCCAATCTTGCAACAGTGCGGTTAACTTGGGATCGGTTGAGGGATCAACCATTACCAGCATACTGCCGCCCAGTTGCAGATATTGCCGCAAGGCTTTTACTTCACCTTCAAATAGCGCTCGTTTTGGGCCGGCGATCACCACCACTCCCGCATCTGCCGGCACATCCTGCTGCTCAGCTAAATTGAGCGGTTCAATAATAAAATTTCTGTTTTCTAAAGACTTAACCGCTTGGTAAATTCCCCCATCTGCGGGCTTTAGAGAGCGCTCTCCGTGGCCTTGAAGGAAATAAACTTTAGTTTTTTCATCGCTGATAATTTGGGCGATCCCATTGGTCAGTTTTATTTCAGTTAAGCGACTTTGTGGGTCAACATTTCCCAGAAACTGCTGCCGTTCGTTTGATTTGAGATGTACCTCTCCAAAGCGAGTCACCCCATACTCTTGGGCTATAGCCGGCTGCAGTTGGGGATCAACATACTCATAACTAAACTTTGACCCTCCCGAACGCTGGTAATTTTGCAGCAATAATTGGTCTGAAGGATTCGGCACACGATCAAAGATCGAAACCTTCACAGGTTGCTCTAAATTACTCACCAATTGCTGAGTTTGAGGAGCCAAGCTAAACAGTTGATTTTCTGTTAAATCCACTCGCACTAAATAGCGATTGGCTAAAAAATTAATTAGCCCCAAAATCACTAGCACTGACAGCGTAGCCGCCACAGCATTCGTACCGGCTTGGGTGGAGCGCTTACCCAAAAAGCTCAGTACCGTACGCCCTTGAGACAATAGCCACAACCCTAAAATCACAATGCCGGCAATTGCCAGTGCTGCCGGCACTGGCAGCCAACTGCCTGAAACAAAGGCAGATGTTAAGCCCATTACAATCAAAAACGGGCCTATCCAAAAACCGCCATTTTTCCAAAAATTTTTCAACTGTTTCATCGGGTGTCAATCTACCTAAAGTTCCAACTGCCCCATCCCAAATCCCCTAATTCTAGGGCAAAACTAAGAGCGCTGAAATCTCAACGTTTCAATCGATTGAGCCGTTAGAAATACGCCAAGAACAATGTAACTTGCAAACAGAACTAGATTGCTAGTATCAACGACCCCGCGCACCAAATTTGAGTAGGGTTTGAGTAAGGATAAAGATCCCAGTACCTGCCAAACTGGGCCACCAACTCCGCTTGCGAGTAAATCTATAACGGATAGGAACACAACCACGACAAATGTAATAATTGCCGCCAAAATCGTGCTGTCTGTCAGAGAAGAAATGAACATTCCCAAAGATAAAACACTGGCGGCTAGCAACAGCAGCCCTAAATGGCCTAACAAGGGAACGCTAAGTGGCATGGGTGGGTTGGCAGCACTCAGGGCG
Source organism: Microcoleus vaginatus WJT46-NPBG5 (assembly GCA_019359355.1). Lineage (GTDB taxonomy): Bacteria > Cyanobacteriota > Cyanobacteriia > Cyanobacteriales > Oscillatoriaceae > FACHB-68. The sequence continues at coordinate 100,936 of JAHHHM010000019.1, read as the reverse complement.
ATTAACTCGCACGCTAAAATCGGCAGCATCATGGTGGCAAAAAAGGTTAGCACTCCCAGTAATTTACCCACTGCGACTGCCCAGTTCGTAATCGGTGAAGTCGCTAGCAGCTCTAAGGTACGGCTTTTGCGTTCCTCTGCATACAAACCCATTGATAGAATCGGCAAGATGTAGAGTGACAGCTGCCCCATAAATCCTAAGAAGAACTGCAAAAATTGATAGGGCACATCCACTGGCGGCATCACAACGCCGGTTTGCTGTACCTGAATATCCATTAAAGCCGCTTGCCGAATTACGCCTTCTTGCCCTAGCAAAATCGCTGTAAAAAATACCCCAGCGATCAGCCAAAAGAAGCCGGCGATCGCATAAGCGACCGGCGAGACAAAGTAGTTCTGTAACTCTTTGCGGTAAATCGCGATAATATTTCCGAGCATTACTTTCATTTACAGCCCCGCTCTCACAGTCAAAATGCAGCTGGGCAAAATCAATTACCCTTGTCTGAGCTTTACACCGGCATCACGCCCACAGGTCTGAGCGGACATCGTCATTCTCATTTTCTGGTGTCTTGGGCGCTGCTTCAACACCTGCAGATTCACTTTCTAGCGTTTCTGCGGCGATTTCCCCACCCGAATCTTGGACAGACGACTCCTGGCCCTTCTCTATGACTTCTGGCGTTTCTGGCGCTTGTTCACCCCCGGAAAATAAAGATGCCGGTGGTTCTTCTTCTCTGGTCACTTCTAAAAATACATCTTCCAGGCTGCTGCGCGTGCGTCGCATTTCGTATAAATTCTGCCCTGCGGCCACTAACGCCGCTACAATGTCCGGTGCCGGTTCAATCCCAGATCGGGATAATACACGCAGCCGGTGGCGATTTTCCAAGGCGCGTTCTGTGCGGATCGGTTCGACCGAAATCACGCCCGGTATGGCTTGCAGCCGGTGCTGAGCTTCCGCGATATCTCCTTCTAACTCCAATTCATAACCGGCGGCGCTGTCTGAGGTATCCGTAGCCACGACGCGCCCACGATTGATAATGGCCCACCGGCTGCACGTCATGCTAACTTCCGGCAAGATATGGGTGGAAAGAATAATCGTATGTTCGCCGGCCAGACTTTTGATCAAATGCCGCATATCGATAATTTGGCGGGGATCAAGTCCAACGGTGGGTTCATCTAAAATAATCACCGGCGGATCATGAACAATGGCTTGAGCGATGCCGACGCGCTGCTTGAAGCCTTTAGAAAGCTTGCGAATCAAAACTCTGCGCTTTTCAACGAGATTGCAACGCTGCAAAGCTGATTCTACTTGCCGGTCGCGATCCCCTGCCGGCACGTGTTTGAGCCGCGCCACAAAATACAAAAATCCCTCAACCGTCATTTGCGGGTAAAGCGGCGGGAGTTCCGGCAGATAACCGATCCGCTGCCGCACTGCCATTGAATCTTCATGCACTTCAAAACCGGCAATTCGAGCGGTTCCGGTTGTGGCCGGCAGATATCCAGCCAAAATCCGCATCGTTGTTGTTTTTCCGGCTCCATTAGGACCCAAAAACCCTAAAATTTCTCCTGGCGGCACGGCAAAGGTGACATCTTGAATTGCCGCTGTCGAGCCGTAGATTTTGCTTAAATGCTCAACTTCAATCATTTAGAGTCTAGCTTTTAAATTGTCATTTGTTTGCGGCTAATGACTCTACGCTAATCGTGATCAACGATGAGTGATTCGCCCTTAAAAATTAACAAAATGAGGTTCTTGTTTCTTTGCCGCCAGTTCGGCAATCGGCTTCCAATTAAGAACATCTTGCAGTAAGGCTTGATAGCCGGCGACATTTGGATGCAGTCCATCCGCACCTAAACGCGATCTCTGCCATTCCTCGCCACGAGCCATCCACTGATCGAAAATGTCTAGATAGGGAATTTGCCGGTCTAAACAAGCTTGCCGCGTGGCTTCTTTGTAACGGTACTGATCGGTGTGATTGTAGTAGAAACAATTTAAAAATGGCATCTTTGTTTCATCCACCGGCACCATGCCAACAAACAATACCGGACACAGCCTTTGTGACAGGTCTAGCAAGTTGGCCAAATCTGCTTGAAACACATCAAACTCAATATAATTTCGCCCATTCGGTCGGGATAGCCGAGCGGAATCATTCAAGCCGACAGATAGAAGCAGCACATCCGGTAATCGATTGCGGAGTTCGCCGCGATGCCGGAACTCCATTTCTAACCGTCCGGCGACTTGACGGACGCTATCACCGCGCACGCCTAGATTATAAAGCACGTGGCCGGCGCTGTCGGGGAACATCCATCGCCGGCGTAACCGTTCTACCCAGCCGCCCCCTTCCGGATCGCCGAATCCATAGACTATACTATCCCCCAAAGCAACGATCTTGAGTGGGTGGGGATTGGTTTGCTGTAAGGATTTAGAAACAGGAATTTCTAGGGTTTGCATGAAAGAACCACAACTTTAACGTAACAACCAGTTGAATTAGACTCTAACGTTGGATTGTATCGTTTTCAAATCTTCATTTAACTAGAAAAATCTACATAAAATTTGGCGAAAAAAGTGCTTTCTCCTACAAATGTCCCTTAATGTGGTCTTTCATCGCCTGTCCCCTAAAAGTATATGCACCTAAATTGCATTGTAACTTTACAATTACCAAAAGATGCGGTCATTGCATAGTAGTCATGCAAGGATAGCATGGGGTAGGCGGTAAGTTAGGAAAATGCAAACTAAGTGTCAGAGCCAGAGCGGTTTTTATAAGGGCTTCATAAGAAATTCAAATTAACAGCCCAAATCTGAGTGAGAATGGGGCGGTGATGTCCGGAACCCCTAAAATCTTCTGGAAAACACCTGATAAAATAGATTGGGCGTCCAACAACTCAAAATTTTTATGCTTAAGCGTTCTCCCTTTGATACCACTCAACTGATGCGGCGGGCTGAAGAGCTGATTGGTGCAGCATCCAATCGCTACCGGATTACAGTGCAGGTTGCTAACCGCGCCAAACGCCGGCGCTTTGAAGACTTTGATAATCCAGATGACCCGATGATGAAGCCGGTGCTTCGAGCGATTATAGAGATGTCGGATGAGCTGACTCACGACGAAATTATTAGCGACTCGACAAAATTATCGGCGACTAGACACAGAAGCGATTGAGAAAGCACGCGCTACAACCGGAAAGTGGGGATCGAGTGAGGAAAAGCATCCCGAAGCAATGGATTAAAACCAAATGGCTGCCGGCTTTCAGCACTCAGCAGCGAAGGTGGCGTTTGGCTCTTATAGCGGTGCTTGCAGTCGCTGTGACGTTTATGGCACCGGCAGTGAAAGAACTGGGAAGCTTTGGGATGCTGCGCCCCCAGCCGGTTTTTGCTCAGCAAGCCAAATCAGTTGAGGCTGGGGCGCAAGTATACCAGCGCCTGCCAGATTTTCCCCTAGAAAACAGTTATGTCAACAAGGAGACAGGACAAGTCGATCCGGATAACACGCTCGTCAGTCGCTTGATCCGGTATCACATATATGTAAAAGGGCGTCCTCCTAACTATCGGTTGGATTGGAAACTCACGCTGGCAGACTATTTAGGTGCAAATGAGTTGATCGAAGAGACGTTGTATCCGGGACGGGATGTTTTGCAAGAGAACCCGATGGAGAAGGATCTGGCTGCCATTAGCCGGTTGAATCGCACCCAGCGGGATGCGTTGATTCAAGTTCTCGTGACGATCTTCAATCCCAATTATGAAAATATTGCCGAACCGGCACCGGCTCTGAATCCAGCACCCGATCGTCCACAAACACCGAAGCGCAAACCTCTTCCTCAAGCAGGAGATGCTGATCTGCTCAAGCATCAAAAATAACCGGCAGCCAAATCTGTAGGCGCGTTAGCGCAGCGTGCCCCTACAGAGGTTCGTCGCTTTACCCTTCCGGATTGCCTGAGCAATCGATTGAAATCACTACAGACTTGAAGGGACACCGGCCTCTCAATGATGAAACCCTCAACATCTCTTCGCGATAAGTAAATTTAATTTCTACAGATGAGAGCAGGGTGCCCCGAATAATACATCCTTAATTTGTCGCCTCAACCGGGTGATTTTCCTGTACCCATTCTGTAGCCAGAACAATTATGTCCACGCTTTACGTCAACCCAGCCGGCGGGAACGATTCTGCTGCCGGCACACAGTCTGCCCCTTTCAAAACGCTTTCTAAAGCCCTTAAGCAAGCACCAACCGGCACCACCATTCAGTTAGCTGCCGGGACTTACAGGGTTGCCGGTGGTGAAGTGTTTCCCCTTCTTATCCCATCCGGGGTTACAGTTGTCGGCAACGAAGCCAAAAAAGGCAGCGATATTTTAATTGAGGGCAGTGGAGTTTATAAAAGCCCGACATTTTCAGATCAAAACATCACACTTCGGCTAGAAAATCAAGCCCAACTGCGGGGAGTAACCGTTACAAATTCCGCCTCTCGCGGCACCGGCGTCTGGGTGGAATCAACAAATCCCACAATTGCTAACAATACCTTTACCAATTGCGCCCGTGAAGGAGTCTACGCCACCGGCACGGCCCAGCCCCTCGTCATTGATAATATTTTTGTCCAGAATATCGGCAATGGCATTTCCTTTGTGCGGACTGCCAAGGGGGAAGTACGACGCAACGTCTTTAAAAAAACAGGTTTCGGGCTAGCCATCGGTGAAAATGCCGCCCCCTTGGTGGCAGATAATCAAATATTCGACAATCGGATCGGTTTGGTACTCAATGGTGAAGCAAGGCCGGTACTCCGCAAAAATTTAATCGAGAAAAATCAGCAAGATGGTATCAATGTCTCGGTTAAATCCTTCCCTGACTTGGGCAACAGTCAAGATCCCGGTGGCAATATCCTGCGCGGTAATGGCCTGTACGATCTGCAAAATGCCACATCAACCCAGCTCATTTCTGTGGGAAATCAGCTAAATCCGACGCGAGTCAAGGGATTGGTGGATTTTGTGTCTAGTACCGTGCCCAGTCCCACCCCGACTCCAACCCCAACGCCGGCACCAGGATCTGTCAGCTTAAAAGATATTGCCGGTCACTGGGCGCAAGCGTTCATCCAGGCAATGGTCAGCAAAGGGTTTATCAGCGGTTTCCCCGATGGCACCTACAAGCCAGAAGCAAATATAACTCGCGCCCAATATGCCGCCTTGGTTGCTAAGACTTTCAACCTGCCGGCGCAGAAACCGGCGATCACATTCTCGGATATCGGGATTGATTTTTGGGGCTACTCTGCGATTAAAAAGGCAAGTGAGATGGGCTTTATCTCTGGGTTTCCAGATGGTACGTTTCGCCCCAATGATAATTTGACTCGCGTGCAGGCAATTGTGTCTTTGATGAGTGGTTTGCAACTGGGCGGGGGCAATCCAAATTCGCTGTTAGTTTACAGTGATCGTGCTCAGATTCCCAGCTATGCCACAGATAAAGTGGCATCTGCCACTGAAAAACGCATTGTCGTTAATTATCCGCAAGTCAAACAACTCAACCCGATGCGGGATATTACCCGCGCAGAGGTTGCAGCACTTGCTTATCAGGCGTTGGTTGCCACCGGCAACGCGAGTGCAATCAACTCTAGCTATATCGTTACTGCTTAATTGGGCGGTGGGACTGCTCGCTCCTGTCGATCCCACTAAACCGGGGATCAAGAAATGAAGGGCGTACTGCTGTGTGCGCCCTTGAGTTTTATGATGGAAAGATACTTACATTGCCCTTCTATAAAGTTTGATTGCCCAATTATGGCTCACATACAATTTTCAAAGGGAATCACAGAAGACGCGGTGCCTGATGTGCGGCTGACTCGTTCTCGTGATGGCAGCAATGGAGCTGCTACGTTTTATTTTCAAAATCCGAAGGCGCTTAGTCAAGATAGCACCGATGAGATTACGGGGATGTACTTGATTGATGAAGAAGGCGAACTTTACACACGGGAAGTTAAAGCTACATTTGTCAACGGCAAACCTGAAGCCTTAGAAGCGATTTATGTGATGAGATCGCCGGCTGATTGGGAACGGTTTATGCGGTTCATGGAACGCTATGCTGAAGAAAATGATTTAGGTTTCACAAAATCTTGATTGACAGGCGAACTTAAGGGCTATTTGCCCCAGTTCCCAGAAAATAAAAAATCAAGAATGACGAAAAAATTCTCAATCGTGACTTCAGAACGTTATATTCTGGCTTAGTGCTGGTGAATGCGATGGTGGAAATTCCTCACCCCGACTCCGATAAAATGACAGTGAATTGTGCTGTCATTACGGTTAGTGATACACGCTCCCTGGAAACTGACAAAAGTGGCCAGTTGATTCAGCAGTTGCTGATTGATGCCGGCCATACAGTGGGAGCGTACACCATCGTTAAAGATGAGCCTGAACAAATTCAAGCACGGCTGCAAGCGTTAAGCGCTCGTGCTGATTTAGATGTTGTAATTTTTAATGGTGGCACCGGCATCGCTAAGCGAGATACAACGTATGATGCGATTGCCGGCTTATTAGAAAAAACTTTGCCTGGGTTTGGCGAGATATTTCGCTGGTTAAGCTATCAAGAAATAGGATCGCGTGCCATTGCTTCGCGTGCGATTGCTGGGGTTTTTCAATCTAAATTAGTCTTTTCGATTCCCGGTTCGTCGGGTGCGGTGAAGCTCGCTCTTGAGAAAATAATTGTACCTGAAATTATTCATTTAGTCAAACAATTGCGTCAAACTTCTTAAGTATTTAAGCAATTAAAAATCGCCGCGATAAAATAGTAAGGTATCCCGCATCCGCTCTACTGGTGGCAAGCCGGCCAATGTTTGTGATTTTGGTGATATCGGAGCATCTGCAAGTGGTTTCTCCATTTGCCGGCAACCCCTCTAACTGCTTAAAAACCGGGCTTATCGGCAAAACTCTGCAATTTTCTAAAAATAGTCAAATTTGCAACTTTTATATATTGGGCTATAATTGGCAGGCAAAGGATGTTCAGAAACCTTTAAAATTGCCAGCGCTTCGAGAGCGGTAATGATTTCTGAATAATTGATGACAGTGTGCGTCTGCCTTTCAAAAACTAACCGTTTGTAGGCAGAAAAGGTCATTTCTTATGAGTCAAGCGTTTATTGATCGAATTGTAGAACTCACCAACATTGAGCGCAGTAAAGCAGGTTTGCCGGCACTACAATTAAACAGCCAGTTGACAACTTCCGCTCAAGGTCACAGCCAGGAGATGGCGCTGCAAGACTATTTCAATCATGCAGGATTAGATGGTTCTACAGCATCGACTCGCAATCAAGCCGCAGGGTATCAAGGTTTCTCAGGCTGGGAAAATATTGGGGCCGGCTATTCCACACCGGAAGCAGCGATACAAGGTTGGATGAATAGTTCCGGGCATCGGGAAAACATTCTTAACCCTAATATTAACGAAATCGGGGTGGGTTTCTACTATCTCGCCAACGATACCGGCAGCACAAATTGGAACTACTACTGGACACAAGTTTTTGGAAAAGGTACGGGGGTTTCTCCAACACCAGTCACACCCATTCAAAGCATCGGAACTGATGGCAGCGAGGTACTCACAGGCGGCACCGGCAATGACATTATCTTAGGATTAGGCGGCAATGATACGGTGAGTGGTGCTGCCGGCGATGACTATGCAAACGGCAATATTGGCAACGATATTGTGAATGGCGATGCCGGTAACGACATAATTCTGGGTGGTCAAAATGAAGATATTGTGATGGCAGGTGCCGGTGATGATCTGATGGTAAACGGCAACAAAGGGAACGATCAAGTCTATGGCGGAGATGGTAACGACACCGTACATGGAGGACAAGACAATGACTCGCTTTTTGGAGAAGCCGGTAATGACTACCTCTATGGAGACTTAGGTGCAGATACTTTAATTGGGGGTGCCGGTGCTGATGTCTATGTTTTGCGAGGCGATGCTCCTGATATTATTTACTACACCGATGTAGAAGATTTTATCGGGTTGCCGGCAGGCTTATCTTTTGCCAATCTTCAGTTGATTCAAGGCTTCGATGAATACGTTCAAGATAGCCAATTAGAAACCCAGATTATCAATGTCACGACGGGTCAATTATTGGCTGTACTCCCCGGTGTTGCGGCTTCTTTACTCAATTCTAGTGATTTTCTAGCAGTTTAAACTGCATCTTTCCATCTGATAGGGCGAACACAAGCTTCGCCCTGAATCATTCAATTACTGAAACCAAACAAGTTTTCCTAACACAAGATATTCTAGGTTGCAGACATAAACAGCTTGCTCAAGTTTGCCGACGATGGCATCTTCTCCTGATATCTCAGTTATATAAAACTCTGTTTTTTATATGGGAAAGTTGCTAATAATTTAAACAATTTTAGCGATGATCAACAATCAACTTAAATTCCAAAATTCTATGAATCAGTCCCCTTCCCCACATACTGACGCAATGCCTCAATAATCTTGACATTCGCTGTGGGAAACGGATATTGATCAATCTCATCCAACGTTACCCAGCGAATTTCATCACACTCCAAAGGCTGAGGAATCCCGCTAAGGTGCCGGCAGTGATAAACATTTAGCGTCACCCGAAAATGAGTGTACGCGTGTTCAATCGTGATTAAATGTTCGCCTACTTCAATATCAATCGCCAACTCTTCCTGAATCTCGCGCTGAATACAGGCTTCCAGCGTTTCCCCTTCCTCTAATTTACCGCCGGGAAATTCCCATAAGCCGCCCAGCAGTCCACTTTGCCGGCGCTTATCAATCAAAATCTTTCTTTCGTCATTCCAGATGACGGCAACACCAATAATTTTATGGGGGATAGGAGCAGAAACTTCTCGCATGGGTAGCTCTGATTGCATCCCTAAATTATAAGCCTCACAGTGAGACTGCCAAGGACAAAGTAGGCAAGCTGGATTGTGCGGCGTGCAGATCGTTGCGCCTAAATCCATCAATGCTTGGTTGAAATCTCGCGGATTTTCGGGATCGAGAAGCGTTTCCGACATCTGCCATAATTGCTTGCTTGCCTTCGCCGGCGGCACCGGCAGCGCCATTAATCTCGCCAAAACGCGCTTCACATTCCCATCCAGAATTGCCACCGGCAGATTAAATGCCAAGCTGAGAATGCCGCCGGCAGTCGTACGCCCAATTCCAGGTAAAGCTAAGACTTCCTCCAGCCGGTGGGGAAACACGCCCCCGTGACGCTCTACAATCTCCTGCGATGCCTTGTGGAGATTCCGCGCACGGGCATAATAGCCCAAACCTTGCCAAGCCTTCAAAACATCCTGCAAGTCTGCGGCTGCCAAATGTTCAATGCTGGGAAACTTTGCCAGCCAACGCTCATAGTAAGGGATCACCGTCTTTACCTGCGTCTGTTGGAGCATAATCTCCGACACCCAAATTTTGTAAGGTTCAGGGCTGCGCCGCCAGGGTAAATTTCGATGGTTGTGACTATACCATGAAAGTAGCGATTTTCGCAGTTCTAAAATAACAGAATTCGGCAGACTATCTTGCGTGTCTACCGAACCTTTGGGGGAATAGAATTTTAATGGGGCTTTTGGCAAGCGCACCTTAACCTGAACCCTACTTACTCTTCGTCAGAAATACTGCTTTCAGCCAACTGTAATGACTTTTCAAAAGTCATTCTTTGCTCAGCGTTGCGGAGAAAGTAGCCGCTCATCATCGCTGAAGCTAAAAGTCTGCCGAGGTGTTCGCGGCTAGTCGTTACGTTAACATCGAAGTGTTCTGAAGGTAAGTTCCCTAACAACCCGACAATGTTGCGTTCCATTACCTGAAACACTTCAGTAGAGCTAGGTTTAGACAAGTGGGCAACTATTTCAGGATTCATCGATTGAACATAGTGCCACAGCAAATTGCCAACTTCAGGTTCGCCACTGTAATGTTCGGGAGTGCGATGATTGGATTGGTTATTCACCTTAAGTACCTCCTAGCAGCAGAAGCTCCCGTTTCTCTCAGTAAAGTCGTTGATGTCAGGAACTTCAATTACGTTAACTTTACTTTTCTACATACTAATGTAACAGTCTGAGTGAAGCTGGGCAGTGGGTGCAACCGAACCTAAAGAGACGGGTTCCTCACCGATTTTCAAATTTTAGATGAGTGGGCTTTAAAAGAGCGATCCCCCCTAGCGCCAGAGCGAGGGGGGATCTACAATTTAAAATCGATTTAGCTGGCTACATATTCGCCCATATCGGCTTTGCGCTTGCGAAGCTTAGTCAACGCCTCACGTTCGATCTGGCGCACCCGTTCTCGGCTAATATTGAGCCGGTCGCCAATTTTAGCTAGCGTCATTGCTTGTCCATCTTCCAACCCAAAGCGCATCGACAACACTTGCCGCTGCTGGGGGGTGAGATCGGCCATAATCGACTCTAAATCTGCTCGCAAAGAAGACTGTACCGCAAAATCTTCCGGAGAAGGGCCGGTGTCTTCCAATAAGTCGCCAAGTTCCGTATCTTGGTTATCGCCAACCCGCAAATCCAACGATAGCGGCTGACGTGCCCGTTCCAGGTATTCTCGAATTTGCTTAGGCGTCAATTCAAGTTCCTGGGCAAGTTCACCAACTGTGGCAGCACGTCCCAGATTTTGGGCGAGATAGCGCTGCGCCTTTTTAATTTTGTTGAGTTTTTCGGTAATGTGGATGGGTAAGCGAATCGTGCGGCCTTTTTCTGCAATCGCGCGGGTAATAGCCTGACGAATCCACCAGTAAGCGTAGGTAGAAAAGCGATATCCTTTAGTCGGATCAAATTTTTCCACACCCCGCTGCATCCCGATTGTGCCTTCCTGAATTAAGTCCAGTAAATCTACATTGCGCTTAATATATTTCTTGGCAACGGACACTACCAAACGCAAATTAGCCTCAACCATCTTGCGTTTTGCGACTTCACCGACTGCGATCGTCTGCTGCAACTCTGCCTCAGACACTCCAGCGTACTGCGCCCACTCAGCCTCTGTCGGCTCATAGCCCAGATTAGCAGCCAGTTCTTCTTTTTTTTCTTGTATTGCCGTGGAGCGCTGAACCTGCTTCCCCAGCAAAATTTCCTGCTCGTGAGTCAGCAGGGGCACCCGGCCAATTTCTCGCAGGTAAGTGCGGACTAAATCCGTGGAAGTCTGAGCAGTCTTCATGGCAGTATGTCGGAGTGTAGATAACGAGGGGGTTGAAGTCATGATGCTAGTGTAGCCAGCCGATTGGGGGTATTGGCAAGCTTTCCGACAGCTAAAGGATATCCGGCAACCCATCCGCTGTGTCAGGGGCGCTGAACTCAAGCTGACATTACGACCGTTCGCGGATCTTAACAGGAATTGGAACGAGTTCTGATTGAGATTGAGCCTGGGATTGAGTCAGTGACTGGGTTACAAGCGCAGCCAGAGCAAATGCAGCGACCAGGATAATTGCGAATGTCATATAGTTTCTTAACTTGAATTGTACTATGTTAACTATTGTAACATTTCTGAAAGGATTGTCTACTCCCCCGGATCATTTTTCCGGATTAGTGCTTTAAAACGGCGTGGGAAGATTTATTTGTAGAGATTAGCCAGAAATTTTTTTTCTGATTGCATCAAGGGAAACAAAATAATAGCAATTTCCTGAGAGGGGCTGTATCTTCCTAAAGATCGGTTATGTTAATTTTTCTGAAAAACCGATGGCTTTGTAAAAAACCTGAGTTCGGGATAAGGAAGGGACAAGCGAGAAAGCTAAAAGTCATCACACAAGAGCTTTACAGGCTCAGCCCATGCTTACTATAGAAGAACTTTTTGGCTGTATCGATCCTGAGACATCGCAATATCCAACACACCATAAGGTACACCGAGCTTGCACCTGGTCGGTTTTGAGGTTTGTAGGACGATTAAGGCGATCACAGCTTCAGCATATGCTGGGTTTGAGTCGTAACGGAACAGAAACTCACCTTAAGGCTGAAATCCTGAGCGAGAAGGTATTTCAAAAGGTAGCTTTCAGTCTCGTTGAGATGTACCAATTAGTCTCTAGATTATTTAGTAGAGAAAATTTGAATAGCATAGCCAGCTCAACTGTACATCTCTTAACAGGGGGTTCTGCTCGACTGCGACTCGGCTCTCATATAAGAGTGCATCCGCTAGTTGGGGGACAACATTTGGAAGCCTAAACTGTCTTTGATGATATTGATGTCAAAAGACGCAATTTCGTTAAGCTCCCCCAACAACTCGATGCGCCCCTCATATACCACATGGTATGTTTAATAAATGCACTTCAACGGTTCGTGCTTTATGCCTACGAGCACACAAGCAGATCTGATAGATCTCGTGACAGAAAGCCGGCAACGCCTTGGACTCTCGCAGGCTGAGTTTGCCGCAAAGTTAGGCGTTTCATTTCAAAGTGTGAATTGCTGCGAGAATGGGCGGACTCAGCCCTTGCCCGTTGCCTTGAAGCAAATGGAGTTCGTGCTGCATCAAATGGGCGATCGCGGTCAAGATCTGTTAGCCAAGTATTTTTCAACGTAAGGACGGAGAGCCTATGACTGATCGCCCTCCAAGTCACTCTGTCTTTTCAGAGAAAAGGTTCCCTCAAACCCGCCCTCCGATACTGTTTGAAGCTGATGTTTTGATCACCGCAGTGCTGGCGGAGCGTTCGGCAAGACAGCCGGACTTAGCGGCTGAAAATCAAGCCCTTGCCACGCTTGCTCAACAACTGACGGACGATCCACAGTCGAGGCTCAAAACCCTGGTACAGATTACCAGGGATCTTTGCCAAGCCGGCACGGTGGGAGTCAGCTTATTAGAGACTCTACCCGATGATACCTCTGTGTTTCGCAGGGTGGCGATCGCAGGTTTATTAGAGTCCTGGGAACAAACGGCTGCACCCAGCAACTTCAGTCCTTGTGGCACAACGATTGGCTGTAGGCAACCGCAACTCTATGCACGTCCCGAACGCTATTTTACCTACCTGCATCAGTCACAGTTTCCCATCGTTGAGGGACTCCTGATCCCAATCTGTGTGAACGATCAACCGCTCGGCACCCTTTGGATTGTTTCTCACACAGAGCAGCGAGCATTTGACCGTGAAGATATACGGTTAATGACGAGTCTTGCAGGATTCGCGGCGGCAGCGTTGCAGAGTATGCATTTGCATCAGACAGCTGCCCTAGCCTTACAGGCTGAGCAAGCCTTGCAGGAGAGTGAAGCATTCAACCACAGTGTGTTTGAGAGTAGTGCTGACTGCATCAAAGTCCTCGATATCAATGGCTGCTTCCTCTCTATGAACAGTCCAGGGCGCTGTCTGATGGAGGTTGAAGACTGCACCCTTTTGGTTGGCACTGATTGGGTTAAGTTTTGGCCAGACTGTGATCGGGCGAATGCTGCCCAGGCTGTAACAACGGCGCAGGCAGGTGGAAAGGGTCAGTTCAGTGGCTATTGCCCAACCTTAAAGGGAACACCGAAATGGTGGGATGTGGTGGTGACCCCTATTTTGGATGTTTTGGGTAAGCCGAAGCAGTTGCTGGTTGTTTCACGCGATATCACCGAGCGTAAGCGAACAGAACAGCGTTTACGCCAAAGCGAGGAACAGAGTCGGAATATTTTAGGGAGCATCACTGACGGATTCTTTGCCCTCAATTCACAGTGGCAGATCGTTTATGTGAATCAAGCCGCCGAACTCTTGCTGGATCGCACCTTACAGGACTTGCTCGGCAAGAATTTTTGGCAAGAATATCCAGGAGTCATTGGCAGCGAGCTTGAGTCAATCTATTGGGGCGCGATGCGCGATCGCGTCGTTGGAACATGGACTGGGTTTTATCCCGACCACGATCGCTGGTATGAAGTCCGTGCCTATCCCGCCCCAGACGGCATTACCGCTTATTTCAGAAATATCACCGACCAAATTCAAGCCCAAGCTGCCCTGCAAGAACAAACCCAGTTAATGCAACTCATCATTGACAGCATTGGCGATGGTTTAGTCATGGCGAATCTACAAGGCGAAATTGTGATAGTGAATGAAGCGGCTGAACGTATTTTTGGTTCAATCACCAATGAACGGTCGTGTGAGGAATGGTCAAGAACGTACGGACTCTTTCTACCAGATCAGCAAACGCTCTTCCCCGATCAGCAACTGCCGCTCTATCGAGCGATGCAAGGAGAAGCCGCGAACGATGTCGAAGTCTTTGTGCGCCGTGATCCAACTTGCGAAGGGCGATGGGTCAGTATTAGTGGGTTTCCCGTCAGAAAGATGAATCGTGAAATTACAGGCGGCGTCATTACCTGCCGAGATATAACTGATCGCAAACAGACAGAGGCAGCCCTGCGGGAGAGTGAGGAACGCTTCCGGACGCTAGCCGATCAGATGTCTCAACTTGCTTGGATGGCAGACACAAACGGTTGGATCTTTTGGTACAATCGGCGCTGGTTTGAGTGTACAGGCACCACGCTGGAAGCAATGCAGGGCTGGGGTTGGCAACAGGTTCATCATCCAGAACACGTTGATCGCGTGGTGGAGCATTTCCGCTATTGCCTTGAAGCTGGCGAAGAATGGGAGGACACCTTTCCACTACGAAGCAAAGATGGCACCTACCGCTGGTTTCTGTCTCGCGCCATCCCCATTCGAGACGCAGCGGGAAACATTTTGCGCTGGTTTGGCACAAACACAGACATCACTGAGCGCTTGGAAGCCGAGAAAGAACGGGAGCAACTCCTAAAGCAAGAACAAACCGCTCGTGAAGCAGCTGAACAGGCAAACCGGCTTAAAGATGAATTTTTAGCTGTCCTGTCTCATGAACTACGATCGCCGCTTAACCCCATTCTGGGCTGGGCGCAATTATTACGCGGCGGTCGGTTAAATTCCGTTAAAACGGCTGAAGCCCTAGCAACGATCGAGCGCAACGCCAAACTTCAGTGCCAGCTTATCGAGGACTTGCTCGATATTTCTCGCATTATGCAGGGGAAACTGATGCTAAATGCGGCTCCGGTGAGTTTGGCGTTTGTCATTTCGTCCGCGATCGAAACCGTACGGCTGGCAGCGAAGGCAAAAAACATTAGCATTGAAACCTACCTTGAACCCAACATTAGACAGGTTTACGGTGATGCGGGACGACTCCAACAGGTCGTGTGGAACCTGCTCTCGAATGCAGTGAAATTCACAGCCACTGGAGGCAGGGTTGAAGTTCGCCTCGCACAGGCCGGTCATCATGTTCTCCTACAAGTGAGCGATACAGGTAAAGGCATCAGCTCAGAGTTTCTGCCCTATGTCTTTGAGCATTTCCGGCAGGAGGATGGAGCGACCACACGGAAGTTTGGCGGTTTGGGTTTGGGACTTGCGATCGCGAGTCAAATTGTAAACCTGCATGGCGGCAGAATTTGGGTCGAGAGCTTGGGCGAAGCTCAGGGAGCCACATTCACGGTGGAACTGCCTTTCTCACAGACTGTGAATCCGGTTGAGGAAGTGACTGATTCTGTGATGGTTCAAGCTGATCATCTTGTCCTAGCAAATTTGCGAGTGCTGCTCGTCGATGATGACCCTGATTCCCGGGAGTTTGTGGTGTTTGTAATGGAACAAGCAGGAGCGGAGGTAACTGCTGTGAGTTCAGCGATCGAGGCACTGCAACGGCTGTCAACCACACCCTTCGATCTTCTCCTCAGTGACATCGGGATGCCAGAGATGGATGGCTATGAGCTAATGCACCAGATTTCTCCGGCTTCCAGTGAACGAGGCGGACAGGTGCCGGCGATTGCCCAGCCAGTGTCTCTTCCTGCCATCGCGCTCACTGCTTATGCTGGGGAGATGAATCAGCAGCGAGCCTTAGCTGCCGGATTTCAAGGGCATATTACAAAGCCTGTTGAACCAGATAAGTTGATCAAGACGATTGTGACGATAATGACCAGAATTGGAGCCAAGGCTGAACTGACATAGGGGTTAGAGTAGCAGTTGAGTAGAAACTCCTGTTAAGGGATGTATTAAGTGTCCCTGCTATGCCGTTCAAATTTTCTTTACCAAATGACTTAACCTGAGTTCGGGATAGGGAAGGGACAAACGAGTCAGCTAAAAAAATCCCCTGCTATTGACAGCAGGGGAGAGGGGCTTGAGAAAGTTTTGAAGAATTAGTTAAGAAATTCTCCATTCAAGATATTTCGTGACAGTTAAATGTAGTCTTGTAGAGCTTTAACCTCTAGGGGTTGGGATTTGAGAGAGCGGATGGCAGAGGCAGTTGCTTTGGCACCGGCAATGGTAGTGACGATGGGAATTTTGTAATTCAAAGCAGTGCGGCGGATCAACCGGCCCTCTGCTTGGGCATCTTCCCCAGAGGGCGTATTGATAATTAGCTGGATCTGCTGGTTTTTAATCGCGTCCAGCACATTAGGCCGGCCTTCATAAAGCTTGAGTATCAGTTGCACATCATTCAGCCCGTGTTCTTGCAAAACGCGGCGGGTGCCGGTGGTTGCCAACACTTTAAAGCCCAACTCCATTAAATCCTTAACAACCGGCACAACCGCAGCTTTCTCCCGATCCGTCATTGACACAAATACCGTGCCAGACAGGGGCAAACGTTGGCCGGCTCCTAATTCTGCCTTAGCAAACGCCGTACCAAAATCGGTATCAATGCCCATCACCTCGCCGGTGGAGCGCATTTCTGGCCCTAAAATCGTATCCGAACCGGCAAACTTATCAAACGGCAGCACTGCTTCTTTCACAGAAATATGCTGGGGAACGATCTCCTCAGTAAAGCCTAAAGACTCCAAGGTTTCACCCGACATCACCCGCGATGCCATCTTCGCCAAGGGAACGCCGATCGCCTTCGAGACAAACGGCACAGTCCGAGAGGCGCGGGGGTTGGCTTCCAGAATGTAAACCTGTTCGCCCTGAACGGCATACTGGATATTCATCAAACCCACCACCTTCAGTTCCTTCGCCAGTTCCACTGTCCAAGTGCGAATTGTGTCTAACACATCCGAGGAGAGCGTGATGTAAGGAATTGAGCAAGCCGAGTCCCCAGAGTGAATGCCGGCCTCCTCAATGTGTTCCATAATGCCACCGATGACCACACGCCCTGTATGATCGGCGATCGCATCCACATCGACCTCAATCGCATTTTCCAAGAACTTATCAATTAAAATCGGGTGATCTGGCTCCACCTGAACCGCAAAAATCATGTAGCGTTCCAGCTCAAGGTCAGAATAGACAATTTCCATTGCCCGTCCACCTAAAACATAGCTGGGACGCACCACAACTGGATAGCCAATTCGTTTAGCCACCACCAAGGCATCCTCAAAATTTCGGCACATCCCATTTGCGGGCTGTTTAATATCCAGATGGCGCAAAATTTTCTCAAACCGTTCCCGATCTTCGGCAGTGTCGATCGAGTCGGGAGAGGTGCCCCAAATTTTAGTCGTGACTCCTGACTCCGGGTTGCTCAGTGCTGTAGTCAGAAACTTTTGTAAGGGAACCGCAAGTTTCAGGGGCGTTTGGCCGCCGAATTGGATGATAATGCCTTCGGGGTTTTCTACCTCAATGATGTTGAGTACGTCTTCTTTGGTCAGCGGTTCAAAGTAGAGGCGATCGCTGGTGTCGTAGTCGGTGGAAACGGTTTCTGGGTTGGAGTTGACCATGATCGTCTCAAATCCTTGCTCCCGTAGGGAGTAGGAGGCGTGACAGCAACAGTAGTCAAACTCAATGCCTTGACCGATGCGGTTAGGGCCACCACCGAGGATCATGACTTTGCGTTTGTCAGAGGGGATGATCTCGGTTTCTTCTTCGTAGGTGGAATAGTAGTAAGGCGTTTTGGCTTCAAACTCGGCGGCGCACGTGTCTACGAGTTTGTAAGCCGGCTTGATCCCCAACTGTTGCCGGTAGGCGCGGACTTCGTCTTCGTGGGTTTTGGTAGCGTAAGCGATTTGTCGGTCGCTGAAACCTTGTCGCTTTATATCATAAACCTGTTCTTTTGTCAAGCTCTTTAGCTGAGTCCGCTTCAGGAATTTCTCAGTTTGCAGCAAATCCTCCAGCTTGTCTAAGAACCAGGGATCAATGCCGGTGAGTTCGTAGATTTCCTCAACCGTCATACCCATTTGCATAGCATGGCGGACGGTGAAGATGCGTTCGGGATTGGGGGTTCGCAAACCGGCCCGAATTTGCTCTAAGCTGGGCAAGACTTCTTGCCGGTCGCAACCCCAGCCGGCGCGTCCGGTTTCTAGGGATCGTAGCGCTTTTTGCAGAGATTCTTGGAAGGTGCGACCCATTGCCATCGCTTCTCCCACGGACTTCATCTGGGTTGTGAGTGTCGATGTGGTTCCGGGGAATTTTTCAAAGGCAAACCGGGGGACTTTTGTTACCACATAGTCAATGGTGGGTTCAAAGCTTGCCGGGGTTTTCTTGGTGATGTCGTTGGGAATTTCATTGAGGGTGTAACCGACGGCGAGTTTGGCGGCAAACTTGGCGATCGGGAAGCCGGTGGCTTTGGATGCCAAAGCAGAGGAACGGGAAACGCGGGGGTTCATCTCAATGACGATGAACTCGCCGGTGGCTGGGTTAACGGCAAATTGAATGTTTGATCCGCCGGTTTCGACGCCGATCTCGCGGATAATTTTAATCGAAGCGTCTCGCAGCCGTTGGTATTCCTTATCAGTCAGCGTTTGCGCCGGCGCAACCGTAATCGAGTCGCCGGTGTGAATCCCCATCGGGTCGATGTTTTCGATGGAGCAGATAATCACCACATTATCCGCCAAGTCCCGCATCACTTCCAGCTCGTATTCTTTCCACCCCAACAGGGATTGCTCAATCAAGATTTGCGACGTCGGCGACGCATCAAGGCCGGCTTGGGCCATTTCTTCAAATTCTTCTTTGTTGTAGGCAATGCCGCCGCCACTGCCGCCAAGGGTAAAGGCCGGTCGAATAATGATGGGATAGTAGCCGATTTGTTTGGCAACCGCCTTGGCTTCATCAAGTGTCTGGGCAATTCCTGAAGGACAGACAGCGACGCCTATCCGCGCCATCGCTTCTTTAAACAGCAGCCGGTCTTCAGCCATCTCAATAGCCGGCAACTTCGCGCCAATTAACTCTACGCCGTACTTTTCCAGAACCCCATTCTTAGACAAAGTCACCGCGAGGTTCAACGCCGTTTGACCTCCCATCGTAGGCAGAAGGGCGTCAGGTCGCTCTTTGGCGATGACTTTTTCAACCATTTCTGGCGTCAACGGCTCAATGTAGGTGCGGTCTGCGGTTTGCGGGTCGGTCATAATGGTGGCCGGGTTAGAATTAACCAGCACCACCTCGTATCCTTCTTCGCGCAGCGCTTTGCAAGCTTGGGTGCCTGAGTAATCAAACTCACAAGATTGGCCAATCACAATGGGGCCAGAGCCAAGCAGCAGAATTTTGTGAATGTCGTCGCGGCGGGGCATACCTGATTTTAGATTTTAGATTTTAGATTTTAGATTAGCAGTTGCAACTGAGGACTTCGCACTCCCACAAGATCAGGGAAGACGTGACCGCTGATTGCTAAATCCAGTTTATTTTAAGAGGTTTCTCCTGAGAGTTGCCGGATTTTATCTGCGAGTTTGCCAATTTTTGATGACATGGGGCATCGGGAAGAATTCTGCCGGTTCCCCTAATCCCTGTGTTGCCGGCATTAATGCTGAATTTTCAAGGCACAATCATCAAAGCCACCGCAGATGATGAGTTGCACTGATATCGGGAATTTTTGCTCAAGCAGCCAGGTTTTCCATAACCGGCCCTGGCATCGGCATTGTTCGGGAATTGTTTTGCCAGGGCTAGTTTATGGACAGTGGATATCTATCGCAAAGTGACGAACTCCTCTGCCGTTGAGGGATGGATACCGATGGTGGCATCGAAGTCTTTTTTAGTAGCACCCATATTAATCGCAATTGCCAGCCCTTGCATGACTTCAGCGCTGTCTTTGCCAACCATGTGAGCGCCCAGTACCCGATCAGTGGTGCTATCAACGACTAATTTCACCATTGTTTTCTCATCAGCGCCGGTGAGACTGTGAAACATGGGGCGGAAACTGGCGCGATAAATCTTCACCGCATCTCCTAATTTTTCCCGTGCTTCGGCTTCTGTTAAACCAACAGTGCCGCCTTCTGGTTGAGAAAACACGGCGGTCGCTACATTGGAATGACTGGTATAGCGCGGGGTATGCCCGAATACGGTATCTGCAAACGCCCGCCCTTCAGCAATGGCAACCGGCGTTAAATTCAGCCGATCTGTGCAGTCACCGACGGCAAAAATATTGGGTTGACTGGTGCTGCTGTCGGATTTGACGGCAATGGCATCGTTGACGATTTCGACACCGGCATTCTCTAAACCCAGCTTACTCAGATTTGGCTTACGTCCGGTAGCGCATAAAATCGCGTCTGCCATGACGGTTTCTTCTTTGCCGGCGACTGATACAGTTACCTTCAGCCCGTCTGGTTGCTTTTCGATGCTGAGTGTGTGATCTTCGATGCCAGAGATAAAGCGAATCCCATGCTTACTCATGCCATCCTGAATGCCGGTGCGAAGATCCTCATCAAACCCGCGCAATATTTTTTCTTGCCGGTTGATCAAAGTGACTTCTGAACCCAGACCGTTCATAATACAGGCGAATTCCACCGCGATATAGCCGGCACCGATGGCAACAAAGCGTTTGGGCTGTTCCGGCAGGTGGAACATACCATCAGAGCTGATTGTATATTCAATACCCGGTCTGTCTGGCTTGACAGCGTGTCCCCCCACGGCAATCAGAATTTTGTCTGCCGTGAATTTGCGATCACCCACTTCTACGGTATGGGCGTCTAAGAGTTTGCCATAGCCTGGAAATAGCTCTACGCCGGCTTTTTCTAGGAAACTAATATGCAGTTGGCTTAACCGGCGAACTTCTTTGTCTACCACTTCAGTCAATTTTTTCCAGTCGAAGCTGGGTTCAACTTTCCCCCAGCCGTAACCCAGCGCATCTTCATAGAGGTGAGAGAAGCTTGAGGCATACACCATCAGTTTTTTGGGAACGCACCCTCGAATCACGCAGGTGCCGCCCACTAAATCGCCTTCTGCAATCGCTACCTTAGCTCCATAGGAGGCTGCTCGTTTGGAAGCTGCCAGCCCCCCAGAACCCGCACCAATCACAAATAGGTCGTAATCGAAGGTCATAGTTAAATCTGCTCCCTTTGTGAGCACTCACAATAACAGGGTGACACACTCTCAATGTTAAGGAGAGCGTTTCCAGTATCTTAGCTGGGAGGCCGGCGCGTTTTCCAATGCCGGTGGCAAGGCTTCAGGTTTCTCGGTAAATACTTATAACGTTTCAATTTCCTTTGACGTTGCCCGTATTTACACTGAAACGTCTCTTCGTATTTCTACTGTCTTCTCCATCCCCTCAATTCGTATTTATACAGATGCATTCAGTTCTAATTTCTCGATGTACACTGATGTGCTGGTGAGCAATCGTTCTTAAGATTTGTAAAATTAAAAAAATAATAAGACTTTTTTTTGATAGTTATCTTACAAAGCTAAATAATTTATGAGATAAAGAAAATGAGCAAAAGTTGACGGCAGCGGCTTCTGCCCATAAACAGCTCTTGGCTCTTTTAATTATTTAACACCATTTTCTCTGATTTAGTAGGTTAAGATTTTTCATATAAAATAGTTGCTTCCAATACAAATACTTGTTACCTATTGTGATAAAATAAATAAAATTAAATTGCTTAATCTTAATTTAAAATAATAAATCATAAATTAGTTAATTAAGAGAATAAACAATTCAATCGAAAATGAACCCCCAACATAAACAACTGACTTGTGAGGGCAATAAAAAGTCAAATGACTCATGTCGGTAGCTGCGATGACTTATACAAATACCCAACCAGCCCGAACGCTGATAAAAATTGTGCCGGTGCTTAAAAAAGAGAGCGGGAGAAAAGTAAAGAAAAATTTAGCTTTTACTTTCTTTCATTCTTTCTATCTAATTATGGTCAAAGACTATTTTCGTATCCAGTTACGGCAATCTGTACAATTAGCGGTGCCCTTAGAGAGTGTTTCCGAAGTTATGACTTTAGCCGTGAGCGATATTTGTCCGGTTCCGGGAGTCACCTCGGCTTTATTAGGTGTGGTAAATCAGCGCGGACAGTTGCTATGGGTGCTAGAGTTAGCAGATTTACTGACCGATTTACTCGGACTTATGCCCTCATCCATTCAGTATCGAAAGCGAGATCGTTTAACGCTGTTGGTGATCAATCCGAACCCTGCCGGTGCCAAGGCAGAGCACGCCTCACCCAGGCTGGCTTGTGTGGTATCGACGCTTAAAGGCATTGTGTCACTCAACTCTGAAAAACTTGACCCGATACCCGCCAGCTTTTCACCGGCTTTTAGTTCATTTCTAACAGGTCTCATTCAAATCGAGGGTTTACCCGTGGCGGTGCTAAATGTATCAGCAATTTTCGCGGCTTTGCGTATCGTAGAGAATTAATCCTAAATCCTAAGTCCTATGTAAGACCAGGATTCGATTATCTTGATAAACTCGCGCTTCCCTTGCTTAAAAAAAGAGGTTACAAACAGACATTCAGTATAAATTATTTAGCGAATAAGTTAGGGATATTTACCAGTAGCCAAGCGGCGTTGAAAAACATAAAATTTAAAATCTAAAATCTAAGATTTAAAAGATAACATGACCGACAAAAATGGCGATAGCCCTGCTCCAATTCTGCAAGAGGCTGAGACACTCAAAGCACAGGCAGAACGTGACCGGATAGATTGGGCCGCTAAAATACAACTGGCTGAAGCTTTAAATCAAGAAGGTCGCTTTGAGGAAGCCCGGATGCTTTACCAGGAAGTGGTGACTGCCGATCCTGGGGGCGTATTTGGCAGCATTACCGGCAGCCTAGGGAAGCAGGGGAAGAAGGGCCGTAGGGGCGTTGGTGGACCCAGTTTACATGACATAACGTTGTTTTCGTCTGAATCAAGGGAGAAAGAGAACGGGGGAACACAGGAACACTCTGGGTTAGCGCTTAGCCATTCTTCCTTAAAAATTCAAAATTTTAGGTTTAAAATCCCTAGATGGTTTTACAATCAGCCCATTCGCCGTAAGCAACTCATTGCATTGCTATTTTCAGAATTTGTGACAGTATCGGCAGTAGTGGGAGTCACAAATTTTTTACATAATTTACAGGTGCGTCATCAGCTCGTTAACCAAGCGGAGTCAGAGCTAGCCGTGACGCAAATGGCTTATGAGATGAAAAATAACCAAATCCTGCTTAGGTTGCAAGGACTATCAGAAACGAGTGCCGTAATGGCGGCAGCCGGCGGCAATTTAAATCCTGCAATTCGCGAACAAGTTCGGGCAGCTTTAGTCAATGAGCTTAAAGGTTTAGATATTGAATTTGCTACTTTAATTGGGCGAGATTTTCGCATAATAGCGAATGCAACGGCTGCTCAGTACGGAGAACTTTTTAATTTTAATCAGATGATCAGCCCTGTATTTACAAATGGCAAACCATTGCAAGCAATTGAAATTATTTCGAGTGGGGAATTAAAGGCAGAAAGTGCCATAAAGACAGGAGGCATAAAAAATCAGGATACTTTGATTCACTATACCGTAACACCTGTGTATTCAAGCAAAAAGAATGTTATAGGAGCGCTCATTGCTGGAAAAAGAATTAATAGAAATTATTTTTTGATAAAAGACGTAATGAAGACCTATAGTAGCGGATATAGTGGAATTTATTTAACCAAAGATTCGGGACAATTTACGCTGGTAGATTCCCAGGAAAAAATTAAAGATAGCATCCAATCAGGAGTTGGTCTTCCTCATAACACTTTGCTCACAAAAGCGGTTGAGGCGGGTGGTAAAACAGTGAGCGAACACGTAAGAGTTGGGGATAAGAGTTACACAATGGCTGCGAAGGCGGTACCAAATTATGGCGGTAAACCGGCAGCAATTTTGGTGCGGGGCATTGAGGAAGCCGGCAAAAATCAGCTTTTGAGCAACAGTTTATTCTGGCAACTCATTTTAATATTGCTGGCTTTAGCGATTAATGTGTGGCTAGCGATGTTACTTGATAAAACAATTGCTGATCCGATCAATCGGCTGCATCAAGCTGTGCGGGAGTTTGCACAGGGAGATCGCGCCGCTAAAGCGCCGGTGTTGGCAGAAGATGAAGTGGGGGAATTAGCCGACACATTTAATCAGTTAACCTCCACTGTCAATGCAGCAGCCGTTGAAATGGAAGAACAAGTGCGCCGATATGGAACCGAAGCAGCCTTTCAACAGCGCGAAAAAGAACGACTGCAACAAGGATTAAACCAGCTATTACGAGAAATTGAAGGGGCGAAACGGGGGGATTTAACCGTAAACGTGCCGGTGGAGGCAGATATAGAAGCAAGCAACTGTGCGCCTCTGCGCGAACTTGCCGTTTCGATTAACGCCACCATCGGCAGCTTGCGCGAGATTGTCACTCAAGTTCAACTTGCTGCAAACCGGGTACACGGATCGGCTTGTAACAGCACCCAAAAGGTGGAAACCCTCTCCCAGGGGGCGAATAACCAAGCAAAAGCAATTGCGGCAACCCTCAAGTCTGTGGCAGACTTGGGGCGTTCGATGCAGTCGATAGCCAGCGCCACCCTTAAAGCTGCTGTGATTGCCCGTCAAGGCGTTGTGGCAGCACAAGATGGTAACCGATCTATGAATCAAACGGTTAACAGTATTGAGCGAATTCATGACAGTGTCAACGAGGCTTCTAAAAAGATGAAACGCCTTGCGGAGTCGTCGCAAGAAATTTCTAAAATTGTTAACATTATTTCTGGAATTTCAGAAAAAACAAATCTTTTAGCGTTTAATGCTTCGATTGCCGCAGCCCGTGCCGGCGAACATGGTCAAGTTTTTCGGGTAGTTGCGGATGAAGTGCAGCGCTTGGCAGAACGCGTAACAGATTCAGCAAAAGAAATTGAGCAACTTATTAGTACCATTCAACAAGAAACCACTGAAGCCCTGCAAACAATGGAAGGAAGCCAGCGAAGCGTGGAAACCGGCACACATTTGGTGATTAAAACCCAGCAAACTCTCCGTAAACTAGCCGGGATTAGCCATAATACCAACCAGCTTTTACAATCGATTTCAACAAGCACCGTATCTCAGGCGCAATCCTCATACCGAGTTAACCAAACCATGCAATCAGCAGCCGCAATTGCTCAGACGACATCAGCCGAATCTCAAGCGGTTGCAGACACCCTTCAAGAACTCGTCGCAGTTGCACAAGCTCTGCAAGATTCAGTTTCTCGCTTTCGGGTTGAAGACACTACCCTGTGAGGAAAAAATACATAAAGCGTTAACAATGAAACCTGAAAAAAAAAGTCTTAATTCTCAATTTTCACCGCTTAATTCTCCATTAGTGGCTCCTGAAAAATTAGATAGTATTACTCAAGATATCCGCGCTAATTTTTTAGAAGAAGTGCCTGAATTATTAGCAATTTTAAAACAGAAAATCTTACAAATCCAACAAGATCCAGAAAATCTGCAAGCAGAAAGCGCCGCCTTAATTCGAGCTGCTCACTCACTCAAAGAGGCAGCCGGCATCGCTCAGTTTTCAACGGTAAGTCTGCTGGCTCACAAGATGGAAGATTTGCTTCTGGAAATTCAGCAAGGAAATTGCAGTGAGCCGGCATTCACCTGCGATTTACTGTGGCGCACGCTTCAAGCTATCCAAAAATATTTAGCGGGAGATAATAGCAGTCAAGGGCTAAGTTTTTTGAAATTTCCAACAGAAAAAAGTAGCAATTTTATTAAGGTAAATATAAAAAATAGTAAAATAAATCGGCAACTAGAAAATATTTTTTCACCGACACCTACACCAATTGATAACTTATTAGGCAGGCAAGTAGGAAAAGAAACAGAAAATTTTTCATTGACAAATCAAGAAAAAAACATTGACTTAACCGCCATCGGCACACCCTCACGCCTGGATTTTGCCAAAAATGCGCTTTTAGTTGACTTAGAAGAATCACTGCAAAAAGTTGAGCAATGGCTGAACTTAAAGCCCAATTTTCAAGAGACAAACGAATGCATTTCTGAAAAAATCAAAGAGTCGCTCACTATCTTAGTTGAAGAATGTATTCTGCTAGGAAAAGTCTTGAATTTAATTTGGTTGAAAGACATGGCTGAATTACTTGAGCAGGCGATCAAAGATCAAAAGATACCGCTCAAGCAGTTGGGAATGACTGTGGTTGCACACATCCGACAGATGAGAGGAGAATTTCTTGGGGAGGTGCCGATACAAAGCGACAGAAAGGAAGAAATTCCGCAACCCTCAACTTCCACTTCCCCACCAGAAATTCCAGAGCAATTTTTGAAATATTTGATTGGGAATGAAAGCAATTTAACTGGGATACCTAGTTTAAATTTGCAGATGCCGGTGGCGCGACTGGATCGGATGAGCAACACCGTTGGCGAGTTATTTATCAATTATGAACAGTTGACTGTTTATCAGCAACAACTGGATCAAGCAAGTCGAAAGCTAAAAAAACATTTTCAAAAACTCATTCCAATCTCTGAGAGAATGGGCAATTTTTCAGAGCAGCATTCACGGAACCGAATGAAGCAGGAAGAATTAAACTTGGAGGATGAAGAGATAAATTTAACTTCTCAATCTTCGGCTTTTAATTTTCCAACGCCCTCTCAGATGCAAGGATTTCAAGAACTGCTTGTGCAGGTGCGTGAAACGAGAGCCGATGTCGATTTGATTGCCCATGAGCTGCAAGAAACTCTGGAGCAGCTACACACCTCTATCGAACGGTTACATGAAGATTTAACCGAGTCGCGTTTGGTTCCTTTTGAGCTGCTAGCAGAGCGGTTTAAGGCTTCTTTGCAAATGCTAAGACAGCAAGATCGCAAGTCTGTCGAGCTAGTGATAGAAGGCAAAGAAACGTTAATAAATCAGGCAGTTCTGCAACAACTACACGCACCTTTGATACAGCTATTTCGTCATGCTTTTGTCAACGGAATTGAGCTGCCGGCGGAACGAAAAGCTCAAGGCAAATTACCGATGGCTAAAATCACTTTGTCAGCCGCGATTAGAGGCAGTCATGTTGTTATTTCCCTCGCTGATGATGGGCAGGGAATTGATCCTCAAAAAGTATACCGTCGGGCAGTAGAAATGGGGCTAATTTCATCTCTAGATTCAGAATTTGGCGCTCAAGAGCCGGCTCTGACGAGTGCTGAAATGCTTGAGTTTCTATTCGCACCTGGATTCTCAACGGCAGCAACGCTCAGCGATCTGTCAGAAGGGGGCGTGAATTTAGATCTTGTTCGGCATCAGGTTGGACATCTGCGGGGATCGGTGCAGGTTGAAACTGCTGTAAGTCAAGGTACTAAATTTACGATAACGATTCCTTTGACTTTAAGTATTTTAACTTTATTACTGTGCCGGTGTGGGCAACAAACCCTTGCAATTCCATCAATTGATGTTTTAGAAGTTATTAGCTTATCAGGAAGTTCGTCATCGACAAAACCTAGTTTTAATCCTTTACGATCCCCTGTTTTAGAAGCGGATGAACGCGGTATGATTGATTGGCATGACCGATCTGTGCCGCTATTTTCATTAATAGAATTACTTCCCTATCGGCGCGTAGATTGGATGCCGGCAGCACCTACTTTGCCATCTAGCTTAGGAATCGTTTTGGATGTGTGTGGTGAGCCGGTTGTGGTGGCAGTAGACGCACTGTTAGGAGAGCGGGAATTGGTTCTTAAACCGTTTGATTCAACAGTGCCGGTGCCGATTTATATTGCCGGCTGTACGGTGTTGGGAACCGGCGAGGTTGTGCCGGTGTTGTCGCCCAATCAGTTAAATGAGTTAATTAACCACGCGAAACAAGCAAGGCTTTCTGACAATTTAACCGGCTCCCAGAATTTTCAAAAATTCAAAATAAAAGCTCAAGATAATCTTTTATATGCTCAAACGATAACCCCTTCCGTTTTAATTGTAGATGATTCGATAACTGTGTGCCGAGCTTTAGATGAGCTGCTAAGTAAAGCGGGATATCAAGTGGTGCAGTGCCGCGACGGAAAGGAGGCTTTGGAACAACTTCACCAGTTAGGTGAATGTTTTGATTTAGTGATTTCCGATATTGAAATGCCTCGTTTAGATGGGCTTGCTTTACTCGCAGAAATTCGCGCTCATCCTAACACGAGGCATCTGCCGGTTGCCATTTTAACCTCTCGTGAAAGTGATTCGCTGCGGCAACAAGCTATGAGTTTAGGTGCAACAGCTTATTTCACTAAACCTTGGGAGCCGGCACAGTTACTAGATGCAATTGCCGTCCTAGTCACATCTTGGAATTCCCAATAACGGTGATTCGCTTAATTTATTTTTTTCAATCAAGTTAATTTTCAGGTTTTGCAAAACCTGCCGATCATTCTAAATATGTGTCAAATAATGCTAATAAAAAGCTTAATCATGTGCTAGTCTTTTGAGAAAGCTAACAAGGTTATCACAATTTAATCTTCACCATCTGCAAAATTAACTTTTTCATAGATGTCATGCAAATGAATTTGAAATTTTAGAGAATTTAATTCTAAAAGCGCAGTTTCCGATTCATAGTCAGTTAATATCCATTTTCCATCATTCGTTTGATTGTGCTGCATGACATGATATTGCGTTTGGTCAATCAAAATATATTCCTTAAATTCAGGAATTGAGCGATAGTAAATAAACTTATCTCCCAAATCATAATTTTTAGTAGATTTAGATAAGACTTCAACAATCAGCAAAGGATTGGTTACAGTCGTTGTATTGGTTCCCGTATAGATGGGTTCTCCCTGGATTACCATCACGTCAGGATAGGTGTACTGACGATAACGAGGTATCCACAACCGCACGTCACCAATATAAGTATCGTAGTTCTGTCCTCTTAAAGCAAACTTCAAGTTGGCAGCAAAATTAAGTGCAATTTTATTATGATTCGTTGTTCCACCAGTCATCGGGATAATTTCTCCATCTCGATATTCATTTTTATATTCAGCCTTTTCTTCAAGTGCTAAATATTCTTCTGGGCTGTAGTAGCGTGTTTGAGTTTGCATAAAGTATCTGATTAATTTACTGCTAAAAGTTTGGTGCTAAACGGTTAAAGTCAGAACACAGGTTTGTCTAAGGTAATAAAAGCTTGTCTCAGAAAATAAAAAAGCAAATTTTTTATAGTGAATTTCCCAATTTTTTACCTCAGTTATAATTTTCCTGGCTCCAACATGGAAATGCTTTATTTTTACCCATAACTTCCAACCTAATTTTACTCGATATTGAATTAGATGTAAGTCTGGCGCTTGTGGTTCATTATGCGCCTATTTGTAAAGAAATATGAAGCAATAGCTCTATTCAATTGATCCGGATGGCAAACGTGAGAGCCGGTATTAGAGAGAGGAAGCATCAAGCGGGAAATCTCTTATGCGCGTTAACGCCTCTATCCTCTTATCAAGTTTGTTAATCACCGGCTTCGCCGTCAACTTTCTAGAAATTCAATACAGCTCCGCCGGCATACATCAAGCGTATGCCGGCCATGTTGGAGTCGAGCAAGGAAGTGACCGACCTAAAAGCGGTGGACGACGAGCTTAAATATAATCAACAATTTTTTTCCTGATGCCATAGGCGGGGTGCTGAATCAAGAAGTGGAAGCTCTGACACAGGACACCCCTTATGTCTTATTTTCTCCCGGTTGTTGTGTTATGTCCACTCTTTTTAGGTTTGGCTGTTAATTTTCAAGGAATGGAATGGAGTTCAGCGCAACAGCAACGCTTTGATGCGTCTCAAAATTTGCTGTTAGTTGTTCACCCGACAGAACCTGATTGTGATCGTCCAGGCAGTAAAGACTGCCGCCGAGACCTGGTTCGGCACACTTAAACGGCAAATATCCAGACCTTTAAGATAAAACTCTCATCCTTCAATCTGTTCCAGACAAAATCGATTCAACCTCATGAAAAGCAATAACTGATGAGTAGCAAGAAAAATGCTTGTTACTCATCATTTTTTCGATTTTTACAGTATTTAAGCGAATCACTGTCAATTGACTTTTAGAAGCCGGCGCGGATGCTTGCGCCACAACTTGGCCAATTAAAAATTCTTCCCTTACCACTGTGGCTCAGATACCATTAACGCCTCAGCCGCTTCACTCGGTAACGGCTTAGAAAAAAAATAGCCCTGCCCGTATTCACATTGCTGCGCCCAGAGTTGTACCAGTTGCTTCTCGGTTTCCACGCCTTCTGCTACCACATACATTCCCAAATTATGCGCCAGCGTAACAATTGCCCGCACAATTTCTGAGTTTTCGTCATCGCCGGCCATCTCACTGACAAAAGAGCGATCAATCTTTAAGGTATTAATCGGAAAGCGATGCAAATAACTCAAAGAAGAATAGCCGGTGCCGAAGTCATCAATACACAATCCAATATTTCGATTTCTTAGCTGCTCCAGCACTTCAGTCGCTGCGGCTGCATTTTCCATCAACACACTTTCAGTGATCTCTAGCTTTAAACATAGAGGATTGATGCCGGTCTGTTGCAAAATTTCATCGATTTGGGCCAACAAATGGGGTTGCGAGAGCTGTTTACCGGAAAGATTAACCGTCATTGTTAGATCCCGTGCGAAGGGAAACCGTTCTTGCCAATGATGTAACTGCCGGCACGCTTCTAGGAGTACCCACGCACCGAGCGGAACAATCAAACCTGTTTCTTCCGCCACGGGAATAAATTCTGCCGGTGAAATCAGACCTCGCTCTGGGTGCTGCCAGCGCACCAGCGCCTCAAAACCGGCAATTCTGCCCGTATCTAAGGCAACAATTGGCTGGTAATGCAATAGAAATTCACATAAAAAAGAAGAGATTGGAATTTCTTTCTCTTCACTTTTAACCTGTAATTTTTCACTTTGAACGGCTCGTCGCAAGTCATTTTCTAGCTGCAATAGAGCCAAGGCGTGTTTGTGCATCGCAGAGTCAAATACCACATACCGCGCCTTACCCAAAGCCTTCGCACGATACATGGCGAGATCCGCATCGCGCAGAAAGTATTCGGGTTGCTCATAAGGGCGTCCATTGACCCCTTCAAGCTCGGGCTTTTGATGATATGAGCCGATCGCAATCCCAATACTGGCAGTAGTAAACACATCATGTTCGTTTAAATTAACCGGCAGCATCAGTTGTTGTTGAATGCGTTCGGCAAAACTGGTGGCATCATTCACGTCACGGATCGTAGCCAGCAAAATGGTAAACTCATCTCCTCCCATTCTGGCGACCACATCACCGCGACGCAAGCACGCTTCTAGCCGCCGCGCGATCACTATCAAAAATTGATCTCCCAGCATATGCCCCAGACTGTCGTTAACCACCTTGAAGCGATCAAGATCCAGAAACAGCACGGCAAACAAACCATCCTGGCTCTGTTTCGCCCGCGCCACTGCCTGCTCTAGCCGGTGGATAAAGAGGGTTCGGTTTGGCAACCCTGTGAGTTCGTCGTGCCATGCCGCTTGCAATAATTGCTCCTCAGCCCACTGGCGCTCTGTAATATCAAGTGCATACAGATGTACGACATTGAGATGGGCAAGCGGATGATAACTCCAAGAGTAGATGCGCTCTTTTACTTTCACTTCAATGTGCCGCTCGCTCTGGTTAGTGTCCAGACAGCTACGCACGAGTTGGCGGTGGTTGGCCGGCAAAAAACTGGCTGGTTCGTCGAGATTCAGCTTGTCTATCACGCGCCGTGCGGCTGGATTGAGGTAAATTAGGTTGCCTTCTCTATCGGATGCCAGCACAGGATTCGGGTCATATCTGGGAAACGCCGCTAAACGCAGATTCTCTTCCTCAAGGGTCTTGCGCTCGGTCATATCGCTGAGCGCACCGGCAATCGCAAATGCCTTGCCGGCAGCATTCCGAATCACCATTCCCTGCGTTCGCACCCATCGGTAGTTGCCGTCTTGATGCAAGATGCGATGTTCGTTGTGAAAATAAGTGGTCAGACCTGCTAAATGAACGGTAATCTCTGCCTTAACTCGCTCCATATCATCTGGATGCACCCGCTTGAACCATTCGTCTGGATGAGTGCCAATTTCGCTTTTGTCATAACCCAGCAAGGCTTTCCACTGGGGAGAAAAATCAAGCTCGTTCGTTTCTAAATTCCACTCCCACACAGCCTCAGCGCCACCGGCATCTGTGAAGCGATACCGCTGCCCGGAGGGTAAAGCGGCTTGTGTCAAAGTGCTGTGACTATTGGCTGGTAAGGATAATGTTGTTTGCCGCACAAGTCGCTCTAAGTCGCCAGCGGGAAGAATGGTTGCGTTGGCAAGTGGACGCAGGCATAGGATCGTGCCGGTGGTGCCGGCCAAAATCAACAGAAAAAGTGTACTGCCAAGGGAAACAATCTGGCGATTAGCCGGCGCATACAGTTGGGCAGAAGGCATAATCACGGCTAAACCCCAATCGCTGCCTTGAATAGGGCTGTAGGCGATGACCTGCGGCTCTTTGGCTAGGTGAGAAATGAACAGGCCGGTATCTTGATGAACCGCTTTTTCTAAAGCTTGTGCCACCGCAGAAGTTTTGGGAAAAATTAAGGATGAGCGCTCTTGAATAAATAAATTTTTAGGGTTCTGCATATCTGGGCAGGTCGGAATTAGCCAGCAATTCCAAATTCCCACAATATTATTTTTAAAATTTGCCTCTGCTATCTGTGGGAAAGAGTCAGTGTTTTTGGGGTTTATTAGGGGGAAAAACACCTCGACTCCATCGGAATGAAGGCTTCCGAGGACTGTTTGGCCGGCTTCACCAACACTCCTATTTTTTGATAAAATTTGCTGCTGTAAGGGGTCAAGCTTGAACAAAACAATGTCTGTCCCGGCACGCTGGGATAAGTCATTCAAAATGGGAACACCGACGGCTAAATAGGCAGTACCGCTGAGAATGACTGGAGCGTGAACCTTGACTGTTTGAGAACCGGCAACCGGGACAGGCCAAAATTCTGCGGGAATTGCCAATCCCACACTCACCACTTGCTTGCCGCTGCGATCAAGCCGGCTGATGCCTGCCACGTCTGGGTATGTTTTGAGCGCTTCTCGCAGTTTGGCTGTGCTGAGGTTCTGTAAGGCATTTAAGCTGAGCTTCTGCCGGTTGTAAGCCTCTAAGTTCTCACGCAGTTGAGTTTCCCTTGCGATTTGCCAAGCAGTCGCTTTTGTTTGCCCAATATAGTCTTCAACAGCGACAGCTTTACTTCTGGCGGCAATGAGCAAATTTTTGTGTTCGTCTTGTTTGAGGTGTTGGTACAGAGGCACAATACTCACAACCGCTATAACTGTGCCGGTGGCCAAAATCCCCAGTGCACAGTAGGCAACAATCAATCTATGTAAGCGTCCTAAAAAGCTCTTGCCACCCATGCTTGATTCCTGTGCTTCGGCCCATGATTGGCTCTGGAACTTCATCTGCAAGATAACCGCGCTGCCGCCTAAAGTTCAAGAACACCTTTAGCAGACCGACGCACCCTGAAAGGGACGGGGTCACACGATTACACCTATCTTTTGAGTCTACCTTCGATTCTCATTTGCACCCATAACAAAGAAAAGGTGATCAGGAAAAGTTTTGTTACTGTCAATTGTGTCAGAAGGTACTGGAGTTGAATTTTGGATACCTTTAAGCCAAAAAGCTCTTGTAAAATCTTGCTAATTTGGGTTTTCTTTTAGATTTTATTCCCCAAGCGCCGGCTGAAATGCGCTGCATCTTTTGCCGGCATTAAGCGCATTACTCTCTTTTTTCTCCCACCCTCATATCACTGACTCACTGCGCCCGGAAGCAGCAAGTTTTTTCATTTCAAGTTAGCTAAAAGGGTTCTTACTTTCATTTTGTAATGCTTTTGTACTGCTTTGTAAAGCGCTAAAGCTTTATAATTTAGAGTCTTTGAAGTTAAGCTGGAAGTACAGAAGGCGTGATTTTAGTTGAGTTAAATTAGCATATCTTAAAAAAATCCGCAACTATCGGGAGTTGGACAAGTTAAGGTTAAAGAGTGGTTTCTTAAACTTCGGTTAATTATGGAGGATAAACAAAAAGCGAAAAATCAAATTTTGCATCGATTGAAAATGCACGGAGCGCAAACTGCCACAACTTTAGCGGAACAATTGCTGGTTTCTCCGATGGCAATACGCCAGCATTTACAAACGCTGCAAGCCGAGGGATGGGTGACTTACCGAGAAGAAAGGCGTCCCCAAGGCCGACCCGTGAAGTTGTGGCAGCTAAGCGAGCGTTCTAGCAATGTCTTTCCCGATAGTCATGCAGACTTGATGGTTGACCTACTGAGGGGTGTTGAGACAGTTTTTGGGCCGGCAGGTTTGGAAAAACTGCTAGCAGAACGCACCAACCGGCAAGTGCAAAGCTACACATCTCGCTTAGAGGAAGTAGCCGGCAACAGTGATTGGCGGCAGCGAGTTGTTGTACTCGCCCAGTTTCGCAGCCAAGAAGGCTACATGGCGGAGGTGATCGAACAGCCAGATCACAGCCTGCTTTTAGTGGAAAACCACTGTCCCATCAATGCAGCCGCCCGCACCTGTCAGATGTTGTGCCAATCAGAAATTGAGGTTTTTAAAACCTTGTTAGGGCCGGCAGTCAGCATTGAACGAATCGAACATATTATGCAGGGTGATCGCCGCTGTGCTTACCGAGTCATGGGTGAGGCGTAAAACAACAGCAATAAAAGTAAACAATTTTTTACTTTTCGCTTTTCAAATTTGCCTTTGCCGGCTGTAGTCTAGAGAAATCCCTTGTCAAAATCAAACGCAATTAGATAAAAATAATGCCCTTTGAGTTTTGGGCGTTTTTACAAAAAGGTTGGCCCTAGCAGGGCTGCCCTTCCAAGAAACTTTAATTTAAACACTTAAGCGCTCAAGCTGCATGAGGGTGCCAGTAGAGCCGGTGTCATAACTTTAGCTGGAAACCAAATAATTAATGCAAAACTATAACGTAGATTACAGAACCAATCTTTAGAAAGAGACGAGGCCATTCGAGATGGTTTCAGATGAATTTCGTCATCAGCTGCGCCACGAAACAAAATTGTGGCAAGCTGAGGGATTAATTAATAGCGAATTGTATCAGCAAATATCAGAACGCTATCAACTTGATAGCCTTGAAACATCTGCTCGCAACCGCTTTATTGCAATTGTCATTGGCTTAGGAGGAATTCTCCTGGGCTTAGCCGTAATCACCTTTGTGGCGGCGAACTGGCAAGATTGGTCGCGGGAGGTGAAAGTTACGCTGCTGCTGAGTTTATTTATTGGGGTGAATGCAGCCGGTTTCTATCTATGGCGAACCCCTCCAACCTCTCTAGCCAAACGAAAGCGAGGAGGCGGGAAACAGCGGTTGGGCGAGGCATTATTGCTCCTAGGGGCAATTATTCTGGGCGCGAATATGGCGCTGATGGCTCAGATGTTCCACATCGGCGGTTCCCCCTACGGGCTGTTTTTAGCCTGGGGTCTGGGTGTGCTGGCAATGGCTTACAGCTTGCGTTTGACTTCTTTAGGTGTGTTAGCGATTCTATTAATTGGGTCGGGTTATGGGCTAAGCGTGTTCGATTGGTCAGCGAAAGAGTCTTCTTGGCTGCTACTGGTGCAACATATGCCGGTGGTCGTTAGCTTGCTGTTTGTGCCACTGGCTTATTGGTGCCGGTCTCGCGCGATTTTTGCCTTGGCTGCAATTTTAGTGATTTT
This sequence comes from Microcoleus vaginatus WJT46-NPBG5, assembly GCA_019359355.1. Taxonomy (GTDB): domain Bacteria; phylum Cyanobacteriota; class Cyanobacteriia; order Cyanobacteriales; family Oscillatoriaceae; genus FACHB-68. Next base: position 65,293 of record JAHHHM010000019.1, on the reverse strand, counting down.
CTCCCTAGAAGCGTCTCTTGCTCAAGGGTCGAGTGGGGCATCGGCTTTAATCGTTGCCCTCATGTGTGCGATGCCACCGGCTCTGCTATGGGGTTATGATGACACGCTCTGGCCCAATATAGATAGCAAACTGTTTCAGCCGCTCGCGCGCAATTTAGCACTGTTGTGCCTCGCAATTCTATTTTATGTATTAGCTTTTCAGTGGCCTTGGCAGTCTTCACCAGGACAGCCGATTGATGCCCAAACACTGATGGGTTGGAGTTCCCTGCTGGATGTTGCGCTTTTAGGTGCTTTGATTGTCTGGGAATGGCTTCGCTTAGGCCGGCAGGGGAGAAAACACCCCTCTCGCCGAGGTGTGGATCTAACAACAAATGTGATTGCCTGTTTTATTGCCATCAGCGCCTTAATTCCCCTGTGGCATAACAGTTTTAGTCCGATTTCTGTGCTAGCAACATTTCTGTTTAATGTGCTGCTGTTTCTTTTAGCCGCCGGCTTGATTCGAGAAGGACTGGCACTTGGAAATCGCGGCACTTTCTGGGGGGGCATTACGCTGTTGGCGCTGCAAATAATAAGCCGGCTACTAGAGTACAACACTGGCTTACTATTTAAAGCATTTGTCTTCTTCTTATGCGGGATTGGGGTGATTGCCGCCGGACTCTGGTTTGAGCGCTACTCTTCTGCGTTAATGCCTTCTAAGGAGAATTCCCGATGACTTCTAACTTTGATGAAGCAGATAAACAATTGCTGGAAGAAAAAATACCCGCAGATGTCAACGTTGAAAATCAGCGAATGACCAGTTGGGAGGCACCAAAAAAGCCGTTACGTGCTTGGCGGCTGTGGGTTCCCTTACTATTACAAACTGTGCTGATTGGTTCTGTGCCGGCTCAAGCAATTTACACACACATCACCGGCAAAACTGTAATTTTGCAAACTGCGCCGGTTGATCCCTACGATTTATTGCGCGGTTACTATCAAACGCTTAGTTACGATATTTCCAATCAAAATACTCTGAAAAATCTTCCCGGCTGGAAAGACTTACCGGGTTATATGACAACTTGCCCAACTGTAAAACCCCCGACCAAAAACACTTGCAAGCCAGAGAAAAACTTAAACTCACCGACGGAGCTTTATGTCATTTTAGAGGCACCCAAATCGCCGGCTGCTTCTGGACGCCCGCAACCTTGGAAGCCGGTACGCGTGAGTAGTGATCTTCCTGCTAAATTGCCGGCGAATCAGGTGGCACTGAAAGGGACATATAACGGCAGAATTGAGTACGGATTGGAACAATATTATATGCCGGAAGACCAAAAGGATCAGATTAACGACGACATTAATCAAGCTCAGCAAAGCCAACCAGGACAGACTAGACAAGCGCAACCTTTTGTGGTTCAAGTCAAGGTTAACGCGCAAGGTTATGCCGTGCCGGTGAGCCTTTGGGTGCGGGAACGCAATTATCGGTTTTAGGGGAATGGGGATTGGGCATGGGTCATGGGGCATGGGGCATTGGGTATTTCTCCCCCTCGCCCTCTCGCCCCTAGTCCTTAGTTCCTCAAATTACTCAATGCGAAAGTTGTAGGGTAAACGAGCGTAAATGCCGCGAGGATCATTGAGGCTGGTGAAGATGGCTAACTCTTGCTGAAGTTTCTTCCATTCTAGGGTGAGTGAATCGGGCTTAACGGGGGGTGTGGAAATATGAGCGCCAATTAGTTTTTGCACAATTCGTTGTTCAAACGTGCGAGTTTTAGGATACTCTTCCACTTGCCATTTATCTTCCAGCTTAGCGAGTTTAGCCGCCTCAGCGATCGCATCTTGGATGCCACCCATTTGATCGACTAAGCCAAGTCTCTTCGCCTCTAAACCCGACCAAACGCGCCCTTGAGCGATTTCATTAACGGTTTGTTTCGGAATTTTCCGTGATTCGGCTACTTTTGTGAGAAATTGATCGTAAACTTGCTGCACCATCTTGCGATAAACTGCGAGTTCTTGCTCAGTTTTAGGACGGACGTTAGTTCGAGCATCGGCATAGCGGGCAGTTTTTACAACATCCCAAGTGATGCCATTGTTATTAGCAAGTTGTTGAACATTTAGCAGCATTCCAAATACGCCGATTGAGCCGGTGATGGTTGTCGGTTCGGCAAAAATTCGGTTGGCATCGGTTGAAATCCAGTAGCCACCAGAGGCGGCGACGTTCCCCATAGAAACGACAATCGGCTTTTCTTTGCGGATGAGTTTGACTTCTCGCTGAATGACTTCGGATGCTGTGGCGCTGCCACCGGGACTGTTTACCCGCAACACGACGGCTTTAACATCTTTATCAAGTCGCAACTGCCGTAGTTGTTTTGCTAAGCGATCTCCGCCAACTTCTGTTACGCCGCCTTGTCCATCGACGATTTCACCTTCAGCGTAGACGATGGCAATGGTATTTTTAGAGTTGTTTGTCAGTTCTTTACGGGTTTCGTTTGCTTTCGCGTAGGTACTCAGGTTAATTTGACGGAAGGTTTTGTCTTCTTTGTCTGTACCACCCAGTTCCTTGAGTTCTGCGACGACTTCATCAAAGTAAGCGACTTTATCAACAAGTTTGCGTTGTTGGGCTTCCTTTGGCATGAATAAGCCTTGGGTGTCGGCTAGGGTTTGTATTTGGTTTGGGGTTAATTGCCGGTTTTTACCCACACTTGTGCGAAACTCACCCCAAAAGTCGTTCAAGAATTTTTGCGTTTGCTGTTTGTTTTCTGGACTCATCTGGGTGCGTTCAAATGGTTCAACGGCAGCTTTATATTTGCCAACCCGCACCACTTGCACCCCAACGCCGTATTTATTTAAGGCACCTGTTAGGAACATGGTTTGGGAGCTGAAACCGTTGAGTTCCATTGTGCCGAGGGGATTGACGACAACTTTATTGGCAACGGAGGCGAGGTAGTATTCTCCTTCTGTCCAGTCGTCGTCATAGGCAATAATTTGTTTACCGGCAGCTCGAAATTTTTCTAAGGCTTCTCTAACTTCTTTGAGGGTTGCTAAGCCGTTGCTATTGCCGGTGCTGCTGCCTTGCAGATAAAGCGCGACGATGCGTTTGTCCTTGGTGGCTTGATCTAAACCGTCAAGAACGGTACGCAGGGTAAGTGAGTCGCTTTCTTCGTCAGACAATGCTTCTTGAATGGCTTGACTGGTGGAAGAACTGGGTTTGGTATCTCTAATTTGTGTCGATAAGTCGAAAACTAACACGGATTTGTCTTCGATTTTTGGCCCGGAGTCTTGGGAGGCGGCGGCTACGATTAAAAATATTAGTCCCCCGATCCCTAAACTGGAGAGCAGCACGAGTCCTAGCAGGCTTCCTACTAGACTTGCAAAGGTGTACTTGAGGAAATCGCGCATTGAGGTGTGAGGTGTGAGGTGAAAAGTGGGTGTGGGAGGTGGGAGAGAAGTAAGAATTCAGAAAATTTTCAATTCTAAATTCTTACTTCTGCTTGCGCCATTCGCGGTTACCTTTCTATCCTAATCGCTGCAAAGCACCAGAGTGTTTTAAATCAAATAAGGTGGCGTTGCCGGTGCAAAAAAGTACGGTGGTAATTTCTGCGATTAAAATATCTACAAGGCTGTAAAGGGCGTTTTCTGATTCGGCTGCTGCCTGTAAAAAGGGCCATGCTAAACCGGCTATATCGGCACCGAGTGCGATCGCTTTGGCGACTTCTAACCCGTTACGCAATCCTCCAGAGGCGATCAAGGGGATGTCTGGGGTAATCGCTCGAATGCTGGTGATGCACTCAGCGGTTGGCAATCCCCAGTCGGCAAAGGTGCTGCCTAACCGGCGCTGTTTGGCATCTGTTGCGCGTTCTCCTTCCACCTTCGCCCAAGATGTCCCGCCGGCACCGGCAACGTCAATGGCAGAAACACCGGCTTCCATGAGTCTCCTGGCCATTGCTGCTGAGATGCCGTTCCCAACTTCCTTGGCAATTACTGGAATTGATAAATCACTGCACAATTCATTGATCTTGTCAAGTAAACCTCTAAAGTTTGTATCGCCTTGACTTTGAACGCACTCTTGCAGGGGATTGATGTGCAGAATTAGGGCATCTGCCTCTAATAAATCGATGACACGCCGGCATTCATCGATGCCGTAGGTATAGTTGAGTTGTACCGCCCCTAAATTAGCAAATAAAAGAATATCCGGGGCAACTGATCGCACGGCAAACGTATCAGCAACTTGGGGATTTTCCACGGCTACCCGTTGAGAACCGACACCCATTGCAATGTTATAGTGCTGCGCGACCTCTGCTAAGCGATAATTAATGGTCTTGGCTAACTCTGTGCCGCCGGTCATGGAAGAAATCAGTAGGGGCGCACTCAATTGTTTACCGAGAAATGGGGTCGTTAAATCAATTTCGCTGCGGTCAAGTTCTGGCAAACAACAGTGCGTAAAACGGTAACGTTCCAGTCCGGTTGTTTGGTGAAATTGTACGTCTTCCTCTAGACAGATCCGCAGGTGATCTGCTTTGCGATTTTGAGTTTCTGCCGGCAAGTTCATTAGATTTGGGATTTCGGATGGGGAATTTTCGAGTGTTAAGTCGCTCATTAGTTGCCTGGATTCTGGATTTTAATTAGTATCGCCTAATCTAAAATCGAATAAGTTCCACTCCATCCCGTCCATCCATCTCTTGCAGATAAACCCTCACCTGTTCTTCCTTAGCTGTGGGGAGTTTCTTGCCGGTAAAATCTGGTTGAATCGGCAACTCCCGATGACCGCGATCTACTAATACCGCAAACCAAATCGCTGCCGGCCTACCATATTCACTTACCGCATTTAAAGCAGCTCGCACGGTGCGGCCTTTATAAATCACATCATCCACCAATACCACAGTCTTGCCGGTGAGATCGAAGGGAATTTCTGTTTTCGCCGGCGTCCTCATCCCAATTTGATCTAAGTCATCTCGGTAGAAGGTAATATCTAATGCACCGACCGGCACGGATACTTGTTCGAGTGCTTGAATTTGACGCGCCAGCAGTTCGGCAAGATAAACGCCTCTCGTATAAATCCCCATTAACACCAGTTGGGAAGGATGTCCAGACTTTTCAACTATTTGAGAAGCTAACCGAGTGACAGTGCGGCGCAGTTCGTCTGCTGTAAGGATCTCGACAATGTTGGAAGGCATAGGAAAATTTTAGATTTTAAATGAAGCTGCAAGGGCAAGGATTAACCAAATCAAAAAACAATAACGGGTTAATTTTAGGGCTTGGTGAATGGTTTTTGGGGTAATGGCGTGAACCGGCAACCCTAATAATGGTTTGGGTTTGGCAACTCCCCGATAGTAGTTGATTCCTCCGAGTTGAACGCCTAAAACTGCCGCATAGGCGCACTCACTCCAGCCTGAATTCGGACTGGGATCTTTTGTTGCATCTTGCCGGCACATTTTCCAAATATAGCGGGGTTTGCCAGAAATGAGTCCGAGGGTGAGTACCGTTAGCCGGCAGGGTAGCCAAGTGAGAAGGTCTTCCAGCCGCGCACTAAACCATCCTAAATACGTGTAAGGGTCTTCTTTATAACCCACCATTGAATCGAGGGTGCTGGCGGCTTTGTAAGCCAAGGCGAAAGGTACAGCAGCCGGTGCGGATATGACTGCACCCACGATGGCATAAAATAGCGGAGCCATGACACCATCCACCGCATTTTCGCTCACGGTTTCCAAGATGGCGCGGAGAATTTCTGGTTCGGATAGGTTTTGCGTATCCCGTCCCACGTAATAACTCAAGCGTTCCCGCGCTTTTGGGAGATCACCGGCATTGAGGGGTTGCAAAACGTCTTCAGCGGCTGCTCTTAAACTGCGACCGGCAAAACAACTGGCAAGAAGGATACTTTGTAATATTATCCCGATAAGAGGGTGCAGCGAGTGAGCGCCGGCAATGATTAACCAACTTACAACAGCGGTGCCGGTGATCAAACCAAGGGCTAAGATTACCCCAGCCAGTCGGCGCATTAGGGGCGTATGACAGATTTTTAAGGCAATTTGAGTATAACGCTGAATCACCCAGCCCATAACCCGCACCGGATGCGGCCACCCCCACGGATCGCCGATGAGATAATCTAAGAAGGCTGCCGGTGGCAAAACTACAGCCGTCAAAGGCAACTGAGGCGCACTCAAGAAGCTAGAAAAAAGGCTGAAGTGTGAAGCGTCAAATTTCAAAAGAGTCACAATACTTGTAAAATTTTAGAACTTATGATTTTTACACTTCTTGCTGCGCTCAGCAACCCTTTATCTTAAGAGAATGGGCTGCCGATATCAGATGTGAGGTTCTCAGTAAAATATCGTGTTTATATTCATCTATTTTATAGACAACAAACCAGGCAAATTTAACATTGGCTCTTACTAAATAGAAGTTCTTTACAACGTTTATCTTCGGGTAGGTTCTTAGCCATGAGATAATGCAGCCTAACATAGCCGCACACTACAATAATCAAACCGGCACCGATAAGATTCAACAGTGGGGCTTAACGACATAAATGTCAGAGCAAACTCAACAGTGGCAAATACAGCCACCGGCACAACCACCGGCTTGGTTACTTCAAGAAATTAGACGTCTCGTTCCTGAATCAGCCGGCCACTACGCCGCTCAACTGTTGTGGCAACGAGGAATTCGAGATCCGAAACAGCTAGCCGGCTTTTTAAATCCGCAAGCATTTCAACCGGCAAGTCCCTTTGAATTCGGGCAAGAAATGCACTCGGCGGTAGAACGATTGCAACAAGCCAGAAATAGCGGGGAAAAAGTTACCATTTGGGGAGACTTTGATGCAGATGGCGTCACCTCAACCGCAGTTTTGTGGGATGGACTCGGCCAGTTTTTTTCGCTAAATGACCGGCTGAACTATTACATCCCCAACCGGCTCACTGAATCTCACGGACTCAATATTCAAGGAATTAACACCCTTGCCGAATCTGGAACTCAATTAATCGTCACCTGCGACACCGGCAGCACCAATTTAGCCGAAATTGAATATGCCAACCAACTGGGAATTGATGTTATCGTCACAGATCACCACACATTGCCGGCAGATCGTCCGCCAGTCGTCGCGATTATCAACCCGCGCTATCTGCCTGCCGGCCATCCAATGGAACATCTGTCAGGCGTGGCAGTGGCTTATAAGCTAGTGGAAGCCCTTTATTTAACATTGCCGGCAGTTCCCCAACAGCCATTAGAAAACCTACTCGATTTAGTTGCGATTGGTTTGATTGCTGATCTGGTGCAGCTTTCCGGAGAGTGCCGGTATTTGGCACAGCAGGGAATTCAACGCCTGCAAAAGCAGCTAACAGAAAGAACCCGGCCAGGAGTCGCTAAACTGCTGGAATTATGCAAGCGCAGCGGCGATCGTCCCACAGATATTTCCTTTGGTCTTGGCCCTCGAATTAATGCCGTCAGCCGCATTCACGGAGACGCCTCATTCTGCGTAGAATTGCTCACCAGCCAAAACCAACAACGCTGCGAGCACTTGGCAATGGAAACAGAATTAGCCAATACCAGGCGGCAATCTTTGCAAAAAGAAGTGACTCAGCAAGTGAAATTGCGGCTAGAACAAATGGATCTATCCACAACAAGTGTCATCGTCTTAGTGGATGAGCAATGGGCAGCAGGTGTGCTTGGTTTAGTTGCCGGTCAAGTGGCGCAAGAATACGGGCGTCCCACTGTCCTGTTGAGTTCAGTAGGAATGGAGGGAGAGGAGGAATCGGCGAACAGCCACAACCCCGAATCACCACTCCATCTGGCACGGGGTTCTGCTCGTTCTGTCAATCAAATCGATTTGTACCAGTTGGTGAAAGCTCAAGCGCATCTGTTGCACCGATTTGGGGGTCATCCATTTGCAGCAGGGTTGAGCTTGCCGGTGGGGAATATTCCCTTATTTATAGAAGCCATCAACCGGCAACTGCGGGAACAGATGGCAACATTAGGAGTGCCGGTGGTGCAAGCAGATTTAGTGGTGCCGGTGGCAGATTTAGGCCAACCATTATTTCGTGAGCTGAAACTTCTAGAACCTTGCGGCATGGGAAATCCTGTCCCAAAATTGTTAATTCAAAACTGCTGGTTTGAAAAAACTTGGCACCGCAATATTCAAGATTCAAAAGGACGAAAAGTTCAGTATATTAAAACCGAGTTTGAAATTTGGGATAACTCAACAAATGTTGGATTTCCTGGCCTCTGGTGGGGACATTACAAAGAAGAAGTTCCTCAAGGCCGGTGTAATGCAATTGTTGAACTGGATTACAATACTTATAAAAGTCGCTATGAGGTGCGGTTGCTGGCGGTGCAATCCTGTGAAGCTAGCACTATTCAGGATAGCGGCGGGATGCTTCTCCAGATTTTGGACTGGCGGGATGCGTCAATTCCCCAAATTCCCAATTCTCAATTTCAAACGGAAATTTTACCCATATCTCAGTGCCCAACGAGCTGGGATGAATTGCAAGTTTGGTTTCGACAGGCGATTTACCGGCAACAAGGCAATCATGGAGAAATGCCGGCACTTGCACTTGCTTACCCACCCCCACAAACGCTGTCACCTCTTCAAATTTGGCAACAATTGGTCGGAGTTGCTAAATATCTCAGTCGCACGGATCAGTTAGTCAGCCGGCGTCAACTGTGCGAGAAATTAAGTTTGAGTGATTATACCTTACATTTGGGATTAGAAACCTTAGTCAAAGTAAATTTTGAAGTAATTTACCTGGCGCAAAACTTGCGAATTGCCCAGCACTCTCAAGCTTCCGCAGCCGGTGCCGATGCCAAAATTTCCGGTGCTATTGAGCAATTTCTGGCTGCTGTTCAAGAAGAACAATTTCGCCGGCAGTATTTTTATGAAGTGCCGGTTTCAACCGTTCAAGCAATCGCCAATTCCGTTGCCGGTGATCCCTTAGATTCCCACACCTAAATACCTTTAAAAATCCCGTCCCTGCTCAGACGCGCCTAATACTCACCTCACACTTGAAACCCTGACGATTCCACTTTTGCATATCTATAGATGTGAGCGGGATAACTGTCGCACATTGGGGCTGTTTGAAGTGACTGATAACAGCCCAAATTCCGCCGCGAGTAACGTCTAAGCCGGTTTTGAGCCAGGACTCGCGATTGCCTGGAATGCCTTTTTCATATACCAAATCAAACTCAACCCAAATTCCGTGAGTACCTAACATAATCTGCGCCAGCCATTTTGCCCTCGGTAGATGAGTGATAGAGGTAATGAGTTTGACTTTATGAACCTGCCATTTCTGCAGGATGGGAAGGGAAAAATAAAAGTTGTCAAATGTAGACTGGGCGCACTTTTCTAAAAATACCTGTTGTATAGGAGCCTTGACTTGTTGAAAGATTAACCAAGTACAGGGATCTCGCGATCCTTGAGAAATCAAAACCGGCATTTGGGGATTGAGTTTGGCAAGTTCAGCCGCATAGATTTCTCGGTGAATACTTCCTCCCAAAACAAGCGTGGCATCCACCGGGCCGGTTTTGGCGGTTTGCAGAGCAATGTTATTGTTATACAACCATGTGCCGGTGATGACGCTTAACGCCACCAGGCACAACATTAAAGCCCACAAAATGAAACGCAAAACCTTTCGGGAAGCCAAGTTTTCCCAATAGCCTTGTGCTTGATTTAGCTTGTATCTGTTTTTTGGATTCATTTTCGCTTAATTACTGAGAGGACATCAGTCCCTGCTCGAAAATTTTGCAGTAATAAAGCAAAAAAATATCACTTTGATTTAGAAGGCTTCTTTTTGGGAGGAATAAAGGAAACTTCACCTTTTTCATTGCGTTTGATTTGACCGCCAAGCTTATAAATTTCTTGTTCAGCTCGCTGTTGAACTCTTTTATCTACTGCTTGGGAGTAAACCTCAGCCCAAGATCGAAATCGCACGTCAATGCTGTCGGGATCTTGTCTTAGAAACTCTGCGGTGTTCCGGTACAACGGTGCCAGAGAACTGTAAGGAGTTCCCAGCACCCACTCAGCCGCCTTCTCGTGGGATTGAATCGCACCCGGAATATCGCCCATCAGCAGTAGTTGATCAAGTCCTTTAAATCGCCATACGAGAAAGGCAGTGGAATTGAGCTTAGGGGAGAGAACCTTAGTTCCCCGGTTCATATATTGGACAGCCAGCTTTGGTTGGCCGAGATAGAAGGAAACACTGCTAGAAAGATAGGGATAAACCTCAGCGAATCGGGGATCGCGCTGGGTAATCAGGTCAAAATAGTCAGCACTCAGGGAATAGCCGGTTTGAGCCCGCGCCTCATCGTCCCCAAAATATTGCAGAAAGTTAATGAACGCCCAATCAGCGATTAAATTATCAAAACCCAAGGTCGGTAAACGTTTGAGCATTTGTAGCCGCAGCGCTTCTTCTTGTTCAGCCTGTTTGGGGTTTGCGGCTTTTTGCCCGGCGCGATCTAGCTGAGTCCACTGCATGGCAATCACTCCAGCCAAGGCGGCGGCGGTAATTGCCACATTTGCCAGCAGCTTCCAATTTTTGACAAAAAGGTTGTTAGAGCTTAGTTCCACGGCGCATCCAGCTTTCTCCTGTGAAGACATCCTGTTAAAGGCTATTTTAGCTACACTAGAACCAGTAAGTTTTGATGGAGTTTGGGTTTGACTTTATAAATTTACAGGCTGATTGGCGGTTAGATTAACAGAAAGTGTGTAGCACCGGCATCGAATCCCCTGTGACTACAGCCCTTTTTTTTTAAATAATTGGGACAATCTTGCAAACTGTCACAGAATTGCGTTATTTCTGGGCGCTGCCTGGGTATCTTGAAACTAAGAGTTTCAGGAGTAACGTATCCGGGGAATGCACTCACTGCCCGCTGTTTTGCCGCCGTTTCTCTGACCCTAGCTAAATACGACCGCTGTTTGCGTCTGTTCCTGCTCAGCTTGATCGGGATACTTCACTTCTTCCCTGACGCAATTTCTAATGCATCTTGCTCTAACAGCGGCTTATTAGTTGTGATACTCAACTCGTTTTAGCCAACACAAAATGAATTTATCCCCAAAACGCTTCCTATTGCCCCAAGCCGGCCTATTTGGTGGGGCGCTCGCTGCAACTGCTACTTTATCTTTATTTGTTCCTGGTCTGAATAGCTCTGTGCGCGCCGCACTACAGGATAGCCCAAAAACGGTTTTAGATGAAGCGTGGCAAATTGTTAACCGTGACTATGTTGATGGCACGTTTAATCAAGTTGATTGGCAGAAAACTCGGCAAGAACTGTTAAACAAAAACTATACATCTCGCGAACAGGCTTATGAAGCCTTGAAGGCAGCGCTAGAGCAGTTGCAAGACCCCTACACCCGGTTTATGGACCCGGAGCAATATGAGGCGCTGACCAGCCAAACCTCCGGAGAACTGTCTGGGGTTGGTTTGCGGCTAGAATTGGATGAGAAAACCAAGGCGATTGCAGTTGTAGAACCGATTGAGAATTCGCCAGCAGTCAGAGCCGGCCTTCAGGTTGCCGATAAGATTTTGGCAATTGATGGCAAAACCACCCAAGGTATGAGCGTAGAAGAAGCGGCTAAGCTGATCCGGGGCCAGGTGGGGACTGAGGTAACGCTGCAAATTTCGCGGCAAGGCAAGGGTGTGTTTGATGTGAACCTGACACGCGCTCGCATTGAACTGCTAACGGTGCGTTACACCATGAAACAGGAAGGCAACAAGCGCGTGGGATATATCCGCTTGCAAGAGTTTAGCAGCCATGCGGCAGAGCAAATGCACCGGGCAATTGAAAATCTTAGCGCTCAAAAGGCGGATGCTTTTGTGCTGGATCTGCGAGGAAATCCAGGTGGGTTACTGTATGCGAGTATTGATATTGCTCGGATGTGGATGGAGAAGGGTTCAATTGTTCGCACTGTGGACCGTGTAGGACACAACGAAGAAATGAGCGCCAATCGCACGGCTTTGACGAATTTGCCGCTGGCAGTTTTGGTAGATGGCAATTCTGCGAGTGCAAGTGAAATTTTATCGGGTGCGCTGAAAGATAATGGACGCGCCACGATTATTGGGGATCAAACCTTTGGTAAGGCGTTAGTGCAGTCGGTTCATTCCCTGTCGGATGGTTCCGGTTTGGCTGTGACGATCGCTCACTACTACACGCCGAATGGAACGGATATCAGCCACAAAGGCATTACCCCAGATATCAAAGTTGAGATCAGCGACGCTCAAAAGCAAAAGTTGGCGGCTAATCCAACTGCGATTGGCTCGAAAGACGATCCGATCTATACTCGTGCGGTCGCTGTCTTGCAAGCTCAACTTCCCAATAAGCCGGTTGCTGCTCAGTAGAAAATTAAGGTAAAAAAGCAAAAGCAATAAAAAATTATGCGATTGCGTCGAATGAGTGCCGATGTGATCGCATTTTTATGCTGAGCAAAAATAAGAGTGTGATTGCATTCACCTGTCAAAAAATAAAAAGGCAAAAGTTAAGGAATAAATCCGAGCTTTTGCCTTTTATGTTTTAGATGAATGCCGATTATTGCAGCGCCGGCACCAAGCTCACAATCATTTGGATGTGTTCGGCAAACGCAGTGGTAAACTGATGCGTCACCGGCAAACTATCAACGACCAAGCCGGCACATAAAAGCATCAGGTAGAGGATAGAAAACTTAAACAGCGATCGCGCAACATCCCGATCCCCAGCATTGTGCGATAACTGCCAAGCCTTCTTCGCAAAAATGGCTCCTAGAAAAATCGCAATGCCGGCATAAACCGCACCCGCCGCATGAAGCGGATAAACCAACAACAGCGTCACCGGCAGCAATAAAAGCGTATACAGCCAAATCTGACGCGCCGTTGTTTCATCTCCCTTAACCACCGGCAGCATGGGCACACCCACCGCCGCATAGTCATCGCGAATCATCATGGCTAAAGCCCAGAAATGAGGCGGTGTCCACAGGAAAATGATCAGGAACAATATCCAAGCCCCCCAGCCCAGATCACCTGTCACCGCGGCCCAACCCACCAAAGGCGGAATCGCGCCGGCAGCACCACCAATTACAATATTTTGCGTGCTGTGACGTTTCAGCCAATGAGTGTAAATCAGGACATAAAACACGATCCCAGACATTGCCAACAGCGCCGCTAATAAATTGGCAAAAACGGTGAGCAACGTGAAAGAAAGACTTGCCAAAACAATCGCAAACAACAGCGCATCCCGAGGCTTGATCCGCCCGGAAGGAATGGGACGCCAGCGCGTGCGCTCCATGATATAGTCGATGTCGCTGTCGTAAAGACAATTGATCGTATTCGCAGAAGCAGCTGACAAAGCCCCGCCGGATATTGTCACCAATAATAACAGGGGATCGACTTGTCCTTTAGCAGCGACCCACATTCCCGCCGCTGTCGTGATCAGCAGCAGCAGAATAATTCGAGGCTTTGTTAGCTGATAGTAACTTTGAATGACTTGTAAGAAGTTCTGATGATGGCGCTCGACATTTGTCCCAATGATTTCTTGCATGGATTCCTTTCCTTCCAGCCATCAGCCATCCAAGTTTCCGATTTTGGATTTTCGCTCAATCTAACCTTTAAAATCTAAAATCTAAAATTCCATTCGGCTGATAGCTGATAATTAAATTCACAACTCAACACGCTTCTGATCTGCGTTCATAAAACTCAAAAATTTCTGCGCGATCGCGCAAAGCCAAAGCCGAGAACGCAACCAGCACTCCTAGCAAGGCGGCACCTGTGGCTTGGTGAGCGACGGTGAGCGGTTCTACCTGGAGGTGTAAGCGGAAGGTAGCAACGCCCAAGGCGATTTGCCATACTAACAAACCCCCGGCCCAATTGGCTAGCTGGCGCAGGGTTGGGTGCAGTGCCGGTGTCCGCCAAGATAGAAATACCAAAGCCAGTGTAGCAAGGCTGGCCGGCACCACACCGGCAATGTGGCTGTTCATCACTAAACACAATTGGCCGGCACCAAAGCACTGGTGCAAAGCCCATTGAGAGCCAACCAATCCGCCTAAAATGCTTTGCAAATATACCAGAATTGCAGCGCTCAACCCCACCCAGGGCAACTTCCCAACCGTGCCAATCGCGCGATAGGGCATTAAGGATACGCCGATTGCGAGGAGGGTGGTGAAAAACAGGAGGGCACATCCTAGGTGAGCAGTAACGATGTCGAACCGCAGGAGTTCTGTTACCGTCAGTCCTCCCAAAACGCCTTGGAAAATGATTAAGCCGAGGGCGAAGGTGGATGCCCAGGGAAGCCAAGCAGGGAGAACTCGCCGATCCCACCAGGATAAGCCGGCCAACCCTATTGCACCGCAGCCGATCGCAGCAGCATCAAGCCGGTGAAACCACTCCAGAAACACTTGAAAATTCATTTGTGCCGTCGGCACTAACTCTCCATAACACAGGGGCCAGTCGGGGCAGGCAAGTCCCGCATTCATCACCCGCGTTGCACTGCCGACTGCCATCAAAAGCAGGGTGGCAATGGCAAGCTTCCAGACAAGGCGACGAATGCGGTCTGCCGGCTGAGATTGTGTCGTAGAGGTGGCTGCGTCTTGATGCAGGATAGAGTTGGCCATGCGCTGTACCTCAGTGTTGATTGGAAATCAAGGTTCATCGAATACTGAGCGTTCGCTCATTTTTAAATCGACTCGTGACTTTTGCTAGGGTCGATCCTAGCAATTACTTTAATCATCCTGAGTCCCATTCGCACTGGCTTTAGGAATTTCTTCCGATTGTCAGAACTGATCCCCCTTATATTACTTTTGCTTTAAAAAACTAAATAGATATTAACAAATCGCTATAATTTGGGGTGGGTCTTGCTGAAGACACCCAGCCGGCATGATTCTAAAGAAATTCCAAAAGGTGTCTGATGACCGCGAATTTGAATCATCACCTGCTTTAACGTAGGGATGTAAGCGGAACCGAAAAGTTAATGGCGACTGAGGTCTGTAACTAAGCCGCTAGGCGTGACAAAGCACGCGCTTAGAGGCTGAATGCTGTTAGGCTCTAGCTAAGAGCCAACGTTTAAGAAATTTTGTCTGGAGGTTCCAAACCACCGTGAACATCCCCAACTCCATCCTGACTATGCTGGCCGGCATCGCACTGACCCTCGTCAGCCTATGGTACGGCCAGAACCACGGTTTACTGCCGGTGGCAGCCTCCGAAGAAGCCGCCCATGTGGACAACTTGTTCAACACGATGATGACCATTTCCACCGGCCTGTTTTTGCTGGTGCAGGGAGTGCTGATCATCGCTGCGGTTAAATATCGCCGCCGCAAGGATGACAACACCGACGGGCCGCCGATTCATGGGAACATTCCCCTAGAAATTCTCTGGACAGCGATCCCCGCCGTCATTGTGCTGGGCATCTCTGTTTACAGCTTTGAGATTTACAACGAAATGGGCGGCCTTGATCCCATGTCCTCCCACGATCACACCCTGAATGTCGCCCACAATATGCCAGGGGCGGCGATTGCAGCGCCCTTACCAGGAACGGAAGAAACCGCTTCACAGCCGCAGCAAGCGCAAGAGCGAAAACTGATCGCCCTAGGCGTCGGCGCTTCCCCAGCGCATGAAGGCACAACAGCAGACGTAGTTGTCAATGTCACCGGCCTTCAGTTTGCCTGGATTTTCAACTACCCTGACAGTGGCGTCACCTCTGGTGAGTTGCACGTGCCGGCCAATCGTGAAGTCCAGCTCAATATCGCTGCTAATGATGTGCTGCACGCGCTGTGGCTTCCCGAACTGCGCCTGAAACAAGATGCGATCCCCGGACGTACAACCGAGTTACGGTTCACGCCGGCCAAAGTCGGTGAGTACCCCGTGATCTGCGCTGAACTGTGCGGTAGCTACCACGGCGCAATGAAGAGTCGGCTGATTGTCCACACACCGGAAGAATTCGACAGCTGGGTTAAAAGCCAGCAAGAAGTTGCCAACCGCGAAGTCCTTGAACAAGCCGTGGCGGTTAATCCGGCCAACTTGTCTGAGGGCGAGTATTTGGCCCCCTATGCTGAAGAAATGGGCGTTAACCCCCAAATACTGGAGCAGCTGCGCTCATCTCACGATCACGCCGCTCACAATTTTTAACGTTTTGTCCTTTGTCATTTGTCATTTGTGATGGGTTGGTTGCCTCTGACCGATAACTAATGACCAATGACCCTACCTTTAGGTTGGCGTAGCCTTGACCAATGACCAATGACAACTTATGACTCAACAAGTACAGCTGCAAGAAAGTGCTAATCTTCCTGCTCGCGGTCCAGAACCGGCGCACAGGAAGTGGCAAGATTACTTCACCTTTAACGGGGATCACAAGGTGATCGGGATTCAATACCTGGTCACGACGTTTATTTTTTACTTAATTGGTGGGATGCTGGCAACAGCGGTTCGCACGGAACTCGCCACCCCTGATGCTGATTTTGTCAGCCCGGAGCTTTACAACAGTCTGTTTACTGTCCACGCCACGATCATGATTTTCCTGTGGATCGTGCCGGCAGGAGCGGGGTTTGCCAACTATATCCTTCCCTTGATGATTGGGGCGAAGGATATGGCTTTCCCGAAACTTAATGCTTTGGCCTTTTGGATTATTCCACCGGCTGGGATTTTACTGTTGAGCAGTTTCCTCGTGGGTGCACCGGGGGCCGGCTGGACTTCTTACCCGCCCCTGAGCTTAATCAGTGGGAAAGCCGGTGAAGAAATTTGGATTCTCAGCCTTCTTTTGTTAGGAACTTCTTCAATTTTGGGGGCGGTGAATTTTGTTGTCACCATCTTCAAAATGCGAATTCCTGGCATGGGATTTAATCAAATGCCGCTGTTTTGCTGGGCAATGCTGGCAACTTCGGCACTGATTTTAATTGCGACGCCGGTTTTGGCAGCGGCTTTGATTTTGCTGTCCTTTGACTTGTTAGCAGGAACCGCATTTTTTAACCCAACCGGCGGGGGAGACCCGATTGTTTACCAGCATATGTTCTGGTTCTACTCCCACCCCGCTGTCTACATCATGATCCTGCCGTTTTTTGGCGTCCTCTCGGAAGTTATCCCTGTCAACTCCCGCAAGCCAATTTTCGGTTATAAAGCCATCGCTTACTCTAGCTTAGCCATTAGCTTTTTGGGCTTAATTGTCTGGGCGCACCATATGTTTACCAGTGGCACTCCTGGCTGGTTGCGGATGTTTTTTATGATCACCACGATGGTGATCGCTGTACCCACCGGCATTAAGATATTTAGCTGGTTGGCCACCCTCTGGGGCGGTAAACTGCGGCTGAATAGTGCGCTACTGTTTGCGATGGGTTTTATCTCAACCTTTGTGTTGGGCGGGATCACCGGCGTCATGGTGGCTTCGGTTCCCTTCGATATTCACGTTCACGACACCTATTTTGTCGTTGCTCACCTGCACTACGTTCTGTTTGGCGGCAGTGTATTTGGCATTTACTCGGCGTTTTATCACTGGTTCCCCAAAATGACGGGCCGGATGATGAACGAAACCTGGGGCCGCATTCATTTTGCCCTGACGTATATTGGCTTTAACGTTACTTTCTTGCCAATGCACGTTTTAGGTTTACAAGGAATGCCTCGGCGGGTGGCAATGTATGACCCAAAATTTGCCACACTGAATATGGTTTGTAGCATTGGTGCCTATCTGCTGGCCGTGTCTACTTTCCCATTTATTATCAATGCGATTTGGAGTTGGTCGAAAGGCCCGAAAGCCGGTGATAATCCTTGGGATGCGCTGACGCTGGAGTGGATGACAACTTCACCGCCACCGATCGAGAATTTTGACGCGACGCCGGTGTTGGCAACCGGCCCTTATGACTACGGTATGGGTAATCGCGACACACAAGTGGGTGTGCCTTTTTCGGATGCGAAAGACCCAGCTTTGTCTGCCGGCCCGAGTTCTGCATTACGTGCCGATCCCGATCCTGCGGTTGCTGCTCATCCGGATGACCGTCAAGGCGAAAGTCAAAACCGCGAATAGTTAGCTTTTAACTATCAGTTGTCAGTTGTTTTTTCTGACTGACAACTGCCTGAAGTTTGTACCTCTATTGGCATTAGAGATTCATGCAAAGTCCAACAATCGATCCAGCGAAGGCTGAACTCAATTATCACCACAGCACTGAGGCGGAAGCCGATCACCACGAAGAGCATCACGATTTTCGGATGTGGGGTGTGGTTGTCTTTTTGTGCGCGGAAGGAATGATCTTTTTCGGCTTGTTTGCCGCTTATTTGATCTATAAGGCCATGTCGCCGGTTTGGCCGCCGGAAGGCATCGAGCGAGAATTATTGGTGCCGGGAATTAACACCGTCATTCTGATTTCTAGCAGTTTTGTGATGAACAAAGGCAATACTGCAATTAAGAAGAATGATGTGGCCGGTTTGCGGCTTTGGGCGGCGGTCACTGCTCTGATGGGCGTTGTTTTCTTAGCCGGCCAAATTTATGAATACAGCAATTTAGCCTTTGGTTTGACTAGCAATTTATACGCCAGTTCATTTTACGTGATGACCGGCTTTCACGGTTTACACGTTTGTTTTGGTGTCATCCTAATTTTAGGGATGTTATGGCGCTCTCGCCTCCCCAATCACTACTCTAGTGAAAATCATTTTGGTGTGGAAGCCGCTGAAATTTACTGGCACTTTGTTGATGTGATCTGGGTAATTTTGTTTGTGCTGCTGTATATTCTCTAAATCTTTGATTCCGCACTGTTGCTAAGTGTTTTACCCCCATATTGGGGGTTTTTTTATGGATTGAGCGGCAGCGGCAGAAGCGTGGAGAGTTGGAGGGTTATTGCTGTTATGATTTAAATAAAATTAATAAATTTAGACAATGGCCAGCTTTAATTGTAAAAGTGAGCATTAAAGCAACAGGGTAAATACTGAATTTTCGTCTAAAAGAAATTAGAATTTGCTTCAAGTGGCAGAAAAGCAAGGGTTTGAATGTTTCCCAACGGGAGATATACTGGCAGGGATTGGAATGCATAAGTTCTGGTGCCGTAAAGAGCCGGCGGGGAACTGTAAACGCCACCCATAAGTCAGCAGATTAATCATTAATTTAGAACTGAAGAATAGAAAACGCTTGACGAGTAAAGCAAGGGTTGCATCAGCCACAAATTTCAGAATGTAATATAGATAACAAGTGTGTGCGTTAAACTGAGATATGTCCCTTCCTGCTGTCTTACACCCAGAAATTGTTGAGTTTATTCGTAAAATTCCTGAACGTACCCTTCAGGAACAAATTTGGAATTGCATTCAAAAATTAAGACAGCAGCAATTTGACACCGGCTTGCGCGTCAAAAAACTCAAAGGGACTGCTAAACGCATTTGGGAAGCGCGAATTACTCAGGCAAGCCGGTTGATTTTTACCTACGAAAAATCTAGAAACCCTGAAACGGGAAACGCACAAGTTTATATTGCAGTTCAAGATATCTGCTTGGATCATGATGACGTTTCCCGAATTGCCAAAGCTAGGAAACGCACTCCTGATACAGAATGGCTTGATGCTGAATCAATCGAAACCATTGGGAATCTAGATCGTGAAGATGAAGCGTTTGATGCTGCCGAAATCTCTGCTATCGAGAGCGCTATTGCTGAAGATTTAGCCCTTCCAACTGATTTTAAAGATGAACTTCTCAGTAATATTCCTTGGCAAGTTATTGAATCAGAAGCGGCATGGCATCAAGCCGTTATCCAGCAAAATGCTGAGCTGCCGCTGAAACTGACTCCAGAAGAATATCAACTGGTGAGATTGCCGGGAAATCTTTTGCTATCTGGGAGTGCCGGCACCGGCAAAACGACGGTTGCCCTTTATCGATTACTCCAAAGCTTGCAAAATTTCCCTTCAGGAAAACGCTTATATATTGCCTATAACCCCTTGCTAGTTAATAGCGCCCGCGAGCAATTTAAGCAGTTGGTGGGTAAGAGTGTTGCCGAAGCTGACACCCTTTTTCAGTTTAAAACGATGCGGGATTTGTGCCTAGAAATCCTTGAAAGCGCGGGATCATCCTATCTGGCTGAAGATGAAGTAAATTTCCATGCTTTCTGGCTCATTTATCGGGCGCATCCCAAACGAAAACAATACCCAACTGCTTTGGTGTGGGATGAAATTCGCAGCGTTCTTAAAGGCTCCCAAGTGTCTGCTAATGCAGAAATGATGGGAGAAAAAGAGTATGAGAAACTTGGCAAAAAAAGTGGCAGTGTCATCCCACAAAATCAACGTCGGCAGTTTTATCAATTAGCTGAGTGGTATCAGAAAAAGCTAAAACAGGATGGGCGGTTTGATGAAATTGATCTAGCGCGAAAAGTCTTGCAAGTTCTGAAACAGAATGTGGCAGAGCGGTATCAGGTAATTGTCTGTGATGAAGTGCAGGATTTCACGGAATTGCAATTAGAACTATTGTTGCAATTATGTGTGCCGGGAGGTCATTTATTTTTTGCCGGTGATTTACATCAAATGATTAGCCCCAGTGGATTTCGCTGGGAAGAACTTAAGCAAAAGTTTTACCGGCGCAATCAAGAAGTTCTTGAACAAACCTTACAGTTTAATTTTCGCAGTGTTGGTAATCTGGTTAATTTAGCCAATCAATTGCTAAAACTGCGCTCGAAGTTTCTGAAGCTTCCCCTGATAAATATTTCCGAGCGTCATGATCTGACAACCAGTTTAGCAAATCAGGCCGGCTTGCAAATAGAGGAACCCAAAAATCGCTTTTCTGGAGAGCCGGCTAGAGTCATCGCTGCACCCGTGGCAGCACTCAAGCCAACTTTAGAAGCGTTAAATCCTGGCGATGCTATCTTGGTGAGAACCGATGAAGATAAAGATCAATTTTCAACAAGTTTTCAATCGAGTCTTGTCTTTACTATTGAAGAAGCCAAAGGACTAGAATTTGATACAGTTTTTTTGATAGAATTTTTTGTGCCGGCGCAAGAAATGTGGGACAGATTCTTTCGCAACGCGGCTGTCACAGAAAGAGAAACCCCCCAATTTCAATTAGAACTCAATCTGCTTTATGTCGCAGTTACCCGTGCCCGACGCATTTTAAATATTTGGGAATCAGCACTTTCGCAACTCTGGAGCCAACCCGAATTATCAGATTGTATCTTACCCCTAAATCCTGAGTTAGTTCAGCAATCCCGTGTGGAACCTACGGCAGAAAGTTGGCGGCAACGAGGGCTTTATTATCTAAAAGCAGAGTTTTACCGGCAAGCCATTGAATGTTTTGAAAAAGCCGGCGATGTTTTAGAGTTGCATAAGGCAAAAGCCAAAATGCTCGCGCAACAACGCCAGTACGCTGAAGCTGCTGAAATGTTTGTTGCATTACCGGAATGGGAACCGGCAGCCTCGATGTTTGAAAAAGTAAAGCAGTGGCAGCAAGCAGCCAAATGCTGGGCGAATGCTGGCAATGTTAATAAACAGCAAATTTGTGAAATTTATGTACTAGAAGCTGCCCAACAGTGGGAAGAAGCCGCTCAAAAATGGGATGAACTTGCTCAACCTGAAAATGCTAAGCGGTGCTGGCTAAAAAGTAGCAATGAAAGTCAGAAAGCTAAAATTAGAGCATCTGAGTTTGAAGAAAAGAAACAATGGCTGAAAGCATCTGAACAATATCAATTGGCTGGACTTTTCAAAAAAGCCGCAGAATGTCAAGCGATTGAGTTTGAAAA
Source organism: Microcoleus vaginatus WJT46-NPBG5 (assembly GCA_019359355.1). Lineage (GTDB taxonomy): Bacteria > Cyanobacteriota > Cyanobacteriia > Cyanobacteriales > Oscillatoriaceae > FACHB-68. The sequence continues at coordinate 43,697 of JAHHHM010000019.1, read as the reverse complement.
AAGACAGCAATGGCTGCCGGCATCTGAACAATATGAGTTAGCAGGAAACGCGCAAAAAGCTCAAGAATGCCGCGCCAAACTGCCGATGAATGCTGCCGGAGATAGATCTAATTCTGGCAAGCGAGGCAATACTCTTCTTAACAGTGGTGACTACGAAGGAGCAATCGCTGAGTACACCGCGCTGCTGAAAATTCAGCCTGACTTTGGCTATGCTTACCACAACCGGGGTGTCGCCCGTCACCGGCTCAAAGACTTTGCCGGCGCTATAGAAGACTACAATCAAGCATTGCAACTTCTTAGCCCTAACGATCCCAAAATTATTAAAACTTTAGGCTATCGGGGTGCAGCTCGTGCAGCATTGGGAGATCATGCCGGTGCACTTGAAGATTACACACAAGTGCTGCAACTTGATCCGAACGATACCACAACTTACAACAACCGGGCGGCTACGCGCCACCGCTTAGGCGACTATCAAGGCGCAATAGAAGATTACACCCAGCTACTGCGCTTAGATCCTAACAATGCTTTAGCTTATGCCAATCGAGGAGCAGCTCGTTCGGCTTTGGGAGATCATCAGGAAGCAATTAAAGATTTAACCCTCGCTTTGCAACACAATTCTTCACTCAATCAGGTTTATTACCACCGAGGAGGCGCTCACTTAGCGCTGGGAAACTATCACGCAGCTATCAATGATTTTAATGAAGAATTGCAGCGAAATTCCTCTCTGGCTCAAGTCTACTACAAGCGCGGAAACGCTTATCTAGCTGTTGGAAACTATCAAGCAGCCATTGAAGATTTTAATGAAGAATTGCGCCGAAATCCCACCCATTCTGCTGCCTATAGTGATCGAGCGATTGCTCGCTCTAGTTTAGGGCAACCTCAAGCAGCAATTGAAGATTTAAATCAGGCAATTCTTCTCAATCCAAAGTTGGCAGCAGCCTACAACAACCGAGGTGCTGTTCGTCGAGATTTAGGAGACACTCCAGGAGCGCTTGAGGATTACAATCAAGCGATTAAAATTAATCCTAATTATGCTGACGCCTACTACAACCGAGGGGTGTCTCGTTCTGTTCTTGGCGATGTTGAAGGAGCGATTGAAGATTGGCTACAGTCTGTCAAAATTAATCCTAAAAATCCTTTAGCTTATTACAACCTGGGAGTGAGTAAAATTCAAGAAGAAAATTACTTGGGAGCGCTAGAAAATTATACCCAGGCGTTAAATAGCGCTCCCGATTTTGCCGAAGCTTACTTTGAGCGAGGGGTTACGTTTGATAAGCTAAGAAAGGTTGAGGAAGCCATTCAGGATTTCCAGAAAGCTGCTAAAATTTACGCTCGACGCAAAAATACGGAGCGTTACGAAGAAGCAATCGCTAACCTTAAAAAGCTTCAGGGTGATTCAGCGGAATTAAACGAGCCGGCGGCTCCTTAAAATAGGGAATAGAAAAGAAGAGCGGGGAATATTTCATCTGCCGGTTATTCAAAATCTACAGAATTTTGCCGGCAATTTGGATAAATGCTAGACTTCTTGCATAAATTCAATAAGGGTAAAGCCTTTGCGGATAAAAATCTGGATTTTACCGATAAATCTGAGTGAAAATGCTTAGCCACCAACGCTAAAATTTTACTTTTGCAAGAAGTTCTTTAATATTTAAATCCACAGATAAATATAGATAAATACAGATGCCTCAATTCCTTTCATACCTTGATGTAAAATGGATTATTTTGTTTTGACTATACTTGATGAGATTTGATCAGCAATTGCCAATAATATTAAGTTATAATTTACAGTTAAGGTTAATACAGATTGTGCGACTATGACGGCAATTTTACCCACAACACAAAAGACAGAACCGTTTTATCCCAGTGCTGATGGTGAACCTGTGGCTGAAACATACGACCACCTTTATGCTATTCTAACGACTCTGGAAGTTCTTAAACAATATTTAGAAGGTCAACAAGCAACTGTGTTAGCAAACCAGTTTCTTTACTACTCCCAAGGCTTCCCAAAATTAAGAATAGCTCCCGATGTGATGGTAATTTTTAATGTAGAACCCGGAGGAAGAGATAATTATAAAATTTGGCAAGAAGGTCAAGTGCCGGCGGTAATTTTTGAGCTGACTTCTGCCGGTACTCAAGAATACGACAAAAGTTTTAAGAAAAACCTGTACGAACAATTAGAAGTGCAGGAATACTGGCTATTTGACCCCAAAGGAGAGTGGATAGAGGAGCTGTTACGGGGTTACCGGCTGCGGGGAGAAAATTATGAACCGATTACAGACAGCCGCAGTGAACCTTTGCAACTTCAGTTAGCGGTTGAAGGAAAATTAATCGGCTTTTATCGGGAAGATACGGGAGAAAAATTACTGATTCCTGATGAGCTAGTGCAGGCGCTACGACAGGAAACGCTAGCACGACAAGAGGCAGAGGAACGTGCAGAACGAGAACGGCAACGTGCAGAAGAATTGGAGTCTCTCTTAGCGCGTTACCGGCAGCGTTTTGGAGAATTACCTAAAGATTAAAAACTACCTCCGCTAATTCACCGGCATTCTGTTTATGCTCTTACTCAAATTGAGGAGTGAGGGTTTCTTGTCTATAGCCGGCAGCCAGCTATTTATAGTTATCAATAGAATTTTTTAAGAAAGTGATCATGTCATCAACAACAGGCCAAAAAATGGATAAAGTTACCACCACAATAACCGTCACCAATCGCGTTGATCAGATTCTTGCAGCAAGAGGATTTATCCCAGCCGCTCAAATACGCTCTATTACAATCGCTAACATCTTAGTTGATACCGGCGCTACTCGTCTTTGCCTGCCGGCAGAAATTATCAAGCAATTGGGTTTAACCCTCCAGGGAGAAATGGACGTAAAAACAGCAGCAGGAATCAGAAAGGTTCGCGTTTTCCGGGATGTTAATCTGTCTGTAGAAGGGCGAGAAGGCACTTATGATTGTGTGGAATTGCCAGGCAGTGAAGATCCGTTACTCGGTTTAATTCCCTTAGAAGATTTAGGATTAGAACTAGACTTAAAAAACCAACGCCTGAAATTATTACCGGCAGAAGGTAAAGACACCTATTTAACGATTCTGTGAATTAACAATTAATACCAAATCCGGTTATGACAGACACCCTACAGATTGACCAAATCCTCTTGGAGCAAAGGTTTTGGCTTAGGTGAAAGGAGTTATACCAAAAAGGATTTGGTATAAGCACCCGCTTTACAAGACAAAGAAGGATGGAAAGCTTGTGAGCAACGAAAAAGAAACGCAAATAATTTTGGACTTGTTGGAGGATTCGCGATGGCTTGGAGACTAGCGCACAGATTTGAATACGGCGATTCAGAATGGATAGAAGTTAAAGACGGATACTAGTGCGCGATTCCACTCTTTCAAGAAAACTTGCGTTAATTTCTGTTAAAAAAAACTTCTCTGAGAGTTTTGATCTCTCAAAGGAGCTGAAGTTATAAAATAAATTGCTTTACTTTTTGAGCAATAGGCTAACGATTCTATCCAAGAATTTGAAAGTCGTTGCTAGTTAGAGCTAAGCCTGTTGAGAGGCTGGCAATTTGTACTTGTGCATTTGCTCCTGTACCATCGACATCAAAGAAAAGTGCGCCGGTTGATGAGTTGTAGATGACGCGATGATTGGAATTAGTTGCTCCAGCCCCTATGGCAAATTGAGAACAAAGTAAATTTACTTCTGTGACTCCTTGTTGGCCAATTAAGCCGCCGCCAAAACCGGAGGCTGAAAGCGCAATTTTATCTCCTTCTGCCCTGCTAAAGTCGGTAATCGTATCACTACCTTCATTGGCAAGGTAGAAGTTAAAGTAATCTGCACCGGCACCTCCAATCAACACATCGTTATCGCTGCCGCCACCTCCAATACACGTGTCGTTACCTAAACCGCCTACCACTGTGTCGATGCCACTACTGCCTGAGAGTACGTTATTACTGGCATTACCCATAACATAGTTGTTGAGTTCGTTGCCAACACCTATAACAGCGCTGCCTTGCAGGTAAAGATTTTCTACATTTGCACCTAACGTGTAATTCATATCAGTGATGACTGTATCGATGCCAGCACCAACCTGTTCAATAATTACATCAAAGCTGCCGTCTGTAGGTGCATAATAAACGTCATTACCAATGCCGCCGTCTATTGTATCAACACCAACACCTCCATTGAGGGTGTCATTGCCGGCTAACCCATAGATGATGTCATCGCCGGCACCGCCTGAGAGCGTATTATCGCTGGCATTACCCACAATATGGTTGTTGAGTTCGTTGCCAACACCGTAATTAGCGCTGCCTTGCAGATAAAGGTTTTCCACATTTGCGCTTAACGTGTAGCTGGTATCGGCGAAGACTGTATCGATGCCAGCACCAATATGTTCCCTCACTACATCACTGGTGCTGTCTGCATAATAGAAATCATCACCAACGCCGCCTTCCATTGTGTCAACACCAATACCACCATTGATGGTGTCGTTGCCGGCTAACCCATAGATCCTGTCATTACCAGCGGTTCCAAGAAGATTGTTATTTCCAGATGTCCCAATAATTGTAGCCATGTTGATTACTCCTGATTAATGTCGTTAAGTGAACTGAGAAGGAGCCATTCCATCGCTCTTTATTTCAATTGAAACTATGGGCTAGGACTGACTGCTGATTTTTAGTGAGCCTTAATTAGCACCCCATTGGGGCAAAAATTTTGCTCAAGGCGTACCATGTCCTTGAACCAACAATGCCATCAGCGACTAAACCGGCATTTGTCTGGAAACTGCGAACGGCGCTGTCAGTCATGGGGCCAAAATCACCGTCAATCAGGCCTGTGTATTGACCAATGATTTGCAGGGTTTCCTGAAGAGTGATCACCGCTTGACCCTTGCTTCCCCGTTGCAAAATCGGCATATTAATCGGAGAGCCGGTGTATAGGGCTTGCCAGGTTAAATTTCCGACAATGCCATCGGCTGTGAGAAAGACGCGGCGCTGAAAGGCTTTGACAACTTCTAAGGTTGTCTGCCCAAAGATTCCATCGATGACAGGGCAGTAACCCCAGTGATTAAGGAGCTTTTGCAGTTCTTTAACGGCTTCGCCTGTTGATCCGAGCACAAGAAGAGGCTTGTTGAGTTGAGCTGTGGCTTGGGTAGAAGAAAGTTGCTTATCAGTGAGTTGCATAGTTGTTTGGGTGGGTTGAATCTCTACACTTCCTAGATTAGAAACCAACACCCCTGATCACCATCGCCCAAGAAGTTCATCCCTTTGGAGGGTTTGACAATCCTTCGATAAGTTCACCCGTAAGGATGAGGTCGTTTGATAAAATGCAACAGTATTAGATAGACAAAGTGGAGTCATACCAAAAAGGATTTGGTATGACGGTATGACTCCTTTCACCTAAGCCAAAACCTTTGCTCCAAGAGGATTTGGTCAATCTGTAGGGTGTCTGCCATAACCGGATTTGGTATAAAACTGTGACCCCGGCATCTTGAGCCAAACAAAACAAAAACCCCCAACCGGTAGCCGGCTGAGGGAAAAATCTATCAGTAGAGTGTGCAGCACACACCCCACTCACAACTTATTTTTAGCGTTTGTAAGGCACGACATTGTCGCCGAAGTAGCGAGCATATTCAGCGCCGTTAACCAGTGCGGAAACGGCAGCCGGCAGCCCTTGAGCGCTCATTAGCTGCTCAGACTCCTGAACTTCTTCAGAATTCGGCATCCGTCCTAACAAGTGCCGGCACAGCAACTCAGCAGCCTTTGCAGCCGGGAATGGCTTGACAAAACGATTGTGATATGCATCGGAGCTGGTTAGAGCTTGGACAAACTCACGCACGGAAATTTCACCGGCACGCAGTTGAGCTTCTTTTTCAGCTAAGCGGAACTCCGCAGGAATTTCTTCGCTGTAGACATCCATTACCTGCCGGTAGGTAGCCTCAATAGCCAAATCCATTTCCGTAGCATCGGTGCCTGGGGTAACGCGGTAAATCCGCGCCGCCTTGCTCACAGTTGCCGGCTTGACACTGCCAGGGGAAACCGAGCGGCCAACCCCGACAACATCAGGCTTTGGGGGCATCGAAGCCAATGCTTGCGCCGTCAGCGGCATCTTCGCAGCCACCTCTCCACTGGAGAGATACGGCTCAAAAGAAGGCACTACCAGATCGTCATTCTGCTTAGTGAGCTGGTTGTACAGCCGTTCCGTGTTCGGGAAGTTGGCAGCCGGCAAGGTGGGGAAGCGGCGGTAAGGCACCACATCCTCGTTAAACACCTCCAGATATTCCATGCTGTTCACCATTGCACCGATGAAGCCACGGATACCTTGAGAAGCCAGAATTTGGTTGTATTTGCGAATTTCTGCCTGATCGCGGGGGGCGCGGCCCAAGAAGTGCTTGGTGCCGAGTTCAATCACCTTTGTATTCGGATAAGGCGCGTAGAACTCCCGGATGTACAGGCTAGAACAACCCAACCCTTCAATAAACTCCTTAACGGTGATTTCCCCATTCCCCAGTCTGCTTTCCAGAACGCTGAATTCGTTCTTGATGATATAGGGGTTGAGATCGCGCTCGAAGATTTGCCGGTAGGCTGCTTGAATTAGGGTATTCAGCGCCACCTTATCACCGCGATTTTCGAGCTTGAAGACCTTGGTTTGCTCACGCCGCTTTTGGACGCCTTGGCTGACGCGATTTTCGATATCGGTTGCCGCGCGTTGTGGCACTGCACCGAGTTCAAGATAGCGAGGTGTTTCTACAACTTCCACCTTGAGGTTCTTATCGCCAATGCTGCCAACGCGCAGCGAACGCAGGGATTGACCGGCCGGTGTCACATAGCGCTCATAAGGAACCGTATCTTCCCCAAAGGCTTCCTCGTATTCCTTGCTGTCGATAATCGCATCAACTAGAGCGTAGAAACCCTTCTTGGCGCAAATATCGAAGTAGGTATTGAGTTCTTGACGCCCGTAAGTGGGACGACCTAACAGCCTGCGGTGGATGTACTCAACGGCTTTACACACATAAAGCGATGTCCAGTACAGATTGCGGAATATATCCGACTTAGCCAACGCGCGGATAAACTCCCGCATTGTGATGTCGCCGTTTTCCAGCTTAATTTCCGCCAACTTCTGGCGCTGACCTTCGTAAAGATCGCGGCCAAATACTTGCAGATAAGCAGCGCGAATCACCGCTTGGGTGGAGCTTTCCGAGTATTTAACGCTGGTACCTTGGACGGGGCGAACACCGCCGCGCTTGCCATACTGCTTTTGGCCGCTGGGGATTTGATCCAGCTTGAAGACCTTGGGACCCAAAGAACCGGGATTATTACCCCGTGCTGCGGGATTGCTCAATTGGTTTTCAATACCGGCACCGCGACGGATCAGGATGCGGCGAGTATCTTTCCCAAACGGTGCAGGACTGCTGCTGGGGTTGCGAGTTTCTTTCGGGAAAATTGCCCCGAACTGAATTTCCAAGGGGTCATTCCCACTACCATACGGGTGTTGGTCGGGTAGAGGCTGGTCGTAGGATGCAAACAGCGTGATGAACTGCGGCACCTTCCGGAATGGGGCGCTGTAGTTAAACAAATCGAACTGTGGACCCCAGTTGCGGCATTCTTGGGCTTCTTGGCCCAGACCCCGCAGATAAGGCACGGTTTCTTCGCCAAAGTAGTCGGCGTATTCTTGAGAATCGATCAAAGCGTCGATCAGCGCTGACAGACCGCCATCTGACACGATGGAGAAGTATTTTTGCACTTCTTCACGCGAAGATGGTGCACGGCCTAAGATGTGGCGGAATGCCAATTCTAGGGCGCGGCTGTTAATAAACGGTAAGAAGAACTGGCTGCGGTATAGCGGTGACTTGGCCAGCCGGCGGATAAACTCCTTCATGGAGATGTCGCCGTTCTTGACTTTGGATTCGAGATCCGATATGCCCTGGCCGTATGCACGGGTGATGTCGCGCTCAAAAACTTGCCGGTAGGCTGCTTTGACGACGTCTTGCTTTTCCACACCAGACAAACCGGGCTTCATGACGAATTTTTGCCGGCGTTCTGCTGCGTTGAAGTAAGTCTGAGGCAGTTGCAAACCTTGCTGGTCATTAGAAGGGCGTTGCCGCACTTTGTCGGAAGGCGTCGGGGCTTTAAATTCTGTAATCGCCACCTCAAAGTATTGGTTGACGATGCTCCGTGCTTCCTCATCTTGCTTGAAATAACCCAAGGCTGCTGCCCGCATCTCTTGCATGGCTACGATGGTGGCAGCAGTAGAGCAGGCGTTTTCAATGATTTCCCGCAAGCCTCGGGTGTTCACTGCGATGATATTCGGGTCGCCGGCTACGATTGCATAGGTAATGTAGCGCAAGAACCAGCTCAAATCCCGCAGGGATTTGGTCATGTTGCTCGGCCCATAGCGCGAAATGTTGATCGGCTGGAACCCAATGGGTGCCGGCCCACCGCCTGACGCGCTAAACAAACCTCGCAAGCCTTCAAAAAAACCGCCCTTGGTATCCACATACGTGACGTTTCCCAAGGCCGCATTTGGCCGCGTGTCCCCTGCATTCGCCGCTCTCACGACGTTCTCCTGCTGCTGTGGCTTCTCTAAGTAAGCCATCGGAGAACCCCCCGTGAAAATACGGTTGGCAGCACGGGATACAATCAGTTCTGCGTTCTTGGTTAGCGTCTCGGAAATATCCAGACGCTTGGCTCCTGATTTGAAGTAGCTTTGCAGTTCAGTCAGTTCGCCCCGCTGTAGGAAGCGGTCTTGTTGTTCCGCTTGAGAAATGGTTGCAACTGGTACTGTTTGATATAGTTGTGGCCGCGCCACTGAGCTTCCACCACTTGCTTTTACACTCATTCGATTTCAAAAGCTCCCAATAGTAATGATTACTGCGTTCGTTCAACTGCCACGCTAGTGTGCCACTTCGGAAGTCTTAAGGCTGAAGGAGCCACGCCGCTCGGCACCTCTTCCCCTCTTCCCTGCACCCCGCAGGGCGTTTCCGAGGAGGATGAATCTTGGAGAAGGCTGAAGGTTTTCCGCGCCTTGCGTCCCCGTCCTTTTTAGGCGAAGCCTTCCCGAAGGGTTAGCTCAGGTGGGATCATTTATTCTGCCTTCGGCCTGCTGGCTAAGATTCCTCGCCCGCCCTTGCCTTTTGCCTTCCAAAACTGACTGCCCATTAGCCAATCAGCCCAGTCTTTAGATTAAAACGATTCGGTCTCATCACCCCGTTTTGTTAAAATTTGTGTCGAAATTATTTGCTTGTTACTTGGCGTCATCATATTAGATTGCCGTGGATTTTCTGAGAACTGCTATAAGTTTTGTAACAAACCGCCCGATTGTGCCGAGTGCTGCAAAATCCGGTTGAACACCGTAAGTAAGCCGAAGGATAAAAAAATCTCAAAAAAATGCTGTATCTACCTTACAGCATTTTGTATCCTGCAAACATTCAAGTGCTACCGATCCAAATTTCCCATCCTCACTTCCAAAAATCTAGGCGGGGAAGTCTTAGGAAATAGTCATTTAGTTTGCCAGAATCAAAGACTGAGCCAGAGAAGTTCAGCGTCGGCTTTATATCAATTAAAAGTAAAAAACTAGACCTAAGAGAATGACGGCGATGCTTAAATCATTATTCACGTTTTCTCTATGTGTCCTGTCAGGGTTAGCCGGCACGGTGGCGATTCGGCAGGCTGCTGTGGCTGATTTCCCCAAGACAAACTCTGCAGAACTTTATATCAACTTCCCAGGCGCAACCGGCTACCCGCTCAAAACCGGCACAATGGTTGTCCCGGATCAGGACACTAGCCAAGCAGCCGCCGGCAGCCCGTTGAGCCGGTATGATGTTCAGATCGGCCAAATGATTGCGCTGACGGCTTATTGGTGCGGTGAGGCTGATGACAATGGGGTTGAAGGGGTGGAGTGGAATTATATTGCCGGTGGTGGCGAGATTTTTATGGGCCAATTTTCGCTGCGCTGCAATCAGGCTCAAAATATTCTCAGCATTTACGGCGTTAGGCAACCAGCGCAAATCCGCATTCACTACCGGGGAAATCCCAGAGAGGTGTCTGTGGCGTTTTTGGATTTGAACGAACAGGAAATTCCCCAGTTTCAAGAGTTGGTGCAAACCCTTCTCCCGCAATGTATGGAAGATTCTCAGATTTGTCCGGGTGATCGTCTGGAGTAAAGAGTTTTTTAACCACAGATTCCGCAGGTGAAACTGGAATGTGCTGCGCTCGTCATCCAAGTTCCACCTGCGTCCACAGATAAACACAGATGTGTTATCGGTTGGGGTGATAGGTATTGGCGATTGAGGATTTTTTTTAGGGGTTTAATAGCGCGGTGGTGATAGATTCGATAAACTCGTGTAGCCGCAATTTTCCTCACTATGTCAGATTCTCAGGCGATTAGCGCTGCTGTTAGCAGGCTCTACGATACTTATCCGTTTCCGCCGGAACCCCTTTTGGATGAACCGCCACCAGGGTATAACTGGCGCTGGAATTGGCCGGCTGCGTATAATTTTTGCACCGGCATGAAACCGCAAAATCTCGGTATTCGCATTTTGGATGCCGGCTGTGGTACAGGTGTTGGTACAGAATATTTAGTCCATCTCAACCCCCAAGCGCACATCACCGGCATTGATTTAAGTGCTGGTGCTTTGGACGTTGCAAAAGAGCGTTGCCGGCGATCTGGTGCAGATCGGGTGGAGTTTCATCACCTCAGTCTGTACGATGTCGCGCAGTTGGAGGGTGAGTTTGATTTAATTAATTGTGTCGGTGTCTTGCACCACTTACCCGATCCAATTCGCGGTATCAAGGCGCTGGCATCTAAATTGGCTCCGGGCGGCTTGCTACACATTTTTGTCTATGCTGAGTTAGGCCGGTGGGAAATCCAGCTGATGCAGAAGGCGATTTCGCTGCTGCAAGGTGACAAGCGCGGCGACTACAAAGACGGTGTTAAAGTTGGTCGTCAGGTTTTTGCTTCTTTGCCAGAAAATAACAGACTTGCCAAGCGAGAAAAAGAACGCTGGTCGATGGAAAATCAGCGGGATGAATGCTTTGCGGATATGTATGTGCATCCGCAAGAGATTGACTACAATATCGAGACGCTGTTTGAGCTGATTGATGCTGCCGGTTTAGAGTTTATTGGTTTCTCGAATCCAGATTATTGGAATTTAGAGCGACTTTTAGGGAAAGAAGCTGAGTTAATCAAACGTGCTGAAAAATTGGGTGAACGCGAACGCTACCGGCTGATTGAACTCTTAGATCCAGAAGTTACTCATTACGAGTTTTTCTTAGGACGATCGCCGGTTGCCAAGGCAGACTGGTTATCTGATGATACGCTTTTGCCGGCAATTCCAGAGGTAAGTCCCTGTGTCCAAGGTTGGCCGAGTGAGCAAATATTTGATTACAACTATCAGATAGTCACTTTGTCGCCGGCAGAGTTTGCGTTTTTGCAAGCTTGCGATGGCAACCGAACGGTGGGGGATATTTTGACGACTGTTGAGTTGGGGTTAGATGGCGTGCGATCGCTCCAGAAGAAACAGCTAGTTTTGCTAACTGCCGGTTAAAACGTTGAGGCGCGATTATTTAAGAAGCGGTAATGCTGTGTGCCGGTTGGAATCGCGCCTACTTCTTCAACTCTTGGAATACATCAGCAAATATCTAAGTCAAGACCTCGTTAAAATCTTGATACCGTCTGCTTCAACAAAAAAGGAGCATCAAAATCATCTGGAACGCTAAACTCGCCGGCACACAAACCAAATGGTCGTAATTGCTTACTGCCGGCAATCGGTTTAAGTTCAGCAATAGGCTTGCCATCTCTCACAATAACAAGCGTTTCCCCGGCTTCTACTTGGCGGATATATTTCAATGGATCGCGTTGTATTTCATCAATACTTGCACTTAACATTAGACTACCTTCTTATCATGTAGTAAATAGCCACTTACTTGCTAGTAAAAGCCCTCCGCGTTGACACCATATTTCTCAGCTATTTGTACTACCTCGCGCCAAGAATCCTTAATTTCTGAGGGATCTCGTAAATTTTTAGTTAGCCACTCAGATCCATACGTGAACCAAGCAAGGTTATGTCGAGCAAAAGCCTGTTGAAAATCTTGGGGACAGTCTTTAAGACTTATTTTATGCATTTCATCAGCATAAGATAAAACACCTTTTGCTCCCAAAATTTTATATTTATAATCCCTTTTTTGCTCTAAAACTTGTATGATTGCTTCAGTATAGCGATCAATTATTTTTTTATTCTTAACTTCTTCAGCAACTTTTGCTAATTCTTGCTCATAGATTTGCTGCTCTTGTTTCTGTATGGTTTTTAGCTGATTAGTATAATGCTCTAACCATTCCTTGGTCAAGCCTTCTCGTACAAGCTCAGGAGCCAACTTTGGTAATTGAAGCTCGTAATAGGGGTCGAGACTTAAATAATACAAGTCAGCTAAATAAGATCCCAGCAATTCATTGCTTGTGACTATCATTTTCCGAATCAGCCGAAGGGCTTCTGTTTCACTTTTACCTGTTGAAATTAAATCGTTTTTAGTGTTCTCCCAATTCCAGGCATCACTGGCTACAGACAAAGCTTCTTTACTTTGAATTCCCCAAAAACCTATCCGAAAAGTACAGGCATAATCGGTGATATCCATATAAAGAATAGCTGTCGGTATGGGAGATAAAATTCTTTGTAACTGCTTTACATTGAGATCATTAATAGGCCGCTTAAAGTAGCCACTATAAAATTTAATTGGATGCTGTCGATTTTGTTCAGGATAGTATCTAGCCAGAAAAGCCTCCATACTACGCAATTCAAGTTCAAGATTATTACGAATAGAAGCCGGAACATCTGGACTCAGTGCAGGCGGTGAAAGTAAAATTAGTAGTGTGTCGCTCTGTTTTTTTAATAAATCTTCGGTTTCCTGACGGCTTAAAATCCCATTCCAATTGTCTAAATCCCAGTTAGATTGAATTTCAGTTAGCTTCAACTCGATTTCTTTCGCTTGAAATTCGCGGGTTGAATCGCGCATTAATTCAATTAACTCTTGCTTTCTTCTAAAATCTTGTTCCTGTGCATACTCATAAAGTTTACGTTTACCTTCAGAGTTAGAGAGCAGATCTCTAAGACGTTCTCCCAATCCTTCACCGATGCCACGAGCAACATCTCCCGCACCTTCACCGGCACCACGAGCAAAAGCTCCAACTCCTTCCCCTATCCCCTTCAGCATCGGACTCAGGTAGTCGTATTCTAGACGAGGAATCAGATTAAACGGTGTTATATCTTGACTGTTAAAGCTGTCTATTGATTGTGCTTTTGCAGCTGATAATTTTCCAATTCCCAACACCTGAAATAGGCTCGTGCTTACACTCACTCCTATAAGTTTTTTGATAAATGTGCGTCGAGCCGACGAAGGAATTTTCATAGATGTTTTTAACCGTTTCATGAATTGTACACTTACAACTTAAAGGCTAAATTAACAATTTTCTAATTTTTAATGCAGTAGACAATTTTAAAAACCGTCCTTACCGATATCAGAAGCCTTATATAGCCAGTCTAAATGAATTGTGAAAACAAGTCGTACTTTTCAAGATCAGGAAAATTGAAAAGTTTTAAATCTGCAAACATCTGAAAAAGACGTTTAACGATATTAAAATTTTTTCCAAATATATAAAATCTTCTCAATAAGCTTTTTAATTGTAACCAAATTGCTTCAACCGGATTTTCTTCGGGCGCATAAGGAGCCAACAATTCACAAGTAACTCGCCATTCATTCGGCGGTAATCCATCATTCTGCTGTGCTAAGAATCTTTGCATTTCTTGACCCCGATGATAGCTGGCTACATCCCAGATTATTAAAAGTTTTGCGGATTTATTTCGCTTCAGTAATTTCTTGACAAACTTGACTGTACAGTCTCCATTACCTGACTTATAAGCTTTCAAAATAAATTCCGAATCTCTTAAATTTAAGGCTCCATAATAAGTTTGTCTTTCTTTAGGATTGCGAAGAGAAATTTTTAAAGGTTCTTTAACTAGATTCCATTGGTAGCCACAAATGTCATTCCATAGGAGATGACATTCGTCTATTATATAGACCACAAGGCTTCCGGCTTCTATTTCTAGGCGTCTAGTTTCGAGAAGGTTAGCAATTGCTTGAGTTCTTTTTTTTACGATTTCTGGGTTTTTGCGAGGATTAACTTGTTGACTTTTCTGCCAACTTAGGTGAGCTTTCTTAATCAGGTCATAATAGCTTTGATTAGATTGGAAAGCCACATCATATTGTTGGACTAGATAAACTTTTAATTCCGAGACATCCCAATGGTTTTGTAAAATCAACCAAGCGATTATTTCGTCTATTTGTTCTTTTGTTAAAAAACCTTGACTGCCTTTATAAGCTAATTTAATGCCGGACACTCCCTGAGCTTCAAAACGGGCTTTCCACTTACTTATGAATCCGTAGGAGACTCCTAAAATTTGCTTAATATCTCGATAAAAATAGCCTTCTAAGGCTAATTTTACGGCCAATGCCCTTTTCAATTCTCTGGAATCTGGATGACTATTAATCAAGTCTTTTAAAGATTGAATTTCTTTTTGTTCCGACTCAAATATCATTGTTTTTTCGCCAACTCAGTCTTCTATTTTATCAAGCTTTGACAAAAATTGTTTTTACAAATCATTTAGGCTGGCTATAGAAATGGGTTGCTTCTAGGTTCTTAATTATCGCCTATGTTCGATGTGATAGCCCGCAGCCATGCCATCTGCCGCAAGCCAGCGTGCCGCTTGATCGGCTAGCAGCCAACTTTACCGGCACGTTCCAACAAAATTGTTCTTCTGCCTCAACTCAGTGCTGAGGGAGCAATGCTGCCGGCTACTACTCCAGCCGCAACCATCGCTTTGCAGAGGACGCTGCCTGGAGTGTATGAAGGCTCACCCGCACCTCAGCATTCAGCGCACAACGCGCTGTGGATATGAGAAGCACGTCCCGTTTGAGGCGGTTGTGCGCCGGCCAAAAATGAAGAAAAATATTACAAAATATTAAGCTGTGATCGAGAGTGTAAACCTCATGCTGCAAAATATCCGTATTTGCAAAAGGTAGCTGGCGTCTGAAGTGTTGTGGGTGTCGCTTTCCCTTAAACTATTTGAGGGACATCTGGGGAAACTCAGAACGGGCCGGTTCCAGCAACTCTGACAACCGTCACGGCTGACACCCAATGCAAAACAAACCCGGCAAACTACTGGCACAAGCCAGATTCACTCTTATTTGGGAGGCAATCATTAAATGAGTATCGTCACGAAGTCCATCGTGAATGCTGATGCTGAGGCCCGTTATCTCAGCCCTGGTGAATTAGATCGGATCAAAGGTTTCGTCACCACCGGCGAACGTCGCGTCCGCATCGCCCAAATCTTGACCGAATCCCGCGAGCGTATCGTCAAGCAAGCCGGCGACCAACTGTTCCAAAAGCGTCCTGATGTCGTCTCTCCCGGTGGCAACGCCTACGGCGAAGAAATGACCGCTACCTGCTTGCGCGACTTGGACTACTACCTGCGTTTGATCACCTACGGAATCGTCGCCGGTGATGTCACCCCCATCGAAGAAATCGGTGTTGTGGGCGTTCGCGAAATGTACAAGTCCCTCGGCACCCCCATTGATGGTGTGGTCGAAGGCGTCCGTGCAATGAAAGGTGCTGCCACCTCTCTGCTGTCTGGGGAAGATGCCTCTGAAGCTTCTGCATACTTCGACTACCTGATCGGTGCCATGCAGTAAGGGTTACCCCTACTGATAATTTGAACGAACGAACATTAGGCAGTGTAAGGAACAATAAACAATGCAAGACGCAATTACCGCAGTTATTAATTCTTCTGACGTTCAAGGTAAGTACCTTGACAACAGCGCTCTGGACAAGCTGAAAGGCTACTTCCAAACTGGCGAACTGCGCGTCCGCGCCGCCACCACCATCAGCGCCAATGCTTCCACCATCGTCAAAGAAGCAGTTGCCAAGTCTCTGCTGTACTCTGACATCACCCGTCCCGGTGGAAATATGTACACCACCCGTCGCTATGCCGCTTGCATCCGCGACCTCGACTACTACCTCCGCTATTCTACCTATGCCATGCTGGCCGGCGATCCTTCCATCTTGGATGAGCGCGTCCTCAATGGCTTGAAAGAAACCTACAACTCCCTGGGCGTGCCCATCGGTGCAACTGTACAAGCTATCCAAGCCATGAAAGAAGTCACCGCCGGCTTGGTGGGTCCTGATGCCGGTAAAGAAATGGGTGTCTACTTCGACTACATCAGCTCTGGCTTGAGCTAATATCTGAGTCGGAGAGTGCTGAATCAGAGAGTCCTGAGTTAAGAAAACTCAAAACTCGCTCATTCACAACTCAAAACTCTCATATTGTAAGGTCAGGGAAGTCCAGAGTGAGTGCTAGCTTGTCAAAGGCTTGTTCACACCAATCAATGAGTTTTAACGATCTAACATTGACTCTTGATCTCCCGACCTTCAATACACTTCTCACCCCTGCGTTAACATTGGCAGTGAGAAGAAAGCCGAATTTATCGTAAAATACAAAATGTTCGGGGAATCCGATGCTACGGATCTCAGCGATCAGCAGAGAGGCACTTCCTCAGATGGCGAGAGCCGGCTCTCATCGCAAAGCAAAGACTCCACCGCACTCATCTCCCACTCGATACGGGTTCTGACCTGTTCCAGTGATTTAGGGCGCGTGTCAGCCGTCCGGCGATGTGTCAGACAGCCAAAGTAGAATAATCCTTAGCAGTGTTCTATGTTGCGGCAGAGTCTAGGCGCAAGTTCCCGCTAAAATTACGAAGCAAGTTAGCGGCGAATAGTTGACATTAGATATTTGAATTCAGATTCCAAATTTTTCGCACCCCCCTCAGGAGAAACCATCCCATGAGAATGTTCAAAGTTACTGCCTGCGTTCCCAGCCAGACTCGTATTCGCACTCAGCGGGAATTGCAAAATACCTACTTCACAAAGCTAGTTCCCTACGATAACTGGTTTCGCGAACAGCAACGCATCATGAAAATGGGTGGCAAAATCATCAAAGTTCAGTTGGCAACTGGCAAACCAGGCACAAACGCCGGTTTACTCTAATTGCCGTTTAGATGGCATAAGGCATCTAAAAAGAGGTCGCAGCGGCCTCTTTTTTATTAGCATAATTGGCTATAATTATAAAAATTACGTTTATATAAACAATTTAAAAATTTAAAAATACCTGAATTTTTAGCATATTAATTATTTAAAATTAAATACTAATTAAACGGATTTATAAAATTTATAAAAGGGATTGCGTTTTAGGATTCGCAGGTAAGACCTACTTATGTGCTAAAAAGTTCTAGTACCGCACCCAAAATAGCGACGCTCGTGAATATAAGCCGCTTAATTCCCATTTTCGATCCCTCCGTGCAGGAATGGGCTTGGGAAGCCCGTTTGCTGCGGTGGTTAACATTCCTGTGGTTGTTCGTGGGGTTAGTGGTTCTGTTCTCCGCCTCCTACCCCAGCGCCCATGATGATTATGGGGATGGGCTGTACTACGTCAAAAGGCAGCTAGTTGCGGTTGTGGTGGGCTTAATTGGCTTCAATATCCTGGTACACTCTCCCCTGCGTTACATTTTGGGGATAGCCAACTGGGTCATTATCCTACTACTGGGGTTGATTTGGTTGACATTAGTGCCGGGACTGGGAAACACCGTTAATGGCGCAACCCGCTGGCTTGCCATTGGGCCGGTGCCGGTTCAACCCTCAGAATTTATTAAACCCTTCCTCGTTCTGCAAAGCGCCCGCATTTTTGGTCAGTGGAAAGGACTACCCAAAGCTGTTCGCATGACGTGGTTGGGAATTTTTGCAACGGTACTCTTAGGCATTTTAATGCAGCCAAACTTGAGTACAACCGCACTGTGCGGCATGACTTTGTGGTTAATTGCCCTTGCCGCCGGCATCCCCATCGCTCAACTGGGGGGAACTGCGTTTGCCGGGCTAATGCTGGCGACTTTAAGTATCACCCTAAAAGAATATCAGCGCCGGCGGATTATGTCCTTTCTCAATCCTTGGGGCGATGCAATGGGGGATGGCTACCAACTCAGTCAAAGTTTGCTGGCAGTGGGTTCTGGTGGCCCTTGGGGAACCGGCTATGGACTGTCACAGCAAAAGCTATTTTATCTACCTATTCAGTACAGCGATTTTATCTTTTCCGTCTTTGCCGAAGAGTTTGGCCTAATTGGCTGCTTACTGCTGTTGCTGTTGCTGGTAGTTTTTGGGACACTAGCCCTGAGAGTTGCTTTCAAAGCTAGCAATATCATGCATCAGCTCGTTGCGATTGGCACGATGGTGCTGCTGGTGGGGCAATCTCTCCTTAATATCGGCGTTGCCACCGGCGCTTTACCAACAACCGGCTTACCGCTACCGATGTTCAGTTATGGCGGCAGTTCAATGGTTGCAAGTTTGCTCATTGCCGGCTTGTTGGTGCGCGTCGCGCGAGAAAGTAGTGGTGCAGAGGTACTGTCTTTAGAAGAACGCCGTGCTCGCCGTCGCCGGCAGCCTTAGCTTGTAGAACAAAATAATGTGAGATAAAAGTAGATTGTTGCGCTTTGCGTCCTGCGAGGCTGCTGATGTCTGCCGGCACTCCTCTATTTTTCCCTCACAATTGCTCTGGATCAATCCCCATTTCTCGCAGTCTAGCTTCCAGAACTTCCCTCCGCCGGCGTTCCTCCTCTAATAACGCCTCTGCCTCCTCAGCTCGCTGTTGTTCTCGATTAGCTCGTTGTTGTTCCTGCTCTTTTTTTCGCATCAATTCCACATAAGATGCAAATCGCTCACCATCAGGCCGGTAAATCTGCAAATCTCCTTCAGCAATCTCAAATCTTACCCCTAACCTCGGACTCACCCACCCGATTATCTCCTCAATCACTTCTAACTGATTTTCCCTTCGTACCCAGCCGCATAAATCTACTTTTTCCGGGTCATATAAATAATATTCTTCTACTTGATATTGGTTATAAAAATCCTGTTTCTTGGCCATTTCTTTGATAGTGTTACTCGGAGACAATATCTCAAATACCACTTGCGGCGCGATATTCTCTTCCATCCACTGCTTATAGGAACCTCTATCTCCTTTTGGCCGGCCAAATACCACCATCACATCGGGTGCGGTGCAGATTGTGTTATTTCCTTCAATTGGATACCACAGTAAATCGCCGGCAGTAAATACATTCACATCATCTTTGAAAAGTGCGTCGATTCCCCCTTGAATTGTTACTATCAAGCGGTATTGTTTCGTATTGTCTGCCATTGGTTTCCCGTCGCTGTCTGGGTAGATGATTTCTGGTTGTGCCGGCACTTGCACCTCTTGTACCATGCTGCCTGACCTCCTTGGTTTTTCTCCTCTTATTATTCTATCTGATTGTTCTTTAACGGCTCATAATTTCTATAACTTAAGTAAGATTATTAGACATTTAAAAAAATCAATATAATTTATGAGATGTGAGTGTTCAAGTTCAAGAAATGCTGCCACCGGCACTTACCTAGCATTTCTTAAACAGCATGGGTAAGTTACAATGCAAGCTGATTGGGCATTCCACCGGCAGCATGATAGAAACATTTCAAACCCAGCTATATCAAATCCAGCAACTCGCAGATCGACTCGTTTCCAGCCAGCTAACCCACCTCAGTTGGATGAGTGTCGGCATCATCTTCATCGCCGGCTTGCTCACCAGCCTCACCCCTTGTATGCTCTCCATGTTGCCGATTACCATTGGCTACATCGGCGGATACGAAGCCAAAAGCCGTATCCAAGCTGCGGCACAATCAACTTGGTTTGCCCTTGGACTTGCCACGACGCTTGCCGCTTTGGGAATTCTTGCCGCAATTGCCGGCCAAGTTTACGGTCAAGTTGGCATTGGTTTACCCATTATTGTTAGCATCATCGCTATCATTATGGGGCTAAACTTACTCGAAGCCTTACCGCTACAATTACCCTCATTTGGTGGCATGGAGTGGATTTCTAAAGATTTACCAGAAGGCGTTAGATCCTATTTAATTGGACTTACCTTTGGTATCGTTGCTTCCCCTTGCAGTACGCCGGTTCTTGCAACATTACTTGCCTGGATTTCCACGACAAAAGATCCTATTCTAGGCAGTATTTTATTGCTTTTCTACACAGCGGGCTACGTTGCTCCCTTGATATTAGCCGGCACCTTCACTGCGAGTATTAAAAAACTTCTAGAATTGCGCCGATGGTCTGCTTGGATCACACCCCTTAGCGGTGCGTTATTAGTCGGATTTGGCGTATTTTCCTTGCTGTTTCGTCTCGTGCCGGCAGCCTGATGATTTGTTATTTTTCCTTGACAATCAGTAGCTATTTGTCCTTGACAAGCTAAAAATAATAGACAATCATAAACAACAAGTTTATCGAACTTCATGCCAAAGCAATTCACAGACTAAAACTCATGCAATCCGTAAAAGAGTATTTGTCGAGTCTGACTGATAGCGAATTGAGACCAACTGCATTACGCGTGGCTTTAGTGGTGGGTTCGATTTTGTTTACCATCAATCACGGTTGGGCGCTTACACAGGGTCAAATGAGCCGAGATCGCTGGATGGCTGCTTCTATGACCTACATCGTTCCCTACATGGTTAATGTCCACGGCCAGTATATCAGTCGCACTCGCCGGCAAAAGCACGTCACCCCGCTCAAGACTTGATCGTGAGCGAACAGTTGAAAAATCTCAGCGAATCCCTCATTGTTAAGAAAGTTAAGGCTATAACTTTTCTACAATTAACAATAAGTAAATCGCAACTGAGGTAGACTGTGACGGCAGGATCGACAGATTCATTTTTAACAAAAATATTGCATTGGGGCACACTGCCAACGCGTTTTTTCCGGAAAGAGGTGTTGCCCCTAATCGCTGATTTGCGGCTGGCAATTCTGTTGCTGCTAGCGATCGCCGCTTTCAGCATCTCCGGCACCGTCATTGAGCAAGGTCAATCTCTGGCGTTTTATCAAGCCAATTATCCCGAAGATCCCGCCCTGTTTGGCTTCCTGAGTTGGAAGGTGCTGCTCGCTTTTGGACTCGATCACGTTTATCGTACTTGGTGGTTTTTGTCCATTCTGATTTTATTTGGGTCGAGCTTAACTGCCTGCACCTTCACCCGGCAGTTTCCCGCCCTAACCGCTGCCCGCCGATGGAAATTCTACGATCTCCCGCGTCAGTTTGAAAAATTAGCACTCAGCACTCAAATTGACACGGCTGTGGAAATGCGAAATGCCGCGTCCCTAAATTCCTTAGAACAGTTGTTGCAAAGCCGGCGCTATCGGGTGTTTCGGGAAGGCGATACACTTTATGCCCGTAAAGGATTAGCTGGACGTATTGGCCCAATTGTCGTCCACGCCAGTATGCTGCTCATTCTCGCCGGCTCGATTTTGGGCGCAATGACCGGCTTCATGGCACAAGAACTCGTTCCCAGCGGCAATAGCTTTCACATCAATAATATTGTCGATGCCGGCCCGTGGGCAGCGCCGCAAATTCCGAAAGATTGGTCAGTCCGAGTCAATCGTTTCTGGATTGACTACACACCTGATGGCAACATCGACCAATTTTACTCGGATCTGTCAGTCTTAGACCGGCAGGAACAGGAAGTTGATCGGCAAACCATTCACGTCAACAAACCCCTGCGGTACAAAGGCGTGACAATGTACCAAACCGATTGGGGAATTGCCGGCATTCAAGTGCAAGTTAACAAAAGCCCAATCTTGCAATTACCAATGGCTCAACTCGATTCCAAAGGGCAAGGGCGCATCTGGGGAACCTGGATTCCCACCAAGCCAGATTTCAGTGAAGGCGTCTCCCTTTTAGCGAGAGACTTGCAAGGAACACTGCTGATTTACGATGCCCAAGGTCAACTGAGCACCACACTCCGCGCCGGCATGGCAACAGAAATCAATGGTGTTACCCTGAAAATTGTTCAAGTCATCGGCAGCACCGGCTTGCAAATTAAAGCTGATCCAGGCATCCCTCTTGTCTACACCGGCTTCGGTTTACTCATGCTAGGCGTCATGATGAGTTACGTCTCCCACTCCCAAGTTTGGGCGCTGCAAAAAGACGGTCAACTTTACGTTGGCGGCAGAACCAACCGCGCTCAAGTTGCCTTTGAACGTGAAGTCGTGGAAGTGTTAGACCGGCTTTCCGCAACCGAAGCCCCCCGTCCAGTTGTTGCAGTTTAAACGCAAAAAACAGAGGAACGCAACAGAAGTTATTTCTGTGCGTTCCTTTGCGTTGAAATTGCTACTTTTTATGCCTCAACCGGCTTCTGATGATGCACTTCTATGACAGTGTGAACATTGCCGCGCGGTGAAAAATCTCCTTTAATTGTGACCTCAAGCGGATCGCAAGCGGCAATGAAATCATCCAAAATTTGATTCACCGATTCTTCGTGAGAGATGTAGCGATCACGGTAGCTGTTGATATACAGCTTGATCGCTTTGAGTTCCACCACAGATTGATCGGGCACATAAGTAATGTGGATCGTGGCAAAGTCTGGATAGCCAGAAAACGGACACTTGCAGGTAAACTCTGGCAAAGTAATGTTGATGTTGTACCGGCGTCCCACTCGCGGATTGGGGAAGACAATCAGTTTTCCCTCAGCAATATTGCGTTCGCCGTACTTCATTTCGGAAGTTTGAGTGCCGGTGCTAGATTCCGGCGATAAATCCTGCTGCGTTAGGGAATGGCTCATATCGATTTTTAATTTTGGCTGGGCGGATTTTAGATGAAAATTTGACCGCTGCTAACAATCTCTAGCTTAGCTTTTAGCTTTTAATTAAGGCAATAGGAAATCAATAATTTCCCAATTATTAATCATATTTTATAAATCCCCTTAACTGCCTAACTTCAATTCTACAGCAATTAACAATTGCTTGTTAGCATTAAAAATATAGAAGCTTTCACGAACGCTCAAAAAAAACTTGTTTGAGGCTTTGAAACTTAAAGCAAATTTTAAAAAATATCTGAAGTTAATATCCAATATTACGAAATGTTTGGCAATCTTGGCAATAACGTGCCGGCTTTAATAAATTTGACCAGGAGAAACCCATCAACGAAATACCGAACATTAACGAAATACCGAACATTAAAATTAACTGCGCCTCAAGAAATCAGGAATGGACAAAACCGGCCTTGTAGTCCATCCAAACCAAATCTGAAAGGAGTTCACGATGAAAAACTCGCTTAATGCGTTATTCCAGGCCATTTTTTGGCTTTGGAATCTTACCTTTCTGCTACTGACTTACCTTGGAATACTGCCCTTGCTAGGGCCGGCATTGCTCCAGGCAACCTTCACCGGCTTGATTCCCAGTGAATTCCTCATCACCCTCACCGCTTTAATTGCAGTACCAACTGCCTGTACAGCCCTCGGAGGATGGCGTTTTAGCAAACAACCCCTACAGCTGATGCGTCTATTTTATGGCGTAGAAGCTCCCCTGTTCGCCCTGTGCCTGCTCCGCTTCTTTATTTTGCGGGAACTCACCCCCGCCAGCACCTTAATTCTCGGCACCCTAGTTGTGTGTGTCGCCGCCTTTCTCCTCGAACTCCTTTATGGCTACGCTGAACGTCATCCAGCACTCGCTTGGACGCAACTGATCGCCCACAGCCTGATGCTGATAGTTGGCGTGTATGCCGGCCTTTTACTGCTATTTTATGCCGTGCCGGCAGCCCCTTTTGTCGTATTCGGTTTCTTCGGATTTTTAGGCGAACTTTGGCGAATACTCACTTCAGAACCCCTATATTTTATCAACTACGCCTTTTCCGCCTTTCTCCTAGTTCTCCTCTTTGGCATTACTTGTACCCTATTTCTTGCCATGCCTTCATTATTGGCAAGTTCCTACATTCAATCGGGTTATCGTATTTTACGTTCCTTTGCCGGCCAAAATGGGCGAACCCGCGCTTTTGCCGGCTCTCTAGGAGTCGTTACAGCCTGGATGATCTTATTCATCTCATTCCAACAACAGCCGCAAATACAAACATTTGAACTACTAGATAAGCCGGCTGCGACTGACAGCACGAGAGCCGAACTTGTCGCCAAATCCGATACCATTCGCACCGGCTTACTCAACGCTTACTTGTCTTCCTACCGCTATCTCAGCACAATCCAAGAAAGTAATCAGATCCGGGTGATGTATGAAAAAACTTTTAACACCCCTCAACCCGTCTCGCAATTTTTACAAGATAGCTACAACCGGCTGATGTCACCGTTTTTGTATAACGGCTCTCGTCAAGATATCGAAAAAGCTCAAAAACTCTACGCCCATTTTTTTGACAAACCCATTCAAAAAGGCGAACAAAAAGCCGTTTTACACGCCTTACAATCTACCATGAATCGGGACGAAGCAAAAGCAGGACTGCTGAATATCGGCCAGAAAAAAGTGTGGCTGCAAACCCAAGAAGTCACCGTAAAACCTCACGGAGATTGGGCAGATGTAGAACTTTACGAAGTCTATAAAAACCAAACGACAGATGTTGAAGAAGTTCTTTATTACTTCTCACTACCAGAAAGCGCCGTTCTAACCGGCGTGTGGTTGGGTGATACCAATGATCGAGCTAAGCGCTTCCCCTTCACCGTTTCGCCCCGTGGTGCCGCTCAAAAAGTTTATAACCAACAGGTGAACCGCTACCGGCCCGTCGATCCAGCACTCCTCGAACAAGTGGGTCCACGCCACTATCGGCTGCGAGCATTTCCTGTTCCCACCCCATTAGCAACTTGGGAGCGAGACCGCCCAATTCAGCGTCCAACCGAGATGAATTTGTGGCTGACTTATCAAGTGATGCGACAAGAAAACGGTTGGCCACTGCCGGTTTTAGGAGAAAAACGTAACATCTTTTGGACAAAAGATACTCAGCGCATTCGCAACGGACAAGCCGTTAAAGATTTCTCAGATAGCTGGTTAGAAACTTATTTGCCGGCAGAGGGGCAATACAAGCCTGCATCTCATCAAGTGAATTTACCCGATGGCTCCCGCATTACCGCAAAGCCATTAGTCCAAAAAGATTACACTTTGCCCAAAGGCAAGCGCTTTGCAGTTGTAGTCGATAGTTCGTGCAGTATGGCTACTCATACTCAGCACCTCAGCGAGACAGTCAAGTGGTTAAAAGATCGCGGATTTGCTGATAATAACTCAGCCAATAATGATGCGGACTTATACATCACTGCCTCCGCAGGTAAACAACCAGAACGTCTCGACGATCTGCAAAAATTTGATGCAGGAAAAATGACGTTCTATGGCACCCTCCAACTGAAGGAAATGCTGCGGCAGTTTGTACAGTTGCGAGGCGATACTGCCTACGATGGCATTTTAGTTGTTACAGATGAAGGCAGTTATGAACTATCCGATGACAGTAAAGAAGTGCCGGTGATGCCGGCACCGGCATGGATGGTGCATTTAGGTGCAATGCCGCCGGCTTATGATGATGCCACGTTAAAAGCCATTCAAGATAGCGGTGGAGGCGTTGCAACCAACCTGCCAGAAGTCTTGCAACAAATGGCAACCAAAGCCGCTTTAGGACCATCTACGGTGAGTGTGGTGGATGGATATGCCTGGGTAATGGAAAAGCCGGTGAGTGAAACCGCTAAGCCACAACCAGGAAATAAAGACAAGGCGACACCAGAAAACAAAGCTCAGACGACTTCTAACACCGGCTTTGAACCGTTAGCCGCGCGGCAGTTAGTTTTAGGGTTGAGCAAGACAATCAAGGGGAACGAAATTGCTCAACTTGATGCCATTCATGCAATTGCGAAAAACTTCAAGATTGTCACGCCCTATTCGTCAATGATTGTACTGGTCAACGATGAGCAACGGAAAGCGCTCAAAGAAGCGGAAGCGGATCTCAACCGTTTTGACCGGCAAGTGGAAGACGGCAAAGAGCAGTTGCAGACGCCAAGCAATCCTTTAAGCGCCAGTGTCCCTGAACCTGGAACATTTGTAGGGTTAGCCGCCGGCACACTAACGTTGATTGTCGCTCGTCAACGACGCCGGTTCAAGTTACGGAGATAAGCCGGTGAACTTCCCCCTCCTGTAACGAGGTGGAAGCCGAATAAATTTTTGTTTTTGCAAGGGGGAAGCAAGGTTCCCCCTTTCTTATTCCTTGCACAGAAGGGACTAGGGGAACACCCAGTTGGTTTTGCATTCAAGTCCAAGCCGCTATATCTTAGAGATTTGTAGCAAATTGCTTGACGAGTTGCGGTTCGGCTTGTTCTAATCTGAGTCATAGTTTTATAGACCGGCTCTGCGTAAAAGCACTTCTGCTCAACTTCAGATGTTCCATTAAATTCTTAATCGTTTATGCGAAATGCAACTGCCTCTGGCAACTCGATGCCAACCGAACCCCAATCCTACTCTCCTTCTGTTCCCATTACCATCTACCGGCAAATGGCAGCCGAGTTGGAAGCAACCAAGGCTCAGATGGAGTCTGTTAACGCTCACAACCAGCACTTACAGCAAGAAAATCAGCAATTGCGCCTAGAAATTGACAAGGTTGTGCAATCAACCTATCGCCTGCAGCAGGTTGTCCACTCATTCCAGCCGTACACGCCAACGGTTGCACCTCGCAGTGCCGATAACTCGACATTTGGGATGCAGCCTCCTTACCCCAGCCAGAGTTCTCATGGGGTTCATTCTGCCGGCTCTGAGAGTGTGACGAACAACCCATTCCCGGTATTTGATCCGGATGCTGCTAACTCAGCCTTTGCACAGCCATTGTTTACAGAACAACAAGAAGTTCGCCCTCGTCGCGGCCCGAAACCAAGACGATCTTCTGATATGGGTGGAGTGTGGTTGGCTGTTACGATCTTTTTAATTGTGGTCGCTGCGTTTGGTGCCGGCTACTGGATTGTGCGTCCGATGTTGCTTAAGCGCTAGCATCCAGATCCGAGTGAGAAGTCCCAAGTTCCTTAAATTTTTAAGCACTTTTCACTTCTCACTTTGCCGATTTTCCTTTGCTAAAAAAATGCAGTTTATTTGCAAAGCCGTTGCCTTCTATTGTTGAATACAACTAAATTTTTATTTTTAAAAAAACTTCTCTCAACCATTCCGGAACAAGGCACAAAAAAAGTTGGGTATCGGCGATATGCCTAATCCAACTTCCTATCAGATATCAAGCTAACAAGGTTGTATAAACCTTGCACCTCATCCTCTAATTAATTACACCAGCTTTAAGAGGACGGGCAGAAAAAGTTTCGGAACAAACAGGCTCTTCCATACCCATCTCTGGATAAAAGCCACGCGGTATCTCTCGCATTGTTACCTGCTCAGCTTGAAGAGCAGCTTTGAGTACCTGCATCGCCAGTTTAGGCTCTCCTGCCCCGCAGAAGAATAAATCAGCAGCAAAATATCCATATTCTGGCCAAGTATGGATGGCAATATGAGACTCAGCCAACGTGGCTGTTGCCGTGACACCGTGGGGACTGAACTGGTGAACACACATATCAATGAGAGTAGCGCCTCCAGCTGAAATCGCATCTATTAGGGCGCGGCGGATGCGTTCAGGATCGTTGAGAAGCTCTGCAGGACACTGCCAAGCATCAACAACCAGATGGGTTCCCATTTGTTTCATTCTATCTGTAACACTCCACCCAAGTACGTCGCAAACCTTTTTATCATAGCAGAATTTTTAATACTGTTTAAGGCGAAACTAAACTTTACAAACGCCACTCGCGATTAAGTTCATATAAAATTTTAATTTCTCCTCAGACAGTGCAAAGGTTGTTAAAAAAGGCGACCGTTGAAAAAACAGTCGCCCTGACTCTAAACGCACTCAGCCGGTCTAACTGTGAGTGGCTCCATTCGGCAAGATCGCTCCCCCAAGAATGGCCTCATGCAAGCAAGCACCACTGAGGTTTGCTCCTATCAAATTAGTTCCAGTTAGATTCGCCTGAGTTAAGTTAGCACCGCTGAGATAGGTGAGCAGCAAACCGGCTCCACATAGATTTGCCCGACTCAGATTGGCATCCCGCAAGTCCGCCTCCAGTAGATTCGCGCCCGATAAATTCGCACCCGATAGATTGGCTAAGCGCAAATCGGTTCGCGTCATTTCTGCACCACTGAGGTTGGCCCCACTTAGCAACAGTCCACTCAGATTCGACCCGCTCAAGTTGCAACCGCGTAAGTCTGCACCTCTGAGATTGGCTGCATGAAGATTCGCCATGCTGAGATTGGCACCGCTGAGATTGGCCCCGCTGAGATTAGCCCCACTCAAGTCAGCTTGCCGCAGATCCGCCTCAGTCAAATCAACCTCAGTGAGATTGGCACCCTTCAAATTGGCGCGACTTAAGTAAGCCCGAATCATACTCGCTCCACTCAAGTTCGCCTCTGTCAAGTTAGCCTCACTGAACACAGCCCGATTTAGGTTGGCGCGACTGCCATTAATCCCAATTAAAATCGCTCGACTTAAAGCGGCTGCAATCCAGACACTGTCGGTTAGGTTGGCTCCACTCAAATCTGCACCGACCAAGCTTGCACCCGCGAGAATGCTTCGACTTAGGTCTGTTTTGTGCATAATAGCCCCACTTAGGCTAGAGCCGCTCAAGTCAGCTTGGATCAAAATTGCCCCACTTAGAATTGCCTGGCACAGATTGGTTTCAATCATTGTGGCTTGAGACAAAATTGCCCCACTCAGATCAGCCTCGCTCAAGTTGGTGCCGACGAGTGTCGCCATTGTTAAGTTAGCAGCTTTGAGATTGGCTCCTTTAAGATTGGTTCGATTCAAATTAACCGCGCTGAAGTTGGCTCGCCCCAACTGCGCTCCTCGAAAATCTCGTTCTCCTTGTGCGTGACGACTTAAAAGTTCATGCGCACTCACAAGTTCATTAGTATTCATAATGGATTTGCCTGATTTATCTTAATGTTTTGGATGTTCCAGGCTCTACATCAACTTTTGGGAAAATGTTGATGTGTGAGTCAAAAAATGATTCAACAAAAATGATTGCGCTAGACGAGGCTGCTGAGCGCTGCTGCTGATGCCGGCCAAAAGAAGTGTGAAGACATCCGTTAATCTCAACACTGTTTTGCCGGTCGCCTCAATATTTAGCAGTCATGCCGCTAGCAGGCACACCGACACTGTTCTAGACCGCTAGGTGTATTCTGCTCTCCTAGCGGCTATTAAACATTCACGTCTTGGCATCCAGTGCTTGTGTTGCCGATTCGCACTCATGCAAGGTTTAAAGTCCTGTTGTTTTAAGCTTTAAGTAAAAAGGTTATTTGCAACGGCACCGGGGCCGCCCAAATCAGTCTGGACAATTATTTGGGATGTTTGTGGGGTTTCAAACCCCTCCTGCAAAGCCGGCTGAATTCAGCCGCTGTCACCTCCCCTATCTTTTGCCGTCCAGGTGTTACCAAACAGGAAAAACTGATCTAGGAAAACATTGACTAAGTTAACTGGCCACTGCCGGTTTAGCCGAGTTTGTGCCTCGTGATGTGCACCCATTCTCAGGAGTCGCAAAAAAAGGCACTTCGCTTCTTTGAGCTTTGCCTCAGCCTTCAGCGAGTCACCCTGCCCATGACAGACGCCCTTTGACCCACCTTTAGCCGGCCTGCAAGCCCCCACCGGCACCCATAGTCGGTGCGCTTTGCCCACGCTTTGCAAACGAGCTTGACCTCGAACATCAGAGATTGACCGCCCCATCGTGGCAGGCGGTGATTGCTGTGGTCTGGCACTTGCCCCTTGCTCTCCCGTCAGGCGTACTCGGCGCATGGGGATATGGTAGCTCACCTCGTGTGCAATGCAAAACTTAACGACTCCATAATAAATAAAGATAATCGCTGCTGGCTTATCCACGCAAGCTCGCCACAGCACAAAAGTCCCTCAACCGCTCTTGCTGTAGCCCCCGATTGCAAAACCTCACACTGGCTTGCTGAATCTTAAATTAATCCTAAGGAAAACCTTAAATAATTTTTTTCTATCTAAAAATATTAAACTTTTATTTAAGCGATTGATTAGCGTGTTTTCTGACAAGTATTTCCTGTTCTCCCGCTAGATTCGGTAAGCGTTCCAGACTCAAAAACTGGCACAAGCTTAGTCCAAATTGCCACCTGCTTGACCTAAAAAATCCTTGAATGCAATTAAACTCATTGTCAGAAAAAAGACATATTCTGCGCGTTTCTGTCTTATTAATCATAAGTGCAACCGGCTCTAGAAGAATGCCTGTGTGAGCTGGCTTGCCGGCAGCACCGAAAACAGACGTTTGATGAATTGCCATCGCGGCTGCAAATCAAAACCAATCGAATAATTCAGATGCGCCAATGGAAAACCCCGATCCGAGTAAAAATATTATGAATGAACTAGCCTTGACAGAGTCCGAATTAAAAGCCTTTTTCAACCTGTCATCAGATGTATTTTGTACGATCGGGCCGGACGGGGATTTCCAGACAGTCAACTGGGCGTGGGAAAGAATTTTAGGATGGACAGCAGCAGACTGGCGCGAACAGCCTTGGATCGAGTTCGTACATCCGGATGATGTCGCAGCCACCTTAAGTGCACTAGAAAAGTGCAGCACCGGCAGCATTTGCCACTTTGAAAATCGCTATCGCAACAAAACCGGCCTGTATCTGTGGCTGTCTTGGAGCGTCATGAGAGATGAAAATCAAATTCTTTATGCCAACGCCAGCGACATCACCGGCAGCAAACGATTAAAGCGGCAATTATCCGGACTCCAAGAACGCCTCAACGCATTTTTTGCCGCTGCTCCGGTCGGCTTAGCAATTTTAGACAAACAGTTGCGCTTTGTTCAAATTAACCAAACCTTGGCACAACTCAATGGGATGCCGGTGGGCAAACATCTTGGCAAAACCTACCGTCAAGTCACGCCCCAACTCGCGCCGGCTGTTGAGCCACTGCTGAACAAAATACTCACCAGCAATACCAACCTGATCAAAAGTGAACTCACCAGTGAATCCCTCAGCGATCTGCAGCAAAAGCGTCATTGGCAAACCTCTATTTTTCCCATCGAAGACGGCGAAGGTGAACTCAGTGGCATTGGCACCATTGTCATGGAAATTACGGAAGTCAAGCAGGTAGAAGAACAGCTGCGTCATCGGCTTGCCATTGAAGAAATGATTGCCCGCATTTCCAAATTCTTCGTCTCGCCTCAAGTTAAACTCAATCAAGTTCTCCAACTGCTGGGAGAAGTGATCTGCGCCTCCCGCGCTCACATCTATCAAATTTCCGAAGACGGCAGCAGAATGGAGAGAACCTTTGAGTGGCGTGCTGCCACTACTCAAGGGCAAATTGAGCCACTTCGCACGCTCAACACTGCCGAGTTTCCTTGGTGGATGCGGCAACTTAAGAGCCGGCAAATTATCATCATTGCAGATACCCTCACCATGCCGACAGAAGCGGCTGCCGAACAAGAAATGTTGCGTTCGCAACATATCCGCTCCCTGTTAGCAGTTCCCATCTATTCCACTACCGGCACACTGATCGGCTTCATGGAATTTGATGACACCCAAAAAAATCGCACATGGTTAGCTGAGGATGTGCGGGCACTACAAATTGTGAGTGAGATGATAGCCTGCGACTGGGCACGGAAGCAGGCAGAAACAGAACTGCACCAAGTTAACCGCACGCTCAGAGTCTTAAGCGCCTGCAACCAGGCAGTCGTCCGCGCCACCGAGGAAACCGAGTTACTGGACGATATCTGCCGGCTGATCGTAGAAGTGGGCGGTTATACTTCGGCATGGGTTAGCGAAGAAAAAAAACTCTCACCGGCTTCAGACAAGCCAAGCAGCTCAGCCATTTATACCGGCCAACCTGTGATTGTCAAGAATAACCCTAACACCCTGGATGACACAGCTTGGAATTGGGAAGGGCATGATCGCAGCGATGCCGCACTCATTTCGCTGCCACTCATTGCCGGGGAACGCACATTGGGGGCACTCAACATTTACGCAGATCGAGCCGATGCCTTTGATGATGAAGAGTTACAACTGCTAACAGAACTTGCCAGAGACTTAGCCTATGGCATCGTGTCACTGCGAACGCAAATCGAACATCGGCAAACCGAGGAAGCGCT
This sequence comes from Microcoleus vaginatus WJT46-NPBG5, assembly GCA_019359355.1. Lineage (GTDB taxonomy): Bacteria > Cyanobacteriota > Cyanobacteriia > Cyanobacteriales > Oscillatoriaceae > FACHB-68. The sequence goes on along the minus strand of JAHHHM010000019.1, from coordinate 11,655 downwards.
TCGCAAAAGTGAAGCAGTGAATCGAGCTATTCTCACCGCCATCCCGGATGCCATGTTTCGCAGTACCAAAGATGGCACTTATATAGACTTCATCCCAGCTCAAGACTTCGAGATGTTAGCCCCTCCCGAGGAATTTTTAGGCAAAAAACTCTCGCAAGTATTGCCGGCTTCATTAGCCGAACAATTCACCCACAGCATCGAGCGAGTTTTGCAAGCCGGCGAGACAGACATCCTGGAATACCAGCTCGTGCAAAATGGTCAGATGCGGCATTACGAAGCGCGAAGTGTCGTCAGCGGATATGATGAAGTTCTGTCAATGGTGCGCGACATTACCGAGAGCAAGCGTACCCAAGCCGCGCTGCAAGAGTCAGAAGAACTTCATCGCATCACACTTAGCAACATTTCCGATGCTATCTTCATCACCGATGACACCGGCACGTTGATTTATGTCGGTCCCAGTATTGCTCACACATTCAACTACTCTGTGTCCGAAGCTTATGCGTTAGGCAACGTCTCAAAGCTGTTAGGCGAGAATTTGTTCGATGTAAATCAGCTAGATAGCTTGGGAGAAATCCGCAATATCGAGCGCCAGATAAAAGATAAGTTCGGCAATTCCCATTTCATGCTTGTCAGTGTCAAGCGCGTTTCCATCAAACAAGGAACCGTGCTCTACACCTGCCGTGACATCACCGAGCGCAAACAGACAAAGCAAGCGCTTTTGCGCGTGAGAGCAGCCGTTGAAAGTGCCGGCGATGCGATTGCGATCTTTGATATTGCCGACACGCCGGTTTATCTCAATCCAGCGTTTGCCGAGCTGTTTGAATACAACTGCGAACAGCTAAAAGCAGCCGGAGGACCGGCAGTCGTTTTTGCTGAACCCTCCCTAGCAACTCAAGTATTTGATCGCGTGAGAAAGGGTAATTCTTGGCGGGGTGAAGTGCATATGCACAGCCGCACCGGCACACTGATGCCGATTTTGTTTCGCGCCGACGCAATTAAAGATGAAACCGGCCAAATCGCCGGACTGTTAGGCATTTTTACAGATATTTCCCAACGAGTCCGGGCAGAAACAGCCTTGCGGCAAAGTGAACGGCGCTTGAGTGCAGTGCTGGAGAATATGCCGGTGATGATGGATGCCTTTGATACAGCAGGCAATATTATCGTGTGGAACCGCGAATGCGAACGCGTCACCGGCTATCAGGCTGCGGAGATTGTTGACAACCCGCAATGGCTAGAACTCTTGTGTCCAGATCCCGCCTATCGCGCCCTCATGATGGCCCAATGGCAACAGCAAGGTAACAATTATCGAGACTGGGAGTGGAAATTTAGCTGTAAAGATGGGAGTGTAAAGACGGTGACATGGTCAAACGTCTCAGAACACGTTCCCCTTCCAGGCTGGGCGGCTTGGGCCATTGGAGTGGACGTTACGGAGCGTCAACAAGCGGAAGCGGAAATTCGCCGGCTTAATGATGAACTCGAACAACGAGTCATTGAACGCACACGCGCACTGCAAGTCACCAACCAAGAGCTAGAAGCCTTTAGCTACTCAGTCTCTCACGATTTGCGAGCGCCCCTGCGGAGTATTAACGGCTTCAGTCAGGCGCTTTTAGAAGACTATGGTGAAACCCTAGATGCCACCGGCAAAGATTACCTGAGTCGCGTCTGTGCTGCCACTGCACGAATGGGCCAGCTAATCGATGATTTACTGAGCTTGTCCCGTGTGACGCGCCGGGAACTTCATTTTTCACCTGTAAATTTAACAACGATTGCCCAGAATGTGGCAGCAGAACTGCTGAGGACGCAACCGAAACGCCCAGTCGAGTTTAAAATCGCAGAAGACCTTATTACCAGTGGGGACGCTCAACTACTGCGGGTGATGTTAGAAAACTTGCTGGGCAATGCCTGGAAGTTTACCAGCAAGCACCCCCACGCTCGCATTGAATTTGGGGTTTGTCCGCTTTCTGCTGTTTCGCTTCCTACCGCTATTGCGAATGACAATACAGAAATGAACCAGTGCCAATCGGTGTATTTTGTCCGCGACGATGGTGCCGGTTTTGATATGGCTTATGCAGATAAACTTTTTGGCCCTTTCCAGCGGCTTCATGCAATGGCTGATTTTGAAGGCACCGGCATTGGACTAGCAACAGTTCAGCGCATTATTCATCTTCACGGCGGGTTTGTCTGGGCTGTATCTGCGGTGGAGCAAGGCGCAACGTTTTATTTTACCCTGCAATGTGGGGTGTAAAGTCTGTGGAGATTGCCGCGATTGAAGGGAGATAAAATTTTCAGCCGGCAATGAATGAGTTGAGCAACATTAATTGTTTGGTCTTACTGAAGCAAAGACACAGCAAGGAGTGAAGTTGGTATCCGTCAGGCAAAGCAGTTTTTTGATCATGCCTGACGCTCAACTCCACTCTCTAATAGCCTTTATTTGTTTGGAGTTTCTATTCAACGTTAACGCCCTCAGGCAGACGCGCACTTTCTAAATTGGCAGTTTCCAGTGTTTGACTGGCGACATCTGCTTGTCGTAAATCGGCACTTAGCAAGTTGGCGTTATCAAGATTGGCATTGATCAGGTTCGCGCCGATCAGGTTGGCAAATGACAGGTTGGCTTTCGAGAAGTTGACTTGTCTGAGGTTTGCTTGATTCAATGAGGCACTATTTAAATAGCTTTTGCTGAAATTCGCGCCCTCTAAATTTGCGTTGGTTAAATCCGCACCTTCTAAATTGGCAGATTCAAACGTCGCACCCTTAAGATTTGCCCCTCTTAAATCTGCACCAATTAAGTGAGCACCGCTTAAATTAGCACCACTCAGATCGCACTGCTGACACAAATTTGTTTCCCGCAATTGTTTGACATGGGCAGGATTTTCTGCTTGCGCCGGCACTGCTAAACATAGCGTGAAGATGAATGCTGTGGCATTTAAAATTATAGATTTCATTTGCCGAACCTCTCAGAGTTTGATAAATTTACTATGAGGCAATGCGAGTAAGTACAATGTAATCGAAATCTCAGGCAACTTGTGATAAAAAGGGTTAGGCTAAGTGAGCGAAGTCAGAAAGGTATTGTGATTTAAATCAGCTTTCTTCGTGATGACGCTCTTTTTACAATCAGATGGTTTAGTTTCACCCAATTTTCTGCCGCAAACCAAGCTTTCTACACTTCGTATTCTGAGTTTTTCCGGCGCTTGTAAGAAGTTGTTAGGTAGTTGTCTATACAGTAGCCGGTGGCGTATTTTCGACTCCACCGTCGGCACCCTTTTTAAAGAATTACCTCAAATCCATTCGTTAAGCATCAAGAGCGCTCTAGGCGGTCAAAACTGCGAGGAGTGCTTGTATGCCTTGCGTTTGGATTACTTCTACTATATTCAATTTGTTAACTGGTAAGCCTTGACCTTAAGGTAGATTTAAGTCGGAACAAAATTTAAAGGAGATAGGGTTTCGATCCCCGACTGTGTTTTAATCCCTAATCGCTGAGATATCCGCTATAGAAACCATCTCCAACCCAGGAAAATTAGTAAAAATAAGTCAAAAATAGGAATGAGTGGAACCTTTTTCCGGTAAAATGACTTTAGGTAACCGTGCAATTTGTCAGAGAAGTTCAAGACTTAATTGCTTAACAAAAAATGCGCTAACTCACAAAAGCCCTCGGCTTCTACACCGGCAGTAATATAAGCCGGCAGATAGGTGAGCTGCGAGACATACTCCAATACATTCGCCACGCCCACAGAATGGGGAAAGGTCGCACAATCGAATAAACTCGCATCATTCGGACTGTCGCCCACCGTCACCACTTGCGCCGGCAGATATTCGGGAAAGTCATTTTGCAACACTTGCAGCACAGCCGCCGCCTTATCTTGTTCCAAGGGCTTGATGTGGCACTGCACAGAACTATAGGTAAAACCCCAACCCATCTGCCGGCATAACCCCGCGATCTGTTGTAAATCTGCCGGCGTCAGTCCCGCCACATCAAATGTCCAATCAGTAATCCGGAAGCGATTGTCAACTGACTCCTGAATTCTGGGAAACCTAACTTTAAGTGAGTTAAACACCTGAGCCAACTTGTGCCGGTGTTCGGCAAGATCGGGAATCAGGGTTAAAGCCACCGGCACATCACAGCCGGCGCGATAAAATAACCCCCCATTTTCCGCAATCGCACCGGCAACCGGCATCAAGCTACTCAACCCACTCACCCAACCCGCAGAACGTCCCGTCACAATTAATACAGGAATGCCGGCAGCCGCTAAATTCTCTAATGCTTGTAGCAAATTTGGGGTAAACTTACCCCGCCAAGTCAGCGTGCCATCCATATCCGTTGCAACAAAACGAATATTTCTAAACAAACCAGCAGCTACCGCCTGAGATAAAGTGACAAAAGGCATGGCTATCCTCGCTCATCGCACGCTTGTTTATGGCTCAACTCTCACCCGATCAGCGCAATTATCTGTATCTCCAAGAAGCTGCAAGAACCGGCATTCACAAACCGATCTTGGCAGCACTTTATACAGCGCACAACCAACCCATCCTGGCAGATGAGGAAACCGGCTTGGGCGTCTCGCCGGCGAATCGGATTGCGCTGGAACAAGTCAGAACCCTAGGCGAACAAATTTACTATGCCGCCAATACGATCCGCAGTCTGAGTGAAAGTTTGGTTGCCCAGGGGTGGGCAGCCTCAGACTTATGGCACGCTGAAAAAGGTCGCTACACAGATCGCTTTATCCAAACCCTTGCAGCCGGCTACGCAGCCCCCGCCACTGAATCCACCGCTGCGCGGTTAGAAGCTTGTGACAAACAAAAATTGTTGCAAGCTTACGGGGAAGATTTCAAAATAGATTGTGAGATAGAAGACTTCCCGGAAAACCAAGCTTATTTAGATCAAGCGCTGCTGACACTGGTGAGTGAACTTTCCCGATATTACAACGGCTTGCCGGCTCAGCGCGATGCTTTGCTGGAAACTGCCCGGATTTGGAGCCGGTTGGACACGCGCGAAGCCACGATTGCCAAACTGCCTCAAGTGATTGCCTCTCTTAATATCCCGCAATCTGCGGATGCCTACGCTGAAAACTCCGATGAGTCCTATTTAGACGGGACTCTGCTGCAATTTGTCGAACAACTATCTCCCAATTACACCGGCTACCCCCATCAGCGAGAGGCGCTGTTGCGACTGGTTCAAGTGTGGCGTCAACTCGATTCCCGCGAAGAAGCCATTGTTTCCCTGAAAAAAAATACCTCTGCCGAACCTTTCCTCAAAATCCTCGATCCCGCCTTAATCGCGTTTGCGGGGCGCATTCCCCAGTATTATCGAGGTCAAGCCCATCAGCGCAACGCCGTGACAGAAGCTGTCCGGATTTGGCGACAACTCGATTCGCGCACTGCAGCACTGGTGAGTTTGGGAATTAAGGCAGAAAATTTAGAAGCCGGTAAAAGCGATCCAGCCGTTTTGGTGAAAGCCGCAGCCCAACTGGATCGAGAACTCCTGGCATTTGCCCGCCGGCTGTCTATTGAGTATAAGGAAGCCGATCACCAGCGAGAAGCTTTAATCGTCCTGGTTCAACGCTGGCGGCAAATGAGTACCAAAACGCAAGCGATTACATCATTATTTGATGACTTAAAACAAATGAATTTGGCACGTCGCGGCAGCCTGGAAGCTGCACCCACGCCCTTGGTGATTGTGCCTAAGCCTCCTGAACGGTGGACTCCCAAAAACATTCAAATGTATGCCCCGATTATCCCAGATGGTTACTTTACCTGGGCAGAAGCCACCCACGGCGGCACGCGAATGCCTCCTGACCAAGCTACAGTAGATGCCATGATCCGCATCGCCAAACTCGCTCAGCGGGCGCGGGATCGCATTGGCCGGCCTTTGCGGATTACCAGTTGGTATCGTCCTGCAGAAATTAATCGCCGTGTTGGTGGGGTTTCTAACAGCCGGCATATCGTAGGCGATGCCATTGATTTTTATTGCGAGGGTCTCACCGGCAATCAACTTTACTGGTTTCTAGACCCCTGGTGGCCGGGAGGATTAGGCCGGTATTCCTGCTTTCCCTACCTCAGTCATATCGACGCTCGTAACTACCGATCGCGGTGGCTGAATTAGGATAGTGCTATGCAAGCTAGTTCTAATGTCGCAAAGCTATCGGTTTCCCAATCGATTTTAGATAAAAATAACCCTTAAATATTAACGGTGCCCCCTTATGTCAGTCTCAATCATCCTTGTTGATCCCTTGTTAGCGCAAGCCCCTGTTAAGCCGCCGGCTAAGGTGCAAAAACAATCTGCCTCTGTTAAACCGCCGGCTAAGGTGGAAAAACAATCTGCCGACCAAATGTGGATGGGGGTGTCTGGAGGACTTTTGTTTTTGCTGCTCGCTTTAGCTATCTTTGCTAAGCTGCAAATCGGTAACCTGAACAAAAAACTCAGGATGGAAGATTTTAAAAGTCGAGAGATGCAAAAGAAATACAAGCTGGCTCTCGGAACACTCACGAAAATGGAAAAAAATCCAGACTTGGTTCACTCGCGTGAGTTTAACTTAGATTATCTCAGAATGCGGATGGCGGAGGAAACGTTCCACTTTGCCATTGTTAATCAAATTAAAGTAAAGGTTAAAGATAAAATTTCTTTAGCCTTGCGTCCCACGCAAGAAACACGGGGGATGGGGCGTCAAGTTGATGAATTGTTTGATGTGGAATATGAAACCGGCGAAGGTGCAAAAATCACCAAGCGAGTTCTATTCCGCATTGAAATTAAATTAACAAAATTACCCACGCAACCGACCTCGGTAACCATCGGTCAAATTATCGACTGTATTGAAACCTACCTGAGCACATCCGAGGATCATGATACTTGGCAGCCAACGATTCAAGGTCGGGTTGCTTATATCCACTGGGATCAAAAGGCTAAACCCACGCCTCTGCTGGTGCTAGAACAATCGAACGAAGGTGTCAACGTCACCTTCCGCACCCAACGGCGCACAACCCCAACCTCTACCTCTGATCAATCAGATGAGGAGCAAATGCCAACCACAGGGCCGCAGACTTCCCTCTCAACAGGGCGTCGTTCGACTTCCATAACCGGCGCACAGAAAACCACTGGAAAGCCAGGTAAAACCGGCATCAACCCTCCCAAAAGCGACCAAACTTCCGGAAAAACCACCGGAAAAAATGCCAAAACCGGCAAGCGTTAAGCCTTAAATCTTAAAAACGAGATTCTTTTCTGGGGGTTTAGTTATTTTTAAATAATGCGCGTTCTATAGCTTGAGCGATACTTTCCTCCGGTCGCTATTCTTCTCTTTTTAGAAAAGATAAAACCTCCGGCTGGTTTGGATACTGACACGGGCTGGAGATAATACTGTTTTTGCCATAATCTTTTTATGAGAGGGATCAAGGGATCTACTACTTGCGATAGATAAGACGGTTAATCACTTCGCTACTTGCGCTAGTAGTGCAGTGCCCAGTGGATATGGTTTTATGAACTCAGTTAAATCAGTCGGCCTGTTTAAGTCTTGAGCTAGGCTTGCTTGCTGAGCTGGCTAGAATGCTCAGATTAACTCTGACTCTCGGCTACCCAAAGCGAGTTAGGTGAAATCTCTTAGTTCTAATACGATTTCCAGGGCATCTTTTATGCAAACCAACAGCAACCAGCACAAACGCGGAACCCTAGTTTCCTTAGAATTGATGAACCTCAACATTCACTTGCCGGAATTCCAGATGGGCTATCGAGATGGGTACACTCACCAATCCCAGCACTCGGATAATGCAGACTACAAAGCCGGCTATCTTCACGGTTCGAGAGACCGAGTCTTCTATCGTGACTGTTAATTTAAAGCCGGCAAATTAAATGGCTGAACCCTCAAAGTCCAGTCCCACGCAGCCATTTTCTCATCTATTTCATCTGCTGGAAAATTACTGGCCGCTAAAACATTAAAATGCAGTGCAACATTTGAACTGGGCTAAACGCTAAAACTCTTGACAAAAACGTATTATTATGAATTTTGAAATGATTTGATGTGGTGGGTTGAACGTGTAGTGGGGTAATTATACCTCCCGATTTTTCGATAAGATGAAGAGCATTTAATATTTCATTGTCTCAGGGAATGAAAATTCGCCTAGAGGCTCTATAGTCGTCAATATCAAGCACAATCTGAATTAGACGTTCAACACAGCGTTCTCGATATTCGGACTCATTCAGCAGTCGATCAGCATTTCCAATTGTGAGCACCGGCAATGAAGTTGGGGTATTTTCTTCACGCATGACTTGCTCTAGTGAGTCCTTATCTTTCATACTGCGATTGGCAGTCAGCAAAATCATCTGATTTTCTTGGGCAAGTTGCCAAACTCGCCGATCATCACTATCGATTGGCAACTTCATCTGTGCAAACGTGACAAACTGAATCGGCACTATATCGAGCCAACCTTGACTAGCGATCGCGCCCAAGAAAATGAGGGCGTGCCCTTTAAGATTATGATCAATCAAAAAAATCATACCTAGGATTCACGCTTTGCCCTGGCTGCCTGAAGTTTTTCCCAAGCAGCTTCGGTTCCAGGCTTTGCCGGCAGAGTTGCAATTCGAGCAATTAGCTGACGATTTTGTTCTTCATAATACTGCCGCAGTTCTTCGGCTTCCTTCAGAACTTGTTGGTACTCTGCTTCGACTTCAGCCCGATGAGTTTCAATGTAGGAAAGAGCAGCGTTGATTTGCGCCTCACTCAAGTCAAACAGAGAAGCAATAAACTTCGAGGGATACTGGGCAGTCACGTAGTCCATCACATCATAAAGGGTGATGCGAGTTCCCGAGATTGTCAGTCCTCGCTCGGTACGAATGATAGCCGGCTGTCTATGAGATCCTGGAGTCATACCCACAGCTTGCGTTCTAAAAGTTGTCTTTATCGTACCTCACAAAAAAACCTTGGTTGTTACCGGCACAGGTGTTGGGGGGAACCGTTGAAACGACTTTTTAAGCCGGTTTAACTTGATTGTCCCTCATCTAAGGAATCCTGCCGATCTAGTGCAGAGTCAAACAAGATTGCAAATTTTACACAGCAGCCGGCATCCCTGCAATGACAAGTAATAACCAGTCGCTAACCTATCAGCAAGTAATTTGACGATATGCTGTAAGCAATCTCAAGGGGGATAGAGCAGATGTCGGGTGAGTTGACGCTGATTGTCGAAATGGTGACAGTCTTAGGCGCTGCAACCACAGGGGGGTATTTCGCAAGCCGGTTACAGCAGCCGGCATTGCTGGGATATCTACTCGGTGGTATTGTTGTCGGGCCGGCAGGATTGAAACTGATCTCCGCTGAAGGGGATATCCAGGTGCTATCTGAAGTTGGGGTAGCCCTGTTGCTATTTGCTTTAGGTGTTGAATTTTCGCTAAAAGAGCTATTACGAGTGAGGAAAATTGCCCTAGGGGGTGGTTCCCTGCAAATACTTCTCACCATTCTTTTAGGCGGGGGACTGGCTTATCTGACGGGTTGGGTTGATACCGTTCCGACAGCAATTTTCCTCGGTGCAGTGCTTTCCCTATCCTCTACCGCCGTTGTCCTCAAAAGTTTGATTGAGCGCAATGAAGTTCAGACGGCGCATGGTCAAGTGATGCTGGCGCTCTTGATTGTACAAGATTTGGGTTTGGGACTGATGCTGGCAGTCCTTCCCGCCTTAACTCAACCAACGGAGGCGATTGGGATTGCGATTGCTAGTGCTTTGTTGAAAGCAGTCCTTTTTATCGCTGGGGCAATTTTTGCGGGACGCTGGATCATCCCGTTCTTAATTCGGCTACTCGCTCAAACCGGCTCTCAAGAACTCTTCCTTTTGGGAATTCTGGTGCTGTGTTTAGGAATTGCCCTATTCACCTCTGCCATTGGGTTGGGAATTGCGATGGGTGCATTTGTCGCAGGGTTAATGATTTCTAATGTAGAGTATGCCGATCATGCCCTTGATCGCATTTTGCCGATGCGAGATGTCTTTGCCACCTTGTTTTTTGCCTCAATTGGAATACTAATTGATCCGGGTTTCTTGTTCGCCAATATCTGGGTATTAACTGGATTAGTTGCAATTACCATGATTGGCAAAGCGACTATTGTGGCAATTATTGTTAACTTGTTTGGCTATCCCCTCAAAACAGCGTTAACCGTAGGATTGGGCATCAATCAAATTGGAGAATTTTCTTTTGTATTAGCCGGTGTTGCTCAGAGTCAAGGATTGTTTTCCGAGAGACTTTATGGATTGACTGTGGGAACAACGGCTGCGACTTTATTAATTACTCCTTTTGTACTGAAGGCAACGCCCTTTTGGCTACAGTGGTTGGAACAATTTCCCAGAATCAGTTCTCTCTTGCAATCGAACAATTCGCTTCACTTGGTTGAGTTTGAGGAAGAATTAACAAATCATGTAGTGGTTGCCGGTTATGGGAGAGTCGGGCAACCGCTGGTGCGAATGCTTTATTTTCAAGGACATCAAATTCTGGTGATTGATAATAATGAAGCATCTCTGCAAACGCTGCGAGAGCGAAAAATTCCTTATCTATTTGGAGATGCTTCGAGTCCTTTGGTACTGGAAAAAGCGAATCTCACAAAAGCCAAAGCAATGGCAATCGCTTTGCCAGATCCGATGGCAACCCGATTAACGTTAAAGCGTGCCTTGAGTCTTGCCCCAGATTTAGATATTACGGTTCGTGCCCATATTAATGATGAAATTGATTCACTTTACCAATTAGGCGCTCAAGAGGTTGTACAGCCTGAATTTGAAGCCTCTCTGGAAATGGGGGCACATCTGCTATTAAATCTTGGGGATTCCACCTATGATGTGCAGCAAGTTGTCCATCGTTATCGCAGTGGAAGATATCGGGATATTTTGCCAGAAAGAGCGGAATATTGGGGTGCGGCTAATTTGGATGCGGCAATTGAAGGATTACAACGAAACTGGTATGTGGTTCATCCCAACTCGCCGTTGCAGGGACTTACCCTTGCTCAATCTAAAGTGCGCCGGTTAACGGGTGCAACGATTATGGCAATTGAACGCAATAAGCAGCTTTACCGCTATCCGACAGGTGAAGTGATGCTGGAAGCCGGTGATCGGTTACTGGTTGTGGCAAACCCGAAAGAGCATATTGCATTTGCCAATTTGCTGAAAGGGGAAACCTAAGTGTTTTTAAAATCAAGTTGACCTATCTTTCTCCCTCATTTCCCCTGAATGAGCATCTGAAATCGGCTATCTTCTCGGATGCTATTAAAGTCAGAGTCGGTTTCTGCCATGTGCCGGTATTTGTCAGGGTTGAGGTGGATGGCGTGTTGGAGGTTTTCGAGGGCTAAATCAGTGTTGCCTTGTAAGGCATAGCAGCAAGCTTTGTTGTAATAAGGGCTTGGATAGTCCGGTTTAATTTCAACGGCTTTGTCGTAGGAAGCAATCGCTTCTTCATAGCGTCCTAAATCATCTAAGGCATTGCCCCGGTTGTACCAGGCTTCATGTAAGTCCGGTTTAATTTCAACGGCTTTGTCGTAGGAAGCAATCGCTTCTTCATAGCGTCCTAAATCATCTAAGGCATTGCCCCGGTTGTACCAGGCTTCATGTAAGTCCGGTTTAATTTCAACGGCTTTGTCGTAGGAAGCAATCGCTTCTTCATAGCGTCCTAAATCATCTAAGGCATTGCCCCGGTTGTACCAG